>CAWENX010000016.1:0-79233 GCA_963810555.1 uncultured Bacteroidia bacterium | reverse complement strand
TGTATTGCTAGGGAATCAATATCACGACCGTGGTGTACTATCTATGGCTCATGCCGGAAAAGATACGGGCGGTTCACAATTTTTTATTTGCCATAATCGCGCAAATACAAGCCATCTGGATAGGAAACATACTTGTTTCGGCAAAGTTTACGAAGGCATTGAAGTGATTGACGCCATCCGCCAGGGCGACAGAATCGAAAAGATCATGATCATCGAAAACGGGCAATAATTTGCTCTAGCTTTTGGCTCTTAGTTCTCATCTCTTTGCTTACAGCAGATCGCTTGCCAGTTCAGCAAGATAACTTCTTTCCCCTTTTACCAGGTTTATATGGGCAAAGAGATTTTGCCCTTTCATCTTCTCTGTTAAGTGGGCTAAACCGTTCGACTGCATATCGAGATAGGGAGAATCAATTTGCTGTATATCACCGGTAAATATCATCTTGGTTCCTTCACCCGCTCGGGTAATGATAGTTTTTACTTCATGCGGGGTGAGATTTTGCGCCTCATCAATGATAAAATAACAATTGGATAAACTTCTTCCCCTGATAAAAGCTAAAGGGCTGATGACAAGCCGTTCTTCCTTCTGAAGATCTTCAATAAGCTTATGCTCTTGACTATGAGGGCTGCAGCACCTTTTAATTACGGAAAGATTATCAAATAGCGGCTGCATATAAGGAATTATTTTCTCATCAACATCTCCGGGCAGAAATCCTATATCACGGTTGCTCAGTGAAACAATCGGCCGTGCCAGTAATATCTGATCATACGTGGCGTGTTGTGCAATGGCGCTTGCAAGAGCCAGCAGAGTTTTTCCTGTCCCTGCTTTCCCGGTAAGGCTGACAAGTTTAATATCCGGATCGAGTAAAGAATGAACTGAGAAAGTCTGTTCGGCATTTCTTGGCTTAATTCCGTAAGCGACTTTTTTATCAACCCGCTCTATCTGCTGATGAAAAGGATTATAATGGGCAAGAATGCTTGCTCTGGGGCTTTTTAGAATGAAAAATTCATTGGCGAATGGCTTTTCTATTCCGGATTCCTCGACTGTCAGAGAAGAATTCTCATAAAGTTTTGCAATGAGATTATCATCGTAATTCTTAAATTCCCGTATGCCCAGGTAAAGTACATTTATATCGGAAACTTTGTCATTTTTATAATCCTCCGATTCAATCTTAAGCGATTTTGCCTTCATCCGCAGATTGACATCCTTGGTAACCAGAACAACTTTCCTTTCTTTATATTTGTCCCTGATATATTCGGTAATGGCTAAAATCCTGTGGTCAGGAATATCTTCACGAAATGACTCCTTCAGTTTTCCGGAAAAAGGTTTACCCGTTTCAATGGTCAGCTTCCCTTTCCCCTCTCCAAGTGAAATTCCACCGTTAAAAAGCTCGCTTCCGACAATCTCGTCAAGCACCCTTACAAACTGCCTTGCCTGGAAATTTAACTGGTCGTTTCCACGCTTGAATTTATCCAGTTCTTCCAGAACGGTGATCGGTATAACGACATCATTATCTTCAAAGTTGTAAATACATTCGTGATCGTGAAGAATCACATTCGTATCAATAACAAATACCTTACATTTTCCCATTCAAATTCTGCTTACTTTAATGTGATAAAATTAGCAAATAAAGCTTCAGATTGTTGAATTACTCCGTCTATTATTATCATCTTTGTATTAAACTTTAATCAATAATCAATTTGCAATGTACAATCAGAAATAATAAAAAATACATTGAAATTTGACCATTGACCATTGAATACTGAACATTGAACATTGAATGAACTACGATCAGGTTATTGATTATTTATATGGTCATCTGCCATTTTACCAGCGCTCGGGTCCTGCAGCTTATAAGGATAATCTCAACAATACCCTTGCACTCGATAATATTTACGGATATCCTCATCGTAAGTTCCCCTCGGTTCATATTTCCGGAACCAACGGCAAAGGTTCCGTTTCTCATATGCTGGCAAGCGTACTGATGGAAGCAGGTTTTAAGACAGGACTTTACACTTCACCTCATCTTAAGGATTTTCGCGAACGAATAAGGGTAAACGGCGAAATGATCCCTAAAGATTTTGTGGTTGAATTTATTAATAACTTTATAGAGCAAAATAATTCTGTGGGTCTCGAACCTTCTTTTTTTGAACTGACGGTATTGATGGCCTTTGATTATTTTGCAAAGGAAAAAGTCGATATTGCCGCTATAGAAGTAGGCCTGGGCGGTCGCCTCGATTCAACCAATATCATCACACCTGTCCTCTCTGTAATCACCAACATATCTTACGATCATACGGCTTTATTGGGCGATACACTGGGAAAAATAGCACTGGAAAAGGCCGGTATTATAAAAAAATTTGTACCAGTTGTGATTGGCGAAACACACCCGGAAACAGAGGTGATTTTTAAAGGAGTAGCCAATAAATTTAATGCCCCGGTCTTATTTGCCGATCAAAATTTCAAGGTATCTGATTCCACATATTCCTCAGATAATAAACAGATATTTAATGTTACAGAAAATCGTAGAGACGCACGGCGTGCGTCTTTGCTACAAAGGTCTCCATCAGATATGTCTCAATCCGGCGAGACGGTGATTTATGACCATCTTGCAACGGATCTGCTTGGAAAATATCAGTTAAAAAATATCTGTACCCTTTTGGCTGTCACAGAGGAACTCAAACAATTAAATTGGAATATCCCAAAATTGGCAATCCGTAACGGACTTGAAAAAGTAACCCAAAATACGGGCCTGCTTGGAAGGTGGCAGATATTGGGAAAAAAACCTTTAATTGTATGTGATACAGGTCATAACGAAGGAGGTATAAGGGAGGTGGTTGCCCAATTGAAAGCCGTTCCGTATAATAAGCTTCATGTGATTATAGGTATGGTCAACGATAAAGATATAAACGGAGTGCTGAGGCTCCTGCCCAAAGAAGCGCACTATTATTTTACAAAAGCCTCCATCCCCCGTGCTCTTGACGAAAAACAACTCATGAAACAGGCATCTTATTTTAACCTGAAAGGTTCAGCTTATCCGACTGTAAAAAAAGCTTTTGACACTGCCCGCAAAAAAAGCAGTCCCGACGACCTTATTATTGTTACAGGAAGCACTTTCGTCGTGGCTGAAGTTTTGCCGTAATCCGCTCATTCAACAATTCTTCAATCATAGCGTAATTCCATGTGAATACGCAATGCCAAATCCGTGTTTTCCCCGTACTTTCTCCGGTGTTTATTCGTAGATTATACATAGATTATTTGTAGGTTATTCGTATATTATACGAATGATCTACGAATAATGTACGAATAATCTACGAATAAACACCGGACTTGAATAGGTGTTGGTACAACTTAAAAAATAGAGAGGTGCTGCGCTGTCATTTCACATAAAAGCGTTATTTTGCAGAAAAAATCAAACGATTGGCAGAATATCTTTGATCTTCAATGAAAATAATAGCAGACGGCGGATCGACAAAAACAGCCTGGAGGCTCATCCGGGATAATGGCAATATTATTACTGTTGAAACAAAAGGGATTAATCCTTATTACCAGGAGAAAGAAGAGATTAAGGATTTTCTGAAAGAAAACCTTTCAGGACATTTTACGGAAGAAGTAAAGGATATCTGGTTTTACGGGGCGGGCTGTACGGGATCCAAAGGAGGTATAGTAAGAGAGTCCATAGTAGAAGTTATTCCGGCATCGCAAATTGAAGTGAACAGCGACCTTCTGGGAGCGGCGAGAGCCTTATGCGGAAATGGTCCCGGAATTGCTTGCATATTGGGAACAGGTTCAAATTCATGCTATTATGATGGCAAGAGCATAATGAAAAATGTGCCGCCCCTGGGATTAATATTGGGCGATGAAGGAAGCGGGGCCGTGATGGGAAAAAGGCTGGTAAGCGATTATCTGAAGGAAATTATGCCTGAGCCATTGCGATTAATATTTGAGAAGGAATATAAGATTACGACTTCTGATATTCTCGAAACGGTTTATAGATCAGAATTTCCCAACCGTTATTTATCCCAATTTGCAACTTTTCTTTCAAAAAATATCGGCTACTCTTATTGCGAAAAGGTTGTTATATCTGAATTACAGCATTTTGTGGAAAGAAATGTGCTGAACTACCCGGAGAGCAGGGAACTTCCGGTCAGTTTCACAGGTTCGGTAGCTTATTATTTTGAAAATCAGTTAAAAATGGTTCTTCAATCCAATGGTTTAAAGATGGGAAGAATTGTTCAGCATCCAATTGATTTACTGGTCGCTTTTCATTGTCCTGAAACTATTACTCACAAAGGATGAATATAACAGAATCCGAATCGCTTTATCGTGACCTTGAGAAAATGACCGTCAGGGAGATACTTGAAGGTATTCATTCTGAAGACAGTAAAGTGGCGGACGCCGTTGGAAAGGCTTTGCCGCAAATTGAAAGACTTGTAACGGCAATTGCCGAAAGGATGAAAAAAGGAGGACGTCTTTTTTATATTGGTGCAGGAACGAGCGGAAGATTGGGAATTCTGGATGCCTCTGAAATCCCTCCTACTTATGGTGTCGGGTATGATCTCATTATAGGTGTGATTGCAGGAGGAGATGTTGCGATCCGTAAAGCCGTCGAAGCTGCCGAAGATAGTGAGAGTAACGGTTGGAAGGATTTAAAGAAAAGAAAGATTAACAGGATGGATTCTGTTGTAGGAATCACTGCATCTGGCTCAACGCCCTATGTCATTGGCGCTGTGAAACGATGCAGGGAAGAAGGTATCCTGACGGGCTGTATCACCTGCAATACTGAATCGGTCCTGGCAAAGGTTGCTGAATATCCTGTTGAAGCCCCTGTTGGTCCGGAATTTGTTACCGGAAGCACACGAATGAAGGCAGGCACAGCACAAAAACTGATTTTAAACATGATTTCAACCACGCTGATGATACAGCTTGGAAGGGTTAAAGGAAATAAAATGGTTAACATGATGTTAACCAACAAGAAGCTGATTAACAGGGGAGTAAGAATGATTAAAGAAGAACTTGGCATCGAAACAGAAAGGGCAAGGAATCTTCTTATTCTGCACGGATCAGTACAGAGGGTTCTTGAATTATTTAAAGAATGATCTATTTTATTGCGACTGCTAATCTTTTTAGTAATTTTAGGCCAATAACGATAACGGCTTCAATTTTTTAACTAAATACTAAACATTTATGCAATGACAAGTAAATTTAATTCTTCACGCAGAAAATTTATAGGGACTACTTCTGCAGTTATGACCGGATTTTCAATTTTTCCAAGCCACGTCATTGGCGGATTGGGACACACAGCCCCAAGTGATAAGCTGAATATAGCAGGAATAGGCATCGGGGGAAAGGGGAGGACCAACCTGAAAAACATGAAATCTGAGAATATTGTCGCTCTGTGCGATATTGATCAGAATTATGCGGCCAAAACCTTCAACGATTATCCTGGTGCGAAACGGTTTACTGATTTCAGAAAAATGCTGGATGAATCCGGGAAAAATATTGATGCGGTAGTAATTGCCACTCCCGATCATACTCATGCGGTAACGGCCATAGCAGCGATGCAGCTGGGTAAACACGTTTATGTTCAGAAACCGTTAACCCATTCTGTTTATGAATCGAGGTTTTTGCTTGAAGCATCAAGGAAATACAAAGTGGTTACCCAGATGGGAAATGAGGGACACAGCTGGGACAGTGTGGCTGAAGTTTGTGAGTGGATTTGGAGCGGAGCCATAGGTGAAATCAGGAACGTGGATGCCTGGACCAACCGTCCTATCTGGCCCCAGGGCATAATGCGTCCTACCGAAGTGATGCCGGTTCCTGCAACGCTTGACTGGGATC
Organism: uncultured Bacteroidia bacterium; assembly: GCA_963810555.1. Classification (GTDB taxonomy): domain Bacteria; phylum Bacteroidota; class Bacteroidia; order Bacteroidales; family Prolixibacteraceae. The sequence continues at coordinate 73,394 of CAWENX010000016.1, read as the reverse complement.
TGTTTATCGGACCTGCCCCGATGAGACCTTACAACAGCGCTTATCATCCTTTCAGCTGGCGCGGCTGGTGGGATTTTGGGACAGGCGCTTTGGGAGATATGGCCTGTCATGTGCTTGATGTGATAGTCGCTTCCTTAAAACCGGGAAATCCTGTAAGCCTTGAAGCATCCTCGACAGCCATAAATACGGAAAGCGCTCCTCAGTCTTCGCTGATACATTACAATTTTCCCGCTCGTCAAAAGACAGGGAAGATCGCGATGCCTGCTTTCACAGTAAACTGGTTTGACGGAGGTCTGTTGCCTGTAAGGCCTGAAGGCCTGGCAGACGGTGAAGAGATGGGCACGGGCAAAAACGGCGTCATATTCCATGGGAGTAAGGGTGTGCTGATTTGCGGCAACTACGGAGAGAAGTATAAATTGCTTCCCGAGAGCAAATTTAAGGATATGCCGAAACCGCCTCAAACAGTCAGGCGTATTCCTGTATCTCATGAGATGGATTGGGTAAGGGCTTGTAAAGAGTCACCTGAGAGCAGAATTCTTCCTGCCTCAAATTTCGAATATGCTTGTCCGCTGAACGAGATGGTGGTGATGGGAAATCTTGCTGTCAGACTGCAAAGCCTGGACAGAAAACTTCTCTGGGATGATAAAAATATGCGCATAAGCAATATATCCGATTATGAAAAGATCAGGATACCCAACGGAATACAGGGATCAGGGCCAAAAACAGTTGAATTTAATGCCCGGAAAGCTTCAGAGGAATATATCCGGAATACATACCGAGGCGGATGGTCTTTATAAATCCTCTATTCCTGATATATTTCATATTTAAAATAAAGGGAGTTCAGCTCCCTTTATTTATTTGGCTTAAGATGTTTTGCCGTTTTTGAATAAAGGATTTCAATTGTTAAAAAATGTCGTTTTTTTATATTAATTTTGATAATAAAATGAATTAAAACGGGATTTATGAACTTGCAGAAGTACTTTCCGTGACGATAACATCTGTTTATTTCTGAGAGAAATTATATTATCAATTTCACCATAGATTTTTAAAGTTCTCACACATTCAAAAATTAATCACATCATGGAAAAGGAAGAATACAGTGAGAGGTTAAATCAGCTCAGGGAGAGAATGGAAGTTCTCTTTAAAAGGTCTGAGAACTTATCGAAGGAGTTAAATGATTTGCGTGAGGAAATTATTGTTCTGCAAAACAGGCAGGCCGGAGAACCGGAATCAAAAAAGAAGGAAGCTAAGATTCCTGTGGCAGATAAGATGGCTGATGCAGGGGAAATTCAGAAATCGATTAATCTTACAAAACCGATGCCGGCAGAGAAACTGCCTTCTGATTCTTCAAAATATGCCTCTGTAAAAACTTATCCATCGGTTAATAAATCATTCACAGAAAAATTCGTTGGAGAAAACCTTATAAATAAAGTCGGAATAATCATAACAATAATCGGGGTGGTGATTGGGGCTAAATATACTATAGAACACCAGTTGATAAGTCCTTTAACAAGAATTGTATCAGGTTATCTTATCGGCCTTGGATTGCTTGGTTTTGGTATAAAACTGAAGAAGAATTATGAAAATTACAGCGCTGTTCTGATCAGCGGGTCAATGGCTATTTTGTATTTTATAACTTATGCGGCTTTTAGTTTTTATAATCTGATTCCCCAGACACTGACATTTTTATTAATGGTCATTATTACAGTATTTACTGTAATGACAGCATTTAATTTCAACAAACAGGTTATCGCGCTTATCGGATTGGTAGGAGCCTATGCTGTGCCGTTTTTAGTCGGAAGAGATTCGGGACGGGTGGATATTCTCTTCAGATACATTGCAATAATTAATATTGGTGTTCTTTTAATTGCCCATAAAAAGTATTGGAAATTACTTTATTATTCTTCATTTATTTTCACATGGCTTATATTTCTGTCATGGTATGATAAAAGTTACCTAATGGAGAAACATTTTGGGCTGGGGTTGTCCTATCTGACTGTTTACTTTGTTACGTTTTATCTGATTTTCCTTGATTATAAACTGTTCCAGAAAGAGAAATTTGATGCCGGCGATATCGTTTTTCTTTTAGCAAACTCCTTTATCTTTTTTGGAGCAGGTTATTCCATTCTCAGTACAAACGTAACCGCCAGGCATTTCTTAGGTCTTTTTACATTAAGTAATGCTGTAATACATTTTGGAGTGAGTATGCTCATTAACAGGCAAAAACTTGTCGACAGAAATCTGTTTTACCTCGTAACAGGCCTTGTACTGACTTTTATTACCATTACAATTCCTATTCAATTAAGCGGGAATTGGGTCACATTATTGTGGGCCTGTGAGGCTGCATTGTTATTCTGGATTGGAAGAACACAAAAAGTCCTGTTTTATGAAATGCTGGCTTATATTCTGATGTTTCTTACCTTTATCAGCTTGATTCATGATTGGATAACCCTTTATAATTATAATCCGGAACAGCCAAAGGCAACTCTTACCCCGATATTTAATATAAATTTTCTGACCTCTTTATTTTGTATTGCCTCATTTGGATTTATAAACTATCTGAAAAATAAAAGAGAGGGCATTACCTATTTACTGAAATCAAAGGAATTAAAATCCGTCATTAATTTTTCTGTTCCGGCTGTTCTTATCATCACGATTTATTACTCATTCAGAATGGAGATATCGTCTTTTCTGAATCAGTCGAATATTGACTACAGGGATCTTATAAGATACAGATCAATCTGGTTAATAAATTATTCGCTTTTATTTGTGTCGCTTCTTTCGTTTGTGAATATTAAAAAAATCAGAAATCGGACCCTCGGGTTAATTACAATTGCTTTAATTATTTTTTTAATGCTGATTTTTCTGACAATCGGACTTTATACATTGAGTGAACTCAGGGAAAGTTATTTAAATCAGGCACAGACAGAATATTTTTACAGGGGGCCTTTCAATATCTGGATAAGATATATATCATTTGTATTTGCGGGATTGATGCTGATATCTCTTTACCAGGCTGTTCATCAGGAATTCATGAGACCTGTTTTAATGAATCTGAAAGTTTGGTTTGACTTGGTGCTTTTTATCTCAATATTATGGATTGCAAGCAGTGAACTGATCAACTGGATGGATATTCTGAAATTTCAGCAATCCTATAAACTTGGATTAAGCATTCTTTGGGGGATATACTCTCTGATATTAATTATATTGGGAATCTGGCAAAGGAAAAAACATCTCAGAATCGGGGCAATCGTCCTGTTCGGCTTTACACTTCTTAAACTATTTTATTATGATATTTCCTATCTGGACACTATTGCAAAAACAATTGTTTTTGTTTCCCTTGGTATATTGTTACTGATCATTTCATTTCTGTACAATAAATACAGACATCTCATTTTTGAAGAAAGCGAATCCTAACAATTATAGGGATCGTAATTAATCCTGGGATCTGAATCACTTTTTAGTTTATCTGGGAAAATACCGGAAATCGGCTATTGGAATATTTCTGAACATACAGTATATTGAAAATAGAATTAAATCAATAATGGTACTTGTAAAAAAAGTAATTTTTCAAAAAGATAATAGCAAGTTAATGAATTAATATACAGATATTTAATACCCATAATAAATAATATAATATTAAAAATTATGACTTTCAAAGAGGAATTAAAAGAAGAAATGAATCCCGAAACTTCAGAATCTGTTCAATTAAAAAGAGAAGTTGCAAAAGACAGACAAATTTTAGTTATCGGAGGTGCCGGTTATATCGGATCAGTATTATCGAGAAAGTTACTCTCAAAGAAATATAGAGTCAGGGTCCTGGATAAATTGATATATGGGAACGGTAATTCCATTAGTGATCTGATGGAAGATGAATTATTCTCATTTATCTTTGGCGATTTCGGTGATAATGAGATTCTTGAAAAAGCTTTAAAGGACATTACAGATGTGATTTTACTGGCAGCTCTTGTTGGCGACCCGATCTGTAAAAAATATCCTGAACTGGCTAAAAGAACGAACGAGGAATACCCGATAAATCTGATTCAAAAATTAATAGGAAGAAATATCTCAAGTTTTGTATTCACATCTACATGCAGTAATTACGGATTAAGAGCTGCCGACGATTCTCCTGCAGATGAGGAATCCGAATTAAATCCCCAATCGCTTTATGCAACAACCAAAATAGCTACTGAGAAGTATATACTTGGTAATCTGGAAAAGTTAGACTATTCTCCCACCATCTTAAGATTATCCACCGCTTTTGGATTGTCAAGGAGGATGCGATTTGACCTGACGGTTTCCGAATTTACTAAAGAATTAGCTCTCGGAAAGGATTTAATTGTATACGATGAAAATACGTGGCGACCCTATTGTAATGTTACAGACATTTCAGATGCGATTATTAAGGTCATTGAAAGTCCGAGAGGAAAAGTATCAGGAGAGGTATTTAATGTTGGGAGCAATAACAACAACTACACTAAGAAAATGATCCTGGATCTGATTGAAAAACATATTAGTAAAGGTACGATTGAATACAAGAAAGGGGGATTTGACCCAAGAAATTACCGTGTGTCTTTTGATAAAGCTCAAAAACATACTTCATTTTGATGCCCAGTTTCAGCCGAAGAGTCTATTATAAAACTTGCTGATGCATTGGAGAATAAATTGTTCACCGATATTGATGTTCAAAGGAATTTCTATGGGAATTATGAGATTTTGAACTAATAGGATTTCTTTTTACCGGATTTAAAAGTTAATTTCTTGAAAAAGTAATCTTGACAAACAACTGAATGACTATTTTATGACTTAAATTTTATGAATTACGATTTCCTGATTATTGGAGGAGGAATAGTTGGTCTGGCAATAGCAAGAGACCTTATAAACAGATTTCCCGCATCACAAATTGCAGTTTTGGAAAAAGAGACTGATGTTGCTATGCATGGCAGCGGTAGAAACAGCGGGGTTTTGCATGCCGGGTTTTATTATACAAAAGACTCCCTGAAAGCAAAATTCACACGTGACGGGAACCGGCAATTGAGGGAGTATTGTTATAATAATCATCTGCGGATCAATGAGTGTAAAAAAGTTGTTGTTGCAAGAGATGAGAGCGAACTTCCTGCATTGTTTGAATTGGATAAAAGGGGTAAAACCAATGGAGTGGATGTCACTTTAATTGATGAGAAAGAATTATTTGAAATAGATCCGAATGTAAAAACATTCAAACATGCTTTATTTTCTCCCAATACGGCAACAGTTGATCCTGCCGAAGTAACATTGGCTGTCCGGGATGAGTTAAAATTGAAGGGAGTAAAGATTATTTACGGAGAGGCTTACCAATCAAGGTTATCCGGGAATAGTATCCTGACTTCAAAAGGAAATATTTTAACAGGCGGGAAATTGATAAATGCGGCAGGATTATATGCCGATAAAGTAGCGAGGGATTTCGGTTTCTCTGAAAAATATACTATCATTCCGTTCAAGGGCATTTATCTTAAATATCACGGAAAAGATAAACCGGTTTCAATAAATGTCTATCCTGTGCCTAATCTTAAAAATCCATGGCTTGGAGTACATTTTACGGTTACAGTTGATGGAACGGTCAAAATAGGACCTACTTCGATGCCTGCATTTTGGAGGGAAAATTATTCCGGATTTGAAAGATTCAGTTTGAAGGAATCAATAAATATACTGGGATGGGAATCAAAGTTGTTCTTTTCCAATGCTTTCAGATTCAGAGAAATCGCTATCGATGAGATTAAAAAGTACAATAAGAGATATTTCACAGGATTAGCGGCAGGTCTTGTTAAAAAACTGGATGTCAAAGGATTTAATGAGTGGGGCAGGCCCGGAATCCGTGCACAGCTGTTGAATATACGGACCAAGGAACTGGTCATGGATTTTGTGGTTGAGGGGGATAAGGACTCAATTCATATCCTTAATGCAGTATCTCCGGCTTTTACATGCTGTTTCCCCTTTTCAAAATGGGTTGTGGACAATTATATTCTTAACTCATAATTCATCATTCAAAACGGACAGTATCCATGAAGAGAGCTATTGTCGTAGGAGCTACATCAGGTATAGGCAGAGGTATTGCAAAAATACTTGTTGAACATGGATATAAAGTTGGCATAACAGGTCGCCGGACCCATCTGCTGAATGAAATATGGAATGAGAATACAGATTTATACATTCCCAGGACTTTTGATGTAACTGATTTATCAGAAATTTCTCTGAATCTTAAAAATTTAGTTCTTGACCTGGGAGGACTTGATCTTCTGATAATAAGCTCAGGAACGGGATATATTTCTGAAAAGCTGGATTTTAGTATTGAAAAGAAAACTGTTGATGTAAATGTCATTGGTTTCACAGCGGTCGCAGACTGGACATATAACTATTTTGAAAAACAAAAGTATGGACATCTGGTGGCAATCAGTTCCGTGGCGGGGATTCGCGGAAACCGTTTTGCTCCTGCCTACTCAGCTTCAAAAGCTTATCAGATGAATTATATGCAGGGATTGAGGCAGAGAACTGCAAAACTGAAGATGCCTTTGTATATTACAGATATCCGGCCTGGATTTGTTGATACGGCAATGGCACAGAGTGAATACCTCTTTTGGGTATCTTCAGTTGATAAAGCTGCAAAGCAAATATTCATGGCAATCCGTGCAAAGAGAAAGGTGGCTTATATAACCAAAAGATGGATTCTGATTGCTCTGATCATGAAATTATTACCTTCCTGGATTTATAATAAAGCATAATTTATGAAACTCAAACTTTATCAGGTTGACGCTTTTACCGATCAACTGTTTTCGGGTAATCCTGCAGCAGTCTGTCCTCTTGAAGAGTGGATAAGTGACAATCTTTTACAGCAGATTGCCATGGAAAACAATCTTTCAGAAACTGCCTTTTACATTAAGAAGGTGAATGAATATGAAATACGTTGGTTTACTCCCACAATGGAAGTTGATCTTTGCGGACATGCCTCTCTTGCTACTGCATTTGTGTTATTTAATTATGAGCATTATGAGGGTGAACAAATAGTGTTTCATACACGGGAAAGAGGTGATTTGAAGGTGAAGAAGACGAATAACCTTTTAACCCTGAATTTCCCTGCTGACAGAACACAAACTGTTCCTCTCACAAATCTGTTGACCGCTTGTTTTAATCACATCCCGGTTGAGGCCTTCAAGGGATTAAACGATTATATGCTTGTCTTTGAGAATGAAAAGCAAATAGCTTCTATCCTTCCTGATTTTAAAGCCATTTCAGAACTTGATGCAAGAGGGGTCATTGTTACCGCAGAAGGAACTGAAACCGATTATGTATTAAGGTTTTTTGCCCCCCAATCCGGTATACACGAAGATCCTGTCACAGGATCAGCTCAAACTGCTCTTGTTCCGTATTGGGCCTCCATGTTAGGAAAAAACGAATTGACCGCTATCCAGCTTTCCAAACGCAGGGGATACCTGAAATGCAGATATTTGAATGAAAGGGTTGAAATCTGCGGAGAAGCAAAACTTTTTATGATTGGAGAAATATTTATTGATTGAAACATTTCTGATACAATTCATTTACTGTTTACTGCTCACTGTTCACTGTTCACCGCAGTCAGCCTGGCAATATATTTATCAATTGTCCTGCCTTCTTCACTTTCAGCATACTTATCTTTGATAACCTGGTACATAGCCAACGCTTTCTCCTTATCGCCCATCGATTCATAAACTAATCCTGCTTTGAGGTAATAAATCGGTGATGTAAATGCATTACTGTTCAGTTCCGCAGCTTCAGTATATAATTTCACTGCTTTATCTTTTTCTCCCAGTTCATCATAAGCGTCGCCTGTAGCTCCTATTTTGACCGGGCCAAGTAAAAGATCATCTGTTTTAAAGGCTTCGAGATATTGGATAGCATCTTTGTATTTTCCCAAACGGAGGTAAGAAATACCTGTATAATACCTTGCCAGCTTTCCGGCCTTGGTATGTCCGTAATCGTCGATAATATCCAGGAATCCGGGGTAATTACCGTCTCCGTTTACGGCAAGGTTGAATGAATCTTTTGCAAAATACTGCTGGGCAACCCACATCTGATCCTGCGCTTTCGCTTCTCTGGGAGCCAGGTAAAATCTGTGCGTAAGAAGCAAAATAAGTGCTATAACAATTCCAACTCCGAATATAATAGTTATCGTCTTTGAATGATCTTCAAAAAACTGTTCTGCTGAAGTCAGGGCATGCTCAACTTCCTTTAGGTTTTCAAGCGGTTTAGCTTCTTTTTTCTTGCTCATATTTCTCCTCTTAGCTATTTCCTGTATTTTTTAATCGAATGCAAAATTAAGCCTTTTTCATAAAAGACTGTTATATTGATCAGAAAATTATTTCTTTATCACTTATGTTCATGAATTTTGTTTGAAATCATTTTTAAAAACCGTAGAGACAAGGTATGCCTTGTCTTTACATCCGTAAAAGATGATTAAAAACTCAATTCGAATTGAAATAATTCCGTAACTTGATTGTAATAAACGCCCATCTGGCGGATTCTTAATTTTTATTAAGTTATTTATTGTTCACTATTCACAATTAACTATTCACTATTTACTGTTTAGTCATGAAAATTCCGCTTCTTATCTCAGCTCTTTGCTTTCAGTTTTCCGCTCTTTGCTCTTTGCCTTCTGCCCTATACTCTCAGCCCTCTGCAAATGAAAAGAAGCTTCCCGTAATCATCCATTTCAACGGAGATAACTCCACTCCGATGATATTCCATATCAGCGGAGACGGAGGCTGGATCCGTTTTGACGTCAGATTATCGCAGCGGTATGATCTCAATGGTTATTCCTTCATCGCTCTCAATTCACTGAAATACTTTTTTGAACCCAAGACCCCTGAAAAACTTGCCGAAGATTTTATCCCGATGATTCAAAAATACATGAAAGAATGGGATAAAGATTCCCTGGTACTTGTCGGATTTTCATTTGGCGCTGAAATCATACCCTTTTTGTACGAAAAATTGCCTCCGGATTTGCAGGATAAGGTTAAACTGGTTGTATTGCTGACTCCTTCCGGAACATCAGATTTTCATATTCGTTTCAGGGATATGATCGGAATGGATAAAAAACATGAACCCTACAATGTTGTAAAGGAAACAGAAATGATTAAATCTGTAAAAATACTTGCCGTTTACGGTGACGAGGAAAAAAGAATTTCGCTGATAAACGACAAACAACTGAATCTAAAAATTGTAACTATTCCGGGCGGACATGGATTCAAAGACAGCAAAACAGTCTTTGGTTTGATCTTGAAAGAACTTCAGCACATCAGCACATCAGCACATCATCCGTTAAACAGCTTTTCGCTCAATGCCTGCAAAGTTACTTTCTTATCCTCTGTCTCCACGAGAACTGATATATTGTGCCTGCTGCCCCCGTAAGATATCATTCGGATAGGGATTCCTTCCAGGGCCGTAAATACCTTAGCCGCAAGTCCCTTTTCCTCAGCTATCATATCGCCGACAATACAGACAATAGTCTGGTTCTTATCTACCTTGACCTTCCCGTATTCTTTTAGTTCTGTGACTATCTCATCAATATGTTTGGGATTATCAATGGTCATGGAGACGGCTACTTCTGAAGTGGCAATCATGTCGATCGGCGTCTTGAAATACTCAAAAATCTCGAAAAGATTCTTCATAAAACCGTAAGCATTCAGCATTCGGCCCGACCGTATGCGAATGGCTGTGATCCCGTCCTTTGCCGCAACGGCTTTAATTCCCTTTCCTTTGCTCTCTGAAGTGATCAGAGTGCCTGGATCCGAAGGATTCAGGGTATTTTTAAGCCTGACAGGAATATTGTTAACCTTTGCCGGAAGTACAGTCTGCGGATGCAGTATTTTGGCACCGAAATAAGCCAGCTCAGCAGCCTCGCTGAACGACAGCGTATCCACTCTCCGGGTATTTTCGACATATCGCGGATCATTGTTATGAAATCCGTCAATATCGGTCCATATCTGTACCTCCTCGCTGTTGATGGCCGCTCCGATCAGCGTTGCGGTATAATCCGATCCTCCCCTCTGAAGGTTATCGATTTCTCCCAGGTCGTTCCGGCAGATATATCCCTGAGTAATATAATAATCTGCCGCAGGATAGCTCTTTAGTATCGTGTTAAGCTTCTCTTTGATAAAACGGTGATCCGGTGTCTTTTCGCTGTCCGTTTTCATAAAATCGAGTGCAGGAAGCAAGACGGTTTTATATCCCGATTCCTGCATCAGCAGTGTGAACAAGGCCGTTGAGATCAGTTCCCCCTGGGCAAGAATGGTCCGTTCTCCGACTTCGGTAAAGGTTCCGATAGTCTGGCTTTTGATCACTTCAAAACGATCCTCCAGCACCTTTTTCCCCTTCTCCTTCATCTCCATCGAAGTAAAAAGGTCATAAACGACATTGTAGTATTTCTTCTCCAGGCTGTTGATAATGCCCAGGGCCGATTCCTTGTTTTTCTTTGAGAGGTAATCCGATATCTCGACCAGGCTGTTTGTGGTGCCCGACATGGCAGAAAGCACCACCAGTTTTTGCTCGCCATTCGCGATAAGATCCATCACTGCCCTCATATTGCCAACTGATCCTACCGATGTTCCCCCGAATTTATATACCTTCATCTGATCTGTGATTTTATTCCGGTACAAAAATACATATATTTTAAAGTACTGATTAATGATAAATATCTAAGCATGGGTTTTTTATCTTTCAATTTGAAAGCAACAGAAAATCATTTCCATCAGATTAATGTTAATCAATTTTAATTGTCTTATTTTAATCTGTAATCAACGAGATATAAAAGCTTAATGAATTATCGATATTGAACGACAAGCCAGTCGAACACAATTAAACATCAGGGATAGTGCTCCATAACGGATGTCGGTTTGAGAAATATTCTTCTTCCCGCCAGGCTCAGGCTTTCAGGAACAGCATCCAAAAAAAGTAAGCAAGGTGCATATTTTAAATCTGAGAGGCACTCTGTGCATCTTTACATAATCAGTAATTTCAATGTGACAATTATTCTCATATTGTGGTCTGCTCAGAAATTGTAAATAAAGTTGTGGTACATGGTACACGGCATTATACTGTAATTTAATGTTCAACAGATGTTTAACAGGTTTTGGTGTGTACCATACATTAAAAGCAGTTGTAATGTGAAGATTATAATAAAAAAAGCCCTATGGTACACGTGAAACAGGCTTATATAATTGTAGTTTAACTCTTTGTATGGATTTGCAGTGTACCATGTACCGTCAACTCATTTATTCAAACCCATATTGCACCCGCGCTCCCTTTAACCGGTAACCACTTATTTTTTAATTACTATAATGTTTCGGTTTTTATTGTTCACATTTCCACGACCAATGGTGAAAAACTGGCCAGGAAAATGAAAGACAATACGTATCAGTATTATGCCTGGAATATGGTTTACAAGAACGATAAATAATATTAAAAGTATAATAGTGATACGTCAATATTAAGTTAATGAAGCGAAGATATCACAGGCATGATATGATGTAGAAATCCCGAAACTACGGTTTTGGGAGAGTAAAGAACCTTGTGTTCTGCCTTTATCCCAGCAATAACTTCTATCGAACTGTAACTGGAAAGAGATCGATCCGTAACCTATATAAATTCAACCTCTTAACTTCGTTTTCAACCACACAACGTATTATTGCTTCTATACTAATCAGAAATTGAGCTGTGTTTAAACTATACCGTTGGACCGTCATTGGCAATACTGTGATGATAAGAGGGTCAGTCAGAAGAATTCGGTTAACTGATCGCCTTTTGTTAAGTTTCTTCATATTTTTAAGATGATGGCAATATCTGGTGGTGTTTTGCTGATTGCATCTGTTTGTTTTCATATCTAATGACTCCCTGAATGATTACCGGATGAATAATCAGGCTATCTTTGCAAAAGGCACCAGGTTGACAGTACCAATGATTGAACTGAAACATTAAAAATTTATCGAATTGCTTGATTATCTTAAAAATCTGAATGAGGCACAGCGTGAAGCCGTGATAAATACCGAAGGAGCTTCACTTGTCATAGCAGGCGCCGGCTCCGGCAAGACCAGGGTACTTACTTATCGTATTGCCCATTTATTAAAGAACGGCGTTAATCCGCGGTCGATTCTTGCACTTACCTTTACCAATAAGGCAGCGCGTGAAATGAAAGAAAGGATTGCAGCGGCAGTTGGGGAAGACATTTCAAGACGATTGTGGATGGGAACCTTTCATTCCGTTTTTTCAAAGATTCTGCGCATTGAGGCTGATACAATCGGCTATCCTTCCAATTATACTATTTATGATACACAGGATTCAAAAAGCCTGATAAAAGGGATTATTAAAAGTATGGATCTTGATGAAAATACTTACAAGCCCGGTATTGTTCAAAACAGAATATCAAATGCCAAAAATAACCTGATTACGGCAACGGCATATACTCAAAATCCCCAATTTAAGGAGTCGGATCAGGCCGCAAGAATTCCTCAGACAGGTCAAATATACCTCGAATATGTAAGACGATGCAAAAATTCAGGTGTGATGGATTTCGATGATCTTCTTCTTAATACAAATCTGCTCTTCCGCAATCATCCTGAAATTCTTAAGAAATACCAGGAAATGTTTCGTTACATCCTTGTAGATGAGTACCAGGATACCAATTTTGCACAATACCTGATTGTAAGGAAACTTGCCGAAATCCATCACAACATCTGTGTTGTAGGCGATGATGCCCAAAGCATTTACTCGTTTCGCGGAGCAAGGATCGAAAATATTCTCAATTTCACAAATGATTATACCGATTACAAAACTTACAAGCTTGAACAAAATTACCGTTCAACCCGGCTCCTGGTAAATGCAGCCAACAGCCTTATTGCCAAAAATAAAAACCAGCTGCAAAAAACTGTCTTCAGTGAAAATGACAAAGGTGATAAAATTAAAATATTCGGTGCGCTGAACGAGCAGGAAGAAGGGTATCTGGTTGCCAATGAGATATTCGACAAGAGAATGAGGGATTATGACAGTTATTCGGATTTTGCAATTCTTTACAGAACCAATGCCCAGTCAAGGGTTTTTGAAGAGGTACTCCGCAAGAAGAATATTCCTTACAAAATCTATGGGGGATTATCATTCTACCAGCGCAAGGAGATTAAGGACATTCTGGCTTATTTCAGACTGATCATTAACCTGAATGATGATGAATCTTTCAAAAGGATCATCAATTACCCGGCAAGAGGAATAGGCTCAACGACCCTGAATCGTCTTGATCAATATGCAGTTTCACAGAACAGCCCGATCTGGGGAGTTGTAACCGATCCGGAGAAAATGCATAATGCCGGATTAAACAACGGAACAATAAATAAGATTTCAGGATTTGTGGCCTTCATCAGGAATTTTGCAGACCAGGTTAACTCAGTCGAAGCTTATACTATGGCCAGTAGAATTGCATCTGAAACAGGGATTCTCACTGAATTGTATCATGACAAATCGCCTGAAAATCTCAGCCGTTATGAAAATACTCAGGAACTGTTGAACGCAATACATGAATTTTCAATTAATGCAACTGAAGAAGGAAGAGAAAACACTTTACCTGTCTTCATGGAGGATGTTGCATTACTGACTGATCAGGATACGGATAAAGAGAGTGATCTTGATAAGGTAACGATGATGACCGTTCACTCAGCCAAAGGCCTGGAATTTAAAAATGTTTTTATAGTAGGCCTGGAAGAAAACCTGTTCCCTTCAGGCTTCTCAGGAACACTGACATTGGCTGAACTTGAAGAGGAAAGAAGGTTGTTTTATGTTGCTCTTACACGAGCCAAAAGCAATGCTTATCTTTCATTTGCCCGGCAGCGTTTTCGCTGGGGAAACGCTGAATTCTGCAAACCCAGCCGGTTTATCGGGGAAATTGACCATCAGTTTCTGAATCTCCAAAACGCCAGATCCTTGTCGATGTTCAGCAATCATGAAATTATAGCGAATTACGACAACCGGGAATACAATAAAAGGGAAGAACGGCATATTGATTCAGTTCAGAGATCGGGTTTTCAGAAGCAAAGAACACAGCTATCAAAGACACCCATAAATCTGTCGAATACTATGCGGTTTGATGGCGATGATCCGGAAAAAATCAGGATCGGCATGTATGTTGAGCATCAAAGATTCGGACGGGGTAAAGTATTGGATATAGAAGGTGAAATGCCTGCAAAAAAGGCGAGAGTGTTATTCCCGAATGCAGGAGAGAAACAGTTGCTGCTAAAATTCGCAAGGTTGAAAATATCAGACCAAACGAACTGATAGACATTATATTATGAGAAAGTAATCAGTTATCAGTGTTCAGTGATGAGTGTTGAGTGGTCAGTGTGATTTGATTTTATTATTAAAACCATTAGCTTTGTATTTGAATATTCAGGCTAATTGTTGCCTGAAATTATAGAAAATTGAAAATGATTGAAAGAGATTACAATACACAGCGGAAAAAGATGAAGCTTCCTGAATATGGCAGGAATATTCACAAAATGGTCGAGCATATTATGACCATCGAAGACAGGCAGGAACGTATGCTGGCTGTTAAATCTCTCATAGATGTAATGGGGATGATGTATCCGTACCTTCGCGACATCAATGAATTCAAACATAAACTATGGGACCATATCGCCATCATTTCTGACTTTAAGTTAGATATTGATTATCCGTATGATCCGCCTAAACCCGAAACATTCATTGAAAAACCGCGCCATGTTCCTTATGATCAGTCGAATATCACATACCGTCACTACGGGAAAATTGTTGAGAAATTTATCAAATCCACTGCCCAACTGGACGATGAGAATCCCGTTAAAAATATAAATACGGAACTCATTGCCAACCAGATGAAGAAATCCTTTCTTGTCTGGAACAAGGATGCTGTGGAAGATTCAAAGATACTGAAGGATATGGTTGCTTTATCCAAAGGTACACTAAAGCCGAAACCAGACTTACATCTTCAGGAAGTAAACGAAATTTTAAAACCTCAGGGGAAAAAGAGTAAAATCTCCCATTTGCCATCTTCGAATCGCGAGAGCAGAAAGTCGAAATAGTTGATCTATGGCACGTTTTATCATTGAAGGCGGAAGACACCTCAAAGGCGAATTAACTCCCCAGGGGGCCAAAAATGAGGCTTTACAGATAATTTGTGCCACCCTTCTTACTCCTGACGAAATAACGGTAAAGAACATACCTGAGATACAGGATGTCCTCAAATTGATTGACATTCTCAAAGGGATGGGTGTTAAAGTAAACCATCCCGGCCAGGGAACATATATTTTTAAATCGGATGAGATTAACTTAGGTTATCTCAATACCCCTCAATTTTATTCACAAGCAGTAAGCTTAAGAGGTTCAATAATGATCCTGGGACCTCTTCTGGCAAGATTTGGAATAGGTCTGATTCCCCAGCCGGGTGGTGATAAAATTGGACGAAGAAGGCTGGATACTCATTTTATGGGATTTGAAGCCTTGGGTGCAAAATTTGATTTTGATGAGATCAAATCTTTTTATAAAGTAGAAGCCAAAAAATTAATGGGCTGTTATATGCTTCTTGATGAGGCTTCAATAACAGGAACTGCCAATATCATAATGGCTTCCACACTTGCACAAGGTACAACCACCATTTACAATGCCGCATGTGAGCCCTATATTCAACAGCTTTGCCGGATGCTGACTCTTATGGGGGCAAAAATTCAGGGAATAGGATCGAATCTTCTGACTATCAGTGGAGTTACTTCACTCAGAGGCTGTAGCCATACATTACTCCCTGATATGATCGAAGTGGGTAGCTTCATTGGCCTTGCAGCTATGACTGCTTCAGAAATGAGAATTAAGAACGCCGGATTGCAACATCTTGGAATTATTCCTTCTTCATTTGCCCGTTTAGGGATCAAAACAGAGATAATTAATGATGATATTTTTATACCGTCTCAGGAACATTATGAAATTGAATCATTTATTGATGGGTCAATCATGACAATTGCCGATGCTCCCTGGCCGGGACTCACTCCGGATTTGCTGAGTATACTTCTCGTAGTTGCCACGCAGGCAAAAGGAAGTGTGCTGATCCACCAGAAAATGTTCGAAAGCCGGTTATTCTTCGTTGACCGTTTACTGGATATGGGAGCGAAAATCATTCTTTGTGATCCCCACAGGGCCACAGTGATCGGGCTTGATAAATCACCTCTCCTCAGAGCCGCAAGAATGACTTCTCCCGATATCAGGGCAGGTGTGGCTTTGCTGATAGCAGCATTGTCAGCAAAAGGCACTTCGACAATTGAAAATGTGGAACAAATTGACAGGGGATACGAAAACATTGATCTTCGTCTGAATTCACTTGGTGCAAATATCATACGTCAATAAAAGGCGATAGGCTGTAGACTATAGCCTATAGGAAAATGAAAGAATGAAGGAATAAAAAGCTTTCCCTATTTAATTCTTTAATTCCTTAATTTCCCATAGTCCGCAGTTTTTAGTCTACAGCCTGTTCTTACAGCCTAAAGCCTATGATTATTTGACAGTAATTATCCTTAAAATTGCGTCAATTTGTCCGGGATATAAGGAATGGCAAAATTTTTGAGGAAAAAAAAGAGAACGATCTTAAAATTTTTAATATGACAAAAAAGAACGAACACAAGGAACATAATAAGGAAAAACCTGTTGATAACAGTGAAATAACCCCGGAATCTATGAAAGTTGAAGATCTTGTTGACACCGGAAAGTCAGAAATTCCAGATGAACCTGCTCCTCAACTTGAAGGAGAAACGGCCGGGACAGAGACAGTTGATAAAGATTTAAAAATTGCAGAGATCGAAAAAAAGCTTGCCGAATTGACGGATAAATACCTTAGACTATCAGCGGAATTTGATAATTACAGAAAACGCACGCTTCGTGAAAAAATAGAAATGATAAAAACAGCAAGCGACTCTGTCATGCGCAATATTCTGCCTGTGATCGATGATTTTGAAAGAGCCATTAAGTCCATTGAAGCCAGTATGGATTCTAATGCGATTAAGGAAGGGATTCATCTGATTTATAATAAATTTAATGATTTTATCAAACAAAACGGCATAAAGGAAATTGATGCCTTGGGCAATGAATTTAATACCGACCTTCATGAAGCCATAACTAAAATACCTGCTCCGTCTGAGGAAATGAAAGGAAAAATCATTGATGTGATTCAAAAAGGATATACATTGAATGACAAAGTCATACGGTTTGCTAAAGTTGTGGTGGGCGAATAAATTATAGCCGGCAGATAAGAATAAAAAAAATTAAGATGTCAAAAAGAGATTATTATGAAGTATTAGGGGTAAGTAAAAATGCCAGTGCAGAAGAGATAAAAAAGGCTTACCGGAAAAAAGCTATCCAGTATCACCCTGATAAAAATCCGGGAGATAAGGAATCGGAAGAAAAATTTAAGGAAGCCGCTGAGGCTTATGAAGTTCTGAGCAATCCTGAAAAAAGACAACGTTATGATCAGTTCGGACATGCCGGGCTTGGAAATATGGGAGGTTTCACAGGCTCAAGGTCGATGGACGATATTTTCTCTATGTTCGGCGATATCTTTGGCAGTTCCGGCTTTGGGGGATTTGGAGGTTTTGGAGGTTTTGGAGGTTTTGGCCCCGGAAGCCGAAGCCAGCGGGTCAATCATGGCTCTAATCTTCGTATTAAGGTCAGCCTTGATCTGAATGAAATAGCACACGGCACAGAAAAAAAACTCAAGGTTAAAAAATACCTAACCTGCACCGAATGTCACGGAAGCGGAGCTAAAGGAAGCAGCGGTTTCAAAACTTGTTCAACCTGTCGTGGAACAGGACAGGTTACCCGTATAAGCAATACATTCCTTGGGCAAATGCAAACCACTTCTACCTGCCCCACCTGCGGTGGAGAAGGTAAAACCATTTCACAAAAATGTGACACATGTTATGGAGAAGGGATTATACAGGGCGAGGAAGTAGTAAACGTTAAAATACCTGCCGGCGTGGCTGAAGGTATGCAGCTTTCATTGAGCGGGAAGGGAAACGCCGCCCGCCGCGGAGGGATTCCCGGAGATCTTTTGGTACTGATTGCGGAAGAAGAACACCCTGAATTAATCAGGGATGAAAATGATCTGATCTACAATTTATACCTTTCATTTCCTGATGTGACTCTTGGTACGACAAAAGAGATTCCCACTATCGACGGAAGGGTAAAAGTAAAAATAGATCCAGGTACCCAGCCTGAAAAAATTCTCAGACTTAGAGGCAAAGGTTTACCCGATGTCAACGGTTACGGAAAAGGTGATTTACTTGTAAGAGTTCATGCCTGGGTCCCTCAAAAACTTACCTCCGAAGAAAGAAAGATCCTTGAAAAGCTTCAGACTTCTCCCAATTTCGAATTCCCTGAAGGATAACCACGATAAGAATTTCTTTGATAAAGTGAAAGATATGTTTGATTAGGCAGTTGGAAATAAAAGGTCATTTGCCTTCGGCGTCATTCAATAGTTATTCTGTAATCTTTAATGACACGCGAATCACTAATGACAATTGAATGACATGCGAAGAATAAATGACAATACATACTGTTGCCTGTTTTAAATTTGCTATTTCCTCTGCTTAAACACTAAAATTCTCCAAATCCTAAACTGATCACTGTTTTAACTGTACCATTTTCTCTGCCTGTTCAGATTCCCGTTTAATATTTGGGTAACAAGGTTTGCATCTTCAATCAACTGAAAATCAAACATCCCTAAACAAACGAAATCTGCCCCGTTTTCAAATGCATATCGAAGGCCGTCTTTGGGCTGTATCGCCCCACCTGCCAGAACTTTAAAACCTACTAATGGTATATCTATCTTTGAGAATACTTCAACTGTCTGTTCCGGGAAAAGGTCAAACATATTATCGTGAATCTTGTCGTGATCTGCACTGCGCTGGGTATCCACGCTCCATTCCTCACGATTTTCCCTTGGATGGGCAGACCAATAATGGTCGTGATGCATGGTTTTAAAATAATAATCGGGTTTCAATCCTGCTTTTTCACAGGCAATGGGTACCTGGATCGAATGAGAGCCAATTCCGAACAGCATTCCCTGGCTTCTCACAAATTCCATTGCTTCCTGTAAAAGATCTATTTGCCCGGTTCTGACAAGTTTATCCCCGCAGGCTCCCTGGATATAAATGAAGTCGCCCCGTAATCAATTATCTTCTTTAACTCCTCAAATTTATCCTGCTTTTTCAGGAAAGATAAAAGCCTGGGAAATGGACTGCATCTTGCTTCCGTTCATCTTCTTGTACCGGTTAAAGAAAGGATAGAAATTGACAACAAGGTTGGTCGTGTCAATTCCCGCTTTCTCAGCAAGGTCAAATGTTTCAAATATTTTCTGTTCCGTATTGTAATGCTGAAAAAGATTACCGACATAATGAAGATCGCGTGAATGTGACCATCCGCCGATCAGGTTGCATCCCATAATCAGGCGGCTCATCTCCATATTTCCAATTTTACCTTTGGGTAAAGTGCCTTTCAGATCATTCAGATTATATTTTTTGAAAACCAGCGTTGCCCCGGTCGTGGAATCAGGACGGTCCTGCGGATCAATTTTTGCAGAGGCATAAATTACACCGCCATAAAAAGGCAGTGTCGCAAGGCCTTTCAGCAATTCCCTTCTCTTCATCCTGTCCTTTTGACTGGCCGATTCCTCTGCAATTTTATCCGTGTTTTCCCTGGCAATGCGGGCCCTGTAACGCCGGAAGATATTCAGCAGACTGTAATCCATAGCAGGATTAAAAAAGACAATTAACAGAGCAATTGCCTCAATCAGATTGCGGTTGATGATCCAGTAATGGCCCTCGGGATTTGCAACAAAAAGAGGCACATTAAAGGGAGGATAGGCAAAATAATAAAGCATCAGAAGCACAATCCCCATTATGGAGGAAAAACGAATGAATATCCCCAGGAATAAAGCTGTACCGATCAGAATCAATCCCCAGACATTCAAAAAATTCACTATACCGATACTTGCTGGACTTGTTGTTAATGCATGAAAGAATCCTGATAAAAATCCGTATGAATTTTGCAGAAATCCTTCTGCTGTCCAGGTTGGGGAAAATAATTTCGCGAATCCTTCATACAAAAGATGCCACCCGATCACTATCCGGAGCAATAAAAGGGAAAATGATTTATATTTTGCCATGTGTTAAATATTTAGCAGGTATAATTTTCGGAAAAATACAAAATAAAATGTTATGGATAAATTATCGTGAAACAGACCGTACTTTATTTATAAAGATTCCAAATAGAGGCATGCCCTAATATAAAAGAAAAACCGTTATGACTCCCTTTGTAAAAATTCCCTGATCTCTTTCGGAGAGGCATTCACCGGACTTTCCAATTATCCTGCAGTTCTTTTGACCGCTGAAGTTGATGCCGTTCATGGGAGATTGATCTCTTTAAGGACTATCTGGCCATTTATAAATAAAAATTTTCCACCTGGCGGTTAAAAGTTAAACTTTGAAAAAGACTTTCCCTTGAATCCGGCATTAGCTTTTCTTTATTTTCCTCTTCTCAATGTTATATTTTCTTCGGACCTTCTTCAGTACTTCTCCGGTACTTTTACAGTATTTGTTCAGTTATAACAATTCAAATACAGTAATTGTATAAATAAAATACTGTTCTAAATAAAAAGAAATCATAAGAAAAATAGCAGGAAATAACAAACTTCTCTTACAGATAATAAAGTTGCGATTACAGGGATCACTGCAATCTTAATCAATAAGGTCAGAAAAATTGAAAGACATGAAAATAAAAACCGCCCCGGATTACAAGGCGGTTTTAAGATTCTTTTGTGAATTAAGAAACCTATCTGTTGAAAAGCATCTCGCGGTATTTTGGTAAAGGCCAAAGTTCATTATCAACAACAAGTTCGAGTCCTGACTTGTCTCCCCCCTTAAAGAGCTGAAAAAATATGTGTTGTAAATCAGCCAAATAGCATCATAAAAAACTAAATTTGTCCGCACTAAGGCGATTTTTATGTTGGATATAAGGGAGGTGAAGACTGCATCCGATTCACAAGCTGTACAAGTTGTTTATTACAGAAACAGAAGACGTATTGTTTATAAGCACATCGGTTCTGGCAAAACCGACAAGGAGATTGCAGATTTAAAATTAGTTGCCCAGGATTTTATTGACAACTATTTACCTGCTCTTTCACTATTTGAAGAAACCAGATTCAATAACCTGCTTTACCTCGATAAAAGTGAATTCCTGGGTGTTTACTATACGTTTTTCTATGAAATTGTTTGGGGATTGATGAACAAGATGGGCATAACCAGGATAAAAAAACAGTTGCTCCTGGATTTGGTAATTGTCAGGATGATAGAACCGGCTTCCAAACTCCGTTCAATAGAACTTTTGGACACCTGTTTTGGCATCACACACCGAAGGCAGAGTTATTATAAGTCTCAATCAAAATGGCTCGAATTAAAATCGGAAATTGAATCGATTGCAGTAAATTTTGCAAAAGAGAACTACTCATTCAATTTTGATTTGTTGTTTTATGATGTAACGACCTTGTATTTTGAAACTTTCGGGGAAGATGGGCTTAGGAAAAACGGTTTTTCCAAAGACAACAAGTCGCAACAGCCACAGATTTTAGTGGCATTGATGGTTACAAAAGAAGGGTTTCCAATTGCTTACGAGGTATTTTCGGGCAATACTTTCGAAGGGCACACGATTATCCCCGTTGTCAATGATTTTATTCGAAAACATTCAGTAAAAGAATTTACGGTAGTTGCTGATGCAGCAATGATTAGCACTGAAAACATTAAACAGTTGACAGAGAACAACATCAATTACATTGTTGGTGCAAGGTTGGGAAACCTGTCCAATGAACACATTGAGCAGATTGATAGAAATATCTCTCGCGAAGATGACAAAAGCATCAGGATCAGAACAGATAACGGATTCTTGATTTGCAGTTACTCTTCGTCACGGTATCGAAAAGATAAACACGAAATGGATATACAAATCGAAAAGGCAAAATACATTGTAGAAAACCCGTCGAAGAATAAAAAATTAAAATTTACCAAATCAAACGGGCAAAACCTTGAGCTCAATCAAAAACTCATTGACAAAACCCGAAAACTACTGGGGGTCAAAGGCTATTACACCAATCTGGAAGAAAATGTACTGAGCAATAAAACCGTCATGGAACGCTACCATGAGCTTTACAGAATTGAACAAGCCTTCAGGATTTCCAAGAATGATTTACAGACCAGGCCCATATTCCATTTTAAGGAAGACCCTATTAAACTCCACATTCTAATTTGTTTTATGGCACTGGCAGTGTCAAAGCACATCGAACTTCAGACCAATATATCGATAAAAAAATTTATCACCGAATCAAAAAAAGTCACCGACGCAAGACTGCTCAATACATTAACCAATAAGGAAATTAAAATAAGAACTAAAATCTCTCCCGATTTTATGAAAATTATTCAAAAACTAAATTTGTCGCACTAAAGGGGACAAGTCAGGAAAAATAGCAGGAAATAACAAACTTCTCTTACAGATAATAAAGTTGCGATTACAGGGATCACTGCAATCTTAATCAATAAGGTCAGAAAAATTGAAAGACATGAAAATAAAAACCGCCCCGGATTACAAGGCGGTTTTAAGATTCTTTTGTCAATTAAGAAACCTATCTGTTGAAAAGCATCTCGCGGTATTTTGGTAAAGGCCAAAGTTCATTATCAACAACAAGTTCGAGTTTATCGATATGGCTGCGGACTTTATCCAGGTAAGGTTTAACAGTTCTTTCATAGGCATAGGCCTTTTCCTTGGACATGCTCTATTTTGTTTGCCACTTTTCGTGCTTCAATCATTTCATTAACCAATGCCTTGATGGCTGAAATATGCTCGGATATGTTCCTGATCACTTTAATCCTGGCTGCCGGCAAGTTCACTGTATTCTTCCTCTGAGAATATTTCTTTCAGTCCTTTAACATTTTCGATAAGGGATGGTCTGATATTCGATAGCTATAGGCACGATGTGATTTATGGCAATATCGCCAAGCACCCTTGCTTCAATCTGAATTTTCTTGGTTAATTTTTCAAATTCAACCTCTACGCGGGCTTCCAATTCAATATCAGTAAATATTCCAAGGCTTTCAAATATTTTTCTTGATTTATCGGTCAGATAAGCTTCAAGGGCTTCAGGAACGCTCTTAATATTGGTCAATCCGCGTTTTTTGGCTTCCTCTACCCATTCTTCGCTGTAATTATTTCCGTCAAAACGAATTGGCTTTCAACTGGTGATGTAATTTTAAAAATCTGGAAAATAGCTTCGTCTTTTTTAATTCCTTTTTCGATCAAGCTGATCAACTTCTTTTTTAAATTCGATCAGTTGAGCGGCCAATGCAGAATTAAGTGCAATCATCGCCGGAAGCACTATTTGCCGATGAACCTACTGCCCGGAATTCAAAACGGTTTCCGGTAAATGCAAAAGGCGATGTACGGTTACGGTCGGTATTGTCGAGTAGAATTTCAGGAATCCGGCCAATATTTAACTTGAGAGCTGTTTTTTCATCAGGAGTCATTTTATTGTCACCAACTTTTTCTTCCATCAGATCAAGCATTCTGATTAACTTCAGTGCCAAGGAAAGTAGAAATAATTGCCGGAGGCGCTTCGTTAGCACCAAGACGGTGTGAGTTCGCTGCAGAAGTAATTGGCCCGGAGCAAATCCTGGTTGTCGTAAACAGCTTTTATAGTGTTAACTATAAAAGTAAGAAACTGCAGGTTTGTTTTTGGATTTTTACCCGGAGAATACAAATTCACTCCGGTGTTGGTTGATAAGTGACCAGTTGTTATGTTTTCCTGATCCGTTGATTCCGGCAAAAGGTTTTTCATGGAACAGAATACGGAATTCATGCTGTCGCGCAATTCTCTGCCATTATGTCCATTATCAGCTGGTTATGATCGTTGGCAAGATTGGCTTCCTCGTAAATAGGTGCAACTTCAAACTGGTTTGGAGCAACTTCGTTATGACGTGTTTTTACAGGAATTCCCAGTTTGTAAGCTTCATTTTCAACATCCTGCATAAACTGGCCACTCTCTCCGGAATAGAAGCAAAATAATGATCTTCCAGTTGCTGGTCTTTTGATGAAGCATGTCCCATTAATGTTCGACCCGTTAACACGAGGTCGGGACGCGCCGATACAAAGCCTCATCAATTAGGAAATATTCCTGTTCCCAGCCAAGGTTTGCCTGACGCGTGTAACATTTTTATCAAAATACTGGCAAACGTCCACTGCTGCTTTATCAACTGCATTAATTGCTTTCAGTAAGTGGAGTTTTATAATCGAGAGCTTCGCCGGTATAAGAAATAAAAATGGTCGGAATACAAAGGGTTTCGCCTACAATAAAAGCCGGAGAAGAGAATCCCAGGCAGTATAACCGCGAGCCTCAAATGTTTGCGTATTCCGCCACTCGGGAAAGATGAAGCATCGGGTTCCTGCTGAGCAAGAAATTTCCGGAAAAAGATTCAATCACTCCGCCCAATTCCGAGTGATCGATGAATGCATCATGTTTTTCAGCAGTTCCGTCGGTTAAAGGATGAAACCAGTGAGTGTAATGAGTTGCACCGTTTTCCATTGCCCAGGCTTTCATTCCGTTTGCCACCTGATCTGCCATTTTCACGATCTATTCGGTGTACCATTATCGATTGCATCACAAATGGCTTTGTAAGATTCTTTCGAAAGATATTTTTTCATTTTCGGACGGTCAAAAACCAACATTCCATAATAATCGGAAGTCAGATTTTCTTCTCTTTTTACCGGAATTGGCTTTCTCGACATAAGAACTTCAAGGGCTTTAAATCTCAGGGTTGCCATAGATGTTGGATTTTTAAGATTAAATTTATTATTGCAATTTTTCTGCTAAAGTACTTTTTTTATCTATTCCCCTTATTTTTTTGAGGTGTTTTTTAATAATTTCATATTAATTTAACAATGCACCCCCCATTTTTTCATATCTATGTAACAAAATAAACATTTTTAGGGCAAAGAGTGGAGTTTGATGTGCTAATGTGCTGATGTGCTGATGTGCTGATGTGCTGATGTGCTGATGTGCTAATGTGCTGATGAAAAATCCCCACATTAGCACTGCTTGTCCCGAACCTTCGGGATCAACTAATCAGCATATCAAACTCTGCCCTCTGGCCTCTGTCCCGTTCTCCCTTCTCCGGTCTCCCGTCTCCCGTCCTCCCTCTGCCCTTTGCCCTTTTATAATACTAAGTCTTGTTTTTATCTGCTTAACACATATCTTTGTTCCTTCTTGATAATTGATAAGATAAGGTAAAGGGATAACCTCCTGCTTAAAGAACGATTGAGTCTGTGAGTTTATGAACAAAAGGATTATATTCTGTAACTGCAAAGGTAAAGTTGTTGAACCGGGACGACTTGAAGAGATCTCATCGTATATGATTAAACAAGAGATTCCTTTTGTTCAACTATCTGATTTTTGCGGAATCTGTGCAACACAAAAAGATAAAGTACATGAAATTATTGAGGATTATGATGAAATAATGATGATCGCCTGTTACCCCAGGGCGGTAAAACTTCTTGCTGAATGAGAGCGGAGCAGACACAGAATCAAAGTCATTTACTTTTTTAAATTTCAGGGAAGCTGACAACAAAACAATATTTGAACAAATAGATAAATTCTCAGACAGAGATATATTAAACGCCCCTTCAGCACATCAGCACATCAGCACATCATCTTCAGTTCATGTAATAAGCGATCCTGATTGGTCTTCCTGGTATCCGGTCATTGACTATACCCGTTGTTCTTCATGCGGTCAGTGTGCCGATTTTTGTCTTTTCGGTGTGTATGAAAAGAAAAACGGAAAGGTAATCGTTGTGAATCCGGCAGGGTGTAAAGAAAATTGTCCTGCCTGCGGACGTATTTGTCCTGAGACTGCTATCGTATTTCCAAAATATGAACACGGAGGAGCAATAGCCGGCGCCGATTCATTTGACGAAATTAAAGAACAACAGCGCCAGCAACAGGATATAAATACCATATTGGGAAGCGATATTTACCATTCACTGGAGAAGCGTAAATTGAAACGTCAATCCATTATCAGGCACAGCGAGATGCAAAATGCTTTGCTTGAGAGGGAAAAAGCCCTTAATGAAAGGGATCGTAAGTAAAGAAAGCTATTATGTCGATAATAAAAAACCTGCTGAAAAGCGACCGCAAATGTCTCTGGAAGTTTATTTACAATTTCGGATGGAAAGGCATTACCGGATTTAATAAATTCCAGAAGCGAAAGAAAAAAGGGGATTTATTCCCTGCATTTCAGTTTATTTCAATTACCAACGACTGTAACCTTGCCTGCCAGGGATGCTGGGTTACAAAAGGCGATAAGACTGACAGCCTTGATTTAATTCAAGTAAATAAAATAATTGAAGACAGTAAGCGATACGGATCTTATTTTTTCGGCATACTTGGAGGAGAACCCCTTATGTATAAGGATTTGTTCCAAATCTTCAAATCTCATCCTGATTGCTACTTTATGCTGTTCACAAACGGAATCCTTCTGAATGATAAATTTGCCGAAGAACTTCGGAAGTGTGCCAATGTAACTCCCTTGATCAGTTTAGAAGGTAATGAAATTATTGCTGATGTGCGGCGCGGCGGCAACCATATTTATCAGCGAACCGTCAAAGCAATTGACACAGCCGCCAGTCACAGGCTGATAACAGGTGTTGCCATGAGTGTCTGTAAATCGAACTTTGAACTTGCCCTTTCGGAAGATTTCATTCAGCTCCTTCATGACAAAGGAGTCGTTTACCTTTGGTATTACATTTACAGGCCATCAGGAGCGAATCCACATTATGAATTAGCACTTTCGGCGGATGAAATTTACCGGTTAAGGCGTTTCATGGTCGAAGGAAGATCAAAGTTCCCGATCATTCTGATCGATTCATACTGGGATGCTGACGGAGAACCGTTCTGTCCCGCTGCAGAAGGTTTAAGCCATCATATCAATCCCTCGGGAGATATCGAACCTTGTCCCGTTGTACAGTTTTCAGGCGACCATGTGAATGGAGATACGGATTTGAAGAGGCTTTATAATAAATCCCTTTTCCTGAAAGATTTCAGATAAGAAATAAAAATAAAAACAAAAGGCTGTATCTTAATGGAAGATCCGAAATGGCTGCAGTGCAATTTGCCGATAGTCATAATGCCATGAACACTTCAAACCGGAAATATATGGAAGTACAATTGGCCAATGCTCCTGTTATCCCAAGTCACGGAAGCTGTCCCAAAATTCCGGAAAAAAACCGGTTGTACAGAATAGCAAAGAAACGTGCCTTTTTTGGCTTTGGGGCTTACGGATAAATTTAATTCTGAAAAACAGAAGATGATTAAACCTGATATATCGCACTTGATGTTCCCTACGAAAAAGATAAAAAGGGACGAAATAAGAAAAGGAGTCGAAATATTTTTTAACGGAAACAAAGTCATCCCTCCTGTTTCCTTTGAAATGCTTTATGATTTTGCCAATAAACTTATCGAAACCAAAGGATGGGAAGAAAGATATCGTGCATTTATTATGGTCTGCCTCGGCAATTTCATCTGGAGGCCTGTCGTGGGAGCCATTCCTTATAACCGCCGTATCATGCTGCTTCCTCAATGTTTAAGAAATCCTCATTTATGCAAAGCGGAACAGGATGAATTGGGGCTCCTGTGTGCAGAGTGCGGCAGCTGCAGTATTTCAGGATTCCTAAGGGAAGCTGAAAATCTTGGATATGTAGCCCTCGTTACAGAAGGAACCACCATTACCAAGAGACTTATTGAAAGCGGTAAAGTCGATGCAGTGATCGGCGTCGGTTGCATGGAAGTTTTACAAAAAATGTTTGCCTCGGTGACAAAATATTCGATCCCGGGCATCGGAATTCCTCTGATAAACAACGGTTGTACTGCAACCCTGGCAGATGACGAATGGATAAAAGAAGAAATCTATTATTTTCGAGAAGATCCGGATATTCACCTGCTGAATCTGAACTATCTGAGAAACAAGACCTCATCCATTTTTGGCGAAGAGCAGATTACCAGGCTCATGGGTCCTGACGGAACCGGGACAGAGAAAATTGCCATGGAATCACTTCTTTCAGGAGGCCAGAGACTAAGGCCGTTTATTGCTGTCCTGGCTTATGAAGCTTTTACTAAAGAACCTGATCCTGTCCTGTTAAACCGGCTGGCTTTATCTGTTGAATGTTTTCATAAAGCTTCCCTGATTCATGATGATATCGAGGACAATGATGATATGCGTTATGGCCGTGATACCATCCATGCCAAACATGGAGTTCCCATTGCCATCAATGCCGGTGACTTTTTAATTGGCCAGGGTTACAGGCTCATTGTTGAAAGTGATTTGCCAAATGATATTATTCGTGAAAGCATTAAAATCATATCACAGGGGCATTCTGATCTTACTCTTGGGCAGGGAAAAGAGCTCATTGCCATTCGTGAAGGAGAAATACTTTCGCTGAAGGATATGCTGGAAGTATTTGAAAATAAAACAGCTGCAGCTTTTCGTGTTTCTCTTCTGCTTGGAGCCACCATAGGCAGGGCAGACAGTGCGGCCTTAAATTTACTGAACCGGTTCAGTCGTTTCATCGGGATAGCTTACCAGATAAAAGATGATATTTCAGATTATCACGGGAATAATGGTGATATTGAAATCCGTAAATTTTCGGTATTGCTTTCCTTGCTGAATGAAAAACTGCCCAAACCGGAAAGAGATCAGTTGCTTTCTGCATTAAAAGATGGACCGGGTCATATAATATTGGAGATGATCGACCGTTATGAAATACTGAAAGAAACCGAATCATTGCTGGCCCAATATCTTAATGACGCAAAAAGTTGTCTGGAAAACTTTAGGCATCTGGGATTAAAACTTGCTTTGAATGAAATTCTGGGTAAGATTTTCAAGGAATATATTTAGGCTTGCCGCTGACTCGCTTTTAAAAAAAACTGAAGCAAAATCAATTGAATCGGTTTTAAAAAAATCAATTGACCTTCTCGATCCTGAAATGGCTGAAGAAATATCTGCTTTCATAAAAGAAAAACAGACATCCGAAGGAGGTTTTGCAAACAGAAGCGAAAAAACTGATATTTATTACTCCTTATTCGGATATATTTTGGCAGAAGCTTTCTCGGTCGATATCAATACCATATCTTTTAAAAATTATATTAAGGCACAAATTACCGGTCAAAATCTTTCCGGGGTAAATCTTTATTGTATTTCAATTCTTTATGCGAAAACTTTTGGTTCTGATAACATGACTTTGGAGCTTGGCAGACAGATAACATCAGAACTTAACAATGTAAAGGATAATCAGAAAGATTACCAAAACTTTATGGGTTTCCTTGCCCTTCATTATCTTGAAGATTATTTGGCTCTTAACAAACTGATAAAATTATACCACGGATCTGAGAGTCAGAAACTTCTCCCCTGCCCTGTCATCGCTGCAAATGCCATTCTTTCCGAATTATCCGGCAATCATGTCAAATCTTGCTCTTCCGTTCTCCGTTCTCCGATCTCCGTTCTCCCGTCTCCCGTCTCCCGTCTCCCTGCTTTTGAGGAGGAATTAAAATCCTTCATCGGAAGTCACGGCGGATTTAAAGCCCTTCCCAATGCACCATATGAAGATATGCTCTCAACCGGTGTGGCCTTATATGCCCTGGACTTTATAAATGCCGATTTGAGAATAATCAAGCCGGACTGTCTTTCATTTATTGACAGTCTTTATTTAAAAGGAGGTTTCCGGGCAACTTTAGCTGATTACGAAACCGATATAGAATATACATTTTACGGACTTCTGGCCCTTGGCTCTTTGCATTAGATTATTACAGGTTATAGAATTTAATGGATATAAAAATCCTCATATCTATGTAAATATTATTATTGTTACTTTGTACAGTCTCTGTGACTTTGATTTTTGACGATAATAGCTTTATATAATCGCGGATTACTAATTACTGAATTAAATGCTATACCCCGGTCTTATTGTTCCAGAGAACTATATGCTCCCGTGTGGAATAACGAACATTTTCCCTGATAGCTATTTCTAAAACTGGTTCTCTGTTCCTTATAAGTTCTTCCCTTGTGCAGCCTAATGGCATTAAAACAACCTGGCTCTTTTTTATTAAAGCCGTATCAAGAAAGTCACTCTTTATTTCATTCCAATCCTCTTCACGGGAAACCACAAACTTAAACCACGAATTCTTTAATGATGCCAGTTTGCTGATTATTTCAGGTTTATATCTTATTTCACGCCTGACTCCCGAATTGGCTGTTTTGGGAGAATTATTCCAGCAGTCTGTCAAATCAATCAACATCTGATCAGGAAGAAGAGTACATTCGTTTTCAATTTCAATAAAAGGTTTGAAACCATACCTTTGAATAAATTCTTTGAGAATCGAAATTAACTTATCCTGCTGAAGGAGGGGGGACCCTCCGGTAATCACAAGATGCTGGCCCTCAGTGAATTTTCTGATCAGGTCTGACTTCTCCATCATTTCGAAGATTTCATCAAATGAATAAGGATTGCCACATCTCCAAGCTTCTTTCGTATCGCAAAAGGAGCAGTTCAGAGTGCAATGCTGAACTCTAAGGAAAGCCGAAGGCCATCCTATAAAGTTCTCTCCCTGGATGGTATCACAGAAAAATTCAGCAACATCAAGACTGCGGTCTTTTTCAGAAACTACCCTTCGAAATGTTGGATTTGCCTCAATAATTATTTTGCTCATTCAGTTACAGCGCTCTGATCCGGCAGCAAAGGTACAATCAAAATTGAAGTTGGAGGATTACCGATATAAGATTTCGGTTGAATCTTTGCTTTTACAAATTTAGAATTAGTCTCAGGTTAAGAATGAGATTATAGAAAAATCGGGTGAAAATAACTTAATATAAGTATATAAACTTATAATAAATACCTGTTAATCCGAAATAAATAAATTTTTTAAACAAAAATAAAGATATCCTTGAAAATGATAAATCTGTTTGTTATGTTTGTATTAACCTAATTAAGTAATCAAGTTATGAAAATCAGAATCCTGATTGAAATGGCAATTTCTGCTTTTTGGGGTTTTCTTATTTTTGCTGCCTGTACAAAGAATTCTCCCGAGGTCCCTATTGTTAATCTTGGTTCAGTTACAGATATAACAGAAACGACAGCATTTTCCACCGGAGAAATTCTGGATATCGGAAGCTCGAACATTATAGAATGTGGAATATGCTGGAGCACAAGCCCCAGGCCGACTATCGAGGGAGATAAATTATCTTATTCTTATACCCATAACAATTTTTCAGCCTCTATTTCAGGGCTTGAACCAAATATTACTTATTATATCAGGGCTTACGCTATAAATTCGGAAGGAATTGGATACAGCAAAGAGTCAGTTTTTACAACCCTGATCCCGTTACATAATATCTGGACTGCAAAGAAACCTATGAGTGCTCCAGGAAGATACGATGCTGTTGGATTTGCAATCAACGATAAGTTGTATCTGGGATTAGGACAGATTTCTGATGGAACGAGAGTTTATGATTTCTGGGAATACGATCCACAAACAGATAACTGGACAAAAAAGGCCGATTACCCTGGTGTTGGAAGTTATTCGGCAACATCTTTTGTGATTAACGGGAAAGGTTATGTATGTCTTGGCCTAAATAATTCCGATACCAATGGAAATGATTTGTGGGAGTATTCTCCCGTTGACGATACATGGCTGAGGAAGGCGGATTTTCCGGGTACTGGCCGTTACGGTGCAGTTTCTTTTGTGATAGACGGGACCGCTTTTGTAGGTACAGGTTCGTATGGCAATGGTTATGATTATCTTTCTGACATGTGGATGTACGATCCTTCAGCAAATACCTGGACTAAAAAAGCTGATTTTGCCGGAGATAAAAGATCACATGCCGTATCATTTTCAACCGGGAATTGGGGTTATTTAGGCACAGGGTTGTCATCTTCTGTAACGCCGCAAAAAGATTTATGGAAATATGATAAAACCCTGGATTTCTGGACGCGGGTTTCCGATTTCCCAAGTCATGAAAGATGGGGTGTCACAAGCATGATTTTCAATGACAAGGTTTATCTGGGCTTTGGACGTGATATACTATACGATTACAATGATTTTTATGGATATGATGCGATTGCCGATTCATGGATCCTTTCGGTTCCGTTGAAGTACGAAGTTACAGCCCGATCCAATCCGGTAAGCTATGTAATGGATAACCTCGGTTATATGGCCACAGGTTACGTCCAGAACGGAATCCTTTTAAATGATTTGTGGACGTTTGTGCCTTAAATGAAAACAGACGGGAAAATATCTGAATTTCGAAGTGAAGAAATAAAAATTAAGAAAAAAGAATATCTGACACTTTAATTTGATATAAATAAAACATAACATTTAACTTAATATAATAATTAATTATGAAAAAGAAAAATCTTCTGTTTATGTCA
Organism: uncultured Bacteroidia bacterium; assembly: GCA_963810555.1. Taxonomy (GTDB): domain Bacteria; phylum Bacteroidota; class Bacteroidia; order Bacteroidales; family Prolixibacteraceae. Next base: position 40,817 of record CAWENX010000016.1, on the reverse strand, counting down.
ATTTTTTTGTTTTCAGTTTCTCTTTTCGCCCAGAAAAACAATGAGGCCCCTAAAGTTAAATTTGAAAAGGTCTCAGAAGAAGAACTGAAGATGCAGGTTTATCCCAACGATACGACTGCCGAAGCTGTAATCCTCTATGATGAAGGTACTTCCTACATAAATTATGTTATAGGGCAGGGTTTTATGCTTAATCATGAAAGATTTGTCAGGATAAAGATACTCAGGCAAAAAGGTGTTGACTGGGGAAATTTCCGTATCCTCCTGTATTCAAGCGGAAAAAGCCATGAGGCGATGAGTTCAGTGAAAGGGACCACATTTAATCTTGAAAATGGGAAAATTGTCAAATCTGAATTGAAAAAAGATGCCGTATTTAAGGAACGTGAAAACAAATTCTGGGAAGCTGTTCGTTTGTCGATGCCCTTAGTAAAAGTAGGATCGGTAATTGATCTCCAGTATAAAATTCACAGTGATTTGTTGTGGAACCTGCGTGCCTGGAAATTTCAATATACGATACCCGTGAAGTGGAGCCAGTACCATGTTGTATATCCTGAATATTTTACATATAACCAATCAAATATCGGTTTTCACCCTTTGCTTTATAACAGAACAGGAACGGCTACTGAGAGCATCAATATCGCCGGTATTGAACACAGCGGAGGATCAGGATTGGCAGTGTCACAAGCTAATTTTGTTGCGGGAAATATTACCTATACAACCGATATCTTCGATTATGCCGCCGAAAATATCCCTGCAATGAAAGCCGAGCCTATCTTACCTCGCTTGACAACTACACCACGCAGATTAAATTTGAACTGGCTAATGTAAATTTTACAAAGATTCAGGGCGGATTCAAAAATTATACAACCTCATGGATGGACATCTCTAAGCAGTTGAATGAGGATGAGGACTTTGGCATGCAATTGAAAGGAGCCAATTTTACTGACGATACAGCCAAAGAACTGACAAAAGGAATTGGGGATGAAATGAAGAAGCTTGAACTTATTTACAATCATATACAGCGTACAGTAAAATGGGATGGAGTTCAATCGATTTATACGGGAAAGAATTTAAAAAAGGCCTATAACGATAAATCTGGTAATGCGGGAGATATAAACCTTCTGCTGACAGCAATGCTCAGAAGTGCGGGAATAATTGCAGATCCTGTCATATTAAGCACGCGTTCAAACGGGTTGATTTCTCCCGTTTATGCCTCAATCAGTGATTGCAATTATGTAATTGTCAGGGCTGTTGCCAATGGAAAATCCATTCTGCTGGATGCCACTGAACCTGATCTTCAGGTCGGTTACCTGCCTTTTCGTTGTCTGAACGGGGAAGGTCATATTATCACAAATGACGGGACAGAACCTGTATCCTTATTGAATCCTAAATCATTGGAGAATATATCGGTACAGCTCGAATTAAATAATGGTAAATTGATTGGGACTATTCAAAAGTATTTATTTGGACTAAGTGCTTTTAATTTAAAAGAAAGTGTTAAGTCAGCCGGGGGCAAACAGGAACATTTTAACAAGCTAAAAAATAGCTCTGCAGATATTGATTATCTCGAATACCAGTACAATAATCTCGACAGTCTGACCAAACCGATACAGTTGAATTACAAAATTGCATTGAAAGAGAGTCAGGATAGCAGTGCCGAAATTATATATATTGATCCGATAATTACAGACCGTCTTAAGGAAAATCCTTTCACCTCCCCGGAAAGGAAATATCCGGTAGATTTTGGAATCGGTGTGATGAAACTGTATAATTTTCAAATTAAAATACCGCAGGGATATTCTGTGGACGAACTTCCTGAAAACAAATCATTCGCCCTTCCGGATAATGGTGGAACCTTTGTTTATCAGGTGACCCGGGCAGGTGAAAATATTATGCTTAGTTTACGATTCTCAATCGATAAACCAATTTTTCTGCCTTCGGAGTATTCTCTCTTAAGAACATTTTATGATATGGTAATCAATAAAGAGAGTCAACAAATTATTCTTAAAAAAACATCCTTATAGTATGGCTGGCAGAATCTTAATTTCTATTGTTTTGGTGCTGATATTATATAATTCTCTTTCGGGGAAAGAAAAGATTCAGACTCAGTACCAGTCCGTTTCAATCGATTCCTCATTGAGGGAAAATGCATGGGCTGTTTGTCGCGATTACCGGCATGAATTTGAATTACAATCTTATGGTAAAGCCGTCGAACGTGTCCATATGGTATTCACCATACTGAAAAAAACGGGGACGTTTATGGAAAAATTCTGCTTCCTTACGATAAAACAACCAGAATCATTTCTTTATCAGGTACAACTTACAATCCGTTGGGAATGCCTGTTGATAAACTGAAAAACAATGAAATTCAGGATTTAAATTATACCTCTCAAGGAGCAATTTATGATGATTTGAGATTGAAAGTCGCTGCTTTAAGTTCCAATGGTTATCCCTTCACAGTGGAATACGATTACGAAATCGAGCACAATGGATTGATCGGTTATCCTGAATGGAGACCATTGAGGGGTTATCATATATCGGTGGAAAAATCCTCATTTTCTGTTAGTTGCCCTGACGGCATGGATATTCGCTATCGTGAATTTCAACTGCCTGAGAACTGCAGGAGTGAGAAGCATGAGAAAGGATCCCATATTTTTGAATGGAAGGTCTGCAAGCTTGCCGCAGTGAAGGAAGAACCGGTCTCACCGGCTTTATATCTCGAAACGCCGCGAGTGATTATTGCACCGGTAAGGTTTATTTATGATGGCTCTGAAGGATCCATGGAAACATGGAATGATTTTGGTCAATGGATTAATAGTTTGATTGATGATCGCGACAAGTTACCTGAGCAAAGGCAAAACGAAATTCGCGAAATGGTTAAAGAGATGAAAGATACCGCTCAGATTGTGCGAAAACTCTATAAATATATGCAAAGCCGCACCCATTACGTCGGAATTCAATTAGGCATCGGCGGTTATCAGCCTTTCCCTGCCGAAACGGTTGACCGATTAGGTTATGGCGATTGTAAGGCTCTTTCAGTTTATATGAAGGCTTTGCTTAATGCTGCAGGGATCAAATCCCTGTACACAGTTGCCGGAGTGGCGTCCAGTCAGGGCATTACTATGAGCGACTTTCCTTCGATAAATCAGACCAATCATGCCATCCTTTGTGTTCCGCTTCATAATGACACAATCTGGCTCGAGTGTACAAGCCAGACAATACCCTGCGGTTATCTGGGAACTCCAATTGCAGGAAGAAAGGTGCTGATAATTTCATCGGTAGGAGGCAAAGTGGTTTCAACTCCTCTTTTAACCACTGACCAGAACAGTCAGGTCCGTTATGCGGATGTGCGGATCAACCCTGATGGATCCGTTAATGCAAATGTAACAACCACATACCATGGATACCAGTATGATAATGTATCTGATAACCTTAATGAAAGCAGGAAAGAGCAGGAAAAGAATCTTTATGATGATCTGTCGATACCCGGGCTGATTATTTCAGATCTCAGTTATAAAGCAATCGATGATAAAATACCCGGCGCGGTTGAAAAAATTAACTTGTCAACACCAGTTTTTGCAACAAAGACGGGGAGTAGGTTATTCCTTCCGGTAAATATTTTCAATCAGATGAAATCAATTCCTGCAAGGGTTGAGAACAGGAAATTGCCGGTATATCGGGAATACGCCTGGTCTGATGAAGATTCGTTGATATTTCATCTGCCTGAGGGATTTAAAGTTGAAACTATTCCAACAGCTAAAAACCTCTGCACTGACTTCGGAGAATTCAGTTCCACAATTGAGGTCAAAGGAGATCAATTATGTTATGTCAGGAAACTCAAAATGAATCGGGGCACATGGCCCAAAGAACGATATGCTGAATTGGTTGAATTTTATTCAACGATTGTTAGTGCGGATAAATCAAGGTTGGTATTGAAGGAAGAGCACGATGAGAAATGAGAGATGAGTGTAGAGTAAAATTCATAACTCATATCTTATATCTCAAAATTCGTAATTCGTAATTCAAAATTATTTCCCTATTTTTATCCTTTCATAAATATATACACCCTGAATAATTAAACCTGACTATAACATAATTAATTAAAAAGGAGGATTTTAAAATGGAGTCTATGAACCGTCGCGGATTTATCGGAAAATCAACCGCAGCATCTGCCGGACTGATGGTGGGAATGCCGCTGATTAAAAATTCATTCGGCAAATCAAGCCCGAACGACACAGTCAACATTGCTGTCATAGGAATACGATCGAGAGGTAAAGATCATATTAAGGCTTTGGCAAAAGTGCCTAACCTTAAGATCGCCATGCTCTGCGATATCGACCAGCGTCTGCTGCCTGAAGCGGTTGCTTTGGTTGAAAAGCTTACTGGAAACAAACCTCAGACTGAAACGGACTTCCGTAAAGTTTTAGATAATAAAGACATACACTGTATTTCTATTGCAACTCCCAATCACTGGCATGCCCTCATGACCATTTACGCCTGCCAGGCCGGTAAAGATGTCTATGTCGAGAAACCTGTTTCTCACACTGTTCTTGAGGGAAGAAGAATGGTCGAGGCTGCCCGCAAATACGGAAGGGTGGTACAGACCGGCACCCAGTCGCGCAGTAATCTTGTGGTGAAAAAAGCCCTGAAGTTCGTTCAGAATGAAGGCCTTGGACCCATCCACATGACAAGGGGCCTCTGTATCAAACCGCGCGGCGATATTGGTCACGTCAAAGACAGCGCCATTCCTGAAGGAGTCAACTGGGATATGTTCCTCGGGCCGGCTCCCTACAGGCCTTTCAATGAAAACAGGTTCCATTACAAATGGCACTGGTTCTGGGATACTGGCTGTGCAGATATGGGTAATCAGGGAATTCATCAGGCCGACGTAGGCCGTTGGGCAATGGGCATCAATACACACCCGGTAAAAATCAACGGGGTCGGCAAATATTTTCTTTATGACTCAGACCAGGAAACCCCGAATGTCCAGCAGTTGTCCTTCGAATATCCTGACGGGAGGTTGCTTTTATTTGATGTAAACGGCTTACCCTGTAACTCTTCGGGCGATCTGAAGATCGGCACACTGGTTTATGGTGCCAAGGGATGGCTGGACATCGAAAATGAAGACAGCGGCAAAACACAGGTTCATCTTGGTCAGGTAAGCATACGTCCCGGCGGAGGTTCAGGCTACAGGGAAACACCGGGCCCGGTCTTTAATTACGAAGAAGGCGAAGACCATGATGCCGTCTACCTGCATTTCCAGAATTTCATCGACGCCGTGCGGTCACGCAGATGGCAGGACCTTACCGCCGATATTGAACAGGGACATATATCAACTTCGCTGTGTCATTTGGGAAATATAGCCTGCAGGCTGGGAAGATCGCTTGAATTCAACCCTGTCGCAGAAAAATTCGTCAATGATGAAGAAGCCAATGAATATCTGACAAAAATGTACAGGGCTCCGTTTATATTGCCCGATAAGGTTTGATCTGACCAAACTCTCTGCATAATTTCTGACAGCCCGGGTATTTGTATTCAACATACTTCACCCGGCTTGTTTTTTAAAATAAAACGGATCTGTTTATATAATTGAATATTGACTATTGAATTATGAAATGGAATAAATTATTTGGTTTCCTGATCTTTGCAGTATCTCTGGAAATATTATGCAGCCTTTCTCCGGATAAAAATGAAATACAACATATATTTGGATATCTGACAACTCATCCCCAGTCGGAGTCAAATTATGCTGAACGCTTGAAATATCTTAAGAAAATTGATGATATGTCCCGTTCATGTTCTGATACTTTATTCCGGGATTACATGAAAGGACTGCCTGTAGATTGTTCGATGAAAGGAGGAAAAATACTCTGTTATCTTGATACTGCAATAAATCATGTAATCAGCGGATTAAACCGGAAAAATGATATAAATGACAACGATGTTTATTTGTGGCATATTTACAACATGGGCTATGTCGTCCTGTATAAGAATGAGTTTCTGGGTGTAGATATTATGTGCAAAAACGCCGACAGATTCGCCCCCTGTCTTGAAGTTTTGCTGAATACTCACCCCCATGCTGACCATTATTCCAACGCACTGATCTCTGCAATGGAGAAATTGAAAAAACCTTTCATATCAAATTGGTACAACAATAAATACAAAACAAATACGGATACAACCTTCCGGATCGGCAGTTTTGTGATAAAAACAAGCATCGGCGATCATCATTACTGGAGCGGTGACCGCAACGATATGCTGATGTTTTTGATTGAGGTGAACGGGGTAAGGATATTTCACGGCGGTGATAACAGCAACATCGGCAGACTAAAGGATCTGAAAAACCTTGATTGTTTCATCACCCATCATGAGGTTGGCATGTCATATAACGACGCAGTTGCCCTTCTTGAACCAAAGGTGGATGTGATCTCCCACATCATGGAACTGGGCCATGCAGTTCATAAATGGCGCTGGACCTATGCCCATGCTGATTCTTTGAACATGAGAAGGGGTAATTACAATAAGGGACTCCTGCTTTCCTGGGGTGAGAGGATAAAGCTCAATTAATTCTGTAAAATAAGTGAAGCAATCATGTTGAAACCGGTCTTAAAAGTCTTAATAATCTTAATATTCCCATTGTTTTCAACCGGAACTATTTCTGCCCAGCCGATCGGGGCATGCGGTCCGGTGGATTATTATCATACCAAAATCCTTGACTCTGAAAATCATCTTGATTCATGGCATAAAGATAAAAATGGTCCCTTTGATTATATTATAAACCTCTCCGCTGAATGGTGGAAAAAAGCTCATGACGTTAAAGGATATCCTACATGGTGCACAGCATCAGAGCTTGACCGCCACTACAAACAGTTCAATGGGGCGGTTCCCGGATCAGCCTGTTCAATGGCAATTATAACCTGCCTTAAATATTATATCTATTCAGGTGACAGCGCTTATCTGAATATGGCAAAACGAACAGGAAATTATATTATTCAGCATGATCTTACCCCATCTTATATATAAAAGCTGGCCGGGCTTTCCTTATCCAGTTGGAAAACTGGGAGATATAAATCCCGATGGAAGCGGTCATCCTTCATACAGTGAAAAATACAATCCTGCAGGCCATATTCAACCTGATAAAGGCGCGATGATTGGCTTTGCCCTGCTCCAATTATACAAGGTGACAGGAAATAAGACTTATTTGAATACAGCGGTAAATATTGCAGACTGCCTCTGCAGGAATGTTGTCGAAGGATCGGCAGATCAGTCTCCCTGGCCCATGAGGGTGAAAGCAGAAGACAATCAGTTCATTGACGGAAAATTTTCAGCCAATGTCAGTTTTGCCTGCCGTTTATTTGACGTGATCTTATAGAGATTGGAATCAAGGAAAAAGGGAAGTACAAAACCACACGAAACGCAGTGTGGAATTGGCTGAAGAAATATGTGATTTCTTATGATGATGGTTCAAAATGGAAAAATTTCTTTGAAGACCACGGAGGTGACGAAAATAACCCGACACAGTTCAATGCGCTCGAAACAGTGAGGTATCTGCTTGAAAGGAAAGATGCAGCAGATCCTGACTGGTTTAATCTCTCCGGTAAAATCATTAAACAAGTACTGAACCGTTGGGCACTGACTGCTCTTGATAAAGAAGGGTATATTTGCATCGCGGAGCAGGACAAGGATAAATCACCCTACAACAGTCATACGGCCCGTTTAGGCTCCATTCTCGCGATGTATTATGAAGCAGGTGCCGGTATTGAATATAAAGATATGGCTTACCATTCTCTCTGTTATGGTATTTACAGTGTCGAAGATGATGGCTTTGCAAGCACTTATTATAAAAAGGATACTCCTGCCTGGACAAGCGACTCATTCGGTGATTTTATAGGTCATTATATTGATGCATTCAGCGCTGTTCCTGATTGGGTAGGAGAGGGGAACCACCTCTTATTTTCAACAGGAACTGTAAAAATGGTCCGTTATAATGGATCAGATCAGTTGTCCTACTCGACCTTTGAAACTTCAGGTACCGAGAGAATAAGATTAATCCGAAAACCTGTGTCAGTATTTCTGAATGGAAAGAAAATCACTTCTTATAATTGGGATGATGCGGTAAAAGTGATAACCATCAACCGTTCCAGTGGTTCGAAGGTAATCGTTGAACTAAAATAAAACCCCTTGTACATGGCCATCAGCTCATCAGCAGATTATCCCATCATTCAATCATCCCTTCAGCACGTCATCACATCGGCACATTAGCACATCAGAATAAATTGAACATTTTTAATTTGTTCATTTGATCATTAAGAAATTGGGATTACCTTTGCATTGCTTTTAAAAAAAGCAGTTTATTTTGACTCCGTAGCTCAGCTGGTAGAGCAATTGACTCTTAATCAATGGGTCCAGGGTTCGATCCCCTGCGGGGTCACGAAATGAAAAGAGCGTTTACAAATACCTTGTAAACGCTCTTTTCATTATTTATATCCGATGTCAGTCAGCCCCAGTTTACTATGATTGATTTTTTCCCTGACCTTTTGTAAGCCTTGCTTTCTCTTTCAAGCCGTCCCCACATTTTTTGGGGGGCCACAACAGGCGTATATATATAATCACCGCGTTGACCTTTTATTACCTGATGATGATCATTCTGACCATTCAGGATAGTATTAGGTATTTGTCCGGGGAATGCCTTGCACCCGCCGATTCTTAAAGTATCAAAATGACAACAATTAAAACAGATAATTTCAATTGTGTCTTCTCTTTTCAGCTTCAGGCTGATTCTTTTTGCTTTTTGTGTTCCGGCAACCATTACAAAATTTAAAACCTTTACCCTTTCAGGATAATCCCAGTCCCTATATCTAAACTTTGTAGAAATTTATGATTATTTTCCCAAAAATCCAACACCTTTAGCAAATTAGCTTCAAAGAAAAAGTGAAAAGGTGAAAAAGTGAGAAGGTGAGAAGGTGGGAACCTCTTACCCTCTTCCTCTCTCAATTTCTCACCTTCTCTGAATACTGAACACTGAAAACTGATAATTTATACAGGCCATCTCTGCTGTCCCTGGCGGTTGATCATCCAGGCCGGATATTCAGGCGATAAAGCACTTATTTTATCCAATTCCTGCAATTCTTCCTGACTAATTTCCAAATCAACAGCAGCAATATTGTCAAGAAGCTGGTCGTGCTTTTTGGCTCCGATAATTACGCTTGTTACTCCGGGTTGATTGATTACCCATCTCAACGCGACCTGAGCTACGGAAATATTATGCCGTTTGCCTATCTCGGTCATCAAATCGATAATATCGTAAGCTTTCTCCTTATCAAGGGGCGGAAAGTCAAAGTTATCCCTTCGGCTGTTTTCCCCTGCAACCTGATTATCTCTTCTGTATTTTCCTGATAAAAAGCCTCCAGCAAGCGGACTCCATGGCATTATCCCGATCCCTTCGCTAAGAGCCATTGGAACGATTTCTCTTTCAATATCCCGGCTGGCTATAGTGTAATAATTCTGTGAGGCGACAAATTTATTCCATCCCATTTTCTCAGCAAAGCCGTTAGCTTTCATCACCATCCAGGCCGGATGATTACTGACTCCGAGATAACGTACCTTGCCTGAGCGGACAACTTCTTCAAGTCCTCTCATCGTCTCCTCAAGAGGTGTTTCAGGATCAACCCCGTGTATATACAAAAGATCGATATGGGAAAGCTGAAGCCTTGTAAGGCTGTCATTGACTGAATCCATTATATGGAGTTTGGACAGTCCGATCTGATTCGCTCCGGGACCCATTCGTCCCCTGACTTTTGTGGCTATAAATACCTCCTGACGGGGAATACTTAAATTATTCAAGGCCTTGCCAAGTAATATTTCAGATAATCCCTCCGAATAGACATTTGCAGTATCAATAAAATTGATTCCCTTATCGAGCGCTGTTTTCACAAATCGGTTGACCTCCTTCTGATCCAATTCACCGATTGATTTCCAAAATCCTTTGCCTCCAAAAGTCATACAGCCAAGGCAAAGTTCTGAAAGAATAACCCCTGTATTACCCAGTTTCCTGTATTTCATATTATAAGTCTTTTATTATTCAACTATCTCATTTTTTAAACAATCCGGTCAGAAAGACTTTCATATCATTCCATGATTCCTTATCAGCTTTTGCATCATATTTAATCGGCAGATTGAACTTTTTACCAATTCTGGTAGCATCAGGATTTGTAAAAGCATGGGTGGCGCCCGCAAATGATTTAAATGTGTAATCGGCTCCGATGGAATCCATCTCATGTTTGAATTTCATTATATCTGCCTGAGGGACAAACTTGTCATCAGTTCCCTGAAAAACAAGCATTTTTGCTTTTAATAATCCTTTCTTTGGGGTTACGCCGGACAGTAAGCCGTGAAAGCTCACTACTCCTTTAAGGGGCGCTCCCAATATGGCGCTGTTTAATACAACAGCCCCGCCGAAACAATAACCTATTGCTGCAATGTTTTTATCATCTGTCACACTAAACTCCTTTATTCTTTGAATGGCGGCATCAAGACGATCTAACCCCATTTGGGGATCCTTGTAAAACGGAGCTGTAAGGGCTTCGGCTTCCGATGGATTGGCCGCAATCTTCCCGTTACCGAACACATCAATGGCCATAGCGATATATCCAAGGGAAGCAAGTTGTTTTGCCCTGCTTTTGATGTAATCGTTCAGTCCCCACCATTCCGGAACAACAAGGATGGCAGGTCGTTTCCCCTTGATATTCTCATTCCAGGCGACAAAAGCTTTGAATGTTTTTCCATCAGCATTATAAGTCACATTTTCTTCTTTGATTTCAGATACACCATATACCTGATTGAATGAGGCCAAAATGATCGCAGTCAACGGTATGGCATAAATAATTGTCTTTATTTTCATGATTTATGATTTTAGATGAATAAAATTTCTGGTATAAACAAACCTGAAATGAAAAGGTTTTAACGTTTTATTGTGGAATCTGAACGGCAATCCTTTTCAATAAATGCAGATTATTAAAAATCCGGATTTTGATTTTGACCAAAAATTAAAACAGGCCATCCTAATGAATATTCATTAATATTTTTTAGTTTCGGGAGATTCAATCGGAATTAACTTTCATATAATTAAATCACCCGAAACCTTTCAGGGATCAGGGTAAAATTCAGGGATTATGAAAAAATCAGGATTTACCAGGCGTGACTTTATGAAGGGACTTGCAGCCGGAACTTTATCATCCGCTATTCTTCCCTCCTGGGCGACAGAACCTTCAGAATTAAAAGAAACAGTTCCTTTAGTTGGTAAAAGCAGCCAATCCGTGACCTCTCTTCCGCCTTTCTTTGACTGCAATAAATACATCGGCCCCGGATTCCCAAAACGCCCTGATTTTCCAAAGGCTGTTGACCTTCTGGCCCACATGGACAGGCTGGGTATCGACCGCGCCGTGGTTTGGCATACCAATGCACGCTACAAGGATCCCATAAAAGGAAATGAAGAGCTGATTAACGAGATAAAGTTGGTCAATGCCAATGAAAGAATTATTCCTTCATTCATCATATCTCCCTCGTTTTTGATCGATCAAACTTCATTCAACCATTTTCTGAGTCTTGCAGAGAAACACAGAATCAGGGCTTTCCATTTCTTCCCGGGCAAAACGGGAAAAAACCTTCAGGATATATCCCCTTTAATGAAATCGATTCAGTCAATTAATCCTGTTTTGTTTCTTGATTCATTCGAAAATCTTGGCGATGATCTGGAAATGATAAAGAGTTTCTCGAAGGATTTTCCTCAGGTTTCGATCGTTTTCACAAATGCAATGTGGGTATTTCTGGATAACCTCTATAAACTGATGGAATCATGCCCGAATATATATGTAGACACATCACTTCAGCATATTTACCTGGCTAATGAGTATATTATAAAGAAATTCGGAGAGCAGCGGCTTATATTTGGAACAGGTTACAAGTCAAACAACGGCGCTTCCATCGCAGCGCTTGCCCATGCGGACATCACTCCTGAACAATTTGTAAAAGTAGCTCATGGCAACCTTGAAAAGTTGCTCGGAATCAAAACTCCTCTTACAGATTCCAGAACCATCAAAGGAGAAAAACTCTGGCACCGCTTGCTTCGAAGAGAAAGTCTCGGTAGGGAGTTTATTGATGCTCATACGCATCTCTGCAGAACCACTGCCGCCTGGGAGGATCATGATCAGACGGATATCGATTCACATGCTAAACTAGCCATTCAAAAAATGGACAAACTGGGTGTACGTTCAATGATCATTGCAGAATATACAGTTTATCCGCGTGATTTACAGGAGGGTAAAACCTATATAGAAGAAAACCTGAGCAAGTATGGCGACCGTTTCCACGGATATTTCAGCGGTCTGGCTTTTAAAACGGAAAAGAATGATATTGCAGGATTATTAAAAAGGATGGATGATTTATTTTCACGTCAATACTACGTTGGATTTAAAATGCACAACAGCCATTGGAACATTCCGGTTACCGATCCTGATTTTAATCCCGTATGGGAATATGCTGACAAACATCATTTGCCGATTCTTTTACATACCTGGAACGATAAGGTTGATGCTCCCAAAATGCTGACAGAAATCGTTCCCCGTTATCCCAATGCCACTTTTATTCTTGGCCATTCGGGAAATACAGACAGGCATGACGCAGAAATGCTTGCTTTGCAAAATCCAAATGTTTATCTTGAATGGTGCGGGAGTTTCCTTGACCCGACTGACTGGAGAGAAACCTTTGAACGTCTCGGCAACCGCCGTATCCTTTACGGCAGCGATTTTATTTCCTGGGAATCAAGGTGGGGACATGATGCGGCATGGGAAATGGGCCGATTGCTTTCCATGGACGTTCCGGATGAGACGCTTCTGCCCATCCTGGGTTCGAATATGAGGGGCATTCTCGAAAAACGTATATAAGGCTTTAAATCAAACAAGGCCTCATGCTGAGACGAAAGCATGTGTCTTATGTTATTAACATAAATCCACAAAGCAGTCATTTTTCCGGACTGCTTTTTTTGTTTATCATTATCTTGTCCCGTTTCCTCAAAACTCATTTTTCCTCCGGATACTCCTTCTTTTTTCAATATACGTGAGCAATATCAAATCCGATGTTTGTGTAACGTTTCTGTAATGTTTCTGTAATGTTTGTGTAATAAAATATTACAGAAACATTACAGAAACATTAGATAAATTTTACATAAAATACGGAGATAGAATAGTGTTGTAAGCCAGTATTCAGCAGAGGGCGATATATTAAATTTAAAATGAAAAGAGTTTCATGAAAGAAATTTCATAAAACTCTTTTTAAAGCCTTACAGGGACTATGGTTCAGAATATTAAACCTGCCATTTATCCATGTTCGGCTTTACCAGGAAACAAGTAAGCGGATCTCTTTATTTGTTTTCGGCAGATCGATTGATTCTTTGGCCGTATCCCAATTATTCCATTTTTCACCGTTTAAAAGAACCGACTGGATCGGCAGATTAAAAGGCGCCCTGACAAACAGTTTGATTTTATCTGCAGAACAATTTTCAGGAAGTCTGATATTGGCCTCTATGGTATTTGGTTTTTTCCCGCATTTTAAGGTGTAGGATACATTCCCGTAAATTGTAGCAGCCTTATAAAGCCGGATTTCTTTTCCCGGTTCGAGCCAGTATCGTGGTGTGCCGGGAGCGAGCCATAATTCTTTGCCTGCTTCAAGAACGAGCATATCGCAGACCCTGTTTTCAAATTTGGATTCATCAGGGATTTTGTACATCGGACCGCTTCCCACTTCCCATCTTCTGTATTCTTCCGTAAAGGCATTGACATCACGGTAGAGGCATGCAACCATTGAGTTGTAAATATTACGGATGGCGGCCGGTATTTCATTCCTTAACAGATAAGCCTGAATGGGATTCTGGAGATTAGGCTGGAAAACCATTCCGCCCCTGCTGAACCAGTACTCGTCATCCACCACTCCGTGAATATGTTGTCCAAGAGAGCTCGAAAGTGTGATATTGTCTTCCCAGTCGTCGAGGACAGCCTCGGAAAGTGGATCGTGAGGATCAAGTATTCCGGTGCTGATCAGGATCATAGGCCCGTAAAGAACCTCTCTTGTTGCAGAAAGCCGGTAGGTGATTGAAGTCTTTTTCCCGTACCTGGAATAATATCCTGACTGCATCGGCCCGAAATAGCGGAATCTTTGATATACCCTCGAAGGTACAAAAGGCACGTAAGTATTATTCCTAAGCCTCACAACAGGCGACAATTCGCTTGTCCGCTTCACGGAATTCTGTAAATCATTCAGATAGTCCTGCGCTTCCTTTTCAAGTCTTTCTGCTTCAGGCAATCCTGCCCTTTTAAAAGCCTCTGCGGTGGTATGCAATCCCAACCAGGAATAGGCATTCACGGCAAACCAGAATCCCCAGTCGGCATTATCCTCCAAACGGCCTGCGGGCATTAATCCATAATGAAGGACTGGATTTCCATCCTTATCTTTCAGTTTGGTCTGATTTCTCTGATCGATGATCCAATCGGCCGCTTTAAGCATATTGGGTGAGGCATGCTTCAGCCAGCCCTGATCATTGGTTAGCAGATAATGGAGTCCCATTGCCCAAAGCACTGTTCCATGATCCAGGTTATAAGGTCCGCTGGTGTAATTGTATTCCTTATCTACCTTTCCGCCGTGGAACACAGCGCTTTGGTCGCCTGTGAATGTGCCTGGCATAGGATCGGTTCCCTGCAATTTAAGGAAGGTTTCAAGATAAGATTCTGCTGTTTTGTGATCACCGATCTTATCCAGGTAAATAATCTGAAATGCCGCTTCGTTTGAGTATACCTGGTACCCGAAAGATGCGGCAGGAACCATGTACAGACCGCTTTTGGGATCTTTGGTCGTGCTCATTCGGATATGAGGAAGAACCGACCTTGCCATCTCGTCGAATTTGGGCTCAGGGACATTAAAAGCAGTGAATTTATCGACAATATCTCTCCAGTATGATATGACCCTCTGACGTTCAAAGGTATAGTCGAGTGATGAAATCTTATTTTTGCTGTTTTCTGTCAAATCTCCCACAAAAGGAACAGATAAGTATAAGGAAACTGATTGGCTTGCAGGGATAGTGACCGGAATATCAATAACATTTTTAATTAATTGGACATCGGATGATTTTGCCTCCGAAGGCAGTTTTATTTTTGCCCTCACATAATTTTTGCCATTGATCTGATCCATAATGAATAAATCCTGAAGAGAAGGATTTTCAAGAGTTTCGGCCTTCAACCAGATATGTGTCTGCTTTTTCTCAGTAGTGGGATTTGAGATGTTTAATTTCATCATCAGGATGGCAGGAGTCTCTTCATTTCGTTTGGGATCATAAGGTGATAAAGGTCCTTCAAGAAGGGTAGCAAAGGCTTCTTCACGAAAATTCAATCCCTCCTGATTCCAGGTCACCCCAGGCACAGGAAGATAATCATCAAGGATTGACATATGTGAGGTTTTATCATCACGGATATATACAGGTTTTGTACCGGTCCCGACACTCCAGTGCAGTTCGTTTCCTTTCCAGTTGCAGCGGGCCAGTTCCTTGCCTTTGGCTTTGGTATCGCGTTTATTCATGAAAAATCCGCCTCCCCATTCCACTGCAAATTTCTGCCAGCTTGCATCGGCAGCCAATGGAAGATAAAGTATTCCTCCATCCTCCCTGTGCATCACGTCAAGCTTTGGGATTTCCCTGCAGGCCCTTTCATAGGTTTGTTCCGGTTCAGTTTTTAATCTTTCCCTGATGGTCTGTCCTTTTTTTATGGCCGATAAATCAAATTTAGCTGTGTCAGATGCCAGAGTGATATAAGCAGAATAAGCAGGAATATAAACCGGCCCTTTGTTCAGATCATTTACTGAAAATGAAAAGTTTCCTTCGGATGATCGAACGGTAACAACCGTTAAATCGTTAGAACCGGATAAAGAGGGAGATGCAGCAACTATATCAGCTTTTATCCCTTTTGATTGATCAGATGGTTGAAATTTCCAGCCGTAATCTGATTTCAGGGTATCCTGTGAATCCCATTTCCAGCCTGACACCTTTTCAATTCTTCCATTATAAATCTCCAGCCTGCCTTCGACAGGTTTGTTTAAAGATTTATCACAGCCCCGTTGGCTAAAGCCAACGGTAAAGGATATAAAAACCGACAATTTTTTTGAAATTGTGGGCGATATGACTCTGAATGCTTTGAGCGGAAGGGGCTTCGTGGTACAGACTAATCTTAATTTAAGGGTCCGCCTGTAGGTTACCGCATCGGGAAGGTTTCCGGCCAACCTGTTTTCATTAGTGGTCATCGGTTTGAAACTGTAAATGACTTTATTTCCGTCAATCTTATAATCAGTTTCCGCCGTGAGCCATTTACCCTGCCAGGGATCATCCATCGGATCTTCAATAGTATGCTCTTTGGGAGCGGGGCCGGGCCAGGTTCTTTGCCAGTATTGTACTTTGGTATCTTTGACAAGAGATTCAGGCAATTTACCCTCATATTCCAGTTCGATGTGGTCGATATCTCTTTCCTCTTTCCAGCAGACGCCGATATTCCATTCCTTTTCAGACTGAGCACCGTTGTCTGAAACCAACGGCAAAGGGTAGAGGGCCCCGTTTTTTTCAGAGCAAAAGGTTAACTCTCCGTAAGGCTTTATATCCCAGCTGTAATCTTCTTCAGTTGTCCTTACGCATGAGGTGAATAAGGAAGACGTGATCAGGAAGGTGAAAAGGATGTACCTCAATCTCTTTATAATTTCTTTCATGATATAAATCGGTATTGAGTCGGGTTCGCTATTTCGGACAAATTTAGGTTCAATTATTGAAACTTGTGATTTGAATAATATAAGTAAAATAAATTTTCGTTTAATTGTCTAAGACAGAGATAAGGTGCCGTCAGACAGAATTTATGGTTAGAAATTTATTTTTCAACCCTTAGCTGTGTGCCATCACCTTCGCAATTACAAAAGAAAAACTTATTGCGTACTTAAAGGCACGCTTAAGATGTAGTAAAACATGATTTTCTACCCATCTTATATCCCTATGGGACAATTCAGGTAAAGATACAGATATTCAATTAATATAATTCTGAAGACTATTCGGAGGTGGGCAATGAAAATTAAGAATTAAGTATTACCTGCTGTGAGTTATGATTTGTGAATTATCAATTGTCAATTGTCAATTACCCACAGCCTATTCAAACTGATTAATGATTCCCTCGTCAAGGAGGTCGGATTCTATTTCAAGGTCATGCTCAAGGAATTCGTTCATGCCGTCCTCGGAGTCAAATTCAGCTATAACACCATTGCAGATGACTGTCCAGGTATTATGTCCCTGCATGATTTTTAATCCGGGTAGTTCAGAACTGAAATCCTTTATAGGGAAACCCGGTTTTAATCCTTCTTCTTTTTCGAGTTCCTGTAAATAGCCGGTGTAATACTCACGCGCCGGAAACAGCTCATCCAGGACATCCTCATCATCGGCCTTTTCAAAATACTGCACCACCTCCAGACGGTATATATCCAACCGCCCTTGTGAATTTATATAAAGCACATCGGCAAAGGGTTTTTCGGGCCTTTGATCTATCTCTTCGATTTCAAGGATTTCAACTTTTGCCAAAAAACGCGGATGATAATTGTGAAGGATGAATTCGGAAGGATCGCCCTCTTTAGCCAGAAGGTCATTGCATACCAGGTATTTTGAGGTTTTCATTTCATTATTTCTGAGTTTCAGGGGAGGTAAAAACTAAAGGAACTTGTAATTCACTACCTTTAGCCTTTAGCCTTTAGCCTGTTTTAATTCATTATATTTCAATCAGTTCGGGTATCTCATCAGCTTGTTTTTTAACCTTTGTACTTGTTTTAACGGTTACCAGGTTTGAGGCAACAAGTTCAGCAATATCCCTGACAGGTTTTTCTGAAAATTGTCCGATGCTTTTTCTGCATAAAGGACAGGAAGTTGCAACCAAATCAGGATCAGGATCGTTGAGAACACCGGCTGTAGCTTTTTGAATCTTAATTCTTTCCTCAGGATTGATGGAAAGATTTCCCAGACTGCCTCCGCAGCAAAGTGAATCTGCTTTTTCGTTCAGGACGGGCACTAATTCAGCAAAACTGCTGAGCAGTTCACGGGGCTGATCATAAATGCCTGAACCTCTGCCCAGTTCGCAGGGATCGTGGTAAACGATTTTATTATCAGTAGAATGGATCTTCAGTTTCTTCTTCCTGAGAAGTTCCGGTAAATATTCACTGTGATGCATGATTTTCAGGTCGAGGTTGTAATCTTCGGTGAAGCTTTTATAACAGATAGGGCAGGAGGTAACCAGCGTTTTTGCCCCTGAAGCTAATATCTGCCTCCGGTTATTTTCAACCAGTTCATTGGCTGCTTCAAACTGTCCCGAAAGCTTTAAAGGACGGCCGCAGCATACGCTTCCTTTTTCGTCGAGGAAAAGCCAGTTTATTTTTGCGGCATTGAATATTTTTGTCATCGAACGGATCAAAGAAGGTGAAAGATGGCTCATGCACCCGGCAAAATAAACAACATCAGCGCTCTCCGTTCTCCCTTCTCCGTTCTCCGTTCTCCGGTCTCCCGTCTCCCGTCTCCTGTCTCCCGTCTCTGTTCTTAAGTTCTGATGGTCAGAGAGGTATGAGAAATCGTGTTTGAGAGCAATTGATTGTTTCTTCCTTTGGATCAGCCTCTGATTTGTAAGGTCAATCCCAACAGGACAAATTTCATTGCATCTTCCGCACATCAAGCAATTGTCCGACAGGGCAGGGGCAGGTTTGCTGTAACGCAGATCCCTTAAAAAATAGACCATCTGTGTGGTGCTGTTTCCACCCTGGGAACTCATCTGGCAGGGATCGATACAAATTCCGCAGCGGGAGCAGGACTGTAATTCAATTTCACCGTAACCGGTCAGTTTGTCCTTGGTTTTGATTCCCCAGTTCCTTAAAAGTATCAGGACAACCTCGGTGGGAATATGCATATAACGGGTAAAAGGGATGGACAAAAGAAAAGCGCCAAGCGATATGGAATAGAGCCACCAGAAAATCATCGAAAGTTCATAGGTTGGTAAAAATCCGGAGAGAAAATCACCAAGAGGCTGTGAAATGATGCTCCCGTTTCCGGAGTAGGAGGCCGTTGAGCTTTCAGCAAGAAGGCGCAGGGGGAAGATCATCCACAAAAAAGTCAAAGACAGACGGTCAATAGTTGAATGTTTGGTGATCTTTTTTAAACCGGTCGCGCGGGAACGGAATCTTTTAATAACAGCGAAGATCAGGCCGGTAAGGATAAAGATCAGTATAATATCCATCATTGCGTTGAAAGATCTCAACATGACCGAGGAATGCGGATTGAGCTCAAAATACCTGAAAAAGACAGGATAATAAATCTCATTGACGACATCGCCTGTATAAAACAATGTTTCGGTTTTTCCGACAACGATAAGCAAAAACCATCCAAAGGCCAGGCTCATATGCATATAACCCAGAAGGGGATTGACCCTGAATACTTTCCGATGGATTAAAGATTCAAGAAAAATCTCTTTCAATGCTTTAAGAGTGCGAAGTGAGAAAAAAGCACGTCTGATTTTACGGAAATCCTCAATACCCAAATCTTTCAGCCATCTTGAATACCTGAACAGAAGAATCCACGGCAGAATGAGGATACCGGCCGTAAAAGGAATTACAAAAGGATTAAACAGCAGTGACATTGGATAAGGCGCGTTTAATGTTTTGAATCACATTTCTCGTATTAATGCCTCTTGGACAAACAAGCTGGCATTTCCCGCAAAGCATGCACTTGGCAATTTCATCAGCAAGAGCAGTTGTTTCGCCCCGTTGGACGTACAAAAGGATTTTACGCGGATTGAAATCAGTAAATTGTGCCGCAGAACAGGTGGCTGTACAGCTCCCGCATCCTATACACCATTTGAATGAAGGTTCGTAACGGGAAACAAATTCAGCAACCGATAAATCATTGTTATCGAAATCAATCTGTCTTCCCTTAACAATTTTAAACCCCCAATCCACCATTTGAATTAAAAATTAAGAATGAAAGAATTAATATTAAAGAGTTCTTTAGAAAAACGTAATCAAAGTTTCAATTCATTATTTTGATGAATCCATGAAATAACTTTAATTGCAGCAGCTCTCGCATCAGTCAGGGATTCCTGGATTGACATCGGTTCTTTACAGGTGCCGGCCAGAAAAATTCCCGGAACATTCGATTCCTGGGAATGAAGGTGGCTATCCCTGCTTGCAAGGAAATTGGACTCTGTAAAATTCAATCCTGCTGACCTTCCCAGATTTTCTGTGCATTTTTCAGGAGTCATGCCTATAAGTAATACCACCAGATCAAAATTCATTTTTATCGGACGTCCGGATAAAGTATCTTCAGCCTTTAATTGCAAAGAGCTGTCCATATTTTCAGCTATTTCGGAAACACGGCCCCTGATAAATGTAACTCCCCATTTTTGTTGTGCTTCAAGGTAAAGCTCTTCATAATTCTGGCCGTACATCCGCAGATCCATATAGAAATTAAATATTTTGGCTGCAGGAATGAGTTTTTTCATTTCAATAGCCTGCTTAACCCCTGTAATGCAACACACCCGGGAGCAATAGATATTTCCTGATTTCTTGTCTCTTGATCCCACACAATGAATAAAGGCAATTCTTGAAGGTGTTTTTCCTGATTTCGTTTGTACTGTGTGACGGAGATTAAGCATTTCTTCCAGATCTGCGGAAGTAATAACGTTATCGTAGATTTTATAACCGTATTCCTCTTTTTTCTCTGCATCAAACAGCCTGAATCCTGTGGCAATTACAACAGCTTCTGCTTCAAACTGCTGCCCGTCTGTAAGTTTTACTTTGTGTACATGATTGTTGGTGATGATTTCAACGGCCTCGGTATTGGTAATTATCGCGGGATTATTCACTTTCAGGCTGTTATTGAGGTACGCTCTTACCTCGGCCGATTCTCTGAAATTCGGGAATAAATGGTGCCATTGTTTCAGTTTTCCGCCGGTTGTATCCTCTTTTTCAAGAACAGTGACTTCATATTCTGAGCCGGGAAAAGCTGAAGCAGCCTCCAATCCTGCAGGACCTCCGCCTATTATTATGATCCTTTTTTTACTCATACAATCAGAAATTGCGGCGTTTGAGGCTGACCCATATTTTGGCCTTTCGATCCAAGATATTTCTCCTCTTTATTGTATAAAACACCCATTTTATCCAGAAGCGGTTCCACGGAAACCTGGTGCATCTGCAATCCCAATTCCCAGGGATGATATCCCAGAACCAAAGCTGCCATTTCTTCAAAAGTAAGAACCGGAATCCCCATTCCGTTTTCTGAGTAAGTAACTCCTTCCATTTCAGCTATAGTGTACTGCCACCGGTCTAAAAACATCGAACATCCGGGACAGTTTGCCACGATAAAATCAGGTTTATAGGGCTGCATTGATTCGAATTTCTTTTTGGAATTGGAAACTGAATAACCACGGTTGGCCATGACAAGGTAATGCCTGAAACCAAATCCACAGCAATGCCTGCGTTCAGGATAATCAATCACTTCTCCTCCCCATGACTCAACCAACCCTGACAAGACATGAGGAAATTCAGCTCCTCCCACACCGCTGCCGGGAAACATCTTCGAATAATGACAGCCTATGTGTTCGACAACCTTCAAAGGTTCTCCGGTTTTTTTATTGACCAAACGGAGCCTGGAAAGTTCTTTTATCTTTTCTTTGTTTTTATAAATAATATCCGAAGCATGTGCCAGATTTTCAGGTTTATTGAATTCCCGGCGGGTAGCTTTCCAAAGATATTCCCTTATCCTTTCCTCAATTTCGGGGTGATGATTCCACGTATCTAAAACCTCGGTATAAAGGCCGAAAGAGGTAACACAGGATGGAACAAAATTCTTATACCCCTTTTCAGTCATCAGAGCGAAGTGGCGTGCAATAACAGTCATTATGGTATCAAAGGGAACTACATCAGAGTGATAGCCGATCCCGGTACATGTGGTGTGTCTTTCATCATCATAAATATCTTTTTTGAGGTCATTCCGCAGAATAGCAAGAAATGCATTTTCAGCCCCCGGAAAAAATGTCTGCCGGATGCAGCTCCTCGCATAGAAATAATGATCATCTGCTATCTCTTTCTGATATTCTGCCCAAACTCTTTTTTTACCTTCTGAAGTCACCTGAATCAAATTGGTTATTAATGGGTATGTTCTCCGTTGTTATCTGTATAAACCGTTGTAAAATATTCATTATCTGTCCCATACTGGGATATATCCAGTCCCAGTTCTTCTGCCTTTTTCAACGAATGTTTTTCAATTTTATTAAACATCTCTTTGCCTCCGGTAACCTCAAAGATCTGATCTAATTCATTGAGTACTTCGGGGGCTATTTTTCTCATGGTTCCCGGCCCATCTTTTTTGAAATTGGCACCGACTTTTTCCATGATCTCAGGAGTGTTGCCGTAAATCCATTCCCATACCGGCCCTTGTTCAGGATGCATTTGCGGAGAAATTAAGTCGGGATGAACACAATAACCTGTCTGAAGAATATTTCTTTCAAGAACCCGTTTTAAAGCAAACTGCTGCCTTCCCTTTTCCGAATCAGTAAAATAACCAAGCTCCTGGGAAACCTTCCGTAAAGCCATTACCACAAATCCGGGAGTGTTGTTTTGAGGGCAGCGCGTTTTACATGACAGACACTGGCCGCAATACCAGATCGTTTCACTTCGCATAAGGGATTCTATCTGGCTTTCGTCATGATTTTGTACCGTATCACAGATTTTTCTCGGATCATAGTGGTAAAATTCTGCGGCAGGGCATATAGCGGTGCAAACTCCGCAATTCATACACGTATTGAGTCCTTCCACAAAACGGACGTCTTTCATCAGAAGATCATAGAGTTTTCCCATTCCCGAATTTTGGTATGATAAGGTTGAAAAATCAGCATAGCAAAGTTAGGGCTTCAGATTGTAATAAGATACCGTAATAAATGGTATATTGATATGGGTATAAATACTTATATAACGAAAGAATTAAAGAATCAAGAATTAAAGATCAGGCTTTCAGACTTTTGCCTAAAGGCTTTATTAATCAGAGATTAGAGATAACATACTAAGAGAGGAGAGATGAGTGTATAGAAAAACTCATAACTCATAATTATTAATTCCTTCATTTTTTAATTCTTAATTATCCCGATAATTATTGGGATTACGGTTCAATCAGTTGATTCTTTATGGCATACATTATCAATCCTGCAGTATTTCTGCACTTTGTTTTATCCAGAATGTTTGCCCTGTGTTTTTCGACTGTGCGTTTACTGATAAATAATTTGTCGCCGATTTCCTGGTTTGATAAACCCTCCCCAATTAAGAGCAGAATTTCTACTTCACGTTCCGACAATTCAGATTCAGGCTCTTTCTGTTCTTTGGGAAGTTTATAATTTCTTAAAAGGTTCTGCATCAGTTCCTGAGAGAAATAATTGCCGCCTTCCATAACAATATCTATGGCGGTTTTTACCTCCTGGATGTTTGAGTTTTTAAGCAAAAATCCCTTTGCGCCTGCTTCAACCATCTGATCATAGTATTCTTCGTCGCCATACATCGAAAGAGTAATAATCTTTATATCAGGATCAATTTCGATTGCTCGTCTTGCTGCTTCAATTCCGCCGATCTCAGGCATTTCGATATCCAGGAATACAATATCGTAATCATTTTTAGAGATCATATTGAGAAATTCTTTTCCATTTGAAGCTTCACCTGTAACAACGTAGTCGGGTAAAGTGTCGAGCAGCATTTTTAAGCCTGTCCTGAATAACGTATGATCATCTACGAGAAGTATATTCATGCCGGGATAGGATTTAAAGTTAAAGGGACCATGATTATGGCTTTTGTTCCTTTGCCTTTTTCGGTGTTCATTTCAAAATTACCTTTCAGTGAATTAATTCGTGTCTGCATATTTGAATATCCCATACCTGAACCGTTATTGGCAGATATTTCATTGATATCGAATCCTTTGCCGTTATCCTTGTATTGACAGATGATCATATTGGTTTTTTTTTCAAGTGAAATACGAATCTGTGTGGCTCCGGCATGTTTAAGGGTATTGTTAATAAGCTCACAAATAACACGGTAAAGTACTACTTCTGTATTGCTTTCAAAGCGATCGTTTTCAAGATTTGAATTAAAACTGATTTTGATCGTATCAGAAAGATTTATCTTATTAATGAAATTTCTCATTGCCTTATTAAGCCCGAAATTATTAAGTATATGCGGACTTAAATTATTCGAGATTTCCCGGATACTCTTTATGGCTTCATCAATAACTATATCTGTGTTGCGAAGTATTTTCTTTGTCTGATCATCCTTTTCTATTCTTGTAAGCGAAGAAATTGACATTTTTACAGTCGAAAGAATCGGGCCCAATCCGTCATGAAGATCTTTCGCAAAACGTTTTCGTTCCGTCTCTTCAGCCTGAATAATCGCATTAAGGATTCTTTTTTCCATATTGCGTTTTTCTGTATCCACTGTTTTCATATATTTGAATATCTTTTGTATCAGAAAAACACCTACGGCAAAAAAGAGTGATGCCACAACGCCAAGCCAGACAAAAACAAGCTGAAAATTCTGTTGGCTGAAATCAGAAACCGAAGGCAGAAATTCAACCAGGCACCTGATTGCCATGAATATCAAACCTGCGCTGATCAGCATCCAGGATAAATTGTACTTGGTTTCCCGGATTAATTTAATGGCAACACCGGCTGAAAAAAACTGAAGCAGCATAGCCATGACAAGAGCAAATTGAAGAAGCATATCAGATTAGATGAATTGGCATATTACAAAATTAAAATAATAACCTGAACAACGCCAAAAGGAATAGCCGATTTCTGAAAATTAATGAATTTAGACTTTCAGACTGAAGACTGTCAGGCAATTAGGTAAAAATCCTTTTAATTCTTCTTCCTAACAGCCTAATAGTCTAACAGTCTAATAGTCTTTCTTATCCTTAATTTGTATGGAATTGAAAAAAAATCTTACATTTGATACGTTTAACTGACGGCAATTGTCGAAAAGGTTGTCTTGAAAGCTCATTATACTGACATATCTGATCTATTCAAATCAATTAATTTGAAAAGTTTTGTTAATTGGATATTGAAAAAATACGTATTTAACAATAACTCGAAAATGACAGGTCTATATTTGCTCCGTGTTAAGTCCGTATTAAGTCCGTATTGACTTTAATCTTTAATTTAGCATAATATTGAAAATAATCTCCACTAATTTTATCTTTGTTTTATAAAAAATACAGCTAAATTTTTCAATTATGAAACATGTCTTGATAATTCTTCTAATCATTTTCTCTTACTCCTGCATTCAGAAAAGTTCAGATGTATATGTCCGGAAAGGGGAGGTGAGGGTTTACAATAACCATCCCGTCATATTCATCAATGACAAACCGGTTACTCCTTTGATTTATGCCATCCCTGATCCTCCTCCCGGCAGATGGGCCTGGAATGAACTTCAACAACACAATATTAAGCTTTTCGGCAATATTGCCGGAGTGAATCTCGTTCAGGTCGATCTGTTTCTTGATCATATCTGGATGCCTGACGGTTCTCTGAAACTGGATACTGCCTTGCTTCAGCTTCGGGGCGTTATAGACGCAAATCCCAATGCCGGAGTATTTTTCAGACTTCATGTCAATGCCCCGAGATGGTGGCAGGCTAAACACCCTGAGGAAGCAATTGTATATTCAAATGAAGAATCCAGAAAGGATTATCATGTTGGTTATGGTTCATTGATAGAAGGGGATGTGAACAATGTGGCAAGATTCAGCCTCGCCTCCGAAAAATGGAGGAATGAAGCCTCTGAAATAGTCAGAAAATTCTGCAGGGAATTATCCAAAACACCTGAAGGCAATGCTCTCGTTGGGATTCAGGTGGCCTGCGGAGTATATGGTGAATGGCACTACTTCGGATTTGTCAATCACGATCCCGATTTAAGTCAGCCGATGACCCTGTATTTCAGAAACTGGCTGAAAAACAAATATAAAACGAATGAAAATCTTCAAAATGCATGGGGAAATCAGAATGTAACGTTTGAAACAGCCCAGGTTCCCGGATCAGATGAAAGGAATAAAACACTTCACGGAGTATTTCGTGATCCCGTCAAAGAATGCAATGTAATTGATTATTTTGAAGCCCAGCATCTTGTAGTTGCCGAAGATATTATTCATTTCTGCAAAGTCATCAAGGAAAGCTGGCCAAGGCCAATCATTACGGGTACTTTTTACGGCTATTTCTATTCCCTGTTCGGACGTGAAGCAGCAGGAGGTCATCTTGCAGTGGATACGGTATTGAAATCTCCTTACGTGGATTACCTTTCAGCTCCTCAGGCCTATTATCCTGTGCCGAATCTCACAGGCGAACCTTACCGTTCACGGGGATTGCTCGAATCTGAAAGACTCAATGGCAAATTGTGGCTGGATGAAATGGATCAGCAGCCTCCGCTTGCCAACAGGTCGGATTCAAATTATAAAGCGTCAGTCGCAGAGTCAATTGCAAGGCTGAGACGCAATATCATGTATACAGCCTCAAAAGGAATGGGAATGTGGTTTTATGATTTCGGATTAGCCGGAATTTCATGGGAACCTGAAATAGTAAAGCCGAGCGCCATGGTCTCATACAAGGGGATGGTGGGAACATCCCGGTTTGCTCACAGATGTAAATAAATTGAAAAGTATTCTGGATAAAAACCTGGAAAAGCCTTATAAATCAGACGCTGATGTATTAATGGTTTATGATACAAAGAGTTATTGTTACATGGCAAGCAAAGGCCCGAAAACCAACCTTAACAATGTTTTGATCAATTGGACCGTTCCTGCGGTGATGAAGGCAGGTGTAATATTTGATGCAATTTATTTAAGTGATCTGGAAAAAGTCAGATCTTTCCAAATATAAAGTGGTAGTTTTCAACAATACTTTTGTCTTAAATCA
Organism: uncultured Bacteroidia bacterium; assembly: GCA_963810555.1. Classification (GTDB taxonomy): domain Bacteria; phylum Bacteroidota; class Bacteroidia; order Bacteroidales; family Prolixibacteraceae. The sequence continues at coordinate 13,782 of CAWENX010000016.1, read as the reverse complement.
ACAGCAGCGTCAGTTCATTCACGATAAAGTGATGAAAGACAACAGGGATGTCATCTGGTTTTATGCTCCCGGTTACTGCGACGGACATAAACTCGACGTTAATCTGATGTCTGATTTAACAGGTATCACTCTCAGCCAGACTGACAGTACAACCTTACCGGTTATTAAAACAACCGGATTACCCGGAACCTCCTTTACTTATGATCTGAGGCGGGGAACTGATAGTAGTGAATCGACATTTCAGATTAAAGACAATTCATCTCCATACACTCCTCTGTTTGAGGTAAATGATAATAACGCCGAAACATTGGGGATTTATACCTCAGATAAAAAACCTGCCATAGCCAGAAAACAACTTCCGGAATGTACATCTTACTATATTGGATTGCCTGCCTATGAACCTGAATTGATGAAGGGAATACTTCAGCTTTCAAAGGCTCACAAGTTTACTAATGAGGGAGATATCGTTTATTCCGGAAATGGTCTGCTTTCTTTTCATTCAAAAAACGGCGGATTGAAGAAAGTGATCCTTTCTGATGGGAAGACCGTCGAGCTTAATCTTGAAAAGAACTCTACCGTGATACTGGATAATCAAACGGGGGAAATATTGCTTAAGTAACAGGAATATTGGGTTCAGATTGTTTAATTTGTGTAATTCATTTTAATTGGTGCAATTCCGCACATTTGGAATTACATTTACAATCGGGGCACGTTTAAATTCTCTCTTTCTGTCAAAAAGATAACGGTAAGTGACATGTGTCTTATAAATTGAACCCCCTATAAATTCAGAGACCTTCATCATTCGGGGATTGAAATCGCCAATCCAATTGAGCTCAAGTGTTTTATAGGGGAAGTTCGGTTTAAGCATTTCATTTTCAAAGGTAACTATCATTGCGCCTTCAACCCCTTTCCCCTGATGTTCCGGTACTATGCCAAATATCCTGCCGATAATACGGTCCACTTTATGACCTATCTTAAGATCCCAAATCAACTGCAATTTATTCTCACATATTCCATTTCCCCTTAAACTTTCGGGTAAGCTGGCCAATATCGGGAATCATTATAAAAAAACCAATGGGCTCTTCCTTATAATAAGCATAATAAACCAGACGTTCGTCCAAAATCGGATCCAATGTTTTCAGCAGTTTGATAGCTTCTTCTTCGGTTACTTCTTTTGTTCCTGCAAAATCCCTCCACGCCTTGTTGTAGATTACTTTAAAATCATGGGCAAAACGCATATTCCCTTTCTCAATCAACCTGATTTCGTAATCGGGATTTTTAAATATGCGTTCTGCTGTTCTTCTGACTGCAGGATGAATCGTACCGCTGCCTATCCACGCGATAAGTATATTGATTAAAGTAATTCTGAAAGCCGTAAGATTCAAACAACTCTTTATAATACGGATAATTGTAAGGCATATTGTAAACCGGATCGTGAAATCCTTCAACAAGGCATCCCCAGAAATTATCCCTGATTCCAAAGTTGATCGGACCATCCATGGCTTCAATTCCTTTTATTTTCAGCCATCTGCGTGCAGAATCAAACAAAAGGAAGGCAACTGCCTTGTCATTTATACAATCAAAAAATCCTATCCCTCCGGCATGAATTTCTTCGTGATTATTTAAATCTTTCTCATAAAATGCGGCAATCCTCCCAAGCGTTTCATCACTGTTACTTTTTACAATCCACCTTTTGGCTTCTCCATTATCAAGAAGTTTGTTCTTCAAAGGATCAAAAACATGTTCAACCTCATTATCCATTGGCCGGATCCAATGGGGCTCACCAGAGTATAATCGTGCCGGAAATTCAAGAAATTCTTTCTTTGTTCGATTTTCTGTAACTTCTAATATTTGAATCGGCTCTTTGTATGACATATAATTAAATACTTAATCCCATCAATCCGGTAAAATCAGCAATAAAAGTAAAAATATTAATAGTATAGATGATCAGAAGAGAAAATTTTTTAAGTTAAATCCGGATAATCCCTTAATATTTGTATTTATATATCTTTGATATTTAAATAATATATATTAATTGTGACTATTTTATAAGCTAATTATTTTTAAGTTAAGATAAAATTATAAATCTTGCAAATTCGTTTTAAACAGATATTCTTTCAGTAAATTCGTGTAATTCGTGTAATTCGTAAATAATGAAAAAGAAAAGAAGATATATCATTCCGGTAACAATTCTCTCCGCACTCCTGATCATTGTAATTTCTCAGTATCCCAAATTATATATTGCCACAGGCTACGGCGCCAAATGTATGGCATCGGGCGTCTTTGTTGCCGGTCGTGATCCCATTTCCGTCAGGGATCTGGACCTGAATTATTCTATCGTTAAATTCACCAGAAACAAAATCGATTTTCAGAATAAGACAGTTACGACATCCCTTTGGGGGCTGGCTCCCCAGACGGCTGTTTACCGTCCAGGACTCGGCTGTACACTTATCGATGGTTTACCGTTGGATTCTGTGAAGAATATATCTGCTGAAATACCGGTCGATCAGCAGGGGAGGAGTGTGGTTACAGCCCTGGCCGATGGGCGACAGGTTAAAAGATACTGTTTTCCCTGAAATTGACACGATAAAGTTAATTGCTGCCATAAATAATGCATTTGTGAATCCGGCAGGGAAGGAGAAACTTACTGCAGCTGTTGTTGTGGTTTATAAAGGGCAGATTGTGGGGGAAAAATACTGGATAAAAAAAGGGATTACCCAGGACACCAGACTTTGGGGCTGGTCAATGAATAAAAGTATCATGAACGCTTTGGTCGGAATAATGGTCAGACAGGGAAAACTCGGCATAAATGCATTGGCTCCTGTCCGGGAATGGTTATCCGATAACAGGCGCTCTATAACGATGAACAATCTGATGCATATGTCCAGCGGACTGAAATGGGATGAGGATTACGGCACGGCCGGAAATACGACAAATATGCTCTTTCGGGAGCCTGACTGCTATAAATCGGCTATACGTGCACCGCTTCGTTATAAACCAGGAACCAAATGGAGCTATTCATCCGGCACGGCAAATATTATTTCAGGAATTATCCGCAATACCATTCATAATGACAAGGAGTATTATGCCTTTCCTTACCGCGAATTGTTCCTTAAGACAGGAATGGCAAGTATGATACTGGAAACAGATGCAGCGGGCAATTTTGTCGGATCTTCCTTTGGATATGCAACAGCACGCGATTGGGCAAGATTTGGACTGTTATATTACAACAATGGCGTCTCACAAGGCGATACTATTCTTCCGAAAGGTTGGGTTAATTATACCCGGACTCCTGCTCCTGCTTCAAAAGGCAAATTCGGGGCATTGTTCTGGTTAAATAATACCCATTTACTGCCTGATGCCCCTGAAGATACTTATTCATGCCAGGGACATCGCGGTCAGATGATATTTATTATTCCTTCGCGGTACTCTCGTTGTGGTAAGACTTGGATTTTCGGATAAGTATTTTAATCATGATACATTTCTGAAGGCTATCCTTGAATCTTTCAATAAAAAGTAATTCAGAACATACCCGCAAGTGAAGGACTGATTTTTTTATCGTTACTTTTGTTTCCTTACAAGGCAAATAGCAAAAAGCTGAGAGTAAAGAGCTGAAAGTTAAGAGCAAAAAACAAAGGGCTAAAGCTATAGTTATATTTATAAGAAGATTGCAAAATCTTTGCGGTCTTTATCTATTTCTTGGCGGTCTTTGCGTGACAAAATGATCAATGAATTTTGTAGAGACGCACGGCGTGCGTCTGTATAACATAAAATAACTGAATTTGTGAAACTAAAACAAACTGCTTTTGAGTAACATAAAACAAACAATTATAGTGATTTATGATTAAATGAAATTAAAAGTCCGCTTATGAAACATCTTACAATTGTCATCCTTGCCATAATACTCATTCCCGTGAAATCCCTCTTTGCCCAAAACCTGGTACTGGACGAAAGTAAAAAGTATCAGTCTATTCACGGTCTTGGAGTGAATATTAATCCGCAATCCTGGAATGTTAATCCCGGAGCGGTAAAAAACGTAATTGACAGCCTTGTTACAGGATTAGGATGTACCAGTTTCAGGTTAATGTTTGACGACTGCGACTGGGAGGCAAGAAATGACAACAACGATCCGGATTCCTATAACTGGGCTTTTTATGATTCAGTATACAGCGCCCCGCGTTTTACATGTGTCTGGAATACCGTTAGGTACCTTAACAGTAAAGGAATTACCGATATTACTTTAAGCCCCGATGGTGCAGCTTCTTCCTGGATGGGTGGGACAAAACTGAAGCCCGGTGCAGAAATTGAATATGCCGAAATGATGTCATCAATGATCAATTATGGCATAAAACGTTTGAAACCTGCTATCCATTTCACCATGCTGTCACCCATCAATGAAACAACCTGCGGTGGCGGCGAAGCCCCCGTTATGACCTTTGATCAGCTCGGCACGATATTCAGCAGTATAGCAAAGCATCTGATTAAAGACAGGATTAACGATGTAACACTCATAGGTCCTGATGATTGCGGAGGATGGCCTTCCAGTTTTCATGCCATAATTTCCAACCCTGTAACAATGTCAAAGCTCCGGCGCTTTGGGGGCCATGAATACGGGAAAGGAACATCTGTAAGCAGGGGACTGGTTGACTCTGTTAAAAAATCAGCTTACCCCGACAGGGAAGTGATCATGACAGAATTTAATGAAATCTGTAACGGATTTAAATGTGACGGAGGAACTTACAATCCTGATTATGGTTTTATGAATTATGCAGGTCCTGCATACAAATATGCACTTCAACACCTTAATGCCGGTGTAAACGGACTCCAGTTATGGGAAGGTTACGACAGTCGGTATCATCACCCTAACAGACACCTTACCTGGAGTTTTTGGGGAATATTTGCTGTAAATGATACCTTACAGCCCGATGTGTATTCTATGCGGCCTCATTACTATGTTTTTCATCAGCTCTATAATTTTGTAAAACCCGGATTCCAAAGGATCGGTTTAACCACAAGCCTCCCGAATCTTACAGTCTCAGCCTTTATGAATCCTGTTAATGGTGAAATCGTAATTACTGGCAAAAATGACAACAACTCGGAGCTGAACATTGACGGACTTCTGAAAAACACTTCAAAAGTATCTTCGTTAAAGTATTATTATACAGATGAAACCCATAATTTTTCTAAGGGTGCAGATGTTGAAGTAACCGACCAAAAATTCTCGAAAATCGTTCCTCCTTACTGTGTCTTTACATTTGTAAGCCATCCGCAGAAATGATTCATCTGTTGTAATGTAAGCATCGGGATATTTCCTGAAAATACTATCTGTGCCAATCTGAGTAATCTGTGGTGAATTATTTCTTAAAGCCTGCAGCCTACAGTCTGAATCTTATTCACCGGTTTTCTGAAAGGAAATTAAACCTGTATACAATCGTCACCGGATTTTCAAAAAGATCCTTCTTCTTAATAATTTCTTTCAACGGCAGATTCTTAAGTTCATCCGAAAACTGAGCCGCCGTAATAAGACAGGCATCAGGGTATTTCCTGAAAAAATTCTCCACATCCTCCCTGCTGTCTAATTTTTGTATGGGTTTCCTGAGATAAAAAGGGAAGGCCTGGTTAAATCTCCTGTAATATCCCACATTTTTTGAATCAGAGATATCCGGAATAGCCTGCTGAACCGGGTCCAGGCGGCTTAAAGACGGAAGGAGCCACAGAAAACAAAGCATCGAAGTCATGATCCATCCTGAGGATATTGCTATGATGACTCCCCTGAAATAACGGTATTTTTTCCAGATCCACAGAGCCGCAAGTGCGCTTAAAGGAATAAGTACAAACAGCCAGGCAAAATGTATCAGCGGCATCACCTCCGGAGTCGATTTTATCACATAATAGATCCCAACGGGTACTGATATACTGATTATCAAATTAATAATCAGAAGCAAGCTAAGCCGTTCTCCGTTCTCCTGTCTCCTGTCTCCGGTCTCCATCCTCCGGTCTCCTGTCTCCGTCCTCCTGTCTCCTGTCTCCTGTCTCCTGTCTCCGTCCTCCTGTCTCCATCCTCTGAGGGTAAAATAGTTCCCAAGTATAATGGCGATAAACGGATAAGCAGGCATAGCATAATTCGGAAGTTTGGTGGCCGAGAAGCTGAAAAACAGTATGATGACAAGCGATGAAACAAGGGAAAACAAAAGCAGGTCATTTTCTCTCCGCTTTCTGAAAGCTTCACGGAAGGATTGAATCAGAAATACCGCAAAAGGTAAAAAAGCAAGAAGTACATAGGCAATCGTCAGTCCCCAAAAACCCCCGTGCCCTTCCATTGTTCCGGCATATCGGTCCAGGTTGTGCTCAAAAATAAATTCATCCTGCCATCGCCAGTTCGTTGCTTTGCCCACCCGGATGAACCACGGTAAAATGATTGCCGAAATAATAATCAATCCTGTAATGGGTCTCAATTGTTTGATAGTATTCCAGCTAAATTCTTTCTTTATAATCAGGTAGAACAATCCGCTCATCCCTATCAGGACAAATGTCACTGGTCCTTTGGCCAATACGGCAAGGCCGGTACAGACATATGCCAGAAAAAGAGGAAAAAACTTCCTGTTGACAAAAAAATTAAACAACGACAATAAGGCTGCCGTCACAAAAAAGATAAAATAAGGGTCGGGGACGGCAAGATGAAATTCAAGGGCAAGATTCAGTGAGGCCAGCAGGATAAGAACCGCGAAAAGAGCCTGTTTTAAGCCCAAATATCTGCGGGCGGCATAAAAGGTCAATAAGAGGGTAAAAGCTCCGAAAACGGCTGAAAAAAACCTTGCAGCGAATGCATTTACCCCGAATACCGAATAGGCTGCCATCATAAACCAGTAATGAAGCGGAGGCTTGTCTGTGCGAAGCTCATAATTGAAAGTCGGGACAATCATATCTCCTTTTTCATACATTTCCCTGGCGCATTCGCTGTTGCGCGCCTCATCCACCATGAAAACGGCTGTCTTTTCATTTCCCGATGAAAAGTAAATGAATGAGGCGATAAAGATCAAAAGGGGAAGTAATCTCTCAGTAACAATTGCCGCATGATTTTTCATAATCACTTATTCTCTGTTACAAAGTTACGCTTTTCTGAGCCTCCGGCAGTGAATCTCAATCATTAACATCAGGTTCCGTTTCAGATTTTAAAAATAAATTAACACATCCCGTTCAGATTTATAACTGCTTGAGTGACATCCTTCATCATCGGAGAATGATAACCGGCAAACTTCAAACAACAGCAAAATCAAAATAATCTACATATCATAGAATAAAATTAAATTTATCTATATTTACAGTGCTTATGGAGAAAGGCCGGCAATCATGTCAATCAAACTAATCAAAAGAATCATAGTTCAGACAGCCACCCAGGTAGCTGAATACTATCCCTTTGGAAGCACTTATGCGCCTTTATCACCTGCAGGGACAAACAAATATCTTTATAACGGCAAGGAAAAGCAGGATGATGTTTTAAGCTCCACTGCCTTGGATGAATATGATTACGGGGCAAGGTTCTATGATCCACAGATTGGGAGATGGCATACGCTCGATCCATTAGCTGAAATGGATTATAGTGGTAGCACTTATTCTTATGTAAGTAATGCTCCAATTAATCTAATTGATCCAGATGGGAGGGCTGGTTCAGATTTTAATGATGATAATGAAACTAAAAAAAGTATTATCTCCTCAAGCTACTTACCTAATGTAATTTCATCAACTCATACTGATGAAGATGGAAATGTTCTTGCTGTTTATAATGATGGCGATTTAGGAATATATGTACACCCCAATGGGACAGAATCATCTGATGTTGATAAGAAACACAGCAAAAGCAATACATCTGCTGGTGGCGCCAAGAAGGGTGAGACCTATTATTGGGATGAGTTCAAAAAAGGAGATAGAATATTATTTGATCAATCATGGAATAGTGATTTGATAGAACTTGCTGTTGATGGATGTAGTGAAGGAAGATTGGCGCTTGCATTGAACTCAAGAACTAATCATAAATTTGATATAAAGAGCATTAAAGGTAGGATTAGTAAAACCTTAGGTGGTAAATATATATCATCTGAATGTGCTGGCAATTTCTTAGCTGGTTTTAACGCAGGTGGAAGGTATGGTTTGTCATTTATAAAATATATGCAGTTAGCAGGTGCTCTTCATCAAACACAGAGCTTTATAGGGCCTCTATTAAATTATGTTACGGGTATTACGTATGGATCATTTCCTTGGTACGGAGAAATTCATTATGCTGGTAGAATGATAGTTTGGGGATGGATTGTAAAATCACCACAAGACAAGGAGGCTATTGAAGCAAGTGATTATTATAACTCATCAGTTAAAAAATAAATAAAATGAAGAAAATTGTTATTTTCATCACGTCAATAATAATAGTGCCTTTAATGATAATTATATATTTATGGAACGCTTTCAATTCGGTAGTTCAGAAAGTTCCTGTTACTTTATCTAAAGAAACTATATATTTAAAACAATTAACGGGTAGTAGTTGGGATGAAAGTGTGATATCAAAAAAATCATACACCGCCACAAAACCTGATACATCAAAGGATATTGTAGACTGGTCGGGGGCGCGGCTTTTTTTATAAAGTAAAAGACGACAATCTTATTATCTATGGTGGAGAATGGTGTAACGTTTCAAAGAACCTGACATCTAATATTAAATTCATCAATATAGATGATTCTCTCCTAATTTATAGAAGGAATTATAAGAAACTCGGACTCAAATTTTTTCCACCATCAGAAGAGAAATTTCTAAAAATAATTTAAATGTAAAAAGTAAAACCCGGTTTGCAATCGGACTCTTTTTGCCCAGCTCGTCAGGATATGGCCTTAAAAGTGGCAGTAGCTGATGCTGATTTGCAATCAGCATCTATTTAACCCAGGATCTGTGATCCTGTAAATATCAGAATTTAAACAGGTTCAATATTGACCAGACCTTTTTCGCCTGAATAATCCCTTGCTGAACTGTAAAAATATTCTTCAGGATTTGCAACTAATTCTAATCTGACAGGATTGTTATGAATATAATTCATCTTTTCATCCGGAAACGCGGTAGTATGTATTTCTTTTGCACCATTACCATCCTGCCAGACTTTGTAATATTTGATTTTCTTTTCGTTTTTTCCGGCGAACCAAAATAAGTTTAATAACCAATCACGCCTGCTTTCCGGCACTTCTTTTACAGCATTGATGATGGCTTTATTGGTAAACTTTTTGAAATCGCGCAAAATATCAGACAGAGTGTCTTCATCAGAGGCAGCAGCAATCATATGAAGGTGATTTGACAATAAACACCAGCAATATACTTTTAGCCCTTTATTTGCAATGCAATAATTCAATGAGTCAACAATAATATGCTTGTATACCGGACGGGAGAAGATATCAACCCACTCAACTACTGTTAAGGTCAGGTAATATACATATCCGGGCGATATTTTATTTCTGATTCCCATATCAATAAATTTAAGAAAATTTTATGTAATAGCAGATTGAATAATTTCACGTAAAACATTTTGAAATTATTAGAAATTAAAAGATGAAGGAAGGAAATAGGATTGAAAATCCTGTATTAACAAGATGGTGATTGCAAATCACCATCGGCACATTACGATTTTTGGGTACATATTTCGAGGAGCTTGAGAGTGATAACCGGCAAACTTCAAACAACAGCAAAAACAAAATAATCCATATATCATGGAATAAAATTAAATTTATCTATATTTACAGTGCTTATGGAGAAAGGCCGGCAATCATGTCAATCAGAAGAATCAAAAGAATCATAGTTCAGACAGCCACCCAGGTAGCGGAATACTATCCCTTTGGAAGCACTTATGCACCTCTTTCTCCTGCCGGAACAAACAAATACCTTTATAACGGTAAGGAAAAACAGGATGATGTTTTAAGCTCAACAGCTCTGGATGAATATGATTATGGAGCAAGATTTTATGATCCGCAGATTGGGAGGTGGCATACAGTTGACCCTTTAGCAGAAATGGGTAGGAGATGGAGCCCATACACATTTGATTTTGATAATCCTATGCGGTTTGTTGACCCTGATGGAATGTGGGCAGGAAGTCATTTGACGGAAGCTGAACGTGAAGCTGATAAAGTTACTCAACAAGAGAATGAAAAGAAAAAAAAGGAAGAAAAACAACAGCAACAGCAACAGCAACAGCAACAGCAACAACTCCAAATATTTGTAGCCGCTATGTTTCAACACGGGATCAAAACCCTTTCATTGAATGATACTAAAGAGGAGAAAAATCAAATCTTTGAAAAATATGATCGATACGAAAATGGATTATTTTATAATGGTGCACGTTTGGAACTCACAGTTGATATTTCAAAATATAAATTTTCTTCTTATCAATAGATACAAGAGGTAAATGAGTCTCCAGGATCTAAGGCAGATAATGGAAATACATTGTCTTATCCTTTATATGATTGTCTCTTGGATAAAAATGGTAGAAATGTAAATTATCCCTATTATTACTTGCCTAACGAAAAATTTATGTATGGTAATATTGCTTTTTTTATTGATACACCTGGGACTACTTATAAAGATTATATCTTTTCAGCTAAAACGACTTTAATTGGGATAAAAGGCAAACGAGTAGTGCCAATAAAATCTTACCACTGGGGCTATATGGTTAATAATGGAATAACGAAATTAACGCCATTCCCACTAACAGCTACTAATTACAATTATCAACAGTAAACTTTATTAAACTATCTCATATGAAACCAAAATTTTTAATTCTGCCATTTTATTTTTGAGTATTGAATCTTACGGACAACATATTTATAATATTAGATTCGTTTATCATGGGTGGCAACTTAAACCACATGGAACGCTTTCAATAAGTGTAGGTCAGGTCATAAGACCCGATAATATGAGATATGATTCTATTTTTGGACGAGCAATTAAAACTGATATACGTTCATTTAATCTCCTCAGAAACTTTATAGAGGGGAATAAAAATTTAACTATGGATTCTTTAAAGCTAATTGGGAGTAATTTTTGGTACGAAATCATAGTTTTAATAGACTCGAATAAACAGAAATTTTTCTTGCGTGATAAATATTATATTCCATTTTTTCACCCTTTAAGGTCATTTTTACGAAAAAATGACTGCGATCCGGTTGTAATTGATTCCTTGGAGTCTCCCCTATAGTTATTGCGAAGACAACCCAGCTCGTCAGGATATGGCCTTAAAAGTGGCAGTAGCTGATGCTGATTTGCAATCAGCATCTATTTAACCCAGGATCTGTGATCCTGTAAACATCAGAATTTAAACAGGTTCAATATTGACCAGACCTTTTTCGCCTGAATAATCCCTTGCTGAACTGTAAAAATATTCTTCAGGATTTTCAACCAACTCTGATCTGACAGGATTGTAATGGATATAATTGATCTTTTCGTCCGGGAAGGCAGTTGTAGGAATTTCCTTTGCATCATTACCATCCTGCCATACTTTATAATATTTGATCCCTCCTCTCCCCTTCGTTTGCAACGAAGGGGTAATGGTTTATCGTTTCCAACGATTCATAATCATACAGAATCATATCAATCCTGTAAATCACAATTCAGACGGATTATCGGTCATTTTGCCGGCTCATAATAAAGCACGATTGCACCGGAGCCAAAGATTTTTGTGTCTATGAGTTTAAGATTTATTCTGTCGTTTATGTTATTAAATAATCGCAAACCGTTTCCTAAAATAATCGGCATGAACACAGAGCTGATATTCATCAATTAAATCAAGCTGCATTAACGTTAAAATTAAACTCCGGCTGCCGGCTAAAATGTTTTTACCTGTTTGTTGCTTGAGTTCCAAGACTTCTTCCTTAATAACTTCCTTTTTCAATATTGTATTTTTCCAATCCACATTTTTCAGGGTGCGGGAAAAAACAATTTTGGAAATGTTGTCTATTAATACTGCAAATTCATCCATTGGTTTGTTACCGGTAGGATTTTTTACTACGGTTGGCCAATAACTTTCCATAAGCTGATAGGTTATCCTTCCGTATAAAAGGGTGTCTGCGCTGCTTAAAAGCTCATTGTAATGTTGATGTGATTCATCATCTGCAATCCCTGCCGTGTGGTCGCAAAACCCGTCAAGCGTCATATTGATTGCCCCAATTAGTTTTCTCATTTTATTTCTCCTTAAACACTTACAGTACCTGTCTTTACTTCTCCGGCCCGCCTGTAATTAGCAAAAATCACTCCGCTCTCTGTAACTGCACTCTCTGTCAATTTAAAGGCTGCCGGAATTGTGCTGTTGTCAAACAACTTTTTCCCTTTGCCAAGGGTCAAAGGGTAAATTTTGAGCCAGAGTTCGTCCACCAGATCATTCTTAAACAGCAATTGAACAAGCTCACCGCTGCCATGCACCTGGAGGTCTGAACCTTTTGAATTTTTAACCTTTTTAATATCTCTGCTCCCGCATGATTGCATCGCTAAGCTTTATAAGCAGTTTCTTAAATTTATCAAGTTACCGCGTAGCGGTTAAGGTATTGTAGTAGTAGATATTGCATACCCAACCTGTCATTTACCGCGTAGCGGTTAAGGAAATTGAATATTGTAAATTCAAAAAGATATAGATCATCAAAACCCACCTGGAATTTATTTGATTATTCAATTTTTTAATAACGTAACAGCTACGCAGTAACAATTTCTTTCGCTTATTTTCTTTCTACAATCCCGAATCCGCTACGCGGAAACTATGTAACCGCTTCTTGAAATTTGCAATCGCCTTAAACTTCAACAGTACCTGTCTTTACATCTCCGGCGCGCCTGTAATTGGCAAAAATCACTCCGCTCTCTGTAACCGAACTCTCTGTCAATGTGAATGCTGCCGGAATGGTGCTGTTGTCAAACAACTTCTTTCCTTTGCCAAGAGTCAAGGGATATATTTTGAGCCAGAGTTCGTCCACCAGATCATTCTTAAACAGCAATTGAACAAGCTCCCCGCTGCCATGCACCTGGAGGTCAGAACCGTTTGAGTTTTTAATCTTTTTAATATCCTCAAGGCTTTTGAGGAATACTGAATTATTCCAGTCTGACTTTTCCATCGTATTGGACAGGACGTATTTTGTGCCCTCATTGATATACAGGCCAAAAGTCTACGTGATAAGGCCAATAGGAGGCAAAAATCTCATATGTCTTTCTGCCCAAAAGATAATCTGACGGTCCGAGCTGTTTTCCATGACCTTCATGGAACCCTTATCTAAATATGGCGCAACCCAGCCGCCGTATTTGAAACCATCTGTTGTATCTTCCTCAGGTCCGCCCGGCGCCTGCATGACTCCATCCAATGAAATCATGGATAAAACGATTATTTTTCTCATATCCCATATTCTTCATTACAGTTAAATCTTAAGAAATAAAATGTCTGATTAATAACACATAAAGGCCAAATCAAGTTTAAGGCGAATGTCTAAAATTGCAGGCTGGGATTGCCTTTCCTGTATTAGACAAATATCAAAGATTCCTCATTCCGCTGCGCTTCATTACCAATGACAGATTTTTTAGAAATATCTGTTGATCTCGCCTCATGAGATGCCTCACTTCGTGTCGGCATGACACTTTTGTTCTGAGGGCTGGGGGTGATAAGGGGCGGCTGCGCCGCCCCTTATCACCCCCATTGTTACGCACAGGTGTCATTCCGATACGTAGCGAAGTGAAGTGAGGAATCTCCCTGAACTTCAATCCAGTAGCGAGCCCAATTCAGT
>CAWENX010000015.1:0-43707 GCA_963810555.1 uncultured Bacteroidia bacterium | reverse complement strand
CCTCGAGACCAGCGCCGGAAATCAGTCCTCAAAAAGGGCACCCAACTCGTCTGCTGTTTCAAACCCAGCGGTGGTTATCATTTCCGCAGAGTATTTTATTTCGATACTTGCTAGTGAACCTGGATTTTTGTTCAGCAATTAAACACAATCTTTGGTTTTCATGCTGAAAAAACAATTAAAATAATAAAAATGAGAAATCATAAAGAATTATTATGTTTATGTTTATATAGATCCGAGAAACTTCGAAGAATTCTATTATGGGAAAGGTAAAGGAAACCGTAAAGAAGCTCATTTAAAAGCCGATGATGACAGTGAAAAAACTAAAATTATTAAGGAAATCCAAAAAGAAGCATTGCAACCAATTATTAAAGTTATAGCGAGAAACTTATCGGAAAGTGAATCATTTACTTATTGAAAAAACTTTGATCTGGAAATTAGGAAAGAAATGGACTAATGTTCTCCTACATTTTGCCAATATTTTAGACCGCATAATAAATACCCATTAAACTTATCCGGATTTGATTTTGAAAAAGGGCTTTTTTATGTAAATGTTGGAGAAGAAGAACATAGATGCTGGGAGGATTGTAAAAAATATGGATTTTTATCGGCGGGTAGGATAAAGTGGAGTGATCCATTAGAACTCTAAATAAAGGTGATATAGTTGCAGCTTATTTAAAAGGGCATGGATATGTTGGAATTGGACGAGTTGGAAATGAAGCCGTTCCTGTAAATGATTTTAAATTTGAAAATAAATCATTAAAGGAATATAAACTTAAAGTTCCTAATATTTTTGAAAATTCAGACAATGAGAAAATCTGAATTTTTAGTAAATATTAACTGGATTTGTGCAGTTGATAAGTCAGAAGCCAAATGGAAGAGAAACTCAAATTTATTTACAACACAATTAATTAAAGCTTCATTGGACAATCAATTTCAAACAACTGAATTCATTCAAAAAGAATTTGGAATAAACATCAAAGAAACACTTCTAAATGATTAATCATCAGATATGAAATCAAGACTAATTTGGAGAAAAAGCTGGAATAATAACAATAAAGATTCATTTTGGATTGAATGTACTGACCAGGAGGTGATTGATAATATTTTGCCTTTAAATCCGACTCAGATTTTCTTAAAGAAATTAAAGAAAACTCAGGTTTTTCAAAGATCAACAAAAATGAAAATGAAAGAATTTTCCGCAATTTCTTTTTGATATCGGTTGATTTAAAAGATGTTCAAAGCTTTAATTGGGTTTACCCATACTCAGGAATGTGGAATGCTTCAAATCCATTTGAAGAAATTGACGTTATTGATTTTGATAATCTTAAAAAGCTGCAGGATATCTTTGATCAAATTCAATCTAAGAATAATTGATAAGTTAAAATTCAAAAAAGCAAGAATCATTAACACACCCACTGGTAAAAATCATAAATTCATAACATTTCCTAAAAAGCAACTGCCGGCATATGTTGTCCGCCGGCAGAATATTTATATATAATGTTTCGAAATAACAACAACATTTACTATCTTTGTCTGAATCAGGCTAAAAAACAGCTTATGACCTATCTTGAAAACCAGCGCCGAAAAGCAATCCTGCAAAGGGATGCTATTTTTAACGATCCCGGCGGCGGCATTTTCAGAAATGCTGAACGCGAATTTGTACTCTGTGATCCTTCCTTAAATATCTGGTTGGGGGTAAGGGAAGATGCAATTGCTTATTTCAAGCGTCATGATATTCCCTTCTGGGATAGCGTGAAAGGAGGGCCAACCGGACATATCCTTTCATCCCAGATCGCCTGCATCAATCACCTCTATTTCGTTAGGCAAAGACAGGATGTTGCAACCGCAATACTTCAAAATGTTGATCAGAATGTTAAAGCTGCACTTAGGCTTGAAAATGGTGATGGTGACAGCGGTTATGTAGATTTTGAAGTAATCGGTAAGGAGAATTACCTGGGCGAAAAATCACATTCCCGTGGAGCCAATTCAACCTCCGTGGATGCTCTTATGCTTGCTGAAATGCAGGACGGAACAAGAAAGCTTTTCTTTATAGAATGGAAATACGTTGAGCAGTATAAAAACCAGCCTTCAAAGGCCGAAGGCGAAAGCGGCATGACAAGAATAAAAATATACAAGCCTTTGCTGGATAAAAGCGACTGTCCTATTCTCCCCACTGATATTATTGGCCTTTTTACCGAACTCTATTACCAGTTAATGCGGCAGACTTTGCTTGCCCATGAGATGACAAAAGCAAAAGAATATGGGGCAACAGATTATCAGCATTTACATATTATCCCCAAAGTGAATAAAGAATTGAAAGATGTTAATACCGCTGAAGGAAAACTGGATGGTACAAATCTGTCGGAAACCTGGACAAAACTTTTAAAATTTCCGAAAAAATACAAAGTAATGGACCCTGAAGATTTTATCTCAACAGCTAAAAAATGTAAGGATACTTTGAGTGCAATTGCTTATATGGAACGACGATATTAGAGATGTAGACTTTCACAATATTATTTACCAGATGGTTATAACATTGTGAAAGTTTTTAATTTTAATTTTGTGGTAATGGATATTTTGGTTTTGAAAAAATTGAGTCTAATATTTTTACCTTTACGATACATTTATAATTGAAATCTCATTGTAGTTTAACATTATAAAAGAAATGAAGTCTGAAAATGAAGATTTAATTTTAATTAATGTAGGGACGCTCTCAAGTTTTAACAGCTTGTATCGGAATACAGCGCCTAAACTTGATTGGATTAGAGAAAAAGTTGCACAAGGAGACAAACCCAATATAGTATGGGATTTCACATATGTGCAACCAAGAAGAATGAATTTGGCTGCTCTAACAGCATTTTTATCTGTTGCTTGGGGAGTCCGAAAAAGTTATGGAAAGCCAATACCTATTTTAATACGTTGGGATGCTTATGTGCTAAGGTTTTTATCAGACATAGGTTTTTTTGATATTGCAAAGAAATTAGATATTCTCAGTTGGTCCCCAGATCTAATCGGTGGCATGACTCAGAAAAGAACAAATCCAAATTCTAAAATAATTTTTTTTGATGATATTCCTGATAAATTAAAATTTTACCAGTCAATTTCATTACTGAATGATTGGAAAGAAAAAACAAGAGAGGACTTAATTCTAAATCATATTTACAGTCGTATTGATTCATTGCTTATACATGAAAACTTTTATGCAGTGTGGAATCAACATTTGGTAAATTTACTTTCCATGACTATTGCTGAGCTAATCGTAAATGCTTTATTGCACGGACAAGAAATAGCTTTTGTAGGATTGCAAAAATCACCTAAAGGTGTGACGATTTGTGTTTGCGATGGAGGTGTTGGTTTCTTACATTCAATGATGAATAACCCATTTAGAGAAATAAAAAAAGGATTACATACAAATTTAGATGCATTAGTAAATGCCTCATTAATTAATGAACACAAAATTGGACTTCGGCGAGCAATAGAGGATATAATACTTAGTGATGGTTATATAATTTTCTCCTCAGTCGATTGTGAAATACGATGGCAAGAGCCAAACTGGTCCTTTGCTAAAGAAAAGTATGAATTGATTAGAAATAATTTAGAATTTCAGACAGCAAACCAAATATTAGGAGAGGAGATCTCAAATATTGATTATGAAAATTTTGGGAATGGTTATCATAGAAATTTTAAGTCAAAACTTAAAGGGACAAGGATAACATTTGAAATCCCATCAAAAATATAGTTGGTACTATGTTTAAAAAGTTAATTATAACAGAAAGTAATTTTGTTTACATCAGATTAAAGGCTTTAATTTGGGAAAAGAATGGACTAATAAGTCATGCAACCTTAACTTTCTCTGCTATAGAATCGCTAAGAGAAATCTTTGAGAACAGTGAAATAAGAAAACCATTAATAGTTAGCTGTAAAGGAGTAGTTGACTGTGGAGACAGAGGATTAGAAAACTTTTTTAGTGAAGTTGTTAAAAGATCACAAAGGCCAATAGTTTTTATCCATACAAATTCACTTATCGATCCACTAATTGATACTTTAGGGCGTATAGGCTCAAATGCTCCGAATTATGAAAATATCCCAAAAAAAAATATTCTGAAGGTAAATTGTGATGGTAACTCAATTCAGATAAATCTACAGACATTAAATTCCGACATCCAAGATGTAGAACAAAGATTTATTACCGACACAATCAAAGCATGTTACAAAAGAAATGATACAGGGCAAATAAGATTACTATCTACAGTTGTAATGGCAGGAGGTGAGTTTGATGCCGGTAAAATCATTTCAGAACCACATTTATTTATTTGGATGTGTCTTTTCCTAGCAGAAAAATTGGACTTGTATATCAAAAATGAAATTGAGGAAAAAGAAAAAAATCCGAATGCTCCGGAAATCAAATTGCTCGCTGTTAGTTTGCGAGGGTGCCCTTTTGCAGGTGCTGTCAGCTTGCTCATAAATAAATCATATGATACCATTGATCATTTGGGTCCCAAACATAAATTGTTTGACATAGAGCTTTTAAATAATTTTAAAAAGGGAGTTCGTTATATTTACATGGGTGACTTTATTGTTGGTGGGACTGAAGTTAAAATTGCTAAGGCCTACGCTGAACTTCTCGGTTGTGAGTTAAATCACGCAATAGTATTAAGTAGTTTGCTTGAGCCCGAAGTTTTTAAGGATAATTTCATTCTAATTTCACTCACAAAAATAAAGGACGTAATTCCAGATGCTGAATATCAGCTTTATAAATAATTAACATGAATAATAATAAACGCATTCTTCATTTGACAGATTTCCACCTTCACGATATTGAGACGACAGGGAAAGAGCATCTTCGAAAAGATTTTTATAGGACATCTTACCTACCAAATTTTTTCAAGTTAATACAGTCTGAAATTGGGAAAATAGATTGTATAATTGCTACGGGTGATTTCGTTGAAAAAGGGAATAAAAATAATTTTAGTCATGCGAAAGAAATTTTGGAATTTATAGCTAAGGAACTTAATCTATCTAATAGAAACGTTGGGATATGTATTGGTAATCACGATTTGAATAAAGATTTAGATTTTAATGGAAAATTAAAAGAAGCAAGGGAAGATTATTTTCAATTTTCTCAAAATTTTGCTAACGGAGTGGCTCTAAAGTCTTTTGACAGGTTCTGCATATGCAATGTATCTGAAAACACTATATTTTTATCTTTGGATTCGACTTTGAACAGACAATGTAAAGAGCAACCGGGATTATTTATCTCCTGAAGAAATAAATAATATTGCACTGGAATTAAGAGAATATGATAATCCAAACAATTTAATAATAGTTGGGGCACATTATCCACTCTCTTATTTTGAGTGCTCTTTTCCTGCATATGAGGATGGTTTTTTTGACAAGCATTTTTGGAGATCAGGCGAAATTTTAAAAGATAGAATACAGACAGAGATTACCCAGTCCCAAATTCTTTGGCTTTTTGGAGATACACATAAGCCAGCTTATACACTTAACAATAATCATCTTTTTGTTATGTCTGGTAGAATAGGCACGAAAGTTGAGAATCCCAGCAGTCCCTCTTATAGCGTTATTGATCGTCAAGCTCAAATTATTCAATATAATTCAGATAATACCACAACGATAAGAACACTGAGGTATGCTTCAAAACAACACATTGATAATGATCAACAAGGAGAATGGACGCTTGGTAACCCAATTAATTACAGTTATAAAATAGACACAGCTGAATTGATTAATCAAGAAACAGAGAAAAAAATCGAGGATAAAATCAAAGAAAAGAAATTATATAATTTTGGCCGTTTTATCATTAATAATGGTGCAGACGTTTCACTTGGGTGGATCTCAATAAATAGACTACTTACTGATTCAACTGTTATTTTACCTGAGCTTGTAAATCAATCTCGAGATTGGGTGATGTCAAAAATTGGGAAAGATAAATTTTCTAATACTCTAATTATTGGAATAGACTTTTGGGGTGCAATTATTGCGAGTCAATTATCTGCCAACACAGGAATTAGAAATTATATTGTTGGTTCAAGAGGTGATAAAAAATTCTATTCGTTAGAGGAGGTATTGGAAAGCGATACTTCGGCTGTAAGAATTGATGAAATTAAGAATATAGTTTATATAACTGATGTAATATCTTCTGGAAGAACATTGGACAACACTCATAAAAAAATAGTCGGACTATTCAATAGTAGAAATATTAAAATAGAATTTTGTTATGCAATTTCTGTTATTTCTGATCGAAGACAAAAGAAAAAGGTTGATTTAGGCTTTTTATCTGGATTTGGCACTTTTTGCAGTAGTGTAAGATTGCCAGTTGTTGTTGCAGACATGTTACCAGATGAAATTATTCTTCCTCCAAAAAGGTATTTTGGATAATTTATATTATTCTTTTCACATTACGCTCATTAACTCCTTAAACAACCTCCTCTCTATCCCCCTTCTGCTTCAATGCCTTGCAAAAATTATTAATTCTCTTTAGTAATACTCCTTTATATAGTCATACGCCCTGTTAAAAAGCTCTTCGTCTTTTATCTGATATTTTGTCCAGAGCACTTTTCGTAATTCCCGTTTGACTTCCCGTTCTCCGACTGTTGAATTTTGCCACCCTTCGAACCGTGTAATCCTTACAATCTCATCTATATCGTTCACAATTCTCTCAACTATAACCGGAGTTGTGTCCGTTTTTAATTCCAGGAACAACTCCGTCAAAGCCGCTTTAGCCGTCTTTCGGATTTCAACAGGTTCAACCAGTTTTTCCGCCTGAAGTGTTTCCCTGGCGATCTGGCAAAGTTCTTTTATGAACTCGATGGAATTGATTAATCCCTTTTCAGCTTTATCTCTCAATGCCTCCAGGCGTTCACTTAATTTCTTAAAAACCGGATTATTCCCATGCCCGCCCAGTCTGCCGGTCAGAATTTTCAAAAGCTTTTTGGCCTGCCCGGGATCTTTTTTATTCATCAGTTCATCGATCACTTCTGCATCCAGGATCATCTCTTCCATCTCTTTATTGATGCCTGAAACGTGAATATGTTCATGGATCAGATTTGTTGTCTGTGCTCCTAAAGCATGCCACAGCAAACGGCCGTTATCATCCGAAGAAGGCTTGACCGATATAAATACCTGCGAGAGCCATTTATAGTCTTTATAATATTGATTTAAAATTGAATCCGGGGAGAGCGCTTCCCACAATTTTGAAAGATTGCCGTAATCGAGTGCGAAAGCATCTTTCTTTTCATTGGTATTGATACAATCCTGTGCCTTTTGCAAACCCTCAAACCCCAAAATTGACCTGTCCACACCAAAGAAATGTGACAGACACCGATCCATCAGTTCAGGCAGTTTATCTTTCAGCACCTGGAGATTGCTTATCACAGTCTTCATGGTTTCCTCATCAAATGCCAGCGCTTTTGCAGTATCGTCAAAAACGCCAAAGTAATCAACTATCCTGCCAAAGGTTTTATTCGGGAAGAGGCGGTTCGTACGGCAGATGGCCTGCAATAAAGTATGGTCTTTCAGCGATTTGTCAAGATACATGGTCTGCAGGATCGGCGAGTCGAAACCGGTAAGTAACTTTGCCGTTACAATAAGGAATTTCAGTGGTGAATCGGCATCGTTGTATCTCTCGATGACTTTTTCCTGCTGATCCTTATCCATGGCCCACTTTTGCTTAAAGCTGAATTCATCATTGGCTGATGAGCTGATCACCACTTCACTGGCTTCAGTATCCATCAGCTTATCCAGCTCTTCTTTATACTGAATACAGGCATAACGGTCAGGGGTCACAATCATGGCTTTCAATCCTTCAGTCGCCACATGTGCCGTGAAATGTTCAGCAATGTCAGCCACAATTGTTCTTACACGTTCGGGTGATTTTAAGAATACGGCCATCTTCGCCGCCTTTTGACTTAATTTGTTACGATCCTCCTCGCTCAGGTCATTGGCCAGTTCTTTGAATGCCACGTCAAGACTATCTCTGTCGATATGATAATCAGGCAGTCTTGGTTCAAAATGCAGCGGCAATGTCGCGTTGTCGCGGATGCTTTCCTGGAAAGTGTAACGGCTCATATAACCGCCTCTGTCTTCTTCAGCGCCAAATGCCCAGAATGTATTTTTATCAGCTTTATTGATGGGCGTTCCTGTCAATCCGAAAAGAAAAGCATTGGGCAAGGCATGGCGCATTTTCCTTCCCAGATCGCCTTCCTGCGTGCGATGGGCTTCATCGACCATCACGATAATGTTTTCCCTGGTGTTCATATCAGGGTAAGCATCCTTGAACTTATGAACCATTGTGATGATGATCTTGCGCGTATCCTGTTCAAGCAGTTTATGTAATTCCCTGATATTGTCCGTTGTCACCATGTTTGGAACTTCTGCCGTGTTGAATGTGGCTGTAATCTGCGTGTCCAGATCAATCCGGTCAACCACGATCATCACGGTCGGACTGTCCAGATCCGCCTGACGGCGCAATTTCTGGGCGGCAAACAGCATGAGCAATGATTTTCCTGAACCCTGAAAATGCCAGATCAGCCCTTTTTTGATCTTTCCTTCTTTCACCCTGTCGACTAAGGCATTTGCTCCCTCATACTGCTGGTAACGGCAAACGATCTTGATTTTCTTTTTCTTGCTGTTGGTGGCATAAACAGTGAAATACTGTAAGATATCCAATAAGGTTGATGGTTTCAGTAAATGCGTCAATTGGGTGGCGACATCATTTAAACCGATTAAATAACTCAGCTCATCCTTTTCATCTTCCAGACGCCAGGGGGCCCAGAATTCCAGGGGTGTCCTGACTGCGCCAATATATAGTTCTTTCCCTTCGGTAGCGAAAGAAAATACATTGGGAACAAAAAGCTGCGGAACTGCATTTTCATATACCACATGAATATCATGCGCCGCATCAAACCAGCTTACCGCAGGTCTGACAGGAGTCTTCGCTTCTCCGACAACCAAAGGCATACCATTGACAAACAATACGATATCGGGGATCTTCACTTCCCTTGCCTGCATCCTGTATTGATTGGTGAGAACAAAGCTGTTGTTCTTGATATTCTCAAAGTCGATCAGCCGTATGGCAATATGGGCATTGTTTTTCCCGAATGGCAGTGTCATTTCGCCTCTAAGCCACTTTGAAAATTCCTGGTTGGCACGGACCAGCCCCACATTGTTGACTGTGATCAATATGGCCCGGAGCTTATGAATGACTTCATCGGCGCGGTCGGGCTGTGAAGCAATATCGGGGTTAAGGCGGCAAAGAGCCTGCTTTAATTCTGGCTCGATAAGCACATCAGTGAGTTCACGCAGTAATAATTCAGGCTCCACGTAGCGCCATTTGACTTCCTCCCCATAAGTTGCGCCATCTTCATTCCCCAGACCGTGAAGATTAAGGTTTACTCCTGTTAGTTGGTGAATAATGAAATATTCGACGCTGTTTAGTTCGTTAAATACCATTAATTATCATGTTAGGCAAAATTTAAACGGGTACTAAAATCTTGTAACTGATTTGATGCAATCTGAATATATTTTTCCTGAAAAAGTTTACGTTTGCGTTCTGACCAATTATGAATTGTTTTTACAATATCTTCCTGGTTAATATCCGGTTTTCTTTTTTAACAAAATCTACTGAAGCCAGAATTTCCAAAGCTAATGCTGATTGAAAACCATCTATTAATTTTACTAAATTTGAAAGTCTTGTCCTTTGTTCAGAACTTAACTCTTTTCTTACATAATCACTAACTTCTTTTATCTTATCATATTGTAGTTCTAAGGGTTCAAATGCTTTGGCATTCATTTGCTCCAGCCCCTTTAAATATTTACCATTTACATTGTTCAATAAATGTCCCACCTGAACTGAGTAAGGTCCGTAATGGCTCGCTGTAAATTTTAATTTGTTTAAACTCTTCTCTCCAAGTCTTTGAAGAAAATAGGCAAGTTTGTTGGCAACAAATAAACTGGAATTTTCTCCCATCGATTCATAGTAAAACATTGCATAAAGTATAATTGCCCGAGAGGAGTTAGTTTTATCTCTTATTTACTTCTGCTCTTTTAAAAGTTGTTTTACGGCTTCATTGGGTTCATATATTTGAATATTTACCTCTGTAAGATGCCCAAGATATTTCTCAATCAATGCTTTTACTTTATTCCAATTCAGACCCCGTTCCCGCATCCTAAAGGTGGGATTGCAATACTTTCTATATGATAAGATTCAATTACTTTGGTCAATTCTTTTAATCCCTTCTCAATATATTCATACTTGGATTTCAGGTACCACTCTGTCTTTGTTGGGAAATTAATTATAATTCTTTCTCCTTTCAAAGTTTGCTCGTGCACTACAAGTAGTTTGCCTGGATAAAGTTCTTTCTTTTTACAAGCTGTTGAATATATAGAGAAATTATTAGGAAATTCTTCCTTAAACTGTAAGGCAATACCTTTACCCATAACACCTACTGTATTTACAGTGTTAACCAATGCTTGTGTCTGAGCTTCCAACAAATTTCCTTTCAAATATTTCATCAGTAATAGTATGTCTTTTTACGATCAACAATAACAGGTATTTTAAGTTCTAAGCGCTCAAGAATCGCATCAATAAATGTTTTTCTTTGGTCATTGAGCACTATTAACAAGTTAATACAATTGACAGGCACATGATTTTTAATAAGGAATTCAGCTTGTTTTCTTCTCATCCTGTCAAAATCATCTTCTGTATTGGTCCAATACCTTTCCGATACTATATTCCAATCAATTTCAGAAAGATAATTAATATCATTATAGTACTCGGTGAAGGCATTTTTTGCATGCCCATCTGTAAAGCACCATTCATTACAATTTGCAATTATTCCACTCAGATTACAACAAATATAAACAATTTCTTCTTGCGGTCGAACGTGTATACCCTGACAGCCAGTCTATATTCAAGAGCATAGGAGATAAAGGTCCAAAATAAAAGGGAACATATTCACCCAAAACTCCATTTGGAGGATCAATTCTTACCGGATAATCGTCTTGTTGTTTAATTAAACCAGTATCGCCAATATTGATGTAGTTTAAATCAGCAAGTGGATGATCTCTTATTGACATGCCATTAATAAGAATGTGTTCCACGTTATCTATGTGAACCATTCTGAATAATAATATTTTATCGATATCAACAGGCATAATTTCAAAGATACATATTATTTCTTTAGCCCAATATCTCATTCAACAGCTTTGCTCTCCTAAATCCTTTAAGGTCGTCTTTTGCTGCTTAAGCTGGCACATTATAGTCTGAATTTGTTGCAATACTTCAAGTATTTTGCTTTGAACCTCAAAATCAGGAACTGAAACTTCCAATTCCGCCAAATCTTTCCATTTGGTTCGAGGCGACAATGATCCTGCTGAAGTGCTTACAGCATGTTGAATAAAGCATCCGCCCAAATATAAAATGGCAATAATTCCTGAAGCATCTTATTAGCTTTTGCCCTGATTACTAAAATATCACCTGAGCAAATACCATCGAATGAAGCAACTGCAACCTTTTTAAGATATGCCCTGCGTTTCCCGAACAAAACATCTCCTTTTACAAAAATCTTTTGGTGAATGTTGTTCCATTTTCTATATCGCCCCAACCTTGTAGTTCAAAGTTTTCAGGTTCTATATTTTCAAGACCAATAAAACGGTCAACTTCTTTTGAATGCTCAGGATATTTTTTATCACATTCGGCTATCTCGCCGAAAGTAGTTTTCAGGCAATTATTAATGGTCAGCAAATTACCAAATACCGGTTGACTGCCCATCAAACCATTTACCAAGAACTTTTGAAGTACCTTTAAATTCTTCTCCTGCCCCTCTACCTGCCCCATCGCCGTTTCTATGGATTGAAAGAGCGAGGCTATTTGTTTTTGTACAGAGTAGGGGGGAATGCAAAATGTATATTTTGAGAGTTGTGGCCACTTAAGAGATACTGACATCGTACCTGCTGAGTTTGCATTTACATACTCATAGAATTTATCAGTCAACATAATAAATGGAAGTAGATCTTGTATTAAACCATTCCTAGCTTCTAATGCCCATATATGAGGAGAACAAATACCATCAAAATCTGCTATAGCCACTTTTCTTTGATAAGCTCTTCTTTTGCCGAATAAAATTTGGCCAGATTTAAACGTTCTAAAAAATGTCGGCATTATTTCATTTATCCAAGATTCAATTTTTAATTTACCCGTTTCAAGATGTTCAACACTTACAAATCTTGCATTTTCTTCTTTATCAAGATTAGTTTCATTGTTCTCAATATGGTCAACATAATCCCCAAAAGATACTTCTTTCCAACCATCTTTATTCAACCTTTTCATTCGATACCTAAATTATTTAGTTGTTTGAATAGGTTGTTAAGATTCACATTTATTTCTTTTTGGACGCTTTTTGTCTGTTCAAGTAAATGGTCAATTCCATGTTCTTCGCTATTGTTTGCTTGCTTCACGTATAGTTGAATACTTAGATTCCCATTGTTGTTAATTAATACTTCTTTGCTACTAACTACTCTTGCAAATTTTTCAACTTCTTCAAACTTCCAATAGGTGTCTGATATTCGCTTTATATGTTCTGGTTTCAAATAAGCATTGCTTCTCTCAATCCTAATTTCATCCTTTGCATCAATAAAAATAATTTTGCCTTTTCTCTCTTCCGGTTTTTTCATCCTGCACACCAGCAAACAACTTTCCATACTGCTGTTGTAAAAAAGGTTTTTACCCAGACCTATTACCGCATCAACATAATCTTCTTCAATCATTCTCTTACGGATATCGCTTTCAGCATCTCGAAATAAAACGCCGTGAGGCCACAGCACCACACTTCTTCCTGTTTCAGGATTAAGGCTTTTCATAATATGCTGCTGAAAAGCATAATCAGCACAGCCCTGCGGTGGAGTTCCCCAAATATTTCTGCCGAAAGGATCGTTCATCCATTTTTTCTGATTCCAGCTTCTTTACGCTGTAAGGCGGATTTGCCATAATTACATCAAATTTTTTCAGCTCATCATTTTCAAGTATCTGCGGACTTTCCAGCGTATCGCCCTGGACAATCAAAAATTCATCCACATTGTGCATAAACATGTTGATACGGGCAATAGCCGAGGTAATGAGGTTTAGTTCCTGTCCGTAGAGTTTTAATGTCCGGTATTCTTTCCCTTGTTCTTTTACATGAAGACTACTGGAAAGCAAAATTCCACCGCTTCCGCAGGTTGGGTCATAAATACTTTCTCCGCTTTGCGGGTCAGTAATCTGGGTCATCAGTTTTACCACAGTTCGGTTTGTGTAAAACTCGGCAGCAGTGTGGCCGCTGTCATCTGCAAATTTCTTAATCAGGTATTCATAGCCCTCACCCATGATGTCGTGAGGCACATTGGCCACAGTCAGATTCATCTGACTGAAATGCTCAATCAGATCCAGCATTTTTTCATCGCTCATTCGGCGTTTATTGGTCCATTGGGCATCCCCAAAAACATCATGAAGCATTTCAAAATTGGCTTTTTCAATACCATTAATGCTTTTTGCAGAGCTCCCGACATCGACGGTTTTCTTGCGGACATCTTCCCAATGGCACCCTTCGGAATCTGAAACCGATGGTTTTCGGGAAATTCGCATAGTCCAGATCGTTGTTGCTTTCCTCCAGTGCCTGTTGATACTCTTCATCCCATACATCGCTGATACGTTTAAAGAATAGCAAAGGGAAAATATATTGTTTGAAGTCAGCCGCATCGATCATTCCTCGCAGAATGTTGGCCGCGCCCCACAGGTAGTCTTCGAGTTGTTTCTGAGTCATTATTCTATCATTGGATTTTGAATGTAAAGTTAATTTTGAACGTTGAAATCTGAAGAATTTAAACAGATTATTCAACAATTATTTTTTTTCCGTAGAGACGTGGCGTGCCGCGTCTCTACAAGGGGGGTGCCGCCTGCAATCCAACTTTTACCCGAAAAACCGTTGATCTGATTAATGATTCCTGGTTAAATTGGCAGAACCTTCATTGGGATTGATGTGGGTGTGTCAAGTTTATATGGCCGCCGTGATTATCAACACCAAATCGAAGGCCGCAAGGATTAGGGTTAAATATCTTAAAAACCTGGTCTTAGGCCAAAATATTAGAAAAACCGGGGTAGTACAATGATCACAGATTTCCGCCTCGCTGAGTTCCTTTTTGTTGATCAGGTTCAATATAAGGTTATTATTAATTCAGGTTTTAATAATCAAATATAACACTTTTTTTCATTCCTGTAGAGACGTGGCGTGCCGCGTCTCTACAAGAGGGTACCCGAATGCAATCCGGCGTTTACCCGAAAAACATGAGATATGATTAATAATAACTGGCTAAATTACCGTAATCTTCACCCTCCGCTTCCGGTTTTTGGGTTTAACCTAAAAACGGTAAGAATCTAAAATCGGATCACTTAAACTTTATATTCAGAAGTTTACGACGTTCTGCATACTGCCTTTTTGCATCAGCAGGATCCGCATCTTTATCAATATAGATTGTCGTCCTTCCGTCTATAACCACCGCTTGCAACTTCTTCAGATCAGGGGATATGAAAGTAGTTATTTTTTTGTCGTACATAATTATTATTCCCTTTCAGATAATGGATTTAAGCATCCTGAACTGATCTGTTGTAAAACTGAATCCA
The DNA here is from genome assembly GCA_963810555.1 of uncultured Bacteroidia bacterium. Classification (GTDB taxonomy): domain Bacteria; phylum Bacteroidota; class Bacteroidia; order Bacteroidales; family Prolixibacteraceae. The sequence goes on along the minus strand of CAWENX010000015.1, from coordinate 29,033 downwards.
TTACTTTAAATTATTAAAATGTTGTAAGGTACGATTTATTTCGCAGTTAATTGGAATTACCATTGAATATTAATTTTCGGATTCCCCGCTATGCAACAACATTATATGACTGATGAATCTGTTTTCAATTCGTTTATCCCTGTAGATCATTGTATAGTCTTCTATGTAGAGACGCGGCGCGCCACGTCTTTGCCATTGGCAACAAGTCTGACGCATCTCCGGGAATGACCGCTGATGTGGATGCTCCGTATGTGTTTAACCGGGGATTTTTAGTCCCGAACAAAAGGAATCGCAAATTGGCTTATGTCGATCTTCGATCCGCGGGAGCGGGTTAACACTTTCGGGATTTGGAACCCCGAAATCGCGGGTTTGGAGTTGGCAGAAAAGTAGCAAAGTAGCAAAAGCGGGAACTCATAACAAAAAAACCCGGCTGGAGTTGCCGGGTGAAAGTTTATACTTTCTGAATCACTTCAAGATTTTTCAGTCCTTTTTCTATTGCCTTAAGATTAAGAGGAATTAATTTGTGGTGCCTTTCGGGAAGCGATTTTTCGAGGCCTTTTTTTACATTCTCCATTTTTATAATCGGCTTAACCTTGAGAAATGCTCCCAGAACGATCATGTTGAATGTCAAAGGATTTCCCATTTCAACAGCGAGCCTGGAACCTTCAACCCTGTAAATATTAATATCTTTTCGGCTTGGGTGTTTGACAATTCCATTCGGATCATAGATAAGCGTCCCGCCGGGCTTTACCCCGGCTCAAATTTGTCCATTGACTGTTGGTTCAGGATAATTGCCGTATCATATCTCATTCAGGATTGGCGAGCTTATGCGGTCCTCACTGAGAATTACAGTCACATTTGCAGTTCCGCCACGCATTTCAGGCCCGTAAGAAGGAAACCAGGCTACTTCCTGATTTTGCATCACGCCTGAATAAGCAAGTATCTTACCCATCGAGAGCACACCCTGTCCGCCAAATCCTGCAATAATTATTTCTTCCGTCATCTTTCGAGTATTTAGTTTAAATTTAATCAATCACGGAATTTATATGATTCGTATCCCTCTGAGCCATCTTTCAAATCTCCAAGCGGATACACAGGGAACATATTTTCTTCCATCCATTTATTTGAATCAACAGGCGACATTTTCCATCCTGAACTGCAGGTTGAGACAATCTCAACAAATGCTGTTCCTTTTTTTTGAGCCTGAACTTCAAAAGCTTTTTTGATCGCTTTCCTGGCTCTTCCGCACAGCAGCCGGAGTATGAACACTTTGCCTGGTAACATAAGCAGCGCCCGGAAGTTGAGCCAGCAGTTCTGTGATTCTCAACGGATATCCGTTCAAATCAACATTTCTGCCATAGGGAGTTGTGGAAGTTATCTGTCCGAGCATAGTCGTCGGAGCCATCTGCCCTCCGGTCATACCATAAATTGCATTGTTGATAAAAATCATGACAAGATTTTCGCCCCGGTTCACCGCATGCATGGTTTCAGCAGTGCCAATAGCGGCAAGGTCGCCGTCTCCCTGGTAAGTAAAAACACGTTTTTCGGGCATAACGCGTTTGATCCCGGTTGCAACGGCAGGAGCCCTTCCGTGTGCAGCTTCACTCCAGTCTATATCGATATAATTATAGGCAAAAACGGCACACCCAACCGGGGAAACACCTATCACATCCTTTTGTATTCCCAGTTCCTCAATCACCTCGGCAATCAGTTTATGCACTACCCCGTGACTGCATCCGGGGCAATAATGCATTGTAACATCATTTAACAAGGGAGATTTTGAATAAACCAGATTTTCCGGTTTAATAATTTCCTTTACCTTTTCTACTGTTTCATACATAATTATAGCTCCTATTAATTTTTGAACAAGGGCCGTTTCCACCTCATTCGGGGTCGGCAGATTTCCACCCATGCGTCCAAAATATTCAACTTTGGTTTTTCCATTGACAGCAAGCCGGATATCATATACCATCTGTCCGGCATTAAATTCAACCGACAAAAATCCTTTGACTTTTCCTGCAAGTATCCGAAATCACTTTCTCAGGGAACGGGAAAAGAGTTATCGGTCTGAGCAATCCGACTTTTATTCCTTTATTTCTTGCCAATTGCACTGTTTTTTGACAAATCCGTGCAGCAGAACCGAAAGCGACCAAATACATAGTCAGCATCTTCACAATTAATCATTTCATACCGGACTTCCTCGGCTTTCATTTTATTATATTTTGCCTGAAGCCGGAGATTATTCTGTTCCATAATATTGGCATCCATTTCCAGTGAAGTGATGACATGTTTATCACGCGATTATCAGGCTTTGCCAGTGGTAGCCCAGCTTCCGGAAATCTCCTCTATTTCTTCTTCTGTCCACCGGGGTTTTGGTTCCATTAATTCCACTTTTTCCATCATCTGGCCGATCACTCCATCGGTAAGTATCATCACCGGATTCCTGTATTTAAAAGCGAGTTCGAATGCCAGATCTACAAAATCGTGCATTTCCTGAACCGATGCAAGGAGCAAGTACCAGTAATGAATAGTCGCCATGTCCGCCTCCTTTTGTAGCCTGATTATAATCGGCTTGTGATGGCTGAATGGTACCCAGTCCGGGGCCCCCACGCTGAACATTCACAATAAAGCATGGTAATTCAGATCCTGCAATATAGGATATTCCTTCTGACATCAGGCTTATTCCGGGGCTTGAAGATGAAGTCATCACTTTCTTTCCCGCACCCGCCGCCCCATAAATCATATTTATGGCCGCAACTTCACTTTCAGCCTGTAAAACCACCATCCCTGTTTCTTCCCAGGGCTGCAGTGCCATTAATGTTTCCATTACTTCCGACTGAGGGGTTATGGGATAACCGAAATATGCATCGCAACCACAACGGATCGCTGCTTCCGCTATCACCTCATTCCCTTTCATTAATCTTAATTCTCCCATTTTCAGGATTTTCCTGTCTTTATACTTTTTCGGCTTTTAACCGGTATACACTGATACAACTGTCAGGACAAACCGCTGAACAGTTTGCACAACCATTGCAGTTATCCGGATATTCCATATATGAATAATGATACCCTTTGCTGTTCACATTCCGGTGCAGTGCCAAAGTTTGCGTAGGGCAGGCTACCACACACAGGTCACAGCCTTTACAAACTTCTATATCCACTACAACCGCTCCTCTGACTTTAGCCATTTATATTTTTTATTACATGATATTCTATTCCTTAAATCCTCAGTTTATATTACTCTTTTATCTTGTTAAATTCATTTTATAGTTTTTACCTTACGAATTATTTCATTCTTAATTAATCATAACAACCGGATTATCAGCGTTGAACAATTTAGTCTTTCCTTAAGAATCTCAAACTGATCGCGACTGACATGCGACACACAAGCCCTCAGTCCCTCTCTGGTACTACCTGTATTGCTGAGAGTAATTGCACTTATCCGTAATATAGCAATTTTTTTAATAACTCTGACCCTGTCATTCCGGGATAGGATACGGTAAAATAAAAACCATCCCCGATGGGCAGTTCCTGATCTCTTTCATAGACGATATTAAAACCGTTATCTAAAAAGATCCTTTTCATTATTTTAGCTTTCTCACCGTATTCTTTCACTTCCTCTATAAAATTATATCTTCCGTCATTGGCTGCTTTAAACATAGCTGCCAAAGCATACTGTGCAGAATGGGAAGTTCCTGATGTCATGGAATAAAGCACCCTGTGAACAACAGCATTCCCAAATCCATGAACCTGCAGCCGTTCTTTAAGGTAAGGGAAATGACGATGAAACAGGCCATCCGATATAATCATCACGCCTATACGCTGACCGGCATATGAAAACACTTTTGAACTTGAAATCATTAAAACCCAATTGGCTGTATACCGGGCCACTGTTGCCTGAAAAGGAGAAATTCCCGGTTTTGAAAGATCCCTTCGAAAATCCATGGCAAAATAAGCTAAATCTTCGATGACTACAACATCATATTTATTTGCCAGTTCACCGATTATTTGAAGTTCTTGCTCTGTAAAACATATCCAGGCCGGATTATTTGGATTTGAATAAATGAGAGAATTAATATTTCCTTTAGACAAATAGGATTCCAGCTTTGCACGAAGTTTCTCTCCCCGGTAATCAAAAACATCAAAGCTTTCATATTTCTGTCCCATGACCAGCATCTGCTGTTTCTGGACAGGGAAGCCCGGATCAATAAACAAAGCTGTGTCCCTTTCCTTTACGCAACTTCCGGTCAACAAGAAAAGCAGCATATGTCCCCTGCATCGATCCAACCACGGGAATGCAGCCTTCAGGTCTGACGTCAATGTCAATAAATAATTTAACGAACCTGGCTGCTTCCTCTTTCAAAGGCTGAATGCCGTCTATAAGAGGATAAATGGAAGATACCTTGTTTCTAAGCGCTTCTATTTCAGCCTCAACACCAATTTTCGAAGGGGGCAGTCCCGGAACGCCCATCTCCATGCGGATATACCTTTCCCCGGTGGATTTCTCAATAGCATTCACCAATTGGACAATCTCACGGATAGACGCACTCCCGATTTCAGGAACTTCCAGCTCCGCAATCTTTTGGTCGACGATCCCGTTATCAATTGGTGTGCTCATTGTTTAATGTTAAATGATCGCTGACTAAAATTCCTTATTGAGCATTTCCACCCAGGCAGTAACTCTTGCATCAGTGAGTTCAGGCTCAAAATCTTCGTCTACAGGTAAACCGTAAAACTTACCGTTTTCCAGTGCTTCTGAATCCTGGAATTCATATCCTTCAGGACTTACTCTGCCAATAAGTTGCCCTTTGTTCTGAAGAACAATTTTTGCCAGGGTTCCCATTGAATTTACAAAATGATAGGCATAAGTAACATGGTCGCCAAGGCCAAAGATGGCTATTTTTTTACCTGTAAAGTCAAAATCATTCACAACTGGCATAAATTTTGCCCAATCGGCATTGGTAAATTTCTGGTCCCATGTTTCTTTACCTACTGTTGAAATACCGAATATTATCTGATCATATCGTGCGAGGTCATCCGCAGAAGCATCATGAACATGGATCAATTGGGTCTTATCCTCTCCTATTTTAGATGCGACCAATCTGGCCACCCTGTGGACTGAACCGTCCTTTGGACCGAAAAATACACCTATCTTATTCATTAATTAACGTTTTACTGGTTATGTATTGCAACTTCACCTCTTACATATTCCCCCAAAATCGAAAGGCTTGAGACATTCTTTAAGACCATATGGATGGCCTTTTCATAATTCTCCAGTTTGTCCCATTCCAGATCGACATGAAAAGAATATTCACTGGGTTTTCCAATTATTGGTAATGACTGGATTTTTGTGAGATTAATCTCATGTTCGGCAAATGTATTCAGCACTCTTGCCAAAGCACCATGAAAGTGTCCTACCTCAAAACATACTGATGCTTTATTGGCCATTTCAGCCGGATTGCCGTGTTTTGCAAGGATCAAAAATCTTGTATAATTTTTCCTGTTCGATTCTATACTCTTTTCAAGCACTTCAAGACCGTACAATTCCGCTGACCGCAGATTGCTTATTGCTGCTGCATAAGTGATCTGTTCTTTTGCTATTAATTTTGCAACCGCGGCATTATCTCCCAATTCTTTTGTTTCTACCTTAGGGAAGTATTTTTCAATATATTCAGCACATTGGAGAAACGAAACCGGATGAGAATAAATCTCTTTTATATCCCTTTTCTTTACTCCGGGAAGAGCCATCAGGTTCATCTGGATATGAATGTATATCTCACCGATGATTCTCAGATGATAATCACGGATCAGAGAGTAATTCTGAAGTATGCTTCCCGAGATTGAATTTTCAATCGCCATAACGGCAAAATCCACCTTATCCTGATCGATGAGTTCGCATACACTGCGAAACGACTTGCATTCAACGATTTCAATCTCTTCGCTGAAATATTTCATCGCCGCATCTTCGTGGAAAGATCCTTTTATCCCCTGAATTGCAACTTTCTTCACTATATTACGAATTACACGATCCCGATAGCTATCGGGAGACGAATTACACTAATCAATTAAAACAAAAAATAATTCATTAAAATGATCTGATAAATCTGCCCGCAATTTATTGAAAAGTTTTAAAGTTTCAAAGTTTCAGATTTTATACAAATCACTGGCTCTGACCAGCTCAATTTTATGTTCCTGGAGCACTTTTATGCAATGATCCATATCATCAGGTTTGAGGACAACATTGGCGGATTCACCCATGGAATAAGCATAAAGATATTCGATCTCAATCCCGTTCTCTGAAAGAATCTGAAGTGCTTTTGCAAGCGCTCCTGGCTTATTCGGGCAATTCATGCAAACCACATCAGTCAGATTCACCGAAAAAAGGTTCTCTTTAAGAATTTTATAGGCTCGCTCCGGTTCAGAAACAATAAGCCTTAATATTCCGAACTCTGAGGTATCGGCCACTGAGAAAGCCGACATATTGATCCCTGCATTCCCGAGAATAGTGGAAACTTCATTCAACCTCCCTGATTTGTTCTCAAGAAATATCGACAATTGCTTGATTAACATATCCTTAAATTTTAATTCTTCTCTTTGCGTTCCATTTTGATATTTATTGAGACGCACGCTGTACGTCTCTACATTCTGACCGCCGTTTAAAACTTATCATTCATAATTCATATTTCAGCCTGATGCCTATAGCCTTTTTCATCAGCACATTAGCATATCAGCACATTAGCAACATTTTCCTGACAGTCTAATAGTCTGCAGTCTAACAGCCTTTATTAAATCTTCCTGTTATCAATCACTCTCTTTGCTTTTCCTGCCGTACGTTCGATAGTTCTGGGTTCCACCAGTTTAACATTTACTGATATACCCAATGTACTTTCAAGTTTGCTCGTTATTTTCATCCTTAACTCCTGCAGCTTTCTGATTTCATCCGAGAAAAACTGTTCCTGCACTTCCACCATTACAGTCAATGTATCAAGTGTTCCTTCCCTGTCAACAATCAACAGGTAATGAGGCTGAACTTCGCTCATCTGTAAAAGTACTGTTTCAACCTGCGACGGAAATACATTCACTCCGCGAATGATCAGCATATCATCGCTGCGTCCTTTGCATTTCTCCATCCTTACCAGTGTCCGGCCACACTCACATTTATCGTAAATAAACCTTGTCAGGTCACGCGTTCTGTAACGGATCAGCGGTATCCCTTCTTTGGAAATGGTGGAGAACACGAGCTCTCCTATCTCACCCGGCGGCAGAGGCTTTAAGGTTTCCGGATCAATGATCTCAGGAATAAAATGATCTTCATTGATATGCATCCCGCACTGGTACTCACATTCGCAGGATACTCCCGGCCCTACTATTTCACTCAGCCCGTAAATATCGATAGCTTTGATTCCCAGTTTTGCCTCAATTTCCCTCCTCATTTGTTCCGACCATGGTTCAGCGCCAAAAACCCCAACCCTTAGCTTAAGGCTCTTTATATCAAAATTCATATCCTTCATCACCTCAGCAATATTCAGGGCATACGAAGGAGTACAGCAAAGCACCGAACTTCCAAAGTCCTCCATAAGCTGGATTTGTTTCTGTGTATTGCCACCCGAAATCGGGATCACCGATGCTCCCAGATTTTCAGAACCATAATGCAGTCCCAGCCCTCCTGTGAATAGCCCGTAACCATAAGCAATCTGAACAATATCATTTCTATGGGCACCTGCCATGCAGAGACATCGGGTAACAACTTCGGCCCACATCTGAATATCCTTCCGCGTGTATCCCACAACCGTTGGTTTCCCCGTAGTGCCCGACGAAGCATGAAGCCGCACGATTTCGCTCATAGGCACGGTGAACAATCCGAAAGGATAATTATCCCTTAGGTCGTTCTTCGTGGTAAAAGGCAGCTTTCTGAGATCGTCAACATCCTTTATATCGACAGGTGTAAGGCCTAATTCCTGCATCTTTCCCCTGTAATAAGGCACATTGTGGTACAGCCGCCTCACCGTGTCACGTAACCTTTCCGATTGAATAATATGCATCTCTTCACGGGTCGCACATTCTATTCTTTCATTCCAGATCATAACTTAGTTTAATAATCTCAGAGTATCAGTGTTTCAGTGTATCAAACTGTAAAATTGAAACATTTTAATACTGAAACTAATTTATTACGAATTTCATTTTCATCTATTCTCCCTGATTCCACAGCAATATGATAAAAGGGAAAATTTATAAGACTTCAAAAATAGGCTAAATAAGTAAACCGAACAATGAACCTTGTAAGGTTTTGCACGTAAAATATCTTTTTAGTATCTTCATGATTGAAAGTCTGACATAAACAAATAGTTTCAATGTTTCAGCGCACTTTGAAACCCTGAAACTCTGAAACTTTATAATTAGATATCATATTAATTGTTGACAAACATTCAGATGACCAATTATTCGTTTGCTTCCGAATCGCTGATCGGTGGCCGATCCGAAAATCAGGACTGCTTCCTTACTATGGAAACAAAGTACGGATTCCTTGCCATAGTCTGTGACGGAATGGGAGGAATGAACGGAGGCAGAATTGCAGCAGAACTTGCCGTTAAAGTGATTATCGATCAGCTTCTGTCCGGCAGTCAAACAGGACAACGCGAAGCTTTAACAAGTGCCATATCTCAAGCCAATGCGACAATTTTTCATGAAGGCAGGAGCACTCCCGGTTTAAAGGGGATGGGGACCACAATTACAGCACTGCTGATCGATAGTAATCACGCCATTGCCTGTCATGTGGGCGACAGCCGGATCTATCACCTCCGTGACGGAAATAAACTATTCCGCACCTTTGACCATTCCCTGGTTTTTGAATTGATGAGCTTAGGCATTCTGACCGAGGAAGAAGCCCGGACTTCTCCTCAAAGCAATGTAATTACCCGTGCCTTAGGCACACATCCCAACATAGAAATAACCATCTCGGATGAAATGCTTTACAAAAAAAGCGATCGCTTTCTTCTCTGTACCGACGGTATCTGGGGAGCCCTCCCTGAGCCTGAGCTTCTAAGAATGGCAGCGTCACATCAGCCAGTAAATGAAGCTTTAAAAGAACTGGTAACTTTTGTTGATTCTTTGGGTGCTGAAAAAGGAGGGATGCATGATAACATGACTGGTATCCTCATTGAAGTGCTGACCGATTCACTTTAAATAATTAAGAATTAAGAATTAAATGTTTCAATATTTCATCCCGCACTTGCAGTACTGAAATTTTACCATTGATTTTCTTCCTGAATTACAAGAGAGTAAATATCTTTACCATAATTTAAAAGTCAGAAAAAGCTTGTTTTAATATCTTGCTTTAGACTATTTATCTGCCATTTGACTTACTTAAAATGCCTGGATATGACAAAACAGTTTAAATATCTGCTGTTGAGTACTCTGTTCTATTTCTTTCTGTTTATCAACGGATTTTGTCAAAACTCAAACGATGTTTTTAATGGACATCCCGTTAAGCTCGATGATCAGAATAAGATCATCTCCTGGATCTCACCTCAATCGATAGCCTACGATCAATTTCTCCGCCAGCGATGGAACTATATTAAAACCAGGGTTTCTTACAGCCCCGGTCCTTCTCCCCGATCGCTTTACCCGGAATATTACTTTTACTGTGGTTTCTGGGTAAAAAATGACAAAACGGAGCCTGACAAATGGATGAACGATGTCGGAGAGAAGATCCCCAACTGGGTTGAATCGGCTCTGCTGTATTATGCTTATACAGGCGATACCTCTGTGATGAATATTGTACAAAAGCTTGCTTCTTATGCTATAACCCACGGTACAAGCCCGGATTCTTTTGCCTGGCCTGACTTCCCTTATACCACAACTAATGCAGGGGATACTCTTTTCCGCGGTTTCACCACGGCCCACAGGTTCGTTCTACACGAAATCCAGGTCGACCATGCAGGCGATATGGGCCTGGCTTACTACAGGCTCTGGCTATATACCGGAGATGAAAAATTCAAAAAAGCTGCACTCAGTATTGCCAATACTCTTTCCGCAAAAATCAGACCGGGAACATTGACGCACTCTCCCTGGCCTTATCTCGTAATCATGGATTCAGGTAAAGTTGTATCGGAATATTGCACCAATTGGACGGGCTGTTATGCTCTTCTAAAAAGTCTTGCCGATGCCGGTTTGGGGAATGTTCAGACTTATCGCAGCGCCTGTGAAAAAGTGAGAGATTTTATTCTTGATTATCCTTTGAAGACCGGTTACTGGACTGACGGGCACACCGATAACGATATCCGAAGTCATACATACAAAAGCAACCTCAGTGCGAGCAACTTCACACTCTATCTATTCGATCATCCTGAATTCGACCCTGATTGGAAAACGGATATTCCCAAACTCATCAAATGGTCGGAAGACAACTTTGTATACCGCTGCGAGCCAGGTGAGCCTGCCACACAATGGGGAGCTAACCTGTTGGGCGAACAGGATACCGTTCTAATCAAAATGGATTACCAGACCGCCCGTTATGGCGCTGAATGTGCCCGCTGGTATGCTCTCTCAGGAGATGAAAGCTATAAGGAAAAGGCCTTTCGCTCCCTGAACTGGGTTACCTATTGTAATGATTCTGCAGGCCGTGCCCTTGAAAGTCCCGTAAGCAAACCTCTGATTGCCTCTAACTGGTACTCTGACGAATATGGCGAATGTCCCCGCATGTTCTATCACGCATTCGCCGCTCTCCCCGAATGGGCACCTCCCCATGAAAATCATATCCTCTACTCTGAAGCTGTCCTTAAAAATGTATCTTATATGGATAAGAAAGTCAGTTATTATGCCACTGTCCATTCAGGCATAGATTACCTTCGGCTTAACTTTGAGCCTGTGAAAATCACACTTAACGGCATCCGTCTTACTCAGAGTAATGACCTGACAAAAAAGGGGTACACTTTAAGAAATCTTGGAAACGGCGATTATGCCTTGAAGGTCAGAAGGATGCAATTGGGGGATGTCACTATTTCCGGATATTGAAAATTATAAATCTTAGGTTCCTGATGGGCAGACAAAATTCATTTGCCCGGGAAATTTATTACCTAAAGCCTAAAGCATAATGCATGTTGACCGAATGCTTCAGCCTTACCATCCTCTTACCATGTCAATACCAGGGTAATATCTTAAATATAATTTGAATGCAGTTTAGATACAGCTTAAATACTAATTAGTATTCAAATAGTATTCAAATAGTATACAAACTGTATTTAAACTAAGATTTTGGTATAGCGTTGTTAATGTATTGGAATTATAATAGCAAGAGGGAAAAAGAAGTCAGATAAGATGATCGGGAGATTTTCGATACCGGATTAATATCAAGGAAATCAGGAGACATAGATTCTCCTGTTATGACTAATTTCATCAATAAAGAAATTATCATGTTTTTAGACATTAATGGCTAAAATAAAATCCCGAACTTCAGGCAATAGTGATATCTTCATGCAGATAAACGTCCTGAACAAGGTTTAATAATTGAATACCTTCCTTAAAAGGGCGCTGAAAAGCCTTTCTTCCTGTTATTAAACCACTGCCTCCGGCACGTTTATTTATGACAGCAGTCCTGGCAGCATCAGCAAAATCAGATTCACCCTTTGATGCTCCTCCTGAATTTATAAGGCCGATTTTGCCCATGTAACAGTTAATAACCTGGTAACGGCATAAATCTATAGGATGATCTGTAGAAAGTTTATCATACATGGCGCTGTTTGTCTTTCCGAACTTAAGTTCCAGAAAACCCTTATTTGTGGTGGGAAGTTTTTGCTTAATAAGGTCCGCTTTTATGGTGACTCCCAAATGATTTGCCTGACCGGTTAAATCAGCGGCAGTATGATAATCCACCTTTTCAGTTTTAAAACTGCTGTTTCTTGTGTAGCACCATAAAATTGTGGCCATCCCAAGTTGATGGGCTTCCTCGAAAGCTGAAGCAACTTCTGTGATTTGTCTGTCAGATTCAGCCGAACCGAAATAAATTGTAGCGCCAACAGCAGCAGCCCCAAGATTCCATGCTTCCTTAACATTTCCAAACATGATCTGATCATATTTATTCGGATAAGTCATGAGTTCATTATGATTGATCTTAACAATGAATGGTATTTTATGGGCATATTTTCTCGACATCAAGGCCAATCCTCCAAAGGTTGTTGCAACTGCATTGCATCCTCCTTCTATGGCAAGTTTGATAATTGATTCAGGATCAAAATAGATCGGATTTGGGCTGAAAGAGCTGCCGGCAGTATGTTCTATCCCTTGATCGACAGGCAATATGGAGAGATAACCAGTCTTTCCTAACCTCCCGTGACCATAAATGTTTGCCAGATTTCTCAATACCTGCGGATTGCGGTCGCTCAGCGAAAAAATTTCATCAATATGTTGAGGACTTGTGAGATGGAGATCCTCTTTTAATACTGTTTTTGATACATGATTAAGCAGGTCTTCTGACTCACTGCCCAGGTATTCAATGATCTTGTCTAACGAATTTATTACTGATTCCATATTGCATCTTATTTATGAATTATTAGCTTTTTATCAGTTGCCGTCAACTAATCCCGCACCTGCAAGAGATAGCAAAGAATAAACATATTCCTGCTCATTTCTATTGAGTAACATACAGACACTAAAAATGTTTTAATAAAGAATTAATTACGAATCAGTATTAATGAATATTGTTCACTTGTCACTCTCAAGCTTTTTTCATTTTTTCATCTAAAATTGGATTTTTATCAATATATTTGATTAGTCAATCCGCCAGATGGCGGTAGTTGGCAGATAATTTTTTAAATTTTCTAAAATAAATCTCTTATGAACACTTTATCCAACTTTGAATTTCAGCCTCTTCCTTTCGCTACTAACGCACTTGAGCCTTTCATTGATCAAATGACCGTTGAAATCCATTATGGAAAACACCATAAAGCGTATTACGATAATTTTATCAGTGCCATAAAAGACGCCGGCATTGAATCGATGGATATTCTTGGTATTTTCCGCAATATCAGCAAATACTCCATGGCGGTCAGGAATAACAGTGGGGGATGGTACAATCATAACTTCTATTGGGAAAACTTGAGATCTGCTGGTGGTAATCCTCCGCCAGCAGGCGGGAAACTTTCAGAAGCCCTGATCAAAACCTTCGGCTCTTTTGAAGATTTCTGGAAACAATTTTCCGATGCCGGGAAAACACGATTCGGCAGCGGTTGGGCATGGCTATGCCTTGATGAAAAAAAATCCCTTTTCATCTGTTCTACACCCAACCAGGACAATCCTCATATGGATATATCTGTCAAAAAAGGTATTCCCCTTCTTACAATGGACGTCTGGGAACATGCCTATTACCTGAAATACCAGAACCGGAGGCCTGACTATATCGAGGCTTTCAGGAATATCATAGACTGGGATATTGTTGCCAAAAGATACGAAGCTGCACTTTAGTACATGGAAAAGAAGTCAAAAATTGGATAATTCTACTTGAAAAAAATTGGCCATCTCAACTCTGAGTTGGCCGAATTTTCATTAAACTATCTCTGATGAGATCTTAATTCTTTGCCGTCAGCTTTAGCTGACGGAAATAAATAAACTCTATTATCCTAGTTCTTCAACCGGAATTCAACTGCCGGTTTTTCTTGTCATGAGAAAGTGTACCAATTCTCTGATTTCGTTATTGGTTAATATACCTCCAAAAGCCGGCATATTTCCTCCACCAATGGCAATTCTTATGATGATCTCATTTTCTGTCAGTCTATCGCCCACATCAGTAAGTGAGGGTCCTCTGGTTCCGCCATGTCCGGAGATAGAATGACAATAAATACATGCTTTTTTATAAAACAGATCTGCCCCTGTTTTGGCTGAAGGGTCAACATTTCCCACCACTTCCGTTGTCAGAGGTTTTGTATTAAAAGCCGGCGACCAGGGTGCTTTTAAACCTATATGCCATAATGAAGCCACGGTAGTTACAATGAAAATAACAATAACGATTGCCCATGGCCGTCTAAACGGACTTCTTTCCCCTGCATTGTTGATAATCGGAAGCAATATTAAAATAAGACCCAGGATCACCGGACCGAAAGCTATCGCAAAAGATTCGATCTCACGGGGCATCAGGGCAAACAATGCAAATACCCAAATGAAATACCAGTCAGGACGGGGATTGGCAATGATGTCTGCCGGATCGGGAGGTTTCCCGATGGGTACAGGTCCAAAGACAAAAGCGAGTACAAGAATTACCAATATCAGTAAGATTCCGAAAAGCACCTCTCTCCATGCAACATCGGGCCAGAAAGGTAATCCTCTGTTTTTAAGCATTGCTTGATACCTCTCACGATAATTTTTGACATCTACTTTTTGACCTGATTTTGGGAGTTCGGATATTCCATTTCTTATTACCAGATAGAGATGCAGACCGATTAATCCGAACATGAGTGCAGGGATCAGAAAGACATGAATCGAAAAAAACCGGCTTACCGAAAATCCGGTTATGGTATCTCCTCCCAGGAGCGTTCTTGCTACGGCTGTACCAAAAAAAGGAATTCTTCCCGCCTGCTCTGCAGCTACAACCGCAGACCAGACACCGTTGCTGTCCCACCGAAGCAGTTGCCCTGTAAATCCCATTGTAACGGTAAGCAATAAAAGTACCGATCCCGATATCCAGCTCATCTCCCTGGGATATTTAAAAGCGGCCAGCAGGTATACCCGTATCATATGAATACCGATAAAAAGGATCATCGCTGATGCACCATAATAATGCACGGCTCTGAGGAAATGGCCCATATGAGTCTGATTGTCTATATAATTTAATGAATCATATGCGGCGCCGGTGCTTGGCTGATACATAAAAGAAAGACCAATACCCGTGATAATCTGTAATATAAAACAGAAAAGCGTTGCACTTCCGAAAATATAAAACCAGTTTGAATCAGGTGGAACAGGATGATGAAGTAATGGATCATTGAATTCAGTTATCCCTGTTCTGTCGTCAATCCATTGCCAGATTCTTCTTAATATTTTCACGCTCTTTGGTTTTATAAAGTTGTAATGGGTATCGGACCTGCAAAAATTTCGACCTCATTATTCCGGATACGTACCGGATACTTGTAAAGACCTCGCGGAGGCGGACCTGCAGCATAGGAGCCGTCCTCATAATAAACACCCCCGTGACAAGGACACATAAACAACCGGGCATCCGGAAGCCATTTAACAGGACATCCCAGATGTGCACAGTTCACGGAAAAAGCATCAAACTGATCTTCCGAAATCCTGCGAAGCCATGAAGCGGTATTCTCCGTTACGCCTGTCCAGGGCAAGGGAGACGAATTGATAAAATGAACCAGAACAGTCTCACCAACATTAAAACTGTCGACTTTGCCAACAGACCGCCATGTATTAGGAATTTTTCGCAATAATGGCTCAAATAATACCCCGATGAGTGGAATAGAAATGATGACCGCAGCTATTCCGCCTGATAAAGAAATTACTTTTAAAATAAAGGAGCGTCGGTTAATCGGATCCATCTTATTCTATTATTTTTCGTTATTCAACTCACTTATCCATCCTGCCAGCGCAATGACCATACACACAAAACCAACACCGGAAAGAATTAATGAACTAATAAATCCCCAAAACAATAAAGTAGTCCCAAATGCCAGAGATATAGGCCAATAAGTAGAATCGGGAATTATCACCGGATCAGAAGGATGCAAAGGGTATTCATTTTCTTGTGAATTAATGTCTGAATTATCCATCTTAATTGTTATTAACCTTCATTTCAATTTTAGTCTTTAATCTTTAGCCTTTAGTCTATTGACCCTGATTTTTGTCAACCGGTTCGGCCGTCTCCGTAACAGGTAACCAGCGGTTAAGAACAAACATGATATTGGTAACATATATAAAACAGGCTGGAACCCACATGATCAGGCCTCCCGCCATCTGATCATTCCTTGCATTAATCCCCCAAACCTGATGGATCAAAGCATTTACTTCTGCATCACCGGGGGGCATACCAGAAGTAAACATACCGGCAGGAGCAAAGGTGATAAGAATTCCAAGAACCGTACAGCCGATACAAGCCAGAAAAAGGTATAATGAACTAAGCAAAGGATGAAGCCGTTTCCAGGCTATAGGTGAAAATGCCGGCCAGATAAAGAACACTCCAAGAATTGGCAAAAGAATCATTTGAAAATCCCTTAGTGCCATTGAGCGGTCTAACGCTTTCATAACCGGAGGAATATGCATAATCCACATCGAGCCAACTCCCCAAAGCCAGGCTATGAAAGGTGAAAACATTGTATCGGTTATTTTTCTGAATAATTTTTTCTCTGCCATCCTGTTAAGATAGTCCTTATCAGTAGCCGTCAGCATCAATGGGGGAATAATCAGAAGCAGAACAACGTGATTTACCATATGTGCACTGAAAAGAAAATGCATTCCCAGGTAATTGAGTGGTGATAGTGTTGTTATTAAAAAGAGAATAATTGCTGCAATAAATTGAGGACTCTTTCGCGTAAACCTGTAATTATTGGAAACATAATGAAAAATAAGTGCCAACGCACTAAACAATAAAGGAACCAAATTCCAATGCCAGTAAGTCAATAGAAATTCACTTGTATTCATAGATAATTCGTCTAATTCGTCTCCCGATAGCTATCGGGATCGTCTAATTCGTTAATATCATAAAAGAAGACCCAAATAAACCACACTAAAAACAACTACCCAGACGGCATCCACAAAATGCCAGTAAATAGTGGCAGATTTAAATGCATTCTGCTCTATTCTCATGAATTTACCTGTCATTAACATATAGGCTATAACAGATAAAAAAATAAGTCCCACAACCACATGTAATCCATGAAAACCTGTCAGAGTAAAAAATGCTGACCCAAATAAATTCCTGCTTATTGTAAAATTCATCTCGTATAATTTTGCATATTCTGTCCCCTGCCCGATTATAAATGTCAGACCAAGGAGAATGGTCAGGATTAGCCAGATTTGAAGAGCCTTTCTGTTCAGACGGGTAAGGCTAATATCCGCGAGAAAAATTGTCAGACTGCTTGTCCATAAAGCCAATGTAAAAATAAATGTTCTTTTAACATCAAGATATTGAGACGATTCAGACATTCTCCCTCCTGTATGGCTGAAATAAATATATGAAATAATTAATGCCAAAAAGAAAAATGATTCCGATCCTACAAAAAAATACATCAGCACTTTGTTCTTACTCATAGTTTTTTTAATTATGAATTATGAGTTGTGACTTATGAATGGTGAGTTATAAGTGAATAGCAAAGTCCTGAGAGCGGAGGACAAAAAAGCAAAGGACAAAAACTCTTTGCTCTATGCTCCGTACTCTTTGCTCTATGATCTTGACTCTTAGCTTATCACGCATAACTCATCTCTTATCTGTCATTACTCTCTGTTCTCCGGTCTCCATTCTCCGGTCTCCGTTCTCCCTTCTCTGTCTTCTGTTCTCTTTCCCAATCCGTATCCTCCGGATGAGACAAATCCCATAATGGACGGCGGCTGCGAACTAAAGGAACCGATTCAAAATTCTTAAACCGGGGTGGCGAGGTGGTCAGCCATTCAAGCGTCCAGGCATTCCAGGGATTATTCCCTGCCGGTTTACCATATCTGAAACTGTAAAAAATATTATAGAAAAACAGGACAAAAGAAGCCGCTAAAACGAAAGAACTCAAAGTGGAAAAAAGATTAAGTGAACCCAGATAAGGCAGGTTTGGGTATGTATAGACCCTGCGTGTCATTCCAAGTAATCCCAGAAAATGAAAAACAAAAAAAGTTCCGTTAAAACCAATAAAGAAAAGCCAGAAATGCCACTTCCCAATTTTTTCAGACAGCATCCTTCCTGTTATTTTAGGAAACCAATAATAGGTTGCTGCGAGTCCTCCGCTTAAAGATGCACCTATAAGTACATAATGAATATGTGCCACCACAAAATAAGTATCTGTTAACCGCCAATCCAGGGGGACAAATGAAAATCCCACTCCGCTCAGTCCCCCGACGGTGAAATCCACTATCAAGGCCAATGCAAAAAGCATTGCAGTTGTCAAACGTACCTGCCCCCCCCACATCGTTGCAATCCAGTTGAAAATCTTTACCCCTGTGGGAACAGCAATTAACATGCTTGAGGCAGCAAAAAAAGCATTAAAAGTGGTGCCCAGTCCAACTGCAAACATGTGATGGGCCCAGACTCCAAAGGAAAGCAAGGTAATTGCAACGGAGGAAGCAGCCACAAAATTGTACCCAAAGATGGGTTTACGTGAAAAAACCGGAATCACTTCTGAGATCATTCCAAAAGCGGGTAAGGCCAGAATATAGACTTCAGGGTGTCCGAATCCCCAAAAAAGATGCTGCCACATAACGGGCGATCCCCCCATAGTACTTAAAAAGAAATTGGCATCCAACTGACGGTCAATAAGGATCATTACAAGAGCAGCATTCAACACCGGAAAAGCAGCCAGAATTAAAAATGAATTAACAAATACCATCCATATAAAAAGAGGCAGTTTGTTCAATGTCATCCCCTTGGCTCTCATAGTAATGGTGGTCACAACAAAATTCAAAGCCGCTCCAACGGTCCCAACTCCCATTAACAAAAGACTTATTGCCCAGTAATCAACACCGGGAGAACTACTGAAGAATTTCTCGCTTAATGGTGCATAGCTGAACCACCCGACATTAGGCATTCCGCCGGCAAAAAAGCTGAAATAAAGCATCAATCCGCCCATTAAAAACATCCAGAAACTAAATGCATTCAGCCTTGGGAAAGCCATCTCGTTGGCTCCTATCATCATAGGAAGACAATAAGTCGCAAATCCGAGGATCATTGGGGTCAGAACCATAAAAATCATATTGGTTCCATGAGTTGTAAAGATCTGATTGTAAGTTTCCGCTGAAAGAAATGTATTCCCGGGATGCATCAATTGAATCCTCATCAGAAGAGCTTCTGTTAATCCGAGCACAAAAAAGAACAAAGAGGCACATAAATACATGATACCTATCAACTTGTGATCCACCGTAGAAATCCACTGCAGCCAACCCTCGCCTGTTTTAATATCAGGTATTGATTTTGTGGATTCCGGGATTGTAATGCTAAATTTCATAGGATAACTTAATTCTTAATTCTTAATTCTTAATTACATTTCCTCAAGATATTGTACGAGAGCTTTCACTTGACCATGATCAAGAAGTAAATTGGGCATTCGTGCTCCGGGTTTTATCTTTTGCGGGTTTTCCAACCACCTGGAAAGGTTTTCAGGAGTATTGGTCAGCATCCCGCTTATCAGCGTCTGTCTTTCATTGACATGGGTAAGGTCAGGTCCGATTTTCCCTGGTTCGGGGTAAATAGAATGACAATTCGAACAGCTTTTTTCAACATACAAAATCATCCCTGCCTGACCAAGGCTGTCGCTTGGCACATGAGGAAATTGCTGTTGTTCAGCTATCCATTTATCATACTCATTCTCCGGTTGAGCTATGACCAAAATACGCATCCAGGCATGTTGCATTCCGCAATACTCGCTGCATGTACCTTTGTATTCTCCTATTCTTGTTGCCTTAATCCATGGAATAATTGTATTTTCCTGGGATAGCATCTATTTTTCTTCCAAGAGACGGAACCCACCAATCATGTATAACATCAGCAGACTCCACCCTTAGCAGCATTCCTTTATTCACAGGTACATGTAATTCATTTGCCGTGTTAAAATTATATTTTGGATAGTGCATCTCCCACCACCACTGATGAGCAATTATGATGACATCAGGCGGTTTCGATTTATCAATCGGCTTCTCAATCTCCTCCATAATCTTTATGGTGAAATAAAAAAAGAAAACCAAAATTAATAACGGAACCAGTGTCCAGGAACTTCAAGCCATTTCTTGCCTTCTATCTGTTTTGGTTCCCCTGAAATCACTTTCACACGATAACGTATAGCTCCAATAACTGTTGAACTCCAGACAATCCCAAGAATGACGGCACATAAAATCAAGAAACCAAAAGAATAACCGATTGATTGAGGTTTCATCCCGCGGAGGATGATCTAAACAAATCCGAAAAAAACTGACTGATATCACAAAGTATACCCATCACATTATCTGATAAATTCTCGCAATATATTACCTAAAAGATTAAACTTCTATCTGTTATTCAAATTGTTTAACTTATTTCATCCTTAACTCAATTTTCAATTTAAGAAATTTTCTTTTAACTGACACTATTAATGAATAAAATAAATGATGTATCAAACAATTTATTAAAAATTTTGTAATTTGTAAATAGGAATTATATCAACAATAATTCAATTCTTAATTCGGGAGGTTAAAAATGCGTATTGTGAGTATTGAAAATAGTAATAGAATAACTTTCAAATAATAGCGTTATGGACTCAGGGGAAAAATGTAAAATTGGTCTGATAGGATTAGGCGTCATGGGACGCAACCTCTTGCTAAACATGGCAGACCATGGTTTTAAGGTATCAGGATATGATAATGATCCGGAAAAAATAAAGGATTTTCAGGTTGAGGCGGGAAAAAATGGCATCCGGTGTACCGACGATCTGAAGGAATTTATTTCAACTCTTCACAATCCAAAAATAATATTAATGCTTGTACCGGCAGGAGCTCCTGTGGATTCAGTGATAAACAGCCTGTCAGACCATATAAGTCAGGATGATCTGATCATTGACGGGGGTAATTCCTACTTTAAGGATACGAATCTGCGCTCTTCAAGGTTAAAAGAGAAGGGAATTCATTATATAGGAATGGGAATTTCAGGAGGAGAGGAAGGTGCCCGTCATGGTCCCAGCATCATGCCCGGAGGACCCAGGGAGGTCTATGAACGTGTCAGACCTGTTTTAGAGGCAGTTGCTGCAAAGGTGGATGGTGATCCCTGCGTAACCTGGTTAGGGCCAGGTTCATCAGGGCATTTCGTCAAAATGGTACATAACGGCATTGAATATGGCCTGATGCAGCTTATCGCCGAGAGCTATTCTTTATTGAAATTGATGGCTGCTTTTTCAGATGAAGAACTTCAAAAAATATATAATGAGTGGAATAATAGCGAATTAAATGGTTTTTTAATCGAGATTACAGCAAATATATTTGGTACAAAAGATTCAAAAACCGGTAAAAAACTTGTTGATGAAATCCTTGACGTAGCCCGACAAAAAGGTACCGGTATGTGGACGACTCAAAGTGCTATGGAATTACAGGTGCCCATTCCCACGATTGATATTGCAGAAACAATGCGTAATTTATCTGTTTACGAAGAATTTCGTTTTATGGCCAGTAAAATCTTTTCTCATCCAAATTCACAAGACCTCGGGAACGAAGTGGACAGAAAATCATTTGTATCCCAAATACGTCAGGCTGTTTATGCATCAATGCTTTTAACCTATATCCAGGGTTTCTCACTTCTTATGAAAGCTTCGGAAAAGTATGAATATGATTTGGATCCTGTGGCTATTGCAAGGATATGGAGAGGGGGCTGTATTATTCGTTCATCTATCCTGAATGATATAATGTCAGCTTGCCAGGAATCCTATGTTTCTAAAAAACATAAGATTTCTGATACTTTGGGGGGGGCAGGTGCTCCGATTCTATTGCTTAATTCTTCTCTCTCGCAAAAAATAAATAAGAACATTGATATCCTCCGTCAGCTGGTTTGTAAAGCAAGCAGCATGGGAATCCCGGTTCCTGGACTTATGGCTTCACTTAGTTATGTGGATGCCCTCAGCAGTACATGGTTACCAGCAAATCTGATTCAGGCCCAAAGGGATTACTTTGGCGCTCATACTTATGAACGGATCGATGCCAAAGGAACTTTTCATACAGAATGGACGAAATAGGCTGTTAAGCTATGGAATGTAGGCTTTAGGTAAAAAATAATTGTTAATTATCAATTGTCAATTAATTCATAATACGTTATGTCAAACAAGAATCTTTCTCCCACCCTCTTCGCCATTTTTGGCGGATCCGGCGACCTTGCCTGGAGAAAATTGATTCCTTCATTATTTAACCTTTTTCAGGATGGAAACATGCCTGATAAATTTGTAATTATCGCTCTTGATCGAAAAGAAATCAATGACAATGCATTGCGAAGTCATTTCATAGATGGTATTCAAAAGTTCTCACGAAAAGAGCTGATCAACAAGGAAGGGAGTAAACAGTTCAGTGAACACATTTTTCATCTGAAGGGAGATTTTACAAAAGATGAAGTTTATTCAGCTTTAAAAAAACAAGGTACAAAGTTTGAAAAAGATTGGAACTCCAGGATACAGTATATTTTCTACATGGCAACCCCTCCTGCCATGTTTGCCGAAATTCCTGAACATCTTGTTAAAAACGGACTTGCAGATGACAAAGATAAGGCCAGGATCGTAGTGGAAAAACCGATTGGATGCGATCTGCCCTCCTCGATGGAATTAAACAAAATTTTAAATAACAGTTTTTCTGAATCTCAAATCTTCCGGATTGACCATTATCTTGGCAAAGAAACCGTTCAGAATATTTTGGCTTTTCGTTTTGCAAATCCCCTTTTTGAACCAATTTGGAACAGAAGTTTTGTGGATTATGTTACCATTACAGTAGCGGAAGAAATCGGAATCGGTCACCGGGGATCCTATTATGAGAAGGCAGGTGCCTTGAGAGATATGATACAGAATCATGTGATGCAGCTATTATGCCTTGTCGCAATGGAACCTATGGTTTCTTTCAATGCAGATGAGATACGGAATAAAAAGGTCGATGTGTTGCATGCAATACGGCCAATCCCTGATGACTTGGTTCATGAGTTTGCAGTCCGTGGACAATATGAAAAGGGATATATTAATGGTGAGGAAGTGTGCGGATATCGCCAGGAAGGAGATGTAGCGCCTGATTCTGTCACAGAAACCTTTGTTGCTTTAAAGTTGTTTGTGGACAACTGGCGATGGCAGGATGTTCCGTTTTATGTGCGTACCGGGAAGCGGATGCCACGTCAGGCCTCTGAAATCTCTGTCCGGTTCCGTAAAGTCCCTCATCAGTCATTCCCGCTCGAAGCAGCCCTCGATTGGAAACCTTCTTCTCTGATCATCTCCATCCAGCCCGATGAAGGGATTATATTGCAATTTCAGGCCAAACAGCCGGGAACAAAACTATTACTGCAGCCGGTGATAATGCGATTTAGCTATAACGAAAGCTTCTCACTGCCCATCCCTGATGCATATGAAACCCTGCTCTGGGATGTGATGAACAGCGATGCAACTCTTTTTATGCGCGCTGACCAGGTCGAAGCCTCATGGAAAATTATCACACCGATCCTGGATGCCTGGTCCGGGAAACAACCGGTGGATTTTCCTAATTATAAAGCTGGGACCTGGGGGCCCGAAGCAGCAAATGGATTGCTTGATAGGGGACATCTCTGGCCTTTGCCGACCGAATTAGTTCAAAAATAATAGAAAAATATTTATGCTTTCATAACAAGAATTAATTCCTACCTCAAAATTTTAATTTATATGGAAGATAAAGTTTCAATTACAACTTTATTTTTAGACGTAGGCGGTGTATTATTGACCAACGGATGGGATCACAATTCACGCCAGTCTGCAGCCAAAACTTTCAACTTCGATTACAATGAAATGGAAGAACGGCACGAATTTATCTTTTTTTCCCTTGAAGAAGGGAAGATTACATTGGAAGAATATCTCAATCACGTTATATTCTTTAAAAAAAGAACTTTTACGTTTGATCAGTTCCGTGATTTTATGTTCGCTCAATCCAGACCTTATCCTGATATGATTGAATATGTTAAACAACTCAAGAAAAAATATGGATTGAAACTGGCTGTTCTCAATAATGAAAGTAAAGAAATCAATGAATACCGGATCCATAAATTTCATCTTAACCAATTTATAGATTTCTACATCTCTTCACCTTACGTTCATTTAAGAAAACCCGATGCCGATATCTTCCGGCTCGCCCTGGATATTGCCCAAACTCCGGTGGATCAAATTGTATATATTGAAAATACGCCTGTCCATGTACAAATAGCAGAAGCACTTGGCATAAACTGCATTCTTCATAAAAATTTTCCCGATACCCGCATGCAATTGGAATCTTATGGATTGAAATACGATAATTGATAATTAAATTCAGATAAAAAACTTAAAAACATATACAAATGGCCACAGTTTCTGAGTTGAAAAGGAGAAAGATGAAGGGTGTCACGATAATCCCGAAGCTTCGGGAGAAGAATTCAACCAACCCTCAGCTAATCCTGCACCTGCTGGAGATGGCAAATAATAATTCACAATTCTCTATTCACTATTCTTTGTCCGCTTTCTCTGTTCTCCTTTCCCCTTTTACTGTTTCATTCTTAATTCTTGACCTTGATTAAAAGATTAACATGATTAATAAACAATAATTCTTAATTCTTAATTAAAATGACTCTTACCCCTGATCAATTGAAAAAGATGGATGCTTATTGGCGTGCTGCCAATTATATCTCTGTCGGACAAATTTATCTCTACGACAACCCCCTTCTAAAACAACCTCTTCAAATGGCGCATATTAAACCCATTTTGTTGGGACATTGGGGAACGACACCTGGTCAGAATTTTATTTATGTACATTTAAACCGTATAATAAAGAAATATGATCTGAATATGATCTATATTTCCGGACCAGGCCACGGTGGTCCTGCTCTTGTTGGAAATACTTATCTTGAAGGTACTTATACCGAAATTTATCCTCACATTACACAAGACACAGAGGGGCTTAAAAAATTGTTCAAACAATTTTCATTCCCTGGGGGGATTCCAAGTCATGTATCTCCTGAATGTCCCGGATCAATTCATGAAGGGGGGGAATTGGGATATTCCCTCAGTCATGCTTTTGGGGCCGTATTTGATAATCCTGACCTGATTGTTTCCTGTATTATCGGTGATGGAGAAGCAGAAACAGGTCCGCTTGCCACAGCCTGGCATTCCAATAAATTCCTTAATCCGATAACAGATGGCGCCGTTTTGCCCATTCTTCATCTTAACGGTTACAAGATTGCTAATCCAACTCTTCTCGCACGTATCCCAAAAGCCGAACTGGAAGATCTTCTAAATGGATACGGCTGGAAACCATATTTTGTGGAAGGCCATATACCTGAAGAAATGCATCAAAAGATGGCTTCAATATTGGACAAAGCTATCGAAGAAATTTTACAGATTCAGTCCACAGCCCGAAATAAAAAAGATCACACCCGGCCCCATTGGCCTATGATCGTCCTTAACTCTCCTAAAGGGTGGACGGGTCCAAAAATCATTGATGGTGTAAAGATTGAAGGCAGTTTCCATTCTCATCAGGTACCCGTCGCAGTGGATGATCGGCATCCCCAAAATCTGGTCTATCTTGAAAACTGGCTGAAAAGCTATAAACCTGAAGAACTGTTTGATGAAAAGGGTCGATTGCTCCCCGAATTGGCCGAACTTGCTCCCAAAGGTGATAAAAGAATGGGGGCCAATCCTCATGCAAACGGTGGAGGACTTCTCCGCGATTTAGTAATGCCCGATTTCCGGAAATACGAAGTCAAAGTCCCTTCACCGGGTTCTGTTGAAGCCGCTGACACCTCTGTCCTTGGACAATTTCTTCGGGAAGTTGTACAGCTTAACAAGGAGCAGAAAAATTTCCGCATCTTTGGTCCTGATGAAACACTTTCTAACAGGCTCAATCCTGTTTTTGAAGTAACAAACCGGCAGTGGTTAGCTCAAATACATGAGAACGATGAGTTCCTGGCATCAGAAGGAAGAGTAATGGAAATATTAAGCGAGCATCAGTGTGAAGGATGGCTTGAGGGATATCTGCTCACAGGAAGGCATGGGATGTTTAATAGTTATGAAGCATTTATTCACATCATCGATTCAATGTTTAACCAACATGCCAAGTGGCTTAAAGTGACTACTGAATTACCCTGGAGAAAGAAAATAGCATCACTGAATTTTCTTCTCGCATCTCATGTGTGGCAGCAGGCTCATAACGGATTCACACACCAGGACCCCGGTTTTATTGATCATGTAGTTAATAAGAAAGCCTCTGTTGTGAGGGTATATTTACCTCCCGATGCCAACTGCCTGCTGTCTGTTTGGGATCATTGTCTCCGGAGCCGTCATTATGTCAATGTTGTAATTGCAGGTAAATATCAGGCACCTCAATGGTTGACCATGAAAGAAGCTATTGAACATTGTACAAAAGGTATCAGTATCTGGAAATGGGCAAGCAACGACAAGGGTAGTGAACCTGACGTAGTAATGGCCTGCTGCGGCGATGTGCCTACCCTCGAAACTCTTGCAGCGGTTTCCATACTTCGTCAATATCTCCCTGACCTCAAAATCAGAGTCATTAATGTGGTGGATCTGATGAAACTCGAACCATCGACCGAACATCCTCACGGATTGACTGAATCGGAATTTGACGCCTTGTTTACGACATCTGCCCCTATCGTATTTGCATTTCATGGATACCCATGGTTAATTCACCGGTTGACTTACAGGCGGACAAACCATAAAAATCTTCACGTTAGAGGATACAAGGAAGAAGGAACTATAACAACTGCCTTCGATATGACTGTACTGAACGATCTCGACAGGTTTCATCTTGTCATGGATGTGATTTACCGCATCCCCGGACTGGGAGAAAAAGGTGCTGCTCTGAAAGAGATAATGGAAGACAAGCTAAAGGAGCACAGAGTATATATCAACCAGTTTGGGCAGGATATGCCCGAAATCCGGGATTGGAAGTGGAATAAAGATTAATTCTAAAACAAACTGTCTCTCTTTAAGCATAGACACACGGCGGACGTCTTAGGATAAATAAAAATATTACATTAAATAATGCAGACTGAAACGCTGATTGTCTTATTATTTTCTATTTCAGCAACAGTAGCGATCATCGTCAGGCAATTGCATATACCCTATACCGTTGCTCTTGTATTGACCGGCTTAGCTTTAGGGATCCTTAATTTGTTCCCCCCTGTCGATCTGACCAGGGAGTTACTATTTTCAGTATTTCTTCCCGGATTACTCTTTGAGGCTGCCTTCCATATCGAGTTCAAGGAATTCTGGCGAAATCGCCTCGCTATTGCTTCTCTTGCAGTTCCGGGAGTTGCTGCTGCCATAGTTCTGACGACAGTGATTTTAACCCCTGTGTTTAATGTTATCCATCTCAATCTTAATTTCTCCTGGGAATATGCCCTGGTATTTGGAGCCTTGATTGCAGCGACTGATCCTATTGCAGTGGTTGCCGTTTTCAGGAGTCTTGGCGCTCCAAGACGCCTGTCGATCCTCCTTGATGGAGAAAGCCTCCTCAACGATGGAACAGCAATTGTATTTTTCACTTTAAGTCTCTCATTGGTCTCAGGAAAAAGTGTTTCAGCTTTACAGCTTTCTTTTGATTTCTTAAAAATAGTAGGATTCGGAGGATTGATCGGAGCCGCGGTGGGTATTGCTGTCTCACAAATTATCAGGCAGATTGATGATGCAATGATAGAAATTACTTTAACTACAATCGCCGCTTACGGATCTTTCATGGTCGCCGAACATTTCCATTACTCGGGTGTCATTGCCGTGGTCGTAGCCGGCATACTCTGCGGAAATTATGGTGCACGCACAGGTATGACTCCCTCCACCCGTGTAGCTGTGGAATCTTTTTGGGAATATGTGACCTTTGCACTAAACTCATTTGTTTTTCTGCTTATAGGGCTTGAAGTTCATTTGAACGCGCTATTTTCTTCATGGAAAGTCATACTGGCCGCATATTTGGTAGTCACCGCCGGCCGGGGGTTGATAATTTTCGCTGTTACAGGCCTTCTGCAAAAAACCCGTGAGAAAATACCATGGCTCTGGAGTGTAATCCTGACCTGGGGAGGACTTCGTGGAGGCTTGCCAATGGTCTTGGTTCTGAGTCTTTCAAAAGATTTCCCCATTCGTGATCTGCTGATAACCATGACTTTTGGAGTAGTCATGATATCCATACTGTTAAACGGAATGACGGTTTCTCCCCTACTTCATTGGTTAGGGATCGTGAAACGAAAAGAACACCGTGAAGCTTATGAGTTGGCAAGGGGCAAGCTGCAGGCCGCAAGTGCGGCACTGGAAGAGCTGGAACGTATGTCATATATCCGCTTTTCGCACAGTGATATCCATACTCGGCTGAAAAACAGGTACGAAAAGCAAATAGAAGAACAGGAAGAAAATATCGGAAAGCTCGATATTGATATGGAATCGATTATTAATCAAGAAGAAACGTGGGCCCAACGTCATTTGTTGATCACGGAAAAAAACCACGTGATTGATTCTTTCCGTCAGGGAGTATTGACCCAGGAGATTTACGAAAAGCTGCTTGCTGACATAGATGCCCGGTTGCTGCAACTTGAATCCGGTCAGGAAGATGAACACGAAGAAAGGAAAGAATCTGAAAAGGACATTGATCCCAAAACCCAATAAATCGCGAAACGAATTGCGACTTAGTTTATTGTTATCTTTGTCAACTACATGACTTAGCTCATTGCTATTATCCTTTAATTCGTCATTCGTAATTCGTAATTCGTAATTCGTAATTCATAAAATGGAATCTCTGATCGTCAGTGTTATTCAGGCCATGCTCGCACCGGGTATTATGATATCTGCATGCGGACTTCTTCTTCTTGGAATGAATAATAAATATTCTATCGTCATAGGACGTATCCGGTCCCTTAATGATGAAAAACGAAGGCTGATTACTCCTCCGAAAACAGGAAAATTGAATGAGGCAGAGGAAAACCGTCTGAATAATATCAATATGCAGATCGATCTTTTTGCCTCACGCATTGTTCTGATACAAAAGGCGGTCACAAGTTATTATGTCGCCATCACATTTTTCATTCTTTCATCGCTGATCATCGGTCTCAATTTCCTGATCGTTAAGCAGTTTATTCAGGTGCTGGCTCTGATTTCCTTCCTTGCGGGAATGCTTTCGGTTGTCGTCGGGGTTGTCTA
>CAWENX010000014.1:0-98886 GCA_963810555.1 uncultured Bacteroidia bacterium | reverse complement strand
GGTTATCGATGAAAATTTTTCAATGCTTCGAGCGTTGATTTTTCACCTTCGGCGATTATCTCGCGGGCTTTATGGAAATCGAAGAAATTGAACGATTCAATTGAAATCTTAACCAGTAAATCCGGGGGATTTTTTTCAAGGGTCAATTCGGATATTTTATGCATCATGGTCCCTATGCTTTTGTATGTGAGATTGAAAATGGTTATTTTATTCTGATCTTCTGACAGCAGCCGGGTAGAAAGTCTGTCGGTTATTTTCCTGACTATCCGGGAATATTTACCTTCGGATGTACGTTTTTCTTCACCCTTCTTTTTTTCATAGGGGATAAAGGCATTTGCATCGATCACAGTAAGGATGTCGGCGGCTGTACGGGCAACCCTGTTAACCGGAAGGGGATTTAACAGACCGCCGTCTACAAGATACCTTCCGGCCATTTTATGGGGTTGAAAAACAGTGGGTATGGAGACCGAAGCCCTTATAGCCTCAAATAAATCGCCTTGAGTGAATACAATTTCAGTCCCCTCAATTATATCCGTTGCGATTGCACAATAGGGCAGAGGCAAATCTTCGATATTTCGTTGCGGGATCATTTCCTTTAGCTTTCTGAAAACTTTATTGCCTTTTACAAATCCCTGACGGTTAAAGGAAAAATCAGTCAGCTTCAGTAATTCCCTTATATCCAATGAGCAGATCCATTCTTCAAAAGTACGGAGCTGTCCGGTAGCATAAATACCTCCGACAAGGGCTCCTATTGAGGTGCCTGCAATGGATGTAATTTTGAAGCCATTCTGCTCCAACGCATTAATGGCACCAATATGAGCGCAGCCGCGTGCCCCTCCTCCGGATAAAACCAGCGCTGCATTTTTCATGATACGGAATTTTTATTTTCTCCAGGAATATCGATGGAAACGCTAAACAGATTTTCCTCTTTGGTTACTTTCAGCAATTGAGAGCTTCCATAAATGATCTTCAACCGTTCACTTATGTTCTTCAGTCCGACTCCGTGGCCCCTCACAGGAACAGCATCAGGATCAAAATTATTAACAACGGTAATATTCATACCTTTATCTGTCAGAACAGCTTTGAGGAAGATCTCCACCGATTCAGAGGCTTCATATACGCCGTATTTAATTGCATTTTCAAATACAGGCTGAAGGATCAGGTTTGGTACGAGGTGCTTTCTGCCTTCTTCCGTGACTTCAAAATTATATTTCAGTTTGTCGCCGAAACGGATTTTCTCAATTTGAAGATATAAGCCGATATTCTGAAGTTCGGTGTCAAGGCTGACCATTTCATCGATATTTTTCTGAAGGGAATAACGCATGAAGCCGGAGAGAGCAATAATCATCTGTTGGGCTTTGGCAGGATTGGTTATTGTCAGCGAAGAGATGGAGTTCAGGCTATTGAAAAGGAAGTGGGGATTGATCTGAGATTTTAAGGCGTTCAGCTGGGCATTCCGAAGCTGATCAAGCAACTCCGCCTCTTTCAACCGTTTTTGTTTGTTGTTCTCCAAATAAATATACAAATAATAGATACTTGCAATGATAGTATAAAACAGGAGTCCCTGGATAATTTTTGCAGAAATGCGGTTATTAAAATAAGGTTCATATAAAGGATTCTGCAGGACAGACTTTACAAGCAATTCAGAAGTTAGTATCCAAAGTGAAGTGAAGACAACCGCCGCAACAAAATGACTTGTTAAAACCTGGATTAAAGGATTTTCCTCCAGATTATTATATCTTACTACGTACCAAACTGTCAGTCCGTACAGGCCAAGAATTATTCCATAAACGAAACCGTCAAATAAAGCAGGGAATACCGGCAGGACTCGCTGATGAATATTTAACAGAGCCTGTAAAAGACCTACCGTGACGGGGATAATCCAATACACAAGTCTTGATATCCAGTTTGTGTTGACGGGATGATCCATTTTTATTAATTACGAATTACGAATTGCGAAATTATGAATTTAAGGGCAAAGGGCAGAGGGCAAATGTTCAATGTTCAATATTTCAATCCCTCATTTTTTCTTCATTGTACATTGATCATTGATCACTATTCTTTCTGCCCTTGCCTTTTTAATTCCTTAATTCCTTCATTCTTTAATTGATTAGGGTATTGAAGTAATCTCACCACCTCCAAAGATACAAGTACCTTTGATTACGACGGTCTTATTGGGATCGCTCCTCGATATTGCTGAAGGACTTCGCTTGTCTTCGAATCCTCCAAATGTCGGAACAACTTCTACTTTAATGTTCCAGTCCTCCGGAACGATCAGTTTAATTCCGCCAAAAATAGTTTCCACATCGATTGTGCATCCCGGAGCAGGTTTTGAGTAAAGAAGGTTAATTTTTGATCCGCCGAATATCGCACTAATCTTTCCTCCGGTAAAATTATCATTCACGATCGAGATGTCCTTACCGCCGAATATTGCTGATTCGTCTATGGAGTCACTTGAAATCTTTCCACTTTGCCATTTTTGGTGCCAGTGATGCCTTTTCCTGAAAATGATCATGATTCCAACGATTACAAGCACAACTGGCCAGAAATTTTGATAAAAATGATCAGGAACCTCCATGATTTTTGGTGTCAGGAAGAACAATCCGATTAACAGAAAAATGAAGGCTGGGGTATATGACCTCCGGGCCAGGTTAAACAGTCCAAAAGCAATGAGTAACATTGGCCAGCTTATCAATATATGAGAAATATCATAAGGAAGCAGGTTCAAATTTTGGGCAATAAGGACGAAACCAGCTGCAACAAGCAAAATACCAATAAAAATCCGCGAATCAAATCCCCTGCGCTCTAAACCGCAACAATGATTCCAGTAATGTCCGGGATGTCTGTCCCTGAAAGAGGACGGGTCGGAAGAAGTTTTTAAGTTATTCATAATTTTAAATTTTAAGATTAAATGTTATGCTTATTAATTGGTAATTGTCAATTAGCAATTATCAATTTTTAATGCAAATCTATTCAGTGTAATATCTTAAAACTAAGTATGAATCGGCGAATATCCTCAAATTATCGGTAAAAGGCTTTTTTAGCTAAAGAATTGAAGAATGCGGGAAGGTGAGGAAGTAAGAAAATCATACTCTTTCACCTTCTCATTTTCTAATCTTCTTTTTTATCAGACGCTGTTAACTGCGTTGCTTATTACTGATCAATGTACAGACAAGGCATGCCTTGTCTCTACTTATCACTTCCTCCTCTGCCATTCTCACTGATCATTGAAGCAAGTTCCGAATTGAACTTCTTTTCTGACAGCAGGTCTTCAATTTTCGGGTACATCCTGTAACGCCAGTAGTTTTGTGCGACAGAAGGAATATTTATCCGTTCTCCCCTGACATCGTTGTATCTAAGTTTTGCATTCATTGCAAGTATGTCCTGAATAGGGAAAATAGTCCACATGGCAGGTGAAGCAAGATGCCGGAAGATTATTTCACGTGCTAACCAGGGTTCCATTTTCTCCGGGAATTTACCTTCCTGACCCAATATGGTTCTGAAATATCTTTCGCTGACAGTTTTGTCTTCTTCCCACCACCCGCGCAGCGACGAGGTGTCGTGGGTTGATGTGGAACAAACAGAAAGATAAGAGGCATCTGAAGGATTGGCGAAATCATCAGTAGAATTTTTGGGCATTCTCTGGATGTCAAGGCTTAGGATGTTCAATTCCCTCATGACTTCAGGAACGGATTCGGGGAGTATTCCAAGATCTTCTCCGCAAATCAGCATATCGGTTGCCCTTGATAAAGCTGTAAGAACGGTTGTGGCCTGCTTTCTCCACAACTGTTCATTTCTTCCGAAAAAGTATTCTATGTAAAGATCGTCAAGGCAATATCTTAAATCGTCTTTAATATTCAGGTAGGAATTGGTGTCCTGAAAGTCAAAACGGGGATGAAAACAGGAGGGGCGCTTCGGATCGCGCAGAAAGAGAACTTCACTAACCAGCGAACAAAGTCCGTCGCGGATACGTGTTTCTTTCCCTGAGAGTTCACCTCCGACCTTATGTTTTTCAAAATAGTTCCAGATTTTTTTCTGAGTATTGAACTCAGTTTTCATATTATATTTTTCTGGCTCGTATTCGGACAGGTATTTGGCTTTGACTTCTTCTTTTTCATCGCCGAACAATTCTCTAAGGAAATATTCACGGATATATGGTTTTGTAAAACGTTCCTCGTTGAAAAGAATTCCTTTGTCCAATATTTCATCGCGTGTGTAAGGTAAGGCAGGATTGAAGTGCCCCATCATGCCATGTACCTGTTCTTTGGGGATTTCCCAGATACGGAAAAAACCCTGAATATGATCGAAGCGAATGGCATCGAAATAGAGCGACATACGCCTCAGCCGCCTGATCCACCAGGAATAGCCGTCTTCGGCCATTTTTTCCCAGCGGTAAGTCGGGAACCCCCAGTTTTGTCCAAGGTCAGAAAACTCATCAGGCGGTGCACCAGCCTGTTGGTTAAGATTAAAGAGGTCGGGATAGATCCAGGCATCTGCACTGTTTGGACTTATGCCGATAGGAATATCTCCCTTGAGAACCACCCTGTTTTTTCTTGCATAGGCGGCAGCTTCACTTAACTGCTTATGGGCATGGTATTGGATAAAATAATGAATGGCGATATCCGTATAATGATCTTTTTCAGGAGAACAGAGATCCATGATTGCCTGCTTATTATAAACTGCATAATCCGGCCATTTAGTGAATTCCGCCGTGCCAAATTTATCCCTCAAATAACAGAAAGCAGCATAAGGGACAAGCCATTCACCGTTCTCTTCGATGAATTTCAGAAAAGAAGGATCCTTGAAGATCAGATCCTTTTGCTGATCAAAGATAAATTTGTAAAATTTCGACTTAACCTTGTGGACTTCATCATAATGAACAGTTTCAAGCGAATTAAATCCGGTCAGGGCTTTCACAAAACCTATCAAAAGATTTTCATCCTCAAGTACACCTATTTTATTGATATTGACGTAATCAGGATTTAAAGCAATTGATGAAACGGATTTATACGGATAAGTATCAAGCCAGGTATGGGTAGCAACAGTGTCATTTACAGGCAGGAGTTGAATCAGTTTTATACGTGTCTTTTTCGCCCAGTCAATCAATTTGATGATATCCGGGAATTCGCCAATTCCGCCGCTATTCTCAGTCCGGAGTGAAAAAACAGGGACAGCTACTCCCACACCTTTCCAATGGCCAGCCATGTGACGGTACTTTTCGTCGGTGTGAATTTTAATGCTTTTCGGAGATTTACAGACGAAATCACGGATAGTTCTGTTACTGCCTTGTTCCCAAGATATTACACGCTTTGTTGCCGGATCATAAATTGCATACTTAAACTGTAAAGGAAATTTCACTTGATCCGCATCGATATCTGTACGCCATAACGGAAAATCGGAATCATCCATAATTATGGCTTCACTTTCTTTCCAGTTACCCAATATGTCCTGGTTTCCAAGCACACAAAATTTGTACCCGGAATTTATTTTTGGATAGTGCAACTGAAGCCTCAATGTTCTTTTTGGAAGAGGACTTTGCTGAGATTTTTCGTGCTTCTCTCTTCGCATCAGGACCTTTGTGAAGGCTGAAGTGTAGAACGGATTATCAAGATCTTTCTGAGCGCGCCAGAAATCACGTGCTCTCACTTCCTCACAGATTGTTTCATCGATCTCCAAAATCCTTGGTTTTCCCCATTCCCATAGCACTTTTCCGTTCGCATCCTTCAGGAGATACTTGTATTCGAGTTTTGGGATATACAGTCCATTGTACTCGATTTCCCATTCTCCGGGGTAATGGTTATTCATCTCAATGGCTTTGGATGGGACCCACCCGCCAAACTCAGGAGCGGAACCCCCTACATAGAGCTTTTCTCCCCAGATGGTCTGATAATCGATTTTAAATGATACAATCATCTTAGAAAATTAAAGAATTAAAGAATTAAGGAATTAAAGAATAAAACTTTCATAACTCATAATTCATTACCTTCCCTGTACAATATACGATAAATAAATTAAGAATTAAAGATTAAAACAGACTTTAGTTATCAGGCAACAGGAGAAAGCTATGAGTTATAAATTATATTAAACATCCATCGTTCATCACTCAAATCTCTGGACTGCAGTCTAAAGTCAATAATTATGGATTAAGATCCCAATCCGATAATTATCTGATTATCGGGATTAATAGTCCGATAAATCAATATCCTTATGCATATTCTTGTGCGAAAGGAATTTATATGTGCCTTTCATTGTTAACAGCAAGACTTTATCTGAGTTAACAATAAGTGTCAACTTCTTTTCATTTAATTCATTTCGCAAAAAATTTGCAAAAAGAATTGCTTTTTCGATACCATCGCCCTGTCTGAAATTCCATACTTCATCGGGTTGTGCAAGTCGTTGTGCATCGTAAATCGATTCGTCCGGCATATGAGACAGAAGGTCATAGACCTGTCCAGCCGTTTTGCCTTTAAACTCCGCGAGTGAAACAGGATTTCTTTCCATTGCTGCTTTGATGAAGGGCCTCCAGTCTGTATTTTCCATATCCCTGTATGTATATAAAGACAGTAAAGCCGTCTCGTTTTCAACTGCCTTTGATTGAATCAACCGGAGAATTTCACTGCGCGACTGATTATTATTGATATCAAGTGATTCGCTTTCCACGAATATTTTATCAGAAGAAGGAAGCCGGGGTTCGACTTTTAAAAATTTACGCAGATCGTTGAATAACATTCTGATATTCTCTTCGGTTATCTTTGTTGTTTCCTTTGCAAGACTGATACAGTATTTCTCCACATCATCCGCGGTTGCATGTTTGTTTTCCCTGAGAAAGGTTTCAACATCCTGCAAAATAATCCGATCCTCCAGGGGAACAAGAAGAAATTCCTCGTCTTCCATTTCGTTCAGCAACTGATCAGAGGAAGATTCAGAAAATACATATTTGGTTGAATGTTCATATTCAAAGAGAATTTCGAGCGGTATAAAGTAATTGTGGGTATTCATAAAGTGCATGTACTGAAAGCACTTTTTAAAATCCATATGATAGCGCAGAAAATTGATAAAAAGTTCTATAGAGAGTGACGCCGTGAGAAAATGGCTTAATTTGTGTGAAAAATGCAAATAAGACTTTTTGTTTATGGTGGCCTTTTCATACAGATGATGAATATAGCCGGTGACATGGGAAACAAAGGTTACTTTTTCGTTTTCAAGGGCCCTGCGTGCCATTGTAGAAACAGCAGTGCCATTAAACCACATTCTTTTGGTCATGATCCTTCGGTTATTGGTCAGGACTCCCTCATGAATGTCAATAAAATTCTGTGAGTGCAAAGGTGTACCCATTAAAAAGATGTTTTCCAGCGGTATCCCTCCGACTATAAAAAGAGCAGCTGCATAT
This sequence comes from uncultured Bacteroidia bacterium, assembly GCA_963810555.1. Taxonomy (GTDB): domain Bacteria; phylum Bacteroidota; class Bacteroidia; order Bacteroidales; family Prolixibacteraceae. The sequence goes on along the minus strand of CAWENX010000014.1, from coordinate 91,496 downwards.
AAGGCTGATAAGGAAACGCATTCTCCTGCCCCGGTTTGAAAAGATTCTTTGTGACAAAAAGCAGTCATGGCCTCAATTGTCTCAGTCTTCCAGTAAGGAATGATATTCGTGTCATATTTATCCAGTCCGAAATGCCGCCTGATATCGATATCGAAATAGTATTTATCTCCTTCATAACCAAAGAGGGCATTCGAACGGGATAAAACATCCCCATCTATATAATCTTTAAACCGTTCAAGTTCCTTTTCTTTACTTGTCAGTCCCCAGGTCTCAAGATCAAGGTTAAATACATAATGATCCATAATGTATTGTTTGATCCGGTTGACTTTGTAATTGAAAGACTTCTTATGTATATCCTTAAACCATTCATCATCCCGCCATTTCCAGATCAACGGGCTCATAATGTTTGCAATAACAAGGGGATAGAACAGTTCGGGAAAAACAAAAATCTCCATATCCGACAGCGTACTGGCTGAGGAATATTTTTCAAGCGTTCTTTTATCCGTAAAATCAGGTTTTAATGACATATCTTAACACCGGCTCAAAGCCTTATTAATTCGGTACAATATTAATACAATTAGGTAAATAGTGTAAATTGAATGAAAGTGTTTACCGTATTTGACTGCTGATAAATAACAAGCCAGTGCCTATTCCAAACCTAAAAAACGAAAGAATCCACTCTATCCTCAACCCCCTTCCAAATTCCTTTCAATTTATTATTATCACAATACCACAACCATACTTTATACACTATATGTACACTATTTGTCCACTATTACTCCACTAATCAGTGCAATAATAGTGTTTATATACTTTATAAATTGTGTTGTAATTATGGACCTGATACGAGCCTGGAACAGAGAAGTTCGGGTGAAATCGCTTTGTGAAGGGAAAAGAATTATTCTTCCGATTGCTTAATCCGGTGCGGAAAAGAGGAATAAATCCTGGCGACCAATTTAGCAGTTTTGGGAATGTTTGTTGAAGATTATGTTGGTTATAGGGAAACAGCTAATATCTTTGCATAACAGATCCACGGTTTTCTCATAGTACATTGAACATTAAATTATGCTTACAGGCAGATATCTCACCTTATATAATCGCTTATCAGGCACTATCGAAATTGAAAGGATGTTCCATGATCCTTTACATACATTGGCATTTGGAACCGATGCCAGCTTTTACAGGCTTATTCCCAAACTGGTGATAAAGGCTAAAAATGACGAAGAAGTTTCCCTGATTTTACGTGAAACCGACCGTCTCAATCTGCCTGTCACATTTCGGGCTGCCGGTACAAGCTTATCAGGACAGGCGATATCGGATTCTGTTCTTGTAATTGCAGGCGATTACTGGAGAAAATACGAGATACTTGAAGAAGGGAAAAAGATCAGGCTCCAGCCCGGGTTGAGAGGAACAGCGGTTAATAATCTGCTTGCTTCCTATGGCCGAAAGATCGGACCTGATCCGGCCTCTATCGATAGCGCCATGATAGGAGGGATTGCGGCCAATAATGCAAGCGGTATGTGCTGCGGTGTAGCTGATAATTCTTACAAGACAGTGGCCGGAATGAAAATCATTTTACGGGATGGCACTCTGCTCGATACAGCTGATTCAGAGAGCAGACAAAACTTTCTCCAAAGCCATCCTGACCTGATTTTACAATTGAAAGAGCTTGTCGATTCGGTAAAAGTGAATAAAGCTCTTGAAGAACGGATTCACCGCAAATTCAAGATCAAAAATACGACCGGTTACAGCCTCAACGCACTGGTCGATTTTACCGATCCTTTCGATATTATCGAACACCTGATGATCGGCTCGGAAGGCACACTGGGTTTTATTTCAGAGATCACCTACAATACTGTTATTGAACATCCTTTCAAAGCCACCGCGTTGATTATTTTCCCTGATATTGAAAATGCATGCAAAGCCATCCCCATACTGAAAACAGAACCTGTATCCACCACTGAACTGATAGACAGGGCAGGACTGCGTTCAATGGAAGATGAACAGGGTATTGGTGTTGATCTGAAATCCCTGAGTGAAGGAGCTACCGCTCTTCTTGTCGAAACAAGGGCCGTTTCAAAGGAACTGCTTTATGAACAGATCGCCAGGGTTAAAAAATCTATTGCGGATATAACTGTTGAACTACCCGTCTCATTTACCGATATCCCTTCGGAGTATAATCGATTGTGGAAGATCCGCAAAGGATTATTCCCGGCAGTGGGAGCGGTAAGGAAAGCCGGAACCACTGTAATAATTGAGGATGTAGCTTTTGCTATCGACCGTCTTGCTGAAGCCGTCAGAGATTTGCAGGAACTTTTCAGAAAGCATGGCTATCATGAAGCGGTGCTCTTCGGTCATGCGCGCGACGGGAATCTTCATTTCGTTTTTACACAGGATTTCGGTATTGAAGAAGAGGTCAGGAGGTATGAAAACTTCATGAATGATGTGACCTCGCTTGTTGTGCATAAATATGACGGATCGCTGAAAGCGGAGCACGGAACAGGCCGTAATATGGCGCCTTTTGTCGAAATGGAATGGGGGACCGAAGCCCTGGAACTGATGAAAAAGATCAAGGCTGTTTTTGATCCGAAAAACCTGCTGAATCCGGGTGTAATCCTGAATTCCAATCCCCGATCTCATCTTGAAAATCTCAAGCCTTTGCCTGTGGCAAGTGAAATTGTGGATAAATGCATTGAGTGCGGCTTCTGTGAACCATCATGTGTATCGGCTGAGCTAACTCTTTCCCCAAGACAGCGTATAGCTGTTTATCGTGAAATTAACCGTTTGAAACGAAGCGGCGAGGAGCCTCATATAGCTGCCTCACTGGTGCGTGATTACCGCTATTCAGGAAATGAAACCTGTGCCACTGACGGATTATGTGCCATTACCTGTCCGGTAAAGATCGATACAGGAAAAATGATCAAAGAGCTTCGATCAAAGGATGTTTCAAAAAGAGGGGCAAAAAGGGCAATGTGGATAGCCAATCATATGTCTTTCATTACATCTGCAGCCCGCTCGGGTCTATCAATTGTCAATGCATTCCATACGATTTTAGGCACCTCAATGATGGGATCAATTGCCGGAGGCATAAGGAAAATATCAGGCAATAATATCCCTCAATGGAATCCATGGATGCCGAAAGGAGCACAAAAAATTAAAGAATTGGAGACCGGAGAGGGACCGGAGACCGGAAACCGGAGAAAGGAGAAGAAGGAATGAAGGAATGAAAGAATATCCCTCTTTCCAATATTTTAATAATAAAAAGGTTGTCTATTTTCCCTCATGTATCAACAGGTCAATGGGCTTATCAAAATATGACCATGAGGAAGTGCAACTCTCCGAAAAAATAAGGCAACTTTTAAAGAAAGGCGGTTTTGAGATTATCTGGCCTGAAGGGATGAACAATCTATGCTGCGGAATGGCATTCCTGAGCAAAGGCTACAAAGAGGCCGGACTGAAAAAATCAAAGGAACTGGAAGCGGCTCTGTGGAAAGCAAGCAACGAGGGCGAATATCCGATCCTTTGCGATATGAGCCCCTGCCTGTACACCATGAAGGAGAATATGGAGCTAAAACGGAGACCGGAGAACGGAGAAGGGAGAACGGAGACTGGAGACCGGAGACCGGAGAACGCAGAAGGGAGAACGGAGAACGGAGGAGGGGGAAAGGAGAAGGGAGAACTGAAACTTTATGAACCTGTCGAATTTATTCTGGAATACCTCGTACCGCATCTCGATATTACCCCAATTGAGGAGACGATTTCGGTATTTCCTGTATGCAGTGCCAAAAAGATGGAGATTGACCGGAAGCTTGTATCCCTTGCAAGTTTATGCGCAAGGGAAGTGGTTGTTCCCGAAACAAACTGCTGCGGTTTTGCAGGCGACAGGGGTTTCACCTTCCCCGAGCTGAACAAACACGGACTGCGCGAATTGAAAGCCCAATTGCCTCCTTCCGTAAAACAGGGTTATTCCACCAGCCGCACCTGCGAAATCGGGTTAAGCCTGCATAGCGGGATCAATTACAAATCTATTGTTTACCTCGTTGATAGGGTTTCAACGCCAAAAGCAATGAAAGAGCAGCCATACAACTCTGAATGAATGCAAAGGTGTTATGTTTGAAAAATATAAGAATAATTTTATCCTTTTATTATTTGTTCCAGGAATAAGATTAATGACGGCCATGACCTTTTTGTTGCGGATCAGGGATGTGGGAAGATAATTCTTAAGGGTAGATAGGATCTGAAGATAATGTTGACAGATGCATCTTGGGTGGCCATACGAAGAGACCCCCGCTTTAATGCTTAAGTTTAATGAGCTTTGTATAAGGATACACAAAAACAAAGCCATAGTAAGGATTGCGGGAAAAATGTTGAGCAGGATACGTTTTGTTCTCAGGAACCAGCAATCCTAACAATTGAGCATTTTAAAATAACTTATGAAAAGATGTGTCGATGTGCTGACGCAGTGATTTGGTGATATGCTGATGAAAAAGTTTCAAGGTTTACGAAATATTCATCAGGGATTACACGAATTTTCAATAATAAATATCAAAGGATTAAGAATGAGGTTGTAGGCAATAGACTAAAGGTTTGAGTGATGAGTGATGTATGATGAACGATGAATCCCGAATTCTTGGGATAAAATCCGTAACTCATAGTTTGCCCTTTTTGCCTATTGCCTGAATCCTAATGTCTAATGCCTTTTTTCCCTAAAAGTCCAGAACATGGCGCAGATCAGTTACGGTACCCTCTTTGGTCTGGACCTTTTTGTCAGCATCAAGCCACTGTTTTTTGGCCTGGAGGGGAAGCTGAGGTTGGAAAGGTTTGCATTTGGAAATCTGTGCCATGGCTTTTTTGGCGCCTTCATAAAGTGCTTTGCGGGTCACTTCAAAAGGATAAAGCTCGGCGGCTTCCCTTGAGAGTCCTTTCTTTACGGCAACGGCCACAATATTGTCGCCGAAGAATTTATGCGCCTCTCTGCAGGTGGCTACATCTCCGGATACCATGATGGGCGGAACATTGTAATACCCGGCAATAGCTGCATTCTGTGCCATCTCGCCCCATTCGACACCGTTATACCAGTATTTGTGTTCGGTTTTCGACGACTGGGTATGGTTCAGCACCCGTCGGGAGTGCCGTTCATGGCATGGAAACCAATCATGCACATACCGACAAATGTGCTGTCGAGTTCGGTCAGGGGACCGGGTCTTGGATGCCCTGTGATATAGGTTGCTCCGGGATCCATTAAATGAGGGATAACGGCCTGTCCTCCGTGACCGTCCAGAACAACTATCTGTGTTGCCCCGCCGTCGCGTAATCCGTGAATGACGGCCGCGAGATCGCTCATAAAGTATTCGCAGGCCTGGATGTTAAGGGGAGTATCCTTGGTTCTTGTCTGGTCAAATTTGAAGACCCCGCTGATCCCTTCAAGGTCAGTGTTGACATAGATCTTCATCTGTTTTTTCTGTGCTGAAGCAGGATTCAATGATACTGCCAGAATTGCCAGGAACAGTATTGTCACCTGTCTGATTAAGTCGATTTTCTTTTTCATTTGTACTCTATTTAAATTAAACATTCAGAATTTTTCTCACATATTTGCCCAGGCCCGATAAAGAGGTTTTTTCATTGCCTGTGATTTAGGCTTTAAAAATTGGTAACGCGTCTCACATCGGTCACAACACCATCTTTGGTCTGGACCTGTTTATCGGCATTGATCCACTGTACTTTTGCCTTCAGAGGTAGCTGAGGCTTGAAAGGCCTGCATTTTGATATTTGTGCCATGGCCTTTTTTGCTCCTTCATAAAGGGCTTTGCGTGTTACCTCAAAAGGATACAGTTCGGCGGCTTCCCTTGAAAGGCCTTTCTTTGTGGCAACAGTCACGATATCTTCGCCGAAGAATTTATGGGCCTCACGGCAGGTGGCCTCATCTCCCGAAACCATTATGGGAGGAACGTTGTAATAACCAGACATGGCGGCAGTTTGAGCCATCTCGCCCCACTCCTCTCCGTTATACCAGTATTTGCGCTCGGTCAAAGATGACTGGGTATGATTTAATACTCCGTCCGGGGTGCCGTTCATGGCATGAAACCCGATCAGGCACATACCCGCAAAAGTGCTGTCAAGCATGCGTCCTCTTTTGGGCTGGCCTGTGATCCATGTGGCTCCGGGATCCATCAGGTGAGGTATAACAGCCTGGTTGCCATGACCGTCAAGAACAATAATTTGTGTGGCTCCGCCATCGCGCAGTCCGTGAATGACAGCCGCAAGATCACCCATGAAATATTCACAGGCCTGTATGTTCAGGGGAGTGTCTTTCTCCCTTGTCTGAGCAAATTTGTAAACTCCGCTGATCCCTTCAAGGTCTGTATTGACAAAGATTTTAATCTCTTTTTTCTGCCCCTGTGCCGGATCAAAAAGAAAGGCCGCAAGGACAACGGTAAGGATTAAATGTCGCAAAATGTTGTTTTTCATGTCGGTATTATTAAAGTTATCTGGTTAACGCAAATAGTGAAATGATTCTCCCCATATCATGATCACCTTCGGATATGGAGTATTCCATCTTGAGTAATCCAGCATATAAGCTTCACGGTGATCTATGGTATGTCCCAACTCATTTTCATGAGCGGGAATGATCAGTTTGGGATTAAATCCTTTTGCCACCCGCAAAGGATCAGGAGTCCAGCAGTTGGGGATCAGCACGTCGACGGGGAAATGTTCATGCACTTTATCGATCCATGCGAAGTCCTCATCCAGTGATTCATCGCCGGTCTGGCAAACGGTAATATTTTCGGGAGTCCTGACCAAAGTGACATTGTCGTTTAGAGTTCCCTGGTGTCCCGGATAAATCACGACTTCAAGATTTACTTTTCCCGAATGGGCAGGCACATATTGAACCTTATCAATTTGCGGTTCCAGGTGCGTTATTTTGCTGTGAAAAAGACTGTCTTTCCATATCTCTTCAGGAGCAATAACATGTTTGCCCTGCTCAATAAATCTTTGGGCGACCCATGCATCGGCATGATCCTGGTGATTGTGGCTGATAAAAAGGATATCGCACTGACGGATGATTTCATTCATCAGGCTGTCAGGGATCATAAATTGCTCAGACTTTGCCGATTTTCCCCTGATCAAATCGCAGGCAACGGTTACGGATTTGGTGCGGAACACTGTACCCATATCGTAAAGTTTCCAGATCACAGCACCTTTCTTCACCTTGGTTTTCTTCATTTCTTCCAGCGCATGGAACGTTCTTCTTTTATGGAATTCCTGCACAGAGGGCCGGTAAGGAGCCGAGGCATCATGAAAAACCGCATCGAGCATCATCAATGCCATATGCCTCTCCATCGGTTCGTCTTTCTGCGGAGGATATTTTAATAGGGCATTTTCAGCCAGATCAAGCATGTTCCCGGTCTGCCATTCAAGGTATTTTTCAGGCTTGCTGAAGAAATCGGCAGGCGCATTAAGGAGTTTCGAGGAAAGATCATCCCGAAGTTTCGGAATTGATTCCGGCTGTTGCGCACAGGATAACAGCAACAAAATGATCCCTGAAAGAATGACCCTCAGAAACACTTTTCCGAATATTCTCCTATTCAATCTCATGATCAATAAACTCAATTCGTGGAATTTTTAAATCCAAAGGGCTGTGATATCGTTGTCCCCTTATCGTTCTTCAATTCAAAACGGACATAGGATTTTTTGAATTTACCGTAAGGGAACATATCGCCTTCTCCCACTGCATTGCTTTTCCGTGTACTGTCAGTCCCTGCGACTCCCGAGAACCACCGGATGGTTTTGTAATCACGGGCGTAAACCCTGATCAAAGCCTTGTCCTTGTCAACTTTGATTGAATCGATCCTGGGTGCGAGCGCTTGTCCGCTATGCCCTCGCTCGTTGCTTGCATAAAATGCTCCTGATTTCATGGTTGTTTTCAGCGCTGGGATTGTAAGCTCAGGCATCAGCATGAATTCATAGTTCCCCATCATCTGATTCTTTCCATGCATATCGTCGCTTGCAAAGCCCCAGACAGGCCGTGAGGGCATGGTGCGCGTAAGCACTTCATCCCAAAGAATACGGTCAAAAGGATTCGAATCTGTGGGACGGTTATATACTTCGAGCCCGACAATTTCAGGGTATTTCTCCAGGTAATTCACATACCATTCGGGAGAGAATCTTTCACCTGGAGTATATTTCTTTTTCAGTTTCCAGTAACGGCCGGGATGATTCATGATCATGAGGGCAGAAGAATCCCGGGCTATCTGCAGAGCTGAATCCAGGTCATATACCTTGCCGGGGACCTGAGCGAAAAACAATCCCCTGTGATGAGGATCATCCAGTTCAATGCCGGGGAAAGTGAGCACATGCATTGAATCGGGGTTGCGGTCTTTCCAGTCAGGTTTGATCTTTGAAAATCCTGTCCACGGCCATGTCAATACATCGTGGTCAGTGATAACGATGATTTTATATCCGTTCTGTGCATAAGTATCCACAGCAAAATCAGCCGTCAGGCTTCCGTCGCTGTTGGTGGTGTGCATGTGGAAATTAGCCTTGTAACGGTTTGTTTTTACCCAGTTGACATCTTTATAGGGATTCATAACCATGACAGTCCTGGGACCACAGGACCAGCAGAGAAATAATAAATAAAGAATTGAAATCCTGAATTTCATAATAAAGGTTGTTTAGAATGGTTTTACTTTGGTTCATCCTTTCGGATGATGTAAAAATAGAACAAAACCGGATTAATTGTAAAATATATCATCTGAAATTCACTAAATTTGGGCTTCTATCTGCAAATGATGTTGAATTTTCCAAATTATATCCGCTAAATATGAAGAATCAGGTAAAAATTCCCGCGTGGCTCCTCAGCACATTAAGAATCCTGGTAGGATGGCATTTCCTTTACGAAGGTATCACAAAAGCAGTCAATTCTGCCTGGAGTTCAGGCCCTTTCCTGCTCGAATCGACCTGGTGGTTTTCAGGTATATTTAAAGCGATCGCTCTGAATCCCGTTATGCTTTCCATTGCTGATTTCCTCAACGTATGGGGGCTCACTTTGATCGGACTGGGATTGTTTCTCGGATTATTTACACGGATTTCCGCTTGGGCCGGGGCTGCCTTACTGCTGTTATATTACATTGCCAGACCTCCGTTTGTGGGACTCATGGACGGAATGCCTGCAGACGGCAGTTATATATGGGTGAATAAGAACCTTATCGAGATGTTTTTGCTCATATTGCTGGCCAAAGTTCCTCTTGACTGGATGTACGGAATGGATAATCTGATCCCTTTTAAGAAGAAAAATATCATTCCGGCGCCAATTCAGAAAAAAGGGTCTATTGAAGTCCCGAAAACCGATAATCCTGATTTTTCTGATCTCCCCAGGCTTGACAGGAGAAGGGTGTTGAAGAACCTGATCACTTTGCCTGTGATGGGAGGATTCTCTTATGCCGTACTGAAGAATTTCGGTTATGAGAGTTTTGAGGAGAAAGACCTTAAAGTGAATGCCATATCATCTGCTTCGACAAAAACGAGGAATTTCGCCAGCCTTACCGATCTTAAGGAAAAGGTTCCGGCTGGTAAGATAGGAAATCTCGAAGTAAGCCGGCTGATCTGCGGGGGGAACCTGGTCGCCGGCTTTGCCCACTCACGTGACCTGATCTATGTGTCGGAGCTGCTGAAAAAATATTTTACACAGGAAAAAATATGGGAAACTTTAAGACTGTGTGAGGCCTGCGGGATCAATTCAGCCATCCTGAGAACGGCAGAGGATACGATTCATTCATTGAGCCGTTATTGGAGACAGGGAGGCAAAATTCAATGGATTGCACAGACTTATCCCAAACCGGAGGATGTGATCACAAATCCGCAAATGGCTATCGATAACGGGGCCAAGGCTATTTTCATCCAGGGAAATATTGCCGATGGATGGATAGCCCAGGGAAGGGTAGACCTTTTTGAAAAATGGTTCAATTATTTTCATAATAAAGGCATCCCTCTTGGTGTGGGAGGACATGAGATTGATGTAGCCAGGACAATGGAAGAAAAAGGCTATCCGGTCGATTTTTATATGAAAACCTTTCACCACCACAACTACTGGTCATGGCAGGCGGATGAGCCAAAAATCAATGTCATTAATAACAATCTTGATAATTACTGGAGCCGGGATCCTGAAGGAACGGCAAAATTCATGGAAACAGTAAATAAAAAATGGATCGCTTATAAAATCCTTGCTGCAGGAGCGATAAAACCCGAAGTGGGTATGAAATATGCCTTTGAAAAGGGCGCCGACTTTGTCTGTGTTGGTATGTTTGATTACCAGGTCGTGGAAGACAGCAATGTTCTGACCAAAACATTGAAGGAACTTGAAGGCAGAACGAGGCTTTTTACTTGATTTGAGACGAGATTTTACATGCTATTTTGCAAGTACAAACAATGAGAATCCTCCAAGCAATTTTGCAGTCAGATCAGTGCTGAATTTTGATAATATCATCCTCGGGAACTTAGCCATTTTAGATAAAACAGAAATGCTTGTACTGGTTGATGATAATTCAATGGCACTCGGTGCATAAAAATAATCCAGAATCTCAAAATCCAGTTCTTTTAAAAGAGCCAGACAGATATCCTTGTTGAAATAATGTATGTGTCCGTATTTAGAGCGGCTTTCCAGGTATTTGTGACCTAACAGAGCCTTTAGGGCAAATATTTCCAAAGGGAAATTAAATATTTTATAATTGCCTCTGTCTTTTATTTTTCTCAGAAAACCAATGTAATCCTCAATATGTTCGATAATATCTATAAACATCAAAACATCATAATAATCGCCTGTTTCCAGAAAATCCCTGCACATAAACTTTATTCTGTCACTTTCTCTCTCTTTCCAGAAATCCTGTAACTGAGGAGAAATGTCATAACCAATAAACCGGCAATCGGGTTCTAATTGGTTGGATAAGTGTACCAATATTTCACCGGCTCCGCATCCGACTTCACACATCGTAAGTGAATCATTCTGGAGATTGTTGTTTGTAATTAAACGATAGATTTGCCTGGCTTTCCACGGAGAATCCTCAACATGCCATGACTTATTTTTGCTCAGATATTCTGAATTTGTATAAATTGACATATATCCTGAAAATTTTAATCACGATATTACATAAATTCTCCAAATATCCGATTTCTATTATTCTTTAATTCCTTCATTTTTTAATTCTTTAATTAATAATCGTTGTGTTTAATATGTATCACTATTGGTGAATTTTTTATTACATTTGACAACTAAACCAGAATTATTTTATTACAATAAAACTCATATCTCTTAACTAATATTTCATATTTTTTGAATGTCACCCAAATCAAAATCGTTCCGATGGTCCTGGATAACCTTCTTTGCAGGAGTATTCGCCTGCCTTATCCTTCTTATCCTCACCTCAAATGAGATAAAAAAAACATCGACCGATAAATATTGCCAATCCTGTCACATCCATACACTGGCTGATGATACATGGAAGAAATCTTCTCATTTTTATAATAAAAGCGGGGTCAATGTTCATTGTGTGGAATGTCACCTTCCTCCCAGGGATGATCCGGGATATTTTTACCAAAAGGCAAAAACCGGACTGAAGGACCTGTTCGGCTTTTATTTTAGGAATCACAAATTATTTGACTGGGAGAGCAAAAGAACACTTGAACATGCTGTTAAGATTGTTTACAATAAATCCTGCATCGAATGTCATGGGAACCTTTACTCCAAAGGGCTTTCAACCGAGGGAGGAACGGCTCATATGTACTATGAGAAAAATGCAGAGAAGCTTAATCTGCAGTGTATTAACTGTCATCTGGATGCCGGGCATTACAATCCGAATTATAAACACGAGAAAATGAAGGAAATTCCTCTTACAAATGCAGGAGTGCTCAATAAATTCACTGAACCGGCTAAAGTAGACACCTTTAAAAATTACACTGAACAGATACCCAATACTACTGTAGCATTCAATATGATTGCCGTTAAGGGAGGAACATTTAAAATGGGAAGCCCTGACTACGGAATCCTTCAGAAAGAAAGATGAAGGTCCGGTACGCACTGTTACGGTTTCTCCTTTCTTTATAGGTGAAACTGAAGTAAGCTGGGATGAATATTGGTCTTTCTTTTCAGCTACAATGTCGGAAGGAAGGATTGATCCCAATTTCGTCATGAAACACAATGCCAATTCCCCCGATGCCATAACAGGACCCACACCGCCTTTTGGTATACCTGACCAGGGATGGGGAGGAGGCAAACGACCGGCTATCACTATGACTTATTATGCGGCGACCACTTATTGCCAATGGTTGTCGAAAGTTACCGGTAAACATTACAGGCTTCCTACAGAGGCTGAATGGGAATATGCCTGCCGTGCGGGAACCGAAACGCCTTATTTCTTCCCCGGCAGCCCTAAACAATTCTCAAAAAAAGGATTACGCAGTAAATTATTCGGTGCGGATACAACGACGATAAACAGTTATGTTGTCTATATGCTTAACTCTCACGGCAAGACCCAGGAGCCTTCTTTCGTTAAACCGAATCCTTTTGGATTGAAAAATACAGAGGGAAATGTTATGGAATTCTGTTCGGACTGGTATGCCGATGATGCCTATTCCCAAACCTCTGCTGTTGTGAAGGATCCCAAAGGTCCCACAGGAGGGACCGAACATGTCGTACGCGGAGGAGATTATGCCTCTGATGCCAGTGATGTCAGATCTGCTGCAAGGGATTATACCAGAACAAGTGACTGGCTGAGGACTGATCCCCAGCAGCCCAAGAGCATTTGGTGGTATTCGGATATCAAGGGAATTGGATTCCGTGTGGTTTGCGAACCGGACAGCTTACTAATGAAATAATGAAAGAATTAAGGAATAAATGAAAGAATAAAACGCTTTGAATAATTTTGTGAAAATGACTTACTTTACAATTCGTGCAATTCGTCATATTTCGTGAAATTTATAACTGCAATTCGTTTTCCGATAACTATCGGGATCCTGAAATTAGTAACCATAATTAAATCAATAAGAAATGAATAAAAAGAATTCTTTAACCAGAAGAGAGTTTTTCACCGGAGCTGCTGTTGTCGGTGCTGTAGGTGCAATGGGAGCAGGCTCCATATTAACTTCCTGTTCAGGAGGGGAAGAGAAAATGATTCCCCTGAGGCCGCTTTCCGAACTTTATATTCCTGATCTAATGGATAAGGCAAAGGATGGCAGACCGCTGAAGGCCGGACTGATAGGTTGCGGCGGACGCGGATCTGGCGCTGCCCAGAATTTCCTCGATGCGGGACCGAATCTTCAGGTTGTTGCCCTTGGCGATTTGTTTCAGGACAAAATAGATGGCTGCAGAAAAGGATTAAAAGAAAAATTCAATGTTGAAATTCCTGATAACATGTGCTTTTTAGGTTTTGACGCCTATAAAAAGGTCATCGCTTCAGATATTGACCTGGTCATTTTGGCCACGCCTCCGGTCTTTCGTCCTTCTCAATTTGAAGCCGCTGTAGAGGCAGGGAAACATGTGTTTATGGAAAAGCCGGTCTGCGTTGATCCCGCGGGAGCCCGCTCAATCATGACTACTGCAAAAAAGGCTGAATCACAGGGCCTGTGTGTGATCACCGGAACACAGCGCCGTCACCAGAGACATTATGTTGAGGGTTTCAAACAAGTCCAGAACGGTATGATTGGTGAAATCGTCGGGGGAAATGTTTACTGGAACCAGTCGATGTTGTGGTTTAGGAAACGTGATCCCAAATGGAGCGATATGGAATTCATGGTTCGCGACTGGGTGAACTGGAAATGGCTTTCGGGCGATCATATTGTCGAACAGCATGTTCACAATATAGATGTATTTAACTGGTTTTCTGGAAAGAAACCTTTGACAGCCGTATCTTTCGGAGCCCGCCAGAGAAGATTGTCAGGCGACCAGTTTGATATGTTCAGCACTGATTTCGAATACGAAGGGGGTATCCATGTTCACAGTATGTGCCGTCAGATAGACGGATGCGCAAACAATGTATCGGAGTTTATTCAGGGGACTAAAGGATCATGTACCATGAATAATGTAGATAAAATGGATATTGCTGATCTGAAAGGAAATATTATCTGGAAATTTGACTTTGCGAAAGAAAAAGAGGAGTTCAAACAGACAAATCCATATGTTCTCGAACATGTTGATCTTGTCAATCATATCCGTGACAATAAACCCATCAATCAGGCTGAAGGAACTGCAATATCCTGCCTGACCGCTGTTATGGGACGCGAATCAGCCTATACAGGAGGTTTAACAACCTGGGATGAAATCTACAACTCTGATCTAAATTATCTTCCCGAAAAACTTGAAATCGGTCCCATGGATATGAGCAAATACGTAGTCCCTGTTCCGGGAAAAGCCCACGAAGAAAAGGGATAGTAAAAGTCTTATTGACTTTAGGCGTTTTGAAGATTTAAGGAATTAAGGAACAGACCGAATATTCGGTGTTATTCTTTCATTTCTTAATTTCTTAATTCTTTCATTTTCCTAAAGCCTTTAGCCTGCAGCCTATAGCCTATCATCAGTGTATCTCAAAGTGGACGGGATCGTGATAGTTCCTGTATGTCCCGCCCCATAGCAAATGGTATTTTTTTGCTATTGCCACAACACCTGTTCGCCGCCACTCACCCTTTGAATTGGCCTTCTTCAGCCATAGCCTTTTGAGTCCGGAACGTTTATAGAGATTTATATCAATCGCCCGGCCCATCACATGACGGCTTTTATTGGAGGCAGCGTTTTGCGGATTTTGCCTTTTTAATTGAATTTGTTCCTCCTTGGTCCTTAGTCCGCTGATAACAGATACCTCCCAATCCGTCTTTTCTTCAATTTCATCGACGAATTTTCTGAAAATCTCCGCACTGTGTTTATCCACCCCTGCAATATCCTTCAGTTCTGACCGGTTTATAAACCAGATTCTGATTTCAAAACCGACATTGTAAACCACAAGACCCACAACTAATATTGCAGTCGCTATTATAAAATTTCTGATAATTTTTATTAACCGTTTTTTCTTTTTCAATGCCATAGGATTCCAATAGCTATTTGACTAATATTCAGCAACTGTTAATAACAGAAACCGGATTTCTTTTTGTTTAATCGCACAGATGACAAATATTGCATTTTTTAACACAAAACAAAATCCCAGGATTAAACAATTGTAAAATGTTATCAACAACCAGCCGTTAATGTTATTAATGATGAAGTAAATTAAGTCCCGCTATTTCCCTTCTTTTTTTCACGATAGAACTGATCCCGTACTTTCGACATTCATAATTCATAATCCGCAATTCTCCCTTGAATCCCTCCCCTGATTTATACTATCATTATGCTAAACCCCTCAGACTTAATAAAAATATTCAATGACTAAATTTAACAATAAATTTAAATTCCCAACTCCGGGATAAGTCCGTATTAACTCCGTATTAAGTCCGTATTACCTTTACAAGCTATTGTAATCATAATATAAAAACCATAGACAAGTGTTTTGAGGGTCATAATATCTGAATTATGATTAATAATATTGTAATGGGTGACTTAATATATAATCATGAAAGATGACTTTTTTGATATCCCTAAATTGTATAGATAAACAGGAAATAATATCAGGAAATTAAAAGGAAAATTATTTAAATGTACGGACGCCCAAATTTCCCTTCAAAATGATAAAACGGCAGAAAAAGAAATGCAAGGTAAATAAGATTTTGTTTTGTAACTTTAATGCCAAATAAATTATCTTAACAATAAACCAAAATACCAATATGAACAGGAAACTTCGTATGGGGATGGTGGGCGGAGGAACCGATGCTTTTATTGGCGCCATCCATCGTCTGGCTGCTTTAATGGATGGTCAGATCGAACTGGTCTGCGGTTGTTTCAGCATACATCCGGAAATTTCTCTGGTCTCGGGCAAATCCTATTTTTTACCCAACAACCGGATTTACAAAACATATAAGGAGATGTTTGAACATGAAGCAAAATTGCCGGAAGGTGAGCGAATGGACTTTGTAACCATTGTGACACCTAATTTTGCTCACTTCGATCCGGCTATGATGGCCCTTGAGAAAGGCTTTCATGTCGTCATCGATAAACCTATCACCTTTACTCTCGATGAGGCAAAAAAATTAGAAGCAAAGCTCGATCAAACCGGGCTTGTTCTTGCTTTAACTCATACCTATTCAGGTTATCCTGCTGTTAAAGAAGCGCGCGAGCGTATACGTCAGGGAGATTTCGGTAAGATTAGAAGGATTTATGTGGAATATCCCCAGGGTTGGCTTTCTGCAAAACAGGAAGATATGGGAAATCCTCAGGCATCATGGCGGACTGATCCCAAACGATCAGGCAAAGCGGGCTGTATGGGTGATATCGGTACACATGCCCATCATCTTGCTGAATACATCACAGGTCTTAAAACAACTGAAGTTTGCGCAGAACTAAACACTTTCGTCCCCGGACGCCTTCTTGATGATGATGGCGCTGCACTGCTGCGTTTTGATAACGGAGCACGGGGGGTGCTGATGGCAACACAAATTGCAGCGGGTGAGGAGAATGGCATTAAAATTAGAATTTACGGCGAAACAGGAGGGTGCGAATGGTATCAGCATGAACCCAACACACTTCTTGTAAAATGGGCAGATCGTCCCACTGAGATAATCAGGACCGGAAATGCCTATATGAGTGATATCGCCAAAGCAAATACGCGCACTCCAGGCGGTCACCCTGAAGGTTATCTCGAAGCTTTTGCCAATATCTATCGTAATTTTTCGCTGACCGTAAGGGCTAAAATGAACGGTAAAGAACCCAAACCTGAATGGCTGGACTTTCCTTCTGTCGAAGACGGAATCCGCGGAATGCAGTTTATCGATGCAGTTGTTGAATCCGGATACAATGACAATCAGAAATGGATCAAATTTCCTGAATCATAAAATCTATTCAAAATGAAAAGACTTGTAACCATTTATACGGGACAGTGGGCTGATCTGCCTCTCGAAACAATGGCTCAGAAAGCCAAATCATTCGGCTATGATGGTCTGGAGCTTGGCTGCTGGGGCGACCATATGGAAATTGATAAGGCAGATCAGCCTTATTGCGATGCAAAGCTGGAGTTGATGAAAAAATACGGACTGAAACTTGTTGCTATCTCAACCCACCTGGTCAGCCAGGCGGTCTGTGATAATCCCGATATCCGTCATAAAGCAATACTTCCTGCCTATGTTTGGGGTGACGGAGAACCGGAAGGAATCAGACAAAGGGCCGCTGCTGAGATAATTAAAACGGGTGAAGTTGCAAAACGGCTGGGACTGAATGTGGTGATAGGATTCACAGGAAGTTCGATCTGGCCCTATTTGTATTCATTCCCTGCCGTTTCACAGGAAATGATTGATGAAGGATATAAGGATTTTGCCAAAAGATGGATACCTATCCTTGATGCTTATCAAAGCTATGGTGTAAGATATGCTTTGGAGGTTCACCCCACCGAAATAGCCTTTGATATCGAGACCGCCAAACGTGCATTAAAAGCAGTGAATTATCATCCGGCTTTCGGATTTAATTTCGATCCCAGCCATTTGGGTTACCAGGGAGTGGATTATGTGAGATTCATCTATGAATTCAGTGACCGTATTTTCCATGTTCACATGAAAGATGTGACATGGAACGATTATCCTGGAACAGTTGGCGTTTTTGGAGGCCATATTGATTTTGGCGATAACCGTCGTTTCTGGAACTTCAGAAGTGTAGGCCGTGGAAAAATTAACTTTGAAAGAATCATCAGGGCATTAAATGACATAGGTTATTCCGGCCCTCTTTCTGTCGAATGGGAAGACAGTGCAATGGACAGGGAAATGGGAGCCGCCGAATCGTGTGAATATGTGAAGAAAATTGATTTTCAGCCAAGTGTCGTTGCATTTGATGCGGTGTTCAACAAATAGTGATAACTGATTAACCTGTCAGCATCAAATGATTCTGAAAAGTTGAAATACTTCTCACTCTTCCATGGCTCTATCAAATAGAAAGAGGGATTGTCTTGACAGACAACCCCTCTTGATGTTATTTCCCGGTAACTATCCGGAATCTAAAGAATTAATTGTTAAGAGATCCCTGTGAAAGCCAGGTTTTGATAATCGTTTGTTCAGCCGTTGTTACACCCATTTTTGAGTACATTGAAGAATTATCAAGCCTCGATCCGATAGCCTTGACTTCAGTATAGTTTGTAAGGCTCACCCCTCCCGAAGGACTGCTGCCACTGTGACATGGCATGCACTTCGTCTGGATAATTGGAAATACCTGGGTCGAGAAGGATACAAGTGCGGCTGCGGTTGTAAAGCTCGAGGTATAATTGCTTGCCATTGCATTACCAGCCGCGTCTTTTACTCCCGTTGTGACTGTTACAGTGTAAACTGTATTAGATGATAAAGCTGAAGAGGGAGTAAATGTAGCTGTTGAACCTGAATAGGTTACAGTACCGGCAACTGTTGTGTTCCCTGCTTTAAGAGTAAAGTTGGAAGTATTGATTGTGGAGGTCGTCATAGCTTCACTGAAGGTTACCTTCACAGTGCTGTTTGTAGCTATGCCGGTAGTGCCGTTTGCGGGTGTTATACTTGAAACGGTGGGCGGTGTAACGTCAGCAGGCACTGCAGTCGTGAAACTCCATGAATAATTGCTTGCAATTGCATTTCCAGCTGCATCCTTAGCTCCGGTAGATATCGTTGCAGTGTAAAGAGTGCTGGCTGCAAGAGCGGCTGATGGAGAAAATGTAGCTGTTGTACCCGAATAGGTTACAATACCTGCCACCGAAGTGCTTCCTGCTTTCAGAGTGAAGGTCGAGGTCGTAATCGTTGAAGCATTCATGGCTTCGCTGAAGTTTGCTGTTATTTTACTCCTGGTTGCAACATTTGTAGCGCTGTTTGCCGGAGAGACGGATGAAACAGTCGGCGGCGTAACATCAGCAGCGGCTGCTGTCGTAAAACTAAATGTATATGCACTGGCAAGAGCGTTACCTGCAGCATCTTTAGCTCCGGTGGTAATTGTTCCCGTATAAGTTGCGTTTGCTGCAAGAGGGCTGGACGGAGTAAATGTTGCAGTGTTCCCTGATAAAGCAACTGTTCCGCTTACTGAAGTCGTTCCTTGTTTGAGACTAAATGTAGTGGCATTAACAGTGGAAACATCCATAGCTTCGCTGAAAGTTACAGTGGGTTTTGTGCTTACTGCCACACCTGTTGCATTGTTAGCCGGAACAGAGGAAGTGACGGTCGGAGGAGTTACATCTGCAGCCGCAGCGGTTGTAAAGCTGAAGTTAAATGCACTCGCAAGAGCATTACCTGCTGCATCTTTTGCACCGGTAGTAATTGTTCCGGTATAAAGCGTATTTGCAGCCAGAGCGCTGGATGGAGAAAACGTTGCGGTCGTTCCTGAATAGGTTACCGTACCTGTTACTGTTGTACTGCCTGCCTTCAATGTAAACGTCGAAGCCGCAATTGTTGAAGCATTCATGGATTCGCTGAAGGTAACCGATGGTTTTACACTCACGGCCACTCCTGTAGCATTATTGGCTGGCATGCTGGAGGACACGGTCGGAGGAGTTGTATCCGTTGTACCGCTGCCTGCTGTTGTAAAACTCCAGCTGTAGTTGCTGTCCATGGAGTGTCCACTTTCATCTTTAACTCCGGTTGTAATAGTTGCCGTATAAACAGTATTGGCAGCAAGAGGACTTGAAGGTTTAAAAGTGGCATTTTGATCATCACATTTAACAGTGCCTGCTACTGATGTTGTTCCTTGTTTTAAAGTGAATGTCAACGAGTTCACCGATGAGGATTGCATTTCGCTGCTAAACTTGGCACTCAAAGTGACGTTTATGTCGACTGCAGTTGCATTATCGAGCGGGAAAACTGTAAACAACAGAAGGTCCCTGTCCATGGTTTCGTCTGTTGTGTCCGGTTCTGAATGACCATGAATAATTATCCTCATGGTCATCGCCTTCGATCGAGCCGCTCTTTGTAACTTTACCAACCAGAACGGTATACATGGTTTCGGGTATCAGGTCTGAACCAGGAGTAAAAGTTGCCGTCATTCCGGAATAAGTTACCATCCCGGGTACAAGAGTCGATCCGTTCTTTAAAGTAATATCTGCCGATTGTACTACTGAGGCAGCCGTCCCATTTTTAAAGGTAACTGAAATGACCGGATTAATTTCAACAGTGTCAGCCTGATCAGCAGGAATGACGGAGACGATGCCAAGAGGCATAGGAGGGGCATTGGTTGATTGATCCTTTATTACATCTTTTGAACAACTGGCGATGAAAAAGGCTACTGACACAATAAAAAAGGCTGCGCCTGATAATTTAATTAAACCCGAGCGAGTTCGCATATCAGGTTTTAATTTGGCTAAAGAAATCTTGTTTCTCATAACTGAATTTTTAATTTGTGATTGATTTTTTAGTGCAATGTTAGATTTTCTACTTACCGGTTTGTTAGAAATTCATGTATGCAAAAGTACCCGGAGAGAATTCTAAAAAAAATATTTTTATCGTAATTATGTATATTACAAATTAATTAACAATTCGTAAATTGAAGAATATGATTTAACCTATTGATGTATAATTTAAAGAATGTATATAAATATATAAATGTGATAATATATATATAATTTTTAACCAAAATTTTGTTAAAAACATTTATAATATACAAAACGTTATAAACTTGAACATTTGATTCAAATATTTTATAAATCTATTTATAAATACTTCAGATGGAATTTTTTCAATCTGAAAATCTAATTTATTATTTTATAAGATATTAAATCTAATGTCTAATTAAATGTCTTGCATTAAATTACGAATAGTTGGATTTTATCAATTAGAAAGAAAAAATTTCATCATCTTGTTTTTTATAAATTTTTCAGGATTAAAAAATTAATTTAACTTGCCAGATATCTTCTTTCCCGGAAATAAATTGAATCGGTTATTTAAAGGACTTTAAAGTTCATTATTAGCTGTTTAAAACAAGATTGAAAATTATAGAAAATATAATTCGCTTCAATGCTCAAATATTAAATGAAAACCTATTATATTAGAGGAAAAATTATGATTCAGATTTAATGTGAAAGTTAACGGGAGAAATTATCATACTATTTGGATAGATAGTGACAATTCATCTGTTGTTAAAGTCATTGACCAGGAAAAACTGCCTTTCTCTTTCGGGATTGCTGAGCTGAAATCCAGGGATGATGCATTCAATGCAATTCATAGAATGATTGTCCGGGGAGCCCCATTAATTGGTGTGACAGGTGTTTATGGAATATATCTCTCATTAGTAAATTTCAAAGGAACCGATTGGAAGAATGAACTTTATGCCGGTGCTCGTTATTTAAAATCAGCCAGGCCGACCGCAGTTAATCTGGCTAATTTGATCGATGAATTGATTGATAATCTTTTAAAATGTCCAACTAAAGAAGAAGCTGTTGAATTGTCTTTGGCAGAAGCTAACCGGTTAAAAAACCGTGAGATTGAATGGTCTGAGGCGATTGGAAATTTTGGCTATGACCTGATTGAAGAAATAAGTAAAAATAAAAAGGGAGAAGAGGTAAACATCCTCACCCATTGTAATGCCGGTTGGCTTGCCTGTATTGATTGGGGAACCGCTACTGCCCCGATATATAAAGCATTTCATAAAGGGATCCCTGTTCATGTCTGGGTAGATGAAACCCGTCCGAGAAACCAGGGAGCACGACTGACGGCATGGGAACTCCTGCAGGAAGGAGTACCTCATACAGTAATAGCTGATAATACGGGAGGGCATCTTATGCAGCACGGCTTAATTGATATGTGTATAGTAGGAAGTGACAGAACCACTTCAACCGGAGATGTGGCAAATAAGATAGGCACTTATCTGAAAGCCTTAAGCGCTGCAGATAACCAGGTGCCGTTTTATGTGGCCCTGCCATCCAGTTCCATTGATTTTACAATGAAAGATGGAATCAAAGAAATCCCCATTGAAAACAGGGGAGGTGATGAGATCAGGTGGATGGAAGGGGAAAACGTGAAAGGTGAAATAGAATGTGTTAAAATCATACCTGATGAAAGTCCGGTTGCTAACTGGGCTTTTGATGTGACTCCAGCAAAGTACATAACGGGATTGATTACAGAACGTGGAATTTGTAAGGCAAACCTTAAGAGCATATTGGAATTATTCCCTGAAAAAGAATTTCGAAATCAGGTTGAATAACGACAACATTTTAATAAATGCGCAGGATTATCTTTTAGAAGAAATAAGTTGAGAATCTATGATAGAGAAGAAGCATCAGGAAGGATATATCAAATTCAATTGCAACTTTAATAAAGTAGAAATTGATATTCCCCCGGAGATATTTGAACCTCTTAATTACTGGAGGAAATTTCTTTATGAGAAAGGATGGATTGGAGCCTATCCTGACGGGATTGGTTTTGGAAATATTTCAGTCCGCATAGCGGGAAGCAACAGATTTTATATCACAGGATCGGCTACGGGTAATTTACCCGACCTTGAATCAAAGCATTATGCGATTGTTGAAAAGTGTGATCCTGCTACGAATATGATCTGGTGTAAAGGATTGATCCCTGCCTCCGCTGAATCGATGAGTCACTTTATGATTTACGAGACTATCCCCGAAGCTGCTGCAGTAGTTCATATTCATAATCGTCCGTTGTGGGATAAATTCTTGAATATCTTGCCTTTCACGGCAAAAAATGTTGCTTATGGCACTCCTGAAATGGCTTTTGAGCTTGGGCGGATTATGAAGCTCTCCAAAACAGAAAATAAAAAGGTAGTCGTGATGGGTGGACACGAAGAAGGAATCATCTCTTATGGAATTTCAGCAGATGAGGCTGTCCAGGCCATGATTGATCTTGAGAAGTAGTATACTGTAAAATACTGATTCATTATTCATTATTTTTTAAAGTAGTTGATATTATATGAAACGAATAGCGATTATCGGCGGATCAGGGCTCGAAGACCCTGATATCCTTAAAAATTCGGAAAGAGTTGAAATGGATACCCCTTATGGCCATCCAAGTTCGGATTTTATTTGCGGAAATATTGGTGAAGTCAGAGTCGCTCTGTTATCAAGGCATGGAAGAAATCATACAATTCCGCCAAGCCAGGTAAACAACCGTGCTAATTTGTATGCGGTTAAACTTCTTGAATGTTCCCATATTCTGGCGACCTCGGCTTGCGGGAGCCTGAGAGCCGATATCGGCAGGGGAGATCTGGTCATTCCGGATCAGTTTATCGATTTTACAAGGCACAGAAAAATCACCTTTTATGAAGAATTTCAGCCGCATGATATGAAGCACACCCCTATGGCTGATCCATTCGACAAAGTTTTACGCGAGAAACTGATTGAAGCAGGGAATATCCTTAATCTGCCTCTGCACCGGCAGGGGACTATAATTACTATAGAGGGTCCGCGTTTTTCCACAAGGGCTGAATCGAGAATGTTTCAATCATGGGGAGCTGACATGATCAATATGAGTACAGCTCCTGAATGTATATTGGCTAATGAATTGGGAATTCCTTATGCAGCAGTGGCAATGGCTACCGATTATGATTCATGGAAGGAAGATGAAACGCCTGTATCCTGGGAAGAAATTCTGGCGATATTCGGACAGAACGTTCAGAATGTGATCAGTCTTCTTACGAAAACAATTTCCTTACTTTAAAAGATATTTAATTATTTGCAGAATAGCTGACTATTGAGTAAAATTGCAATCCGAAATTCATGGTTGAATTTTCAGGGCCCATAGCTCAGTCGGTTAGAGCATCTGACTCATAATCAGGGGGTCGCAGGATCATGCCCTGCTGGGCCCACGCAAAGAATCAAAGAGTTACATTGAAAAATGTGGCTCTTTTTTATGACACGCCAAGTTTACCTCGGGTTTTGGATATCCGTTTTCAAACAAGTCATTGTTTTAAGCCTCCCCGTTAACATTGAATTGTTCATATATCTTTTTGGATATGTTAATTAAAATTTGCCAATAATAATCACCACCATCTATTACATCAATAATCTCAAAATGTCCTAAGTAGGTTCATAAGACCACAAGGCATTGATATAAACCATAAAATCTCCGCTTTTTCTCTTGTAACAAACATATTGTCTGTAATATTTTTTGTAAGAATAAGGATTTAATGTTTATGGTAACCTCTTCCAACTTGCTTAATCTCTTTTTTAATAGCACTTACGATGATTGTATCTATTAAATTCAACTGATCTTTTGTTGTCTCAGAAATCTTTTGATCTCTTCAGTGTAAACATCGTTTAGTTATAAATGCGATTCCAGGTGGATGATCGTTTTCTTATTGAATCAATGCTTATTGGTTCGTCTGGAATAATAAACCTTGGTTCGTCCGGTTCAACTTTTCCTGTATTATAGTGACAAGAGAATAAAAATATTTAAATACAAATGTCAGGATAAATAGTTTCATAGGTCTGATCTTGAATTCTCAACTTTTATGTTGCACTAGTTTAGAGATTTGTGCCTTATAAATTAACAAGCTTTTCGGTAAATTAGCGGAAAACCTTGCAGAAATGATTGGAAAAATAGAAAACGACACTCAGTTTAGTATGTTTAAAAATAAACTAAACTTTTCTTTAAATAGGAAAATTATCTTGTACTGTATTCGGTCACCTTCACTGGTGCAGAACTTATAGAGAGTTACTTGTTTACTATTGAACAGAAATGGTACGCCCTGTTTGCAAATCCAAACAAGTTTAGGTATAATGTTTTTGCAAACATTTTAATGGAACCGATTAAGAGTATTGACCGTTGGTTGAAAACCATAATAACACTTCTTTGTGAATTTTATATTCAACATGAATTGCCCTTTGACCGGACAGAGATGATAAAGTTTCGTAAACGTATTGGAGAAATGGGATCAGAAGTGTTGCTCAGAATGTCTGTTCAGTTGTTTCCAAGCAAAGAAATAAAGGAAGACGAAGTTTTGATTGATACCACTGTCCAGGAAAAGAACATCACCTTTCCTACTGATGTGAAACTGCAAAAGAAAATGATTGAGAAGTGCAGGAAGATAGCAGTTAGGGAGAAGATACAATTGAGGCAGAGCTACCGAAGAGAACTTAAACACTTGATTGATTGATCAGCGGTTCCACAGTCATCCACGTCGCCGGAAAAAAGCGCTGGCTGCTGCCCGCAGAATAAGGGTCATTGCCGGCAGGGTTGTCCGCGACATTGAGCGGAAGATGGACACCAGGCAGAAAGAAAAATATGCCAGACAGTTGACCATTTTCAAAAGGGTGTTGGCATAGGAAAGAGGTAGCAGCGAGAAGGTTTATAGCTTACACCAGCCTCATTTTAAGGGCTTCTAAAGCGAAAGCGGACTTAAATAGCGGAGCAAAAGTTCGATAGCAAACACGGAAATCCGGGATATTGTTAAATACATTTTCTGAAAATCTTTATTAATCCCAATACTCTATTCCACAGTTAGAACAAACAGAAAGGATAACTGGCCACAGACCGAAGCCGGATTGTGACAGGGGTTTAAGAGGAAAACATAATGTTGTCAAGATCATTCGATCACGATTACCGATTGTGCAACACTATCAGAAACAAAAAATGCGCAAACGATTTAGGGCAAGGGCAGGCATAGAACCGGTGATAGGACACCTTAAACAAGACCATAGAATGGGCCTAATTATCGCTGGATGGGATTCGATTGGTCAATCCCCGCTTGCCGCAGCAGGGTTTAATCTAAGGAAAATGCTTCAGCGATTAAAAGCTGAAGTATTGGCCATTTTTGCCCGGTTAATCTGGCACCTATTCGCCAAGGATGAACCTTAAACACATTTTGAAAAAACGGGTTTTTCCGTTCAAATGGTGTTAAAGGCTAAGTACCCGCAAAAACCTTTTGGGTCAGGAGAAGCCTGTAATTACGAGTGATCGGCATTATAATTTTCTTTTCATCCAGACAACGAGTTGGTAGAAAATGGATTTTTATTTAAATTAAATGGGAAATATTTTGTAAATTTAAAGAAGCAATAAAAGCTGTTTTATGTTCCTAAATTACCTGCAAATAAATATATAAGAAATATCAGTAAATATTAATTTTTAAATTAAACTGTAAATCTATGGGACAAAAAGGAAGATCAATCGTTAAAATGGATGTTGATGAATTAATCGGACTGCTTAATAAAGCATTGTCGGATGAATGGCTTGCTTATTACCAATATTGGGTAGGAGCAAAAGTGGTAAAAGGTCCGATGAAAGATGCTGTGATTGCAGAATTAACACTTCATGCAACCGAGGAATTAAGTCATGCTGAACTGCTCGCTACCAGAATCATTCAACTTGAGGGTATTCCCGTATTATCTCCTACTGAGTGGCTTAAACTCACCAATTGCGGATACGATGAACCAAAAGATCCCTACGTTGAAAAAATACTGGATCAGAATATTAAGGGTGAA
Organism: uncultured Bacteroidia bacterium; assembly: GCA_963810555.1. Classification (GTDB taxonomy): domain Bacteria; phylum Bacteroidota; class Bacteroidia; order Bacteroidales; family Prolixibacteraceae. The sequence continues at coordinate 65,004 of CAWENX010000014.1, read as the reverse complement.
CAATGTGCTATACGTGTTTACAGTGATCTTCTTGAAATTACAAGAATTGCAGATCCGGTCACTTACAACATTATCCTCACAATACTTTCACAGGAAGTAGAGCATGAAGAAGATCTGTCTGCTTTAAAAGAAGACCTGGAACTGATGCTTTCAAGAAGAGTGTAATCTTTTAAACGACAGAAAGTCAATAAATATTTTAGAACAACATAAATTAAAATTTTCAAGCGATGGAAGAAAAAACTGTTTACCAGATGCCGCGAATCGGTGACAAAGCTCCCGAATTTAAGGCTGTTACAACCCAGGGAGAGATTAATTTCCCTTTTGATTACAAAGGAAGCTGGGTCATTTTATTCAGCCACCCTGCCGATTTTACTCCGGTATGCACATCAGAATTCATGACTTTTGCAAGTCTGGAGAATAAATTCAACGATGTGAACTGCAAGCTTATCGGGCTTTCCGTTGACGGCCTTTACAGCCATATCGCATGGTTACGCACGATTAAGGAAAAGATAGAGTACAAGGGAATGAAGAATATTGAAGTGAATTTTCCTTTAATCGAAGATATTACAATGAACGTGGCTAAAAGTTTCGGAATGATACAACCGGGAGAGGACAGTACAAAAGCCGTAAGAGCCGTTTTCTTCATTGATCCTAAAGGTATTATCAGGGGAATAATCTATTATCCGTTAAGTGTGGGGCGTAATTTCGATGAAATTTACAGGGCCCTTATAGCGATGCAGACTGCCCATACTTTCTCGGTAGCAACACCCGCGGACTGGAGGCCGGGAGATGAAGTCATTGTACCCACGGCAGGGTCTTGCGGTGTGGCTAAAGAACGCATGGAAAAAAAGACCGAAATGAAATGTTATGACTGGTTCTTCTGCACCAAAGAACTTTCCAAAGAAACAATTATGGAGTCTTTGTTGAAGAAGTAAATTCTCCCTTTCCGGAAAACTGAGACAGGTTATTTATATAACTTCGATAGGCGGTTTGATCAGTAGGCAATCGTAGTATTAAGCCGGAGAGTATTATAAGATAAGAAAAGGAGTAGTCATTAAGGCTGCTCTTTTTTTAATGACTATTTTTGAATACAAAAAATTAATCCGTTTACGATGAAATATTTGCTGTTTATCTTCCTTTCCTTTATCGGCTTCATATTAAATCACGTCAGTGCACAGGATAATTCCAAAGCGTCCTTACTTGCAATTCAAGACGTATTGTCACCCGTTCCATTATCTGGCATCAGAATAGAAGGAGTAGTTGGTCAGAAAATTGACAGTTGTATTAAAAACGGAGTGATGGCCAAAAATTATAAGCTTTACACCATTCCCTTCAGGGATAAGTCAGATAACGAAGGAGGATTTGCCGGTGAATTTTGGGGAAAATGGTTTACTTCTGCGGCATTGGCATATGGATACAAACCCGATCAGGAATATAAAAACATATTAGATACATCAGTTTCAGATCTGATTAAAACGCAGGAGCCTGACGGAAGAATCAGCAGTTATTCAAAGGACAAAGAGTTTGGTTATTGGGACATATGGGGAAGAAAATATGTATTGCTTGGACTCATTGCTGATTATGATCAGACAGGGAATATATAATGCATTGCAGGCTGCCTGCCGGGCCACTGATGCTTTAATTGATATTGCAGGGCCTGGAAAGAAAAAGCTGACAGAAACAGGACTACAGGTACTGGAAGCACTATCTTCCTGTTCTGTGCTTGAACCGGTTGTGCTTGTTTATGAGCGGACAGGTGATAAGAAATACCTGGACTTCGCCAAATATCTGGTTAAACTTTGGAGCGAGCCCAACAAATACAATGCTAATGGAATCCGGCTTATTGAGGAAGCATTGGCAGGCACAGATCCGATTCATATAGCAGCGCCAAAAGGGTATGAGATGATGTCGTGTTATGAAGGGCTGTGTGAGCTTTATCGTGTCACAGGGGAAAAAAGATTGCTCGAAGCTGTCACCAAATTCGGGGAGAGTGTTCTGAAGAAAGAAATTATGATTGTAGGTTCTGGTTCGAGTGAGGAATTATGGTGTGACGGAGCCAACCGCCAGACCGAGATACTTGAACAGCCAATGGAGACCTGCGTAACAGTAACCTGGATGAAATTGTGTTATCAGTTGTTGCGTTTGACCGGCAATCCCGTTTGGGCTGATCAACTGGAAGTTTCGCTTTATAATGCTTTATTCGGGGCAATGATCGATGGCGGCAAATGGTGGGCCTATTTCTCTCCTTTGATAGGAGAACGAATGCCGTCTCCTATGCAGGTGCCCCTTTGCCGGTCAAGTTGTTGTGTCGCCAATGGCCCGAGGGGAATGCTTATTACACCCGGATGGTCAGTAATGAAGGGCAAGCAGGGACCGGTTATAAATCTTTACAGTCAAGGGGACTGGTCTCAGACGCTTCAGAATGGAACGGAATTAAAAATAAAACAGGTGACTGATTATCCTGTAAATAAAGAAATCCTGATCAATATTGATTTGCCACATCCGGAGCATTTTACTTTTTCTTTAAGAATTCCGGCCTGGAGTAAGCAATCAGTGCTTAAAGTCAATGGAGAAGAAATTCATTGTCAGGCTGGAACTTATGCTCAAATCAAAAGAGCATGGAAGGGAGGAGATCAAATCCGGCTTGAATTGGATCTAAGAGGGCGGATTATAAAAGCCCCGGGCAGTCTTAATCATCTTGCAGTGATGAGAGGGCCGATAGTGCTGGCACTTGATAACCGTGTGGTAGAAGAGACCAATTATAACCTCTGGCTTATGCCTTCAGACACCAAATGGAATTATAAAGATGAATTGGGAGGATTAAGGTATGTTTTGCCGGAACCTTGTTTATCATCGGAATCTCCTCAGCAATACATAGATTTGAAACCTTCAGAATCCAAACCTCATAATGTATGGATGGCATTTGAAGTTCCCTTTCTTTACAGGTATACTCACTTTTTTGATCATAAACAGATGAATCTGATTATGTGCGATTATGCTTCGGCAGGGAATCAATATTCTGACCATAATCTCTTCCGTGTGTGGCTGCCCCAGCCTCTGTTTATGAATGATATTTTTCCCCGAAATACCTGGCACATACTTTTAGGGAAAGGGGAAAAGAGACCTGTAATACCACAGTGAACAGTGAATAGTAAACTGTAAATATTAATCAGTAATCAGTTTGCCTTTTGACTGATTAATTTTTCATTCTTCATTCTTAATTGCTATTGCCTACTCCTTTATTCATTAGGACTAATTTCTTGCTCATATACATATCCCTGGAAAAAGGTTTAAAGCTTTGTGAATCGGCCACCTTTTTCAGTCCAAGTAGCGCTGATTTCAAAGGCAGGTGTTTCTGAGGAAGACCCTGAATACTGTTTAATACAGCCTGGAGCATCGGTTCATTTGGATCGCCAAAAGCTATTAAATGAGCAAAATCCTCCTCTACTTGAATAGTTGGAGCCAGACCATTGACAAAATCAGATACACCGGCTGAATTGAGAACTTTTACCACAATAGGCTGCATTGCCCACGGATCATTTGGATTAACATTCCCCAGGGAATCCCAATCCTGAACCGTGATAGATCCTACATATTTTCCAAGAGTGTTTGTGCCAACCTGAATTACTGTAATGTATGGCTTTAAACCATTAATGAGTAATTCACTTGCGGATGCCGTATTATCTGTAGCGATTACATACAATTTTGGCAAATTTAAAGTATTTATAGGCGTTTCGGCAGTAGTGGAAGTTGCGGCAATATTGTCTGCAAAATTGTCCTGAAGGTAGGAGGCTCCGTAGGTATTGACAAGGTATGCTTGTAAGGCAGTGTTATATTGGCTTGTAATAAAATCCTTGGTTGTATACGTGCCATAAATCATACTTGCGAGATAAATAGCTGTTTGAATAGAACCTCCACCATTGTAACGCAGATCGAGAATCAGATCGCTTATACCTTGTTGTTTGAAGTATTGAAAAACATCATTCAATTGTATATCGAAATCGGAATTGAAACCATTATAAACGAGATATCCCACCTTTGCGCCGCCTACTGTCATCACAGTATCCATTAATATTGGATTTTCCTGTAAGGTTATTGGCGTTAATGAAACTGTTTTGCCGTTGTCGGTAATTGTATTGCTTGTTATAGTTGCAAATGACAAGGTATAGGGGGTTTCGAGATTTATTAAGGATTGATAATTTGAGATAGTGAGCTGTTGACCATTTACTTGGGTAAATAAATCTCCCCGTTTCATTCCGGCCTGATCGGCAGGCGAACCTTTAAGTACATATCTGACAAATCCAAAAAGATTATTTGTTGAACCTATTTGAGCCAACATAAAATCATAACCAGCCGTTTTTGAAATCCCGGCTATCCAATTATCTATTATGGAAATGTTATTGACGATAAATGACCACTTATCGATTGTTTGATATTGATAAAGCAAAGCATAGAAAAGCTTTTCAGGATCAGTGTATTGATTAAGGAATGCATTCAAAGTATCATTATTCGAATATTTACTGTCGGAAAGATTGGGAACCTGATCAACCCATAAGTAGTAATCATGCAGGCCATTCCAAACGAATTTATTTGCTACAGTAGCTTCCGGAATTGGTCCAGGATTATTGGGATTGTTATTCTGATCATTTATGGTACTCTTTTTGCATTGAGTTATAATGAAAATAATTAAGAGAAAGCAGAAAGGAAAAGATAATCGTGAAAATTTTTTCATGATGTGGAGATTAAAATTACTTGTTTGAGTAAAATTACAATTATTTTATTTTTCAAAGTGCGGAAATATACGTAATTTTTTATGTAATATTACTATCGTCGTATGTTAAGAGGAGTTTATATAGTGGGTGCGGTTGTTGGTTACTTATTCTTTGGTTCAGGATGTTTGTCTCTCAAAGAATCAGGGAATAAACTATTCAGTGTTAAGGAAGCATATTATCAGTTCTGGGTTGTAAGAGATAACGAAAAAGGAACCAATATAGTTCTTGAATTGAGAAGGGTAAAGAAGGGGGTTACGTTTGATTCGATAGTTTTTCGGGGAGTACGGATGAAGGCTTTTACTGAAGAAAAAAATAAAACAGTTGAATTAAAGAGCATTCTTCCGGTTGGAAAATCACGGATTATCAATTTAGAGGTTCAGCCTGTAAACCTGCCTGATCAGTTAATCTATCATTATCGCGGGAAAAGATTGTCTTATCCTTTGAAGATGATTGAAAGAAAAGAACCCAGAATTTATTGATCAGATCCGTAAATCAGCTTTATTTATTAATGAATTAATAATGAATAATAATTAATAAATAAAGGAATGAAGGAATAGAATATCATCCATTTGAATTATTCTTTATTTCCTTAATTCCTTAATTATTTAATTCCTCGCATCCTACAGCCTAAATGCCTGAATTTACCATTTACGCCGTTTTTTGATCTTTCCGGACTTAAACGGGGTAGACATGTCGTAATATTGTAAAATACCTTTGTAATATCCGGTTACACTTTTTCCATCCGCACCCGTACATTGAAAAGAAAGTTCGTATTGAGGGCTATTGCTTATAATTGTAATTTTTCCTCCTACCATGTCCTGCATATCACCTTCCTGGGTAACGGTATTGAAATTGAAAATGGCATTGCCAAAATCAAATGTTCCGGGTGAACCTGACTCGGTTGCATCATATGTATAATCACCCACATCCAGTGATGTAGTCCCTGTTGTAAAGATTTCGAAGTTAATTCCACTGCCGGTACCTACAATGGAATCAACCATGCCACTTGTTACAACAGGTGTCAACCCGGATGAAAGCAAAATCAGATCAATATTATTACCTGTTCCCTTTATAATTCCATAATATTCAAGCAACCCGCCACTGATATCGTATTCAGTATTGTTATGTGTGATTGAATTCTTCATCTCGGGAGCCGGACCCTCTTTAGTGCAGTTAGCGACGACTAAACCAACAGCGAAGAGATAAATTAAGTTTAATGAAAATCTTTTCATATTCAGATGGATTTCAATAATTTCATTGTAAAATTAAACAAATTGTCCCATAAATTTCTTTTGGATACAATTTTTAACTCAGAGCATCCAATTATTTTACTACCAAAAGTTTGCAGTTTCAATTGAATGATACATAATAAAATATTGAATCCGGCAGACCGGAAATAACCCAAATTAAAAAACTCAGTATCAATTTTTTGTTTTTACTCTTGCTCCAAATCGGGGAAGTCTCCTTTTGATGCGATTATTTGGATTTTGGCAGTAAATCGTATTAATCTGATCCCGACGATGATTATCCCTTGGAATTAATCCTGGGTGGAAGTGATCAAAAGATGGCTGAAGTAAACTTATTCCTAAAATCAAGTCAATGTCAGGACTATGATTTCTCCGGTATTTATTCATACTTTATTTGTAAATTATTCGTAGACTATTCGTATATTATACGAATGATCTACGAATAAACTACGAATAATCTACGAATAAACAGCGAAGGAAATATCTCTTTGATTCAAAGATGACAACAGTGAATCATTTCCTTATGAAAGAAGAGGCATAAATCTGAAATGCTGAATAAATGATTTTCGAAGGTTTTATTGGAAATATGCGCGTGATTGGGCAATAATGGCTGATTTATCAAAAAGAATGATTACTTTCATGGTTGTATACTTTTCTGATAATTTTTAAACCGTAATTTTGTCCGGAGAGGGAATGATCTTATTCGGGTTATGTATCAGAAATAAAGTGTTTTAACTATTTTATAGCGGATTGGAATGCATAAACTAAGAGGTAGTGTAAAAACGTTACGCGAATCGAGTTATTCAGTGGAGGTAATAGAAAATAATCTTCATAAAGAGAAATTGAACTGGAGGAATGTTTACTATTATGATGAACGAGGACAAGAACTTGAACGGGTATGTTTTAATTCTGAAGATAAGCCGGACGGGAAGTACGTCTCAAATTATGACAGCCGGGGTAATTTGTCAGAAAAGAAAATATACGATTTTGAAGGGAATCTTGTCAATAAATCTGTCTTTAAGTATGATCAGAATAATAATATGGTAGAATGGAACAGCTTTACTTCAACTGACAATTTATTCGGGAAGGTAAAGAAATTCGTAAAATATTCTTACCGTTACGATAACAGGGGAAACCCAATTGAAGAAAACTGGCATTCTCCTATGGGAAATTTCTTCTGGAGGTCAAAGAAATATGTCCGTTTTTCTTACAGCTACGATGAAAAGGGTAATCTGATTGAGGAAAACTGGTTTAATACAGACGGAAGCTTTGATTGCAAATTCATTTACAAATATGACGAAGCAGGGAACCGGATCGAATGGAGATTGTACAATAATATCAATGTATTAAGCGGCCGATCTACATTCGAATATGATCATAAAGGGAATAAGGTTTCAGAATGCAGGTATAATGACGAAGGGGAACTGGATTGCAAATTCATCTTCAAATATGACGATAACAACAATGAGATTGAGTACCACAGTTATAACTCGCAAGAGTATATCAGTGAGATGCGCCTTTCAAGTTATGACGAATTGGGCAACAAAATAAAAGAAGACCGACAGGGTCCTGAAGGTACTATCTTTAATGACATCAGTTTTGAATACAGTGATTATGATCTTAATGGCAATTGGCTTAAAAAAATTGTCTATCATGACGAAATGCCAATTGAAGCCGTAGAAAATGTAATTGAATACTATTGAAATTGTGCGGATAATAAGGTAATCATAAATAATTTCAGAATAGAATTGTTTTTTACGACAATTGTATTTATCCTTGCTTTCGAATTAGTTTTCCTAAAAGGTGGTAAACAAGGATTATATTTTAAGGAATTTAACATCAATACAAAAATAGATAATTATGAAAAGAAGGAATATGATGTATTTCTTGTCAGTATTGTTACTGGCGTGTTTAGTAACTTTTGTTCAGAACGTTAATGCTTTTGCTGCACAAAACAGCTTACAGGTAGGAACGGCGAAGATTAATATTACTCCCACCACTCCAATTCCGATGAGCGGTTACGGAGGTAGGAATGATCCTTTCAAAGGGGTTCACGATTCTTTGTATGCGCGTGCCGTTGTTTTCAGTGACGGTGTGAATAAGGCAGCTACAATAACCTGTGAATTGGTAGGTCTTTCCAATGATTTTTGGGATGAAACAACCTCAAGAGTTGAAAAGGAAACAGGGATAAAGAAAGATTTCATTTTGTTATCCAGTATTCATACGCACAGCGGGCCTTCGACCAATGTTTACGGTGATGGAAGAACCCCGGAGGTCGCAGCGTATGTTGAAAATCTTAAGAATAAACTGGTCGAAGTGGTAAAGGAAGCAAACAGCAAATTGGTTGATGCCAAAATTGGAGCCGGCAAAGGGGAATGCCTTATGAACATCAACCGCAGGGCTATGGACGGGAGAGGTCATGTTACGTTAGGTCGTAATCCATATGCCCCTTGTGATCATGAGGTAGGAGTAATCCGTATAGATGATAAATCTGATCATCATATTGCTCTTATGATGGATTGGCCTTGTCATGCAGTGGTATTAGGCCCCCGCAATTATTTACTTACGAATGACTGGCCCGGAGCGGCATCAAATTTTGTAGAAAAAGATTTGGGAGGTAATGCAATTGCACCTGTTATTATTGGAGCATCAGGCGATATCAATCCCATATACGGACCTCATATTGATTTTGAAAACAACAATTCGTATGCTTTTGGCAAGGATGCTATTGGTGAAGATCTCGCCAATGTTTCACTGGCTGTGATGAAAGATATTAAAACCACTCCTTCAGTAACGATAAGCGCCGTTCAAAGGGTTATTTCCTTACCGGCAAAGGAAAGGGACAATTCAAGAGGTTTGCAACCCAACAGGAAAGATGACGGGACTCTTAAGGTTCGTCTTTCAGCAGTTAAGATTGGCAATATCGTATTGACGGGAGTTTCAGGTGAAGTGTTCAACCAGATCAGTGTTCAGATGAGGAAACAGTCACCCTATAAAAACACATTTATGATTACCCATTGCAATGGCAGCAGTGGTTATCTTGTAACCGAAGATGCTTATCCGACAGCAACCCAGAAAGGATATGAGGATAAATATCACCCTAAGGGTGGATATGAACCTGGTTCCACAAGGGCAAAAACAGGTGCCGAGAAGGCAATCATCGAAAATCTGCTTCAGATGATCAAGCAATTGTAAAAAGGCAATAGGTAATAGGAAAGATAAAGTAACCCTGACCAAAAATGGTTGGGGTTATTAATTTTGAGATACAGAGAAATAGTGTGTATATAAGGAGATGATGAGAAAAATTTAAAGATCAGTTGTTTTTTCCCTTAATAATAATTAATCTTGCTATTGCTAATCCGATTGAAAAAGATCTTATATCCAAACATTAAAATAATTAAACTATGAAAAACAGAAAGATGATTTCATTTTTATCCACTCTTTTATTAATAGCTGGATTGATTTTTGGGTGTGATAATTCAGGTGCTGTAAAGGGCAGTTTAAAAGTAGGGACCAGCAAGGTAAATATCACTCCTGCAACCCCCATTCCCATGGCAGGTTATGGCGGAAGAAAAGGTCCTTTCCAGGGTGTGCATGATTCTTTATATGCGCGGGCAGTTGTTTTTGATGACGGCACAAATAAAGCGGCTGTCATCACAGCAGAAATAAGCGGTATTTCCAATCCGATATGGGATGATGTTACTACCCGGATTGAAAAAGAAACCGGTATTAAAAAAGATTTCATTTTATTGTCAGCCATTCATACGCATAGCGGTCCGGTGACCAATGCAGGCATGGGCAGGGATGGAGAGAATCCGGACGTGGCCGCTTATGTGGAAGTTTTAAAAACAAATCTGGTTACAGCAGTTAAAGAAGCCATGAGTAAAATGGTCGATGCCAGCATTGGTGTTGGAAAGGGTGAGTGCAAGATGAATATCAGCCGCCGTGCCATGGATGGTCATGGGAAGGTCCAGCTTGGCCTTAATCCTTATGCACCCTGCGACCATGAGGTTGGTGTTATAAGGATAGATGATACTTCAGGGAAAAACATGGTTCTTTATATGAACTGGCCATCCCATGCTGTTGTTTTAGGCCCGCGGAATTACCTGATCACCAATGACTGGCCGGGAGCAGCATCAAAAGTAGTTGAAACAACACTGGGAAATGGTGCCATTGCGCCGGTAATTATAGGAGCTTCAGGGGATATAAATCCCTTGTACGGTCCTCATTTGGATTTCGTAGATAACAGAGATTATTCCTTTGGCAAAGATGCTATCGGAGAAGATCTTGCCAATGTTTCCCTGGATGTAATGAAAAAGATCAAAACATCTTCAAACAGCAAAATCAGCGCTGTTCAACGTGAAATATCCCTTCCCGCAAAACCACGTGATCCATCAAGACCATTACGTCCGGGACAAACGGATGACGGAACGGTTAAAATACGTCTTTCGGCTTTAAAAATAGGGGATTTAGTCTTAACCGGCGTCTCAGGAGAGGTGTTCAATCAAATCAGTGTTCAAATGAGGAATCAATCCCCATATAAAAATACATTTATGATTACCCATTGCAATGGCAGCAGCGGATATCTTATTACAGAAAATGCCTATGAGGTCCCAGGCCAAAGCGGATATGCTGATAAGGTACATCCCACCGGAGGTTATGAGCCTACCAGTACAAGGGTAAAAACAGGGGCTGAAAAAGCTATAATTGAAAATCTACTTGGGATGATCAAACAATTATAGCTGAAAAGGTGAAAAAGTATATAGTTTTGCTTGAATGTTGAAAAAATGAAACATCAATAACATCACCTTTAAACTCACTTTTTCACCTTTTAATTTTGAAAGACTGAAACTTTGAAAATTGAAACGATCCCTGGTAGAAATGCCGGGGTTTGTTTTTAATGAGATTTGAAATTTTTATTTTGATTGAGGAAGGTAGTTTTTCATAAAGTTTTGATATTTGCAAAATATTAATTGCACCTAAATAATTTTAAAGTGGAGAAAAGAGTTCGGGTTTTACTGGTTGGGGCAGCTTTCAGCGCTGACCTTCATATGGATGGTTATGCAAGATGTACAGATATTGCAGAAATTGTTGCCATATGCGATAAGGATTTATCAAGAATTGATTCACTTGCATCAAGATACGGATTGACCGGCTTTAAATCATACGATGATTATAATAAGGCTATCGATGAAGTAGATTGTGATCTTGTTGATATCTGTATGCCCAATTTTCTGCATCATGATGTGGCTTTGGCTGCGTTTAAAAAGGGAAGACATGTCATTTCGGAAAAGCCTTTGGCAACAACTGTTGAGGACGCCACCGAAATGGTGGAGGCTGCTCAAAAGGCAGGGAAAAAACTATATTATGCCGAGGATTGGCTGTTCGCTCCGGCGCTTGGCAAAGCCCTTGCCATTGTTGAAGAAGGGGGTATTGGCAAGCCCATGTACATCAGGGCAAGGGAATGTCACAGTGGTTCCCACTCTCCTTTTGCACAGACAATTAAATATTGCGGCGGCGGATGTATGGTTCATTTAGGAATCCATCCTGTTGGTTTTATGCTTGCCCTTAAAAACGGGAAATGGACTGAACTTGTGGCCATGACTTCAGGAGGGTTGAAAAACAACTTTATTCATCAGACCATGGAAGGGGAGGACTGGTCAGCCTGTATTATTAAATTTGAAGACGGGACCTCGGCGCTTCTGGAAGCTAACTACCTCACCACAGGTGGCATGGAAGACGTGATAGATATCTACGGAACAGAGGGAGTGATGCACGTAGATCTTACTTTTACCTCTGCTATAAGTTGTTATTCAATTCCCGGATTAAGTTATACAGTTGAGAAAGCTGAAATAACAACAGGCTGGTCAAGACCTGCTGTTGATGAGAAATTTAATTTAGGTTATGTCAGTGAGATACGTCATTTTATGGAATCTTGTCTAAAAGAACAGGATGCTAAAACAGGATTGCGAGGCATAGATGGCCTGGAAGCATTACGGGTAGTCAATCTGATTTACAAATCGGCAAAAGAAGGCATTAAAATCTGTAATAATTATAAATAGTTTAATAAATTAGGATTTTATCTTTCAGATTATTAATATTGCCTCCGGATTAATATCTTACAGTTTTGGGTAAAGAATTTTTTAAGTCCCCTCATAAATACCACAAAATGAGGTGTTAATGGCAATGATATAACTACACTATCCTAATTCGGGCGAACTTATTTAAGGAAAAGTCAGATATTATAATTGTGTTTTATGATATAATTTGATCAGGATTAGAGAAATAACAATTCAAATATGAGGAAAGATTTATACTTACCGGTAACGGTAGGAGGCATTACATTTAAAAATCCTTTTTATGTTGCCTCAGGACCTACAACAAAGTCTGTTAAACAATTGGTACGAATAGAGCAGACCGGTTGGGCAGGCGCCAGCATCAAACTGACTATCGACCCATCTCCCTACATTAACAGGGTGCCGCGTTATGCTGTTTTTGAAGACCGCAATTCCCTGTGCTTTACAGCAGAAAAACGTCTGAAGTTCTATGAAGGATTAAAGCTTGTGGAAGACGCTAAAAAAGTCCTCACAGATCTGATCCTGATGGCCAATATCACCTATGCCGGAGATAAAGGTACCGAAGGATGGGTCAATATGGCAAAGAAGTTTGAAGAGGTTGGAGTAGACATCATTGAATTAAATATGTGCTGCCCCAATATGTCTTATAACGTGGAAGTCTCATCGGGAAATGACAATTGTTGCACAATAAAAACTGGTGCAAGCCTTGGCCAGCAAGGTGATGCGGTGGCAGAAATCGTAAGGGAAATCAAAAAGGCTATTAATATCCCCTTGTTTGTCAAGTTAACTCCTGAAGGTGGGAAAATAGCCCAGGTTGCTAAGTCTCTGTACGCCGCCGGCGCTGATGCAGTGGGAGGGACTGCTAATCGTCTTGGGATACCACCTATTAATCTTGAAAATCCGGGAGCGGCTCCTTATCACCTACAGCAGGAAATCAGTATGACCTGCCATTCGGGTGCATGGCTTAAACCACTCGCTCAGAGAGATACCTATGAAATAAGAAAAGTGAACGGTCCGGAACCCAGGATCATGGCTGCCGGAGGTATAAGTACATCCAAAGATGCCATAGAAATGATCATGTGCGGGGCCGACTTGCTTGGGATTTGTTCTGAGACTCTGATGAGCGGTTTTGGATTCATTGAGGGAGTGATCTCGGGGGTAAATGATTTTATGGAAGATCACAACTACAAGACTACCCGTGAAATGAGGGATCTTGTTGTTCCTCATGTGAAGAGCGCAGCCGAGTTGACTCTCTTCCAGGGTTATGCTAAAATTACTGAACCTAAGCTGCAAGCTCCATGTAAATCTGCCTGTCCTCACAATGTTCCTGTACAGGCTTACGTACAGAAAGTAGCCAAAGGTGATTACCGTGCCGCCTATGACCTGATCATGGATAAAAATCCGTTGCAGTCAGTATGCGGCTGGGTGTGCAATCATCCCTGCGAGACTGAATGTACCCGCGCTGAAATCGGTACTGCAATACCTATCAGGGAAATCAAGCGCTTCGTTCTTGAATACGGACAAAAGGCCGGCTGGACGCCAAATGTTGCGGCAAAAGCTCAAAGAAAGGAAAAGGTAGCAGTGATTGGTTCTGGTCCCGCCGGTCTTTCCTGTGCATATAACCTGACAGTAGCAGGGTATAAGGTTAAGGTATTTGAAAAGGAAAAATATCTTGGAGGAATGCTTCGGTACGGATTGCCCCGGTTCAGGATGAATCATGATGTACTCGATACCGAGATTGCCATGTACAAATCAATGGGCATTGAATTTGAGACAGGCAAAGCATTAGGAAAGGATATTACCCTTGATTCCCTTAAAAAAGAAGGCTATTCTGCAATATTTGTGGGAGTAGGTGCGCACAGCGGACGTGACCTTAATATTCCCGGAGAAGATGCGGAAGGAGTGATTCCTGCCCTTAAACTTCTGAAGGATACTTATGATGACAAGCAGCCAGTTATGGGCAAGCGGGTTGTTGTAATCGGCGGAGGTTTTACAGCTGTCGATGCAGCGCGTACCTCAAAAAGGCTGGGCGCTGAAGAAGTCCTGATTGCCTACCGGCGTACAAAGGATGAAATGCCTGCCACACCGGAAGAAATTGCCGAAGCTGAACAGAAGGAATCAAGGTGATGTATCTTGTTGCCCCCAAATCTATTGAAACCGAAAACGGAAAGGTTTCAGCCATTAAGTTGGTCAACCAGGTTCTTGGTGATAAGGATCAATCCAACCGCAGAAGACCGGAAGAATTTACAGACGCTGAATTTGTTCTTCCGTGTGACTTAGTCGTCACAGCAATTGGACAGAAACCGGTTGCGCAGTCAATCAATGGCTTACAGGTCGACAGACAGGGAATGGTTATAGCTGATCCACAAACAGGGGCTACTAATTTACCAGGAGTTTTTGTCGGAGGCGATGTTAACAATGTCGATTCTGTTATCTCATCCATTGCTGCCGGCAAAAGAGGTGCAGCTTCCATTGATAAAATGATTGCCGGTGATCAGGCGGTGCTTGAATATGAACCTGATGTTCCTGCAGTAGAAAAAGAAAAAGTTCTCAGAAGAGTAGGCTATTTTAAGGATAACGGATCGGTTGATCTTTACACTTCTCCCGGAAAAGAAAGAGTTACCAATTTCTCAACCTATATCCGTACGCTGACTGAAGCAGAAGCCGTTGCCGAATCCCAACGATGCCTTAACTGTGGTTGCGGTGAAGGTTGCGGTATTTGTGCAACACTCTGTCCTGAATTTGCTATCCATTTGGTTGCTCCGGACGAGTGGGAAATAAATAAGGAGGAATGTGTAGCCTGCGGAATGTGTTATAATCGCTGTCCGAATAAGAACATTGAAATGGTCAATTTAAATGTTCTGGTAAGTTAAATAACCTTGTAGAGACGCAAGGCGTGCGTCTCATATTTTTTAGAATTAATTTTATAAATTATATCTCTAAGATACGCACACCTGCGCCTCTACACCAAAACCTAAAAACATGAATTTATTTGATTTAAAAGGGAAAAATGCAGTAATTCTGGGAGGAGGAGGTATTCTCGGCAACTCAATGGCTAAAGGACTTGCTTCTGCAGGCGCCAATATTGCAATCTGTGACTTGAAAGTCGATATCGCCGTCAAACTTGCAAAAGAACTCGAACAAACGTACAGTGTGAAAGCCAAAGGCTATGAAATGGACGCCATGAATATTAATTCTATTGAAAAGCGTCTGTGCCGAAGTTGTCAATGATTTCAAAGCTTTTCATATCCTTGTCAATGCCGTAGGCGGAAATACAAAAGGGGCAACTACTTCAGATACTCAGTCATTTTTCGATCTCTCAAAGGAAGAGCTTCAGCGGGTTATCGATCTTAATTTGATGGCAGGAGCTGTGCTTCCCAGCCAGGTATTCGGTAAGGAAATGGCTGAAGGTGAAGGAGGTTCGATAATCAATATCTCATCCATGAATTATTACCGTCCGCTGACCCGTACTCCGGGTTATGCAGCCGCCAAAGCCGCCGTTTCCAATTTTACAATGTGGCTTGCTGTTGATCTTGCACAGGCTTTCGGCGAAAAAGTGAGGGTTAATGCTCTTGCGCCCGGATTCTTTCTGACCGATCAGAACCGCTTCCTTCTTACCGATCCCGAAACGGGAGCTATGAAACCACGTGGAACACAAATCATTAATCACACCCCGATGGGAAGATTCGGCAATCCCGACGATCTGATCGGCACCCTGATCTGGCTTGCTTCAGATGCCTCCAAATTTGTGACAGGAATTACTGTCCCTGTCGACGGAGGCTTCTCAACTTACTCGGGAGTTTAAAGCATTTCAATTTATATAATGAGGTGATGTAATCTGTAATGAATTATATCACCTTTTTTATTCAACCGCCAAGAAATGTGTAAACAGCCGAATTATTCATTCCTTCATTCCTTAATTCCTTAATTCTTTAATTACAAAAAGTGCAGATCTTAGCCATAACCATACCCATATTCCTTTTTGTTGCTATTGGTTATTTGGCGCGGGTGAAGGGATTAATAAATGAGAACACGCGTAATTTCCTGAGTAAATTTATTTATTACTTCACATTTCCGGCCCTGACTTTCCGTAGCATCGTATCATTCGATTTTGCCTCAACGTTCAAGCTAAACCTGGTGGTCTGCAACATTCTTGTAACAACGATAGTATTCTTAATTACATTTTTTATTGCCTACCTGATCCGGAACAATTTCAAAAGGGGCGCTTTCAACATGAGTTGTTTCCGTTCCAATCAGGGATATATGGGACTTCCTGTAATCAATGGATTTTATGGTGAGCAGGCCATGTCGAAAGCGGCAATCATTAATGGATTTGATACTCCCACTGTAATTATCCTCTCAGTAATCGGATTGGGTATTTACAATGGGAAGATCAAAAAAGAAAATACCTTGAGAGCGGGGAGCTTTCAACAAAAGTTGATTTATATCCTTAGAAATGAAGGCTTGCGTTTCATCGGTTTCTTAACGAATCCTTTTATTTTATCTGCATTCCTTGGCCTGCTTTTTGCCTATTACAAAATTCCTGTTTTGCAGGTAAAAGTTCTGGATCAGTTCCTTTTAATGGCAAGCAATGTTTCCCTGCCGCTGGCCCTTGTTTTGATTGGCTGTTCAGTTGATATTAAACATTTGAAGAATAACCTGAAACTTGTTGTCAGCACTTCCTTTATTAAACTGCTTATCATGCCTGTAATTGCTTATTTCATTGCATATCATGTGTTTCATTTAAAAGGGACTGACCTTGGATTAAGTGTTATGATCACCGCTATGCCAAGCGCTGTTTCCACCTATGTGATGGCAGCCGAAATGAATACCGATGCCGAGCTCTCTGCAACCATCATCGGGTTCACAACCTTCCTCTCCGTAGTCACTATCTCATTGATTCAATTTTTCCTGGTTCGGATAATCTGATCTTCATAAAATAAAATAGGCTACATACTTAGATTGGCAATAAGGCTTGATCTTTGGCATGCTTTTTTAATATCCTTGATTTGATCCGAAGATTACTTTCCTCCTGTCAACGCTGTACCATGGCCGTACCAAATCCATACCTTCTACACTATATCTACACTACATCTGCACTATATCTGCACTAATTTGTGTAAAAATAGTGGAAATGTAGTGGAAAAATAGTCTAAATATTATGGCCATTGTATGGACATGGCAGGGGGAGGGTTAGGTGAAGGCATTTGGGGGATCAGGTAAAATAATCATTAATATCTGCCTTATTCGAATACATATTCAGGGTAAGCAAACTGATCTTTAAACTGAACAAAAACTTTATTGTTAGAGGGAAATTTTTAATTAAATAACTAACTTTGTAAATTCTTATAAGAGATAGATCATATCATTGCAAGTATTTATCCTTCAATTCATTTACAGGAGTAATTTTAACTAATTAATTTCACTATATAAGAACAATCAATCATTTATGGCAAAATTTAAAGTAGTGATGACGGACGATCGTCATAAAACATACGAGGAAGAAAAGCAGGTTCTTGAAAGTATCGGTGCGGAAGTTGTAATCGCCAATCTGAACACTGTACAGGAAGTTATTGATGAATGTAAAGACGCAGACGGCATTATGTGCAACCTTGCCCCAATGCCGGCAGAGGTGATAGAGAAGCTTGAAAAATGTAAAGTCATTTCGAGGTACGGGGTAGGCTACGACAATGTTGATGTGGCGGCTTGTACTAAAAAAGGAATATACCTTGCCAATGTGCCAGATTATTGTGCGGAAGAGGTTTCAGATCAGGCGCTTGCACTGATTATGGCCTGTGCCAGGAAGGTGGCCCGGCGTGATGCCCAGGTAAGAGCCGGGATGTGGAACGTCGGCAAAGCTGACCCGATTTACAGGATAGCCGGAAAAACCTTTACTTTCCTTGGTTTTGGAATGATCGGGCGAACCCTCTACCGAAAAATCAAAGGGCTCAATTTTGCCAGGATACTGATTTATGATCCATACATCGATGCTCAGACTATTCAGTCGATGGGAGCTGAAAAAGTGGAATGGGAGGAAGCTTTAAAGGAAGGCGATTTTATTTCCATTCATATGCCGCTGAACGAGAAGACGAGGGGTCTTATCAACGCAGAAGCCTTTGAATTAATGAAACTTACCGCTATAATAATCAATACTTCCCGTGGCCCTGTTATAGATGAAAAAGCTCTTATCAATGCATTGACAAATAAAAAGATCAACAGCGCCGGTTTGGATGTACATACCAAAGAGCCTATGGATAAGGATAATCCGCTGATGAAGATCGAGAATTGTGTGCTGACTGACCATGTGGGTTGGTACAGCGAGGAAGCCATGAGCGAACTGAAACGGAAGGTAGCTGAAAATGTGAAGGATGTGCTGCTTTACGGGCATGCCAAAGTATCCGGTGAATAAAATAAATTAAGTATCTTAAGCTGCAAAGGGTAACATGATTGAGATGCAGAAAGATTCATGTAGAACAGGGTCAATCCCGAAGGGATGGCATGATTGTAGAACAAATGAATCAATGTACACCAGAACCCCGAAAGGGTGACATAAAAAGCTGTTTATTGAATGAAAATAATGTCACCCTTTCAGGGCTACGGTTATCGGGAGATTGGACGGCTACAATCCTATCAACCCTTCGGGTTTGATTACGAATGGTAGCAGTGATTAAATGTCAATTCAAGTAATATATCAAACTTTTTAAGACTAAGAAGATGAACGAAATTCTAACAAAAATCGGTAAACTGGGAATCGTCCCGGTAGTGAAGATTGACAATGCAGCCGACGCTGTATCATTGGGAAAGGCGCTTATTGACGGCGGTCTGCCATTGGCTGAAATTACTTTTCGCACTGCTGCTGCGCCTGAAGCCATCAGCAACATCAGCAAGGCATATCCTGAAATGCTTGTTGGAGCAGGAACTGTGCTTAGTGTAGATCAGGCAAAAAAGGCCGTTGATTCAGGATCCAAATTTATCGTCAGCCCGGGATTTAATCCTGCTGTCGTTGAATATTGTGTAAAAAATAGCATTCCCATTACTCCGGGATGCAGCAATCCTTCCGATATTGAGATGGCCTTGGGTTTTGGACTTGAAGTTGTTAAGTTTTTCCCGGCTGAAGCTTTTGGAGGACTTGCTACCTTGAAAGCAATGAGCGCTCCTTATGGGATGATGAAATTTATACCTACAGGGGGAATCAGTGCAAATAACCTTAACGATTACCTTGCATTTCCTAAAGTTCTTGCATGCGGCGGCAGCTGGATGGTTAAGGATGAACTGATCAAGGCAGGTAATTTTGCAGAAATCGCGAAACTTACAAGAGAAGCCGTGAATCTTGCATTAGGATTTGAACTTGCACATATCGGTATCAATATGCCGGATGCAGACTCCTCACTGGCAGTCACAAAAATGTTCAATGCCATGTTCAATTTCCCGGTCAAGGAAGGCAACAGCTCCAATTTTGCCGGAACCGGTGTAGAAGTCAACAAAAGCATCGGTCTTGGTAAGAATGGTCATATCGCCATCAGGACAAACAGCATCCCAAGAGCTATCACCTACCTTGAGCGCAATGGTTTTGTGGTTGATATGAGCACCGCGAAAGGACCGGTTGGCGGAGCTATGGTTGCTGTTTATATGAAAGAGGAAGTAGGAGGTTTTGCAATTCATTTGCTTCAGAAGTAGAAAAAGGCTTCAGACTAAAGGCTTAAGACTAAAGGCTATAAGAGAATGAAAGAATTAAGGAATGAAAGAATGAAGGAGTAATTTGTAATTTGATCTTTCTACAGCCTCTAGCCTCTAGTCTTAAGCCTTTTAATTTGAAATATTAACCATAAATAGGGAAAGAACATGAGTCAGAAAGTTATTTCATTTGGGGAGATCATGCTTCGGCTTAAGCCGATCAATTTTGAAAGGTTTTTTCAGTCTCCTTTGCTCGAGGCCACATTTGGTGGAGGTGAAGCCAATGTTGCCGTTTCATTGGCCAACTTTGGTGTGGATTCCGCTTATATGACTGTTTTGCCGTCGAATGATATCGGCAATGCCTGTATTGGTGAACTAAGGAGGTTTGGTGTCGATACTTCAAGAATCATCAACGGTCCGGGAAGAATGGGAATTTATTTCCTTGAAAACGGCGCTAACCAGCGCCCTTCAAAAGTGATATATGACAGGGCAAATTCGGCAATAGCACTGGCAAAACCTGGAGATATTGATTGGAAAAGGACTTTTGCAGGGTGCAATTGGTTCCACATTACCGGAATCACTCCTGCTATCAGCGCCTCTGCTGCTGAATTGTCGATTGAATCAGTAAAAGCTGCAAAGGAGTTGGGATTAACTGTTTCCTGTGATTTTAATTTCCGTGCGCAATCTTTGGAAATACGGAAAAACTGCACCTGAAGTGATGAACGAACTGGTAAAATATGTTGATTATGGTATTGCAAACGAAGAAGACTGCCAGAAATCGCTGGGTATTTCCGTTGAAAAAGTCAATGTTGAAAAGGGAGAACTGAATGTAGAGCAGTATAAGAAGCTTTCTCAGAAAGTTCTTGATACCTTCCCTCAGATGAAGGCTATCGCAATTACTTTAAGGGAAAGTAAAAGCGCTGACCATAACGGATGGGCTGGATGCCTGAACGACAGGAGCAATTTCTATCTGAGCCGCAAGTATGATATCACCGATATTGTTGACCGTGTCGGCGGAGGGGATGCTTTCTCTGGCGGATTGATCTATGGATTGATCAATTATGCGAATAAGGAAGATGCCCTCAATTTCGCAGTTGCAGCCAGTTGTCTGAAACATTCAATAAGCGGTGATTTTAACAGGGTATCAAAAGCCGAGGTTGAAAAACTTATGGGCGGTGATGCTTCGGGACGCGTTCAGCGTTAATATTCAGATTAGTAGGATTTTAATCTTTCTTTTAATCATCCGATGCCTTTAAAAATATTGGCAATAATTTTATTGGTATTTAGCTTCAACCAGTTGCCGGCGTCCCCGGCAGCTGGTTTGAAGTTTAAAGTGGTTGATAAGAAGACGGTTGTCGGTAAGAACCTCGAAAGATATCGTTCATTCCCTTCTATGGTTAAAATTAAGGGAGACAACATCCTGATGGCATACAGGGATGCACATTCACAGCCAAATGTTGTTTCTCATGGCTTTAAAGGTGATACAAAACTTATGTATTTCAAATACGGCAGATGGTCGGAGCCAAAGACACTTTATGAACATGAAGGGGAACTGATTGAAGAGATGGCAGGAGATCTGTCGATCCTGAAAGACGGAACAATCTTTATTGCAAGCCGTCAGTGGAATAATGAAGATAACGGTAAGCCTCATGAATCCTATATTGCCTGGAGCAAGGACCAGGGCAAAACCTTTACACCGAGAAAAGTTCTCAGATTTGATGAATTTCAGAAGACATGGGCGCCGTTTGGAAAGATTATCGAACTGGATGACGGAACTCTTTTAATGGGAGGATATGGAACAAAAAAAGGAGATACGCGTTCATCGTCCGCCTGTCTGATCTCAAAAGATCATGGAGAAACGTGGCATTTTCTTTCATGGGTTGCTGTCTATAATTGTATTCCGGGGGTAGAATTTAATGAAGTATTTATTCTTAAGCTTCCATCAAAGAAGCTTTTTGCTGTTTTGAGAACCACCAATGGATTTTTCTATACAACTTATTCTCATGATAAAGGCAGAACATGGGAACTTCCGCAAAAATCATTTGAGGGTATGGCCTGTGCCGGTTTGGTGCTTTCATCCGGCGAAATAATAATTTCTTACAGAGGTATCCGTCATGCCAGAGATGGAAATATTCAGACAGGTTTACTTAAGAAAGGAAATCTCTATAATTTCAGGATTTCTGGCGATGAAGGCAAGACCTGGTCAGACGAAGTTGAAATAGACAATGGTGAAACCTGTTACCCGGCGGCTATGGAATGGGAGACCTGGTGGAATTAAAAAACGGTAATATTAAAGTGGTCTATTATACATCGGATAAAGATCAGGCCCCTTGGCTTGAAGAATGCCTTTTGGTTCCCGAAAAATAGTGAGGCACTTACCTCCAGAATAATTTATATATTTACAATTATTCACCTTTCAATTAACCTGAATGAATAAATTCATTTATAAGTCTTTTATATTATCGGTGATTCTATCATCGCTCAATCTTCTTGCCTTTTCTCAGGAGAATACCAGACCTAAGATTTGGGGAATTGCCAAAATGACTTATCTGGTCAGTGATTTTAAAGCGGCGAGAGATTATTACGGGAAGTTCCTTGGGTTTGATGAAGCATTTTCATACAATTCGCCTCCCGGCAAAGTGATTTCATTTAAAGTAAATGACAGGCAGTTTCTTGAATTCGTTGAGGATAAAGACGCGAGGCGGAAACAAAGGCTTGTATCAGTTTCCTTTGAAACGG
This sequence comes from uncultured Bacteroidia bacterium, assembly GCA_963810555.1. Classification (GTDB taxonomy): domain Bacteria; phylum Bacteroidota; class Bacteroidia; order Bacteroidales; family Prolixibacteraceae. Next base: position 42,495 of record CAWENX010000014.1, on the reverse strand, counting down.
ACAATGTGGAACAAATGAGGGAATATCTAAATTCAAAAGGCATTGAAGTTCCTGAAAAAGTCAATATTGATGGGGCAGGGAATGAGGTGATCCTTGTTCATGACTTTTCGGGGATACCTGTCGAATTCATCAAAATGAATCCGAATTCACTTCATTTGAAATCCAAAGGTAAATACTTGTCACTCGACAGGATATCAAAGCGTATTCATCACGCGGGATTGTACTGCAAAAAAGTCCTGGATGATGATCCTTTTTATGTCGGGATTCTTGGATTTAAGGAAATATGGCGTTTCCCGGAAGATATGAATCAGGATGTATTGGTGAATTACCTGCAGATTCCTGATTGTGTTGAAATTGTTGAACATTACACTTCCAATAATATTAATTTCAGCCATCCGTGTCTTCTTGTGGATGATATGCAGGAGGCCATTTACACGCTGAAAGAACGCAGGGGAGATAACCCTCTTCCGAGACCGGTTATAGGCAAAGGCAAACGCTGGATATTGAATCTGCACAATGCAGACGGTACAGGAATTGAACTTACTGAAGCATACGTCGTGAAGTAAGGAATTACGAATTATTCGTATATTCTTTCATTCCTTCATTTATTCTTTTTATGGACTACAAGGCTGATTTCATAAAAGTTGTTAAACATCAGGCTGTTTTCCCGATACCTTTTACTGTCAAGTTTACAGTGGAAGCAAAACAGAACTACAGTGAATTTCTCGGCAGGGAATTTGATCCTGTTAAAGATACCGGAAGTTATGTCGTTGCCTCACATACAAATAACGGGTGGGAAGAGGTAAAGCCAGGATACTTTAAGGATTATTTCGGAGTGATCTGGAATAAGACTGTAGATAAAACACTTGGTGTAGTTGATGATTTGCTGTTAAAAGAGCCAGGGTTCGGTGATTTCAGATTCCCTGATCCTGATTCTCTCCCTGTTTATAAATTCATTGAGGAAAATAACCGTGAATACCCTGACCGGTTTCATATGGTCTCAATTGGATTTACCTTATTTGAAAGGGCATGGTCACTCGTTGGGATAGAAAACCTGATGGTCGATATGCTTATTGAACAAGGTTTCATACACGAATTGCTTGACCGGATTACAGAATACAATATCAAAGTAATCGAAAATGCTGCCTCACTTGGTGTTGATTGTGTGCATTTGGGGGATGACTGGGGATCACAAAAAGGTTTGTTGATCAGTCGTGATATGTGGAAAGAATTCATCGAAACCCGTCTTAAAAGAACCTGTCTTGCCGCCAAAAATAAGGGACTACTGGTAAGTTTGCACAGTTGCGGCAAAGTGGATGAGCTTTTTCCCGACATGATTGAATGTGGAGTTGATGTTTTCGATCCTTTTCAGCCGGAGGTAATGGATATTTTCGCATTAAGAGAACAATACAGAAACAGGCTTGCTTTCTGGGGCGGATTGAGTGTTCAAAAAACTTTACCTTATGGTACACCTGAGGAGGTGACAACAGAGTCGGGGAGAATAGTTTCTGAATTGGCTCCCGGCGGCGGTTATATTTTTTCTCCTTCACATTCACTTACCGGCGATATCCCGGCTGAAAACATCAAGGCTTTTCTTGACATTGCACAGAACCGGTAATTGGCTTCGCCGATCTTCCCTTCGTAATTATTCTGGTGAAGGGTTTGGTGCGCCTCTATTGCTTATGGATAAAGGGCTGAAGCGTAAGTGCACCATGCACCATGGTAATGAAAGAATTAAAGAATGAAGGAATTAAAAATTTGGTACAGTGGGTGATGTGCGTCTATCCCTTATAAACAAAGGGCTGCAAGGCAATTGCACCATGCACCGGGTAGGTGTTTTTTTAGTATTTTCAGTTGTTAAATCAGAAAAGAAAAATGGAATATTATGTATTAATTTAGAGTTTTTGAATACCGAACTTGGTACGACGTTGGTACGACGGAAACACGGAGGAGGTATTGAAGAGATTATGATAAAATAGATTTTGATCACAGTTTCAGAAGGGGTATATTCAAGTATGGATTAACTTATGTTTCAACAGCTATGTACTTAGAATATTTTACTATTTTTGTTTAACAAAAGAATGAATTAAAAACCTCTTAATAAATACCTTGGGGAATAGAATTTTGGGCGTGAATCGGTTTATTTAAGATTTTCAAACTTTAATTTACCTTCTAAACTAATCAATAGAAGAACAAATCACACTATAATATTAATTAACCAAAAGCTGAAATATTATGAAATATCTGGTTCTGTTAATTTCCCTCTTTATTTTTTGTGCATCATTGGTTTTAGCCCAAACAAGTGAAGTTTACGACAATCTGACAATTCCCAGTAAGATTTTAAAAAGCGATAGGAAGTATGCTATTTACCTGCCGCCAGGTTATGAGACATCGCATCGAAGTTATCCGGTATTATATCTACTCCATGGAGCTACTGACAACCACACAGCCTGGATACAATTTGGCGAATTACAACTCATCGCAGATAGAGCTATTCAGGACGGAACAGCAACTGCTATGATAATTGTAATGCCAGATGCAGATACAGGCAAGATGGGATATTTTAATAACATCAGCGGTGATTGGAACTATGAAGATTTCTTCTTTCAGGAGTTTTTGCCCACTATTGAAAAAACCTACCGGATAAAAGCCGAAAAGCGCTTTCGTGCAATTGCCGGTGTGTCGATGGGAGGAGGCGGAACCTTTATGTATGCCCTCCACTATCCTGAATTATTTTCATCTGCCTGTCCGTTAATGGCATATATTGGACCTTTGAATCCTGAAGAAGCCAAGGCCATTATAAAGAGAAGTGACCCTCAGATAACCGATGAAGGAAAGATTATGGCCTACTTCCAAAAGTTAAATGCATTGGAATTGGTTAATCAAATGCCTGAAGAGCAAAAGAAAGAAGTATATTGGTATATTGACTGTGGGGACGATGATTTTCTTTATGAAGGAAATTCATTGATTCATATTGCTATGCGCAAGAAGAATATACCTCACGAATTTCGAATGCGTAACGGCGGACATTCTTGGACTTACTGCCGTGAAGCATTACCAACGGTTTTAGGGTTTGTTTCGGATACCTTTCGCGAGAGGTAAACAAGCATAAGTGAGAACTGAATGAGAATTGTTGTTTCAGCATGAGTAATTCATTGTTAATGTGTATGATTTGTCAGAACCGATGAGATTGTAACGAAACCAGACCCTGAAGGTTTCCAATACCTTCAGGGTCTGATGTAGTCAGAAAACGCCTATGCGGTGCATGGTGCACTTGCCTTGCAGCCCTTTGTTTATAAGGGATAGAGGTGTACCAACCCCTGTACCAAAATAATTATGAATTACGAATTATGAATTACGAATAAATAGTGCGGTACATGGTGCACTTGCCTTACAGCCCTTTATCTATAAGCGATAGAGGCGCACCAACCCCTGTACCAAAATAATTACGAATTGCGAATTAAGAATTGAATCTGACAATTTATACTGGGAAAGGCTATTGAATTCTAATTTTACTAATTTTGGTCCTCAGGCAATCCAATGTTTTGTACTTTAGGGGTGAACACACTAAAATCATTTAAAATGAAAAGATTATTCATCATACCGGCGGCGATGATCGTTTTTTACTGTTGTCTTCCAATCAAATCGGATGCAAAGGGTGTCGGGAAGGTGGAAAAGCTTCCGATTGTATTTATGATTGATGATCCGCCGATCAATACCTCCTACCTGATGAGGAAGCAAATGGAGGATGCGGGTACGCTTAAAGAAGGAAACGGTTTTTTTGAAAGTACCTATCTTAGCCATTGGCGGGATATGGAAAAGAGTACCATCATTCCCAATGCATTTTTGAAAAAGGTAGCGCAATACCTGATCAAAGAAGGTATCAAAGGGAAAACAACCCTACTTCCCTGTCCGGGAGGATATGGTTATCTCGACGGGCCGGTGAAAAATTATACTGAAGACCAACAAAAGGAACTGATCAGTATCTTCAAAAATATCTTTTCGAAGAACTTTGATATTACACCGGAAATCCTCACTCATACTATGGGGATGGATTTAAAGACCAATCAATTGACAAACGAACCTGAATATCTGTATGTTTCTCACCTGAGCGAAGCTGATCTGACCGATTATTTTATCAAAGCCCTGCAGGTATTGAAGAACGTTGGAATAATAGCACCGGGTATCACTCAATGTAATGATTTTAAAGGTGATTTTGGAGTTTATTCCCGTGCCGTACTTGCTGCAGAAAAGAAAGTAAACAATATTTCCCACACCTTTTATTTCAATGATTGTGAACCGAATAAAACCAAGACGGGTTCAAAGGTGAAGATCGATGATAAGGATAAAGATGAATCGGTAGTCAGTATCGTCAGCGAAATCAAGGCCGATGAACCCTTCTGGTATGCCCTTTACGGGGAGGGAGATCCAATGAAATTGGCTGATTATTTCATTTCAGCAGATGGCAAAAGCGGAAGATTTATCGATTTGCTCAACGCAGGCAGCCCTATTGTCTTTCATGCTCACGGACAAACGCTTTATTCTAACGGTGCGGAAATCGGTTTTAAGTCTTTGCAAGAGGTCATTAGGAGAACCAAAAAGTACATTGGCGATAAGGTTGTCTGGATGAAAGTCAGTGAATTTGCCGAATGGACCCGTAAAAACAGCAGCCAGAATTAAAGCAAAAAAGTCTCAGAAGGTGTCCCCAAAGACCTTTTAACCGCAATGTACGCAAAGCAGGCACAAAGTACACCAAGATAAATATCTTTATTTCAATTCTTTGCGATTCTTTGCGAAAAATCTTTCCGTACTTTGCGGTTAAATTATTCTAACTTTTCGGACACCCTTGTTACTTTTCTGACTTTAAAGATATCAATTCATTTAATTATGAGATTCAAGACAAATGTATTATATTTGAAGTTAGGAAATTGGACGAAAAATGGAAACAATCATCAGGATAAAGAGAAATAAACCTGCCTTCAAAGCTCTGGTTCTTTTGGCAAAAGAATTGGAGAAAAATGATCATTCTTCGATTTCGATTACCTATATCAATAAAAAGAGGAAAAAAATCAGCCTGATTGAACCTGTTAATGAGAATGTTGATCCCTCGGTCTATTTTGGCCAATTATTGGACTTTCCTTCCTTAGATGAATTAAGAAGTAAAGCATGGCCAAAGATCTGATAATCATTGATAGCTGTGTTTTCATAAAGGCTTTCCGGAGAGATAAAGCGGCTAATGCCGATCTTCATGAAGTTGCCAATCAAAGCGCCTATTCTATTGTTACCTATCTTGAACTTTTAGCAGGAGCTAATACCCCGGAGAAGAAAGATGCCATCATTAAAATTTTCGAATCTTATTGGGGCATACCTTTAGACCAAAATATCTCTTTAAAGGCGATTGATATAATGAATTCTTATGTGACAGGTCAAAGAACTATTTCGGTGCCTGATTGTCTTATTGCTGCCACATCCCTGATGACAGGATTTCCATTACTAACCTATAACAAGAAGGATTTTGAATTTATAGACGGGATAGAATTTTACAAATAAAAACCGTCTTTTGAATTTTCATTTTCCAGTCACAGGTGAATTCATTTCTCCCTGTAAATAATTAACCACTGCCTCAGTCACCGCCTCCGCTGCAGCCGGTGTGTATGGAGAATCCGTAGGTTCATAGCCGCCGCTCTTATATTCCTCTTCGGGAAGCATATAACCGAGCCATCCGTTGCTTAATCCGTAATAAAACGTAAACGGGAATGGAGAAAGATCCCTGATATTATTGGATATTTCGCAAAATAGTTCCAATGGAGCGCTCCAGATAGCAATATTGTCATTAATCTTCAGAAATCGAATTGGAAGCTCTACCATGTTGACCCCTGTCATTGTGGTGCGGGTGTAAGCAGCCAGGTCATCCGACCATCCCATTCCTGCTTTTCTTGGTGTCTCAACTGTTATTCCGCCGGTACGCAGTTTTACCTTGTCAGTTGTAGTGCAGATTAAACGGTTGGCATCAATGATCTTATCCCCAAGCAGAACTTTAAACTGATCAAGATGCCCTGCTTCTGGATTGGGATATACGCTGTAAATAGGAGCCATATCACCCTCAGCGCCATTGATATAAAGCATCGGGGCGCCTATCTTTTGTTCCACGTATTCAGCAACAATTCCCGGGGCATCTCCGCTGATTTTAAGATTCTGAGGTCCTAAAACGGTGCCGTGCATTGCGTAGTTGGCAATCAGGGCAAGAGGACTTCCATCTTCTTTATCAAGACGGATAAGCCCGATCCTTCGGTCAACAGGTCCGTCAGGATTCAATCCCAATGAGGCTTTCCCGTCAATATCCTTACCTCTTCTGTTAATATTGGCTTTGGAATTGCCCCAGCCGACGCCGAGACGTGCCGGAACAAGTTTTTCCCTTGCCTCCTTTAATCCTTCAACCAATCTGTCACCAACAAGTTTGGTATATTGAGCATCAATCTCATGTTGATACCTGTCTCCGAGAAATATGGTTTCCAGTCCTCCCGGCCCGCATTCAGGAGCTGAATGAGTATGAGTATTGGTCCACCACCAGTTCATGGGTTTGATGCCTAATTCTTTCTCTGCTTTTGCTGCTACCAGGTCATACATTGAAGGAGAAAGCTCGCACAAATCAGTCGATACCAGGAAAAACTGTGTTGTCCCGTCATCCATGCAGACAATCCGGTGATAAATATGATCATGTACCCCGTTGGATTTCCGGGCATTGTAACCCAGAAGCATCTGATCGTTATCAGGTGTAATATCGATCTTTACCACCGAAGCCCTGAAAATTTTGTCCTGAGCAAATGTCAGACTGCACAATGAGAATAAAGCAACAGCAATAATCAGGAATCTCCGTATCATGGATATCATTATTAATTACGAATTACGAATTACGAATCAGCACATTAATCAATTATTTTTTACTCTGCAGATAATTCTCCACGGCTTCTGTTAAATCAGCTGCTGCACCGGCGGTGTACGGAGAAACCTCGGGCTCATAGCCTCCGCGCACATACTCATATTTTGGCAGCATATAACCCAGCCAACCGTCGGCTAAACCGTAATAGAAGGTGTATGGATAGGGTGACTTATTGCGTATTTCATTGGAAATATCACAGAAGAGTTCAAGAGGAGCGGCCCATATTTTGATATCATCATTGATGCCGATAAAACGGACCGGCAGTTTTACCATGTTTTCTCCCGATTTGGTTGTAAGGGAATAAGCCGCAAGATCCTTTGACCATCCCATTGGTTTTCTCGGAGTTAATACTGTAATAGATCCCAGTTTTAAAGAAATCTTGTCGGTGGTAGATGTAATTCTCTTATCTGCCTCAAGAATTTTGTCCCCTAAAAGTACACGAAATTCTCCAAGGTGGCCTGCCTGCGCATTAGGATAGACGCTGTAAATAGGCGCCATATTTCCTTCGGCTCCATTTACAAAAACCATAGGAGCACCGGTTTTTTCTTCCACATAATCTGCTACAACGCCGGGAGCATCGCCGCTGAATTTAAGGTTCTGAGGCCCTAATACTGTCCCGTGAATAGGATAATTGGCAATGAGTGTGAGCGGGCTTCCATCCTCCCTGACAATTTTAAGGATGCCGATACGCCTGTCAACAGGACCATCAGGATTTAAACCAATAGACGCTTTTCCGTCAACATCGATGGCACGCCGGTTAATGCTCGCCTGAGAAAATCCCCAGCCTACACCCAGTCGGGCAGGGGCAAGTTTTTGTCTTGCTTCCTTTATCCCATCGATCAGTTTTTGTTCCAGCCAGGGAGTATATTTGGGATCGACCTCATGTTTGTACCTGTCTGCCAGGAAAATAGCGGCCAATCCCTGAGGGCCGACCTCGGGTCCGGAGTGGGTATGGGTACATGTCCATAAGAAATTCATGGGTTCGATACCCAGCTGTTTTTTCAGCATTTCTGCCACATGGTCATATTCCGAAGGCGAAATAAGGCAGATATCAGAAGAAACCAGGAAGAATTGGGTTTTTCCGTCATCCATGGCCACTATCCTGTGGTAAAGTGAGTCAAGAACGCCGTTGGATTTCTGTTCATGGCGCGGATATCCCTGCATCTGCTGAGGTTCTTCAGGGGTGATATTTACTTTGACAACTGAAGCCCGGAATTGTGATTGGGCATCAGTTGCGTTGGGAAAAAACATACAGGCAGTTGCAATTATTATTACGCTACCTATTTTTTTAAAAAGAAAGATCTTATTTTTCATATTTCGCTATTAAATTTTCTTTAAAATAATTTTAGAAAAATTCCACAATAAAAAACAAGGATAAATACAATTGATGAAAAAAGCAATTAAATCCAATACTAATTTTTTACTACGACTGCTACGATTACCCCCTTGCTATTTTTGTTACAACCACTGTGTGGAATGATTGAATATTGAAAGTAAATTGTTTCAAAAGAGGAGATTCAGGGTTCAATGAGATTATGGTGTATCAGATAGTACAAATCAAAAAGAAACGGGGAAACAGTTATGAATTCAGGTACGCAATTCCTTGGGATTATTTAAGAGGTCCACAGGAAAGGATATGGGATCAATGGTCATCGGCTATATATCCTGTGCTTTTAATCAGTTCATAGGCTATATTGGGGCTTTCAAGCCTCATCATACTTTCTTCGGAATTGCCATAGCTAAATAAATTAATACTTCCATACCACACAACCCGTCGATCCAAAATAGCAAACTTCTGATGGATCTTTGATCTTAGAATGAGTGTTATACCATTACTCCGCAACAGTTCAATTGTATCCTGCCATGAAATCGAATCATTACCTTTATATTCCTCTGCGGGCCGGGTCAGAACAATTATCTTAACGTTATTTGTAATCGCGTTTCGCAGATTAGGAATAATCTGCAAAGTACGCCTTTTTGTAATAAACGGGGTTGGGAACCCAAAAGGTATATCGGGTAAGTACACTACCACCCTTTAATCTGTTGTATTATGTTCCTGTAATACATTTATTTATAACTAAAATTGTAACAAAACCAGCCACAATTCAGAAATAAATTGTAATAAAACCAATCACAATTGAGAAAATGCTCGTGAGAATGATCTAAAATTATTTTTTGGGATAACAGTTTTGATTCAAAATTTGTAGTTTTGGTAAAAAACCACCCTATGAATATTCAGGAGCTCATCTCTTTGCAAAAGAACAAATTAAAGAACCAACTTGATAAGCAGGAACTTGCTATCGGGGAAATTACTTTCAATAACGGTCAGTGCCAGATCCTGTCGCAATCCTCAACATGTTTTGAGCTGATTATCGCTGACGAAACCAATAACAATGTATTTGAGTATCGTCTTGATATTGTTGATGATATGATTATCCCAAGTATAAACGGTAGGTGGGCTGAATGGGACAGTAACTCGTATGCCTGCCTTTTGCAGGTTGAAAGCGAAACGCACTTGCTTGACCCCCATGAGCATGAGGAGCATAAGAAATATACGCGCAAAGGTATGATACGGCGTGTCCTGAAAGAACGTATGCAAAAAGCTGATAAAGCGAAATATCGTATTCAATGGGCTGATAATATTTATGGCGACCATACTTTAATTAATGAAAACGGTGTGAGATATAAAATCTTCCTGCGGGATTTTGAACGCGAGATCGGTTACAGTAACAGCATGGATTCCCGGCTAAACAAGCTGGGGACAACCAAACATATCATGTATGCTTTCAGGGCTTTGAAAGAAAATCAATCACTATTCAATAAATTAGACAAAACGTACCCATTCATAGAAATATTTTGCGATCCCCTGAATGATTATAAAATCTCATGGTATTACCCATATTCAATGCAGATTGAGGATCAATTGCTAATTTCCAGGTACTTCAAAAAGGGAACTTTTATTGAAGATCATGAAATTACCAACCTGTTGGATTTCATTGGGGAATCACAGGAACATCCTAATATTTGTGTCCGTCCCGAAGTGGTTGAAAAAATAGAAGGCGCTTTTGAGGAAAAACTTCTCGAAGACCTCCGTAATACCTATACACCTGATTTCACCGGGATAAATGCTGATTTATATGATTACCAGAAAGAAGGCATTAAATTTGCCCTGTTCCGTAAAGTTGCTGTTATTGCTGACGAAATGGGACTTGGAAAGACCATTCAGGCGATAGGTACTGCCATTCTTAAAAAAGAATTATTGGGCTTTACCAAAACATTAGTGGTTTGCCCTGCCTCAGTAAAGTATCAATGGAAGAATGAAATCGAGAAATTCAGCGGTGAAAAAGCATTAGTTGTTACCGGCACACCCGAAGAACGGGAGAAACTTTACAAGGACAATGGTTACTTCTTCTTCATCGTTAATTACGAAACCGTTTTGCGCGACCAGGTTGCAATGAATAAAGCCGGGATAGACTTTCTGATACTCGATGAAGCACAACGGGCTAAAAATTATGAGACAAAAACAGCTTCATCGTTAAAAAGAATCGATGCCAGGCACAAACTGGTCATTACCGGAACGCCAATAGAAAACCGTTTGATCGATATATTTTCAATCATGGGAATCCTTGACCCTGATTTTTTTGGCCCGCTTTGGGAGTTTTCATACCAGCATTGCCTTTTCGACCCGGATAAACCAAACAAAATTAATGGCTATTATGACTTACAAAAGCTGAATAAGAAACTCGAAAGTGTGCTGATAAGGCGGGAAAAGAGAAAAGTATTAAACCAATTGCCGAATATAAGGCAAATTGATATTCCTGTAAACCTTTCGCCCCTCCAGGCTGATTATCACGCTTCTTACGCAAAAGGACTGGCACAGATTATCCGTAAAAAATTCCTTACTCCATTTGACCTTCAACGTATGCAGTTGCTTTTGGCCAACATGCGTATGGTATGCGACTCAACATTTCTGATTGATGATGAGACCAACGAATCCCCCAAGCTTGACGAACTTAAATATATCCTCCTTGAAAAACTGGATTTACAGAATAAGGATGCCAAGATCATCATTTTTTCGGAATGGGTAAAAGTCCATAAACTGATCGGACGGTTACTTCTGGAAAACAATATTGGTTTTGTTGAACTTAACGGTCAGATTCCTGTTAATCTCAGGGGCGAATTAATCCGGAAATTTGAAGATAATCCGCAATATAAGGTGTTCTTGTCCACAGAGGCCGGCGGTTCAGGGTTAAACCTTCAGATTGCAGATACTCTGATCAATTTCGAGCTTCCCTGGAACCCGGCTAAAAAGAATCAGCGCATCGGTCGTATCGACAGGATTGGCCAAAGGAGCAATCATCTTACGATCTATAACTTTATAACAAGAAATTCCATTGAACGGCGAATTGCTTCAGGATTATTGGTCAAGCAAAGCCTTTTTGACGGGGTGTTGGGCGACAATAAAAGCACCAATTTCGTGGATTTCAGCTCAAAAGGACGTTCCCAGTTTATTCAGCAATTGGAAGAATTTATTGCCGAGACAGAGAAATGGGAAAAGGAAGATGTAGTTTTATCCGAAGAAGAGCCGCAGAAGGAGGAAATTTCAGCGGCAGGAGCAGAAGCTGAGGTAGTGGAAGAAGAGGAAGAAGAAATTTTGTCGTCCGGACCTGATACTGATGATATCGTTGTACCGCAAGAGAATCATCCGGAAGTAAAGGCTGAAGATCAAATTGAGAAACAAACCGTCAAAACCGAAGATCTGGAAACAGTGATGAATTCAGGTATGCAATTCCTTGCGGGATTATTTAAAATGTCAACAGGTAAGGATTTGGGAATTGAAAACCAAAAGATTGAGGTTAACAGGGAGACCGGTGAAGTTATCATGAAGTTTAAATTGCCAATTTAAATTAATGTGCTATGTACTATGAGCTTACAAAATCTCAAAAGAAAATCGCCCGGCGGGTTATGGATAAAGGAATTGAAAACCATTACAAACAAGGTCTTACCAATGCAGAAGACATTATCAAAAAATGGAGAAGGCGTGAATTAGGCGTTACGGATGCCTACATGCAGTTATACAAAAGCGTCCGGCAAATTGATAAGCATATTGGCAGTGTATATAATGGCAAAGGCGGATCCCGCTGGGTGGAAATCATGGCCATCCAGTTTGCAGACGGCGTAATTTCATTGGATGATCTTTCTGAATTTGAAGATGATATTCGTGAGATAATCATTCGCTTTAGCGGCATTGAATGATGTCTGATACTGCGCCCTTTCAATGGTCATCAGTGTCGATTTCCGTATAATTTAACCCTTAGTAAATAGGGGATACAAGTCAACCCTGACCTTATTCGTTTATTCCTGAAAACTGCAAGTCTAAAATAATGTAATAAGGTTGCTCATATGGGGTATTGGCCTTTACTAAGGTTGTGGGAGGGGCAAAATAAGGTTTTACTTGTTTGCATTTTTGGTGGATCTTTAAAGTACATGACCTTTTATTACCAAAAGCGGATTTTCGTACACCTTTCCCTCTTCTCTATTCCGTTCTCCCAATTCCTATGTTTATGAAAATCCTGAAATTCAATCCGTTTCGTGTCAATAGGTCCTGACAAATTGAAACTCCGCGCCTATCCTCCTTTTTCCCTTCTCCCTTTTCCATTCTCCCTTTTCCTTTTTTCCTATAGTCTGCAGTCTCTTTTTATTGCTATCAATCTTTTATCGAATTTACAAAATCTCCGAACCGCAAAATCTTCTCACTGCCGGTTTTATTGAAAAGCAAATGTTCAAAGTCCTTTTGTTTCTTTTTCAAATCAACGGTTTTGAGCAGTTCCATTGTCGCCTTTTTGAACTCCCGCAGGTCATGTATTTCGCAGCGCTTCGACAGAAAATCATAATCCGGTTTGGCTTGCGCCAGTAAAAACATCAGGTCGTAAAAGTCACGGCCTTTGGAACGGTTCAACACGGCTGCTATTTTCATGCTGCACAAAACACCATCCGGAGGAACAGGAAACGGGAAAAAAAATCCGCACCCCTTGATATTCGTTATAACGGGTTCATACCTGATTCCCTGGTCCTGGCTTTCGATCTTTATCAGGAAACGTTCTTCCTTATGGCCGCTCAATCGCAGGTCAAACAGTAATTCCGGAAAATGAATATTACGCCTGAAGGCCGTCAATTTAGAGTGATCTTTATCCTTTGCTTCTATCTGAAGTCCCGAACGTTCCAAAAACCGGATTATTCCGTCCGTCATTTCAATAAAATCATCTTTCGACAAGTTTTTGCAGTCAAAATCCAAATCCTCAGAAAAACGGTCGATTCCTTTCACCAAACGCAGATAGGTCCCCCCGATAAAAGCCATTTTTTGAATATAGGAAGTAGAGGAAAGATAGTCCAGAATCATCAACTGCAAATACTCTTTCAGGATACGCTTATCAAAAATCGAATTTTCCCGGATTTGAACCGGAAAATAATTCCTTATCTGTTCAAGTTGTATCATAAATCGTAGGTTTTAAAAAGCAGTTTTACCCTGTAGTCGAGCGCTTTGTTTTGGAACCTGGAACAGTAATTGATCAATGAGTCCCTGTTTAAATCGTCATGCATGTAATTTTCATCCAAACGTAACTCTTCCAATTCCTTTTCGCTGTCGTAGAACGGATAAAGATACAGCAAATCAAGCAATGCCTTCACGGGTGTGGCAAACTGAATCGCCCGGTTGTCTGCCATTGCCTTTAACTCGTAGCCAAACATCAGGTTTTCTTTAATGCTGCTGTAGGAATATTCCCCCAAGTCATTGATAAATGATTCTGTTTTCAGTGATGTTACACTGGTGATTTGAACCACTCCCTCCGGTATCATTCCGTAGAAAGCCAATGCCGTATGAAGACTGATATAAGAAGGTCGATAAATCCGGTTAGCAAAATAAAGTGAATAGTCCGGCTTCTTCTTATATTCCGGAAAAGTGAAATAACCCTGCCTTAACCGGATCAGATAACCTTTCTTTATCCATCTGGTCAGATTATTCCGGTCAAAGTCTGCCCGCCATGCATATACCTGATAGATACTAAAGCATGCCAAATCGAACATTTTATCCTTAAATTCCAGAAAGGTCATTTTATTTTGTTTTGTTTCTATTATGCATCAAATATAATGCATTTTAGAAACAAAATGTAAGTAAGGGTCGTTTATTTTTAAAGATTTCCGGCTTGCGCGACTCTTTGACCCGTGCCTTGCTTTACAAAAGCAAAAATTATTTAAGTCACCGATGGCAAATCGGCGCCAGAGAGGGGAATGAATGAAATAAAACGAATCATGTTCATCAAACTAATCAAAAGAATCAAAGTTCAGACAATCACCTCTGCTTGCGCAACTCTGCAACCCGTGCCTTGCTTGGCAAAAGCAAAAATTATTTAAGTCACCATTGCAAATCGGCGCCAGTGATGGGGGGGCCTTTTCCGGTTTCCTTTCTCCGGTCTCCGGTTTCCCTATTGCCTCTTTTGTAATACTTGTTCCGTTCATGTTCCAGCAAATCTTGTTTCAATTGCCTGATAAGTTTATCTGCATTTTTTTGCTTAATACCCAACTCTTCAGCCGTTGTAAGATAAGTTTGCCGGTTGAAAATGTCCGGCAGGGCTTCGTAGAATTTCTGCTTAAGCCCTTTCAATTCATTGTTGGGAAGATTTTGATATACCGCGATAGCATGTTTTTCAAGGGTCATGGCTATAGTCAGCGCAGTTGAAAAATCTGTGTCACTGCACACCATTTGGCCGGGAAACTCTCCTTGTTCAGGCAGGCGTAAAGCCGAAAGAATCATCGCGATGCGAAAAGTAATTAATCCCAGACGTTTGGTGTTTGCTTCAAAATCATTCCCTGACAAAAGTTTGCTTCGTTTCAGCATCAGGTCAAACTGTACAGTAAAATCCTTTCCCTGATCAGGGGTCAGTGAAAAGCTGATAGGTTGTTTCAGACAATTTAACTGCCTGTAAAATTCAAAAATCCGCCTCCCCTGTGCTTTGAAATACCCGATATAATCAATCTGTTGATGCGGAATAAAAGGATTCCTGAAATCACTGTTGTCCTCGAATGCATAGTATAAAAACCGGCTGAACAGGCCATTCTCAACATCGGGCAT
The DNA here is from genome assembly GCA_963810555.1 of uncultured Bacteroidia bacterium. Classification (GTDB taxonomy): domain Bacteria; phylum Bacteroidota; class Bacteroidia; order Bacteroidales; family Prolixibacteraceae. The sequence continues at coordinate 27,427 of CAWENX010000014.1, read as the reverse complement.
CATATTTTCAACCTGTCTTGGCGTACCTGAAAGCGCAATAGCCAGGTGTGGATTCTCAATCTCGATAAATTCATGATCCTTTCTTCTGAAAAGACTGGTATTTTCATGATGAAAGGCTTTTCGCAGAACATCGCTGAAATTCCCCCATTCCTGTTTGAAGGTATTGGCCAGCGTATCCGCTTCAGTTTCAAATATCACCCCTGTAAAATCATTGTCGGCAAGCGCCTGGATAAAAGCGGAAGAACTGCTGTTTGCCGGGATAAAGAACATCTTGCGTTGGGGCTCTGCCGGTTTCTGTTCTTCCAGCCGCTCTCTCCGGTCAAGATTATTGTAATGTTCCATTTCGACCTCGTAAGCCTCAAGAGCTGATCTTGACTTTTCTATCATATGTTCATGGATTGTTTGTCCGAAATACCTTGCCCATTTCATCCTGCCTTTCCCCGATCCTGCCGGAGCGGTAATAAATACAAAGAGGTGCGCTGAATGGGGTTCATCAAAATAGATACCCTCTATATTTGGAAGACAGCCGCTCAACACAGCAAGCGATCCAATCAGAAACACATCTTTTTCAACGGCATCGTGGAAAAGCTCTGAACTCTCTCTCAGTATTCCCGGAAGGTTCCCGTAAACCTCCTCAGGCAATCCCGGCGTATTAAAAATCTTGTTCATAATTACTGTTCACCGTTCATTGATTACTGTTTCACTGTTCACTCTTCACTTCAAAAGCCTCCTTACAAAATACTCCCCGGTTCCCTTCTCAAGTTCGTTCCATGGTTTGAGACAGACCTGTACCAGCCACAAGTTCACCTCCGTCTTATTAAACACCCTTGGCTTATGATACCTGTTATGATAAGGTACTGACCTGGCCTTTATCAATCTTCTGAGGTGAGTTTTTGTGAGTTCGAGGTAAATCCTTGTTTCGTTAAAACTCATATCAGCATGTCTGATCCGGAACAGTATACTATTCCTTTTCTTTAGTCTTTCGAGACGCTTAATTAATTCTTCCATAGTTTTCTTCTTTTGGTTGATCAAATCCATATCGGGCCTTCTGAATTATTCTTCTCAGACATAAACCAACAATCAGGCCGGCAGAATTTGATGGTACCAAATGCACCCATTTGCACCGAAATGCGCCTGACAAATTGACAATGGCCAAAATGTCATAAAAGCCCCTGCGACAACCTACCCAAAAAAATTGTGCATGATGTGATAATGACAAGTAGTATTTCACAGGATAAATATCTGAGATTCCTCACTCCGCTTCGCTATGTATCGGAATGACACCTGGGCGTAATAATGGGGTGTGATAAGGGGCGGCTTTGCCGCCCCTTATCACACCCAGCCCTCAGAACAAAAGTGTCATACCGACACGAAGTGAGGCATCTCATGAAGCGAGATCAACAGACACTTCTAATAAATCTGTCACTGGACACGAAGTGAGGAATCACTTGCAGCGACCTCAACAAATCTCTAACACCTATACTGATCATCATTGAGCCAAAAAAAGAGGCTGAAAATAATTTTCAACCTCTCTATACTATATCCATTACTGACCACTGATCACCCATCACTAATCATCAACAACGTTCACTGTTAATGGATCACTGATCACTGTTTTCCCTTATACCTTAGGCTCCCATCCCGGCTGATATTTCCTTGTTGCCATCTTTTGTGCTTCCGGATCACCAAGAATCTTGCCTGTTTTTGGATCAACCTTCAATGTCCTTCCAAGCTTTTGGGAAATATTGCCAAGATGACAAAGAGTAGTGCTGATGGCTCCCTGTGCAATCGGTGCATTTTGTTCAGCCCCCTCTCGAATTACAGCGGCAAAATTTGTAAAGTGTCTCACATCAAGCGAGCCTCCGCCCATCCGGTTTGCATCTTCTATTACTTCGCCTTCAAAAGATTTGATGACTTTGTTTCTCAGGTCATAAGAGACATATTTGTCATTTTCCGGGAGAATACGGATGGTCCCCTTTGTACCAGAGTACATTACTCCATTTGGCTCTCCGTATACAGGATAGTTATTGCAGCTTCTCCCTTCCCATTGAACCGTAATATTATTGGGGAAAGTAAAAGTTACAATCTGTGAATCAGGGAACTGCCAATCATCATCAAAATGAAATCTGCCTCCGACTGAAGTTACTTTTTCAGGATAATCAACTCCCAAAGCCCAGCGGCAGTTATCGAGCTGATGTATGCCATTATTTCCAAGTTCTCCCGTTCCCCAGGTATTAAACCAATGCCAGTTGTAATGAACAACATTATCCCTGTAGTCTTCGCGCGGAGCAGGTCCCTGGAATATATCCCAGTTCAGTTCTGGCGGAACAGGGGCAACTTTTCCATGTCCGATTCCTTTGCGGCCGCTAACATACCATGCCTTTGCAAGATAAACTTCTCCTATAAGGCCGTCCTTCATGTCCTTTATTCCTATTGCATTTTGATTTCCCGAACGTCCCTGGCATCCGTATTGGACAACATTCTTATATTTTTTACTTAGTTCGATTAATAATTCTGCTTCATGAATATTATGGCAGACCGGTTTTTCAACATAAACGTGTTTCCCGGTTTTGACTGCAAGAATGGTCATCGGGGCATGCCAGTGATCAGGTGTAGCAATCGAAATCGCCTCGAAATCTTTTTCTTCCAAAAGTTTCCTGATATCGGCAAAAATCTTTGGCTTTTTCCCTGTTGCTTTTTCAACCTTGGCGGCAGCCGCTTCAGCAACTTTACTGTCAACATCACATATATAGGCAATATTGACATTCTTCAGAGTCAGTATCGCATCTATATGAGCCAGTCCTCTTGAATGCACTCCCGCAACGGCAAAATTTATAGTCTCATTTGCCCCGATTACATTTCCATAACTATTAGGAGTTAACCCAGGGGCCAATCCGCCAAGAGTAAGTGCAGCAGTTCCCAGTCCTGCCTTTTTAATAAAATCTCTTCTCAGTTTGTCCATAGTTCATTTGTTTTTATTAGGTATAGTTAGGGTCTGCTGAAAAACTGATTTTAATTTTTCCTGGATACCGTTGCCAGATTCATTGAATCCGCTGAGATGGACAATACTTGTATAATTTCTTCAACGATTTGGTTTATCTCCATTTTGACACCTCGTGCTGAAAAACTATTCAACCATTTCAGGAGAGCACACGGGAGAGCCGCCCCGGCCAATTTGACCAGGTTAAGCACCAAAATGATGCTGGCAATCCATGATTCACTGGTGTTTCGCAGTCTTGCTTTGATACGATCTAATCCGTATGCCGTTTTAGCTTGACCAAACTTACCTTCGATTGGATTACGCTCACCCGGACTTACGTGATTTTGCACTGCCGACGGCCTTCCAAGGGGCTTGGCTATAAGCTTTATGCCCTTCTCTTTGAGCCATGCCCGATTGAAACGGGTGCAGTAGATCTTATCGGCCAATAGTTCTCTTGGATAACAACCAAATCGGACCTTGTATTTTTCAACGTATTCCACCATATGGCTACCTTCATTGAAAGCATCCCAACTAATCTCATCAAGAAAAGAGATGCCATCAATTATCGAAACGTGGATCTTTGCTCCAAATTCTACTTTGGCTGTGGTTTTACCTCTTACAATGGGGCGAACATGAGGCTGATGGATGCTTACAATGCGATCTTCGATCGTGTGTTTATGTTCTTCATACATCTGCTTTTGCTGTTGGTAGAGGAAGTTGATCACCAGCAGGTATTTGTAATCCCTCTTCTCCAACGGGATGCTTACAGTGGAGAAAGAATTGAGCAGTTTGATAATGGATTTTAAGTTTCTGTTCAAAAACCGCAACTGGCTTCCAACAGCTAAACGTATGGCTTTGTGACTCTTGTTCTTCTTTTGTGCTGTGTGAAGATACTTTTTTCGTGCAACTTTGCGATAAGTCCTAGGCTTCTTTGTGTGAATAGCAGGATCATAGAGTATATCTATCAACTGCTCGGATTTCTCCCTCGCATCAGAAAGCAGATCCAGGTCTGTTGGATAAGCAATGTCCTGAGGGCAGGCAGTTGCATCATAAATTACTCTCCCTCTGTTTCCGTTTCCGCCTGAACTCTGATCATCATTTGAGTCATCAGGTTTTGATTCCTTCTCTGGTGTTTCAAGATGAGCTTTCAATGAAATAATTTTCTCGTTGATAGCATTTATTTGATCAGCTCCCAGCTTTTTACGGAACTCAACAAAAAGAGAGGGATCAAAAGGGGGCTCGACAGAGAAACTACCATAACCCAGAAAATATTGCATGTAAATGTTCTCTGAGATCTGATCCACCGCTTCCCTGTCATCAAGATTCATCATATGTTTGATGATCAGAGACCCAATCACAACTCTGGGGCTTAAAGGCGGCCGTCCTGTACGACCTATACCGACATGTTTCAAGTAAGTTCCGCATATATTATCCCATGGTATCAGGTCTCCCAGAACAACCCAACGATTGGTAGATTTTAACTGCGTGGCAAATGGAGAAGCGAATGCATCGAGAGTAAGCTGCTTTGGGCTGACATAGCTTGGCGTCGGTGCACGTTTTCTTTTGGTTTTAATCATAAATCCTTGCACTTGGTTATCCAAAGATAACTACAATTATCTAAATTTCAGCTCTATTCTATTTTAACAGCAGACCCTAATTAAATGTTCAAAACGATCCCGATAGTTATCGGGACAACAAGATTAAATACAATTACCGGGAAAAGCAATTTTATTGCGATCAATTCTAAAAGAATTGTCACACCTGATTGAAAGGTAACTTTTCATGTAAAATTAATCAATAATTTTAAATTTGGATTTCTGTAAGAACCTTACAACAAAAATGATTAAAAAGATACCGTCTTATTTTAATTTAAGACGGCATCAATTTGCAGAGACAAGGCATGCCTTGTCTCTGCAATGATCGGCAATCATTTATACTAAAGTTGATCAGGTCAAATCCTATTATTTAATTTTTCAATAAATACCATATCAATTTAATTGGGATTTTTTATTGGGGCGCTATCGGAAGACGGCTTGTTGAATGCTGATTCATTATCAGGAACATCCCAATAATCAAGGTAATTATAATTTATTGTTGCATTCGTATTCAGGTGTCCCAGGGGATCGATAACGACACAGCCTGTGCGTCCATTGTAAATGACACCCCAGCGACGGGCGTCGTAAAAAGACAATCCCCGAAATGCCAGTTCAACACGCCTTTCCCTTTTGAGCCAGCTATACGCCGCGTCGAAGGAAAGACCATTTCCTGCCAGAGGACTTAATCCTGCTCCCTCTAAGGTGCGTAATGCATCAATAATTGAAAGCCCGCCTTCAATATCTCCGGTGTTAATTTTAGCCTCCGCTTTCATGAGTTCGTTTTCTTCGTAGGTAGTGACCAGGTACAACTCAAATTCACCTACAGCTTGTGTTCCGAATACAATTACTCCAGGCATCCCTTTCCCACCGTCTAACCATCTGATATCGCGTATTAAATGAAATTCCCCTGTCGGAACCTGCCGATGAACGGTGTACCGCTTACCCAATTGTTAGCCAGACGATTATCAGTCGGATCGAATTCCTGTATAAGTCTTTCACTTGTCCTGTAAAGCTGTGTGCCTGAAGGACAGAGCCGGGCCGGAATGCTGCCATCATAAGCTGTCATAAAATCTCCGTTGGCATTTGAACGTCCTGTAAAGACATAATCATCAGCCTGAATTCCGTCGTTTACCAATGTTAAAATTGAATTCCACTCAGTTAATGTCATTTCACTTGTACGCTTATTGGCAAGGATATTTCTTGCTTTCAAAGTATTGATGTTTCTGATCCACATATCGGGAGTCAGAATACCACCTTTGCCAACAAGGAAAATGCTCGGTATTAACGATTGCATCACAGCCTGGTAATCAGAATCAAAATTAAGGCCGTTCAGAGTGGATATCGCCAGATCAAGTTGCTTGTTGGATTCGGCTATAATATCATCATGGCTGACATAATTGTTATTTGTACCCGGATTGGCATTGGTAATATCGCCGCCATAATCGTTTATCAAGCCAGCGTAGTACATTGAACCTATCCTGGAATAGGCAAAACCTTTCCACCAGTAACACCAGGCCTTGATAGTATTCATCTTTACAGGCGGCATTACCTGAGAACGGAACAGTCTCAGACAGAAGAAGAATCCGGTTAACCGCATGTAAAAGATTATACATAAAGGCCCATTCATAATACCCCGGATTATTGCCCTGGTTTGCAAAGACATTTAATTGCCTGAGCAAGTCTTTTTGTTTTGGCGGTGAACTGGGATTAACAAGAACCGATCCGTCATCCAGGACAATGTTATCGGGACAGCCGACCTGGTTCATAAAAGCATTGGCAAAATCTGATACCGCTGCATCTCCCATCAATTCGTGATATCCGACAACGCCGGTATAAAATGTGGGACCCAAACCGCCATCGGAGTATTTAATGATATCAAATCCATTGAGATAAGTAGTACCCTGGGCGAGAGACAAAAATCCTGTCTCAGTCGCTGCAGCTTCTATTCCGGGTTGATTCGGATTATTTACATTAAGCTCCTTCTTGCATGAATATGTAAAAAGCATGGCAAAAAGAGTTGAAATGAGAATTATCTTATATTGTTTCATGATTCTTAATTTTTAAATTGAAATCTCTTAAAAACCAATATTTACACCAATCTGGTAAGTACGGAGATTAGGCATGGTCATATTGTCAACTCCCCTGTCAAAGGAAGAGTTCGAAGCTCCGGAACTTATTTCGGGGTCCATTCCCCTGTAATTGGTCAAGGTAATAAGGTTGTGGCCTGTAAGTACCAGTTGTAATTTCCTGATATCCTTTAATTGGAAGAATTTAGCAAAATCAAATGCAATGACTAAGTTTCTCAGCCTAAAGAATGATGCATCCTCATAAAAATAGTTCCTGGTCCCATTAAATGACACTTGTGCATACTGTCCGCGATAGAACGCGCTCCATGCCCCGGTTTCGCCATTGACAGTAAAGGGGATTTCGTAGTCGCTGTGAATTCCGTCACGATACATCCACTCCCTTGACTGATTGTAAAGATGGCTTCCGTTTACCCAGTCCCACTGCATTGATAAAGTTACAAAATCCTTATATGTGAGTTCGTTGATAAAAGATGCATTGAAGGCTGGATTCGGATCGCCCAGATTGTAACGGTTTGTAGTATAGAAAGGTTGCTTTGTGGCAGTTTCAACTACCCATCCGTTGCTGGCAACCTCATATTTGCTCTGATCTGCAACCGGAATATAAGGTTGGCCGGTTGTCGGATCAATTGCTTTTACATCATGAAGTCCGATGAAACCATTGAGCTGTCCGATTTTATATCCGGGTTTTAAGATATAGCCGGTGCTTCCGGCGGAAGATGTGACAGGAATGGCCTGTCCGTTTTTGACTGAGGTTATTTCAGAGGTTTGTTTACTGAAATTGGTAGTGAAGTTCCATTTAAATGTTTTTGAATCTAATATATTAACATTCAGAGATGCCTGCAACCCGTGCGATTTTAATCCGAATGAATTGTTTAATACGCCACCCAAACCGGTGGAGGGCACAACATCCAGCGGCCAGATCGAATTGTCAGTGGTGCGTCGCCAGTAGGTCAGGGATAAATTCAGCGAATTCAGCCAATCACCTTCAAGCACTTTAAAAATCATATCTGCTCCCGTTTCAAATTCTTTTGAAACTTCCACATCCAGGCTGGGATTGGTAGAAGTAACCGGGGTTGTAAAGACTATTTTCCCCGACAACGGGGTGGGGTTCAATGTAAGATACCGGTCATAAGCTCCCGGCTGAATCCCGGCTTCTCCGTATGCGGCACGGAGTTTAAACTCAGGAAGAATTTTCTTTATGCCCGCATTATCCCAAAAATCAAAGGAAGATGGCCTGAAGTAAGCATCTCCGCGGGGAAAGGTAAAAGGTTTGGAACCTGCACCGAAGGCTGATGAATAATCGCTCCTGAAACCGCCGGAAACACCGCCGTAAGATCCCCAGTCAAACTTTTGGTTGAGCAGGAAGCCGTAAGTGACGAACAATTGAGTATAATCGTTAAGGACCCTGTAACTGGCAGCGTCTGCGCGGGTGAATGGCGTGTATTCCGGCATTTGTATCCCTGAGACTTCAAAATCGTTGAACTCATTTTTCCGGAAGTCATATTCAAATTGCGTGTTAGAAATCAATGGAATCTGAAGATTGAAATCGTCCATAAAATCTAAATGCACGTACAACGCCGCCAGCAGGTTTTGAAATGTTGTCGTGAGATTCCCCGATTGAAATTCACCGGTAGCATCTGCGCCATTTTGATCTGCGAGCCAAAAGCCATAATACTGAACGCTTTTATTTTGAGTTTGGTCCAGATACTTCATTTCATTATCCTGCTTTTGATAGTTGAAACCATATTTTGCGTCGAACTCTAAAAACCGGAACGGCTTATAATTAATGTTAAAGTTCTGGATAACATCTTTTTTCGTGCTGTTGATCTTGTGATATTGTAACATATACATGGCATCACCCGCAATGTTGGAAACTGCATCACCGAAATAAATGATATGATTTCCGTCAGGGTCTTTATAGGCATAATTGGCAAAAGGTCTGGACCGCATTGTCTGTCCGATTACACTCCCATCGCCCTGGATGTTGTTATCGGTATTGATCAATTGAGTTATAGACCTGAATTTAAGATTCTTGGCAAGATCAAAACCAATATTCGAGGTGAGATTTGTCCTGTTCAGATAACCGGCATACCTTAAGTTTGCTCCCTGATGGTTGTTTGAAAGCGTAAAAGAAGCATCCAATTTTCCCTGTCCGCCCGAGATAGTAATAGAATTGTTGTGTGTCCATGCATCGGTAAAGAACATTTTAAAATGGTCGTAATACTTCAGGTTGGCGTTGTATGGCTTATTGGTTTGTGTATTCGGATTTAAACTTAACCATATTAAATTGGTGGTGTAACCGCCTTCCGGATCAAATACAAGCGGATTGCCGGCTCCGTCTATAACATTATTATTGGCATCTGTCACAAATCCGTGAAGTTTAGCCTTGTGAAGGTTCCCGACATTCAAATAAGCGCTGTTAGCCAGGCTGGAAGATACATCAATACTGATCTTCCCGGTTTTAGAACCTTGTTTGGTAAAAATCTGAATGACCCCATTGGCACCCTGGGCTCCATAAATGGTGGCCGAAGCAGCGCCCTGAACCACCTCAACACGGTCAACCGTGCTTAAGTCCAGTGAATTGAGATTTGTAGCTGCGATTTGCACACCGTCAACCAGAATCATTGGAAGAGTCCCTCCGCTGATTGAGTTAATCCCCCGCAGCAAGATATTGGTTTGCGATCCCGGCGTTCCGTTAACTGATGAGATTTGTGCTCCGGGGATCTTGCCGATCAGAGCCTCATCTATTGTCGCTGTGGATTCCGGCGGCAATTTGTCCGAACTCACTGTTTCCACCGAAATGCCAAGTTTCCTTTTGCTTGTCGCAAATCCAATCCCTGTAACAACGACCTCGTCAATGCCGATGGCTTCAACAGCCATCATTACATTCACAGTACTTCTTCCTGCAACGCTGACTTCCTGCGGTTTCATGCCCAAAAAAGAGAACACAAGTGTGGCGTTTTCAGGAACATTGGAAAGAGAGTAAGCTCCATTCGCATCGGTTGACATGCCGATTGTTGTCCCTTTAATTATAACTGTGACTCCCGGCATCGGTTCGCCTGATTCACCGGTTACTACGCCTGTAACTTTCTTTCCTTTTTCCTGCTGAACACCTGAATTCCCTGACGGCCGTGATTCTTTCGCGCCGTGTGATAAAATCACAATCTGCCGGTCATAAATTTTATATGTCTCCTCAGTGCCTTTAAAAATTTGATTCAGGATAGATTCGACAGATTCATTTTCAACGGTTACGCTGACCTTTCGATTAACATTCAGCTGTTTTTCATTGTAAATGATAATAAACTCACTGTTATCTTCAATCCGCTGAAACACTTCCCGGATGGTCACATTGTTCAGTGTCATGTTGAATTTTGTAAGCTGTGAGTAAGAATCAGCAGCAGATGCGACCATCGAAACAAATAAAAATAAGGTTAATAGTTTCATCCGCAAGAAAAATTTAGATATGTTTCCCGGTGGAAAACATTTCCATTTGAAGTTTTTTTCCATACTTTCGTAAAGTTTTAATTTAACATCGATTGAATTAAACATCAGGTCGGTAAATTGGCAGATTTACCGGCCTTTTTTCTTTTTATAACAAAATTTAATAATTTTTATAATATAATAGAAATAATTACTAATTACTAATTAATCAGCACATTAGCACATTGGCACATCAGCATATTGTCAATCGTCAATTTTTATTTATATATATGTTGCTTCCATTGATTTCGTAATGAAGATCGGCTACATCAGCCACGGCTTCCATTACCTGGGTAATATTTTCTTTTAGGTCCAGTTTACCCGTAATTAAATCAGTGGAACTTATTGCCTGACCATATTCAAACTGAACGTCATAATATCTTTGAAGTTTCTGAAGTACAATGTTCAGATTTTGCCTGGAGAATTTTAACCATCCATAAGTCCATGATGTGGCATAGTCAACATCAGGAAAATTCTGCACGGATATTGAACCGTCAGACCTGTCAAAGCTTGCCTTTTCATGGGGTATCAATATAATCTCATTCTTTAAAAAACTGAGGAGCGACTTCTCTTTGATAGCTATCTTGCCGTCTACAAGCACAGTTTCCAACAAATTGTCTGACTTATAGGCTGAAATGTTAAATTTGGTTCCCAATACTCTAACATCGATTCCATCCGTATTCACGATAAACGGAATTTTCTCATTATGCGCTACTTCAAAATAAGCTTCCCCTTCAAGGAAAACTTCCCGTTTATTGCCTTTGAATTTCGTCGGGAATGCCATCCGGCTCCCTGCATTGAGCCAAACCTTTGTCCCGTCTTCAAGCAAAAGACTCGATTTCTTACCATAAGGAATTACAACCTCATTCATTTCAGATTCATCAGAACCTGCCTTTTTACCCATATCAATCTTCTTTTCATCGTTAATTAAGATTGTTTGATCAGAATTCATGGCAATTTTCGAATCTTTCTTTTCCAAATCTATTTTTGTCCCGTTTGAAAGAAAAAGGTAAGATTGATTTCCGGTTTCAGAATCTGAATTTGATTTGTAAACATAGAACTTTTGTTTTTGGCTTGAATACCAATAACCTGCAGAACCTATTGACAAGACGAGAAACAGGATTGCAGCATAGCGCAGAATGATGTTAATTCTGAACTTATGTTTGGGACTATGGTTAAACTTATCGATTTCCTCAATATTCTTCCAGATTTCTAAAATATCATCCGAACTTAATTTTTCCTGATGATCGAGAAGAATTTCAATAATCTTTCTTGCCCGGGTTGCAGTAAATCTGAAATCAGGGTATTCAGCCAGGAATAATTCCCATGCCGTTTTGTTCTTCCCTTGCACGACCCAGGCAATAAATTCCCTGTCATCAGCGAGTTCCTCGACGGAAAAGTTTAAATAATTTATATCCAATGAATCATTAATTATGGATTATTTATAGGAGAAAGGGGATATTTTGGTTTTTGTGGACTTAAAAATGAGATTATTTTCAACAAATTGTCGAAATACTTTTTTGAAAGGAAAAAAGTAAAATGAATGAATCCGCCAATTGTTCCCTTAGCGATTTTAAAGCCCTGAATACAATTTTCCTGGCTGTATCGTATTTTATCGACATCAGTTCGCAGATCTGGTCGTACTCAAAATTGCAGGTAAAACGGTAATAAAGTATTTCGCGCTGCCTGGGACTTAGACTGTTCAATGCGTTCCTGATCATCTTCTCCTTATTCGTAAGCTCCTCTTTTTGAATAAATTCCAGTTCGACGGAATAGATGATGTTGGCAAACGGCAATTTGTTCAAATCACCATAAGTCTTTGTTTTTTTTGCATCGTCAGGGCAGTACAATATCCTGCGTCTTAAGGCTTTTATCAGGTAAAAATAAATATTATCGGTCGGTCCCAGGTTTTCCCTTGTCCTGATGAGGTCGAAAAAAAGATCCTGGATAATGTCTTTTATCAGTTCATTATCGTTTGAAAATTTCCTGCAGTATTGAAAGAGACGATCGATATAGGAATAATAAATATGGGAAAGAGCGTAATTTTCGCCCTTCCTGAAATCATCCCAGAGTTCCCTATCGGTGACCGTTAGTTTCATAGGCACGGTATCGGTCATCAAATATAACTAAAATTAATTGTTTTTCCTATTGAAAAAGGGCTGGAATAACAGTTTTTATTATCACCGGTTCTGATTTGAACAGGAAACGGGTCAAATACAACTTTGTACAGACGTAAAATTTTGCGTCTGTACTTTGACTATAAGTTTGATTGGTTTGATTAAACTTGTAATCTTTAATTCTTTAGTTGTTGAGAAATCTTATAATGCCTTTATAAACACATGAAAACAACAAGACGTGATTTTCTGGCCACGGCATCCCTTGCCGGATTAGGCATTCTGGCACAGCCTTTTGAATCAGCAGCGAAATATTCTGCCGATCGTCTGAAATTGGATAAGAACTTCATTGATCAGGTGAAGGGCAAAATCGAAAATGAAATTCTGACTGCCATGGAGAGAATCTATCTCAATGGCGGAAAAGATTTAAAAGATTACAGACCGGGATTAAAATACCTTGAGAAGATAGTGAATTACTATGATTACCAGGCCTGTGGCATTTCAATCCTTGCAGTGCTTGCCTTGAAGGGAAACGAAAGAGCTAAGGTTCTTAATCAATAAGGTCCTTGACAACAGCCGCTATTATGCTGAAAACATTTACGGGAAGGATATAGAAGGGACAAAGTGGGATACTCCGCTCAGAAGGCTTCTTCTTCATCTGGCTGTTGCTTATAAGACTCTTGAACCGACTTTAAATGATGAAGAAAGAAAGGTTTATCAGAATCTTGTGGAACAACAGGTTCCTCTTGCAATAAAATGGAACAAGGATTTCTTTCCCGGCAAAGGCTACCTGTATACGAACACCAACAATCACACTGCCATTTTTATGCAGGGAATTTTTTACTGCGGGAAGATATCCAATCATTCGGAATGGGTGGATGTTACGCTTGATTTTGCACATAGAATGTATGATTCTGTTAATCCTGACGGCTATTTTGAAGAGGCGTCGAATAAGGAAAGGGAATCAGGCCCTTCGCTTGTTTATACACGTCTTACTTTGGGGTGCCTTTACGATGTCCTGGACGGGAGGAAGAATTCGCAGGAGAAGTTTATCAAGGCAGGCGATTTTTACCGGTCTTTCATCAACTATGATTATCAGATGATCCCTATAGCTGACGAACGCACCAACTCGTCAGGTAAAGGAATCGATTTCGGATTGGCATTGCATTCACTTACCTCAAGAGGCCGCTGGTTTATTGTGGATAATTTAAATGCAGTCGATTTCAGCAGAGTCTCCGTCGAGACTCTGGCAGTAATTTATCATGAATTAAATCTCATGAATACAGGGAACTGCAGAATCCCTGAAAACAGGACAGAAGGCGACAGCAGGATTACTCTTCCCCTTGGCATTGTCCGTAAAAGCGGTTTCACGGCCGGACTCTCGGCACTGCTGGCATTAAGCCGGACACTTCATCCGAAAAATGATTATCACCTCGATCAGCAGGATATGGTTTATTTATCTCATGAAAAAGCAGGAGTGATCCTTTCCGGTTATAAATCAAAAAACAATCCCGATTTCTCTACCTTCAGGATTGGTGAAGACGCCTATACTGTTAAAACAGGGGAACTGAATATGGGCAATGGCTGGGCTGAGGCAACTTTATATTATAAAACCTTTACTGCCAAAATCAGGTGGGAAATTTCAGATCTGGCCAGACTTATCCTCTCTGTTGATTCTGACAAAACTGTAACTACATCTTTACCAATAACTGATGAAAAATATATAAAAACAGATAAAAAGTTTGAGATCAGATACCTGAACGGATTCTCTCCCTATGCTCAAAATAATGAAGAGGGGAAAGTAAAAACGGTTGTTTTTGAATGGGGAAAAAAATTGGTTATTGAATTTAAAGTCTGACACCCTCAAATTTATTCTGATAATCAAAATATTCAAAATAGGTAGAGACAAGGCATTGCCTTGTCTCTACTTACTGCAGGATTCCATTTTGTATATCGCTTGCTGTGCTTCGGCTTTTATTTTTCAAAGTCAATATTAGCTGGTTTACCGGGAATATTAGCTGGTATACCGGTATTTCCATAATTGCCTGTCGTTTTTATTTGCTTATCCACAATTTCAAAAGAAATATCGTCAAACCAAACTTTACCTGTTCCAATTAGTAATACACCAAAATTTAATGTCCCGCTCTCTTCCGGTACATCTAAAACAATTTCACATTTCGTCCAGTCTTTAGTGCCCTTTATTGGTCTGTCCTGCATATTATCAAAACTTAACATGGTCCTAGCCGACTTTGAATCAACACGCAACCACATCCCGGCCCCATCTGTAACATTTTCTGATTTAATATAACCGGTCATTTTAACCCTTTTACCTAAATAATCCTGGGCACTGCATGACTGCATAAGTGTTCCAAATCCATCAATCTTAGGTTCAGTTGATTCCATAAATGCACTGCTTCCCCCGCTCTTGAATATTGTTTTATCAATGCCCACTTTATAACTGTTCGGTTTACTACCGGCTTTGAACCAGCCCGGAACCGACTGAGCAAAAGTGTCATTTACGGGTGAAAATGTTTCTGTCACAATTCCCTTTTTAACCACTTCAGAAATTTTCTGACCGATATTTGAACCACGTGCAAAACCCACACTTGAAAATGACCCCGTCGCAATAAATGCCACAAGGAGAAATACCAAAATTGCGAACCACTTTTTGTTTTGTTTATTGTCAGTTATCATTTGTATACGTTTTTTTGTAAGTGAACTATTCATTCCATGTACCGGAAGGCGAACATCGAAACCACATACTATCGAAAGAAGTATCCGCTTATATTCGATTGGAGGACATTTTTCACTGATGGTACCCTGGTCTGCCAAAAATTCGTGAACTTCCGTTAATGTACGTTTCATATGCCACACCAATGGATTGAACCAATGAATAGCTGTTACTGCTTCTAAAAGGATCAGATCCATAGAATGCCATTGACGTACATGCACTGTTTCGTGTTCAAGCAAGACGTCATTGCTTTTACTTTGAAACTGTTGAGGATCAATGAAGATTAATCGAAAAAACGAGAAAGGGGAGGGTAGGTCCTTTATGAATACGAACCGGCGTTTACCTCTCCGGCTTATCCCATGTCTGAAAACCAATAATACCAAACGTAAATAACCAATAAACTGAACAAGGATTACCCATACCAAACCAATGAAATAGACATAGGTTATGCCCTGTGCCAACGTAAATACCGAAGGATGCTCTACTGTTTTAACCTCCATACCAGGTTCTGCGGTTTCTTCACCAACATTCACAGGCTGAGGCACAAACACCTGGGCATACTGTTCCGGGAGATTCACGATCATTTTTTGCTGTTCCGGCAGCCGAAAAGATACTGCAGGCAAAATAAATGCTATGACCGAGATGCCCAGTAAATAGAGCCTAAGCCATTTGAAATTACTGACTTTTTGCATAAACAACAGGTACAAAAGATAGGCAAAACTGATTGCCAGCGTCGATTTAACAAGGTATGCTCCCATGATCTGATAAATTACGGTTGTCGCTTCTTTTTCATTTCTTCTTTTAATACCTTCATCATTTCTTCCATATCTTCAATGGCAACGTCGTTGTCGCGCGCAAAAAATGATACCATTTTCTGATAGGAATCGTTAAAATAACGTTTCACAAAATTGCCCATGAATGCTTTTGTATATTCCTCCTTTTCTATAAGAGGATAGTATTCATGACTGGTTCCATAAACCTTATGCCCGACAAAACCTTTGTTCTCAAGAATCTTTACAAAAGTCGAAATAGTTGTATTGGCAGGTTTAGGTTCAGGAAACCTTTCGGCAATATCCTTAATGAAACCTTTTTTCAAATCCCACAGGACTTGCATTACTTGTTCTTCGGCACGGGTAAGCTCCTTCATCTGTATTTACATATTGGCAATACAAACATACGACTAATATTTTAGTTCTGCAACTAATTTTTAGGCTTTTAATAAAAATAATTATCTTTTTCGATCACTATTTTGCAAATATCTGATTTAGTGTGTTTTATATTTGTGAAAAAAATTGGCCCACAATATATTTTAATTCTGGTAAGGCAAATTTCCCATTCTCCCTTATTCCCTTAATAGAGAAAAGATACACAATAGACCTCAGTCCTTATTCCCTCATTCTGAATTTAAATTAAATAATGGAATAAGGGAAATTCATGAGTCGGACTGAATTTTCTACTGAGGGAATAAGGGAAAATTCATGGTAAGTCGCATTTTTTATATTGATTATTGTTAGTCAATAGGACAATAGAAAGGACTTACTGAACATGAAATGAACCGGATGTGAAGAAAATGAAATCAAAAGGATATAATGAAGTGCATTAAAAAGCAGAGACGCGGCACGCCACGTCTCTGCGGTTTGTTTTCCTAAAAGCCTAAAGCCTATCCCGCACATGCGGAATTATTGCATTCCGGCAATCACTCCCCTGAAATAACCCAATGATTCGGTTATTCCGGCAAGGTTATCGGTGGGATCTTTTTCGTATTCGAGATGAACAAGATTGCTGTATTTTATTTTCCGCAGGGCTTTAACAAAAGCGGGAATATCAATGATGCCGCGGCCCACAGGAACATCTTTCATGTCTTTCCCTTCGGAGTCAATATCCTTCAGATGAACATCATGAATTCTCTCCGCATATTTAATGGTCTCTGCAGCAGGATCGAATCCAAGCTGTCTTGTGTAACCAATATCGTGACACATCCCAACACGTACATCCAGGTCTTTTACTTTTTCGTAAATGCTCTTGAGCGTTGGGTACATCTTATCGCCGTAACCATGATTATGAATAGCTACTTTAATATCATATTCCTTTGCCTTTTTGCTCACGTACGGAAGCATTTCAAAAGACGGGACAGCCGACATGATCTTTACGCCCACACGTTTGGCATATTCAAACATCTGATCGGTTTCGGCTTCCGATTTCATATTCACCGGTCCTACAGCCAATCCTGTAACACCTTTCGCCGCAAGCTTTGCTTTGAATTCAGCAATCTGTTCAGGTGTGGAATCGTATGGCAGATGAAAACTCTTAATACACAGGTAGTGAGCTCCTGCCTTTTCCATTTCGTCAAGTGCCGGCTCCAATTTCATCTTCCAAAATGTCCAGCCTGCCACACCAAGTTTGAATAATTCAGGTTTTTTAGGTTCAAAGGTGGTTTCTGAAGCAAATACTTCAGATGTCTTAAGTGCAGGAACAGCTCCTAAAGCCAGTATTCCTGCACCGGCTTTCTTAAAAAATTGTCTTCTTGAATTTTTCATTTGAAATCAGTTAAATGTCAATATTTAATTATTGTAGAGACGCGGCACGCCACGTTTGTACTTAATGTCTATTTCGAATAACCTTCAAAAGTATAGAATTAATATAATTCTTGTACCCTTTGGGACAATTTCTTCAGCATTAATTATTCTTCCCGGAATTTTTGCCAAACCCGGAGAGAAGATTAACCAAAAATAATTTTTGAACTTACTCATCAATTGACCACCAATCTAATGAAGGAATAAGAGGATGAAAGAATCCGGGTGGTGATCGTACCCTATCAATTCTGATTTATTGTCAGCGGAGTAAAAATCCCATATAAAAAATCGGTCTGTTCCCCGATTTTAATATATTTTGATCCTTTTACCATAACGATACCAGAAAGGGGTTTGCTGTGCACTTGCTGTGCTATTGTTGTGCTATTGTTGTGCATTCGTTGTGCTAATAATGCACAGCAAGTACCCGGTAAATGCACAAACAATACACAGCAAATATGAGAGTGGTATATGGGAAATATTTTCTTGAGGAGGGACTGGCTAAGGAAGAAGCATTTAAAGTTTATTTGCTTTCTTTTACATCCGGCCGGGTGTTGAGAGAAAATTTGTATTTGTCGCCGCGGTAAAAAGACTTTTCGATCTCGACCACTTTGCTGCCGTTGCTGAATATTGCCCCGTCAAGAATAAAGACGGCCAGAGGTGAACCGGTTTCGAAATAATTATCGGGAGATTCGGGCTGAAGTATGGCAACGCTGATGCTCTGCCTGATGTCTTCCAGAATCAGACCATAATCATCCTCGTATATTTTGAAATGGGGTTTATACTGTTCCTTCAGGTTGATTTTCGGGCAGATGGTGAGCGAGATATATCTTGTTTCATCTTTCATCAGGATATCGTTTGAATATCGCAGAATATGAACTTTCAGGACAGGCCCGTCAATGATAAAACGTCGCCCGCCAATATCGGCTGAGATGCCTGCTTCGAGGATTGTTTTCTCAAGGATGATATTTTTAGGTGAAAATCCCTCATGTTTGAGGTTTTCGTCAAAGCCCATCCGTGTCGCATAGATCGATCCCAATTGTCTTGTCAGATGTTTGTCTTCAGACCGGTTGAGAACAAATGTCCCTTTTCCTTTGATGCGGGTGACCCATCCTTTCAATTCGGTCTCAAGAAGACTTTTCCTCGCTGTGGTATTGCTGGTCTTATATTTTTTTATCAGCTCATTTTCCGAAGGTATTTTATCGCCGGGAAGATACTCGCCGGCTTCAATGCTGCGTATTATTTCATTACTGATTTCCAGATATTTGGGAACATTCATTTCCTGAATGGATTTAGACAGTGTAAAGATAAGAGAATAAGTTTTGTTTATTAAAAAACCCTTACTTATATTTGCTTGATCATTCACTTAGTGCGTTAAGATAATGAAAACGACCAAACTTTACCAATATATTCCCTGGATTATAGTCATAATGGCATTTGGGGCAACCGCTTTGGACTTTCTTGACAGGCAGGTAATGTCGGTTGCCGTTGTAAATATAAAGGAAGAAATACCCATTTCCGATATAGCCTACGGGTATCTCACCACAGGCTTTTTAGTCGGTTATGCTATTATGTTCACTGTGGCAGGTATTCTGATCGACCGTTACGGGAGCAGGGCTGGTCTGGCTGCTTCAGTCGGTATTTGGTCATTAGCCAGCGGTCTGCATGGGATGGCTGGCGGTGCCGCACATTTTGGCATATTTCGTTTCTTTCTTGGTGTAGGAGAAGGGGGGGCATTTCCAGGCGCTATCAAGGCTGTGGTTGAATGGGTGCCTAAAAAGTGGCAGGCACTGGCTAATGGGATATCGATTGGCGGCGCAGGAGTAGGAGCGGCCATAGCGCCTCCTTTGTGTTATTTCCTGATAAATATTATGGGCTGGCGGGGACTCTTTTATTTAACAGGAGTGCTTGGCGCATTGTGGGTTATCATCTGGCTGCTGGTTTCAAGGAAAAAGTACAATAAAAAAGCTGAAGCGGAGGCTCAGGCTGAAGCGGAAATATCCAGGGCAACTCCTTCAAAGAAAAAGCATGTAAGTTTGGGGCAGCTGATGAGAATAAAGGAAACGTGGGTTTTTATCATTATGAGGTTCCTTTTTGACCCCGTCCTCTATTTTTACATGTTCTGGATTCCGAAATACCTCGCTGAAACGAGGGGAAGCAATTTTGAACAGATTGGCAAGCTGTACGGGATACCTTTTCTTGTTATGGCCATATCGAATATGCTCGGGGGGTGGTTTTCAGATCTTATTTTTCAGAAAAAGTCAAATCTGAATTATGCCAGGAAGATGATCATGGGTATATCTGCCCTGTTGACATTACCGGCCCTCTTTGTAGAATTAATGCCATCAGCCGAATGGGTGATTGTAATTATGACCTTAGCCTTTTTTGCTCACGGGTTCTGGATTACCAATTACATTACAGCTATCAGCGATACGTTCGGAAAGACTGCAACTTCAACAATTGTCGGGATGGGAGGGACTGCCGGCGCAATTTCCGCGGTTGTGATCAATACGCTGATCGGATACATTGTTTCGATATATTCATATGCCCCGGTTTGGTGGTATGCGGGATCGATGTACCTGGTCTCTTTTATTGTATTTGTAGTATTCATTCCGAAGCTGAAGTTGTTGAAGGCATTTGCGTGATTTTGGAGAGAAATACAAGAAATTGTGATTATACAGGATAATTTGTATCTTATGTCACCCCTTCGGGGTTCGGGTTTTAATTTGAAATTCGTATCTACAATCATTTCAACCCTTCGGGTTTAATTGAGGGAATTGAAGAAATTAAAAAAGAAGAAAGAAGGTTCGCACTGTAATTATTACAACGTTGTCGTTCAATTAAAGGAGAATAAAGTGGTTAAAGGATATCAGAGGATTATTCTGTAAAATAATCCCGAAGGGATGTTATGATTATAGTGTGATTGATAAAAGAGGACATCCAACCCCGAAGGGGTGATATGATAAATTTCTCAAGATTTTCAGTGTAATTGGAAATAATCAGCATTATTCAGGAAACTCAATTAATAAAAAATAAAATTTAACTAAGGTAATAATCATGAATCAATTAGAGAAACGGGATTTTTCAAATGGTGAAAAGGATAACATGGCCCGAATCGGAGTATTCGGCGTCGGATATTACAAATATTGGGAACAGTTTCCAGGTTTGCTGGATGAACTGATTGAAAAGCAGGCAGAGTTTATCCGCAAAATACCCGACTGCGGTGTAAGGGTTATTGAATTTCCAATGATCGATACTCCTGCAAAGGCTTATGAAGTTTTAAAAATGATTGAGGCAGCAAATCTGGATCTTTTGTTTTGCGATATGCTAACCTACGCGACTTCAGGTACATTCGGGATCATCATGAAAACTGTTAACATCCCGATCGTTATGGTAGCGCTTCAGCCATTACAGGGATTGGATTACAGCAAGGCTTCGACTCACATGCAGCTTGCCAACGATGATATCTGCGCCATGCCTGAATTTGCCGGCGTAGCCGTTCGTATGGGGAAAAAGGTGCCTGATCTGATCATCGGCACGCTTTATAATGATCCTGAGGCTGAAAAGGAAATAGAGGAATACTGCCGGATTGCTAAAGTGTTGCACGGCCTGAAAAATGCGCACTTCGGTCATATAGGTCACCCAATAAATGCCATGTTGGATATGCATTCTGATCCCACGATGTTAACTTCCAATTTTGGATGCCATATCGTTCAGTGTGAGGCTAATCAATTAAATGACTGTTACCAGAAGGTGTCTGAAGAGGAACTGGAGAAAATATCAAAGCAGATTCTTGCGTTTTTTGATACACCTGATCCTGTATCCGATCCTATTTCCATGAAGCTTACAGATGCTGATCTGAGGGTAGCGGCAAAAGCTGCTGTAGCTTTGAAGAATTTTATCAAAGAACAGCAGATTGATGGACTGGCTTATTATTATGATGGTCCTGACGGTAGTTCAGAACGTGAGTTGATGTCTAATCTGATTGTTGGTAACTCTTTGCTGACGGCTGAACATATTCCGATGTGCGGTGAATCTGATCTTAAAACCCTGATTTCGCTCTTTATATTTGACCGGCTGGGAATCGGAGGCAGTTTTGCTGAATACCATCCTGTCGATTTCAGAGAAGGATTTGTGCTTGTAGGACACGATGGTCCTCACAATATAACTATTGCAGAAGGTAAACCAGTTCTCAGAAGCCTGAAGAAGTATCATGGTAAGCCTGGATTCGGGGCCGGTGTGGAATTCAAGATCAAGGAAGGGCCTATTACAATGATGTCAATCAACTCTACTGCTGAGGGTAAGATGAAATTTATCATTGCCGAAGGAGAATCGGTCCGTGGGCCTATACCTCCGACAGGGAATACCAACACAAGAGGATTTTTCAAACCGGACGTCAGAACCTTCCTTAAACGCTGGATCAGTGAAGGGCCTACTCACCATTTTGCTCTGGGAATCGGGCATCATGCCTCAACCCTCACAAAGATTGCAAGATACCTGGGAGTCGAGTATACAGTGATCAGCGACCGGTAAAGTAATTAAAGAATTAAAGAATTAAGGAATTTTAAAATAAACTTTGTATACTATTCTTTAATTTCGTGAACAGAGTAATGGCCAATAATTTTGAAAAGATTGGGATGGGTAAAGTATTTTTTATTTCCATAATCCTTCTTCTTACGGGATTGCTTTGGCCGGGAACTTCTGCCCGGGCTGATACGAGGGATAAAAGCCTCATTATTTATGATGTGCCGCAAGGCCTGCCCCATAATAATGATTATACTGTACTGGTCAGGAAAACGGGAGGGGAATGGAAAAATTTGTATGAATATGACGCCGAGGTCGGAAGGCCGAATGTTTATCATACTTCCTATGTTTATTTCGATTCGGATTTTTCGAAGAAGATTGAAGTAAAGGTAACGAAGAATGAGGGACAGATAAGCAATGTCAGGATCAGGCCATCCTCCTTTGGGATTAAGTATACAAAGAATGGTAATTCGGTTTCATTTTTTCTGGATAAGCCAATAAAGCTTTCGGTAGAATTTAACGGCGATATTTATAATAATCTCCAGGTTTTTGCCAATCCTATTGAAATAAATCCTCCAGGGAAAGGGGATACGGGAGTTATTTACTATGGACCAGGTATTCATGAGACGGGTCCCATCACCTTAAAGGATGATCAGACTTTGTATATAGCAGGCGGAGCAGTAGTGAGAGGGTCAATCCAGGTAAACAATGCCGGGAATGTGAAAATTACAGGAAGAGGGATTCTTGACAACTCAATGCACAGTGCCTCAGACAGAACACGGATGATAAGGATAGCAAATTCAAGTAATGTGACCATTAACGGGATATTTATTGTTGATTCACAGCAATGGACGGTCGTGCCGACAGGGAGTGATCATATAAAGATTAACAACATAAAGATTCTGAATGATGTCATTTATTCTGATGGTATCGATGTTGTATCCTGCCAGGATGTTGTTATCAATGATGTGTTTATCCGCAACGGGGATGATTGCATTTCAATTAAAGCCAGGGGCACTGAACCGAATCGCAATATATCCATCACCAACAGCATTTTCTGGTCTGATGCGGCCCATGCCATACTAATCGGACCTGAGGCAAATGGATCCGTTACAGAAAATGTAAATTTTGAAAAAAATGAGGTGTTGGAACTGAATTGTCCTGGAAAAGAATGGTGGGGAGCTTTCGGCATCACAAACAGCGGTGATCAGCTGATCCGCGATATCACTTTTAAAGATGTGAATGTTGATGATTTCACTCTCAGCGATTTGTTCAATATCCGGATAGAAACGAACCGTTATGTTTCAACGCCGGGGAATTGTATCAAAAATATACGGTTTATCAATATTTCCTACAATGGTCCGAACAGGAATGCAAATCTTATTAAAGGTTACGATGAAAAGAGATTTGTTGATTCGGTTTATTTTGAAAATCTGAGAATAAACGGAAAATTGATCAGAAATGCGGAGGAGGCAAATCTGGTTGTGGAGCCATTTGCTTATCATGTTGTCTTCAAATGATATTCTCTGTAGAGACGTGGCATGCCGCGTCTCTACCATGAATTTTTTGTTTTGATTTTGCCTTTAAACATTTAAGGATAATTTAGAGAAAAATTATTGTAGTTTGGTGACAAGCAAATAAGTTTATACTTTGGCGATATATTTAAGATCAGGAGTTATTTATGATCACCCACATTTAGGACCAGGCTAAAAAAGTTCATCCGGAGGATTACAAATGGAAAATTTCTCACAAAGGATCAGATTGATAATTGCATTAGTTATCGGCTTTTTTGTAGTTAATTACATATATGGTCAGGATTCTGGGCTTGGAAACCGGGAATCGCTGTCTGAAGGATTTATCGATCCGCCAACCTCTGTTCGCCCTTGGGCTTACTGGGTATGGACAAACGGCAATGTCAACTATTCGGTTTTAACTAAAGACCTTGAAGAGCTTAAGTCTAAAGGTCTTGGCGGATTTGATATTTTCGATGTCGGCGAGAGGTTTCCGGAGAAAGGGGAAATTCCTGCTGGTCCCGCTTTCCTTGGTAAAGAATCTGTCGAAGCCATTAATTATTCAGTAAAAGAAGCGGGACGATTGGGCTTAGGAATAGGTCTGATTGCTTCAAGCAGTTGGAATGCAGGAGGTTCCTGGGTTACACCGAAATATGCAAATATGGCCCTGTATCCATCAAGTCCTGTCACTGTAAAAGGACCGATGCATTATTCGGATAAATTACCTTTCCCGAAAGTTCCGGAAAATGCTCCGAAGCGTGCGGATGGTATGCCTGCCTTCTATAAGGAGGTCGCAGTGATAGCCTATCCGAAAACCGGCTATAAAGTGATAAAAGATATTTCAAAGGTTAAGGACCTCTCCGGATTGATGGACAAAGACGGAATGTTAAAATGGGATGTTCCTGAAGGTGAATGGGTCATTGAAAGGTTTATATGCTCAAATACAGGTAAGATGCTTCATTCACCCAGCCTGAATTCGGGGGGATTGGTTATTGATCATTTTAATCCTGAAGCAACGGAAATGCACTTTCAGTCAGTAATAGACAGTCTGCTTCCTGAGATGGGAAGCTTTAAAAATACGGCATTAAAATATCTTTATTTATGCAGTTATGAAGTTTGGGGGATAAGCTGGACTCCGAAATTTCAGGAGGAATTTTTAAAACGACGCGGTTACAATATCAATCCCTACCTGCCGGTTCTGCTTGGAATGACATTTCAGAATGATGAAATAACCAAACGGTTCAATTATGATTTTAAGAAAACAATTTGCGACCTTATTGTTGATGCCCATTATAAAAATGCCACGAGGATATCGAATAAGTATGGACTTAAGCTTTGTTCGGAATCCGGCGGACCTGGACCGGTGCCGGTTGAGGCTTTGAAAGCTCTCGGGGCACTGGATATTCCAAGGGGAGAATTCTGGTATGATTCCCCGATATCTTTGGTTAAGGAGATAGCTTGTGCCGCGCATATATACGGAAAGAAAATTGTGGATCAGGAATCCTTTCCCAGCTGGATATTCTGGCAGGAAGGGCCCTGTGATCTGAAACCGCTTGCAGACAGGTTTTTCTGCGAGGGGATGAACAGACTTACCTTTCATACATATTCCCACAATCCGCCTGAAGCCGGACTTCCGGGATGGTCCTATTATGCAGGGACGAATATGGGACCGACAAGGGTATGGTGGCCGAAAGTGAGACCTTTCATGGATTATTTGTCACGTTGCAGTTATCTGTTACGTGAAGGACTTTTTGTAGGAGATGTCTGTTATTATTACGGTGACCGCGGTTATAATTATGTTCCTGAAAAACACGTTGATCCGTCTCTCGGTTATGGTTATGACTATGATGTAACCAATCCGGAGGTCATCCTGACACGTATGTCAGCTAAAAACGGCAAAATTGTATTGCCTGATGGTATGAAATATGAATTGTTGTCTTTACCCGATACCTGTTGTATTGATCTTGATGTTTTAAAGAAAATAGATGAATTGGTTAAATCGGGTATTACGGTAGTCGGGCCAAACCAACAGGGGCAACCGGATTAACTGACTATCCCAACCGTGACAACCAGGTAAGAAAACTGGCAGATAAAATCTGGGGAAACTGTGATGGTGTAAATGTAAAAGAGCATGTTTACGGAAAGGGAAAAATTATCTGGGGGAGGAGTCTGCGTGAAATATTAAAGGAAAAAGGTATCGGACCGGATTTTCAGTTTCGTAAGCCAGAGTGGTAATGCTGATCTGGATTATATTCATCGTCAGACAGATAAGGAGGATATTTATTTTGTTATCAATAAAAATAAAACAAGTGAAAATGTGGACTGCACTTTTCGCGTAAAAGGAAAGACTCCTGAGTTATGGAATCCTGAAACAGGTGAAATGCACGATTGTCCTGTTTACCGGTCAGTCGATGGCGGGACTGAAGTACCTGTATCCCTGCAGCCCCAGGGTTCTGTATTCGTTGTATTCAGGAAGAAAGCTGAAGGGGATAATATTGTTTCTGTAAAATTGGGTGATAAAAGATTATTCCCGCTTTCCGCAGGAAAATCTGAAACAGAAGATGTTCCTGTTAATATCCTTACTTTTAAAGATAAAAAAGATGTACTTTTAAGCTCAAAAGAAGGTTCCTATACTATCCAAACGGCAAAAGGTAAAAGTGAAAAGGTAAACTTAGAGAAAGTACCTGATCCGATTGAAATAACTGGTTCCTGGGAAATCCGTTTTCCATATGGGTGGGGTGCGCCGGTATCCAAAACTTTCCCGAAGCTTATTTCATGGACTGATGATCCGGATGACGGGATTAAATACTTTTCCGGAATTGCAACTTATTATAAAGAATTTGATTTCAACGGAGATTTGATAAAAGGAGGAAATCGTGTTTATCTCGATTTAGGTAAAGTCAGGCTTATTTCTGATGTTTACCTTAATGGAAAGCAAATTGGAATTCTCTGGAAAAATCCATTCACGGCGGATGTTACTGAGGCTTTAAAACCAGGTAAAAATCTGTTGATAGTTGAGGTAGCCAATACATGGTCAAACAGGCTTACTGGTGATGGCAAGCTTCCTGAAAGTAAAAGATTTACTCATACAAATATAAAACATCTTGGCGGACCTTTGAAAAAAGGTCCCCTCTGGAAAGATGTGCCTTTACTCGAATCCGGATTACTGGGACCAGTCAGATTGACTTTTGAAAATAAGGTCGAACTGCATATTGATTTGCAGGTTGAGAATGAATAAAGTAATAAGTGACCAGTGATAAGTAAACCTTAAGAAGTAATCAGTAGACAGTAAACAAAATCAAATATATTAATCAGACAATGAGAAAGATAATCTTATTATTATGCATGGCTCTCTTATTTGGTTGTTCACGTATGAACTCTCAGGAGAGCAAAGAATATAAAACCCTTAAAGAAGGTTTTCTAAAACCCACCGGAACCGCAAAGCCTAAAGTTTACTGGTGGTGTCTGAATGGCGATATAGATACAATCAGCGCAAAACAGGAGTTCATTGAAATGAAGAAAAAGGGCATCGGCGGTTTTGATTTCTTCGAGATCGGGGTTCCCCGGCAGGATACAATGATTCCGGGAGGACCGGCTTTTCTGAGTGATGAGTCATTGAAGATCATCAGGTTTGCAGTCAGGGAAGCAGGTAAATTGGGTCTTGAGATGGGCCTTAACCTGGCAAGCAGCTGGAATGCAGGAGGCTCCTGGACTTTGCCAAAAAATGCAGGTAAGTCTCTTTATTTTGCAAAAACAACGGTAAAAGGGAATGGAAATGAACAGACAATAAAAGTTCCTTTTCCTGAAATATCCTTTCCTAAATCTTCTTTGATAG
>CAWENX010000013.1:0-64428 GCA_963810555.1 uncultured Bacteroidia bacterium | reverse complement strand
GCTAAGAGATTTGACAATAAAAGACTTTTCTACCTTCTCGCCGTCCTGGCGGCAATCCTTGTTTTCACGATCATTGTAAAAATACCAAAGGAGAAGGCCACCTTAAAAAGCAATATCGTAGAGTTGGATACTTCACGGGTAAGCAAAATCCTTCTCTACCCGAAAGTTACTGCCGGGAAAACGGTGGAGCTTGACCGGAATAGCAATAAATGGACGGTCAGCCAGGAAGGCATCACAGCCGATGCACGTGAGGGTTCTGTCCAGAATATTTTCGCAGAAATCCTCGGCATGAAGCCTCAGAGCCTTGCCTCAGTCAGCAAATCAAAGTGGAAAGATTTTGAACTGACTGATTCACTTGCCACAAGGGTCAAATTTTTGGACGCTAAAGGAAAAGTCCTTGCAGACCTGATGATCGGCAAGTTTAATTACAAACAGCCGGCCAATCCATACGGAGGGTATGGGGGCAACAATATTCAGATGACTTCATTTGTCAGGAACTATAACGAAAAAGAAGTTTATGCGGTGGACGGAATGCTCCCGTTCCTTTTCAACAGGAAATTTGATGATTGGAGGGATAATAAGTTCGTTCATTTTGATAAAAAGGATATCGCCAATATAAGGCTTACTTTTCCTGCCGATTCGGGGTATGTACTGAGCAAAAAAGATACCCTTTGGATGCTGGGGGATCAGAAGGCAGATTCTGCATCGGTAGCAAATTATCTGAACGATATCAACTTTTTGAACGGACAGGATTTTAAGGACAAGTTCACACCTTCAGGTAATCCCACTTATGTGCTTCAGGCTGATGGGAGTAACCTGCTGAATTTTACGGTGAAATGTTACAAGGATGAGAAGCCCGATGAATATGTGCTGAATTCCAGCATGAATCCCGATGTTTACTTTGTCTCCAAAAAGAGCGGGATTTTTAATCAGCTCTTTCAACCGCGCAATAATTTTTTGACCACGGCCACAAAGAAATAAGCAGGACAGTACCTGTTTATACCCCTGATTGCAAAAGAAAACCTCGCAGGCTTAAATAACCTCCGGGGTTTTTCAGTTTTATTCTGAAGGAATTCCTCGAATGAAATAATGCATATATTTTGAACATTGAACATTGATCATTGAACAAATAATGATAAACTTTTGAAACGATAACTCGAATTGAATCGTATAATGTACTTGAGAAAATGTAATATCAATTGCACTTTTTCGACAAACCCAACCAGGAACAGTGGTTTCGGATTGTTCTTTTTTAAAACTTTATTTTTATATATTAACCTTAGTAGAGGATAATTAAAATCCAAATGATATGGGAAAAGTTGTCAGTGAAATTGATTTCTCCGAGTTTACTCCGGATAAATACAATAAAATTCTTGAAGAGCTTAATTCCACAGGCCTCCGTAATCCGAAAGGGCGACTGTATCATATAGCTCTCCAAAAGGGAAAAGGAATGGAAATATTGGGTTTATGGGAATCGGAAAAAGATTTTAACGATTTCTCCAAAGCGCTTGTGCCTTTGCTTCAAAAGAACGGCATAAAACTTACGAAACCTTCCATTTATCCTGTTTTCAATTACCTTCATTAAATTTTGGCGGATCATTAAATAATTTGACCTTGCTCATTTTCACAGCATGAAATGTAAGATCCCGGGATGATAACTTCCGGGATTTTCTTTGTATTTATGTGCAATGATTAAAGAATGAAAACAAATATCCAGACAGCAGACTATAGGTTTTGATGTTTCAATGTTTCAGCCACAAAAAGCAGTAGCAGTTCCTTTTAATGTTATTCGGCTTCACGTCATAAATAATTGAATGACTATTACCTGAAATCTTGACTATTATTAAATTATTTCGTAATTTATAATTGTTAGTTTAAACCATTGTTAATTCTTTAAATCCCGTGATTATGAAAAAACTGTTCTGCTCAATTTTACTTGTTTTATTTGTGCAAATCATTAATGCACAAACATGGGGCATCAAAGGAGGTATCAACTTTGCCGAAGTTTCTTTTTCAGGAGGTGACGAGATGTTTTCACCTTCGCATATCACAGGATTTCATGTCGGTCCGGTTGCAGACTTTAAGTTGATAGATAAGCTTCACTTCAATCCCGGACTTTTGTATTCGTTGAAGGGGTATAAGGAATCTTATACGGAAGAAAATTTAACTGAAAAGATCAATTGTCTGGTTCTGCCGTTAAATCTTTCTTACAGATTCCCGATCAACCCGGTGGTCAATAAACTTGATGTTTTTGCCCAGGCAGGGCCTTATCTTTCCTATGCTCTGAGCGGGAAATCTACATATAACGGTGAGACCACAAATATTGATTTCGATAAAGAGAACATGAAGAGGTTTGACTTCGGTGTTGATTTAGGGGCCGGCGTACAGTACGGTCCAGTTGTAGTCAGCCTGAATTACGAACTCGGGCTCACAAACCTGAGCAAAGATGGCGAATTGAGCGGAAAGGTCAAGAACAAAGTCTTTCAGATTTCTGCTGCCATTATGTTCGGTAAAAAGAAATAGCTGAAAAAGCATAAATCATTCACGTAAAGAAAGCAAGGGAATGCAATTTATGCAGAGAAGTTAATACCCTGAATGTCAAACCTGTGAATAACCGTGGTGTTTTAATCCGGTGTTTCCTCTGTCCGGCTTCAATCCTTGATGTCGAAAGATTATTACACCGCATCATCACTGTTAATTTCCACGGTATACTTTGCACTGCGTTGGAAGCCGCCAAAAATAACCGGCTTGGTGATATATTTCCATGTTGTTCCGTCAGCCGACAGACCAATCGTACAATCACCTGTCTGAATACCCGGATTGATGACCATGTAGACTTTTGTTTCGGAGCTTACCGAAGTAAGTGTCGCAGGGTTGGTAAGGATAACAACAACCTCATCGGTTGTTCCTGTCCGGGTCTTATAACTATAGGCTTCACCCGAAGCAGGCGTGGCCTGCGTAATATCTATTGTTCCCCCGCTGAACGCAAGGGTGTTTGAGGCCATAAGTTTCACCGCTTTAATGGTTCCCGAGCCCTTGATATGGAATTCCAGGATGGTAAACAGATGGTTGAATTGCAGGTCAACCGCATTTGCGGCCTCGTCGGCGCTGACAGGAGAGGTCAGTGAAAGCGGCGTGGCTATCAAAAAATCAAGTATTCCGATATGATCGCTGTTGTTTGCAGTCGATTGACTCTGTGCAGGTGGAAGGGAAACGGGAACAGTATTGACTGCTGGAGTTCCGGCGGAATAAGGATAATAAGCATAGAAATGATGAAGGGCATCCGCGGCTCCCCAGTACATGGTGCCGGTAAAATCAGAGACAGACTCCGAAGCGCCTGCTGTAAACCTGGCATTGACAACCGGAGTGCCGGTGCCGCCCGTTTGGGTACGCGCTTCAGGAGAGTAAATCCCCACTTTGTCCGCCTGTGCAATCCAGAGAGAGGATTGATCAGTGAGCGTGGACTTAAGTGATGAGGGAACATACTCCCCTGTCACTTTTATCAATTCCGTGGTGGGATCATTGAGGTCTGTTCCTGCCGTCGAATGGTGCTTATGGCAGGAAGTTAGCAAAAATACCGAAAGCATCATGATGAGCCGGGTCATACGGTAAGCAGTCTTTGTTTTCATAGTTTCTTTCATTTTATATATTCTTATTCATTTTAAATGAGATCATTCTGTCATTGGACTGTTTCTTCCAATAATGACGTGCTGTTTATCTGCATCTCTCTATGGCTTCCTTTAAGCATAACTTTTGATTGAACGGTAATGATTTTAGGCTTTCCCCCGACAGGCTTTTTATATTGGATTGTCCCTCAAAAACGGTCGTTGTATCGGCCATGACCAGAGTATTCTCATGCCCCTGCAACAGTACCTGAGGATATACTGTAATAAAGTTATTCCCCATATAAGTCACTCCCAAAATTATTTTATCCCTTAATGTGTACACCTGACCAATTCCGTATGTTCTTGCAGGAACCGTCCCGTGATTGGAAAAATCCCTGATTGCAGTATCATAATAAAATGAGAAAATACCAAGTGGAGAAGAGGTTGCATTATGCACCCGGTAAGTTGTGGGTGTATTTACTTTTGATAATGTTATAACGGTCTTCGAAGTTATTCCGCCGTTGATGTCATTCACGGTGAATTTAAAATCTGTACCGGAAATATCATTTACCTCAACATCCTCATCATTCCAGTTTTCCGACAAATATTTTAATATTATTTTGGGTTCGGAAATATTGAAATTACCATAAAAATAAATTTCACTATCGCTTGAGCCCGTACGTGCGGAAAAATAATTGTTGTTGTAAAACATGAAATAATTGTTAGAAAAATCACCGGAAGGATTATTCAAGGTGCCGTCTTTAACAAAACTGATAATCTTCCATACACCAGGAAGGTTCTCGGTTATATTCAGAGGTGCTGCGGATTCTTTTTTGCAGGCTGAGAAACAAACAAGAACAGAGCAAAGCAACAGAACATTTTTTTTCAT
The DNA here is from genome assembly GCA_963810555.1 of uncultured Bacteroidia bacterium. GTDB lineage: Bacteria > Bacteroidota > Bacteroidia > Bacteroidales > Prolixibacteraceae. The sequence continues at coordinate 59,934 of CAWENX010000013.1, read as the reverse complement.
GGTAATAAGATTCAGGTTTTTGGTTAGGCAAACCTAATAAATAAAATAATCGTTAAGAATTATTATAGAGAAAATTTTTTATATTCCGTACAAGGAATCTTATCGAGGTAAGAATACGGCCATTCAGGAATTATAAATTAAAATCCCGATAGTTATCGGGAGAATTAAGAATTTAAATGTGGTGATAAGAAAAGGAAAGAGAGATGAGATATAAGTGATGAAAGATATGGTCAGTTGCGTTGTGCGCCAATCAACCTTAAATGAAATTATCCGCATATCTTGTTTTAATTTTTGTTTTTCGAAAATAAGTTCATTAATTTTATCTTGGCCTGAAAATAATCTGCCTGTGAAAAAGAAAAAGAAATATCTTCTTTACCGGTTTATTCTGAGCTGCATCTTACTGTTTTTTACAGCGGGGTGCAAGGAGGATACAGAAATAAGTGTAACAACAGATATAATCACCGACATAACCCTTACCTCAGCCACATGCATAGGGACTATCCATTCGGGGAGTGTTCATTTTTGCGGATTCACATGGAGCAAACTCCCTGCTCTGCCCGAAAATCAAAGCTTAAGCAATTTTCCTGACGGATACGGAGTGAAGGATTTCACAGGTAAATTCAGCGTTGGCCTGGATGGTCTGGAGTCGGGGACAACCTATTATGTGCGGGCTTTCGCTATTGATTATACCCTTGGAACGTCTGGCAGCAACAGGGTTATTTACGGCAATGTCATTTCATTTACGACCAAATGAGGGATCAGGGCCGCTGTTTTTTGCTGCGTTGACGTATCAAGGATCAGAGAACAAGCAACAGTCAGAAAATGGATGAGAAGAATTGACAATCAGTTTTGCTGATTTGCTGTTAAAAGCTGTCAATTAAAAAGGTGCACGCTGATAAAAAATGAAAGAGTACCGTTTTTTACCGTTCACCGGCCCTTATCTGCTGATAAAAACTATCCCGGTTTTGATCATATCCTGCTTTCCGTGATCGAGATCGAGGATATAAATATACGATCCGGAATCGAGCCTGTTTCTATCCTTATCGGCGCCATTCCACCAGCGGGAATCCTCATTACTCCAGAAATCAGGATTCCCGTAATGCTCCTGTTGGTAAAGTAGTGCGGAGGTGCCAGACCAGATGAGAAGCCTGGCATCGGGATACTTTTCAATGCAGGTTACACGGAAATAATCGTTGATACCGTCGCCGTTGGGTGAGAATCCGTTCGGAATGATCATCGTACAGCCGGATTCACCGGTCAAAGATGAAACTGGCAACGTGGGATCAGTGGTCACTGCGGGGGTTAATGCCGCATCTGCAGGCGCTATTATATAGGTATGAGTCCAGTCAGCGGTTGACGTGCCGTCTCCGTAAGTATACCTGTAGGTCCATACCACTTCGTTGTACCGGGGTGCCGATGAACCTTTCAGTATGGCGCTTACTTTATTACCGCAGGCATCGGTAATATCAGCCGGGGGGCCCGGATCTACCGCCTCTGCAAGACTGGATACCATTGATACGGTATTTGTCGGCGGAACTAGGCCGCCCGGGTATTCAACCGCATAAGTGTAAGCCCAGTTAACACTGCAGCCGCACCTGTTGGTATAGGAATAAATATATGTTCGTGTTCCCTGGGAAACGATCGGATCAGGAGTGTCGATAACGCTTGCCAGAACACCTTCAATGGTTCCGTCGTTAATATCGATGGCATAAGGATGAGCGGGAGGAACAGCTGAAGAAAGGCAGGATACCGTTAAGCTCCTGGGAGAAGGTTCCAGTTTCAACATTGCCTTCTTCGAGGTATCCATACCACAACCGTTTGTTACCACGGCATAATAGTAACCCACATCAACGGGTGCCGCGTTACAAACCGTATAGCTGCTGCTGTTTGTTCCGACCTCCATAGAAGGAATACCCAGTTTATACCACCGGTAAGTAAAGGGACCTGTACCGGAAACCTCAACTGAGAATACCGGCGATGAACCTTTTGGCACATCGGAAAGATTGGACGGCTCAATCGTGATAACCGGAGGGATACAATTCCCCGGAAAGGTGACAACTGCCTGTCCGTCAACTGTCAGTCCTTTGCCGGGACTATTGGATTGCTGTGCAGTAACAGAAGATACAATAAGAACGGCTGATAATACTGTAAAAAGGATTATTTGTTTTTCAGCATTTCTTTTCATGGCCTGAAATAATTTTTCATTTTCTTCAGATGAACCCATCTATGGGCAATAATTTCTTTCATGAATTATTGCCTTGAACAAAGATATACAGCCAACATTGAGCTTCGTGAATCCTCGATTCACGGTAAAACGGACAATAAGTGGTCTTTATTACCAGCTAAATACAATATACGAAATTTATCAATCATTAACAATAGAAGAGAAAATGAATTGATAATCAGCCAATGCTGATATTCAACTGAGATTCAGATTAAAGAGTAATGGATTATAAGCTATGTGTTATCAAAAGGAATGACAATTGGATCCCAAATCTCAGGATTGAGCGACTATCGAATGACTTTTGATGCGGGCAGGGCTGATTTTGTTTCCCCAAGGTTGTAATTCTGTATCCTGGGCAGGGAAGGATTCCCTGTGCCTTTCAGCATCAGTTTTTTAAGGTCTACAAAATAATTTGTATAAATTCCTCGCGGATCGGTATAATGTTTTTTACAGACTGAAGCCGCCATACCGATCACCTCCCCCATCATCCCGGTGGTTCTCTGCACCCTGACCATTCCAAGCGCCACGTGCGTGACAGAGATATCTCTGCCCGCCATCATCAGGTTTGGAATATTCGCGGAGTATAAACAACGGAACGGAATGGGATAGGTATAAACAGGCGTCTGAACGGCAATTGCCTTAAATTCCTCTCCAGGGAACAATCTTGAATTTTGAGGATCGGGATAATGAAGGTCAATCGTCCATGAAGCGGAAGCCGTTCCATCGGCATAAACTTTGTGTCCGGTCAGATCGGATTCCCTGAGGATATAATCACCGACCAGTCGGTTTGATTCACGTTTTCCGGCAATATAGGCTACCCATTTCAACCGTTGTCCGTCATACTTTTCTTTCTCTGCCGAATGATTTTTCAGAAACGACCAGTTTGAATAGACCACCATTAATCCGTAATCGCGTATCCTTTCAAAATCATTTACCTGATCGAGTCCCATACCCGTTTCCCACTGCCAGTCGCCCCGGGTTATTTTTTGGACTTTCCGTTCATCCCATTCCAATCCCCATTTTATATCGGGGAAAGGAACGAGGTTATTCTGATCTTCGGCGTACCATTGAACAGAGGAACCCATGGTTAGTTTATCAGCAGTTTCAGGTGCAGTTTTTTCGCCAAATTCAGATGAACTTTCTCGTCCTGTCATATATTTTGCCCCGGCCAATATACCAATTGTGGCATCACCGGTACAATCGGCAAAAAGAGGCGCTGTGAATAGCAGATTTTCTCCCGATTCAATATTTACAGCCCGGATGCTTTCGATACGCCCGCTTTTAACATTTACCCGGTCGGCATGGCAGTTGAGGAAAAGTGATAAATTCTTTTCTTTTCGAACAGCTTCCAGTTTTTTATTGTCTTCATAATTTTCATAGGGTTGGGCATTCCCTCCCCGGGAAGGCCCTATTTCGTTCACAAGATTACCCAACGCGGGATAAGGATCCATGTTGATCCTTCCCCCAAGATGAACTCGCACCTCGGAACTGTTGTTTCCTCCCAGCAAAGGCCTGTCCTGTATCAAAGCCACCTTCAGTCCGAGACGGGCTGCCGAAATGGCAGCACAGGTTCCGGCTATTCCTCCACCTGTAATCACAAAATCATATCGTCCGGCATCTTTTACAATTTTCGTATCAGGAAGCAATTTTTCCCTAAAGGCCGAGATTTCAGCAATATTAGAAGGAGGAGTAAAATTCAGGTCCTCCGTAAAAAACAAAACATCACACCGACCGTCGAAACCAGTAAAATCGTGCAGTGCAATTTGACAGCTTTTCTTATTGATATCTATGATTCCCCCGTCCTGCCAGGTCCATTGGTCATACATAGTTCCAAAAACAGTTTCAATCGCTTTGCCGTTAACCAGAACATTGAATTTTCCTGGTGCATCTGCTTTGTTCCAGTATAATGCCCAATTGCGGGTACGAACAAATAACCTGTATTTCCCGGCTGCCGGAAATTCAACCATAGTAACTGCATCTTTTACAGGAATACCCATTCCATGCGCCAGCAGAAATGGCGATCCCATTACATCCATGAACTGCTGATCGACTACCCAGCCTCCCTTTTGGGCAAAGCTTTCCGCTTCAACAAGCAGCATCTTTTTTCTCTCTGCCCGGGCATTGAATGCGAAAAGTATTATGAGGATCAATAAAAACGACTTTACCATTTGTTTTTCATTAATATCAAAAGGATATTCTTTTTTTATAATCAATATTCATCTGCAATAATTCTTTATTGCCTCAAAAGCGCCTGCCAAACCCAGCTCCCCGGATTTTCTGAAATCAGAACATGCGTTATCTTTCTTCCCCGAATTATATTCAGCCACTCCCCTGCCGTACCAGGCCAGGCTATTCATTGGATCAATCTTAATGGCCATGGTATAATCTTCTATTGCACCTGCAAAATCATTCAGGTAACTTTTTGCAATTCCCCTGTTATAATATATATCGCTGCTTTTAGGATCAATTTCTATGGCTTTGCTATAGTCTGTAACTGCGCCCCTGTAATCATTGATCTGTCCTTTTATCATTCCTCTGTTCTGATATGCTTTGACATTTTTGGGATCAATCTCAATGGCTTTGGTGTAATCTGCCATTGCACCATTATGATCCCTGAGATTTTCCTTTGCAACCGCTCTCCATAAATATGAATACAATGCATATTGAGAACGGGGAGCTTTTTCTATGCATTTGCCATAGTCGGCAATTGCCCCTGTATGATCGTCGAGATTTTCCTTTGCAGTTCCTCTCGCATAATAGGGATATTCATCATTGGGAGCAATTTGAATAGCCCTGGTAAAGTCAGCTACAGCTCCCCTGAAGTCCTTCTGTTTCAGTTTTCTATTGCCTTGGTCTACAATCACCTGCATTTCCTGGCAAATTCCTTTGAGAGTAAATAAAAGAAAGAAAATCAGTAAACAGGAACAGATTGGTTTCATTGTTTCGGATGTCAGAATTAGTTTAAGACAAACTTACGGAACTTATCTTTTAATCAGGAATAACAGGATTAAAAAGATATGAACAGTAATCAATAATTTGGGAAACCACATGATTGACTTGTACCCAATAATTTCCCGATTTCAAATATCCCTGAATTAAAATAAAACTCTTACCACTACTGAAATAAGAAACATAGTTAGAGGCGCTGTTGATTCACCCTGTAAAGAGAGCTACCAACATCGTATATTATTCGTAGATTATTCATAGTTTATACGTAATTTATTCGTATATTATACGAATGATCTACGAATAATATACGAATAATCTACGAATAAATACCGAACCTGATACGGAGAATGTACAGGGAATTAGTATGAAAATATAAGACAAATTTTATTTACTTATATGGGAATGGAAAAGTCCATTCGATGAAAGGATTTTATACATAATTGGCTTGTCAGGAAGGTTAATTCAACTAATTGAGAATTTGTCCCCTGCAGGGCTATTATTTAGATATAATATTGAATTTCAAATTGTTTACCGAATCTTCATGCTGTTATTTATTCCGGACTGGTGGAAGTAACTCTTTATATCATTTGTATATATCCGTCAGCTAAAGCTGACGGCAAAGGATAAATACCTGCGGCGAACCTTCTGTGAGAATACTAATGAAATTCTCTTATTCTATCCTGTTAATGCGAAGAGCCATATCAACGGAATGTTCGGGAGCAGTTACACTTAATTTATCTCCCTTATTTTGAATGATTTCCGTTTTGCATATTATACCGGTTTCGGGGATTATCCATTCGAATTTATAAGTTCCGGAAGGGATGTTAAGCTCCATTTTTGTGTTGTAATTCCCCGGCCTGACTGTGTAGGCAGCATAATTCAGCATACTGTGGTGAAAATACAGGGCGTATTGTTTACCGGTTTTGCTGAGTGCCCTCCAGTGTACAAAATCGCTCAGACTATTGGTCGCGATAAATTGCCTGTCAGGCTTCATATGGATATAGTCCACGCTGTTGATAAAAACAGTGAGATTTTTCAGAGCACTCAATATTCTAAGGTTATCAGGAGTGTCTCCTTTGGGGTTTTCAACGGTATAACGTCCATTTAAATGATTGAATCCGGCTCCGCCGCCAACAATAAATTCCCATGCTTCAACCCGGGAATCAGCAACAGAGTCCTTTTTGTATCCCAGCGGATAATATTCTGTTTCATTAAATTCGATCGGTTTGTTGCAATAATATTTGTCGTCGAGAGCCAGGATGCCCCCTTCCTGAACGGCATCATGATAAGTTGCCCTTCCGTCGCCGTAAAACTGTACCCCCACATACTGGCCGACAATAACATTCACATCCTTATTTTCTGAAAAATCGCCAGGCCCGTTTAACTGCCCCATTACCTGCTGTGCGATCAGATGCTTTTTGGGTAAATTCTTTTCAGTATCTTTCACCGCCTTTACCATGTAAAGCGTCCACCGGCTTGCCTGGTCAAGCGGTGTACCGTGTACAGTCGTTTCATCACAGATTTCCAGGATCACATTGTCGAAAGAATTCACTTCCTGAACTATTTTCCGCACATAGTCCGTTTCAATTCTAACAAGAGCCGTATCATTGAGTGTCTGGCCGTCATTCCAGTGACATTTCCCGATCCCCTGAATATTATTAACAGCATTAAGGGCACAAACCTCCCATGACGGCTTGCTCATGGCGTTGTAAAAACAGATTTCAACTATAATTCCTCTTTCCCCGGCTTTTTCAATAAAATCGTGCAATCGGCTGAAATAGGCTTTATCCCATTTACTGAGATCAAATTTGTTGCCTCCCGTAAAATAGCCAGGCTCGCTGCTCCTTGCCCACGGCAGAATCAGGCTCCCGGATTTTGGGGCCAGCGTATTGCCTTTCATGTACATACCTTCCTGTTCAATCAGGTAGCCAGGGTAGATGCGGGTATAATTGAGATCATATGATTTGAGCATGTCAAAATAGGCAACATAATCAAAATCCTTATTCACCAATCCTCCGTAATGCTCAGCAGAGGTAATCAGTACAATCGGTCTGTTGTGATATGAATAATAATGAGGATTATCCTTACAGATGCTAATAGGCTGTGCAACAATTGATTCATAACTTATTAAACACAGGCACAGCAATAAAATAGACGGAAATTTTTTCATGATTGTATGATTTGCTTTTTATTTTTTAAATACCAGAATTTCATCTTCCCAACCTTCCGGTAAAGTAAAAATATCAGATGCTGAGGTGCCGAAAGATCCCAATTCAGTTCTTGTTCCGTCCCGGGGATCGATTCTGTAACCTTTAACAGACGAAGCCTTGATTCTATCCCAATTTAATGAAACCGGGTCAGTACCTGTAATGTATATAATTATCCAATCACCTGTTACTGAGCGTGCCGATGCATTCCCTTTCGATCCATCTTTCAGGATAGATTGATCGGGCACCAAATTCCACCAATCGACGGATTCAAAAACATCCCTGACTATTTTCATCTGTTTGGCACCGGGAGAATCGATCCAATCCCTCCATGATAGAGGGTATAACCAGTTGCCTGCATGGCCGTAAGAATAAAATCCCCCTGCAAGGCATGACCAATATGCGACCCGGCGTGTTTCAAACGGAGTTGTATTATCCTCTGCTTCATAACGTGCTTCACCGTCAACTACAGGTTTTGCAGGCATGATGGAATAATCCTTTGCCACCATTTCGAAATTTATAAATTTGCTTGACCATGTCTGTATGGTGTTAAATGAAAGCCACGGTTGTGAATGCATAATGCTTGAGGATGTCGGCCCGGGATCGGGGTGCATGGTAATAAGATGCCTGCCTCCGTCGCCTTCCCTGATTCCCTTCACAATGGCCATTACCACCGAATCACTTGCCTGTTTGGCGTGAGGATACATCGACCAGATAATATTTTCAGCATTTTTATAACGGCTGGCAAGCCACTTAGCCCACGGTTCCGCATTTTTTATGGTAATTCTGCCCCGGTCCTGATCCCAGGCATGATAAACACCCACTACCAGTACCATATCGAGTTTTTCAGCTTCTTTCACAATGGAGTCCATCCGGTTAAAATATATTTCATTGGGAGTGAGCGGATTCCAATCTCTCCAGGCCGGCAGACCGGGAACAGGTTTCATTTTGACTATTCCGGCAGCTTCTGGAAATACCCCTGTCGCCATAGCCTGAATAACAGTAAATCCCTGTTCTTTCCGTTTTTTTAATAATATTCTGGCTTCAGGAACAGAGTAAACGCGGAAAAGTTCCCAATCCGTATCACCCTGCCAAAAGAACGGCTTTCCCTTGCTATCGACAAAATAGCGGCCATTTTCACTGACCTTTATGGCTTCACTGTTTTCTAAGGTTGTTTTGCATGCGACGATTGTTGTTGTCATCCAAAGGCATGACAAGAGAAATCCAATAGTTTTTTTCATAAATTTATCCCTGATTTAATAATGAGATTCAGAAGGACTAATCTGGTGAAATTATGAATTTCGAACCGAAAAGCAGTAAAAGCCGATTAAAAATCCTTCCGGTTTTTGATAAGATCTTCACTGGCTCCTTCACTGCTTAACTCTTTATTTGTAATGGTGAATAAAATAGTCGAAAAATTCTCATACACATTGACAGAGAAAGATACAAGAAAAGAAACGCTGTCTTTTGACCCGGTGGCAACATCATATATATTGCCTTCGGTGAATTCCTTATGCTTCCAATATTTACGATCGAGAGTAATCTTATAATCCTGGTTGACTTTTTCCAGGAAATTATCTGCATCATTAATAAAACGGGGTAATTCCACTCTGCTGTTTATTACATTCCTGGAAATAAAATGAAAAGAATAGACAGTGCCGTCATTCAATCTGCCTATTGTCAAAGTTCCGTTGTAATTTCCGATAGTCGTTTCGATATCCTTAGGACCTGAATATTTTCCACCGATGGTGATATTTTTAAGGCTTTGTGCAAAACCAGGGTTAGTGGTCAGAATGAACAGAAATAATAATAACTGCGACCGGAGTGCAAAAAACTTATTTATCATGGAGAAATTATTTGAAAATGCCCTAATAGATTGTTTTTGAAAGACTAATGCAAACCTAATAAACAAAATAATTATCTCCAAAAATATTGGAAAATTTTTGATTTATCGAACCTAACCAGGATTAAAAACTGAGAATGAATAAGGAACCGGTAATGAAAACGAAGGTTATTCAAAACCTTTTCGACGGAGAAAGGTTTCTATTATTTCTTTGTGATCAAAGGCCAATTCAGGTAAAGAAGCTAAAGGAAACCACTCTGCCTGGGAAGCATCATCTCCTCCTTTAACGGGAAAAGGCTCTTTCAGTTTACCGTGAAAAACAACCGAAATAACCCTTTCACGCGGATCACGGTCTGGGGCATCAAAGACGTAAAACTGCTCCATCTCAATACCTGTAAGACTTGTCTCCTCCTCAAGTTCTCTTTTGCATGCATTCAAAAGTGTTTCATCGATTTCTGCAAAACCACCGGGTAATGCCCATTTCCCCTTAAAAGGATCTGCTTTCCTTTGGACTAAAAGCGCCATTTCCTGGATTTTTTCTCCGGCTGTCACCAATGCGTCCACTGAAACTGCCGGATGTGGATATTTATATGTGTAACCCATTTCAATGTTTTATGTTCAGTGATCAATAGTCAATAATCAGTGTGCAGTAGTATATCTACTGTTTAATGATTATTATTCACTGATCACTCTTCTTTCCGCCTTTTCGAATACCTGACAATCAGATAAACGACCACCAGAATGGCAAATACGTATCCGATCATTTCTAAGTGATTCATAGTTAAAGTTTTAGTATCAGTTGGCTATAATTCTGCGCATCAATCTCATCCTATGGGAATAGCGGTGCGTGTCCACATTAAAAATTCCCAGATGATCGATATTATCAATACGGACTTTCCCGGAAGAATGAATGATTTTATTCTTTTCCCAGATCACACCGACATGGATGATTGCCCCATCTTCGTTATCAAAAAAAGCAAGATCACCAGGCCTCGCCTCTTCGACAAAACTCAGATATTCACCTTCAGCAGCCTGTTGAGAAGCATTCCGGGGAATAGACAATCCCGCCATTTTGTACAATATTTGCGAAAAACCGGAACAATCGATACCAAAAGGTGACCGGCCTCCCCAAAGATAAGGTGAATTAAAATATTTCAGGGCATTTTCAATAATTGACGACCTGATGTCTTTAGGTGAACCAGAAAAATTATTCCCCTGGATATTGTAAACAACATCCGCTATTTTGAAGGTTTTGTCATCGGTATTAAAATCAGGCAGGGAACTCCCTGCAACTATAAGAAAATTCTTGTATCCGCCATTTGGCTGAACTATATTAAACACATCTGTTGTTACAACGGAAGGTTGCGCAGTCAAACGGTCAAAGGTTTCTTCGTCAATTTCACAGACCATTTTCCGATCAATCCACCCTTCACAATTATCCAATGCTAGCTCTATCCTGCACCATTTCGTGTTTTCGTCGAGGATTGTAAAATGCTCGCCAAACAGAATCTGGGTACACATTTCGCTTTTCTCCCCGGGGTCTGATCTCACAGGAATAATGCTGAGGTTAGAAATTCCGAATCTCATATTGCAAATTACAAGAAATAGGACGAATTACACGAATACTGATAGCTATCGGGAGTAAAAATATATTAATTTTGATTCCCATAGCTATCAGGACCAAATATAAGAATTATTCAATGATCAAGGTACAATGTTCAATCTGTGTAATTCGTCTTTAATTCGTGTAATTCGTAACATATGAAAATAAACCTGTCCAAATGGTTCAATTCCTCTGCATGGCATAAGTTATATCTGATCCTTATTTTTCTTATCACACTGGTCGCGCTCTATTTTACCATGCCACAGGAAGGCCGTTTCCGCTATGAGTTTCAGAGAGGACGCCCCTGGATGCACGAGACACTGATCGCACCGTTCAATTTTGCCATTATGAAACCCGATAAGGTGATCGACCAGGAACGTGATTCACTTCTGAATTCCCTGATTCCCTATTTTACAATGAACGAATCAGTCGGCAAGGATCAGATGAAAGCGCTTATTTTAAAAATTGATGAGATTTTTCGGGGGGAATACACCAAGACAATTTACTCAAGGATGATCAAGAATAAGATTACCGACGTTTTTCAAAAAATATACCAATCCGGAATCACTGAAGAGGATATCACAAATTATCCTTACATGTCCGGCGAAAAAGAAATTTATGTGGTTAAAAACAATATCCGGAATTTGGTGCCAGCCGCGAATATATTTTCTTTGAAGTCTGCATATACACTGATATTTAATGAATTAAATGGTCTCAAACAATCTGATAACGACTTGAAAGCCATCATTGAAAAGCTGGCTCCCGACGATTATTTAACTGCTAATCTTAGCTATGACCCTGTAAAAACAGAAGACGAAAAGGCGAAAATTCTTGAAAAACTTTCCAGTACGCGGGGAATTGTCCAGGAAGGCGAAAGAATCGTTGCAAAGGGCGACGTAATATCCCCTGAGACTTATCAGATTCTTGAATCCCTGAAATATGTAGTTGAAAAAACCAGGGGCAATCTGACCAATTATTGGCTTATTATTGCCGGCAGAGTAATCTTTATTGCCGTCCTGTTGCTTACACTGTTTCTTTTTATTTACAACATAAGGAGACACCTTTTAATGTCCAAAAGGGATATTACCTTTACCCTGATCATGATGATGCTGATGATTTATTTCTGTAAGATCGTCACAGCTTCAGACAATTTTTCGATCTACATTGTACCTTTTACAGTCCTTGCCCTGATTATCCGCACTTTTCTGGACGCGCGTCTTGCCATTTTTGTTAATACTATTACAGCATTGATTGTCGGATTCATGGTACCAAACGGATATGAATTCGTACTTCTGACCATTCCAGTGGGAAGCATAGCAGTGATAAGTCAGGCCAAGCTGCAAAGACGCGAACAGATTATCCTGACCTCATTAATCATATTCCTCACCTATTCAATAACATATATCGGTATTTCCCTGATTCAGGAGGGAAACCTGATTAGTATCGACTGGACCCAGCTGAAATGGTTTCTTGTTAACGCATCACTAACAATGATCACCTATCTGCTTGTATTCCTGCTGGAAAAATCATTCGGTTTTGTTTCGGATGTTACTTTAATTGAACTTTCCTACTCAAACCAGAAACTCTTGCGCAAGCTTGCCGAAGAAGCCCCGGGAACTTTTCAGCATTCACTCCAGGTAGCCAACCTTGCCGAAGAAGCCGTTATGCGTTTGGGTGGAAATCCTTTACTGGTGCGTGCAGGAGCTATGTATCATGACATCGGAAAAATTGCCGATCCGCAATATTATATTGAAAATCAGGCAATGGGATTAAATCCTCATATAAAGCATTCATCCGAAGAGAGTGCAAAAATAATCATAGGACATGTCGCTCACGGAATAGAACTTGCGAGAAAAAACAAAATTCCCGAACAAATCATCGAATTCATAAGAACTCATCACGGGACTACCAAAACCGGTTATTATTATAAAAAAATGGTTAATTCCAAATCGAATGGTGTCGATGAAAAGAAATTTACTTATCCGGGACCTGTGCCTTCAAGCCGTGAAACAGCAATTTTAATGCTGGCAGACAGTATCGAGGCCGCATCAAGAAGCCTTGAGACCAAAACCGAAGAGAATTTTAAAAATTTAATCGACACAATATTCAAACAAAAATTGGACGCCGGTCAATTAGAATATTCTCCACTGACATTCAGAGATATTACCCAGCTTAAAGAAATTTTTCTTACAAAACTGAAGAATATATATCATGTAAGGGTATCATATTAGCAATTAGGCAATAATCTGTAAACTCCTGGAAAAGGATAAAACCAATTTACTGTTTATTTGTTAAATACGGAAAAACAATATTGTCTCAATTATTTTTATATTTTTCGGATGAATTTAAATCATAAAATTTATCATCATATGAATATCAGAAGTTCTTTGTTTTTTATCCTTAGCCTTTGCCTGTATCCTTTCTATGCAAACGCGCAAAATCACGACAGCACATCTTTTAAGTTTACTGTTATAAAAGAACTGCCCCATACTCCTGTAAAAGATCAGTATCATACCGGGACTTGCTGGGCATTTTCTGCAAATTCCTTCTTTGAATCGGAGATGTTGAGAATGGGAAAGCCACAGACCGATTTGTCTGAGATGTTTATAGTAAATTATACTTACCGAAAAAAAGCCTGGAAATATGTGAGAATGGATGGGGGGATCAATTTTGGCCCAGGTGGAGAATTCTATGATGTAATTGATGTGATCAACAATTACGGTCTTGTGCCGGATGAAATTTATCATGGAATAAAGTATGATGAAAAAAAGTACGATAATATCGAAATGGATGAAGTTTTAAAAAAGATGGTAGAAGCAGTTATCGAAAAAAAGGAAGACAAAATAACCAATGTGTGGCATGATGCTTTTGATAAATCAATTGATTCCTACCTTGGAGAATTACCCAGGAGCTTCGAATACAAAGGACAAAACTATACTCCCAAATCATTTGCCTCAGATTATTGCGGAATCAACACAAGCGATTATGTTCAGATAACCTCCTTTTCGCATCACCCTTTCTATAAACCTTTTGCTCTTGAAGTACCGGACAACTGGATGTGGAGTGATTATTACAATGTACCGTTGGATGAATTAATGAAAATTATTGATAACTCTTTGGATAAAGGCTATACCGTTGCCTGGGCGGCAGATGTAACGGAGAAAGGATTCCTCTCGACCAAGTACGGAATCGCAGTGGTTCCCGATATGTCAGCCGATACAAATAAAGTAGTGACAGACACTCTGACCGGTAGAAAAGGGCCGGTTCCATTTAATCCCCTTAAGCCATTTAAGGAAAAAACAATTACACAGGAATTACGTCAGGTTGCTTTTGATGAACAGAAAACCACCGATGATCATGGAATGCACATTATAGGATTGGCAAAAGACCAAAACGGAAAGATTTATTATAAGGTTAAAAACTCCTGGGGGGATTACAACAACGAGGATGGATATTTCTATGCATCAATACCTTATGTGCGGTACAAAACAACGAGTATCATGGTAAATAAGAATGCTATTCCTGAGGAAATACGTAAAAGACTTGGGTTATAGTAGGAAAAAATTAAAAAATAAATCAGCTATTTTGGGATAAGGGAAAAATAGCTATTTTTGTATCCCGATCCCGATAGCTATCGGGACGGTATTTCGTACGCAATCTCTGACAATGAATGATAGACAATGAGAATATTGCGTTCGTTAATTGAATGGCTTAAATCATTAAAAATGGATCTGATCAAAATTGCAGAAAACGCATTTTTAGGTGAAAAGAAAGAATTACCTACCTTTCATGCGGGCGATACTGTAACGGTGCATTACAGGATTGTTGAAGGAACAAAAGAAAGAATTCAAAATTACAAGGGAACTGTTATCCAGATTAAAGGCTCAGGAAACACTAAAACATTTACCGTTCGTAAAATGTCAGGACATGTTGGTGTGGAGAGGATATTCCCGTGCTATTCACCATTTATTGATGGAATCGAAGTAAACCGGATGGGACGTGTAAGACGAGCCCGCTTGTTTTATTTGCGAAAATTAACCGGCAAAAAGGCCCGGATCAAGGAAAAAAGATTCTGAATAAGAGACGCGGCATGCCACGTCTGTACTTAAAAAAAAGAGGGTTGCTGCAAAGGAACCCTCTTTTTTTGATTTGAAGATCAACGAAATCAAATGCGAATGAAAAGACTACAGACTTTAAGATCAATGTTCTATGATCAATGGTTAATAATTTTAGCGATATAGTGTTGCAACGTTAAAGTATCTTATTCTGAGACTCTTAAACGCCTTAACTCTGTTCATTGATCATTATTCACTGTTTCAAAATTTTCTTCTCTGAAAATACTTTCATATCTTAATTTATTTATACTTTTAACGAAACATATCTGCACTATGACCTATGTTTTCAATGAGAAATTGTTCTCCAGACGATGGCTCCTTGATTATGGTATGATAACCATCGGGTCTTTCATCTTGGCTGTCGGTTATGTATTTTTTATAACGCCTCATAAAATCGTTCCCGGAGGAGTATTCGGTATAGGAATTATTGTGCATTATCTTACAAAAGGGATGACAATATGGTCAGACGGATTTCCAATCGGGCTTTTCAGCCTTCTGGTCAATATTCCTTTAGCTTATATTGCGATAAAACTTATCGGTCCGCGATTTGGTGTAAAAACGGTGTATGGATTTATCTCTTCCTCACTATTGATGGATTTAATCACCTGGTCCAGAAAAGTCGGGGATGCTCCTTTAGTAAATGACGTCCTGCTCTCCTGTATTTTCGGCGGAGTTTTAAGCGGGATTGGCCTTGGATTCATTTTCAAGGCGAAAGCAACTTCAGGAGGAAGTGATATAGTTGCGATGATCATCACGAAATATACCCGTATTCCTATCGGCCAGATGCTGATCTGGGTAGACACGGTAATAGTTTTGGCAGGTCTGGCCGTTTTTAAAGACTGGCAGATTCCTCTGTACAGCATTATTGTGATTTATATCACCGGGAGAGCCGTTGACATGATACTTGAGGGAGAGAATTATAATAAGGCACTGATTATCATATCAAAAAAACATGATGAGATCAGGGAAAAAATCATTATTGATTTGGAGCGAGGTGGGACATTTATAAAGGGAACCGGGATGTATACAAATGAAGAGAAAAATATTATTTTCACCGTTGTATCGAGAAGAGAAGCAGCTATCCTTGAAGAACAAATAAATCTGATCGATCCCGGCGCATTCATTACAATCATGAATGCAAGTGAGATTTTGGGAGAAGGATTTCGTTCCCTCAAAAATAAAGTCGAGGATCTTTAACCAGTAATCAGAAGGACAAGATGTTGAATAGATTGAAGTAATCAGTAAACAATGATTAGTAAACAGTAAATATTTACATTTTCAAATTTTGATCCCGAAACTTCGGGATCAAATCTTCTCATCATTTTATGAAGCTGAACTTATACCTGACTATTTTTTTACTGTATATCATTCCTTTCAAGGTCTTTCCCCAAAAGGTCGGATTGGTACTGAGTGGTGGAGGAGCAAAAGGTCTGGCTCACATTGGTGTATTAAAGGCGTTGGAAGAAAATCATATACCAATCGATTATATTACAGGAACCTCGATGGGTGCTATTATCGGTGGACTTTATTCATCGGGATATTCAGTTGAAGAAATGGAAATGCTGTTCAAATCTGAAGAATTTAAACTTTGGGCAACCGGGACCATTCCTCCCAGGTATATTTATTATTTCAAGAAACTGGACAACAACCCCTCATTTATTGATTTGGATTTCGCAAAGAAGGAAGATAAACTAAAACTACTTCTGCCAACCAGTTTAATTCCATCCGGACCGATGGATTTTGCATTCATGCAATTATTTAGTCCGGCATCAGCCATCAGTAATAATGACTTTGATAAACTTTTTGTTCCATTCAGGTGTGTAGCAACAGATACTTATAATAATAAAGCGGTCATTTTAGGAAAAGGAGATTTGGGTTCCGCTATCAGGGCATCAATGACCATTCCTTTTTATTTTAAACCGATTGAAATTGACAGTGTCCTTTTATTTGACGGAGGATTGGTAAATAATTTCCCATACGATGTGATGATAAACAATTTCCATCCCGACATTATGATCGGAAGCGCAGTGGATTTCAAGGAAAAGAAACCGGAAAAGGATGATCTTCTCCTTCAGATTCAATACCTTACAACTAAAAAAACCAATTATAACATTCCTGACAGTCTTGGCATTACAATTAAATCACCTGTCGATTATGTCGGATTATTAGACTTTGACAAATTTGAAGAAATTGAAAAGATAGGTTACGAATCAGCAATGGCAATGATGGATCTTATTAAATCGAGGATTTCGGCAAGAACTGATAACGAAAAACTTACACGGGAAAGGGAGGAGTTTAGGAGTAAATGTCCCCCATTATTATTTAATAAAATCCAGGTTTCTGATTTAGATTCACTTCAAAGTCAATACGTTATTAAATCGATCCTGCATAAGGCTAAAGTTATCGATATTGATGAGTTAAAAAAGGAATATTTTAAATCTTTGGCAGATGATAAAATAAAATCCATAAGTCCAACTGCACATTATAATAAAGAAAACGGGTATTTTGATTTATTATTAAAAGTAGAACCACAACGTCCTCTTAAAGTAGGTATCGGAGGTTATTATTCATTGACGGATGTCAATGAAGCTTATTTGGGAGCCGATTACAGAATTTTTAACAGACAATCCCTTACTTTGCAATCCAATATTCAGGTCGGAAGATTCTATACTTCATTTCTTGCAGGTTCGCGCTTAGATTTTCCAACCAATCCCTTTGCTATTGAATTATACTTCATAAAAAGCCGTCTTAATTATTTTTCCGGTTCAAGTGAACTCTTTTTCGAAGACCAAAGACCTTCCTATGTTATCAGGAACGAGAACAATTTAAGGCTGGATCTTAGTTTCCCGGCTGCAATAAATTCAAAGTGGGAAATGGGAATCAATTATCTCAAACAAAGAGATGAGTATTACCAGACTATTTATTATTCAAAGGCAGACATTCCTGATCAAACCACCTTTAATGCAGGTAATATTCACGCCAGATATGAGGAAAAGACATTGAACAGGAAACAATATCCGACAGAAGGGAAACAATTAAAAATAGAAACAATGTATCTTTTTGGTAAGGAGTCAGAAGTTCCAGGCACAACAAACCCGGAAACTGTTCCTTTTTATAAACAGCATAGGTATCTCCAGTTCCACATCAATTATGAAGATTATTTCAAGATGTTAAAATGGTTGACTATTGGACTGGAACTGGATTCTTATTATTCCACCAAGGATTTTTTCCACAATTATACCTCTACAATTATTTCCGCAAATGTTTTCTCTCCGACGGTTCAAAGTTCAATGCGGTATTTGCCGTATTTGAGGTCGAACACTTATGCTGCAGGGGGTTTGAAAACAATTATTCCAATAACACAATCTTTGCATATTCGCCTGGAGGGTTATTATTATCAACCTTTCAGGGAAATATTGGCGGATGAGTATAATAAACCTTATTACAGCAATAAACTTTTTACTTCCAATCAATTCATTGGTTGTGGAGGTTTAATAATCCATACTCCTTTTGGACCTGCTGCTTTTCTACTGAATCTTTATAGCCAGGATGATCCCAAGCTTTTCCTGCAGGTTAGCTTTGGATATCTCCTTTTTAACAGACATGGAACTTAATCCCGTTTAATGTTTGGCAATTCTTTGGGGATTTCAAACGATATTTCAACTATACCATTGAAAACTCCATTTTTAAAAACAGGAGACTGATGGACCAATTTCTTTATTCCACCTTTTTCAACAGTATAGGTATTAAAGGCAGGCGTCCTGAGCATCGCTTCTACTTTAGTTCGGGCGGGTTCAGGATGACAGTCAAGCAAATTAGTACCGGGCAGGAAGTTCTCCGACTTATTTTGAGCGTGCTGATTGACATAAGTTATCACACCTTCTCTGTCACATACAGTGACAGAACCCTTAAATTCATCTGACCAATTTTCCATTAATCACTTAATTATTCTTTTTCTCATAACACCTGATCCAATCCATTTCCAAACGATGTGGAATTATATTGTTATTTACAGGCTCATGCAGACTTGAAATAAAATTTAAAAACATTCCACTGTTTGAATACGATAATTGTTCAGTGTGAATTTTAGCTCCGTTAATTTTCCAGGTATAGGTATCGTTGAATTTTTCCAAACGGAAAATATGGAAATTATTAAAATTAAGACCAGTAACTCTTTTGTATCTCCTTGATAATCCAGAATCTGCTTGTTGGGTTATTCCGCATGAAACATTTCTTTTCCCACTTCTGAACAAATCTATCTGAGGCATTGGCGTTGAACCAGTGAGTGAACATGCATTTGTAATCGAACCTTCGGCTTTAAATTTAACTTTCATTTCAATGACACCTTCCCTGAATCTGAAACTATCAGCAGAATTCATAATCCCTGAACTGTATTCAAATTGTTTTGGAAGCAATCCTGTTTTTGCATCCCAGACCTGACCTGGTAATCTGTTCCCTTTTTGACCAGGATTGAAAGAATGTTATTATTCAGTGAAATATTTTTTAATCCATTATATCCCTGAGCTTCACCGACCTGGGAGAAACTTCGTCCGGCCATTTTGTAACCCCAGTAGTTTTCAGGCTGCCAGGTATCTGTATTCAGATTATTCCCGATGAAATTATCCTCAAAAACAATTGACCATTGATTGAAGAAATCAAGTTCATGCGATTTCTTTAACAAACGATATTCCTTCATTAACTGACTCTTATCAAGAGAATCGCATTCCATTTCTTTCTTATACTGATCACTTGATTCATATCTCTTTTTATCTTTCAGATAAGCGACTCGCTTCTTAAATTCTGCATCAGCGGTTATTTCTTTTAATTCCTTTAACCGGGAAAGCTCCCAACTGTCTTTTATTTTCTCATAATTCACATATTCCCCGGAGATTTTGTATTTGTGAAAGAACAAAATATCGTCATTTTTGGACAATTGGGTATATTCTTTAAAATCAGGGTAATCTTTACTTGTCTCATATCGTTTTACATTCTTAAGGAATATTTCTCTTTCCTGAAATTGTTTATCACTCACTTCCTGTTTGAGTTGTTTAAACTTAGTGGCTAATCCGGAACCTTCAATGAATTTGATATTTTTGTATTTGCCTGATTTCAAAAACTTCAGGAATTGAGTCATACGGGGATCTTTATTCTTTTTGTCTTTATCATCTTCAATACCCCGCTTTTCATCAGAAGCATCGAAATCTTTAAACTCAAGATATTCAGGGGACTCTATCGTCTTATAATAAAGGTTTAATTTTTTGTTTTTGCTTAGCGAATTAAATTCCTTTCTTTTGAGAAATTCAGGTGACCCTTTATATCGAAGGCTTTCCATTTCTTTCTTTCTCAATTGAAAATCGGACGATTCAACGACTGATTTCAACTCCACATAACGGTTTAGTTCTTTGCTTTGCGATATTTTCTGAAATCTTGCCAGTTGTGGTGAATCCAAAACTTTAAAATATCCTTTAATAGCTGCTGATTTCTCAATTTTTGCAAGTTCCCGGAGGTTCTGATCTTCTACACTGCCGGAAAAGTTTAAGCTCTTGATCTCATTCTTCTGAAGTTGAAATTCGCTGGATTGAATTAAACTGTTTAATTCATTAAACCGGGCAAGTTCCTTTGAATTCTCGATTGAATTCAACCTTTCCCTCATTTTTAATAGGTTTGCCCAATCCGAATCAAGTTTAGTAGCTGAAGGTATCAGTCCAAACATATAACGTAAACGAAATGAAATTGACATACGGTTTAGTTTTAATCAGACTTAAAAAATGTAAAAATTTACTTCTGCTAAAATATTGTAAAATTATTTAATTATTTATTAAAATACTATACATTTTTAAAGCAGAGAAAATTTTTTGCATAAAAGAAGTGAAACTAATCAAAATAACTATTTTTGAATCAAGGAGCAAAAGATACATTTATGGCTTTTCCTCAGCTATTTCTTAATAGAATGAAGATTTTTCTAAGGGATGATTATATTCCCTTTTTGGAATCTTACAATCACGAAACTCGAACTTCAATCAGAATAAATCCTGACAAATATCATAACAAACCAGGATTAATGCCCGTGGATTATTGCTCAACAGGGTATTTCCTCAATGAACGCCCCATTTTTACAATCGATCCTTTCTTGCATTCCGGAGTTTATTACGTTCAGGAAGCCAGCTCAATGTTTTTGGAACAGGCGTTGCTTCAAACCAAAACTTATGGGACACAAAATATTCTGGATCTTTGTGCATCACCCGGAGGAAAATCAACGCATATTGCTTCACTGATTTCATCGGATAGTTTATTGGTTAGTAACGATGTAATACGTCAAAGAGCGCTGATATTATCTGAAAACATTAAAAAGTGGGGCAATCCCAATGTAATTGTCACCAACAACGATCCAAAAGATTTTGGAGGATTAACAAATTTCTTTGACGTTATTGTGGTGGATGCTCCCTGTTCGGGTGAAGGCCTTTTCAGGAGGGATAAAAATTCGATTGCGGAGTGGTCTGTAGCGAATACACAACTCTGTTCTCAACGTCAAAAACGTATCCTTGCCGATGTCTGGCCCTCATTGAAAAAGGATGGTATTCTGATTTACAGCACTTGTACCTTTAATCCTGGTGAAAATGAAGAAAATATCAAATGGCTTAAACAATTTGCTTCTGTCGAACCTGTCAGATTAAACATTAATAATTCATGGGGAATCGTCACAACTGATGCAGATGGAATTCCCTGTTATCGTTTTTATCCCCATAAGGTAAAAGGGGAAGGATTATTTATGGCAGTACTTAGAAAAAGAGAAGGGAATTCCCCTCGTGACTATAAAAGGATTAAATATGCCCAGGGAATTGCCTCAAAATCGGCAAAAGAATTTGTCAGTAAATTGATCAATAATGAAAATCTTGAAGTACTCGTATTTGATAATTCCTTATATGCCTTTCCGGCATATCTATTATCCCGTTTGTTTTTGATCAGGAATAAACTGAGAGTTATTTACTCAGGAGTAAAAATCGGGGAAATAAAGCAAAAAGATTTGATCCCCTCACAGGAACTTGCCTTCTCCATTATCCTTAATCAAAATTTCTTTCCAAAACTTGATCTGACAATTGAACAGGCATTATCCTACTTAAGATTGGAAAATTTTCAACCTGATTTTCAGACCTTAGGCTGGCATCTCCTCTCCTGGCGGAATATTCCGTTAGGTTGGGTTAAAAACCTGGGAAATCGTTATAATAGCACATTCCCCAAAGAATGGCGAATCCGCATGTCAATTTCGGAATACAAAGGCGAGAGATTAAAATATGAAATGTCAAAATTCCCATTATGAACTAATGACTATAGGGTATAGGCCTTAGACCGCAGGCTTTAGGCTGTTATTTACTTATTAATACGGACATGGCGTTCCGCGACTCTACTGGCCGTCGAATTTTCCACTACTTTTGACAATTGATGAAAAAAGTAATTTCA
Source organism: uncultured Bacteroidia bacterium (assembly GCA_963810555.1). Taxonomy (GTDB): domain Bacteria; phylum Bacteroidota; class Bacteroidia; order Bacteroidales; family Prolixibacteraceae. The sequence continues at coordinate 37,535 of CAWENX010000013.1, read as the reverse complement.
GATTATTAACAAATAAAAAAAACGGCTACTTTTGCACTCTCTTGGAGAGATGGCAGAGTGGTCGATCGCGGCGGTCTTGAAAACCGTTGTACTGAAAGGTACCGGGGGTTCGAATCCCTCTCTCTCCGCTTATACGGGTGTAGCTCAGTTGGTAGAGCACTGGTCTCCAAAACCAGGTGTCGGGCGTTCGAGTCGCTCCTCCCGTGCATTAACCTCTTTTTCCCCGAAAGCTTTTGGGATGACAGAGGTTTTTGTTTTTATATGTTTAAGGTTTCGGGAACTGGTCCGACTTTCAAATTATCAGATATCTGCATTAAATCTTTTCTGTTAATCCGATCCCCGATTTCATTGATACAAAATAAAGTTAATTAGCAGTAAAAACTATTCCTCCTCTTTGGGTTGGCACCGTACTGTCTATCAAAAAACATGAATCACAATATCAATATCTGAAAGGTTAAAATTCCCTTGCATAAATATTTACAGCTTTTTGCTATTTTTTATCGTATCTATTTCTTATTTTTGTTTATTATCTTCGAAAGGTTTTTAAGCGCATTCTCACTAATTATTTAATTATAAGCATGAAGCCGGGAAGATTTAATATTGAATTCGTATTAATCAAGGAGTTAAAAAAATATCTTGACCAAACAAATAATAAATACTCCCGATATGACCAAAATACTTATTGTCGATGATCACCCAGTAGTAGTTGAAGGTTTGAAAATGGTTTTGTCCGGATACGAGTGCCGTGAAGCTGGGACCGGGGCTGAATGCCTGAAGCTTCTTCCACTTTTCTCTCCTGATATTATATTGCTCGATGTCAATCTGCCCGATATGAGCGGAATTGATTTATGTAAAACTATTCTGACCCGTAACAAAAAGGCTAAAGTCCTTGCAGTTAGTTATTTCAATCAGAGATCATGGGTTTCAAGAATGATTGGCAACGGAGCTAAAGGTTACATATTGAAAAATGCCACAGCCGAAGAGATACAAGAGGCGATCCGGGATGTTATGGAAGGAAGAGAATATTACAGTCCTGAAATAGAAGATATTGTAACCAGAAAAGCATCTCGTGATGAAACAATTCTTACCCGTCGAGAGATTGAAATTCTTCGTTTGATAGCTGATGGTGACACAAATGCGCTGATTGCTGAAAAACTGTGCGTAAGCCCTCTGACTGTAGACAGCCATCGGAAGAATCTAATCATGAAACTGGATGCCAGAAACACAGCGTCTTTAATAAAAATTGCCTTGAGCAAAGGACTGATTGAAATTCAGGATTATTGAATGAGTCAATTTAATTAATCGTTTAATTTTAAAATATTAGGATACAACGTGAAATTTTCGCAATGGGTCCTGTTTTATTCCGGAATGATTTCATAATTCTCAGAAATATAAATCGCAAATAGCTTATAAATTGTACTATTTCTTAGTTTGTCAAATTTTTACAACCATTCTTTGCAGAAAAATGTGGTTAAATCATTGAAAATTATGATTTGTAAATAGTGGCAGAAACTGAAACTTTGAATCTGATATTACGTAACCAATGATATTATCTTAATGATATTAATTCTTGGTTTATCGGATTTGCATATAAAATTGTAATTCTAAGTTATCAATCAGCAATTTAAGTTGGTCAAGGGGGCTTAGTTTTACGTTAAGTATGTAAAAGAATCAAGGGAAATTTTTAATATTTTATAAAGAAAGATAGTATTAAATTCAATATTGTACAAAACCACAATTGTTTGTACCTTTGTGGACTTTTATTTAAAGAGCATGAGACAGCTAAAGATTACAAAATCTATTACGAATCGCGAAAGTGCTTCGCTTGATAAATATCTACAGGAAATTGGGAAAGAGGAATTAATTACGGTCGAGGAAGAAGTTGAATTAGCGCAGCGAATCAAAAAAGGAGATCAGTCCGCCCTTGAGAAACTTACAAGAGCCAATCTTCGTTTTGTCGTATCAGTTGCAAAACAATATCAAAATCAGGGATTAAGTTTGCCTGATTTGATAAATGAAGGAAATCTTGGATTGATAAAAGCCGCTGAAAAATTTGATGAAACCCGGGGTTTTAAATTCATTTCCTACGCCGTTTGGTGGATTCGCCAGTCAATCCTGCAGGCTCTGGCTGAACAGTCGAGGATCGTTCGTTTACCTCTTAACCAGGTTGGTTCATTGAATAAAATAAATAAGGCTTATTCAAAATTTGAACAGGAACACGAAAGAAGACCCTCGCCTGAAGAATTGGCTGAACAATTGGAGCTTCCTTCAGATAAAGTTGCTGATACCTTGAGGGTTTCAGGGAGACATGTCTCCGTTGACGCACCTTTTGTCGACGGAGAAGATAACAGTCTGTTGGATGTACTGGTTAACAACGACTCACCCAATGCCGACCGGGTACTGATCGACGAATCACTTTCACGCGAAATTGAACGTTCTTTAACTACGCTTACAGAGCGGGAAGCAGATATCATCCGGATGTTCTTTGGAATCGGATGCCAGGAAATGACACTGGAAGAAATTGGGGAGCGTTTTGGATTAACGCGCGAACGCGTCCGCCAGATCAAGGAAAAGGCAATCCGCCGGTTGAGACATACTTCACGCAGTAAACTGCTTAAAACGTATTTGGGTTAAAAAATCATCCCACAGGGATTTAATTGAAATCCCTGAAAGCAAGTAAATAAAAACAGAACGCCGGAAATCTTCCGGCGTTATTGTTTTATTTGTTTTCGGTCAGTTTCCATTCAGTAAATATATCTAAAAACTTAGATTGAATATCAATAAATAGATATGTCCCGATTTCCCTGTTTCCTACGTTTCCTACGTTTCCTACGTTTCCTACGTTTCCTACATTTCATATTTCACTATGTCTTGTCTGTCTGCCTGTCACTTTGCTGCTTTCCTGTTTTTTAATTGTCACCCAACAAGCCCGACTTGATTTATATGTTTTGGAACTTTGCTTCTTTTCCCAATCATAATTCTACCCGAATCGCTTCCCTGATTATCAGCTTTACCAATCTTTAAATCATCTTAAAATGCTACATGACATTTGTGTTGTGAAGATATTCCTTTAACATGTATAGTGCTAATTTATAACTCATAATTCATATCTCACAATTAATGATTTATTGCTTAAATATTCCGAATATTCTCTTTTTCTTTTTATTAAATGACATATCCTCCTCCGGACAAAGTATCCTGCAAATCTCTCCCCACGAAGGAATACCGCCCAGATTCCTGTCATCGATGTAAATATCGGCATGGATCTTCCTTGGAACGGTAGGTTCATATTCTTCTTCCGGATAATTTCTGTTCACAGCATAGAATTCAACACCCTGTTTTTGGCAAAATTTAACCGCCTCATCCAGCAATTTTCCGGTCCGGTAGGTCCACAGGATTATCTGGTGACCGTTTTTTTGAAGAGCCTTCAATGACTCCAGGGCAAACGGCAATGTTTTGCCGATTTTAGGGTATTTGTGTTCGACTATTGTCCCGTCAAAATCTACTGCTATTATCATGACCTGTTTTTTGAATGTAAAAAAATACCGATCGTTTCTGGTAAATATAAAAATAATATCCCATAATGACATCCAATCAGTCAGTATTAAATTAATGGTAACGGATTTGTTAAAAAAATTACCCAGTATTTAAGGAAGTTTAAAGAATTTTTACACCAAATCCACGAAAAAGGGGATTGTCTGTAACAAGGAAGTGGAATAGTATTGCGAATATTATAATTGTTATAATTTTAATTGAGCATCTCATCATAATCACCTTAATTATAACATTATAAATAATTGAATCAATTTCAGTGTAATGCAAATTCATCACCGGACTAAATTAACAGAATTATGAGATTACCAGGCCATTCACCTTAAGAAAAATGGACACCTTTTGTCTTAAAGGAACGATAAATTTCGATGTTGTTGCGCGACAGCAAAAACTTTTCAACCTCATCATTTATCACTACCCGGAGTAAAGTATTTTTCCGTAAAGTGCAAAAATTTTATCAAAATTAGATTGCTTTCATAGCAAAAGGAAATTTTTTTGCCTCTTGTAAGAATATTTTTGTCATACAAGTAAAAATCCACGAAAAAGGGGATTGTTTAAAATGAGTATGAAATATATTTTTACAGCATGTAAATATTTATTTTACACGAATCGGGAGTATCTTAAAATAAAGTTCATTCTGGGATGAAATGAATGCTGAAAATTTAAGGTACGAATTATGACGATTTAAATACAAACTATCTAATCTATTAATAAAGAATTAGTTTAAAGCACATCATTTGATCTAATTTGAACTAAATTATTTCATTATTACCATTCTAAAAATTAAATTTGTATGAACAACAAAATCAAAATCATATTAATGGGAACTATCATAACCCTGTCTATGTATTTGGCGTTAGTGCGCTGTTCTGAAAAAGCAGTTGAATTACCCCCACCTGTTACAGAACAAATTGCCGATCCAACCCTTAAAAGCGCCGCAATCAATTACTATGTTGCCACAAACGGCAGCGACAACAATCCCGGAACTTTTGCCTCTCCTTTTAAAACTATTCAGAAAGCAGCTAATGTTGTAAATCCCGGCGATACTGTTATTGTCAGGAATGGCACTTATACAACAACCGGAACTTATCTTGTTTATATGACCAGAAGTGGAACGGAAGGTAATTATATTACTTTTAGATCAGAACATAAATGGGGTGCAGTAATTGACGGACAAGAAGCAGGAGACGGTTCGTCAGGTGGCGGTTATGGCATTATGTTTGGAAGTGGGGCATCATATGTTCAATTCGTTGATTTTGAAATAAAAAACTTTCTTCATGGAGGTTTTTGGGGGAATGATAATACCCATCCAAGTTCATATATTACTATCCAAGGGAACAAAATACATGACATAGGAAGATACAGCACTGCTGATCCCTATGGAATATGCGGAATATTTATCGGTCCTTGTACTGGTGCAGGACATAATCACTGGAATATTACAAGAAATCTGATTTATAACATTGGGAGAACAGGAGGTTTAGCTTTCTTTAATAAAGATCATGCACTTTATACAGGGAGTTTCTCGTCTCCGGCAGTAGGAGCTAATTATATTAATTTTACATATAATATTGTTTATGCAGTTAGCGGAAATGCTCTCGAACTTTATTCAGATCATGATTTAATTGCAAATAATGTAATGGCATGGTCGTCTGAAGGTATTAGCGGGGGCAGTGGGTTCATTCAAATTGTTGATGGACTCGCTAATGAAACTATTGCAAATAACATATTTTATCAACCTGCATCTAATAATACATGGGCAATACTTAATTATATCAATGTATCAACCTGTAATGTGAAAAACAATATGTGCTATGATTGCTCTTTATGGTATTATCATAATACTGATAATACTACTGCAATGAAAGGGAACAATTATGGTCGGACAGATTGTGAACACGCCCAGGTTGACCCAAAGTTTATTTCAGCTTTAAAGGCAAATGCTCCCAACGTAGATTTTAATCTGCAGTCAGGCAGTCCTGCAATCAATGCTGGAACAAGCGTTGGATTAACAACCGATTATTTAAAGAATGTAATAATAGCAACACCAGACATTGGCGCAGTTGAATATATTCAGGGGCAAGCACAAATTACACCCCCTTCAACAGTTTATTATAATACACAAATATCTGCAACAACGACCAAAAATGATTGTGGAACAGGATATACAGGTTCAACTGTCACTTATACTGTTCCGGCAGAAAAATACAGCTCCACAATAAGTCAGGCCGACGCGGACAGTAAGGCGGCGGCTGACCTCAGTGCGAACAAACAAGCCTATGCCAATGCAAACGGAACCTGTACTGCCGTGCAGACCACAGTTTATTACAGTACCCAGGTAAGTGCCACCGCGACAAAAAATGATTGCGGGACTGGTTATACAGGATCAACGGTTACTTATACAGTTCCCGCCAAAAAGTACAGTTCCGCCATAAGTCAGGCCGATGCAGATCAGCAGGCAGTAAAGGATGTAAACGCTAACAAGCAAGCCTTCGCCAATAACAACGGAACCTGCACAACGGTAACCACAACAATTTATTACAATACCCGGCAATTCGGAGTTGCGACAAAAAGCGATTGCGGAAGTGGCTATACCGGTTCGACGGTTACCTATACGGTACCGGCCGGGACCTACAGTTCAGCAATAAGCCAGGCCGATGCAGACAATATGGCGATCGCTGACGTGAATGCCAATAAACAATCCTACGCCAATACAGAGGGCACCTGCACGCGCAACCGCTTTCTCGATAAAAACATTTAAAAGATCAAGAAAGTGGTGGCAGAGATAATACCGGATTTCTGAAATTCATAAAATTGGGGAATTGATACAAAAACCGGGGCTATCATTTTATGATAACCCCGCTCTTCTATAATTACACAAACAAATTTCCCTCTTAATTTTTATTCATATAGGTTAGAATTAAAATGGAGGTGGTTATCGCTGAAATTGCCATTGAGTAAACGGTTGTATTCAGACTGAAGTTTTTGTACCGGTCAGGTTCAATGTAAACAACATCATTGGGCAATAAGTAAAATGCTTCAGAATTTAATATTTCTTTTTTCGTCATATCAAGCCGGAAACTTTTATCCCCTTTTGCTGTAGGCCGGATCACAAGAACTTTACGAATACTGGCATAATCCGTAGTGCCGTTTGCCATACTGATAGCCTCCAGAATAGTGATATTTTTATTGTAATTGTAATAAACCCCCGGATTTCTCACTTCTCCCAGAACGCTTATTTTATATGTCAATATTTTTACCTTGACGGTTGCATCTTTATAATACTCATTTACCCTTTTCTGGATTACATCTTTGGCGGCTTCTTCCGTCATCCCGGCCACATTCACTTCTCCGATTACCGGCAGCAGGATCATTCCCTTTTGATTAACGTGATAACCGTTCAGGTACTGGCTTGATGCCTGCCCGAATTCCGATGACGTTCCTCCACTGTATGTATTTGATTTTGAAGGACTAAAGAGCTGACTCACCTCCGGGTTGATCGATTGTGCGTCGACATAAAGATTATCATCGGTTTTAATCAGATAATCCGGTGGTTTGGTTGCTGTTCCGTATGTTTCCTGATCAGACATATTTTGTAAAAATTTCATATCCCGGGTTGAACGGCAGGAACTCATACTTAATATATACATCAATGACCAGACTAACAAAAAATACAACTTTTTCATATGAATTGATTGTGAGAATTTATAAATTGAAACAGGAATGAATTATTTATCATCTGAAGTGGCTCTGTTTGATTAAAGAATCAGAATTACCGGTGAAGTTAGAAATTTATTTGGTGTTTTAGAGCAGGATTATTTGTTATATACTCCAACCTCTGATCTGCAGATAATTCTGCCATCTTCTGTCACCCGACTCTCTTTTTATTACCGACTTTTGTATCAAAGTCGAAAATATCGATTTTCAAATCCAGCTCATCAAATCTTGAATTTTGTGAGAAAAACTCAGGAACCAGGTCTTTCATACGGGCAACTATCATATAATCGGAATCTTTGCTCAATCCGTTAATCAGTTCGGTGATTTTTTGATTTACCTCTTCATAAAGTTGAGGTCTGCCCTTTGCTATCATAATTTTTTCGTTATAGGTCGGAAGACAGTTCTCCCTTGAAGTCAGCAATTCCTCGTAAAGTTTTTCACCCGGACGTAAACCGGTTACACTGATCTTAATATCTTTATGCGGTTCGTATCCTGCCAGTGAGATCATCTTTTCAGCAAGATCATAAATCCTGACCGGCTTACCCATATCGAAAAGATAAATTTCTCCTCCGCTGCCCATAAATCCTGCTTCAAGTACCAATTGGCTGGCTTCAGGGATGGTCATAAAAAACCGGGTAATTTCCTTATGTGTAATTGTGACAGGACCTCCGGATTCGATCTGTTTTTTGAAAATGGGAACCACAGATCCGTTTGATCCAAGAACATTACCGAAACGGGTGGTAATAAATTGGGGTTTGATATTCTCAAGTTGAGATAGCGCCTGAACATACATTTCACAGATTCGTTTTGATGCGCCCATAACATTTGTAGGATTTACCGCTTTATCTGTAGAAATCATAATAAATTTCTCGACCTCAAATTCAACAGCCAGATCAGCGAGTATCTTAGTCCCCTCAACATTGTTTTTTACGGCTTCATAGGGATGACTCTCCATCAAGGGCACATGTTTATAAGCTGAAGCATGATATATAAGATCCGGATAGTGGGTTGTAAAAATCTTTCGCATCCTGCCGCTATCTGTAATATTGGCAATAACCGCCTCAATCTCTAAATGCTTGTAATTGGAGAGAATCTCATTGTGAATTTTAAATAAATCAGACTCAGCATGATCGATCAGAATTATTTTACTTGGATTAAAAGGCAGGATTTGTTGCACGATTTCTGATCCGATGGATCCCGCCGCTCCGGTAACCAAAACCGTCTTATCAGACAATCCCCTGGAAATTTTCTTGATATCTATAGAAATTGGTTCTCGCCCGAGGAGATCCTCAATTTTAATATTTCTCACATCTGCTTTCTTCCCGGAAGTATTCAGCCAGGCAGAAATCTCAGGTATTTCCTTGACTTTTATATGCTTTTCAAGGCATTGGTTAATAAAATCTGTTTTCTTTTCTTTTGTAATTTCAAAACTGCTTACCGCTATGATAATATCTTTAATTCTCTGTTCCCGGATGACTTGTTTGAATGTTTTCGAAACAGAATAGACCGGTATTCCCCCAAGTCTTTTTCCGGATAAATTTGAATTGTCATCTATAAATCCAATGACCTGATAATTATACATATCATCCCTTTCAATAATTGTCCGGGCAAGCATGCCAAGCCCACCCGCCCCGAATATTAATGTCTTACGTGTTTTTGCAGCGCTTTGAACAAGATAATTGTAGATGTATTTTATGATAAGACGCGAAAGAATCAGTAAAAAACCTGATATAAAAAAGTGAACAATAATTACCGGATAATATATCCGGTACGGAGAAAACTGACTAATATGCTGACCGGCAAAAGATATGATCAATAATCCTGTCGATGCAAGAAATTGAGCGTAAAGGATGGCTGCAAAATCTTTAATAGTCGTATGCCGGATGATATTTCGGTGAGGATTAATTAAAATATAACCTGCAAAGAAAATAACCCCGATTAACAGTAACTGATGATAATTACCGGAGGAAATATTAAATGCATACCCTTTCGGTGTGATCAGAATATTTGTAAAAAGGAAGACCAGCCACATAATAGACTGATCAAATAAAAGAATGATCCATCGCGGGGCAATATACTTTTCTGCAAATCGTTTTAATGTTTCTGTCATAGATTATAATTTTTACCTTTTTCCCCGGGCTTTGCATTCCTTTACAAATTAGCCTCAGGACGCCTTTTTTTCAATCTCATAGGGAAATTGCACCGGATTTCTCTTCTCTTTTACCATTTTGCCTCTTCCCCGGATTTGTTATTCACATCGAGTTTGAATACTTTTTATGGTTTACCCGCTATGTGAAAAACGATTCATAATCAATATAAGAAATTTATGTCAATTAAAAAAATTTTTTATTACCGTACTAACATATTCAAGTTCATTATTTTTCAGGTCTGGGTAAATGGGTAACGACACCGTACCCTGCCATATTTTCTCGCAATTCGGATAATCCTGCGGCCTCAGGTCGTATTTTTGTTTGTAATACGACATATGATGGATAGGTTTATAATGAACCGAAACCCCTATCCCTTTTTGGGAGATTTTTTCAATAAATTCATTCCTCGATATGTTGGCCCCCGGTTTAATAATTATCGGGAAAAGATGCCAGGAATGATCTTCATGTGAATTGTGACATTCAGGCAAATCAATTTCAGGTATGTTTTTTAATGTCTGAAAATAGTGTTCTGCACATCGCTGCCTTTCTTTTCTGAAAAACTCGGCCTGCTCCAGTTGGGCAAGTCCGATAGCCGCATTGATATCAGGCATATTGTATTTGTATCCCGGAGCAATTACATCATACTCCCAAGAAGCTTTCACGGAGGTAAAACGGTTCCATACATCCCGGTTAATACCATGCAAACGCATGGTTTTTACCCTTTTGTAAATTTTTTCATCGTCAGTAACAAGCATTCCACCTTCCCCGGTTGTAATTGTTTTATTGGCATAAAAACTGAAGCATGTTGCATCGCCAAAAGAGCCAATGTATTTATTACCGAATTTTGTCGGGAATGCATGGGCCGCATCCTGAATTACTTTGATATGATTTTTTCGACAGATATCCAGTATCCCTTCGCCCGCAGGTGTTGTCATATTAGCTGCCTGTCCGGCATAATGTACTAATATTAAAGCCTTGACTCCTGCATTTTTTTTCAACGCTTCTTTGACGATCCCTGGGGTAACAAGTCCTGTACCGTACTCAACATCAACAATTACCGGATCTGCCCCCATATATCGTACTACTTCTGCCGAAGCGGTGAATGTCAATGATGGAACAAGAACTTTATCTCCCTGCCTTATTCCAAGGGCCTCAATCGCTAAATGCAATGCAGCTGTGCATGAGTTGACAGCACAAGCATATTTTGCTCCAACAAATTGTGCAAAATCATTTTCAAATTTTACAGCCTTTGAAGCGGTTGTAAGCCAGCCACTATCAAGAACTTCCGTAACATACTTCAATTCGTTGCCACTAATTGAAATTTTCGCATATGGAATATTCATATTCTATTCTTTTGGATAAAATTCTTCATTTGGAAAGGATAACATAAATCGTTTTTAATATGATTTTCAAATCACCAAGAAATGAATGGATTCTTACATATTGCTCGTAGGAATTTATTTTTCTGGGTAATATCTCTTCTATATAAGTTTTTTGGGGGAGTTGCGAATTCCTGAGAATCTCTTCTTCATTGCGAAATTCAATAGAAGCATTATCGGTTATACCTGGTTTGACTTTACAGACGATTGACCATCTATCAGGGTAAATTTCAACATATTGTTTAACTTCCGGACGAGGACCGACTATTGACATATCACCTTTCAGAACATTGAATAGTTGTGGTAACTCATCGAGTTTTGTTTTTCTTAACACCTTTCCAACTCTGGTAACTCTCGATCGGTCACCCGCATCAAAACTTCCAAAAGAAGAATCCTTATTTATCCTCATCGATCTGAACTTATAAAGGTTAAATGGTTTCAGATATAATCCAATCCTTTCCTGTTTGAAAAAGACTGGTCTCCGGTCCTCGATAAAGATGATCAGTGCAATGAGAATCGTAATAGGAAGCATAATTAACAGCCCTGTTACAGAAAATAATATATCGAAAGCTCTTTTAGCCATATAATAACAAACTTTCATTAATCGAATTATAAATGTGTTCGCCAGATGTATTATCTAACCGGAGCAAGCCAGAACTAAAAAGAATTTCAAAAACTTTATAAACTAAAGTCGTTAAGTGTATCCAAAAAAGCATAGCTGTGAAATCTTTGTAATAACCGGAATTTTTTCTACAACCAACGCAGCGTTAGTTGAGATATCTTTGTTATCTCTCGGCATGTAAATACAATATTTAGGTTACATAAAAATGAGAAGATGCATGTTATTAATTCCTTCATATACCATTCAAAAAGATGCAGGCGTAAATTATTTATCCTTTTTTAGTGTTTCTTGGTGATTTAGTGACCTGGTGGCAAGTTTTATTAAGCCATCATGATGATTACAGAGAAAAGAATCAAATAAAATACACAGAATAATTGGATACCTGGATATCAGGGATACGCATTGATACTGGGCGATACTGTCAAGCACATGAACACCAGGTTAAGGTTTAGCTTCGCTGATCTTCGCTTAAAAAGAAACAGACAGTAATGTTGTAGCGTCTTTCGTTACAGGATTTTTGTCGTACGCGCCTATTCTTTAAAATAACTTTTATTCCTGTAATTATAGTAATTTCCACCAACAAAATTCTCCTTAATTGCATCATTTAAAACAAGTGCGAGTTTAGGCATTGTCTTTGTGATATCAAGTTCATTAATAAGTTTGATCTGTTCCCTGCTGCTGTAACGAAAACGAATTACAAATAGATTGAGATCTGCATGACGCCCTGCAATAATCCCATCCGTAACCAGTGCAACAGGTGGATTGTCAAGTATAATATAATCGAACCTCGATTTCGCTTCTTCCATAAAACGTTCAAAATAACCATTTTCAAGCAGTTCAGCCGGATTTGGCGGAACCGGCCCGGATGAAATATAACTCAGATTGTTGATTGTAGTGTCTTCAACAATGTCTTCAAAACTATCCTGATTGCTTAGATATGTGCTCAGTCCCGCTTTATTCTGTGATTTTAGTATTTTGTGAACGGTTGACATACGCATATCCACGCCGACGAGCAGCACTTTAAGATTGTTCATTGCCAAAATGGAGGCAAGATTAATAGAAATAAAAGACTTGCCTTCACCCGCAATGGTCGATTGTACAGCAATTACTTTTTTATCTTTCTCATTAAGAATAAATTTCAGATTTGTCCTTATCAGGCGGAACGATTCAGAAATATTTGACCTCGGATTTTCAAGTACAACCAAATCTTTTCTGCTCTTGTTATGCATAATCATCCCAAGAACAGACAACTTAGTCAGTCCTTCGACCTCCTCTTTCGACTGAATAAAGCCTTTAATGAAATCATTAAACAAAATGATACCGAATGGTATTAAAAATCCCAAAATTATTCCAATCAAATAATTGATGATTGTCAAGGGCCTGGTTTGAATTGTGGTTTCAATACTTGCGGGATCCAATACTTTTACATCCGGTTGATTGGACGCATAGGTAATTGCACTTTCTGCCCTCATTTTCAAAAGATAAGTATATAATTCATTGTTCAAATCAAAACTTCTTCTAAGAGAGCTTAATTGCAGTTCGGTTCTTGGCAAAAGAGTTAACTGAGAATTAAATCCGCCGGCACGCTTCATTAGGTTTCCCAGATCCGATTCTGTGGCTGAAAGAAGAGAATTGATATTTTGTGCCAGCATATTATGGGTAAACTCTATCTCTTTGTCCAGCAATATCAATGAAGGAGCTTTATCCTGGACAGAAAATGATTGCACTTCACGCTTACTGTACAAGTCACTCAATTTAGTAACCAATGTGTTTAAAGTCGGATCGGTGATCCCGAATACCGATGGTACACTGACCTGTTTCATCTTTCTTGAATCATTCATCTCTTCAAGAAGGTTACGTAAATAGTTAATTCGGTTCTCGAGAACTGCCCTTTCCGATTCCAATGATTCCCGTTTTTGCATAACAATCCCTCCTTCCTGGCTAAGATCCACTGACTGAGTGCGGGTACGGTAGTTGGTGAACCTGTTCGCCGAATGAGAAAGTGAATCACTAACGTTTTTCAGCTGGCTGTCAATAAATTTCATCGTATTCTCTGCCACACGGTTTTTTTCAGCAAGTCCATTGTCCGTATAAGTTTGCTCCAGACTGTTCAAAAAGTTAACACCCCTTTCGGGATTGTTTTCGGACAAAATCAATTCCATCACATCCGGTATCTTTTCATTATAAATTACTTTAAGCTTATTTTGATATTGTAAGGCAAGACTGTTCAAATCATTGATCACAAAATAAAGCTCCTTTTCTGAAACCGACTGACCAGTCAACTTTTCCAAAGTAAAACCAAAATAGCTATTCATAAACGGTTCTCCGAACCTTCCCTTTTGAGAAAACTTAACCGGAATGGCTGAATTGCTTATGGTTGCATCTACATCTGCCTGAAATTCAGAATCGGAGATCTGCTTAATTGAAACCGGGACATTAGTGAGGTTTGTTCTGTTAGACAACAAGGTCACTCTGTAAGGTTCACTTCCGTACAGATCCTTGTCATAGAGAAGTGTCTTTTGATACCAGGAAATATTCCACCCAAGGCTCTGAAGCGTTTTTAAATTCAGTATATATGATCTTAGCCGGCGTGGATGATCCTGCCGTAAGACATTAATACCCTGTTCATTGATGGTACCCTGAGACAAACTAAACCGCTTGATCCCGCTTTCATATTCATTAACAATCAAAGACGAATGAATACTGTATACCGAAGGCATATACCGATTGTACAACCAGGCTGTTAAAAGCCCGACAAAAATGGAGATTGCAAACCAATGCCATTTCCTGATAATAAGGTGAAAAATTTTCTTGAAATCAAATGTGGTTCGTTGTTCCGGGTAATAGGCGGAATTATCGGTCTCTTGTTTCATAATATGATAATTACTAAAATCAAAATTTATTTTGTATAACTAAAAATTAAAATCGTTGTCTATATGGCAGCAGGACTTAAAGAAAATATTTTTTAACGTATGGCTTTTCTTGCCCAATATTCAATAGTCCTATTATTTTGTCCTGCATTTGTTGAAAAAGTATTTATTCTTGATATAACACTTTAAATATAAGCATATTATCTGACTGGTTTAGCTTTGTCATAGAAATTGGGAGTAATAAATACCTTTATTAAATAAGAGCTTGTTAATTTGTCGATTACACCATGCTGCATCAAACATATAGCTGTTCTTAGTGTCATAACCTAAATCAACTTTACCTTTTTGCCCGTAATACTTAACTCCATAGATTCATTAAATACAACTTCTGTTGGGACTTTATAATTTTGAAGCCTCTCCGCGCAAAATTGTCTTAAGCTCTCACTGGTTATTTCATTCCCGCTTTCATTCACAACAACGGCAACTCTAATGCCTTCGCCGTTTAACGGATCCGTTACAGCTTCTGCCTTGCAATCAATTACGCCCTTCATCATCACAACTACTTCTTCTATTTCCTTTGGACTAATCCTCCTGCCGCCCGCTTTAATGAACTCCTTTTTTCTGCCTGTAATATAAATATATCCTTCTTCATCTATGGTAGCCAAATCACCTGTATAAAGCCAGTTGTTTCTGATAGTGCCGGTAGTCAACCCCTGATCTTCAAAATACCCCTTCATCACGTTTTTCCCGCGTGCAAGAATTTCACCGGTTTCCCCCGGAACTACCTGAATCCCTTTCCCATTTACAACCTTTAATTCCACTCCGGGAATCCCTTTGCCAATGGAACCGGACTTTGCTTTTATCATAGACGGGGGAAGATAGGATAACCTTGCAGTCGCTTCGGTTTGGCCATACATCACAAAAAACTGAATATCCGGAAAGGTTTCCGTAAATTCATCAATAAAGACATTGTGAAGCTTCCCTCCGGCCTGAGTTACATAGCGCAGGAAAGGAAATTTAGTGCTTTTAAACAGTGCAGACTTCCTCAACAGTATCTGGAAATGACTGGGAACGCCGGCAAAACCTGTACAGCAATATTTGTTCAGATCATTGACAGTTGATCCCAGGAAAATAAAACTATTGTTGAGCACCAGTGAACCGCCGGCCCGGATATGAGTATGAAGCAGGGAAAGACCGTAACAATAAAAAAAAGGCAAAACAACCATCATGATGTCCTTATCGCTTAAACCGAGATATTGTACAATAGATCCGGTATTGGATATGATATTTGTATGCGACAACATGACTCCCTTGGGCAGTGCGCTCGATCCTGAGGTAAAAAGAATTTCAGCGATGCAGTTTCCGTCAAATTCCTCATCCGCAGAAGGCAATTCATATTCTCCTTCCATTATTTCCTTAAGTATCTTTTCAGTAATACAATCTAAAGAGGGATTAAGTCTGTTTTTTACAATATCCGAAATAAAACCTGTCCGGGAATTCGTTTTATCTGTTATAAATTGAAATCGTTCCGGTTCAATGCCCGGACTCAACGGGACGCATATATTGCCTGATTTTAATATACCCAGATACGCCATTATAAAAAATGAACTGTTTTGTGCCATCAATACTATTTTCTTTTTCTGGCCAAGTTTCATTCTCAAATAGCCTGCAAGTTTGATGGATTCTTGATAAATAACCCTGAATGACTTTGGCTCCTTTGTGCCAAGAATCAGTTTCTTCTCAAATGTGGAGGTATTCTCAAACAGGAAATCAAAAACATTCATGATATAATTGAAAAGATAAAATCATAACCTAACCCCAAAAATCGTAACCGCGGATAGTCGCCATTCTCAAATATTCAGTCGTTTTATGTTTACGCTCAAAATTTTTGTAAATAGCAGAAACCGCGTCAACTGAACGACCTAAAACCATGGCAACCTCAACTGCCGGATAGCTGTTCTCCCAGCCATACCATAACAGATCCATATCTTCGAATGGCAGTTGATAGAAGAACTCTTCCTGTGTCTGTTCTGCAGAATAAGTATCTGTCGTCGGGGTTCTTTGGATTATCTCATCCGAAATTTCCAGATAACGGGCCAGTTGGTATACCTGGCTCTTATACAAATTCCCGATCGGAAATAAGTCAGCGCCTCCGTCACCGTATTTAACAAAGAATCCCTGATCAATTTCATGTTTATTAGGAGTACCCACTACAGCAAAGTGCAATGATTCTGCGTAATAATAAAGCAAAGACATGCGGCTGCGCTGTTTGAAATTTGAAGCCGCTACAATCTGTAAGTATTCGTTGACCGGCAGCCTTTCGCTTTTCATTGTTCCGTTGGCAAAATAAACAATTACATGAAAAACGGGAGGAAGATTTTTTTCAACATTTTCCGCCGGTATGGCTATTTTCATTTTATCGGTTTTTTCATTATAATCGGGGATGATCCGTCTCACCGCATCATCGCGCCTGGAGTAGCAGTGAAATCCCTCAAGAACCGGAGAAATATCCTCGATTATCGTTTTTATCCCAAGTTGGTCAGAAAGCTTTTTTGCCAGTAACTTGCTCTCCGGATTTGAATCTTTGTCCGGGATCATAATACCTGAAACGTTTTCAGCGCCAAGCGCCTTTGCAGCTAATGCCAGCGTAACGGAAGAATCAATTCCTCCGCTGATTCCGATAACGCCTCCTTTGCGCCGCAAAACATGAAAAACATCCTCCCTTAATTTGGAGCATATTCTTTCAACAACATATTCAACGTTATTAAATTGCAGAATATCGCGTGAAAATCTCTTCTTTTTTCCCATCTGTCTTTTATCCTTTTATCTTTAACCTACCACTCTCTTATCTTTCCACCTTATTTCTTACTTTACCTTTCAATATGTCTTTTTTCCGTAAGGGTTTAAAATTCCTGATAAACTGATGATATAATAATTGCGTTGATAATATACCGGTCAAAGCCATATGATCGGTCTCGGAAATATCCTGTACCGTTCTCATCTTTTTCATCAGCCTCCGCACGGATTCGGGACTGAAAATTCCATACTCTTTTATTCGGTCGGACGAAATCATATCATCAACATAATCCGGCGCTTTCAGACCGGTAAAAGCCTCCGCTATCGGAGCCCGGTAGGGCTGTTTTGGCCTGCTTAGTACGGATTCAGGTAATTCATCACGCATAAGTTCTTTTAAAAGATATTTTTCATTCATACCTTTCAGCTTAAACTGATCGGGCAATGATGCCGCGAACTCCATCAGCCGGTGATCCAGAAAAGGGTAACGCCCTTCAACGGAATTAGCCATAGACATTCGATCTCCCTGGGACGAAAGAAGATAACCGGACATAAAAACGTTCGTTTCGATCAACTGGGCTTTCGCCAGCGATGAAATTCCGTCAACCTCCCGTTTGATTTTTTCAGCGTAAAATTCTACGGGATCATAATCCCGCAGATATTCACTCAATTCCGGATTAAAATGTTTTTGAATATTACTGGTATTTCTCCATCTTAGCAAGTGGGAATAAACCGGCGAATCGGTCATTTCAAGCTTATATCCGAAAAACATCTTCAGCATTCCGGCATTCAACTGACCGACAGTCGGCAGGTATTGATAAAGCTTTTTCAATAATAAAGGCCGGATTCCGGATTGAGGCTGCTTCGCCCAAAACTCCCTGATAAGGGCCTCTTTAAATATATCATAACCCGCCAGGGCTTCATCGGCTCCCTCCCCGGTAATAATAACCTTTATGCCATGTTCACGAACGAAGTCTGACAATCCCATCATTGGGGCAGGTGCGCTTCTCAATAAAGGTATTTCGGAATACCAGATGACCTTTGGAAACCATTTGGCAATATCAGTTTCGGAACAGACAATTCTTTGATGGTTGATTTGAAAATAGCGGCTGATCTCATTCTGATATTTTGATTCATCAAAAACATCATCTTCAAAACCAATAGAAAATGTATTCAAATGACCGGGAGCTCTCTTTAGGATGAAGGACGTAATTGCACCCGAATCCAATCCTCCGCTCAGATATGCCCCCACCGGGACGTCAGACCGTAAGCGTAAGGCAACCGAATCGCTCAACAGAAATCTGAAATGATCCAAAGCATCTTCAAAAGTTCCGTCAAAACGATTGGTACAATTAGTAAACCGGAGTGTCCAGTACGATTGTATCTCCAGTTTGCCATTCTTATATAACGCGTTATGTCCGGGAGGCAATTCATGGACCCCTTTAAAAATTGTATGAGGTGTAAGGGTTGTCCAGAAAGTAAATACCTCTTTTAATGATTTTGGAGAAATTGACCTGTCGATTCCGGGATATTCAAAAAGAGCTTTGATCTCGGAACCAAAAACCAATGATCCGTCAGTCTCGGAATAAAAAAAAGGCCGGATACCCAGACGATCCCTGGCAAAAAAAAATTCATTTTTCCGTGTATCCCGGATAGCAAAAGCGAATTGTCCGTTAAAATATTGAAGAGCAGATGCGCCATATTCTTCGTACATGTGTAAAACCACTTCCGTATCACTGAATGTCTTAAACCTGTGTCCCCTATCAATCAGACCTTTACGCAGTTCAATGAAATTATAGATCTCACCGTTATAAACAATCCACATGGACCCGTCTTCATTGGACAATGGTTGGTTTCCGCCTTCCAGGTCGATGATGCTGAGACGGACATTACCCATTCCCAATCCGGCTTCCAGATACAATCCGCAATCGTCCGGACCGCGGTGGGAAATACGGGTCAGCATACGGTCTAAGATTGACTCAACTTCCTTTTCAGATACAAATTTCCTGGAATCAACAAATCCCGCTATTCCGCACATGATTCATTTTAGTTTAACTTTCTTCCAAGGTAGGAAGCTATAGTATCGATTGAGCCGAAATTATCGGCATTTAATTCAAGGTCATCCACCTTAATACCGAAATCATCCTCAAGAAATGCAATAAGATGAAGCAGGCCCATCGAATCGAATATCCCCTCATCAAAAAGAAGTGTGTCATCCTGAATCTTTTGGGGGTCGCTGAAACTTGTTTTACAAACAAATTCACGTATTTGTTCCTTCATTAGATAATTTTTATTCTACTTTTTTTATGTTATCTGCTAATAATTCTTTCTCAAGTTCCAAAAGTTTTTTACTGCGATTTTTTATTGGCTTTGCCGGATTACCTAAATAAATTTTCCATGCATCTGTGCTTTTATCAACTAAACTCAGAGCACCAACAGCGGCACCTTCTCTGATTCTTACAGAAGGTAAAACAATACTACCGGCCCCAATGATCACATATTTTTCTATAAAAACAGCACCTTGATTGACCTTCCTGTATTTATTGGGTATTGTGGGATTAGTAAGACTATATCCCGAATAAGTATCACTTACAGCATATATACATACATGTTGAGAACATCCGGCAAAATCATTAAAAGTAATACCTTTATTACTACCGATTAAAACACTTCCGGCTGCTATATGTACATAATTTCCAATTTCAATCTTCCCGCTCAAAATACAAAAATCATCAATTCTGATATTATTTGCAAAAGAAATATTTTGTTCTCCGTAAAAGCTTGCCTTTTTACTAATTAACACATTTTTACCTATGTTCTTAAATCCAAACTTTTTCAACTCTTTTTCATTATAAAAGCTTGTTTTCATACTATTACAAATAGAAAATTAACATTTTTTAATTATTATAAATTCGGTATAATCCTTTATTTCAATCGTTTCACTAATCTAAACATTAATGATCTCTATAACCGGATCGGCACATAATGATTATCGGGAATTATAAATTTATATTGTTGAACTGATGTATTAGAGTTCATTTTTTTAAAATCCGGATAAATTGATAAAGACAAAGTACCATGCCAAATTTTTTCACTATTTGGATAATCTTCCGCAAGCAGATTATAAGCTTATTCTTTAATAAGACTTTTGATGTAGAGGTTATAAATGAAGCGAGACACCAACATCTTCATCGGAAATTTTTTCAATAAATTCATTTCGTGAGATTTTAGCTTCAGGCTTTATCAAAATTGGGAACAGATGCCAGGAATGATTCTCTACCGCAACATGACAAATCAACAAACCAACTAATGACTGCCTACTTCAAATTAAACTCAGGGAATCTAAGTCACTTTTATTAGCCAATTCTGTCTGATCCAATCGGGCAATACATATAATAGCACGAATATCCAGCGCAAGGTATTTGAAACCTGTAACAATAAGATCATACCATTCGTAAAATCTCCAAACTTTAAATTTTTATAACAAAACTGCCTATCTCCTTCGGTCAAGCAAAATGCTAAACTAATTAATAATAAGGCACATTAGAAATTATTTGAAACTATATTCAACTTTCTCAAATTCAACGTATTAAACAAAATAAACTTGATTAAAATGGATATGCAGTATAATAAAATTACTTTTATCTGTTCACATTTAATGATACAGTATTTTTTCCTAAAATCAAGAATCGGAAAATGCCTATCATATATCCCCATCCATATGAAACATGAATTACTAAAAAGACAACGGGTAATAAAATTAAATTTCTAAGACTCTTTTGTCGGATTGATTCAGTCATTGAACAACAAAAAGAAAACAGAAAATAGGTAAGTACCAATGCTATTGTTAGTAACAACTCCGAAGTGATAATTAGACCTATCAGAATGCTCAATATTAGTCCAGAAACAAATAAGAGTGGAATAAACTGCCTAATGGTTGCCGAATATCCTATTTTTCTATTAACCAATGGCTTAAACAAACCGTATTGATAAAACATTTGCCCAACTTTGGAAATCTGATCTCTGGCATAGTAAGTAATCTCTATTCCGGGAATTAGAAAAATCTTACCTTTGTTTTTAATGATTCTCGCATTAAATTCATCATCCTGATTTCGTACAAGATCTGTATCAAAAAAACCTATACGATCAAATAGAGTTCGTCTAAAACATCCAAAAGGGACCGTATCAACCTCCTTAACCTTTTTACACCCAATTCTGAAAAAGGCGTTACCCACTCCAAACGGATGACTCATTGCTGTTGAAATTGCCTTGGCAATTGCAGATGAATTTGCAGGTTTAGTGAGTATCACTCCACCCACATTATCGGCATTCAATTCGATTAAATTATCTACTAGAGTAGAAATGTAGTTGGCGGGATATACACAATGGGCATCTATCCGTATAATTATATCTCCAACAGAGGCTTTAATCCCAATATTTATTGCATGGGGGACAATTTTATCAGGGTTATCAATAAGCCTCACAAATTTGTACTTCGCAGCAAAATCTTTAATAATTTCTCTTGTATTATCCGTGCTTATACCATCAATGAATAATATCTCGATAAAGTCATGTGGATAATCCTGCAACAAAACAGAATTGACGCAGGATTGAATATATTTTTCTTCGTTATATATTGGAATAATAATAGATATATAATTCATACATTTTTCATTTGTTTATTAAATACCGGATGGAACTTACAGGTAAGAATTTCATCCACATTTGTACTAACGAACGTGCTAGTTTTATGTAATTATCTCCACCAAATTATTGTTAATTAAAATGTTCCATGCTACTTCGGATGAGTACTTCATACTCTGTTCAAATGCATTGTGTTTCATCTTTATTAAAAGATCATAATCCTGATATATTTTAATGACGGCGTCAACAAAATCCTTTTCACTCTTTTCAAACGGAACAATAAAGCCTGTTTTTTCACGGATAATAAAATCTGTGGCATGTTTCCAATGAGTGGCAACGATAGGCAAACCTGATATGTATGCATCTAAAACTGTGCCTGGAAAACCTTCAGTAAAATATCTTGTAGGGAAAACCATCAAATCATAATTGTTCAAAGTTTTATATATATTTTCGGGTTGCAATACTCCACGATATGAGATATTCTCATATTTCTCTAATTGTTTATAAAAATAAACTTCATCCTTTTTATCAATCGGCCCGTAAAAATCAATAATAACCGGTCTGTTACAAAATGACGCGTTTGCAAAATAATTTGCTAAATGGAAAACATAATCAATTCCCTTCATTCTGTTAATTCTTGCCATAAAAACTATCCTGAAAAAATCCGTATTCTGAAAGAAAGTTGGGGTATATGAATGTATCCTGAAATTAGGAAAAGTTATCACATTTTTAAAATGATATTGCGCTATCAATGAATTACTCAGATCATCGCTCTCAGTCAGTATTGCCCGAACTTTAGAAAGAAGTGTAACATGTAGTCTTTTTGACTTTAGATATTCTACCAACCAACCACCAACGACAAAATAAAGGATCTCAGTTCTCTTCAACCAACACAAAATATATATTATTGGGAAAAGATACTTTAAATTGTTGTGAGCCGGCAAATACACCAGTTTATTACATCGGATTATTTTCCAAAACATGCTAAAAAGAGAGAAGCTTTGAACATTTATATTGCTGTGTATCATATATATTCACACTAATATTGTCACTAGTCTTCAATAGAAGTAGTTCGTAAATGTTACGCGTTTTAATAGTCTGACCATCTAACTGATTATTTAAATAGCCAAAATACCCCAATACTAAAATTCTTCTTTTCATTGGTTTATTCCATTTCTGTAACGAATAATTCTTGCAGGATTTCCCACAACAACAGCATAATCCGGTATATCCTTAGTTACTATTGCACCTGCCCCAATTATTACACCATTTCCAATTGTAACCCCAGGTAGAATAATTACACGAGTTCCGATCCAAACATCATTTCCAACAATCACTTTTTTCCGAGACGGGGATTTTTGTGCCATCATTGGAATATCAATCCGTTCAAAACTATGTGTCGAGGTTAGTATTATCACTTCAGGCCCCATCATCACGTTATTTCCAATTACCAGGGGTCCCCGAACAGAACATCGCAAACCGATACCTGAATTGTCACCTATAGATATGCCATTCCCATCACCAAAATTTGCACCTTGCTCAATGTTGACCTTTTTACCGGCATGATCCAAACATCTTTTTGCAATCGAAGATCTGACAGGCTTTATTAGCCTGAAATATCGGTTATTAGTTGGAGGCAAAAACTGGAGTAAACCATAATATAGAATCAAATATATAATATGTAAAGACTTGTTAAATATCATAAACTAAATAAATCCAAATATTTATTAATAATTATATTTTTATTGAAATGATCATTTGCAATCTTTTCATTAATTTGCCCGATCGAAATCAATTGCTGATTAGAGATACCAATAATATAACTCAACGTATTTCGAATCGATTCAACGCTCTCCGGACAAAATACTAAATTTTCATCATAAGACAAGATAGAAGGAATATCAGAAACAGAAGAACAGATGATGGGTTTGGCACAGCCCATTCCTTCACATACCACATTCGGAAATCCTTCGTAAAAACTAAAAAGCCCGACTACGTCTGCTTGTTGTATCTTTAGGTTTAAATCTTTTGTGGCTGGATAAAAGGAAATAATATCTTCAAGTTGATATTGCTTTATCTTTTGTTTTGCTTGAGTTAAAGAATTATCAAAAAAAGGTTCATAAATTCGATCTCCATACCATTCAACTTCTAGTAAAGATCTTTCGTTCTGACTTAGTAAGGATATAGCAACTACCAATCCATTGAGGTTCTTAAGCTTTAAATGACTCGCAGCTACAACCAATTTCAGCTTACCATTTTTTCTTGGAACATAATCAATTGTCGGCTTCCAATATCCAAAATCGACTATATTATATATGATCTTACATTTCGAAGAGGATAAAAGAGGATTTACTGAATTAACAATTTGCATATTCGCATATGAATTAGCGACAACATAATCAGCACATATATGAAACCATCGATAAATAATTAGTTTATATGACTTCAAAATATTTGGATTTGCGCTGCGTTCTCCCACGATCAATTTCCACTTTCTGTATGGGAACCCTGCCACTTCACAAATGAAATTAGATCCCTCAAGAAATGAAATAACCGTGTTATAGCAACCCTTCCTGATAAAACGTCTCATTTTTAAGAATCGTTTTATGTAATTATTTGACATAATACACGATATTGAAATTCCTGCATTTTTAAGGTCAGTATAATAAAACGATTCCGGACGGTATGTTAAAAAAACTACTTCATGACCAGAACCACGAAATCCCAAAGCCAGTTCAACAAGCTGTCGTTGCGCGCCTCCTGAACCCAAATTATCAATTACACAAAGGATTCTCATTCCCAATAGTCTGCTTATTGTAAATTTTTTTCATCGAGTTGGTTTTTATTGCAGTACTACCAACTACATAAGCAAAAATAATCCAGCCAATTTTAAAAGTCAGAATCTGCCCGCTAAGGAGTAATCCTAAAATAGGAATCGCCAATAAAATTGGAAGAAGCATGCCGCTTTCCATATAAATTTGATAGCCTTTCAGAAAAACATTATACAAAAATGATGAATATATTAAAAGTCCCACAAATCCTGTTAAACAAATCACTTCAAGTATCACATTGTGAGGACTCTCTTCTCCACCGAAAGTTATTAATGTGAAATAATTATACCCCGTATCCCCTACACCAAACACGGGGTTATCTTTGACAAGGGGTAATAGATTTCGCCAAATTATATCTTGTCCAGACAAATTTCCTTCCTGAGCGCTTTGCAAAAGCCGATCTCTCAATACATCAGTTCGCATAACCAATGTACCCAAAATAAACAAACTAACTATTCCTATGGAAATTACGACAAGCTTACCTGAACTTTTTTTGGTTTTAAGCAATACCATTCCAGCTAAAACAACTAAAACAAATGAAATAAATGCAACACGAGAACCTGTTGCAAATAAGAAATTCAACATTATGGGTATGGCAGCGAGAAAAAGATAGCGGATTCTGCCTAATTGTACTTTATCCTGGACAAAAGACAACAGCAGAATAACCAACCCTAAGCACATTTTGATACCTAAAGTATTTTGGTTCTCATTAAACATACTAAGCCTTCCTCCTAACGCATATTCTACGCCGAATCCCATAATATACATAATTGCAATAAGTATGGAACCAAGGGCAAAGAATAACATCCCTTTCTCCAGGATCAAATAATCTTTGCGTGCATGATTAACCAAAAACCAAAAGATTAGAATATTTTGAAATATCTGAATATTAAAAAATTCTTTTGATACTTCATTGATGTTTAACAAACTCACCATCGTGAGGAGACCAAAGAATACCCATATGAGAAGCAAAATATTACCTATACGATCCGTTCTGATAAAAAACTTTATTTCAGGAATTATCGTCAGAAAATAAAGAATACCGGTAATTCGTGAAGGAGATATACCTGCATTTAATGGTTCAAACATCTCGAAATTAATGGAAAAAAAGAAAATATAAAGAGTGATTCTTTGTAGCTGATTTACAAATTGCATAGATATTTTATTTCATAATTTAAAAACTACCGCAAGATCTTTATTTAGGGATTACGTCATCCACCTGTCATACCACATCTGGAATTGTAATATTTTCCAAATTAAAGATTCATCATGCAGTTTCTTAGCTTTAAAAAGTTTCAAAAGATGACTTACATATTGTGCATTTAGGAAACCGGTATTATCTATTGATTTTTTATTTAAATTTTCTTCAATGAGATATGAAAGATCACCTTTTAGCCAGGAACTTATCGGCAAGGTGAATCCTTTTTTGGATCTATCCATCATTTCTTTAGGGATATAATCATTAACAATCTCCTTAAAAATCTTTTTCATATTAACACCTTCAAGCTTATATTCTAATGGTAACTGTGCTACAAACTCAAAAAGTCGGTGATCAACCAGCGGCTCCCTCCCTTCAAGTGAAACAGCCATTGAAGCTCGATCAACTTTTGTTAAAATATCGTTGTGAAATACAAGATTATAGTCAACTGCCTGACCCACAGAAATAGGATCTCCAAATAGATTTTGATCATAAAATAGTAAATTGTCGGGATAGTTTATTCCTTTTACCAGATTCATATAAATATTGCTGGAAAGCGATTGTGCACCCTCTTGGATCATGGACGCTCTATAATTTGATTTCTTCGTTAATATCTCGCCTAAATAATGCATCCTCTGGGTAAAAAATGATTCGCTATTTAATACAACCGAAAATTTTTCTAAAAATTGACCAGTAAATCTATTATCTGCAAATTTAATTTTATTCAATAACCTGATATTTCTATTTAAAGAAAGATAACTATTATAGCCGGCGAATACTTCATCTCCTGCGTCTGCTGATAATGCGACTGTCACCTTGGATCGTGCTAACTTACTAACTAACAAGGTTGGTATTGAAGAACTATCTGAAAAAGGTTCATCAAAATATAAAGGTAATTTCGGTATTATATTTTGGGCAACTTTAGTTGTACAAATATATTCAAAGTGATCGGTTCCTAAATATTTTGCAGTTTGCTTTGCATAAGGGGCTTCATTATTCCCTTCTTCAAAACCAATTGTAAATGTTTTGAGCTTTTCGGTTCTGTCTTTTTGTAAAATAGCCGTAACAGCTGTACTATCATAGCCGCCACTTAAAAATATCCCTACTGGAACATCTGCAACCATTCGATAATTACAAGATGAGATTAATAGTTGTTTTATTACTTCTTTTGCATCTGAATAACAAATTTTAAGTTTCGGCTTTTGAAAATAATCAATTGAATTCCAATATTGCTTTATTTCTAATTGTTTGGTTTTAAGATTTAGTATAACAAAGTGTCCGGGATCAATTTTAAATGTATCGTTATAAATAGTTAATGGGCTGGGGACATAACCCATTTTGAAATAATATCCAACAGCTTTGTTATTGATTACTTTTTTAAATAAGGGATGCTTTAATATTGCTTTTAACTCACTGCCGAATAGAAGGTTGGTATTATCCCAGAAATAATGCAATGGTTTTATTCCGGCTCTGTCCCGATATAGATATACTTTTTGCTCCCTTTCATCTAAGAGGACGAATGCAAACATTCCAATAAATTTATGAACTGCGGCCTCTTTCCATTGATCAAATGCGTGTATAATTACTTCTGTATCCGAATGTGTTTGAAAATTATGACCAACTTTTTCAAGTTCTCCACGAATTTCTTTATAGTTATATATCTCGCCATTGAATACAATCGTATATTGTTGAAACGACATAGGTTGCGAAGCAGAATCAGTCAAATCAATGATTGATAAACGTGTATGAGCAAAACCTATGTCAACTTCATTTATATTTCGTTGAATAATATTTTGATTATCAGGACCTCTGTGAGTAAGAGTTAGTCCCATTTCCTTTAAATCAGAATACTCGGATTTACCATTAAACAAAATTGCACCTGCTATACCACACATAATCTAATTATCAATTAGTATATAAACTTTACTTTCCGCTTGGGTAAACTAAATATGGCTTTATAATAAAAGAGGCTTCAACAGCATTTCGGAGCACTCTTTTCTTTTCAATCGCGGAAAGATTTTTAGTTTTAAGATTATACTTAATGATTTTGTTCTTGTAATCCTCTATTGTTCCAACAATTCTAGCCGGATTACCGGCAACGACTACACCTTCTGGTATGGACTTTGTAACAACTGACCGGGCTCCAACAATAACGTTTGATTCTATGGTAACGCCTGGCAATATATATGAGCCAGAGCCAATATAAACATTATCTTTTACAATTATTTTACCAAAGAAATCCATATCAGGAATTTCATTCCGGAAAACCCATCCCCCCCCATGTGTAAAAAACGAAACATTATCGGTAACCTGCACATGATTACCAATAGTAACAAGGTAAGGTTCCGATCCGAAATTATGGCTATTTATCCAACAATTCTCGCCAATTTTTACTCCTTGCTTTCGGGCATATTGCTCCGGTGAGTAGTACAACCGCTTGCATAAATGCAATAATTTATAAAATAAATTCATCCCTATGGTTAATAATTTAACTTTGTTTTTATGATCTTTATTATTCATTAGCTTTGTAAGGCTGTTTGCAACATACTATATAATTTTTACTTCCTGAAACTTCTTAGAACAATTCCTACGGCCCTTCTAAAACCAGAGAAGCAGGTAACCTCAAAAAGACAAATAATACCACTCTTTAGTGATAATTCTATTCTTCTGATCCGGGACCTGGTCATTATTGGCAAGTGAGAAATCTCTCTGAGAAACATATTGCTGTCAATTTTTTTCCCTTTATTCCAAAAATGAATTTTAGCCATTTCTAAATAAATCCATTTTTCATAATAATTGAGAAGGTTTCTAATGAGAATTGATTTAGGATTATACTTAAAGATAATCTTCTGAAGTTGCCTCAGGATAATAATTTGGGTTTGGATGTATTTTTCACTACCGGTATTATAGGTTAATGAATCAGAATTTTCAAAATAAATGTAATAAGTCTCGGGAACCAGGCATATTTTTTCAGCACGAAAAAGAATTTCAGTGCAAAACAGCAAATCTTCAGTACAATAGGGTGAAACTTCTCCACCAATCATATTTTCCACTAAGGTTCTTTTCACTATTTTATTCACAACAGCTCCATAGAAATGTTTCTGGACTTTTGCTTTATCTGTCGATACCAATTGTTTTTTTATTTTTTTAACACATCTAAACTCACCTTCTGAGTTTTCTCGTGCATAATTAAATACGACTACATCAGCCTCTGTTTCAGTAATTTTAGAATAAAGAAAGGTTAGAGCCCCGGGTAACAGCCAGTCATCAGAATCGACATTCATGATATAATTACCTGTAGATGCAACCAATCCGGCTAATCGGGCTTTCGTTTGTTTTTGATTAATATCAAAGGCAATTATGTGTAAACGATTTTCTTTCTTTTGATAATTATACAATATTTCCAAACTGTTGTCCGTGGAAGCATCATCCACAGCGATCACTTCAAAAGTTCCGGAGAATTGCTGATTAAAAATTGAGTCAAGGCATCTGACAATATATTTCTCGACATTGTAAACAGAAATGATAACTGAGATATCCATATTATTATTCATGGATTTAAATTTTACTAAAAATTATCAATTGATTTTTGTATTTGAGGGGGCGTCTGTAAATTAAATATTTCTTGTTTTTTCTAAAAAAGTATGGTCATGAATCCACAATTCAATAGTCTATAAATTTTATTACAATATGCCGCTTAGTTTGACATAAATATGCATCAATTTATTAATAAAACGCATAGCAATTTTATATTTTTTGGTCAAATCAAAAAGAAAAGTGAATAATAAAAGTGAATAATAATTATTTTTCTTAAAATATATTTTAATTCTTTGTACGTAATCAGAATTTTCACATAAATAGGCTAAATATAAGGCGGTAATATAATGTTTAAGTGTATATCTCTTTTTAATTTCTTGAGAAAGAGCATATTTTTCTGCAAAAAAATTTCTAACATCAAACGTACTTATAAGAACCTTTAAATTATAGTCCATATTTTTACTTCGAGATGCACTTTCTGAGAGAATCCTATAAGTAGCTGTTATCTGATCAATTAAGTATAATTTACTATTATGAGCAAAATATAACCATATTGGATAATCCCCCATTTTCCACTTAAAGGAAGATGGTGATATTTCAGAACAATATTCTTTTATAAGTGATCTTCTAAATAGAGTAGTTAAAGTTGGAATGTCTAATGAAAAGAATAGGGATTCAAAAGATTTAAATGGCTTACCTAAAACTTCTTTTGTATATGTATTGTTCTGTTGTTCAAACGCTCTGGCTTTAGTAAAAACTAAGCCATAATCAGGGTTTGTTTCCAAAAAATCCACTTGCTTTTGCAATTTGTAAGGGTCAGTCCAGTAATCATCACCATCGCACAGGGCAATGTATTTGCCACGGGCTTTAGGGAAAGCTATATCTACCCAAATGCTTACTTCTTTCTTTGAGAATTGGTTCTCATTCTGGTATATTGGCACAAACAACTCAGGATACTTTGCTTCATATTCTCTTATAATATTAGCTGTATTATCTGTCGATGCATCATCATGAACAATAATCTCTATGGGAAAATTTGTTTTTTGTATCAAAAAGCCTTCAATAGCTTGGGCAATATATGACTCTTGATTATAGGTTATACAACAAACAGATACTAATGGATTATTACTCATATTTGAGAAGCGGTTAATTATTTAATTTGTTAAATTGCTTATCCACTTTAAGCAAGAAAAGGATTAATAATTTATGTTTATTATTCTTTGTTCGTTGTAATGGCCTGTATATCTATTAATAAACAATTCAATAAAAAAGATAGGTATCATTAGAGATTAATCAACTTGTCTGAAAGAGATAAGCAGTTTAATTGATTATGATTTTTATAATTCTTTCAATGTCGTATCCCGATAAATCGGGATATATCGGCAAACAAATCACTTGTTCAGTCACCTTAGTTGCAACAGGCAAATTATCCGGTTTTGAAGACGGCAGCCCTCTGTATGTCGGGAACTGACTAATCAAAGGATAGAAGTAACGACGACCAAATATATTATTTTCTTTAAGTTTTTCGTACAATTCATCACGGGTTTTGCCATATTCATTGTTATCAATCAAAATGGGGAAATAGGTATAGGAATGATGAACTCCTGAAATGTCGTTCAGAAAGTTAATACCTGGTATTCCTTTTAATTGCTCACGATAAGCTTTCGCAATGATTCCGCGCTTGTCGATATATTCATCCACATATTTAAGTTGAAGTAAGCCATAAGCAGCTTGTAATTCATTCATTTTTGCATTTATGCCCGGTGCAACTACCGTTACTTCATTCGCAAAACCAAAGTTTTTCAGAAAATCAATGCGTTTCTTCATCTTTTCGTCGTGGCACACGATAGCCCCCCCCTCAATCGTATTGAAAACCTTGGTGGCATGAAAACTCAATATAGAGAGGTCGCCATAATTAAGTACAGAATTCCCGTTGATTTTTACACTAAATGCATGTGCTGCATCATAAATCAGTTTTAAACCATAGGTATCTGCTATCTTCTGCAGCCGTTCCACATTACAGGGATTTCCATAGACATGCACAGGCATAATGGCCGTGGTTTGCGGGGTAATAGCAGCTTCGACTTTTTCGGGATCCAGATTAAAATAACCAGGTTCGATATCGGCAAAAACAGGTTTGATATTGTTCCACCAAAGTGAATGGGTAGTTGCGACAAAACTGAAAGGCGTTGTAATCACTTCCCCGGTAATGTGTAATGCCTGTAATGCTGTTATCAAAGCAAGGGTACCATTGGAAAAAAGAGAAATATATTTAACGCCCAGGTAATCAGCAAGTGCTTGTTCAAATTGCTGGTGAAATGGACCGTTATTTGTAAGTATTTTACTATCCCAAATTTGTTTCAACAACTCTGTAAATTCTTCTATAGGAGGTAAGGCAGGTTTGGTAACAAAAATTGGATCGGAGGTTAATTTGACAGGATTTTGTAAAAGGCCCTCCTTAATCGCAGTTGTTTCAATAAGTGTTTTCATCTCACCTATCTTTATTTTGTTTAAAATACATTTGACATTTCATTATTATTGTTGCATCTAAGCCTTTGCATACTTCAAAATATTCTTTGCTATGTTCTGCCCGTGATATTGATTAATTTATTTTTATATGAATTAAGTACAAATTTAGAGAGAAAATCCGCTTCCACTCCTCCTTTTGCTTCACCTACAGGTACACTAGATCTCAACAAACTATTTTTATTACTCCGACCTTTTTAGAAAGCAAGCTTTGGTCTTTTGTTTATTCGGATAAGGATCAAAGGTTTTATCCAATGATAATTAATTATATGGTTTTGACCCAACCATTCACAAACTCCCGTAAAAGGAACAGCTAATTTTTTTGACTTATCTAAGTCCCTTAATAATTTTTGGAATAAGATCTTTGGTTACCATCGTACCTTCCTTAATTTCTAATAGATTTTTATCAGTTGGTTCTTTATTTAACCATTTTATCAATTGTTTAGGTACGTTTGCACCCGCTAAATGTGATATTGGATAATGTCCGGAAATACGACAATTCATTTCTACAACGTATATTCCATTATTATTGCTTAGACAATCAACAGAAAGTATTCCTTCGTGTTGCATAAATTTGCTCAAAAGTTTAGCAATTCCCAAAAAAACGGTGGGATCAACGGTCTCTCCTATATCAGTTTCACCTGCACGCATCGAAATTTTTTTCTTTGCAAAGGTAGTCACATAGTTAGTGTCTAAGTCATTTATTACATCAAGACCATATTCTTGACCCAAAATATATTCCTGAATTAATACAGGTGCGTCTTTAGTTAATTCAGATTCGTATTTTAAGTAAGTTTTAAAGACATCCTTGAATGATTTATTATAAAATACGTTTAATTCATCATCGTTTTCAGCAAAATAAAGACCAATAGATGCCATTCCCCATCTGGGTTTAACAACTAATGGATAAGCAATCTTCTTAGTTTTTAATGCTTCTAATGCTTCGCTAACAGATAAAAAAGTCTGTGGGGTCTTTATTTTGCAATTAAAAGAAAATTAAATGTTCCCCATTTATCATTACAAAGATTTACTGATTTTTCAGGCGCCAATACGATACGTATTTTATTTCTTAAAAATAGATCTCTACTTTTTGATAATATCGGAAGATCAATGTCAAATAGCGAAAATATTGCTTCAATATTATTTTCGATACAGTAATTTAATATTGTAGGAATGTATCTATCATCATAAATTATTGGCGTAATTAAGTATTTGTCCGCCATATCCATAGCGATTGTGTAATTACTATTCGAAACATGAACCAGCCCTTGATCGCCAATGGCTTCTTTAAAATATTCGACAATATAAGATCTTCTCCCTACACTTGTCAACAATATATTCATAAATATATATCTATATTAAATTATATTTTTAGTTATTATTTTATTTTTTAAAGACTTTTTCTTTGACAATTTCCTTTATATAGAGATAATCTTTAAAATGAAATACTTCACATAAGCCAAAGGTCAGCAATGCACCGGTTATCAATTGAACAATCAGTAAATACAAAAAAGGCACCGGGATAAGCAATCCTTCTGCAAACACAAATGAACCCATTATTATAGCCAGCAATAACGAAGGAAGAATGTCCTTGATCTGAGCAAAAAAAGAATAACCGATAAAGTGGCCCGACCAATAGCTATTTAAATAATAAGCAATTAAGTTAATGACAATCATCCCCATAATCATTGCTTTTATTCCCCATATCACACCAACGAAGATGATAGGGACAGCCATCGCCTTTTTAATTATTTCAAGGCGAAGGAAAAGGTCGCTTCGGCCTTGTACCTGAAGCATGTTCAGATTAAGCGCATGAAGCGGATAGAACATGCCTACAAAGCACAGCATCTGCAAATAAATTATGCATGGTTCCCATTTTTCTCCAATCAGGGTTAGAACCATTGGTCTTGCCACTGCGGCCATGCCAAGCATGAGAACAAAAGTAATCAGCATCGTACTCCTGATTAAATTTTTATATGCTTCTCTTAATCGGGGTATATCGTCCTGTATAGTTGTTAACACCGGATAACTTACTCGTCCTATAATTCCCTGAAGATTGGATGAAGGCAAGGTCTGAAACTGATCGGCGCGGGTATAAAAACCCAATTCCGCCGCAGAAAAGTATTTGCCAATTACCAGATAATATACATTTCTGTATATAGTGTCTATTAATCCACTCACCAATAATTTGCTTCCAAAAGAAAACAACTCTCTAAATGAATTTGAGCTAAAACACCAAATCGGTTTCCATACACTCCAGAACCATAGCAACAATGAGCTTATTGTATATCTTACAAGTGCTAAGGCCACCAGGCTCCAAACCCCCCAACCGGTATAAGCCATATATATTCCAATTATCCCTGAAAAAAAAGAAGAGATCACAGAAATTTTTGCCTGAAGTTTAAAGTCTAAGCGCTTCGTTAAAAGTGTACTTTGAATTGTTGTAAAAGAACTGATAATCAAACTTAATCCAAGTGCTTTTATTAATCCCTTAAGAACAGGTTCATGAAATAAATCACCAATTGACTTTGCAAATGCAAATAATAAAATATAAAAGATGACACTGACAACAATGCTAAAATAGAAAACCGTAGAATAATCTGTCTCTGTACAATTTTGCTTTCTTATCAATGCCTGCCTAAAACCGCTATCTATGAATGATTGTGAGATAGCAATGAAAATAGTAAGCATTCCAATTAGGCCAAATTCTTTCGGGCTTAGAATACGGGCAAGAATAATTCCTACAATAAAAGAAATGCCTAAGCTGGCAAAATTGTCTATGAAACTCCAAAGAAGTCCGGAAGTAGTTTTTTGTTTGAGAGTCATTTATAAAATTTGCTTGAACAAGCCGTATCTTTTTGAATAAAAATGACATAAAGTATATAATCAAAGTCGGGCATCAGATAATCCCTAATCCAATAATCACTTTACATTATAAACATAAAACAGAACCATCAATAGCTTACCGTTATTTACCGTTATTGCAAATTAATTGTTATAAACTCCTCAGAACAACAGCTAAATTAATCGCAGCTTACCATTCCCGTCAGGATATTAGATAATTGCGCTAGTGAAATAATTTTTTCCGTTGGGATTTTTATGTTCATGATTTAGAAAGCTGACCAAATCTTCCTGATTATATTTAACCCAAATAACAATCATATTAAGGTCGTAAAATGATTCATCGACTATACTGGAATTTGTAGTAATGATCTTATATTTGTTCCGATAGCTTCGAATATTCTTATAGACAAACCATTCTGAAGAGGTGAACTAATATCTGTTATCTCTTGTTAAGCTTCATTTGATGGTATATGCCGAAAATATAATTGAAAATGCTAAAAATTAACATTCTTATGATATAATTAAAAAATGAAATATATCTGTATTTTCTTTTAATAATCAACAATTCG
Organism: uncultured Bacteroidia bacterium; assembly: GCA_963810555.1. Lineage (GTDB taxonomy): Bacteria > Bacteroidota > Bacteroidia > Bacteroidales > Prolixibacteraceae. The sequence goes on along the minus strand of CAWENX010000013.1, from coordinate 2,303 downwards.
CTTGGGAATAGAAATTTTGATGAAGCTCCGCCGGTTCTGAAGTTCGTAATTACTTCCTCAATTAAATGGAAAGAAAATCCGGCTATTTTTAGCCGAATCAGCATATCATTATCAGCGGCTATTTTATATCTTGTATCATAATGACCTACAGACTCATACACTGATTTTAAAATAAAGCAAGCGGGATGGGGCGGTACTATCCAGGGGAAGAAATTATCAGATACACCTCTAATATAAGACAATTTGTCGTTTTCCCAAACTTTGATTAACCCATGAAAGATGTGACATTGAGGATTTTTGTTATAAACTTCAGCGACTATTTTAAGCGCATTTGGAGTATACCAATCATCACTGTTAATAATTCCAATAAGATGGCCTTTCGCCATACTTATTCCCTTATTCATGGCATCGTAAATACCTTTATCTTTTTCACTGATCCATTTATAGGCAATTCCCTTCTCCTGAAACTTATATTCATAGGATTGAATAATCTCAATGGTTTTATCCGTTGATAACGCATCAATTATTATATATTCAATATCATTGTAACTTTGGTTAAGTACAGAATCTATAGTATCAGCGATCGTAATCTCACTATTATAGCATACCGTGATTATGGAAAAAAAAGGATAAAAGTTCTTTGGAGTATCCATAAATGTTCGATTGTAACTAACTCTTAGACTGTTCATGTCTATTTAATTCACCTATTGATATTTTGTCAATTTGTGAAATCATCGCATTCACAGAATCTTTGCCTGTCATATCGTAAAGCATCTTCAAATATCTCTTGCTTTTCTTAATTGCACTGTATCTGAATTGGATTGGATTGGCTGCGATCTCATTAAAAACATCGATCAACTCTTCTTTGTTTGTTGCCAGACGACAACCTGCCACCTGAATTAACTCATTTTGAAATTTACTAAGTTTAGGAATACAGTCAGGCGCTAAAATTACTACCGGTATCCCGGCTGCCAACCCTTCATTGGCAATACCACTATCATTTATAATTAAAAGATCAATATTTCTGAACAGATCGCTATTCTTAATATCCGAGGAAGCCAAAACCTCCGGTTTTGAAGAAATTGTTTCAATCCACTGAAAATCTGATCTATTAAGACTCGGATGCAACTTGATTATTCCTCTGAAATGGTCAAAAAGGTTTAGAGTAGAAGCAAAAATTTCAATCATTAAGTGATTATATAGGTCCGGACTAATACCTAAACAAATTGTTAGGTTTTTGTTGACACGATCATCGGAATAGCCGTCCTTTCCCTTAAAATCAAACATTGGATTTCCGGTAATAAATATCCGCCTCGGATCAATATTCCTGTCAATTAATTGGGATCTCTGACTTTCACCCCAACAAAATATATATTCGGAAAGAAACGGAGTGAGGCTATAATCTTCAATTACCCCGTGAATCAATGTTATGGTTCGTATTTTATGTCTTTTTGCAGCAAGGACTAAAGGCGCAGTTTCGTTAAACCTGTCAAATTCTGTTACCAGACATAACGGTTCTTTCTCAGCTACATAAAAATAATGATCCCAAAATGAAGTTCGCCGAAGCTGAAAAAACAGATTATTGCCAAAATAAACGACTTCAGGAAATGAAAGCCTTAACCTTTTCCTGTTTTTAATCAACAGATAGAACGCTGTAAAAATTGTCCTTAATATTTTGCACGCGTCTTTACTGTAATTTGAACTGGTTTGTTCAAAGCCAATTGCTCTTTTTTGAATATCCTGAATGTCAAATTTGTTTTTGTCGAAAGAGCCATCATCGCATACAATGACACTTTCACTGTAATAATGTATGATTAACGGATCCATCAAGGCATTGAAATGAAAACGGTTAGTTATTTTTGTGAATATAAAATCGGCTTTGAACGGTTCTGCTTTTTTATTATTCCAAAGAGTGAAAATATATTTAAGAAGAACCAGCAAATTAGTAAATACCGGTCGTGCATGTTGTTTGTTCATGAAATTCAAAGCATAATAGTAAGCTATAAGGCCGCCAATCCTGATGCCGTTAAATTTAACTTTATTCAGGTATCTCTCTATCAATAAATGTTTTATGTCGTTGTGCTGCATAAATTTATCTACCTTTTGATGAGATTCGGATTTCTTTGATAATTCATAATAAACAAATAGGCGATAATCACCTGAACACCTTTTCCTATTAACATAGCCTGAGGGAAAATGACCAAAGAAAAACCTTTTAAATGGTACAATCCTAACAGCGCAACAGTAAAGACAACCATGCCGGCAATAATTGAAATAAGAAAATCTTTCTGCCTTTTTACAAC
>CAWENX010000012.1:0-84942 GCA_963810555.1 uncultured Bacteroidia bacterium | reverse complement strand
TCAGATTGCTGCTGTCGAAGCTGTCAGAAGTTTCTGGGGTACCGCAGGAGTACTGTTTATCTCTTTGCTGATTCTCGTTACCACGCTCGGATGCACCAATGCCAGTATTCTGACCGGCGCCCGGCCTTATTATGCGATGGCCCGTGACAGGCTTTTCTTTCCTGCAATCGGAAAACTGAACAGGAACAACGTTCCCGGTAATTCATTGCTATGGCAGGGAATATGGTCTTCGGCGCTTGTTCTTTCAGGAACATTCGATCAGCTCACCGATATGATCATTTTCTCTGTGTTTCTGTTTTACGGCGCCAATTCACTGGGAGTATTTATACTTCGGCGCAGAATGCCTGACGCTTATCGTCCTTACAAGGTTTGGGGATATCCTGTTGTGCCGGTACTTTTCATCATATTTTGCATAGGACTGTTTTTCAATACCATAATTACCCGTCCCCGTGAAGCGTCTATCGGAATGATCCTGATCTTATCCGGAATTCCGGTATATTTTTTATTGCAAAGAAAATATTCAAATTCAATTGAGAAGGAAACTTCTAATAAGTAGAGTAATATATGACATCAGGTGTCCGGACGTTAATCAAATTTTTGTCCAATTTTCTATTCTCAATCCGGATATTCTTTCAAACTCTTTTTCGTTATTAGTAACAAGAATTAAATCTAAACTTAACGCGTGAGAAGCTATCAACGTATCTAATGAACCAATTGGTCTCCCTTTCTTTTCCAAATCAGCCCGAATCCTCCCATATTCTATAGTTGCGTTGAAGTCAAAATCAATAATTTCAAGAGGAGTTAAAAATTTATCAAGTGCTTCCTGATTCTTCCCGGGATTTGAACTCTTCATGACGCCATATTGCAATTCGGCAACTGTTATAGAAGACACACCAATACTGCCTATGGCAGCATTTTTAAACCTTTCAAAAACACTTATTGGTTTTTGTCTGATGATATAAATACAAATAGTTAGTGTCAAGTAAGTATTCCATCAATCAAAAGATTCCCGTATCTGATTTATGGGTTGGTTCCGGTCCTCCATAAAATCCGGAGTAAAGCTATCGATACTATCAATTAAATTCTGCCAGGGATTATGATATGGAATAATATAAATGGCATTGCCAACCTTTTTAAGGTAAACTTTATCGTCATCTATCTCCATTTGTTTTGGAATCCTTATTGCCTGAGTTCCTTTTATATTCTTTATATCTATTGTTTCGAATCCCATATCTGAATCAATTTATCATCAAAGATAAATATTTTATTCTATGAAACCGTATGATGTGTGGCAATCCACAACCGGAATGGTATAAATTATTGCCGGGTGGGTTAATTTCGTTCGGTTAACAGGAATTTTACAAGGAATAAAGGTGTTCTTCACGAGAATAAAAGCAAAATAATAAGTAGTCATCAGGACCTCGAATTTTTACATTATCAAATTGCGATTGGTCCAATTACAAAAAGCACATTCTACACCTAAAAAATACACTATTTTTGCCTTTCCAATTTCAGATTGATTTATGAGACTTCTGACCATCCTGTTCTCCTTACTTTTCCTGAGCCCCGGAAGGACACCGTCTTCATTCAGACAAGAGCAGATGGCTTATACAAGAGTAAGAGAAGCCTATGCCGAAAAAGAGAAAACAGTTGTTAAAACGCTTGAAGGTCATTCCATATCCCGCGACAGCCTGCGGATTTACCTTCGGGCCTTTAAAAAAGAAAAGACAATTGAATTATGGGCAAAAAATATTTCCGATTCAGCATTTGTGCTGATCAAAAATATCCCTATCTGTGAGATATCCGGTTCTCTGGGGCCAAAAAGACGATCCCATGATTTGCAGGTTCCTGAAGGATTTTATCACATCTCCGATTTCAATCCTTACAGCAAGTACTATCTGTCAATGCAGATCAACTATCCTAATGCATCTGACAGTATCAGGGGAGTTCGCGGGCACCTGGGAGGCCTGATATTTATTCATGGTGAATGTGTATCGTCAGGATGCCTTGCGATTACCAATGAAAGGATCAGGGAACTGTTTGTATATTGCATCGAAGCTTATAACAGCGGACAGGAAAAGATAGAAGTGACGATATTCCCGGCCCATCTGGATGGCAACAATTATAACAAATTAATATCCATGTACAGCAAGAGCAAGGATAAAATCAGCTTATGGGCTGACCTTAAAAAGAGTTACGACCAGTTTAACAAGACAAAGGTGCCTCCGGCCGTAAAATTCCTTCCCGACGGAACACATAAAGTTAATTAAGAATTAAGAATTACAGACAGACTGACATGCTGTGCTTCTATCAATTGGCCGGGAAACTAACACCTGTAATCCGTTCACACAGTGAGAGAAGATTTTCCTGCACGACGATATCATCTGCCCGGGGCGAATAGTGTTTTTCTTCTTTATGGTAAAAATAGCGGCCGCTTACCCTGGCTTTGTTATCATTGCTCACAGCGAGCCATACCTGTGTCTGAAAACCTTTCACAAGACTGTCAGGCGCAAAAAAGCCTCCCATCTTTGTTGGAACCCAGCCAGGATTAACTGAATTGGCACAGACATCAGGCCATTTGCGTGCCACTGCTTTTGCCAGGATGACCACGTGAAGCTTGGAATCAGCATAACTGAAGTGTCCGGATTCATACATGGACATTTCCGGGTTAGGATTTCCGTGCAAATGCAGGCCTGAACTGAGGTAGATCAGACGTTTGGGCTTTTGAATCAGGCAGGTCAGGATGTAGGGAGCCAGGGTATTTACGGCAAAAATCAGCTTGTTGGCTACTCTATAAACGCCGGCATTATGGATAACCGCATTAAAGCTTCCCATCCCGTTAACTTCATCAGCCAGCCTTTTGGTCTCCTCCATGTCAGACAGGTCAGCTATCAAAACCTTTTCCGCACCCGGCACTTTGTCGAGGGCATATCTACCCCTTTCCTCATTTCGGGCATGAAGAACGACCCGGTGGCCTTCGCTGATTAGCTCCTTTGCTGCCAATTGTCCCAGCCCGTCGGAAGAACCGGTGATGAATATTCTTGCCATTCAGTTAAAATGATGATAAGATTAAAGATTCCGAAGCAACAGGTCACAGGGTTTAAGTCAACTGTACCGCTTTAAACAAATTATGCCGGTTAAGAGTTCAATAGTGCGACTGTCTGAACCAGGATTTTCCTGATTAACCTGATTTTCCGGATGATGATAATGATAACCCCGAAAATCTTTTAATACTTTTAACCATAGTTCGGATATTCATTTTCTGCCTTTGCCATTTTGTCAGTGTGCATTTGAGGGCATACGGGTGCAAAAAGGTCAACAATTATCGCATGGTTAGGTTATTGGAGAATATGCCCTGAAATCCTGCTTCTCCGTGTTTGTTCTATAAATTTTCCTGATGCGTAAAGGTGTTAAAAAATTCAACATAAAACATAATACAGATGTTATGAAACCCATGAAACCATTGTTTTCAAATTTTTATATTATGTCTAAAATCGACCTTTAGGTCAATACGGACTTAACACGGACTTAAACCGGACTTAATATGGAGCTGAAATATTGAAGATATTGTTAAATATATTCTTTAAATATATTCTTTTAAAACCTGATTAATTTAGCATAATGATGGAGAAAAGAGACAGGGGGAATTCAAGGACGGCTGAAGGAATGGATTTAACTGATAAGAACATAAGGGAATAGGAAGAGGTTGAAAAAGATCAGCCATTCCACGAAAGAAAAATAATCTCGTCTGACTTTCCTGCTTACGATCTGATATGACCTTTAGCTTATAGTCTAAAGTATAAAAGCCTTAAGTCGGCGGGTGCTGTCTGCTATGAAACCATTTACGAACAGATTGCATTGTTTTTTGCTGGTAAGGTGGGGCATGACGGCGGCAGGTTGATCTTTCGCTGCTGTTTTCGGGCGCTCCCCAGCGGATTTCTACTCCGTCATTGGGATTATAAGCCATCTCGAAGGCATCTCTTCTTTTAAGGATTTCTGCGAGAGACAGTGTCTGAGAGGAACCATCCGACCTTGTGTAGCTAATCGTCAGAGAATTAATCTTCTTATTAAAAAGCGACTGAAGCTTATTCCTGATATCCTCCGCTGACTCTGTTTTTGAGATTTTATATTCTTCGGGTGACTTTGCAACTCTTTCAGGGAAATCGACAACAGCGTCCATTGCAATGAGCAGCCTTAAATCACGGTTAGGCGTTGAAAAATCTTCCCAGGGTCCCCCTGCAAGAAATATACCGTTGGTACTATACGGGCATTGGAATTACACTTCCCGGATGCGATTTGAAATAGGCTTCGCCGTTATCCACTGATTTGACGCGCACCAGGAGCTGCTCATGAAGCGCCTGTATCAGATCGAGCAGTGCAGTTTCAGGATCGAGCGGCCTGGGATTGATCAGTCGTTCCATTGTGTGATAGAAAACCTTGCTGTCCATCTTTCTCTGCTGTAACGAAAAGGGAACGAGACCACTTGATTTGTTTAATGCTTCATTGGACATCAGTGACAATTTTTCTTTTTCAGAAATAATAGGACGGAAGGCTTTAAATCCAGGTTCACCGATTACTTCTGCAGTATTAAAAAGGAAATTACCTTTCCAGAAACGTTTGACAGCAATTGTTTTATCCGGCTGAGCATCTACTGCGAGGAGCTTTCCCGGACTGTTCCCCGATTGCGGTATCCAGCTGACAAGGATCAGTGTATGCCCGTAAGGATCAGCAAAGACAGTTCCGGGACGCAGGGAGCTTCGGTCGAGTGAAACAGGATAATAATCTGAATTTTCGTCGTTCAGGGCTGTACGCGCAGTTCCTGAGAATACGCCATTCTTAACGACTTCCAAAAAAGAGTGGAATGCCTTCACAGGATTTCTTCCCATGTAAGCAAATTCATTGGTAATCCACTGAACAGGTTTAGGGGCAGGGCCTCCGAGGAATCCCCACTGGCAGCGGTGAAAGCCGAACGGGAGCCCCATTTTCCAGGAAAAGTATGCCCTCAGAAAGAAAGGATTATCGGCACAGTCGGGTTCCATAATCAACCCTCTTTTAGGATTGTCTTCATCCAGTGAGAGATAATTATAAAGGAAATTGGACTCTTTATTCTGAGTCACAATGTGAAGTGCAGGCCAGGATGCCTGCTCGTCGCCAGTCCTGAAAAAGAGCGTTGATCCAGGCTGAATAGATTGTTTCAGCGGCAGGGTTCCAGCTTCGCGTAGTTTTCCAAACGCCGCCTTTTTGGAATGTAATTTCACGTTTTGATATATTGAACTCAAGATGAGCCGCTTCTTTGTCATCCACAATCAATGAAGCTCTGTATTTCCCAGCAGGGCTTCCTTTAAAATCATCGATCCGCCAGCAGGGTAATTCCTTTCCGTATTTTTGACTCTTTGATTCTAAATTACCTGAGGGTCCACTGACAACGATGCGAGCATGCTTTAAATTGCTTCCGCCTGTTGCGAGAATGCGAAAATTTTCTCCAGGAACAGGATTTCCCGGCAATACAAGTAAAGCATTAACAGGATTATATTCATCCGGGGCATCACTTTGCAGGATGGATTCGAGTTTTTCAAGAATTGCCTGTCCTTTCCCATTGCTACCACTATTGCCGCAGGAAATAAAGCAGCAGGATAGCAAAGGAAGAATCAGCGTTAATAACAATAAACGATAATATTTCCCGGCCATTTTTCCAGATTAAAATACCTTCTTCACCTCCTCCACCCCAATTCCCGGCCTGTCAATCAAAGTCACCTTGCCATCAACGATTTTCATCCCGGAGTAAGGATCATTGGAAATGAGAAGGTTCCCGTCAAGGTCGGCCCAGTCGGCTTCAGGTGAGAGTTGGGCTGCTGCAGAAACAGCACAAGAAGTTTCAGTCATACAGCCGATCATCACCTTCATCCCCAATGCACGTGCAAGGGTAATCATTTTATGGGCTTCGCGCATGCCTGTACATTTCATCAGCTTGATATTGACACCATTGTAAATGCCGTGCACTTTCATCACATCAGGCAGTCTCTGAACGGCTTCGTCGGCAATAGTAGGAAGCGGACTGTTCTGCGTAAGCCATGCCATATCGTCGACAGCCGTTTTGGGCATGGGCTGTTCGACAAATACGACGCCATTCTCCTTCAGCCAGTGGATGGTCTCAAGCGCTTTTACCCGGTCTGTCCATCCCTGGTTGACATCCACACATAATGGTCGATCGGTTACAGATCGTATTGTTTCAATCATTTGTCGGTCGGTTGAAAGGCCCAGCTTCACTTTCAGTATTTTATAAGGACCGGCTTCTGCAACTTTCTGCCTGACCACTTCAGTAGTATCTATGCCTATAGTAAAAGAGGTATTGGGCGTTTTGGCAGGATCAAATCCCCATATTTTATACCACGGCTGCCTTATCATCTTTCCCACCAAATCATGCAGGGCAATATCCACAGAAGCTTTTGCGGCTGTGTTTCCCGGCATAACGGAATCGACATACTGCAAAATATCCTCCATTTGAAAGGGATCGGCAAATTGGCTCAAATCAAGTGAAGTAAGAAACCGTGTTGCCGTTTCAGTATTTTCCTCAAGGTAGGGAGGCATTGATGCTTCGCCATAACCGACTACCCCATCCAGTTCAAGACGCGTGAGGATATCAGGAGTGCTGTTTCGAGAACTGTTTGAAAGGGTAAAGGTGTGGCGCAATTGAAGATCAAAGGGCAGAAATCTCAATGACATTCCTTTCCCTGCTTTTTTAGCCGACTTATTATCAATGGCAGCAAATAAAGTTTCAATTCCAGCTGTTCCTGCTAAAGCTGTAATTCCTGCTGTGCGTATGAAATTTCGGCGGCTGAACTTCATATTTAGACTAAGTTACGGTTGAATTGTATACCACGGATGATCTTTCACCTTTGTGATTCCTTCTTTCCCTATAGAATTTTGTAATCTGCGTGCTGCCACCAAATTCCTTTTAGGATTGTATTTAGGGTCATCGCTAATAATGCTGCCAATAGCCACCCTGCCTGAGGCATGGATGAAATTGCCGTTTCCAATGTATATCCCCACATGGGTAATCTTCTGTAATGAAGCCCCAAAGAAAAGCAGGTCACCGGGCTGCAGGTTATTCAGGTTAGAGAAGTCGACAGATTCTCCATATTGAGCCTGCTGTGAAGCATCCCTGGCAAGGATCACTCCCTGTGAATACCAGGACAGTTTCACAAGACCTGAGCAGTCCATAGCTTTATCGGAACTTCCACCCCATAAATAGGGAAAGCCTTTCATCTGCATTGCAAGTTCTAAGACAGATTCTATTTTCGGCACCGGGTTAATCCAATCCTTGAAAGTAATGCATTCGTCTCTGGACACATAGCCTGTGCGGCCATCGGGAGTTTTAATCTTCAGTGATTTTCGGGTTGCAGATTCAACTTCAAAAAGATCACCCAAAACAAGATCTGATATGGTTCCGCCCCTCAGATTTGGATTATCATAAATAATACCTGAAAGTTGATTAAAGAGATAACGGTCCGATTTTTTCCATCGATCCATCTCTGTTGGAGTAAAACGCTTTATTCCTCCCGAATCTATCCAGCCAATGTAATAATCAGGAGTCTGAACACGGTACCAGGTTCCGCTGGAATCCAGCACTTTCATTGGAGTTCCCATCAGTGCCTGCGAGACGAGCTCAGATGTATGATCGGGCTTGGCATGAAGATTGGAAACTGAGGAGGAGGCGAGCGCCCATTTCTTTTCTCCTACAGAAGCATCGGGTAAAAGCCTTATGGAATCAGTAAATGCTACCTTATTCTCCTTAAGAAGACTGATGATCTTTTGTTTAGCTTCAGGCAGATTGGTTTCTCCTGAAACTTTAATAACGGGCTGAAGGGTATCTTCTAAATCAACATCAAGTAAAGCCACCCTTTTATCGGGTACAAGCTGTTTATTCAAAGTGTTAAGTTTCCCAAGGATGATTTTGTAAGTCGAAGTTTGAGCCGAAATAGTAGCCCCTGCAAAAAACAAAAGAGATAATAAAAAACTCAGTTTAAACAATTTCTTCATCACCCTATTATGAATGAGACTGCAAAAATAGATGTTTTAATGGCGCAATGATGTTTTCATTGTGAAAAAACCTGAATTCTGAAGGGGTTTTTGGTTTTATTAAAATGTTTAGTTTTGTTTCTGGAATAGCATGATGGACGGATAAAAAATCAATTCAGATTTTAGAAAACAAACTTATGAGACAATTTATAATTATTTGGGTTGCTTTCTGCTGTCTTTTGCTGACGAGTGCTTCTGTAAAAGCGGAAGACGCAAAAACAGTCAGGATCGGTATTGCAAAAGCGCCTATATCCGGCTGCGGGAAAATGGGTGACTGGACCATTCATGACGAATTGTACGGCGGAGCCCTTTGGATCGATGACGGCAAAAGTCCTGTGGTACTGATCACGCTCGATTATATGGAGATGCCAAGGAAGCAGACAAATGAGATAAAAGAGGAGATCACAAAGGAAACCGGTATATCGGCCGACCATATCCTGGTCAGTTGCAGTCATACACATTCAGGTATGGATCCCGACAATATCAAACTGGGGGGTGTGTTGAGCAAGGTGATTCTGCAGGCCCGTGAAAAGGCAGAACCTGCCAAGGTCGCATACGGTCGGTATAATGCGACCGGGTTTAGTGTCAATCGTCGGGCGAAGCCCGGTGAAAAGCTCGGAGCCTTTACTATAAACTACAGCCGCGGTACCAAAGTTTCAATCGAAAAGGGCACGGTCGATGCAAGAGGACAGGTGGAGGATTTTATCCGGTATGGGGTGAACATTTACAGCCCTTCTTATTCGACCCGCGGAGTCAGACCGGGGAAAAAGCAATCATCTCTCTCTCAGGCGGTCCTTGATAAGATACCGAAGGAATTGTTCTTAAACGGTCCAATTGACCCTGATCTCGAAGTGCTGTCCTTCCTTAAAACTGACGGGACATCCCTTGGTACAGTGGTAAGGTTTTCATGCCATCCTGTAATCTTCAGCGGCTCGACCTTTAAACAATTTTCAGCGGACTATCCCGGAGTACTGACAAGAGAAATATCAAAAAAGACCGGAACACCCACCCTGTTCATCAACGGTCCCTGCGGAGACATTAAACCCGTTTTCACCGATTACGGCGAGGCGGAAACAGAGCGTTTCGGACGTGCGCTGGCAAAGATTGTAACGGATTCACTGGCCTCATTGAAATCAGAACCTCTGAAATCATTCCGTTATATCCACCGGGAAGAGGATTTTGATGTGACACCTGACATGTACAGCTCAAAACCATCTGATTTTAAAGGTTTCGACAGCCTTTCAAATACAAATTTTGACCCCGTGCTACTGAAGAAAAAACTTGATCTTATGATGCGGGGCTGGGCAATCGGTTTTTATCAGCTTAAGGAGAAGAAACTGCAGCTGCCTTTTTCACTTCTTGGCTTCAACCATATAGCACTGATCACCATGCCGGGAGAAGTATTTGCAGAACATAGTATGGCCCTTAAAAACATTTTCCCCGGAAAACCGATTATGATCGGTGAACTAACCGACACCAACGAAGCCGGTTACGTTCCGACAAGGAAGGATTTTGCCGACGGGGGTTACGAAGTCTGCTGTGCTACCATTGTACCGGGTTCAGGTGAAAAGATGGTTCAGATCACAGCCAGAATGCTGAAGGAATTTTATAAAGGGAAATGATATGATTGATGATTAAGTGTTAAGATACAGGGTTTCACTCTCAGTGATTATCTCAGTTATCTCTTTGTAATGACTTTTATTTTAAGAAAGTTTCACAGAGTTTCGCGGAGAAAAAAAGAGCCCCACAGAGTTATAATTCAATATGTCAGGAATATAGAACAGATAAATTATTCTTTAATTCCTTAGTCCTTAATTACTTAATTATTTTTCCTATAGCCTTCAGGCATTCGACTGTAGTCTTATTCTACTTCCCCGGGGCGCGATAATGAACAGTCTTCTTTACTGCCTTGTCAATCACTTCAGGTTCAATCAGTACCGTGGTTTCCAATTCCACAAGTCCCGTGGCATTGATCGTTAATGCAGTCGCGACAGCCGATGCCTCATCAGGATATTCACCGATGGCATACACATCATGACAGCCAAAAGCAAAATAAAATGACTCCAATTTTCCCCCAAGATCGGTAAGCATCTTTTCAATAACTTTTTTCCTGGCCGTACCGCCCTCTTTCAGCAGCCCCTTTACTCCATCCGCAGTCAGGGAGGCTTTAATTAAAAATTTTGCCATTTTTGTAGATTTAATTAATCATTATAATTTATTAGCTATCAGGTTTTATAACAAACAGATAATGGGAGATGTTTAAATTTGTGCAGGATAATTCGCATTGTAGTATTACAATTTGAAATTAACTGCAATAATCTTTGATTGATAATTGATAATCAAAGAAATTCGATCAAGTCAGGATTTAAAACCTTCAGGATCAATTCCGTTTTAACGGCAGCCCTGTCTCACGGTCAAAACGGTCAGGGGTAAGATGCTCAGGAACGAAATCGCGGGTATCCGCTTGCCATTTTTTCAGCATTCCCCACATCTCTTCCAGTTTTTTCTGATACCGGGGTACAGAAGCCAGGTTTAGCAATTGTTCCGGATCGCTCCTTACATCGTAGAGTTCCTCTGTTGGGCGGGGCACGACAAATACATCGGCCTGGGCTGGTGTCAATCTTCCCAAATCACGAAGCCGGTTCAAAGAGGCCTGTGACGGTGAAGTTTTTGAGTCAGCAGGTCCGCAGTTGGTCAGATTGGGACGCTCGTTAATCAGGTACAGGAAATCTTTTGTCCGTATCATCCGCTCAAATGCCTCATAATCATGCCAGTTGTGTTCGGAATATACGGCGGCTCTTGTTTCAGCAGAAGGATTCTTCAGCATCGGCGCAAAACTTTTACCCTGAAAATACGACGGCATCTCAACCCCGGCAAGCTCAAGTATCGTCGGGGCAATATCGATCGAGCTAACCAGGCCCTCAGGATGTGTTCCCTTCTCTTTCATTACCTTCGGCCAGAAGACCACGAAAGGGGTTTGCATGCCGCTGTCGTAAACCCTTGTCTTGCATCGCGGGAAGGGGCGGCCATTATCGCCTATCACGATGATAAGAGTATTATCGAGAACGCCCTGCCTTTCCAACTCCTCCCTTACTTTTCCGATATAATAATCAAAACGTCCGATCTCATTGTAATAGGAGGTCATATCACGGTGGGTTTCAGGAGTGTCGGCCAAGTAAGGCGGGATAATGATCTTCGAAGGGTCGTGGGTGATTTTAAAGGTATCGGCCCCCCAGGGGCGGTGAGCATCAAAGGAAGCCAGCCAGAAGAAGAAAGGTTTATCTTTTGGCCTCTCTTTCAGAAACTTCACCCAATTGTTCTCGCCACCGTCGCCGTTATCGTAACCGTTGCCATCAGTATATCTGTCAAAGGCGCGGTGTGCCGAAGGCCCCATGTGCCACTTTCCGGCCTGGGCGGTGTAGTAATTCTTCTCCTTCAATAAAAGCGGAAAAGGTATCTGATCAGGAGGCAGAGGGGTGTGCAATTCAGCGGCCCCGGTACAGTGAGGATACCTCCCTGTGATGATGCTGCAACGACTCGGACTGCATGAGCTTGCGGTAAGGAAAGCATTTGTAAAGGCGGCTCCTTCGCGGGCCAATCTGTCGATATTGGGCGTTTTGACGACCTTGTTGCCGTAACAGCCTACATCGTTAAAGCTGACATCGTCGGCAATGATGAGCATGAAATTTGGTCTGTCCTGCGGAAAAGCAGAGAGAGGGCCTGCAACGAGGCTTCCCAGGCACAGTCCTTTGAAAAGGTTGTCAAAATGATTCATGGCGTCAGGCAGTTAAAAGATCAGGAAACTCTATTACAAATATACCTGAATTTTAACACCTATATTTAAACCAAAGTCAAATATGACAGATGAAAAGAAATCTTTTCGGAATGACCGGCTAAGTATCATCCAAATAACAGCCCGGCCGATGGTCCATACCTGACTTTACTCCTGTTTTATACATGGTCTTATTATCTCCGTACCTTCGCCGGATTTTATTCGTAGACTATTTGTAGATTATTCGTATTTTATTCGTATAATATACGAATGATCTACGAATAATCTACGAATAAAGTACGAATAATCACCGGAGATGGTACGGCTTTTTATTAGGGGTAACTGAGCGTTGAATATATTTTTCTTTCCTGAATAATATTTTTTGAATTTTCCGGAAAACATGACGGTGGTATTCCCCAATCTATCGGAGAGGAAGATAAACTTACGCAGATGTTTTGTTTTTATAGCTTTATCTTACGGTAAAGTTCAAGCAAATCCAGATTAATCTATCTCTTTTAAGCATCAACTCATCCGGGTTTCGGAAGAGGTAAATCATGCTGTTTAATAATCGGATAAATTTTTATAACTTTAAAGATGGAATTCAAACGTTTAGCTGACTCATAAGTTAAAACTGACATTTATTTACAGACCCTATCCTGATCAAATGAAAAAAATTGCCGCTCTTCTTCTTTTCTTTCTCCCCGTTTTTCTTACCGCACAGGAAGCCAGGGTGGCTGTATTCAGCCATACTCTTCAGTGGAAAAGCGAATCGACCTTCCCGAACTATCTGCTGGTCAGTAATATCCGCGATTCAATCTTCAACGATATCCGGCAGGATCTCAAGGCAAAACTAAATGTATCTGATGTTGTTTTCCCTAAAAAAGCGGATTATATATTTATCAACAGGTTCGGTGGCAAACCGCAGAATAAATTTACCCTGTCGGAACCTAGTACAGGCTATACCATTGACATTCATTCCTTTTTAGGAAAAAAACCGAGAAGCCTTACTGCCTTGTGGACACTAAATGTCACAATCAGACAGGAAGATCAGGTTGTTGCCTCAAACGAGGCATCTGTCGAAATAGAGAATGAGAATCCTGCCTCCTATATCGAAGAAGCAAGGTGGATTTCTCCTCAGCAGTTCAGGGAACTGTTCCGGACGTTGTTCAGGGAAGCTGTCAGGATAGATAGTACCCTCGTTGGAAAGGTCATTACAGGTACTCTCGAAGACCGGGAAAAAGAGGTGCTGAGCTGGTTTCCCAATTCAGACCGCTGCCTGATGAAATGCACGGGGG
Source organism: uncultured Bacteroidia bacterium (assembly GCA_963810555.1). Lineage (GTDB taxonomy): Bacteria > Bacteroidota > Bacteroidia > Bacteroidales > Prolixibacteraceae. The sequence goes on along the minus strand of CAWENX010000012.1, from coordinate 71,796 downwards.
CATTGAAGGGCGGACAAAATTTTGTTGCCTGTCTTGTGAAGGGCAGTGATACCATTGCACAATTTAATTACATCGAAAAACTGAAAACCAATCAGCCCGTCAGCCTTAAACCAGCCCTTGCGGAACTGTTCACAGGTCTAACGGGACTTGGAATGGACTATTCGGTCACTGAAAATCAGAATCTGCTGAGAACCATATTCTTTTTCGGCGGCCCGAATATCCTGATCCGCATGAAATGGGCCCAGAAAGTCACTTCATCGACAATGGGAGGTGAATCAGACGTGCGTCCTCTGGAACCCCTTATCGGGAAGATTTACATGGATACGACCTCCATAGGCAACTTTACCTACGAGAGGATGATACAGGTACTTTCAACCGGTGCGGAGAGGCAGAAAATCAGCTCATTGGAGGATACCATTCATTCAGCCGCAGGTTCGCTGGGCACTGCCATCATTCACAGAGTCAGCGGGACAATCAATGACAGGAAGTTTTCTGTGGAATACAATGAGTTGTTTGGCATCTCGGAGATTAAGATCGGGGATGAAACGTATGCATCGATGGTTTTTCAGAACTGTAATCCCAACAATCCCAATTCCTTCAACAGGATGATATTATCGGATAACAGGCGCTCGATTATTCCCACCCCTCCCAATACAGGAGCTCGTTCTCTTGGCAAAGAATCAAAGCAGGAGTGGTACCCTGTTTTCATCAGGCAAAACTCGACACCTGATGACGTGACTACCGATCTTGAAATCCTGACCTTCCTGTTTTTTGGTATGGGAAGAATGTAGGTATCAACATAAGGAATGAAATGGAGTAGAAGAGAGAGGGCGAAGGTGAGAGTGTGAGAATTTCTCCTCTCTCATCTCTTTCCCCTCTTGCTCTAACCTATCAGTTTCTTATATTTTATCCGGTGCGGCGAGGCATCTCCAAGACGTTTCTTCTTGTTCTCCTCGTACTCCGAATAAGAACCCTCAAAGAAGTAAACCTGTGAATTTCCTTCGAAAGCAAGTATATGAGTTGCAATGCGGTCAAGGAACCAGCGGTCATGTGAAATGACCACAGCACATCCCGCAAAATTCTCCAGCCCTTCTTCCAGCGCCCGCAGGGTATTGATATCGATATCATTTGTCGGTTCATCAAGCAATAATACATTAGCCCCTGATTTCAGTGTCAAGGCAAGGTGAAGCCTGTTCCTCTCTCCTCCCGAGAGCGCCCCGCATTTCTTCTCCTGATCTGCCCCGCTGAAGTTAAACCGCGCCACATAAGCCCTTGCATTGATCGGCCTCCCTCCTATTATAACCTCGTCACTTCCTCCCGAAAGTACCTGGTAAACAGATTTATTATTGTCAATATCCTTGTGCGACTGATCGGCATAGCCAATCTTTACTGTCTCCCCCACTTTGAAAGTACCTGAATCGATTTTCTCCAGTCCAAGGATCATCCGGAACAAAGTTGTTTTGCCTGCCCCGTTGGGCCCTATAACCCCCACTATTCCATTGGGAGGAAGCGAGAAGTCAAGTCCCTCGAAAAGCAGACGTTCCCCGAATGCCTTGGAAACTCCGTGCGCCTCAATAACCTTATCGCCCAGCCTGGGACCGTTGGGAATAAAAATTTCCAGCTTTTCCTCCTTCTGTTTGACATCTTCGTTCAGTAATCTTTCATAAGCTCCCAGCCTTGCCTTCGATTTGGCCTGCCTTGCTTTAGGGCTCATTCTTACCCATTCCAGCTCCCTTTCAAGGGTTTTCCTCCTTTTCGAGATACCCTTTTCTTCCATCTCCAGCCGCTTCTGTTTCTGTTCGAGCCAGCTTGAATAGTTGCCCTTCCAGGGAATTCCCTCCCCGCGGTCGAGTTCCAGTATCCAGCCTGCCACATTGTCAAGGAAATAACGGTCATGGGTAATGCAGATCACGGTTCCCTTGTACTGCTGAAGGTGAAGTTCCAGCCATTCCACCGATTCGGCATCGAGGTGGTTGGTAGGCTCATCAAGAAGAAGGATATCGGGCTGTTTCAGGAGTAACCTGCACAAAGCCACACGGCGTCGCTCACCGCCTGAAAGTATGCTCACAGGCGTATCCCCGTCAGGGCAGCGCAGGGCATCCATCGCCCTTTCCAGCTTGTTATTCAGGTTCCATGCGTCAGTGGCATCGATCTTTTCCTGCAATACAGCCTGCCTGTCCATCAGCTTTTCCATGACATCAGGATTCTCATACACCTCAGGCAGGGCAAATTTCTGGTTGATCTCTTCATACTCATTAAGGATGTCCACTATTTCCTGTGCTCCTTCCTGAACAATCCCCATCACCGTTTTCGATTCGTCGAGCTGAGGATCCTGCGACAAATGACCCACTGTATATCCTTGCGAGAAGGCAAGCTGACCGTTAAAATCCTTATCAAGACCCGCGATAATCTTCATCAGGGTTGACTTTCCCGAGCCATTCAGCCCAATAATGCCTATCTTGGCACCCAGGAAAAATGAAAGGGAGATATCTTTGATTACTGTTTTTTGAGGGGGGTAAGTCTTGCTTACCTTATACATCGAAAATATAATTTGTCTTTCGTCGGCCATTGAATAAAAGTTATATGAATTATCAGACAAAATTCGTATTTTTAATCAGAATAGTCAATATGAATTCTAACGTTTGATAAATAAAATCTCCTTTGTATGAAAAAGTTTCTATACCGTTTTATCATCCTGATTATTATTGTGTTGGGTATTTTCATTTACTGGAAATATTTTTTCACTTATAGCGACGGATACCGTGCAGGATTGCTCCAGAAGTTTTCCCGGAAAGGGGCAATATTTAAGACCTATGAAGGTGAAATGATCCTTAGCAGCGTCCAAAGCAGCGCCAACGTGACTATAGCGTCAGAGAAATTTCTTTTTTCTGTGACAGATAAGAATCTGGCATATAAGCTTGATCAATTGCAGGGAGACAATATTATCGTTCATTATGAACAGAAAAATGCTGCCCTTCCCTGGAGGGGTGACAGCCCGTACATTGTCGACAGTGTGAAGGTGAAAAATCAGAATACAGGGCCGGGGGGATTCAGATAAACAATTCCAGAAAAACTAAAAATCGTCAAAAAACTCTTGCTGACAATTAAAGATTATTGGATTAATTACTGTTTTTATATTTATAATGCAAAATTCTATAAAAAAACAGGCTTAAAGACGAGTGCAAATAATTTGTACAGGAGACATCTTTAGGTTAATTTTATGGCGATTATGTACTTTCCCCCTTATCAATAATTCGCAGGGGAAAATAGTATCTGTCAAAAACATTGCGAGCTTAAATTACTAAAATTCAATACATCTAATGAATATCCAAACATTCCGAAATTATCTTCTCTGCTTATCACTGTTAAACATATTGATACTACCTTTAAAAGGGCAGGTATGGCAGCCTGACAATGGGGATGGTACGTACAAAAATCCCATTATCTATGCCGATTACTCCGATCCTGATGTGATACGGGTAAAAGATGATTATTATATGGTGGCATCCAGTTTCAACTGCACACCCGGGATTCCTGTTCTGCATTCAAAAGACCTGGTAAACTGGAAGATCATTGGCCATGTATATGATAAGCTTCCTCTTCAGCGCTATGACCATATTCAGGCAGGAGAAGGTTCCTGGGCTCCCTCCATTCGTTATCACAACGGGAAATTCTATGTATACTTCTGCACCCCGACCGATGGATTATTTATGGCTTCTACTGAAGATCCTGCGGGTAAATGGGAATTAGTTCAGGTTGCAGATGTGGTTAATTGGGAAGACCCCTGCCCCCTCTGGGATGATGACGGAAATGCCTACCTTGTGAGAAGTAAAGTCTGCGCATGTATTCTCTATTTGCACAAGTTAAGTCCAGACGGTAAAAGATTGCTGGATAACGGTACTGTAATTTTCGATGATCAGAAAGACCAACCGACCATTGAAGGCCCCAAGTTTATAAAGAAAGATGGATACTATTACATTCTGGCCCCTGCAGGCGGAGTGCCGACAGGATGGCAGGCGGCATTGCGGTCTAAAAATATCTATGGACCTTATGAACAAAAAACGGTTATGCACCAGGGTAATACCGAAATCAACGGACCTCACCAGGGAGGATTGGTCGAAACACAAACCGGCGAATGGTGGTTTATTCATTTTCAGGACAAAGGCACTTATGGTCGTATTGTTCATCTTCAGCCTGCAGAATGGATCAACGGCTGGCCGATCATAGGCAAAGACATTAACGGAGACGGAATCGGAGAGCCTGTTTTAACTTACAAAAAACCCAATGTAGGCAAAAGCTGGCCTATTGAAAATCCCCAGACAAGTGATGAATTCAATGCTGAACAATTAGGATTACAATGGCAATGGTGGGCAAACAGCCAGCCGGGATTCTATTCCCTGACGGCAAACAAGGGATTTATGCGGCTCTTTTCCAACCAGGTTCTTACAGAGAATGGCAATCCCTGGTATGCTCCGAATTTGCTTCTTCAGAAATTTCCAGCGCCTGTATTCAGCGGAACCACCTGCCTGACTTTCCATCCGCAAAAAGAGAATGAAAAGGCAGGCTTGATCATCATGGGTGAAACCTACTCTTACATAGCCCTGTCAAAAACTGAAAAAGGGTACAAAATATCCTTGTGTGAAGGCGATAACAAGACCTGCGGAGGAAATCCGCGGGAAATTGCAAGCGCTCCCTTAAATACAAATACGGTTTATTTCAAAGTAAGCGTTGAGGATAATGCGGTTTGCAGGTTTTATTACAGTCAGGACGGAAAGGAATATTCACACCTGGGAACAGAGTTTAAAGCCAAAAAAGGACGCTGGATTGGAGCCAAGATTGGCATTTTCTGTATCAATCCCAATATGGAAAAGAGTTCAGGCTTTAGTGATTTTGACTGGTTCAGAATTGAATGATTAAAGAGGATAAAGGCTAAAGACTAAAGGCTGAAGGAAGAAAAGAGCCGATGCAAGTATGTGATGATATGCTGATTTGAAGATTTGAAGATAAAATGATTAAAATTAAAAGAATATGAAAGAATATATTTTTCACCCGGCATTTAGAAGGTTGAATAAGTTTTCAGAGATAAGATTCTATATGCTGTTGATTCTTTTTCTTGCAATCATAACAAGTACGCAAGCCCATAACAGACAAGGATCAAAAAAGAACGAATCTTCCCTTAGCAGAAGTGAAACTTCTGTCTCAAGAGGGGATTTTGATCTGCTCCCTGACGGAACACAATTCCCTTTCTGGGATGACCAGACTAACTATACCAAAGTTTTCCATGTCGCACAGGAGAATCCAAATGCCTCAGACTCCAATCCGGGCACACTGGAAAGGCCTTATAAAACAATCAACGCAGCAGCAAAAATCCTTCAGCCGGGAGAAAAGGTAATTGTACATGAAGGGATTTACCGTGAATGTATTCAGCCGGCAAGAGGAGGAACGTCGCCTGAAAGAATGATAACCTATGAAGCTGCCAAAGGAGAAAAAGTTGTTGTGAAAGGCTCCGAAGTCTGGAAGCCGGAACTTCGTCCAAGTACAGGATGGAATATGCGGGATACGACAGGACAACAATAGTACAGATGGCAGATATACCGGAAGATTTTTTCAAAGCCTACAATCCTTTTTCCATCCGCAATGCCTATCATTATCTCACAGTTTACGGCCAGCCCAATGATCCTGAATGGATGACGAGAGCCATGATGTTTCGCGGAATGGTTTTTATTAATGGAACGCCGTTAAAGCAGGTTTACAAGATAACCGAATTAACGAAAACCGACAGTGCATTTTGGGTCGAAGATCCCGGATTAAGGCTCCACCTCAGGTTGCCAAAGGGGTTATGATCCTTTAAAGGACGTTATTGAAATCACCACCCGTGAACAGATTTTTGCTCCCCGGGAGTATGGCTTGGGGTATATCCATGTAAGCGGATTCACATTCGAACAGTCAGGTGACGGACTTCCCGTTCCTCAAAGGGCAGCCGTAAGTACAATGAGGGGACACCACTGGATCGTTGAAAACAATGTGATCAATCAGGCACACGCCTGCGCTCTGGATATCGGACTTCAAAGCTGGGACGCACAAAAGCAGGAAATCAGCGGTCATCATATCATCAGGAATAATATCATCCGTAATGCAGGAATCTGTGGGATTGCAGGGGCAATTAATGCAGATTATTCCCTGATTGAAAATAATCTGATTGAAAATATCGGATTGCTGAATCTTGAAAGAATGTACGAGTGCGCTGCCATTAAATTTCATGTCAGCAAGAATCTGATGATCCGTGGAAACATCAATAAGGGATATTAACCATGCGGCCGGTGTTTGGTTTGATTGCGACCACGTCAATTGCAGAATTACCAATAATGTGTTTTCCAATATTCAAACTGTGACAGCAAGCCTTTATATGGAAATGGACTTTGATCAGAATCTTGTAGACCATAATGTTTTCTGGGATATCCGCAATGACGGAACTGCCTGAAGGATGGAAACCTCCTTATGTACATGGTGCGGCTATCCGCGCCGATTGCAATGATAAGCTGATCATTGCCCATAATTTCTTTGGTAAAGTAAAACTATATGCCGTCTGCATTAATATGGTACAATCAGCAAGAAAACAAGATGGACGAACCGGCCTGTGCTTTAACAACAAAGTGGTAAACAATATTTTCTATGATTGTCCCAACCGGATCTATCTTGCCCATAAAAAAGAGAATATCATAGACGGCAACCTCTATGACAAAAAGAATGAAAATTATTCATTTCTCATGTTGTACCCTGAACCATCTACCATCCAGAATCTTATGGGCTGGCGGAATTTCTTTGGACTTGACAAGCATTCAACCGAGACAAAAATGACGGCAGATTTTGATTCTGCCACGAACCAATTGGCTAAAGGTCACATCTGAAGGTGACTTGCCGGAATTACAGATGCTTCAGGAAATAATGAGCGGAAAAATCACCTCAAAGGATGAAGGGCCTTTTACAATCGAACCATCGAAAAAAGGTAACGAAACAGTGGAATTCAGTCAGAAATTCCCTTTAGAATTTAAATAAATGGGAAGATCATTTCTGAATCCCTATTCGTCACTGTTATAAGAAATTTATTAACCAGAGTTCGATATAAGCCTCCAACCCGAACAATTCGCTTATTGAAGGTTTCGTCCGAAATCTTATTGATGTTTTTCTGCATTAATCCATAATGACTGTTGCTGCTGTCATGATCCACAACTTATTCCCGCAGAACATTGCATGCCAACCTTTCTTTGCATACAATTTATGGATGGCTTTTTGTCCGATTTGTCGTCTGAGGCAAATTACATTGCCCCATACAAAGCCACACCAAGGCCATACCAAGACAATACCTTCTGCACTATTTCTGCACTAATTCACTTTCTGCACTAATTAGTGGAGAAATAGTGTTTAGATAGTCGAACGTGAGAAATAGGATTATTGAGGTATAAATATTTGATTATCAACAATTGTATGTTGAAAAGTTTAGAGATTTATGCCTTATAAATTGCAGGATTTTCGGTAAATTGGCGGAAAACCTTGCAGAAATGATTGGAAAAAAAGAAAACGACCCTCAGTTAGAAATGTTTAAAGTTCCGCTTAAACATTTCATCAAAGAAAACCATGAGTTAGTACTTCTGTCCGGTAAGATTAAGTGGGAAGAATTGGAGAGAGAGTTAAGCATTTATTATTGCCAGGACAATGGAAGGCCCTGTGTTCCAATTCGTACCATTGCAGGTATAGTTCTTTTGAAACGGATGTTTAATGAAAGTGATGAGAGCGTATTGGACCGTTGGGTTGAAAACCCTTACTGGCAATATTTCTGTGGGGAATTTTATTTCCAGCATGAACTGCCCTTTGACCGGACAGAACTGATCAAGTTTCGTAAACGTATTGGAGAAAAGGGATCGGAGCTCTTGCTCAGGATGTCTGTCCAGTTGTTTCCGCGTAAAGAAATCCAGGAAGACGAGGTTTTGATTGATACCACTGTTCAGGAAAAGAACATCACCTTTCCTACCGATGTGAAACTGCAAAAGAAGATCATCGGGAAGTGTAGGAAGATAGCAATTAAAGAGAAGATACAATTGAGGCAGAGCTACCAAAGAGAACTTAAACAGTTGATGATTGATCAGCGGTTCCATAGCCATCCACGTCGCCGGAAAAAAGCGCTGGCCGCTGCCCGCAGGATAAGAGTTATTACCGGCAGGGTTGTTCGCGACATTGAGCGTAAGATGGACAGGGAACAGAAAGAAAAATATGCCGGACAGTTATCCATTTTCAACAGGGTATTGACACAGGAAAGAGGCAGTAGCGACAAGGTTTACAGTTTGCATCAGCCTCATGTGAAGTGCATCGCCAAAGGGAAGGAGGCAAAGAAATATGAATTCGGCAACAAAAGTTCGATAGCCAGAACACGTAAATCCGGGATCATTGTTGGGGCAATGGGTTTTACAGACAATGTTTATGATGGCGATACTCTTTTGCCACAGTTAGAACAAACAGAAAGGATAACTGGCCACAGACCGAAAGCCGGGATTGTGGACAGGGGTTATAAAGGGAGGAAGACCATAAACGGGGTTCAGATCATCATCCCATCAAAATTACCGGCTTGTGCGAACAACTATCAGAAACAAAAAATGCGCAAACGATTTAGGGCAAGGGCAGGCATAGAACCGGTGATAGGACACCTTAAACAAGACCATAGAATGGGCCGTAATTATCTCATGGATGAAGTAGGCGATTTGGTCAATACCCTGCTTGCCGCAGCAGGGTTTAATCTAAGGAAAATGCTTCAGCGATTAAAAGCTGAAGTATTGGCCATTTTTGCCCGGTTAATCTGGCACCTATTCGCCAAGGGATGGAACCTGAAATACACATTTTGAAAAAACGGGGTTTTTCACGTTCGACTAGATAGTGTATGAATAGTGTTTATATTATGGACTTAATACGGTCATGGTACATGGGAGGTACGGTTAAGTTCTCCCGGGATCAGATATAAAAATTGGGCTTCCTGAGGTATGAAGGGGATTTTTTTGAGGGAGTTGTTTATATTTTATTTTGGACTTAGATGAATAGTTTATGCCCGGGGGATACCCGGATCATAAGTATTCCTTCCAGACAAAATATCCTTTGGGGTAATTATGAATTGTTAATTCAGGATCAGATCTGAACAATCCAAATACTGAAGAACCGCTGCCGGACATCGAAGCATATATGGCGCCATGTTCCTTCAGGTTTTTTTTAATCGCGCCGATTTCAGGATATCTCTTAAAAACTACCGGTTCAAAGTCATTTTTAATTAAGTCTCCCCAATTTTCGGGATTTATCCTGACAGAATCTCCAAGGGAGTTTTCAGGTGTTGCCGGCACAACAGAGGAGTAGGCTTCTTTTGTACTGACTCCAAAGGGTGGTGTTACAATCAATAAATGATACCCTTTCAGATCTGTTTCAATATTTTCAAGCACTTCCCCTATACCTTTGGCAATGCTGAAATTATTTTCGATAAAAAAAGGACAATCCGCTCCAAGCTTGAGAGCAAACTCCCTTAATACTTCATTTGACAACTTCAAATTAAAATATTCATTCAAGCCTTTAAGCATAAAAGCCGCATCCGAAGAGCCTCCTCCCAGACCGGCATTAAAAGGGATAACTTTATGCAAATGGATATCAATTCCCGGGAGAGGGAAAAGATCCGCCATCAACCTGTAAGCCTTTACAACCATATTATTTGATGGTTCTATGTCAAGTGATAATCCGCTTGAAGTGAAATTCACCTTCCCCGATTTGTTTTCTATAAATTCAAGGCCATCTTTCAACCCTACCGGACAAAAGAGTGTTTCAATATCATGAAATCCATCACTTCTCTTTCGGATTATATTCAGACCGATATTGATTTTGGCGTTAGGAAAGAGGAGCATTTTTAATTACGAATTAGGAATTAGGAATTACATATTATTAATTCACAACAGATTACACAAATTTTCACAGATTTCATTTCTTTATCATCAATCTTCCTGATAACTTTCAAGAGGTTCACAGGTGCAAAAGAGATTACGGTCACCATATGCATCATCGACCCTGCTGACCGGAACCCAGAATTTATTTTCACGAAGCCATTTCAACGGATATGCAGCTTTTTCCCTTGAATAGGGATGCGTCCATTCATTGGCAGTCAACACCTCGGCTGTATGCGGGGCATTTTTCAGCACATTGTCTTCCTTGTCAGCTTTACCTGTCTCAATCTCTTTTATTTCTTCATAAATTGAATTCATGGCTTCAACAAAGCGGTCAAGTTCCTCTTTGGACTCGCTTTCTGTCGGTTCAATCATCAAGGTTCCATGAACAGGAAATGAAAGAGTGGGGGCATGAAATCCATAATCCATCAAACGTTTTGCAATATCAGATTCTGTAATTCCTGAAGAATTTTTAAAATGACGGGCCTCCAGAATCAATTCATGACCTACCCTGCCGTTCTCCCCTGTATAAACAATTCCATAATTATCTTTCAGCCGGGAGGCAATATAATTCGCATTGAGAATTGCGATTTTTGAGGCTTCGGCAAGTCCGTCTGCTCCAAGCATTTTAATATAACCATAAGTTATCGGTAAAACAGAAGCGCTTCCCCAGGGAGCAGATGAAACAGCATGTATGCCTACATGACCATTATTCATAACAGGATGGGCAGGCAAATATTCAACCAGATGTTTTGCAACCGCAATCGGACCTACTCCGGGGCCTCCTCCCCCATGAGGAATCGCAAAAGTTTTATGAAGATTCAGGTGACAAACATCTGCTCCGATTATAGCCGGATTTGTAAGCCCAACCTGTGCATTCATATTTGCCCCGTCCATGTAAACCAGTCCTCCATTTGATGGATTATTTCGCACATTTCGGTAATTGAAGACTCAAATACTCCATGAGTTGAAGGGTAAGTCACCATAAAACAGGAAAGCTCATTCTGATATTCTATCGCTTTAGCTCTCAAAGCTTCAACATCAATATTACCTTTCTCATCACAGGGAACCACGACAACTTTCATACCGGCCATTACAGCGCTCGCAGGATTAGTGCCATGAGCAGAAGAAGGAATCAATGCGATATTCCTCTGATCCTGTCCGCGGCTTTTATGGTATTCACGAATCACCATCAAACCGGCATATTCACCTGCCGCTCCTGAATTAGGCTGAAGAGAAACATCTGCAAAACCGGTTATTTCAGCAAGGTCACGCCGCAATGATTCCATCATTTCATGATAACCCATGGCCTGATTTTTGGGAACAAACGGATGAATGCCGTTAAATTCGATCCAGCTTAACGGAAGCATTTCAGTTGCTGCATTCAGTTTCATGGTGCAGGATCCCAGTGAAATCATTGAATGCACAAGTGAAATATCCTTTTTCTCAAGCCTTTTTATATATCTTGCCATTTCAGTCTCGGAACGGTATTTACTGAAGACCTGCTGTTTGAGATATTTTGACTTTCTTAGAAATTTTTCATCGACTTTAAGATTTTCAGGGATGGAATTGATATGAGGAATGGGCTTATTGGCAGCTTTGGCAAATACTTCACAAATCCAGTTGATATCTTCAAGATTGGTGGTTTCATCAATGCTGAGACCCACCTGTCCGTTATCGAAATAACGGAAATTCATTTCCAGGTCAAGTGAAAGCCATTCAATATCTTCTCTTTTGACGTGACGCGGCAGGGCAATGCGAATCGTATCGAAATAGTTTTTGTTTTCCTGTGTGTATCCCAATTTGGTTATTTCATCTGAAAGAAGAACAGCAATACTGTGTACCCGATCAGCAATAGCCCTGATTCCCTCGGGTCCATGCCAGACGGCATACATCCCGGCCATTGTAGCAAGCAAAGCCTGTGCAGTACAGATATTGGAGGTCGCTTTCTCTCTTTTAATATGTTGTTCCCTTGTTTGTAATGCCATCCTCAGGGCGGTTTTACCATAAAAGTCTTTGGAAACACCTATTATCCTTCCAGGCATATCTCTTTTATAGGCATCACGCGAAGCAAAGAAAGCTGCCGAAGGGCCCCCGTAACCCATAGCCACTCCAAAACGTTGTGCTGAACCAAAGACAATATCGGCTCCCCATTCACCCGGAGGTGTAAGCAATGCAAGAGCAAGTAAATCAGTTGCCACAGCTACTTTACAACCTTTCGCCTGAAGAGCAGAAGTGAAATCACGGTAATCCTCAATTTCACCATCTGAATCAGGATACTGAATAACGGCACCAAACCAGTTATCTGCAGGCACGGCTTCTTTAAAATTCCCAATCTTTAATTCAATGCCAAGCGGTTCAGCGCGGGTAATCAGAACATCAAGCGTCTGTGGCCAAATCATTTCATCTACAAAACAAACATTGGCTCCTCCTTTCTCCTGTGCCCTTGATCTTAAGTTCAACATCATGTGCATCGCCTCAGCAGCGGCAGTTGCCTCATCCAGTAATGATGCATTGGCAAGTTCCATTCCTGCCATCTCACAAACCATTGTCTGGAAATTCAATAAAGCCTCAAGCCTGCCTTGAGAAATTTCAGCCTGATAAGGAGTATAAGACGTATACCATACGGGATTTTCAAGAACATTCCGAAGGATTACTGCCGGAGTAATTGTATCGTACCAGCCCATGCCGATATAGGTATTGAATACCTTATTCTTCTTGGCAAGTTTCAGTATTTTACGATAGTACTCCCTTTCCGTAAGACCGTTAGCCAGATTTAACGGTCTTTCAGAACGTATATTTGAAGGTATGGTTTGATCGATAAGTTCATCCAGGGATCTGACACCTATCACATCGAGCATCTCCCTTATTTCCTTTTCCCTGGGGCCAATGTGTCGGTTCACAAATTTATCTGTTGCCATAATAGGTTTTTAATAAAAAGCGATTCATTATTTTAAAGTCAGGAATGAATTATATCTTTTTTCATTGCCAATAGTCGTCTCAGGACCATGACCACAATAAACCTTAACATCATCATCCAGTACTAATAATTTATTTTTAATACCTGAGATAAGAAGGTCATAATTACCCATTGGAAGATCTGTTCTGCCAATGGATCTGTAAAACAGGATATCCCCTGTTATCAATAAACCGTCTTTTTCAGAATAGAATGCCACCCCTCCAGGAGAATGTCCGGGAACGTGTATCACTTTAAATTCAGAATTACCAAACGAAATAGTCTCTCCGTCCTTAAGAAAATGTCCGGCAGAGGGTGGCTGAAGCATGTCTATTCCAAAATTTAAAGCCTGATTAGCTGACCTCTGAACCAAATAATCATCCTCCTTATGAATTTCGCATTTCAAATGCCAGTTTTCTTCAACAAACCGGTTACCCATCAAATGGTCGAAATGTCCATGAGTATTAAGTAACCTGACAGGTTTTAATTTAGAGCCTTCAATAAAATGTTTCAATTCATCCTCCTCTTCCGGGTAATAACAAGACGGATCGATTAAAACACATTCAAGCGTTTCATCCCAAAGAATAAATGCATTCACCTGAACAGGATTAAACACAAATTTCTTGATATTCAGCATGTTCAATTAATTAATTAGAGATTCCTTTGATAAGGGGAACAAAAACAAATCCGCCACGGTCTTCCTCAATAAAATCAGTCTCACTAATGCGGGTTATAATTTTCATAACCTGTCTGTTCCTTTTGCCAACCGGGATTACCATTCTCCCTCCGACTTTTAATTGCTGTTTTAAAGGTTCAGGAACAGTGTCAGTTCCTGCTGTAACAATTATTTTGTCAAAAGGGCCGTATGTTGGAAGTCCCAAATAACCGTCGCCATAAAAGAATTGAGGGTGATAGCCAATGGACGGTAAAAGTTTGCTGGCAAATTCATATAATTTCTTTTGCCTTTCGATTGTATATACATTGGCTCCCATTTGACACAGGACAGCTGCCTGATATCCTGAACCTGTACCGACCTCCAACACTTTGTCAAATTTTTTAATGTTAAGCGCCTGTGTTTGAAAAGCTACAGTATATGGTTGTGAAATTGTCTGACCAGCCGCAATCGGGAAGGCCTTATCAGCATAAGCGAATTGAACAAAGCTGTTATCCATAAAAAGATGGCGTGGCACAGTGCCAATAGCATTAAGTACAGATTCATCGGTTATTCCTTTTCTCTCCAATTCTTCTACTAATCTTCTCCGCATCCCCTGATGCTGAAATGTATCCTCAAACACAATATGAATTATGAATTATGAGTTTTACTATGCATTCATCGTTCATTTCACCAGACGACAGACTAAAGCCTCCCCCGTGAAATTCGTTTAACAATTCATGTAATTCTTAAGTTACAAAATTATCAATAAATACGGCTTTGTCAACATACGATAGTTGATAAAAAACCTTTAAACTCAAACTATACAACACTTAATTTTACTTTATTGACCTAATTTTGTTTCACCATGTTAGGCGCAGCACTCATCCTTTCGGAAGAAACAGAGAAACTGTTTTTCGACTCGTTAAATAAAATAGATGAGGTTGAGTGGAATGGCATATATTCCAGCAATAATAAAACTTCCCGGCAATTAAATCAGGTCCTGATCTTTTCTTCGCCGGAGATAATCCCGATGATTTGTGACGCTTTAGTAATCCTTGACCCCAAATTCTGCACTTTTGAGTACCTCTCTTTAGCCATCAGGAATGGCTGCCATCTGTTTCTTACGGATAAATTCGAACTAAATACAGAAGAACGTAAAGAACTTATTCTTTTAGCTAAAGAAGGCAACACATATATTCAGATTCAAAACAACTTTCTTTCTCAGCCTGAGATTCAGAAACCCTTTCGGGGATTATCAACCCCGAAAGGGTTTCCGCTATCCGGACCCGCGTATATTGAAATTAAGCAATCGGTCCAATCTGAATCTGACAATCTGAAAGAGGTGTTACTAAATAACCTGTCGCTAATTCTCATGGTTGAGGGTACACAAGTTCATAAGATTAATGTTTTTTGCGGAACGGCACCTTCAAGGCAGCCTGACATATTAAACATCCACATCAATTTCGCCAACGGATCAACAGCATCACTGACCATATTATATAAGGCAAATCAAAGGATTCACAAATTATATATTTACCGGAATGGAGAGAAAAGCACCTTCGATTTTATTATGAACAGATCTGAAATAAATTCGGAAAAAGGAACTGCATTGTCGCCTTCTTTTACTCTTCCGGATCAAATACAAGGTTTTGTTAATACTGTAATAGAAAAATCCGATCCTCTTTACAGCTTAAATGATGAAATCGAAATATTCCAATTACTTGAAAAGATCAAGGAAAAATTCGAACTGCATTCTGTGACTTTCTGAAACGAGAATGTTGTGTCTATTCCTGTTAACCATTAAGGCCGAAAGTTCTCAATGGAACGTACACAGCACCAAAACTCTTCAAAACACTCTCAAAGAGTATGATCTCACTTATTTCCTGGGTGATGAAATGAGTATCTTTATAATGACTGACCAGGTCATTCAAGCGGGAAGGATTCATTATAGATTTTATCCGGCATAAGGTGAGATGAGGCGAATAAGGCCTTTTTTCAGGTTCAAATCCTTCCCTGCACACCAATTCCTCAATATCGCCGACTAAATTATAAGCACTTTCAGGCATGGTAATTCCCGCCCATAATATTTTAGGAGCTGAACTTTTTCCGAATAAACCAAGGCCATTGATTCCCAATGTAAAATGCCCATATCGGGGTATTAACTGATCGAGTTCCCTGTAAAGATTCATGAGTTGGGAATCTTCCGTAGTTCCGAGAAAACGAAGGGTCAGATGTAAATTATTCGGATCTGTCCACCTGAGGTTTTCCGAATTAAGATTCCTTTTCAGATCCGAAAATAATTTAGCTAACGTGGGCTTAACCTCTATTTTTAATCCTATAAAAGTTCGTTTCATTTTATTCTAATAGCCATCAATCTTCAATCAAATATAGATGATTTCTCACTAATAAAGTGGCTGTTTAACAGAAACGTTCAGCCTCTCCCTTCCCGGCTTTGAATTCTGTCCGAAATTACAATTTGGTTTCCTCCCATCATCGGGTGTCCAAAAATGTACCAAAGAGGGGTTTGCTGTGCACTTGCTGTGCTATTGCTGTGCTATTGCTGTGCACTTGTTGTGCATTGGCTGTGCTGAAATGGCACAGCAAGTGCACAACAAGTTCACAATAAATGGTCAACAAATATGAATATGATATGAGTGAAGTAACGGGAACAATATTGATTGGTCGGGTTAAGGTGACGGTTTATTTGAAAGGGTTTTGCCCTTAATAAACTTTATTTCCTGAATTCCCAATACTCGTCTTTGCTTTCAGTGGTATACTGCTCCCAAAAAGCCGGTGAGACTTTCTTTCCGTCAGGGGTTTTCAGTCTTAGTTCATAGACAGCAATTACAGGATTAAAAACCAGGTCGGTGACACCAATTGTGAAATGTTTTATGGGATCTTCATCTGCGGGGGATTCCTCGGCAACCAATACTTCAAACTGATTGAATTCAAGAAGATCTTTGAGAAACTCAACACGTTCCGCAGATGCTCCTTTTTCAACAATTGTACAACGGGTTCCGTTTATTTCTTCAACAATATGTTTGGCTTTTAATACCATAATCTTTCAAATTAATACATTAGTGAATTACTCCGAAACTCAGGCTGTTGATCAGTTCGTAAATCTGGCTCCAGAAACCCAATACGATAATCCCTGCACAACTTAAAACCAGGCCTATTCTTGTCGGGTTGTCACTTTTGAAATAAGCTAATGGCTGATCATTTTTATTGATAAACATAGCTTTTACGACCAATAAATAATAATAAAGCGAAATGGTTGCATTTAATACAGCTATAAATACCAGCCAGTAATATCCTCCCGATGCAGCAGATTGGAAAAGGAAAAATTTACCAAAGAAACCGGCAACCGGAGGGATTCCAGCCAATGAAAATAAAGAAAGCATCATCAACAGGCTCAATTTCGGATTGGTTGAATAGAGACCGTTGTAATCATCCATCGACTCTTTTCCTGTCACAGTTGAAATAACTGATACTACGCCGAAAGCGCCAAGGTTCGAGAAAATATAAACAAGTACAAAATAAACCACAGAAGTCATCCCCATTTCATTTCCGCCAATAATACCCAGAAGAATAAAACCTGCCTGTGCAATTGAAGAAAATGCCAGGAATCGTTTCATATTTTTCTGACGCAGGGCAAACAGGTTACCGATTGTCATTGTCACTACAGCTATTAAATAGATAATATTTTTCCAGGTCGGAGTGATTGCATGAAAGACAGTGAACATGACGATGATCAGAATGAAAGCTGAAGCTCCCTTAGAGATTACCGACAAAAAGGAAGTAACATTAACGGGTGCTCCCTCATAAACATCAGCTGTCCAGAGATGAAACGGCACAAGTGAAAGTTTGAAAGCCATCCCGGTAAAGAAAAATATAAATGCAAGAATCTGTAATGGAGTATTTGCATACAGTTCAGTTATTTTATCAAAATAAATCGAACCCACTGATCCATAAATGAGTGATATTCCGAAAAGGAGCACTCCTGAAGATAAAGCTGAAGTAAGAATCAATTTAATACCTGCCTCTGCTGATTTTGTCTCGTGATGAATATAGGCGGCCAATGCTGCAAGAGGAATTGTGGCAAGTTCCAATCCAAGGTAAAGCATCAGGAAATCTCCGGATGAGATCATAAAATTCATCCCTATTAATGTTGAAAACAGTAAAATGAAATATTCGCTTATTTTTTCACGGTTTTCAGGAAGCTTTAACCATGTAACTGATTGAAGCAAAATTATAAATACTCCAATATTCAATATATTTTTCATCAATCTTATTAAACCACTTGAACGATACATTCCCCCAAAAAGCGTTATATCATGTAAAGGAAGCATCCCGACAACAGTGTTAATAAAAAAGAGAGATAAGGTGACAGGGATTATTAATTGTTTATTCCTGTTGCTCAGGTTCAGATCAATAATGAGCACAATTAATGCCAACACAGTCAGCATTACTTCGTGTCTCATACTCAGGATATCGCTAAAACTCATATAAATCAATTAAGAATTACGAATTATGAATGACGAATTATAAGGAAAGCTAAAGGCTTTATACTTAAAGCAAAAGAAAATCTATCACTTATTTTTTCATTCATTAATTCTTTCATTTTTTCATTATTTAAAATAATCCGGCAACATTAACACCTGAAAGTTTATCAATCACCGAGGATAAACTAAAATTAATCATATCTGATAACCATAAAGGTGCCATCCCTATTGCTGTAATACCTATGACAAGCGTTATTGTTGAAAGACGTTCATGCCATTTTGCGTCCGTCAGGTGTAAATAATGGTCATTATTTATCGGACCCAGTAATAATATTCCTACAACGCGAAGAATATACACTGCAGTTATGACAATTGAAGATGTTGCTACTATTGTTACCACACGATGGAATACATCAGTATGTTGGAAAGAACCGACAAATATTGTCATTTCAGCAACAAATCCGCTGAATCCAGGAAGGCCTAACGAGGCCAAACCGGCTATCACATAAACCACCCCAAGGAAAGGAATGACTTTCATCAGACCGCCCATTTCATTAATCATCCTTGTATGTGTACGACCATAGATCATTCCAATTAAAGCAAAGAAAAGAGCTGTCATTAAACCATGTGAGATCATCTGAATAATTGCGCCGTTCATAGCTGCCTGATTCATCATCAAAATTGCAAAAAGAACGAGCCCGCAATGGCTTACTGAAGAATAGGCATTGATATATTTGAGATCCTTCTGAACAATGGCAGAAAAAGCGCCATACACCACACTGATTGAAGTCAGAATAATAAATATCCATGCCTGCTCTTTTGCGGCTTCCGGCATCAAAAAGATAGCTACCCTGAATGCACCGTATCCGCCTAATTTCATCAATACTCCTGCATGAAGCATGGATACAGCCGTGGGCGCTGATGCGTGGCCGTCAGGAGACCATGTGTGAAAAGGGAAGAGTGCTCCAAGTACCCCAAAACCGATAAAGGTAAATGGGAACAAAAAGCGCTGCATTTCAATGGGTATATGATGTTTTGATATTTCCAGCAAATTGAATGTCAGATGACCGCCGGATGGAGCTGAAAAGAAATAAATTCCCAGCAAACCCACCAGAAGTAAAGCAGATCCGGCCATTAACATTAATGTCAATTTCATCGCAGAATATTCCTTTGGTCCGGATCCCCAAATCCCGATCAATAAAAACATGGGGATGACTGCCAGTTCATAAAAAAGGAACATGGTAAAAAGATCGATCGAAATAAAGAATCCAAAAACCCCGCTTGCCAAAAGAATTAAGGATATAAAAAATTCACGCGGTAGCATTTCCATCTTCCATGAAGCGAATATTCCTGCAAATACAACAACACTTGTTAAACCAATCATTGCTACAGATATCCCGTCAACTGCAACTGCATAGTGAATGTTTAAAGCCGGGAACCATAACAAATCATAATGAAAAAGCATGGCTGCTGTATTTCCGGCATGTCGTTCAGCAAGGTACAGATATATCAGCACAAAAGACATTATTAATTGAATTCCCATCCCTACTGCAGAAACCAGACGTGATTGTTTTAAATCCTTCGTAAAAAGGATACCGACTATTGTCAGAAAAGGAATAATTACGAATAAATTAAGGATATTCATTTTATAATCAGTTTCTTAAAATAAATATATGAAAATAAGGACCAATCCAATCGATCCTGCTATAAAGACGAAAGCATATTGCTGAAGTTTCCCGGATTGTAGTCCTTTAATAGCATATGCAACAAATTGTATCAAGCCTGCAATGCCGTTCATTGTTCCATCTACAATATGTCTGTCAAACCATGCTATTGGTGCAGAAATGAAACGGAAAATGATTTTCTTTGTTATGAACAGGTACAGTTCGTCCATATAAAATTTATGAAAGGTCCACTTATAAAGACTTTTTAACTGCCCGGCAACTTTATCGGGAAGCAGGTTTTCTTTTTTATACATCACTGTGGCAAGCCATATTCCGGCAACACCAATAAGTACTGAGGGTATTGCGACAAGCCAGTCAATATGGGTTTCAATAGGTAATCCGTCAGAAGTGACCAATTTGTTAAACGGGATAAATCCTGCGAAAATGGAACCGAATGCCAGTACCATTAATGGAATAGTCATAACTAATGGTGCTTCGTGAGGTGTATGATGATAATGGGTGTTTTTGCTCCAGAATATACCATAATACAACCGAAACATATAAAAGGCTGTTATCCCCGCCACCAGATATTCGATACCAAATAAAATTTTATTATTTTCTAAAGCCGCAGCCAGAATTTCATCCTTGCTAAAAAATCCTGAAAAAGGAGGAATTCCCGAAATGGTCAGACATGCAATTAAAAAAGTAATATGAGTCACTGGCAAATATTTTCTTAAGTTCCCCATATCTCTCATATCGTTGCTGTGAACGGCATGTATAACTGCTCCTGCTCCAAGAAATAACAAAGCTTTAAACATGGCATGTGTAAAGAGGTGAAAGTTGGATGCCATGAAACCCAATCCTTTTTCTCCACCATACCCTGATACGCCAAGTGCAAGTATCATATAACCAATCTGTGATATAGTCGAGTAGGCCAGAACTCTTTTTATATCTGTCTGAGTACAGGCTATAACTCCGGCAAAAAGTGAGGAAATTCCCCCGACCCAGGCTACGACAAGCAATGCATCAGGCGCTCCCAGTGAATAGATTGGGAAAAGTCTTGCCACAAGATAAACACCCGCTACGACCATTGTGGCGGCATGAATAAGTGCCGAAACAGGTGTCGGACCTTCCATTGCATCCGGCAACCATATATGCAGAGGAAACATAGCAGATTTACCTGCTCCCCCAATGAATACAAATATCAGT
This sequence comes from uncultured Bacteroidia bacterium, assembly GCA_963810555.1. Lineage (GTDB taxonomy): Bacteria > Bacteroidota > Bacteroidia > Bacteroidales > Prolixibacteraceae. Next base: position 50,845 of record CAWENX010000012.1, on the reverse strand, counting down.
GACCATGTCAATACTGACATACCCATAAATGCAATTCCTCCGGCTTGTTCAATTGCAGGGCCGTTTGGACTCGTTAAAATCTGAAAATCCAAAGTCCCGGTAGTAAATGATAAAATCAATATCCCAATCAGAAAACCGAGATCTGCAAAGCGGGTTACAATAAATGCCTTCTTTGCAGCAGCAACAGCACTGGGTTTTTCGTAATAATATCCAATGAGAAGATATGATGAAACCCCAACAAGCTCCCAAAAGATATACATTTGAAATATATTGGTAGCCAGCACCAATCCCAACATTGAAAAACTGAATAATGAAAGGAAAGAGAAGTAACGTGAGAACCCCGGATCACCTTTCATATATCCGATACTGTACAGATGTACCATCAAGGAAACAGTTGTGATCACAATAAGCATCATAACTGAAATCGGATCAAGTAAAATTCCCAGGTTTATGGTAAGTTTATCTGTGAGATGAAGCCACGTAATTTCGAAAGCTTTCAACGAAGTATAAGCTGTTCCTTCAATGTGTCCAAAGAAAAAATACTTAAATGCCGTCAAATAAGATAACACTGCAGAGATGCCAAGTCCCGCAGTTCCGACAATGCCAGTTACGATTGGTTTTAACTTATGACCATAAAGCCCTAAAAACACAAACACAATAAATGGAACAAGAGGAATGAGTAATGTATATGTATAATCGGACATAATTATGAATTAACTATATAAAATGATTTATATTTAGAATCTCATTTCATCAATATATTGTACATCAATAGCTTTAAAATTCCGGTAGATATTTATAATAATTGCAATAGCCACAGCGGCTTCAGCTGCTGCCACCGCAATTACAATCAACGTAAAAAAATGCCCCTGAAGTTGTTGTGGAAAGAGATACTTGTTAAATGCAACAAAATTGATGTTAACTGAGTTAAGAATCAATTCAATAGACATTAACATAGTAATCAGATTCCTTCGCGTCAGAAAACCGAAAATACCTATAAAAAACATTAAGGTACTGATGACTAAAAAATAACTAAGCGGAATATTGTGAATCATATTAAAAGCATTTTCTTTTATTCTATTTATAGCCTTATTTCTTCATAATTCTCTCCTTTTTGGCAACAACGATAGCACCAATCATAGCTGCCAAAAGCAAAACCGATATGACTTCAAACGGCAAGGCATAGCCCTCTCTGGTATATGATACAAGCGAGGCTCCAACATTATTAACCGTGAACTGAGGCGCCGGTGCCATATTGGGAACGAAACTGAATCTTAAGATAGTCATTAAAGTCAGTGTTGCTCCGGCCACTGCTGCAAGCGCTGACAACAATCTTTGTTTGACAGGCGCCATTACAGCTCTTTCACTGATATGGCTTGTCAACAGAATTGAGAAAATAATCAAAACGACAATCCCTCCTGCATATACTGTCAACTGTACTGCTGCCAAAAAATTATAGCTCAGCAGAAAATATAATCCGGCTGTCGAGATCAGAACAAAAAGCAAATAGACAGCTGCTCTCAGGATTTTCCGTGTTGTTACAGTCAGAACTGAAAACAGAAGTATCATTGCAGCAAATACATAAAATATTACTTCATTCACCATGTTAATAACTCTTTATAATCTCAATCAATTACTCTTTGACTCCCTCCTGAATCTTCGAACCCGGACGGTTAAGTACTTTTGTCAGCAGTGTTCTATCCCAAACAGCATGTTCAAAATTCTGAGCCATCTGAATTGCATTTGTCGGACAAGCCCTGATACACAAATTGCACAATGTGCACATTCCCAAATGATAAATATGCTTGTCAATTGCTCTTTTTTTCTTTCCTTCCGGAGTAATTACTGACTTTGTAATGATTTCAATTGAACCATTTGGACAAGATAATTCGCACAATCCGCAACCTGTGCATCTGTGTTCATTAGTTTCTTCATTATGCCACATAACCACTTCACCGCGAAAACGCTCGAACATTACCAAAGAGTCCCGATTCTCAGGATACTGTTGTGTGACATACTTCCAGGGAGTAAATAAGTACTTACCGGTTACCTTCATCCCTGTTAGAAGAGCCCAGACACCCTTGAAAACAGAAACTATATATTCAATAAATTGCTTCATTACTTAATAACTCTGTTAAAAGTGGAATTTTGTCAATACAATCAAAGCCATGAACAATATATTAACCAGATTGATTGGCAACAGATATTTCCATTCCAGTGTAAGAATCTGATCAACCCTTAAGCGAGGGAAAGTCCATTTGAACCACATAATGATTAGTATAACACCACAGACTTTAAAGAAAAACCAAAATACAGGGGGGATAAAATCCATTATATGATTAAATGATTCGAAGTTACCAAAATGCAAAGGCATCCATCCGCCAAGGAAAACGGTTGCAGCAACAGCAGATACGATAAAGAGGTTTATATACTCTGCAAGAAAAAAGAATGCAAATTTGATCCCCGAGTATTCAGTATGAAATCCTGCCACCAATTCTGATTCTGCTTCTGCGAGGTCAAAAGGTCCACGATTAGTTTCAGCGGTACCGGCAACAATGAAAATAACAAATGCAATTAAGGCAGGGATATGACCTTGAAAAATATACCACAAATCACGTTGTCCTTCTACAATGGCTGAAAATCTCATAGTACCTGCCAGAACTATAATTGTCATCAACGATAATGCGATAGAGAGCTCATAACTAAGTATCTGTGCCCCGCTTCTCATGGCCCCAATCAGTGAGAATTTATTGTTGCTCGACCATCCTGCCAGTAAAATACCGATAACTCCTATAGACGAAACGGCAGTAACGAAAAAGATACCAATATCAAAGTCAAGTGCTTGCAATCCATGATCAAAGGGAATTACAGAGATGGCGAGAAAACTGGCTGTTATAACTATAAAAGGAGCAAGATTGTATAAAAATTTATCAGCTTTTCGGGGCGTAATCAGTTCTTTCATCAAAAGCTTGATAAAATCAGCAATTGTTTGAAGCACTCCCCAATAACCAACTCTGTTCGGACCGATTCTCTGCTGAATTGCTGCACATACTTTTCGCTCAGCATAGACAAGGAAAAGTCCAAAAAGGGCAACAAAAAGCAAATAGGAAACACCCACAATGATCCATTCAAATGTTACAGCGATACCGGGCGAAAAACTTTCTGCCAGTAACATATGGATCTTGTGAGTTAATGTTGAAAAATCGTAAATACTAAATCCCATTTTATTATTCTTGCTTTTTTATCAAAATCAATATGATCGCATTATTTAACATGCTCTAACGGTCTATATCCGGAATAACCAGATCAAGTGTAGTCATAATTGCAACCAGGTCAGCTATTTTTAATCCCTTGGCCAATGTATTCAATGCAAAAAGATTTGAAAATCCAGGTGAACGAAACTTGAGACGATAAGGATTTTTCTTCCCGTCACTGACAATAAACACTCCGAATTCTCCTCTTGCTGTTTCAACTCTTTGATAATATTCCCCTTCAGGAAGTTTGATCACACCTCTCATTTTTACAGCATAATCTCCTTCGGGTATATTATCAATAAGCTGTTCAATAATGGAAAGCGATTCATGCATTTCCCTCATCCTTGCATCGTAACGAGCAAAAGTGTCACCTCTTGTATCAAGGATTTCATTGAATTTAATCATTGGATAGGCGCTGTAAGGCTGGTGTTTGCGAATATCACAGCTAAATCCCGACGCACGTCCTGAAGGTCCTGTAACACCATAACTGATTGCATCCGACAGTGACAAATGTCCTATATTCTCTGTCCTGTTCCTGAATATTACATTATTAGAAAGCAAATCATCATATTCGGGAAGCTTTTTCCTGAAATAGGAGATAAATTCCTTGACCCTTTTTTGAAAGTTGGTGGGTATATCAAACATTAATCCTCCAGGAACATTGTAACTGACAGTCAACCTCGCGCCGCATGTTTCCTCGAAAATATCAAGGATTTTTTCACGATCCCGCAGACCGTAAAAAAATGTTGTTAAAGCTCCCAGATCCATTCCCATTGTACACCACCACAACTGATGCGAAGCAAGTCGGGTGAGTTCATCCATTATTGTACGTATATATTTTACACGATCGGGAATTTCAACATTTAATGCATTTTCGACACACAGACAAACTGCTTCATTGTTCATATGTGCTGAAAGATAATCCATACGGTCAGTTAAATGAATTATCTGCGGATAGGACAATGATTCGCACATTTTCTCAATGCCACTGTGTATATAACCCACATGCGGCTGAACATTTAAAACAATTTCACCTTCAAGTTTGACCAATAATCGTAATACACCATGTGTAGAGGGGTGTTGAGGCCCCATGTTCACCTGGTAATCATCGGTAAGAAGCCTGTCAGTGTGTATAAAAACCTCTCTTGTTTCAGCCATATTTCTATCGTTCAACTATCCTTACTTCATCCACATAATCTTTCCGCAAAGGGAATCCCCAATCATCATCGAGAAAAAGCCGCCTTAAATCATCATGATTATTAAAGACTACACCCATAAGATCATAAACTTCACGCTCATGATATTTGGCAGTACGCCAGATATCACTGACTGAATCAATCTTCGGATTGTCCCTGTCAGAAGTCTTAACTTTCAAAACCATTACATGACGATGTTTTATTGATTCGAGATGATAGACAACCATCATATATTCGGGAAAGTCGATCCCTGAAAGACAGAAAAGATAATCAAAAGATAATTCCTTGACTTGTTTCAATAAGATTCCTGTTTCATGAAGTGCTTCAGACTTAACAGTCATTTCTATGTACTGTTTACCATCAACAATTTCATTTTCAGGAAATTTCCCGGCAAGAAATATTTTCAATTCTTCGTTCGTCATCTTTTTGATAATCTTTGTTCTTAGGAAAAATTATTCAATGAATAATCCCGAAAGCTTTCGGGAAGTCATTTATAAATTATAATCCGTTAGTCAGATCTGGTGTTATTATTTGAGTAGTTCTTTTTTTTCCAAAATTCTTCTCTCTTTTAATTTTCTTTTGCAACTGTAAAAGCCCGTATATTATCGCTTCAGGCCTTGGCGGACATCCGGGAACATAAACATCAACGGGGATAACATGGTCAGCACCTTTTACAATAGCATAAGAATTGTAAAAGAAAGGACCACCGGAAATGGCACATCCTCCAACGGCAATTACATATTTAGGCTCAGCCATCTGGTCGTATAAACGTCTGAGTACAGGGGCCATTTTATAATTAATAGAACCTGTAATATAAAGTAAATCAGCTTGCCTCGGTGTTCCCCTTGCAACCTCAGCTCCAAAACGTGCAAAGTCATGACGTGAGGCTCCGAATGCCATAAATTCTATAGCGCAACAGCGGGTTCCAAAGGTAAGAGGCCACAAAGAATTAGCGCGTCCCCAGTTAATTAAGTCATCAAGTTTGGCAAGTACAATACTGCCCCCTTCATATTCTGCAACAATGGGGTAATCGTTCTTTAAAATGTCTTTCTTCGTTTTTATTCCCATTTCAATGCATGTTTTTTCCAACCATATAACAGCCCCAATCCCAAAATTGTGAAAAATATAAGGACTTCAACAAATCCGGTTAATCCGGTGGTTTTCATTACAACCGACCAGGGAAAAAGGAAAATAGCTTCAACGTCAAAAATGAGAAACAATATTGCAAACAAGTAATAACCAACAGTATATTGAAGCCATGCATCTCCTATTGTTTCAATACCGCATTCATAAGGTTCGAATTTTGCTTCATTTGACGAAGTGGGCGGAACATAACCTGAAAATAACATGGCAAGGCCCACCAGTGAGATAGCTGCTATAAAAAATATTAACAAAGCGCTACTTTCCATATTTTAGTTCTCTGATTAATCCTTTTAGTCTGATAATTAAATCCGGTAAGGATATCTTTTAAAAATCACGCGGCAAAAGTATAGATTTATATTATTATATGAGCGCATTTTAATGAAAATTTTAACAAATCTTATTAAATTATTGAGATATATCAATATAAAATCAGTGAACATAGAACAGTAATAAGTAATCCACAACCGGTAATCAGTGAAATGATGCGATGAAATGGTGAAGTACCGACGTGCTGATTACTGCTTACTCACTTTAGTGAAGGACTGTTTATTGATTACTGATTCCTGATTCCTGATTACTTGTTTTCACCCGCAGAATGTATACAAATCACGCTGTGAATTCACACACATTACGGAAAGGTCTTCAGAATTATCAATCACTTTCTGTTCAGTCAGTCCAAGCAGTTTATCAATAAAAGTAGGTTTATATCTTGCCGAAATGATGAGCATCCCGCATTTCAAGCTGAGGGTGTGAGAGAGAGCAACGTTTTGTAATTTCCATGTGGGAGTATGACTTTCAACGACCTGAAAAGGAAAATTGAATTTACTGTACAATCTCTCAATTGACATCACGTTTCTTTTTACATCTTTTCTATCCCCTTCCGATGATTCAAATGCTGTGAAAATGCTAATTGTTGCCCCATTGTGTCTTCCAAGATAGCTTGCCCACAAAGCGAGGTCCTTGCTTTTTTTCATATAACCGACCGGAACGACGATCCGGTTATAAACCTGATCGATACATTCCTTTGAAGAAACGAAGAGAAAGGGGAATCCTGAATATTTTAATTCAGGTAGTATTTTAGAAACTGCATTTTTATGAGCAACAAGAAGGATACAGTCATACACTTCTGCCAGATCAGTCAGTATATCGGAAAAACTTTCCTGCCTTACTATATAATGAACCTTTAGATCAGGAGTCTTTTGAACTGTATGTGATGCAATGCCACGAAGTTTTGCCTCGGCCATCTCAACCTTTTCATGAAGTTTCCTGGCCCAGATATGAAAAAGACAAAGCTCTTTTTTGAGAATGGAAGCAATCTTAGCAGCATGTTGAATCGCATTATCCATCTCATCAGAGAAGTCACACCAAACAAAGATCTTCTGTTCTCCGTACTCCATGCCACAAAGATAGCTAATTAATTAATAATTAAGAATTAAGAATCAAAAATTAAAAAAAATCGTTATCCATAAAAAGACTGAGGTGAAATCATGGGACTGATTTCACCTCAGTAAAAGGTAAAAGGTAAAGGATAGTAAATTGGGAATTTACAATAGTTAATACCTTTTAAAGGCCAAAGGTTACCCCTTAACATTGTAAAATCTTTGAATGACCACCTAATTTAGAATCATTCTACAATTATGCCTTGTAAACAAATTTTAATGTAATACCCTCTGTCCTATCCTGAAATAGGTTTACAAAAAAGTATACAAATTTCAGAATGAGTAAAAATCAGGATTTAATTTTATTTTGACAGTTTCACTACTTTAAGTTTGAGGCTCTCTTATGACTACATGATTTTACAATTCACTAATAAGTCTGTGAATCTCTTCCTTAGTTTTACCAAGTCTTGACTGGAGCCTGCCTAACATCTCATCCTGTTTGCCCTCTACCAGCAAAAGGTCACTATCCGTAAGCCGGGCAAACTTCTGTTTCAGTTTCCCTTTTGTTTGATTCCAGTTTCCTTTTAATTCTGTAGTGTTCATTTTTTGAATATTAATTTGTGAAAGAATTTCCACATCACAAAGGTGTGCTCATTTATACCTTGGAGTGTTACATAACTCTTTATTTAAGTTGCATAATTCACACATGTATGTTTGGGAGTTTTAAGGTTACAGCAATGGTACTGTATTTGAGACCTGAAACTCTAAATTTCTGAAATATTGGATTATGGGAAAATGTTAAAGGAATATTTTCTTCGGTATTTTTATCTTAAGCTGTTTCAGTTTTATGATTGGGGGCATTGTATCGCCTAATAAAAATCCCCACGGTTTTAAGGATTCTATATGGTCGAAAATGACTTTTATAATCGCAAGGAGCGGTATGGACAGAAACATACCGGGTATTCCCCATAAAGCATATCCGACAAGTACCGCAATAATTGAGAAAAGCGCGTTGATTCTTACTTTTGAGGAAACTATGAAGGGAACGATGAAGTTATTATCAATCAATTGGATGAAATAATAGATTGCCAGAACATAAAAAGCGTACCAGGCTGACGATTTGGTAGCAATAGCCACCATCATGGGTATTGCAACTGCCACAATTCCACCGACATATGGAATGACGTTGAGCACTGCACCTATAATACCTATCAGGATGGCATATTCAATTCCCAGTATTAAAAGCCCGGCAGAATTCATTGCTGCTACAAGAACGCCTTCAATAACAAGTCCAATAAGATAACTTTGAACAACATTTTTGGTCCTGGAAACGATTGAACTTACCTGTTTTTGGTCACTTGAAACGAATACCCTGTGAATAAATTCAATCAGGAGGGGGTGGTAAAACAATATTATAAAAGTGTAAACAGGAATTAAAAGCAATGTCATCACCATACCGCCTATTGAGATGATTGTTTGCCCGATTGCTGCATTGCTGAAATTGAGCAATTCGTCCTTGGTTTTTGCAATCCAGTCACGAATAATCTGTGGATTTGTATCGAAATAACTGGCAGCATCGGTGATGGTTTGGTTGACATTCAAGGTAATTTTATCAACTAATTGCGGCCATGATTCGCCAAACCGGCTTATTTGCGTACCCAATAAAAAGCCAAATAAGGCGATGACTAAAAAGGTAAGGATCAGAGTTAATATTATTGCTATTACCCTGTTTATCTTCTTCCGTACAAAAAAATTTACGACAGGGTGAAGTAAGATTGCAATAATGATTGCGAAAACAAGAGGGACAATAATATCCTGAGCGATGTACAACACAGCGAACAAGGCAATTATTCCAATTAAAAAAATAGTTGCCTTTGCGTAAAAGGGGATTTTTATTTCTTTATCTATCAAGGCTTTTACGATTATTATCTTTTTTGTGGAAAATCTTTTGAAAGATAAATTGACCGATTGATTTAACAGCATCAGGGTGTTGGGCAACAACGCTTGTAACGCCAAGCTGCAAAACAGAGCCGAAAAGTTTTTTAAATATATTGCCCGATGCGCCTATGACTATTTTTCTTGAGAGAAAACCGGTCCCTAAACCAACAGCAGTACTTAAAATGTTCCCGATCGAGAATGGAGATGAGGCTACTTCTAAAAATGTGCTCTTTAAGAGGTTCGCAGGTTTTAAACTCTCGTAGGTAAGGTGGAACTGTTCTTTGAGTAATTTCCCTTCTTCTGCCTGCTTTATTTCTAATTGAAAAATAGCGGCATCAAGATCTGTTTCTGAATTAATTTTTTGCATGATATGACTTATTGAAGAGCCTTTTTGATGATTAAATCAAAGACAGGTTTTTTAACCCATTTATGGGAAAAGAAATAAAACACTGTCCCGGCAACAAAATAAAAGGCAGCAACAACAAAAAAACCATAATAAGTTTTACCGAGTAACTCACCCAGCCAAAAAGCAATTCCTATATTCAAAATGAGTGCAAACATAGAAATCATAAGGATGACACTTAACCATGATATTAAATCAGTGACGATGGCTGTGGTCGTCCTCAAAGTTTTGAGCTTTGAAAGCTCGAAAGTTGTTTTGCTGAATGCTTCGACTCTTTCAATTAATGCTTCAACTGAGCTTGCCGGAGTTTCCATGTCTTTATTTTTTTAGCTTTTACAATAATATTAACAAGAAGTAATGCCCAAAAGACGTCTGTCAAATGTTTATTACTTTTAGTTAACTCCAATTTAATTTGTTTGCCGCATTTTTAGTTTGCAGCATTATTCAATTTCGTTTCAGCTTCTTCCACCTTAATCTTTCCTGATTTAATTAAGCGGGCGGCTTCTTCTTTTACAGATTCAACTTTTTCATTGACGTTATCAACGAATTCATTGAATTTTCCTTCCACTTTTTCTCTGAACTCATTGCCTTTTTTAGAAATATACCTGCGGGTTACAGATCCTTTTTTTGGTGCAAATAAGAGCCCGATTGTAGCGCCTACAGCTGCGCCGGCCACTAAACCGAATAATACTTTTCCTAATTTCATGATTTTTTTTAGTATTGATTTAAATAATAATTGAATACAAATTTGAAGCTCTTTATGCCAATAAGCATTACACAATTCTTTAAAAGTGTTATATCATTCACACTTTCATGCGTGTGATGTACTCATTTGTTTTGGAGCGGAGTGTTTTGATCCGGTTTTTTGGGAAAGACGATAACCAGATTCTTGAGGAACCTGAGCTCGCTTATAGTCCGGAATAAAGCCGAATTAATGAAACGTTTCAGCTCAAATTATAATCATCAAGAAGCCAAACAAGGTACGAACAAGGTATAAGGAAGGTATAAAGGAAACAGGAGGCGCTTATTCCTTATTTATTGCAAAATAAATCCATCCTGTTGCACCTTTATAAAATTTTACAATACCTTTTTAAACATGTATATCTGTCAGGTAATGGAAAAGCCCAAATACCCTGAGAAGCCAGATTACAAGAATAATTACGACAACAACGTTGAGGATAGTTTTGATTGTACCCTGCATCGGAATAAACCTATTAATCAGCCATAGAAGAACACCTGCGACAACTATTACGATTAAAACTGTTAAGAGTGGCATAATATTAAGATTTTAAGTTGGCTTCAAAGTTAATCTGTTCAATACCTGCAAGTGTTATACAATTTTAAAAATTGATTATATAATTCACACCTATTTTGGTTCATTGGTTTAAGATTTTGCAATGGGTGACTGAATCAATAATTTGTTTGTGTGAATCATATAACTCTTTTACAGAATTGTATAACAGTTTCGCTTAGGACTGCCTATAAATTTGTAATGAAACTTCGTTGAAAATATTTATTCAACAAATCTGTTTATGCTCCATCAATAAGGCATTTAATCCTCACTCATTACAAGATTTAAATATGCATGATTGAAAATACAGTGATTTATCAAAAACCGGCAAAGGTATCAAGCGATGAATAAACTTATTCCTGATGTTAAAGTAAAGAGTTTTGCAACTAAGCATTCAATGAGGCTCAGCGAAAAAACGATTGCGAAAACTGAAGAGGCAAGCAGCTTTTTAACAGATGTTGCAGACATGTTCCTGTTTATAACTCGTGTCACAAAAGAAACGTTTTCGCGCAACTTTGAATTTAAAGAATTTTTGCGCCAATGTTATCAAATCGGATATAAAACTTTACCACTTATTTCAGTGACCGGAATCATTATTGGCCTGGTACTTACTATTCAATCAAGGCCTGCCCTTATTAGTTTCGGGGCAGAGTCGATGCTTCCCGGAATGGTAGCTGTCTCCCTCATCAGAGAAATGGGGCCGGTTATTACGGCGTTGATATGCGCAGGGAAAATCGGTTCAGGCATGGGAGCAGAGTTAGGTTCAATGAAAGTGACAGAGCAGATTGATGCCATGGAAGTTTCATCCACCAATCCCATACGGTTTTTGGTTGTGACAAGAGTACTGGCTGCCACACTGATGATACCCTTATTGGTATTGTATGCCGATGCACTCGGTATAATCGGAAGCTGGGCAGGAGCAAATATTAAAGGCGATATAACGTTTGTTTTGTTTTTCTCAAGGGCATTCAGCTCTATTGGGTTTATTGATTTTTTACCGGCTTTAATTAAAACGTTCTTTTTCGGCGCGGCGATTGGCTTAGTTGGATGTTATAAAGGATATACGGCAGGGCGCGGAACAGAGAGTGTGGGCGTTGCAGCAAATTCAGCTGTGGTGATATCCTCATTACTTGTGATAATTATAGATTTGATAGCTGTGCAAATTACGGATATGCTTTAAATAGTTTAATGTTTATCGGGATCAGGAAAGTGATATAAGACAAAAAATGAATAAAGTTCATTCCGGAATCATGACAAAAAGTGACAACAAGGTTATTGAAATAAATAATCTCGCGATAGGATTTGACGATCAGGAAGTAATAAAGGATGTGTCGTTACAACTTTTTAACGGGGAAAACCTGGTGGTGCTTGGAAAATCGGGATCAGGAAAATCCGTCCTGATCAAATGCATTGTCAGATTATTAGATCCTGATCATGGAACGATTAATGTCCTTGGAGAAAATGTAAGTGAATTAAACCAGGAAGGTTTAAAAGAGTTGAGAAAGAAAATCGGTTTCCTTTTTCAAAGCGGGGCACTGTATGATTCAATGACTGTTAAAGAGAACCTGGAATTTCCGTTGCGAAGAATAAAAAGGGACTTTACACGAAAAGAAACAGACGAAAAAGTGAAAGAAGTATTGGAACAGGTTGGCTTATATGATACCCTTGATAAAATGCCATCGCAGCTTTCAGGCGGAATGCGGAAGCGGATCAGTCTGGCCCGAACCATTGTAGTTGACCCGATGATCATGTTGTATGACGAACCTACAACAGGACTTGACCCCATAACATCAGATGAAATAAGTTCGCTCATCAATGAGGTTCAAAAAAAATATAAAACCTCTTCCATCATCATCACGCATGATATTGAATGTGCCCGTAACACTGCAGACCGCGTTATTATGTTGCAGGATGGTGAAGTTTATCTTGAAGGAAAACTTGAAGAGTTTGAAAAGTCAACTGATCCGTCAATCAAATCATTTTTTAAATAATGAATTTAATAAGTTAAAAATTAATACTTAAGAATATGGATACGCACACACAAAAATTCAAAGTACGGTTAGGACTGTTTATTGCCGGAGGAATATTGCTGTTTGTAATTGCCATTTTCTTTATAGGCAGGCAGCAAAATTTATTTAATCCTGTCTTTAAAATTACTACGACTTTTTATAACATAAGCGGATTACAGGTTGGGAATAATATCCGCTTCTCAGGAATCAATGTAGGCACTGTTGATAACATTAAAATAATTAATGATTCAACTGTGCAGGTTGACATGTTAATTAAAAAAAGCGTTCAGCAATTTATCAAGTCAGATAGTGAGGTAGGCATAGGTTCTTCGGGTATTATTGGCGACCGGCTTTTAATTATTACGCAGGGAAGTTCCGATGCTCCTCTGGTAAAAGAAGGAGACCAACTTACTTCTGTAGAACCAGTCGAAACAGATGCCATCATGGCGAGCCTGCAGTTAGCGGCAGGCCAACTTGCAGAGATTATGCTTAAAATAAACAGCGGAACCGGAATACTTGGCAGACTAATCCAGGATTCAACATTTGCAAACAATTTAACCCAGACGATGGTGAATCTTAAACAAAGTTCCAGGGGATTAGAACAAAATATGGAAGCAGCCAAGCATAATATCCTTCTAAGAGGATTTTTTAACAAAAAGGCAAGAGAGGCTGAAAAAAATAAGAAGGAGGCTGAAGAACAAAAAGTAAAGGACGAAAAGAAAAAATAATGATTTTGAAAAAACGTAACTTTAATATATTCAAAATGGTAAATGCTAATGTTGTTCAAAATTACTTCAATACTTTTTTCCGTTTCAATTTTAACAAGTGGAACGACATTTGCGCAGGAAACGCCTGCTAAAAAAGATTCAACCATTCTTTACAAGAATATCGAAATTCCTGCCAAAGGAGATTCAACCCTGCTGTATAAGAATATTGAATCCTACTCGAAACGAAGCAAGTTTTACGGATTTATATACCAGTTGATTCTTAAACCTGTTGCAACAAATACGACAAAAAGGGAGGTATATAAAAGACTGGTCCAAAAATCATACAAGCCCTTTGAAGGGAAAATTATCAGACATATTAACATTGAAACGCTCGACCCTTTTGGTTATTCAATTGCCGACACCACCCCACCGACGATGAACACCATAACTAAGACCGGAAACAGGTGGCACATCAAAACACAGGGCATCACTATCCGAAACCTTTTGCTGATCCATAAAAACCAGCTATTCGATTCATTGCGCGTCAAAGAATCTGAACGATTGGTGCGCAGCAGGAATTATGTGCACGATGTTTCATTTTTCGTTAAAGCTGCTTCGCCTAAGTCCGACTCTGTCGATATTTATATTCGCGAGCTGGATAATTGGAGCATCAGTCCTTCAGGTTCTGCTTCCACTACCAATCTCAGCATTGATTTATCCGATAAAAACTTTTTAGGATTAGGTCACGACTTTCAAAATGGTTTTACCTGGTTCTCAAACAAAGGCGAATTATCTTACTATATAAATTATTTTATTCCAAACATCCGCAATTCTTACGTTAACTCAACTGTGCATTATGGCAAAGACCAATACGGCAGTTTTATCAAAAGCGTTGCTGTTGACCGACCTTTCTTTTCACCGTTAGCCAAGTGGGCAGGAGGCGCATCCGTTTCCACAAATTTTAAAATAGATTCCGTGAAGGATATCAATGGGCTGTACGTCCCACTGCATTTTAAATTTACCACACAGGATTACTGGGCAGGGAAAGCCTTTCGGATATTCAAAGGCAACACGGAAGTGGAACGCGTAACCAATTTAATCTTTACGGCGCGGTACTTTCGAATAGGTTTTATTGAAAAACCATCCGAACTTTATGACCCTTATCACATTTATACCAGCCAGGATTTCTATTTGGGCGGTGCAGGGATTTCAACAAGGATATATGTCCAGGACAGATATATCTTTGATTTTGGGGTGATTGAAGATGTCCCGGTAGGAAGAGTTTATGCGCTGACAGGCGGCTACCAGATAAAAAACGGTGTAGGAAGACGCTATATAGGCGCACGTATTTTATCAGGGAATTATCATCCGTGGGGCTACCTTAGTTCCAATTTAGAATACGGAACTTTCTTTCAAGGGTCAAATACTGAACAGGGTGTTTTAACTGCAGGCATCAAATTATTTTACAAAGTTATTTGAAGTTGGAAAATGGAGATTCAGGCAATTTGTCAAACCCCAGCTCACAATAGGCTTCAACCGGCTGCCTTATGATAGTTTAACGCTCAATCATGGTTATGGCCTGGAAGGTTTTAACAGTCTGGCATTGAGAGGTACCCACCGCATGGTATTTACGTTTCAAACCCAATCGTATGCCCCGTGGAATTTTATCGGCTTCAAATTCGGGCCTTATCTTATTTATTCGATGGGTATGCTTGGTGATGCCGCTTCAGGATTTAAAAACAAAAAGATGTATTCACAAATCGGGTTGGGTGTTTTGATTAAAAACAGAAGTTTTGTGTTCGATACTTTTCAATTATCCGTATCCTATTATCCGGTAATCCCCGGACGGGGGAGAGATATGATTAAAATGAACACATTCAGGACAACCGATTTCGGCTTCAGAGATTTTGTAATAGACAGACCGGCGCCGGTGATTTTTCAATAAAATATTGAAACAGGCATCGTTTTCAAGAATGATCTGCATAACAGGAGAGATTGCTTTAATAAAAACAATATTTGAAATTGAAGATAAAACATCACCCGAAAAATGAATGTTCAGCTTTTCTGATTCTCCCCAAATACTAAATGAAAAACCGCCTCCTATTGAAGCGGTTTTCATTTACAAAGGATTCACTTTATGCCCATTGAACCGAAGACTTGTCCGGCAACCGGCGGATCAACAAAGTTAATGATACGTGAAGCATCAATGACTATTTGGTCACATTCAGCGTAAATGACTACGCAACGGTTACCGCTCCGGCGAAGGCGCTGTTGGATACCTTCCGCTTTCGGTGATAAAGGCCATGTAGCACTGCACCAGATCCCCGCTGAAGGATGAAGGAACGGTAACGGTCTGCGTCCCGTCTGCCCTTTCAGCCAGCTCGTTGACGGTGACCGCCTGGTTCTGAACAGGGTTGTAAATCACGAGCAGGGTTTTGTCGGTTGCACTTGCTCCGATCTCTCCCGTGTTGTCGTCCCAGTTAAAGGCGACAGTTCCTGCAACAGTGGAACTTGCGACCGCATTCAGCGATCCTGCGAGGTTGCCCCTTGCCACAAGGGCATTGGGATAATCAATCGCGATGTTGGGATAGGTTCCCGTCAGGGCGTTTTTGATGTTGTACTTCATTGCAGCATTGATTCCGGTCATCTTCACAGCATATTCTTTAAATCCGATCTGCAGGAATTCAGAGAGGGGCTTGAGGAAATGCATGGTGACAGACATTTCTGACGCTGAGCCAATTGCTTGTCGGTCTGAGGGTTTGAGACGCTGCCGGCAAGGACGCTTAACACAGGGATTCCTTTCCATGTTAGAACCGACGACCTGACCGATTTTACCGCTTATTACACCAAGCGGACTTTCTTTTATGCCATATACCAAGTTTTTAATTAGAAATAATTAATTAATAAGTTAGACATTGACTTTATAGACTGCCAGGGAAAGAATTTAAGAATTTCGGCAATTTTCCGAACCTGTAGCCAATTGACTAATTAATTAGTGATCAGTTCTCGAACGAGGTACGAGCCTGGTACGGAGCAAGTCCGGAGCTTCCGCAGGACGATATATAAAGATACAAAGAGAAGGATGAATTAATGGTTAAACCTGTGATTTACTGTTCGGTGCGGTTCTGTGCGGGGATAATGTCTGAACCATGATTTACATGATTTAAAGGATTGAATTGATTCAAAAAGTAATTGACTTTTATGAAAAATCCCCTTCAGGGGTTTGGAACCCTGAAGGGGATGATTACTGCTGTAAGGTTGTCTTTGAGGTATTTGAAACAGATCGGATGTACGGTACAGGGTACGGCGGTGAATTTTTATGAAGGGGATTTTTCCTTCGTTGCGAAGGTTTAACAGGGTACGTTCGGAGATACCCAACAGTTTACAAGCTGCTTTCTCATCAAGGGTTATTTTGCGGAACGGCGATTTTACCAGTATATCTACTTTGGCGGAGAGGGAAATGATCCTTTCCTCCAGGCGGTTGAATGCTTTGATTAAGGCGAATAGTTCTTCCATGTATATCTGAATTAGGATCCCGATAGCTATCGGTAAGATTAAAGGATTACAGGATTAATGTTTAATTTTAATTATTAGTGATTCGATCTGCCGTATATTTTTCCATGCAACAAAAAATAAGACTCATAACACTGATTATCATTATTTTACATGAATACTGTGCAACATTTACGCAACAGGTGACATCGGGAAATGAATCTCTGTGTTGCGTATTTGTTGCATAAAGTGTTGCGTAATTTATTGGTATCATATTGATTATTAATATTATATATATTATAAATTGTTACGCAAAGTGTTGCATGGAAAAAATATACGGCTGTACAGACGCGGCACGCCACGTCTTACAAAGGTAAATCTTCACCGAGAAGCCGTTTGACGGATGAACGGTTAACCCCGAAAATGTCGGCGATGCGCGACATGGAAATGCCTGCCTTGTCGAGCAAAGAAATTTCCCTGAAAAAGCCGGAGATATTTCTTTTTGCATGGTTATTGACTGTACCTACCGATAGCGGAAGCTTAATATCCGCCACCGCCTGAACCGATTCGTAAGTAAAGCCGACACCTAACCGGGGATGCTCCCCCGCTGCCACACGATTGCATCGTGTTGCCTGATATATTCAGCACGTGATACAATCGCCACGTAAACTGGGGGAAGTATCAGATTGTATAAATACAAGTTGTTAATATTTTCAGCGTTTTTGTTGATATCTTTAACAATATCCATATTAATATTATTAAAAGGGACATTAACTTTAGCGGATTATAAACGGATGAATATATAAGGGACAAAGGCTTAAGGAATTATCAGTAAATTGGGAAGTTGCCTGCTAATTTACATAAGCCATGAATATAGAAAGCACAAAAGCGAAAGCCCTGCAATCTTCCGAAATGCCTTTTATCCGCGAACGGATGGTTTGCCGGACCAATGCCCTTATTGAGGTGCTGAAACTGCCTTTTGAAAAATTGAAAGAGGCCGGTTCCGTGTTAATAGCAACCAAACTCCTCGAAATTTCGGACAATAAAACCCTCTGGCTGTCATCTTCAGCACAGAATATGCAGCTGAATCTGACCATCTTCAGGATGTGTGAAGATGAATCAGCGGTTGAAAAGGTAATGATGCGGGCTGAACAAAAGTTTGATTATTTTATAAAAACACAAAAGTTAGTATAGAACGCCCGGTTAATGAAAGGATTTAAATCGGACGTTTGTTGGGGGACGGATTATTATGAACTTTAATCCGGAATAATGATTACGGAGCGTAATGTTTACAAGCGGTTTGATGAACCTCCTGCTGACCTGGACCGTATGTCCTGCTGCATAAATGCAATGATTGAAGTTTTCGGGCTGAATATTTCGAAATTGAAAAAGGTTAACCTTGAAATGATTACGGAGGCCGTAAAAAAAATTGAGCGGTACAATTTTACCTTTTCCCCCGCTGGCGCAGTTCTGTGAACTGTGGCTCTTAAAATTCAGATTTTCATTCTTTTTCATATTGTTAGTTGTTGCTATACAAATCTAAGGAAATAAAAATAAATAAAAATGAAAGGGACATATTATTTTGGGCGGATAATGAGGGGGTTGTCTGAATTGGGATTTTTGGGATTGAAGGATTGAAGGATTGGAGGGAATGATCTTTAGAAACGATAAACCATTGGCCCTACGTTATAAGAATGGGATTAAAAATCCCGGCTTTAAAAGTTGTAGATTACAAATCTACAACAGCTGCTGCAAGAGCTTTGGGGATATCCTGATGAGCAGGGAACGTAATTGATTAAACAGCGCTCCCTGCGGTATTCTCTTATTTCTTTACAGTAGTGGTGGTTGGCGTATAAATGCCAAAAGTAACAATAGCAACAATACTATTGACAAATGACTGGCTTGTGACAACAGTATAATCCTTAGCACCTCCTGCCATTACCTTTGGATCGGAAACGCCCACCGGTGCAAGGCCATCGATAAGATAGTGGTTCCATTTCTGAACTTCCGGGCCCCCTTTTGCACCCTCGCCGACAACGGTGGTATAAGTGTAACATGAAGTCAGTAAACATGCGCAAATAAAAGCGCCGCAGAACAGTCTTGAAATTTTTGTTCTCATTTGATCAAAGTTTTAGGTTAATAATGAATAAAGTGTTCAATGATATTTCTCTATTCCTCCCGGTAACCAGGCCATATAAAGAAGGAGTTAATTTACAAAACAGAATTTAAATTAACAAGAAAAGCGGGAGATTTTTTAAGGTGATAATGAGGAAGATGAAAAACAATTGACAATTGACAATTGACAATTGACAATTAAGATGTGATGATCCCGATAGATCGGGACAAGTTGTGCTGATTATGAATTTGCAACTCCCTTAATGCTTAAATGCAGACTGCAGATTGTCACCGTATTTTAATACGAACCCCTGAATTCAGCTTTACCCGTGTAAATGTATCGAGGTTAAAGACAAAACGTACCCGGTCTCTTAATGACCCGGTGATCGATTGAATGTTTCCGGAAACAGCCAAAGGAATATATATCTCGAAAAAGTCCCATATTCCTGCCTTAAAGCCTGCTTCATAAAACAGGGGCGAATCATGGCCGTTGCCTGTACCGTGATCGTTCAACAGAATGTTAACAAAAGGTTTGACAGGAAGACGGGCGGCTATTCCCGGCAAGGTACTGGCCAGTGATAAAGAAACAAGCCAGCGGCTGTAGCCAAGGAGGCCGTTAACAGGCGATACCAGGCCTCCTTCTGATAAGGTCATCTGCCTTGACCAGAATGTCGTTGGAAACGTGCTAAAACGATCCGGATAAGTACCCTGGTAGAGATATAGCTCTCGTCCGCTTCTGCCGCTTGCAGCGAACGCATAAAAAGGAACATTTAAATTGTTTTTCAGCATTTTTCCTGCGAACAACCTGATATCCAATCCATTTTTCTTTCCATAATAGCTAAATTTATAGTTGAATTCCAGCGATGATTTGAGATAAGACCGACCTGATTCGAAAGATGCCGACAGGTTAAAAGGATTGATATAGCCGCTCTTTTCCAACCGGTATCCAAACTGCTGGTAAGAGCGCATCACTGCCTTCTTTCCAGCATAAGCGCCGGATTCGATCTGAAAAAGGTCGGATGCCGCAATGTATCTTCCAAATACCATCTGCGTCAGTTGATTATTCATGTTTTTGTCCCTGAAACAGATTTCCAGTCCCGCCTTCAGGTTGTGATAGTCCTGATTGCCGGGGGCGCCGAATTGTGTTCCTTCAAAGGAGATTGTCGCCATCCGGATAAAATTATCATAGGGTATAATGTTGTAAGCAACTTTGCCATATCCGGCCACCCCGGGATTTCCGAATGCATAAAACGGCATCACGAAATATTCAAAAGGTTTTGGTATCATAAAGCCATTATGAAATACCAGCCCCAATCATAAAACCATCTTCCCTGGTCCAGTTAAAGGCAGGAATATACATCAGAGAGCGCTTTTCGGGATCATCAACGGAAAAGTAGAGTTGAGTCCTGAGCGGATCAGCTTTAGGGAAAATCCCTGTTTTGCGGATATTGTTATTGAGCCTGTACAATTCGGGTGTTACATGCCCGGGATCGATTTTTATTTCAGAATAATCGCCAGGCGGAAGACCGATCCATTTTTCACCTTCAAAACCATCTACCCATTTTTGAAAAACAGATTGAATCCTTAATCATTCCGGAGATAACAAAAGGCGATACCAATTCACCTTTATTTTTTATAAGTAACTGCTGATTTTCGAGGCGGACCATTTTGTAGTCCATTCGTTTGGTTGTACCCAATAAATCAGTAAAAAACCATGATAAATCTTTGCCTGTAATTGAGTTTCAAATAATTTATGCAGATCTTCGGGCTGCGGATGTTTGAATTTCCATTGACGGAAATATTCATGCATTGCAGCATCAAATACAGAATCGCCGAGATAATCCCGCAGATAATTAAAAGCCATTGCCGCTTTATTGTAAATCATAAGTACTTAATTCAAATCGTAGTATATTCTGTTGCCGGCAAGTTTATCGGTTGCTCCAGGTTATTTCGGGCCTGGAAGAGCCATTCCAGTTCCTGCATTCGTTGAATTGGCATTTTATCGATATGTAAAAACTTTGCCAGCTTTTTGTTTTTAACATATATTTCCCAAAGTTTTTTTCCGGGATATTTTTCATTCAGATACCGGTCGGTGTAAGCGCTGGTTATGCTTTCATCCATAAACGGATATCGACGCTCATCTGATCCAAGCGCACTGTAAAACCAGTTATGGCAAATTTCGTGGGAAATTACTTCGTCGAGGGAATAAGCATCATCTGCCAGTGCCGATTACGGTAATGCCGGGATATTCCATCCCTTCGCCGGCGCTCAAGGCGCTTTGAACGGCTGTGAAACTTTGATAAGGATAATCGCCAATTTTATTTTGAAAACCAATAGATTGCTTCATTCACATATTGTAAGGCATCTTTCCAAAGTTCAGCCTGCTCATTTGTAAACAAAACCATGGTAGTTACTTCTCTGCCGGAGTTGGGAAGTTTCACTTTTCCTTTTTGTACATGGAACCGTTTATCGGCAAACCAGGCAAAATCATGTATTTTATCCGCAGTATAACGGAGCGTTTTCAACTGTTTCGATGAAACCGGGAAATCAGTTTTACAGAATCTGAAGTTTATATCCAGGCAGTGTCGGCTGCAAGTTTATCCAGCATTTCAATTTCGCTGTCAGTTTGCAGGTTCCCCGTTGCCCCCACAATGTAATTAGCAGGCAAAGTAATACTGACATCAAAACGACCAAATTCAGAATAAAATTCGCCCTGATCGAGATACGACATTTGATGCCAGCCATCCCTATCATAAACAGCCGGTTTGGGATACCACTGGGAAATTTGATAGGATTCGCCAATATGACCCAACCTGGAAGTTACTCCTTTGGGGATTTTTACACGGAAAGGTGTGGTAATTTGTATGCTATCGCCGGGATTTAGAGGTTTATCTAAGGTTTATCCGGCAAATATCGGGCTGGCCAGGCAATAAATTCCATTGAACTTTGCTGATCGTTGACTTCAAAGTCGAAGCGAATCAATGTATCCTCTCAATTCCGGATCATTAAATAATTTTTGTTTCCCATTCAACTGAATAATTGCCTGGCTAAATGGGTGTTATTATTTGAATATGCATTGGGCCACAGATGGAAATATAGATAAAATGAAGGGTGTCGGGAGAATTGATTGATGTATTCAAGGGTTTCAAACGCATTTAATTCATTAAGCTTATCATTCAGGGTAACATGAATTTTGTAATTGACCTCTTGCTGAAAATATTCCTGAGATGAAACCTTGTAACAGTTGCCTAAAATGATCAGACTAATAATCAAAAACTGCCTGATGGCAGAAATGCGGGAACGCACCCTCAGATTATTCAAACGGGAACTGTTTTTTTCCATTTCTGAGCATAAAAAATCCACGTACTTATAAATCCCTCTCTTTTACAGACGATTAACGGCCACTGAAAATCTTTGGCAAAAAATATGCAATACTAATTGTACTGCATGTTTTATAAAGGAATTTTCAAGCCGGACATTTATCCTGAACTCATAATTTTGCTTTTTAAAGAAATAAAGGCTATGATCTCAGGCTGGTAAAAAAAATGATTGATCAAATTAAAAGGATAATTATTATAATTAGTAAAAGAGTGCCTCCACCAATATAGATAACTCCTCCACTTCTCCTCACATTTTCTTTAATGCCTTTGAGTTCTTTCCTTAATTCACGTTTTTCCACAGAGGTCAATTCAGACTTGTCCATAGCACGTATTTCTTCAACACGTTTTGTTAAACGGCTTATCTCTTCATCTGACAGCTTATTCTCCGTTTTGACTGTAGCGGCAGAGTTATCTGAAGCAGATTTACGATCAGTTTTACCTGCAAATGCCATTGTGGCACTCATCATGAAAATCATTAAGATTCCATAAAAAATTGTTCTTTTCATTTTGTAATAATTTAATTAATTTAAGATACTTAAAGGTAATGGGTAATGCTTATCTGGTTGTTATACAATTTTGTAATTAAATTACATCATTCACACTTTTTAACTCATCAGATACATTGAACGGGTATCTGAAAAAATTCCTGCAACGAAAAAACTATACTGTTTTATTCCCTGTTTTGAGTTTCATCCCTGATCATTAATTGCTTTTAACAATTACTTTTTGTAAGACTGCCATAGAACAATTCCGCCAACTATCATTACTGCTATACCAATTATTGGTGACCAACTGAAACTGTGCGGGGTTTGTTTGGTTATTTCAATTATGCCTAAATCTACCACCTTTTCTTTGGTGAAAAATTGGACAGTTGAGAAAAGGGTAAGTATTACACCAACTATTAAAATAACAATGCCTGTGATTTTCATTTTGATTATTTATTAATTATTAAGCTTCAGGAATAAGTCAGACTTTATCTTGTCTGGTCTTACCAAAATTTGTCTGGAGTTTATCCAATATCTCATACTGTTTTTCTTCCAACAACAACAGATCGCTGTCAGTGAGAGAAAGGAACAACTGTTTTAGTTCTTCCATTTTCTGATGCCCTTTCCCTATTAATTGTATAGAGTTCATTTTAAAAGTTTTAAATTGTGCGTGAATTTTTATACTATAAAGTTGTATCCTTTACTTCTCTTATCTGTTATATAAAGATATTATTCTGTCCTCTTTTTGCCCTTTCCAGGATTCGATTGCTTTGGCTGCTCTTTCCTGTCGCTCTTAGGGCTTGCATTTTTCTGTTGCTGCTGCTGTTTCTGTTGCTGCTGCAACTTACGCTGTTCCAGACGCTGCTGTTGTTTTTGCTGACGCTGCACTTGCGGCTGCTTAACCTGTTGTTGTTGACGAGTCGCTTGCTGAGCCGGCCGCTTTTGCTGTTGCTGCGGCTGCTGCTGCTGTTTCAATTGTCTCTGCTGCTCCTGCTGCTGTTGCTGCCTTTGTTGCTGTTGCTGCGGCTGTTGCTGACGTTGCTGTTGAAGCCCCGGTTGTTGTTGTTGCCTTTCATTAATAACAGCAGGAGTTGCATTCCGGCGTTGAAGGGTCGCATTCCTTTCTGAAGGGGGTTTCACATCCCTCAGGTTTACTATCCTGGATGGAGCAGGTCTCTGTCCCCTGTCATTTTCTTTTCTCACCTGCGGCCTGTACAAATTTAACTGTCCATTGCGCAGATTTTGTCCCGGTGTTATTATTTTCCCGAATGGCAACCGGACTGATTCTTCTGCCGGTAACTCTTTGCACGTCCTCCCTGGCCGGCCCGGAAACATAGGTAGTATGCCGGCTATTATCAATATAAGTATTGTTAATCACAGTAGAGTTTCTAATAATCCGGTCGTAATCATTCCTATTGACATAATAACGATTGTAATCTGATCTTTCAAAATCCCTGTCTCTTAGAAACATCCAGTGATCGTATCCTCTGTCGTATCCTCCGCCAAAATAAAAACTAAGACTAACGCCGGGCCGCATTGGTGACCAGCCATAATAACCATCTGCTCTTCGCCAGTTTACCCACGAAGGGCCCCATTCGGTATCGGGTATCCATAACCAGCCATAATAATTATCGTAATCCCAGCGGCCATAATGGAAAGGCGCCCATCCCCATTGGTAATCTGAAACCCAGGTCCAGCCATAGTTTGTATATATCCAATGACCCCTCGTTGAGTAGGGAACAAAGTCCGGTCCCTCATTTGGGATCCATGCATAACCGTAATTTTGATAGTCCACCCATTCACCATAAGGGCTTAACTGATCGTAGAAAACCTGTAAACTGACATACGGCTGTTGCGCCGATGCCTGTTTTGGTAAAGTACAGGAAGATGAAATCAACACAACCAATATGGCCAATATATTAATTTTTGATTTAATCATTGAACAGATTGATTTTTTGATGCAGGATGGGATTAAAGTGACATTATACTCATCCTTGTTTGGGTTGTTTGAACATGATCGTTTCATGATGATTAGAATTTAATTTTGTGGTGCCGTCAACATATAAATCAGATTGCCTGATCATATATGCACCAGTCCAAAATTACCATAATGCAGAGCCGTAAATGTTATACAACTTTTAAAAAGATTTATATCATTCACACATTGATTCTCAAATTTTACAATATCTTTACCCGATGCCTAAAGGAGGAACGTGTTTGTTTATTTATAATCCCGGCAACAATTACATTTGCAGCTCGTCACTACTTAATTAAACCGTATTCATCCTGAAGAAAAGTGACTTTTTTACCAACAACAGTTACGGGCACATAAACAATAAAGACGGGTATTTTATAAGGCAGTTTTATTGTTTTTGATTCGGTATCTTTCTTACCGGCCGGATTGCTAATGTGTTGGCTACACAACAACCGGCCAGGAAAAAAGAAAGCAGAATTATCTTAAAAGCAATATATTTTTTATTCATTGAATTAAACGCATTAATTTGTATCTGTTAAAGTTAAAAAGGCTGTTGACCAATGGGCGGCAGGAAAAACCTTCATTTACAATTAATCCTGCCAGGAACACTGTTCGAAATCTTCTTCCATCAGTTCAGCAGATATATTCCCGATTGCCCTGCATCTTGTCATTGGCGACAGCAAAAAAACGAATCTCCATTCCTACAGATGCAACTCTTTTAGGTGCAAACAATCGCAATCTTTCATAAGTCCTGTCCTAAAACAGTTAATACCAATCAATGACGATTATTGTTTTTATTACGTTTATATTGACCTTTGTGCAAACCATTGTCATGATGTACGTTACCGTTATAATTATCATAAACAACAACGCCATTTCTGTGACGATGTGAATGGGCAGTGCGAAGACCTACAGTACAAGAGTATAGCAGGAAAATCTGAAAGAACATAAAGAAAAAAAGTAAATATCTTAACAGTTTGCCTGCACTTGCCTTTTTGGGGGTCTCTTCATTTTGGCATTTTTCAGCCTGAAGAAGATTCGTTGATGTTTTCATCTTATTAAGTTTTAATAGTGAATAATTTTTCACTCATCAAAGGTGCACCCAAAATAACCCTAAAGTGTTATACAATTGTTAAAAAGGGTTATATGATTCACACTTCTTCTTAATGACCAGGGATCACATCCGTTCCATATACCAGTTCAATTCTTTTTCAATTTTTTTGTATTGAAAAATAGAAGTGATGATTTTCTGTAAGCGAATAAAAGCAGTTTCGCTTTTTACAACGTAATCATAAGCTTTGTGGTGCATGCAGTCAACGGCCACTTCAATTTTATCCTGGGAGATAACATCACCACGGGAATATCGGGATTGAAAGCTTTTATTTTATCAAGTGTTTCTATTCCGTTCATCGCATTTTTTTCAATACCATCAAGAAGATAATCCAAAATGATTACATCAGGGTTGTGTGATAGATTCTCTATGCAAAGTTCGCCTGTTGCAAATGTTTCAATCGAAAAATCAGCATGTTCAAGGAATTCAATTTCCAGCGATTTTAAGAATAAGCATCGTCATCAACCAGGAAAAGTTTTATCTTGTCTCCGTTATTCATGAGTTATTGTTTTTAATCATATTAAACTCTTCTTCTAATTCTATACAGGCCTGATGCAAACATTTTCAAGCTGCAAAACCATATCTTTTATTTCATCAGGATTTTGATGCGGTTTTGCATCTCCTGTACTTTTTTTGCCATGTTTTCAAAATCCTTATTGATTCCCATGATTGAAAATGAGGGGATCATCTTATGCACTGCTCCACCCAACAAGTTCCAGTCTTTATCGAGTAAGGCCTGTTTCATCGCCTTAATCAATGGCGGTGTTTGTTCCAGGTAAAGTGAGATCATTTTCATCATCAAAGCCGGATTAGATTTGGTACGAAGATTTAGATAAGTCAAATCAATGCATTTTATCTTATTCGTTTTATCATCCCGATTTCCTTCATCTCCCCTGTCCTCTGTGAATGAGGAGGTTTTAACCAACGCAATTATTTTACGATACAATAACTTTTCGTCAACAGGTTTCGCGATGTAATCATTCATACCGACTGATTTGCATTTTGCCAGATCAACGGTTGTTACGTCAGCGGTTAAGGCTATGATGGGGATCATGGAATTCATTTTGTTCCTGATGTATTCAGTAGCTTCAAACCCGTTCATTTCGGGCATTTGCAAGTCCATCAAAATAACGTCATAAGTTTTATTCTGCAACTTTTCGATTGCTATTTTTCCGTTGGCAGCAATATCGCATTCAAATCCGAAATCTTCCAAAACGGTTCTCATCAATAGCTGATTGAGGGGAATGTCTTCAACCACCAAAACTTTAATGTTTTTATTATCTGTTTCAAGTTCTGCCAATTCTGTTACCGATTCTGCTTCATATATTGTTTTCTGAAAAGGCAAAACGAAACTAAAAGTTGAACCTTCATTGACTTTACTTTTTACGGTAATTGTTCCGCCCTGTGGTTCAACCAATTGTTTAACAATGGCAAGGCCTAATCCCGTGCCTCCATACAGTCTTGAAGTGTCGCTGGATGCCTGCTGAAAATTTTCAAATATCTTATCTATTTTATCTTCTGCTATCCCAATTCCGGTATCTGTTACGGCAAATTCAACGTTTACTTTTTCATCGTCTTCGCTGAGCAAATTAACTTCTACTGTTATTTTTCCTTTTGCAGTAAACTTAACTGCGTTACTCACAAGATTTAAAATAATCTGGTGCAAACGCACCGGATCGCCTACCAATACGTCAGGAATTCTGTTGTCGTATTCTTTAAACAGTTTTAAATTCTTTTCCTGAATTTTTGTCTCAAACAAATGAAGCATGGCAGATATGGACAAAGCCATTTTGAATGGTACCTGCTCAAATACCATCTTCCCGGCATCTACTTTTGCCAGATCGAGGATGTCGTTAATCAGTACGATCAACGCATCGCCGCTCAATTTTATAGCGTTTAAGTATTCTTTTTGCTTGGCCGATAAATCTGTTTTCAGCAACACTTTTGTAAAGCCAATAATCGCGTTCATTGGTGTACGGATTTCATGGCTCATGTTTGATAAAAATTGCTGTTTCGACTTTCACTGCATCTTCTGCAATTCTTGTGGCTTTTTCAGCCTTACTTTTGGCTTCTTCGGCAATCCCTGTTGCCAGTTCGGCAAACAGGCTCGCTTCTATGAGGTCTCTTTCGATTCTTTTTTGGTCGGTAATATCCCTTGCCACTACAACCACGCCAAGGACGTTCCCTCGTTCATCATTATAAACCGATCCGTTAAATAATACATCGGTCAACTTGCCATCTTTATGCCGAAGGATTAGCGGAGCATCTTTAACAGAACCTTTTGCAAAGACTTCCTGGTATACTTCGCGGGCCTTTTGTGGTTCAGTAAAATAATCGAAGAAGTCGGTGCCAGTGATCTCTTTGCGCGTCAAACCAATAATATTTACCGTGGCCTGGTTCATGTCGGTAACCTTGCCTTGTGGATTAATAGTAATCAAAGGATCGAGACTCGCTTCTATCAGGCTCCTTGCATATATAGCTTCTTGTTTTCTTGTAGTTCCCATTTAATTGATTTTAGGACCTCCCGGTCAATCCTGGTTGACATTAATTGATGTCCTGTAAAATTCCTATCTCCTCAATCGGTCTTCGCCTTTTATCTTTCATTTGTTTAAAATGAGATGGTGAGAGACCTGTGACTTTTTTAAATTGATTGGATAGATGTGCAACACTGCTGTAATTCATCTTCCATGCAATTTCAGAAATGTTCAGTTCATCATAGATGATCAGCTCTTTTATCCGCTCAACCTTGTGCGAAATGATAAAATGCTCGATCGTGGTTCCCTGCACTTCCGAGAATAAATTGGCCATGTAAGTATAATCGTGTTTCAGTTTTTCACTCAAATAATCAGAAAAATTGACTTTTATCACCTGATCTGAATGGTGAACCATTTCTACAATTATATTTTTTATTTTCTCAATCAGTATGGATTTTCTGTCATCCATTAATTCAAGGCCGGAGGCTTGTAAACCCCTTGCCAGCTGTTCCCGCTGAACCGGAGAAATGTCTTCCATGATCTCAACTTCGCCCAAATCGACAAGGATGAAGTGCAGTCCAAGTTTTTTCAACTCTTCTTTCACTGCCATCATACAGCGGTTGCTCACCATGTATTTGATGCAGAGTTTCATCTTTACCGGCTTATCGTGTTAAATTTTCTATTTTTGCCATCTCTATTCCTAAAAGTATTTTCAAATCAATGTTAATTAAATCCTCTCTTCCTTCCTCCTTAAATCATATCCCATTCTCTGAAAAGGAGAATGATGGCGATGATTTTTTGTAAGAGATTAAAAGATGTTTCGCTTTTTGAATAAGTTCGCAATTCACAGAATTAAATAATTATGGAAGGGGCCCGGGAACTTAGTCTTCATAACCGCTTTTGATAACCGTCGAAATCATTTTGAATTGTTCATTGGCATTGAAGCAATGCGGGGCGTGAGCCGGAATTACTATGCCATTCCCTTTATTAAGCGGATATTTTACCCCGTCAATGATTACTTCTGCCACGCCGTCTATTATCTGGATATAGGTATCGAAGGGTGAGGTTTTTTCTGCCAATTCTTCGCCCATGGCAAAGGAGGTGACGGTAACATTTCCCGTAGTCTTTTTGATGATGGTTTTGCTAACCACAGCGTTGGGCAAATATTCTATGATCTCGACAATGATATGCACTTTTGACTTTTCAAATTCCGTGGTAGCTGTTTGATTTTTCATTAAATCGGCAAGAGCACTCTTTTCGGCATAATACGCAAGATCTTTTTTTCTTTTTTCATGATATCCGGATATAAAATCTCCCGTAAAGATCACCACATTTAATGGGTAAACTCTTATACAATTCGTGAAAAGATTTATATCATTCACACATTATCAAGCGTGCGGCGGCGTTTGCGTTTGAGGGATTTAAAATAGGAAGGCGTTAATCCGGTTATCTTTTTAAACTGGCTTGAAAGATGAGCCACACTGCTGTAGTGGAGTTTCCATGCAATTTCACTAAGATTAAGTTCATCATAAAGAATCAGCTCTTTAACCCGTTCTATTTTGTGAAGGATCATGTAATGTTCTATCGTGACCCCTTCTGTTTCTGAAAAAAGATTTGCCATATAGGTATAGTCGTGGTTCAGTTTTTCGCTCAGGAATTGTGAGAAATTTATTTTGGGCAATTCATCCGTATAATGGACCATTTCAACTATTATATTTTTTATCCTTTGAATCAGTATGGACTTCTTGTCATCCATAAGTTCAAGTCCTGATTTGAGCAATTCAGTTCTGATCTGTTCACGCTGCTGGGCCGTAATATTTTCCAGTACATTGACTTCTCCCAAATCAACTATAGAGTAATGCAACCCCTGCTTCTTTAACACATCTTTCACTACCATCTTGCAGCGGGTACTGACCATGTATTTTATGTAAAGTTTCACGCTATTCTGTGGTAAATATTGGTCACTTATTCCGACTGTAGGTATTTTCACTTATTTGTTATTAACTTCTGACTCCTGACATTTTTCAGGTATTCTTTTCAAGGTATATGCAAATATACAGAAAAACCTTACATTTTGTTTCAATAATCTTTATATGCAATTGAGGAGATTACACGGGTTGCGGTGACTTTCAGAACTAACGGGACAAGGATGTCAGGTGAAAATCCCGATAAGTTATTTTAAATCAATATCAAATATACTATCCATGGAACCGAGGATAAAGAATGAATGGACCTGGGATTAATAATATGAAAAAGAATTTGTTGAAAAACAAGGCGGGAAAATATGGGTGGAAAGCGAATTGGATAAAGGAAGTGTATTCAAATTCATATTACCAAAATGATCAATGTAATGTGTGAAAGATGTAAACTTCTTCAAAAATTGTGTAACGGTTTTGAGGGCAGAGATGATTAATTTGTTTTCATAAATCAACGATCAATTTAACAAGGGATATTATCATGAAGAATGTCTGGTCAGACCAACAATTAAAGGAAGCTGTACTGGCCTCTTTAGCTGTAAGGCATTACAACAAATCGGCTGTATATTATGAAGAAGGCAATCCTGAAAAAGCTATTCCCTATGAAATTATTACGGTTCTCCGTAATGATGAATCCTCTGAACAAGCCCGGCAAACCAATGAGCATGGTTTTACAACCATTAGAAATGATATTTTTGAAGTATAGCTGAATCAGAAAAAGAATCTTAAGCAACGTAAGATTTCAGTAAAACTTTGTGGCGGGTGCATTGGAGCTTCATCAGCGCTTTCTTTCTGATCTGTCTGACCCTCTCGATGGAGAGAGCCAATTTTATCCCGATCTCTTCCATTGTATGGACATTTATTCCGTTTAAGCCGAAATGAAGCCTTAGAATTTCTGCTTCACGATTGGATAAAGTTCCAAGTACCCTTGCTATATCTTTTTTCAAAGATTTGTCAATGAGCGATTTGTCAGGATTGTGAGTATCATTGATCATCAATATGTCATACAGGCTGATTTCACTGCTTTCGTCTTCTTTCAGCGGAGCATCCAATGAAACATGGGAAGTTGTCGAATTTAAGACTTTGTCGACCAGATCGGTATGCAAATCAATCATCTCACCAATTTCATCCGGTGTTGGTTCACGCTGATAGTCCTGTTCAAGTTTTGTAAAAGCTTTAATGATCTGGGTGTAATAGCCAACTATATTTTCAGGGATTCTAACAATCCGTGCATGATCAGCCAGGGCTTTCAAGATTGCCTGCCGGACCCACCATACTGCATAGGAAATGAACCTGAAGCCCTTTGTTTCATCAAAGCGCTCAGCAGCCTTGATTAATCCAAGGTTACCTTCGTTAATAAGGTCAGGAAGAGTCAGCCCCATATTCTGGTAGTGCTTTGCTACAGAAACGACGAATCTAAGGTTTGCATGTACAAGAATTTCAAGAGCCTTTTGATCTCCACTGTGGATTCTCCTGGCAAGGACTGCTTCTTCATCAGGCGTTAATAGTTTGAATCTGGCCACCTCATTTAAATATTTATCGAGTGAGGAAGACTCCCTGTTAGTTATTAGTTGAGAAATTCTTAGTTGCCTCATAACTCGTCTGATACGGTTTAGTTTTTGTTGACTGCAATTATATTTTACCTGCTAAAAGCTCTGTTTCGTAGTTTTAATCACATCCATTTCAGCTTCTTCCGGTTTAATCTTCTGATTGTTAGCTATGCGGATGGCTTCTTCTTTTATAGATTCCAATTTTTCTATAGATTCCAATTTTTCCGTAATACCATCAATGAATCCGCTGAATGTTTCTTCCAGTTCATCGGTATATTCTTTGCCTTTTTCAGAAAGAAACCTGCGGGTTGCCTTACCCTTTTGGGATTCGAATAAGATTACTGCTGCGGCGCCGATAGCTGCACCGGCCAATAACAAGCTTAGTATTACGTTTCCTGAAGACATGATATTTTTTATTGGAAAATGAATAATTCTTAATACAAATTAGTGGCTTTTTATGCGATATGCTTTATACAATTCTGGAAAATATTTATATTATTCACACATTATCAAGCGAGCAGAGACGTTTGTGCTTGAGTGATTTATAATAAAAAGGCGTTAATCCGGTTATCTATTTTAGCTGACTTGAAAGATGAGCCACACTGCTGTAATGAAGCTGCCGTGCGATTTAGGTACCACACAGGGGAGTTTTAAATTATTTGTGGTCCTTCCAGTGCCACCATTGCAATTTAGACGGTTCAAGTTCAGATTCTTCAGTTTCGGCAAAATAAACAGCACATCTGTACACATACAACAAACACCTGTCCTGTTTTACGCCGGTATGCATACTGCTGAGATCATACAGATGTCCGGGATCCCGACCTCTGAGATCTTCAATTTTTCGTATACCGATGTTAAACAGATCTTCAGCAACAGATCTCCCCACACCGGGAATCTTTTTTAACTCTTTAATGGAATTATCTTTATCGATCATTTTTGACTATGAAATGAGGAAAATATAATAAGCTGAATTTTAATCAGTTGAACTCAGTTTAAGACGAGCATTTGATAAAAATCATTTATTCTTGTTTTGGCTAATAATTTAACAAATAGTTAAAAACGGGGGAATTAATCTTTTCGGAAAAGATCATCCAAAGCATTGGTCAACTCAGGAAATTGGAACTTATAACCCGATTCAACAATCTTTTTCGCCGACACCTTGTTGCCTTTTAATACAGTCACAGACATCTCGCCAAAAATTAATTTTATTAAAAATGCAGGCACATTGGGAAACCAGAAAGGTTTTTTTAATGCCCGGGCCAATTTTCTGGTAAATTCAGCATTTGTTGTGTATTCAGGGGCCACGGCATTATAGGCTCCGGTCATCTCAGTATCTTCTATGGCTTTGATGTAAATCAAACATAAGTCTTCAATATGTATCCAGGGGAGATATTGTTTTCCGGAACCCAATGGCAGAAGCTATTCCCATTTTTACAGGAACTAACATTTTATCCAATGCTCCTCCCCGATGAGACAGCACAACCCCACATCTGAGTTTCACAGTTCTTACATCCAATTTACTAAATTGATCAGCGGCTTTCTCCCATTGCAAACAGGTAGATCCTAAAAAATCATTCCCCGGAGGATCAGTTTCCTTAAATATCCTATCCTCATCGGTTGTTCCATAATAATTAATTCCCGAAGCTGATATATAGGCTTTCAGTACATTTTTATTTTCTTTAATTTTGTCAAAGAGAAGCCCGGCAGTTTCTGTCCTACTGCTTATAATCAATTGTTTACGTCTTTTAGTCCACCTTTTTTCCCCAATATTTGTCCCGGAAAGGTTGATAATATAATCGACATTTTCGAGCGCTCTTGTATCAATCTCTTTTTTTTCAGGATTCCAGGTATAAACAGGAATGCTACTTTGGGGATTCCCGGTTCTGCTTAAAATCTTTATCTGATAGCCTAGTGCCGTTAATTTATTGCAAAGATGTGTGCCTATCAGCCCACTGCCCCCGCAAACCAGAACTGTAGAAACAGGTTTCATAGTCAAATTAATGAATTATGAAATAATAATTTCAGGGTTTCAGAGTTACAAATTGAAACACTGTATCACTGGAATACTGAAACATCTTTATTTGCTTATTATTATTCATTTCTGTCAGCTAAAGCTGACGACCAAGGAAAAATAACCGTTCACTGATTACTGTTTACTGATTGTTGTTCATCTTTCGACTGATGAATAACCCTTTGAGGAAAAGGAATTTCTATTCCTTCCTTATCAAATGCGACTTTAATTCTTTTCCTTAATTCACCCGTAACATCCCACTGTTTGAGCGGTTTCGTATCTCCCAGAATTTTAACTACAACTGATGAATCCGCAAAGTCATCGACCCTGAGAAACTGGGGAGGTTTGATAATTGAATCTTTCCATGAAGGATCTTCTGCCAATTCATTGCCTACCCTGTTAACGACCTGAATGACATGTTCCAGATTGGAGCTATAGGAAATACCGATATTCAGATTAACCCGTGCAAAATGTTTTGACAAATTGGATACTCTTTTGATCTCACCATGCGGAACGTGATGAACAGTACCATCCAGGTCTCTGAGAGTTGTCATTCTCAGGCTGATATCCTCCACAAGCCCGAATGTACTGTCTAAACCTACGACATCCCCGATACGGTATTGATTTTCGAGGATCAAGAACAGACCGGTGATAATATCCCGTATAAGATATTGCCCTCCAAAACCAAAAGCCAATCCAACTATTCCCGCACCAGCCAATATAGGGCCAATGTTCACACCTCCTTCCTGAAGGATCATCAAACCTGCCATAGTCCAAAGTACAATCTCGTAAGCTCCGGTAAAGATTCGGATTAATGTATTTTCTCTTTTTATTTCAGCATCTTTAGATAAATATCTGTCGGAAACAACCGCAACCCGCACTCCTTTCTCAATAAACCTATTGCCTATTTTAATTAAAATATATGCTATAACAGGAATAATCACAATCCTGATTCCATGTGTTAACAACCACGGAATCACCAAGTCAAGCCATTTCGATACAAATTCATTCATTTTTCTAAGTTATTAGTTATTAAAAGTAAATTGCCGGAAAATAAACCTATTACCCGGATAAAATCTTTGTTACAAGTTAAAACTTAATTTCAGATAAGAAAAGATTAGAAAAGAAATTAGCTCACTCTAAACTTCACCCGACTCTTCTTTGATTTTTCGTAACAAGACGACTAAAAGACATTAAACGCTAATAATTTTAAAAGTCTCTTATCAAAGTTATGAAATAATTCACATATACCTTATATGTTTATTGTGTAGACGCATTTATCAACACATTATATGAACAGAATCAACAACAATGGTCATTTCATATATTGGGAAAGCCGGTCGAGTGTTATAACAGAAGGATTCATATAATATTCCCTCAAAATATCAGCGTTATTTCCGGGACCGTTGGCGCCCGGCATTCCATAAAAAGTATTGTCGCACCAGCCTGTCGTCCAAGGCATAAACCACACATATTCTGATTTGCTTAGCATATCTCCGATCGTTGGCAATAAACCTGTTTCGGTCATGGCAACAGGTTTGCCTTTCATTATCTCTTTTATATGATCATGCTGAGCCTCATCAAGTTTGCGTGTATTGTTGTAAATATCAAGACCTCCTATGTCAACGTATTTAGATCCGGGGAAAAATATGGCCTGATCTTTAGCATAGATATTCGGGCCAAAAACCCAGATCAGGTTATTGAGGTGATGATAATTCGTATAACGGTTAAACATGTTGATCCACAATTTCCGGAAAGTTTCACCCTTATCGCCCCACCAAAACCATCCGCCATTCATTTCATGATAAGGCCTCCATAAAACCACCACCCCGCTGTCCTGAAGAATCTTAAGGTATTGAGCCATACGGTCGATATGATCGAGCCATGTATTGTAGAGCTGTGTTCCGGGTGTTACCAATTGTTGAAAATCTTCCATTGTCATTTTTGACTGAACCATTTTAAAATCACCCATGAACATAATAGCCGGTGAACTCTGATGCCAGGTAAGGGTAACAAGTCCTCCCCTCTTCCACTGCTGAATAGCAATAGAAACGGCCGCTGAAGGATCGCCTAAAAAATCAGCGCCTATCATTGCGGGGTATTTTCCTGTTACATCATAAATATGTTTGTATTCAGAACGATTGGCGAAAAGGTCAGATGTTCTCTCCCTTATATGCTGGCAGGCAATCAATTTGCCCTCATCCCTGACCCTGTAAATGGCGGCAAGCACCTTTTTTACAGATTTGGAGGCATTGGGATTGACTGGCTTAAAGGAAGACCGGGCTTCAAGTGAAGAAAAAGAGATTAACAATCCTGTCAAAATCAAAAAATGTAATTTTTTCATTGTATTTTAATTTCGAGCAATAAAATTAATAACCGATGTATGCATTCAAACGGTATGACCAATACCCGACGGCAATTTAAAAAAAGTTCTTCGTTTAACAATGAGAGAAACAGAGTATGAAAAGAAAAAGCAAGGTAAAAATCCGGGTATGGGTTTTAGAAAAAACTCAAGGTAATAAAGTGCGGTTATGGGGGTACAGAAGGGAGTTATTTGCCCCCTTAAATCCCGGTTTTAAAATTTCAATATTATGATTACAAGAGCTACCAAGGGTAATACGGACTTAACACGGACTTAAACCGGACTTAATACGGAGCTGGAATTTCGTATTTATTGTTAAATAGTGTAAACGAAAAACCGGTTTTAAATTTTGTTGAAATGAAAAGTTCCTGTTAATTTTGACAGTAATCATATGAAATTGATGGTTCTTGTTACAATCTAATCAACCTGTTCTTGTATAAATTCTTATTTCCGAATCGAATACAAACACCCTTCCCTTTCCAATAATTATCAGAATCACTATTAATTAACTGCATATGTAAATGAGGACGTTCAGTCCATCCTGAGTTTCCAGCCGCCCCAATTTTATCATTTGCCTTTACAAAATCTCCTTCTTTCACGACAATACTATCTTTCTTTAAATGACCTAACAGCATGTAGAAATTGTCTTTTCTTATCACAACAGTATTCCCGGTGTTATATGGATAATTTCCTGAATATGGTTGATTATCAGAAATTCCGTTCACAATTTTAACCACTTTCCCATCCATAGGGCTGTAAATTGGTACATTGAAAACAGGATAATCATCATTTTCTTTTGGCAGGAAATTTGATTTTTTACCCATTATTTTAGAGACAAGGTGATGCCTTGTCTCTATTTTAACTATATCCGTTGCATAAAGCATTGAATTGTTTGTCTTGTTGCGTTTATGAGTTGCAGAATGATAATGGTAATTCATCAGCCTGCTTAATTTTGAATTGCCTCCATCTGTGATAAGATAATTACCCATTTTAAATGGAAATTCAATCTCAAGTGCAGGGCTTCCTTTTTCAATAATTACCATAAAGATCCTGATCAATTGAAATAACAAGTAAAATTCAATGATCGATAATATAAAGACCACAAAGGGATTTAATGCAATTCCCAAAGGAAAATTCAATTTCCATATAAAGACACCGAGAATAATCAACTCAGTCGAGATGCAAAGTATATTTTTGAACCTTAAACCAAAAAACTCCCAATATCCTGAAAAATAAAGAATCAATAAAAACGTCTGTAAAATTGCCAGCCAAAGAAATGGATAGTTTTCAGAATAAATAGAAATGAATACCAGAAGAGTGAGTACAAGGATATGAGAAGTGATCAGTTTAAGCGCCAATAAAGTTCTTTCTTTCATGACCAAATTAATTCATAATTATTACTGCTTTGATTTACCTGATCAGTCAAATCCAAATTCTTCAGCATATTTTATCATTCCCGATTCCCCTCTCAGTAAATCCTGTTTTAGCTTCATGGCCATAAATACTTCCTCCGGAATTTCAAAAAAACTGGTAATACCCCATTTAGCGGCTTTTTCAAATCCGAACTTAGGATAGTAATCTTTATGGCCGACAACAATTACCGATTCAAATCCCAGATCTTTGGCTATGCTTAATCCTTTCAGGATTAACTCACTTCCTATTCCTTGCCTCAGATATTCAGGCAAGACTGAAACAGGGGCAAGGGAAAGTGATTCAAATACATCATTTCCGAGGATTGACATCCTTGTAAACAGAATATGTCCGACAATTTTATTTTCGATCTCAGCAACCAAAGACAATTCAGGGATAAAGGCTTTCCCTTTCCTAATCTTTTGAACCAATGCATGTTCAACCTGATCAGAATATTCAGCACCTTTGAATGCCTCCTTAACTACACTTTGGGTAAACTTATAATCCCCTTCAGTTTCCTGCCTGATAATAATGATACATAACTGATTTAAATGTAAAGCTACTAAAATTGCAGAAAAAAATAAACAGGAGAAAATTTAATAGAATGAAAAGTTAACAATGGATAAAGGCATTAGGTATTAGATAACAATAAGAAAACAGTGATCGGTTTATGAACTCTTTGATTCTTTCTCCAATTCCTTTATCCCTGTATTTATGGCGGCTATGATTCCCTTTCTTGTAATGAGACCGATTATTTTTTCCGGGTCATTGTGTTCTACAACAGGTATTCGGCCGATGTTCCGCTCTGCCATTTTTTCCAAAGCAATCTTGATTGTTTCTTCAGGATAACAGAGCACAAGGTCACGGGTCATGATCTCACCCACAGGATTATCCTCCTTATCATTATTCATTGCCTTATTAATATCCTGACGTGTGACGATTCCTTTGAGCTGTCCGGTCTCGTTTAATACAGGAAAACCTCTGTGCGAACTTGTTTTAATCAGGAGCCCTGCATCCCTTACAGCCATTGTTTCGGTAACTGTAATCAGATTCCTGAACATAGCCTCTGAAACATGTATCTTTTCCATCAGGTCATGTTTTTTGATATTCAGGATGTCAATTCCCCTCCTGGTAAGTTTGAGAGTATAAATAGAATCAGGGGAGAATTTTTTTACCACCAATGTTGAGATCACACATGAAATCATTAAGGGAAGAATGATCTTATAATCTCCTGTCATTTCAAACAAAACCAGAATAGCAGTAATCGGGGCCTGCGCTGCTCCTGCAAATACGGCTCCCATTCCCACCATTGCAAAACCTCCCAGGGATATAGGCATCCCCGGGAATATGAGATGCAAAAAGGAGCCAAAGGAATTACCCAACATTGCCCCGATAAACAATGAGGGAGAAAACACCCCGCCTGAGCCTCCTGATCCAAGTGTAAGAGAGGTACCTAAAATCTTAAAAACAAACAATCCAAATACAAGCATCGAACCTAATTGGCCGTTAAGAGTTTTCTCAATTATAGAGTACCCTACACCGAAAATCTGAGGAAAATAAAATCCGACAACTCCCAATAATAAGCCTCCTATTGCCGGTTTGACATAAGGTGGAATTCTAATTGAATCAAATATATCTTCGAATTTATACAATGTCTTGATATACAGCAAACTTGCGAATGCGGCTATTAATCCTAAGATGAAATAAAAAAGTATATTCCAGGTACTTGCCAATTCATAGGGCGGAACAGCAAAAGCGGGTTCAGATCCTAAAAAAGTCCTTGAAATCACTGTCGCTGTGACAGCAGAAAGAACAACCGAAGAAAAATAACGTGTGCCATATTCCCTTAAAATTACCTCCAATCCAAAAAATATCCCGGCAAGAGGTGCATTAAAGGTTGCGGCAATCCCTCCGGCAGCCCCGCAGGCAATCAGCATTCTCTTTTTATCTTCAGACAAGTGGAAAAGCTGTCCGAGTGTAGACCCTAATGAAGAACCTATCTGCACAATTGGTCCTTCTCTTCCGACAGAGCCACCCGATCCAATACAGATTGATGAGATAATGGTCCCCATAACGGCTATCCTGGGCCTGATTTTGCCGCCTGAAACGGCAAGTGCCAGCATTACTTCGGGAACTCCATGACCCTTGGTTTCCCTGGCAAAGAAATAGATCAGCAATCCGACAATTATTCCCCCAATCGCAGGTAAAATAATTACGTAATAGTCACCCATAAATGAAAATATATGCTGCCCTTTCCCAAAAAAGAGATTTTTAAATAAATCAATGAGCAAGCGAAATATGACAGCTCCAAATCCGGCCCCAACACCGATAACATTTGCAAAAAAAAGTAAAAAAATAGCTTCCGATGACTGGAAATAAACGATCAGTGGCTTTAGATACTTCTCAATTTCTCTGAACAACCGGCGTGTATACTGGAATGTGTTCATATGTTCAATGGTCAATGTTCAATAGTCAATGTTCAATTTTTCCTGCCAAATCACATTCGGGATGATGATTCAATTAATGATTAAAACTGAAAAATTATTTTTAATTATTTCATCCTTTAATTTACAATAAAATTTCGTATTGTAAAGATTTCCTTTCAATTAAAATTAATATTTCACAACATTTTAATGAAGCCAGGTTTAATGTGCAGATGTACTTCTCATATCTAATAATTCCAAGCCTTTCGCCTTTAGCTTAATAGCCTTATTCGTAATTCGTAATTCTTAATTAAACATATGTCAGACAGATGCACAGCGTACGTCTCCAAACAATTATACTCCTCTTGACCATCTCCGCCAACGTGTTTACCGTTCTCCAGTTACGTGTAGTGGCCAATACTTTAAGTTTATTTTCAAAAAAACTGTTGGATAACTTTGTTTTCCCATACCCATTTGGACAATATAGAAATACATCTTTCCCGATGATCTCAAACCGGTCAGGGGAGTGATGATATTTTATGATTGAGTCCAGGTATTCCTTTGCAGGCAATTCAGCAAGAAAAGTCACATGCATTTTCTCAGGGTCAAGATTTTTATCCCGCGGAAATGGATTATTGCTTTGAGTGGTTTCCATCTCTTCCTGAGTCCTCACCAATACCGGAACCTCAAATCCATATTTTTTATAGATTGCTTTGGTTATCACTCCGGCTGCCGCTTCATCTGATAATACCTCAGCATTCTGAAATATAACATTCCCGCTTTGGATATAAGTCACAACCTTATTAAAGCCCAATTCTTCATAGAGTTTTTTAAGGTCGCCCATAAGGATTTTTTTTGCTCCCCCAACATTTATCCCTCTGAGAATTGAGATGTATGTCATCATCACCTTATTGTTTATTCAGGTGACGTTAATCTTACTTTAATTGTACCCTTGCCGTTGCTGAAAATATAAGCAGGAATTCTTATTTCAATCCTTTTAAGATTCTCTATTCGTCTGTCGAGCTTTAAAGGCGGCGGATCCATACTGATCACAGAAACACCCAAATCAGAAGGAGAAATAATTTCAAGGTTTAGTTGTTTGCCATCCTGCATAAGTGTTGCGCCTTCTTTGGAGGGCAATATCTCTGCAGTTGTCATCATGGCCCAGGTAACATTCTTTGTACTGTCAGCCATAACTAATTTATCTTCAATAGTTACAGAATGATTGCTATCCTTTATAAATCTTCGTTTTGCACTTTTCAAATGACCATTAAAAACAGGGGTTAAATCAAAAGTCGCCTCCGGCATGTCTCCCGATTTAAAATCAATTAAGGGCGCCGAACCTTTTACCAGGAAAAGAGAATCATTCACAGTCAGTGTCCCATGGCCAAAATTATTTTTTGTCATTAAAGTCCATCGCTGGCAGGTCTGGCACATGCTCCAAAGGTCAAAACCTGTCTTCTCCAGTTCATTGTAATCCTGTGATCCCGGATCTATGGCCCATCTCACGCCGTTCAGTTCAAAAACAAAACTTCCGGCATCCATATTTCCGTGATTGATTGAAGCGCTTCCTCCCTTACCCCCGAAATAATAGTGTCCCGGATCATTTTCACCTCCGCGGAAGATCACCAGCGGGTTTGGCCCATCTCCTTTCCATGCCAGGGGCAGAAGAGTCGTATTCTTAGGCTCAAACTGCGACAGCCAGACTAATCCTGCCCCCGCCAAACGGGGCAGTTCTCCCATGGATTTCGGTTCAGCCATAAATCTCTTCTTCTGAAAATACAGCGGATTTCCCGTTTCTTTGGCAAACCATGCAAGAACAATATTTCCGGATGTATCTGCCCAGTCATGGCAGTCGCCGTAATTAAAGTACATCCCCGAGGGAGCTTCGCTCAATAAGATGAAATCGGCGCTTTTTTTAAAAGCCGGATAATTGGCTATACCGAAATCCGTTCCAAAGGCGCTTTCAAGCATGGATGAAGTAACCACCGAGAAGCTGGTTCCGTATTCCCAGTACATCGGCCCCTCAGGATATACTCCGTCAGGGGCATGTATTGTTTCAGAGCATAAGGAATACCTTCCAGCGAACGGCTAATAGTTTTTGCCGCCAGTTCCGGGTCTTTATCCGCAACGGTTATGGCTGCAGCAATCATTCCACCGTTGCACACCTGGTTCCAGTTGTTTTCTGAAGATATCCACCACTGCGGCGTATTTCCCTGGAAACCCGGTTTTATTCCCTTTTCTATCAAGGAATTTTTTGCCAATTCAACTGTTGCTTTCGGCAGGGCACTGCCCGCCCAATCCACAGCAAGCGACACTCCAAGCGACATCTCAGCCACGTCGAGAAAATGGGAAGGGTTCCAATCCGTGAAATTGCATACGGCTTTAATCTCCTTATTAATCCTCTCAAGAATAACCGGGCTTTTATCCATCCGGTAAACCATCGACAGGATGTTCATCCGGTAAAGCATCTCCCTTGACACACTCAGCAATCTTCTCCCTGTCAGCTTTCTTGTGAGCAATGGTCTGGAAAGAATCTCTTCAGCATTCATCTTCATGGCCTCATAGTAATTCCTTACCACCGGATCTGTTTTAATCTTTTTCCTGAGGCCGGCTTCAATGGACGGAGTAAGGATAAGGCGGGGAATCGTTTTTCTCAGTCTTGTTTTAATATAAT
Organism: uncultured Bacteroidia bacterium; assembly: GCA_963810555.1. Classification (GTDB taxonomy): domain Bacteria; phylum Bacteroidota; class Bacteroidia; order Bacteroidales; family Prolixibacteraceae. The sequence continues at coordinate 8,084 of CAWENX010000012.1, read as the reverse complement.
TTACCGTGACCGGATTCTCCAGTTTAACCATTCCGTCCGAAGCTTTACCTGATATTTGAGCTTTAATATCTGTAACCGACAGTATAATCAGGAAGCAACAAAGCGTTTTCGAAAGGAATTGTAATTTCATTTTCATAAAAAGAATTCTTGAAGATTAATAATTAAGACATTTAGTACAAATTTAGCAGTATATGAATATCAACCGAATTTATCATGAAAGTCTCTTTCTGAATCCTGAGACATTAGATTGAAACTATAAATTGTTCTTTCCGAATGGCCTGATCCAGCAAACTTCTGACCCCCATTCCCAATATCATAAAAAGGTTAAGGAAAACAAATGAGAACAAAAACTGCCTGAGAGCACTCAGCCTGAATCCGTCGTCCGCAACGCTCATTGCCAGAGGGAATAACAGTCCAAAGATAAACAGGGTTAAAATGACCAGTTTTCTCATTCGCTTTTTGAAAAGATAAGGTGAGATAAGATACCCGGAATAAAAAGGAATGGCCAGCATCAGCATTGTTGAAGCGGTCCGGATAAACAAAGCCGAATCTGAATAGGGATTATTATCAGGATTTTTAAATTCTCCCGATATGGCCTGGAGAAGATTGAAAAAAGTATAAAAGATAATCAGCCAAAGTAATACATGAATCATAACCACAATCCGTCTTTTCATATCCTCACTTTTTTAATTAAACGGCCTTTTCTGCCGGAATCATAAAGCCGGTAAAGATTATTTCAAATTTAATGAAATTTAACCAGGAAATTTCAGACAGAAATGAAAATCCTGAAGTGGTTTAACCTGGACAGATTATCAACGAAAGTAATTAATTAAAGAATTAAACCAGGTTTTCAGATTTTAGGTTTATCAGACTTAAAACATTATATTGTCAGCAGGCAGAAGCAATAAGAGAATTGTCATTCGCCTTCGGGATCAATCGATGGTCATTCACTGTGTGTCATTCGCTTCGCGTCATTTTCCTGCTGCGTCATTGATTGCTAATGACTATTGAATGACTTTTTGCTGCCCTGCCTCTGCATACTGCTGTTATTGCCTGTTGCCTGGTCAACTGTAAAGGCACCGGGCAATTTATAATAAGAGATGAAAGGGCAAAAAAATAAAGGCTCTGCATTAAGAAATGCAGAGCCTTTAAATCACTTCAACATCAATCAACAGCCTGATTCTTTTTAAGCCACCTTACGGCTTGTAACTTCGCCTGAGCCGTAATACTCATAATGAACAGGAGTAATAACCGGTTTAATATCGGGATAACCGAGTCTGTTCCATATAGGCCCAAGGATTTCACCGAATTTATTAAATAATTCCACCGATTCCCACACATCTGTCACCACCAGGTTATTGCCTGAAACTCCGCCGACATGGTGCAGCAACCCTTTGGGGTGTGCATACCCTTTTGCGCGGCATTCTTCCCATGCTTTATCCAAAGTTTTACCCGTCGCTCCGGGAAACGTAAATTGAATTATAACCTTTTTCATAATTAAATCTTTAAGATTTTAGTTAATAACGTGTATTACGCAAGATGGGAAAAAAGTTACAGAATTTGACAATTTTAACTTTAGGTTGCCAGACTTTTGGGGAAACAGTGAACAGAGATTCAGGATCAGGAAAATAAGAATTCGCCTCCGTTCTCCGGTTTCCGATCTCCCTTCTATATTTGGCCTTCAGCCTTTAGCGTTTAGCCTATTTTGTCACATTCAGCGTTTCTGATACCTTTTTCAGCAGTTTGATTACTCACGAAACAACAGATTAATCCCCCACGGAAGGCGCTATCCTGACAACCGTTTCATAGACGGCAAGCAGGGCAAGGGCTACGAGCTTAACACCCGAAGGATCTCCTTTAGAGACGCGATTAATCTCGTCTGTACCAGTAGCGGCAGGATCACCGATAATATTGACGATACATCCGTTGAAAAACAGCAGGAAGCAAAAAATGCAAGCCGGAATAATTTAGATAGTTTTCATAAGAATGGATAATTGAAAATTGACAATTAATAAGAGTTGAGAGAAGAGTGAACACTCAACACTTAGCATTGAACATTGTACACGGGGACACTGACTTTATTTTGCGAGGGTGATCATGATCACGAGGTAAATATTCTGGGTCTGCGGATTGAGATAAAGTGCCATTTCTGTTGGGATCTTCATCCTGTCGGTGATCTGAAATTCAGTCCCGGCCTTTGCCCCGATATTTACAACCCCAAATCCCTTGTTATAATATCCTTTCCAGGGCGTCAGCCCTAAAAGCAACCCGTAATTGTAAGAGTTTAATTCCTTATGGTATGAAACCTCGAAGTAAGAGGAATAATTGTTTTCTTCTTTTAATTCATCCTTGTCGGCTCCCCAAAACCAGGTCGACCACATAAATGTCAGCGGAATTCTGCCCGGGAGGGCATAAGTTAACTGTCCGTCCAGAAGATGCCCCGTCGTCCTTGGGCTTAAATCAAGAAAATGCTCCCGTACATTAATGGTGTCCCTGAACCCGAAATAATCTATCAGCCCGATATTGAAGCCCTTAAAAAGATCATAATCGGCGATAAAATCTATTTCTTCATATTTCTCGCGTCCAAAGCCGTAAGAGCCCCAAACCGTGAATTTGAGCTTATTTAACCGGTAGGCAAAGGTGGGCTGGATGACCGGCGTCTCGCTGTAATTCATTCCCCTCCAGATCCACCGGTTGGCAAAATCAATCCTGTAAGTAAAGGCAGAATCAGCGTCAGCGGCTCCGGCCGAAAAAAACGAACAAATGAAAAAAAGAATGAGGACATACCTTATCCTTGCTGAAGATCTTATAAATGAAGAGATTAAGCTAAAATCCATGGTAGAGATTAACCGGTTAATTAATTTTGTAAATATAATCATAACAATTAAGATATGCCTAAAACAGACCTGAATGAAATCTGTGGTTACCAATATTTCATCCATCCGGGGTCATCCCATTTTCAAATCTTCAAATCAGCACAACTTGCCCCGATCCTTCGGGATCAGCACATCATCCGTTTCCCTTCTCTTCCGTCTGAAATAAAATATTGCGATTTGTGACCGGGAATAATTCCCTTCGAAATCAGAAATAAGTATTAATTTTACGGATTTATTGGCAGGAAGGGAGAAAGAGGGCAGGAAAAACCTTTCGTCTTGTGAATGAATGAATTATAAAAATAAATCTTATGGCAGGGACTGAACTTTTCGGCAACGAGGAACGAAAAGAGGTGATGGATGTGCTCGAAACGGGCATCATTTTCCGTTACAATCATGATGCGGAGCGCAAAGGAATATGGAAAGCGCGGACGTTTGAAAAGGAGTTCGCCCACTACCTTGGAGCCAAACATGCCCACTTCTGCGCCAGCGGGACGGCGGCTGATGCGATATCGCTTGCCACTTGCGGAGTCGGTTACGGCGACGAGGTGATCGTCCCTCCCTACTGTTTTATCGCCCCTATCGAATCGGTGCTTCTTGCGGGGGCTGTACCCGTCTTTGCAGAGATCGACGAAACGCTCTGCCTCAGCCCCGAAGGAATTGAAAAAGCCATTACCCCAAGGACCAAAGCCGTCCTGTTGATCCAGGTATTCGGCTCGATGGGAAAGATGGATGAGATAGTTGCCGTATGCAAAAAGCACAACCTGGTACTGATTGAGGATGCTGCCCCAGCGCTGGGAGGAAGCTATAAAGGAAAGATGCTGGGCAATTTCGGCAGGGTATCGGCTTTCTCATTCGACTATTACAAGATCATTACGGCAGGCGAAGGGGGAGCGATAGCCACCAATGATGATGAGATTTATGATAAAGCACATAAATATTCCGACCACGGTCATGACCATATCGGAGATGCACGGGGAGCTGAACAGCACCCGATCCTGGGATTCAACTTCCGGGGAAGCGAACTTGGAGCGGCCGTAGTACTGGCACAGCTAAGAAAACTTCCCTACATGATTGAAAAACAAAGGGAACACCATAAAGTGCTGAAAAAAGTTATCGCTGAATTTCCTGAGATCACGCCAAGGCTTGTCCCTGATGCAGAGGGAGACTCGGCTACCTTCCTTTCGTTCTTCCTCCCCGATGCGGATAAGGCTGTGAAAGCCTTTGAAGAATTTCAGAAGGCAGGACTGAGCTCCTCGTACTGGTACCGCAACAATTTCCATTATCACCGGCAGTGGGGACACCTGAAAGAGATGAAATCAATCTTTAACCTTCCCGTGATGATGATTAAAGATGCCCAGATTACAAAAATCTTCAGCCTACAAATCGGACGCCATTATGCAAAGCTGATGATGACACAGATCATGGTGAACTGGACCGAGGAAGAAGTTAACAACATAGCGGATAATATGAGAAGTGCTTTTAAAATTGTACTTAAATAATGACAATGACGAATTATTAATTAAAAATTCTTATTATCAGTTAATCGAAAATCAGCATAACAAAATAATATATGTACAGAAATTTAAAAGCAGTCGGGCGGATTCTTTACGGAAGAAACAGTTTTAACCAGTTGGATGATGTATTGGCTGAACTTAGTAAAGATGAGGATTCTTTGTTAGTTTTTCTCCTGGATCATTATTTTGATGGGAAAGGATCTTCAAAAACGGATACCGATTGACACAGGCATTGGCTTAAAATCATTGAAGTAAAGGATGAGCCGAAAACAAAAACCGTAGATATCCTAACGGCAGAAATTAAAAACCACAGCAAGATCTTTACCGTTTCTGTTGTCGGCATAGGCGGCGGAACTGTGATGGATTATGCAAAGGCCATTCGGCTGATGCTGACTAACGAAGGATCATCGTGCCCAATACCAAGGCCTTGATCTGATTAAGAATAAAGGCGTTCACTGCACGGTGGTTCCTACAATTTCAGGGACGGGCGCGGAAGTTTCCATGACTACCGTATTGACAGGCCCCGGTAAAAAACTTGGTAATCAAAGGTAACTTTACCCCTGCCGATCAGCTGGTTATTGATCCTGAACTGATTAAAACAGTGGCTGATCCACAGCGTTTTTATACCGCAATGGACAGCTATATTCATAATATTGAAGCGCTTAACGGCTATCGAAAGACGGTAATGGGCGATTCGCTGGGGACTGAATCACTGAGGCTGTGCCGCGAGATTTTTCTGAGTAAAGACAGCCGTTCGCCGGAGAATGAGGAAAAACTCATGATCGCTTCCTATTTTGGCGGATTATCGCTTACCTACTCAGAAGTCGGTGCCTGTCACGCTATTTCCTATGGATTAGCTACAGTAATGGGCATCCATCATGGAGTAGGGAATTGTGTTGTATTTAACCAACTCGAAGAGTTTTACCCGGAGGGAGTAAGGGAATTTAAAGAAATGATGCGCATCAACAAAATACAATTGCCGACAGGGGTTACAGCAAACTGTACTCCAGCGGAAATTGAAAGGATGATTGACGTAACGCTTGGAATGACGTTCATGTGGCAGCATTGCTGTGTGATGATTGGGAGAAAACCATAACCCGTGATAAGCTTCGCGGTCTTCTTATGAAAATGTAATCGATGAGGATGATAGAAAATTGGTAAGAGTAGGAAATATTGATTGCGGGGCTGACAACCTATTCCTGATCGCCGGACCATGTGTGGTCGAGGACGAAAAGACTATGATGGATACCGCAGAATTTCTTGTCGGACTATCCGCTGAGCTCGATTTGCCTTTGATCTTCAAATCATCCTTCCAGAAAGACAACCGGAGCTCTGTTGATTTCTATTCAGGCCCCGGGATAGAGAACGGTCTTTCTATTCTGCAAAAAATAAAGGAGCAGTTTAAAGTGCCAATTCTAACTGATATACATTATCCTGAGCAGATTAAAGCAACTTCTGTGGTGGCAGATGTCATCCAGATACCGGCTTACCTTGTAATGCAGACTTCGTTAGTAGTCGAGGCAGCTAAAACAGGCAAGGTGATCAATCTGAAACACGGACAGTTTCTTGCGCCTGAGAATATGATAAAACCTGTAAGAAAAGCGGAACAGACAGGAAATGAAAATATTATGGTAACGGAACGGGGCTATACGTTCGGCTACAATGATCTGATTGTCGATCCGCGAAGTTTTTATCATTTGCGTTCGACAGGTTACCCTGTAATTTTCGATGTGACCCATTCGATCCGCAGGTATGGCATCCCAAGTGCCGATCCGAAAGGTGGTTCAAGGGAGTTTATTCCTACCCTGGCTCGTGCAGGCGTGGCTGCAGGGATTGACGGTTTGTTTATTGAAGTACATCCTGATCCATCGCGGGCACTTTGCGACGCTGCAAGTCAAATGTGCATAAGTGATGTTAAAGATTTCCTTTTGCCGTTAATTGAAATTCACAATCTTGAAGTAAAATACAGATCGTAAATATAGTTAAACAATTTCATTGATATGGAATTTTTCCTTGACTCAGCCAATATGGCTGAAATTGAAGAAGCCCTGAAACTGGGAATCATCGACGGTGTTACCACTACGCCGACATTTATGCACAAGAATGGTATTACCGACATTGATGGAGCGATCATCAAATTATCGAAAATGGTGCCTGTGCTAATGATTGAGGCATTGGGTGAAACTGCCGATCAGATTGTTGATGAAGCTCACCGGCTTATGAATCTTGGGCTTGATAAGAAGAAAACGGTATTCAAAATTCCCGTAAATTTTGAAGGGATCAAAGCCTGTAAAAGACTTCATGATCAAGGATCCTGGTCAATGTTCATCTGGTTTACAATGTTCCACAGGCTTTTATGGCCTTAAGTGCGGGAGCGAACTATGTTTGCGTGCTTGTCGGCCGTATGCAGCATCAGGGACATGATGCCCTCGAACTGGTAAAACAAATTGTTACGATGATTAAGGAATATCAGTATGATTGCAAAGTGATGTTTTCTTCAGTCAGATATCCCGAACATGTTAGGAATGCTCTGATGCTTGGCACCCATAACATAACGCTTCCATGGAGTGTGATGAAAAAACTTGCCGACAATCATTTGACCAAATTAGGCACCGACCAGTTCTTCCAGCATACACGATTGATGACTATCCAAGTAAAGGACGTAATTTCAAAAGCCAATCCATTTGTTGATATCGACTGCAAAATACTTGATGCCCTGTTAAAGATGACAGACTCCGGAATGGGAGCAGTTACTATAGTATCAAAGGTGATGGCAAACTTGCAGGCATCTTTACTGATGGCGATCTAAGGCGACAAATGCGCAAAATCGGGGAACATATACTAACGGCTTCTGTCGGGGAATGCATGACAACATCCTCTGTCAGTCGACGCGATTGCTTGCTTCAAAAAGCGGCAGATATTTTTAATGCCAACCAGGTTGACAATATTATCGTTACAGAAAACGGTAGGCCTGTAGGAATGCTTGATATACAGGACCTGGTGAAGCTGGATCTGATGAACGGAAACAGTTAAATAATTTCTGAAAAGGATAAGGAAGGCAGAGCTTAATACTCTGCCTTTTTTATTTGTTTATCACATCTTCAATGGCTTTCCCCGTAACTGAATTGGAAGGATTTATTCCGAGAAGGGCTGCAATTGTAGGAACAATATCCGTTGCACTGGTCCGCTTTAAAGTTGTTCCTTTTTTGATTCCCATCCCGTACCAAACTAAAGGAACCTGTGTATTTTCTGTATAATCGGGTTTCGTGAATTTATCTTTTGGCATCCATCCGTCTTCATACTTTATAAGGACATCCCCTGACCGCTTAATATGAAAATTATTCTGAAATGCTTCAAGGGGACCTCCGCCCAGGAAATTGTCCGATTCGATCTCGAAGGAGGCTTTCGACCATGCAATCCCTTCAAACTTATCTAGAAATGAGGCCACTTCTTTTTGAATATCTTGCAGATTTAATTTTTTCTTTTCAATTAATTCGTGGTTCAGATAGAGCTGCTGATTGCTGAAAAGTTCTATCCAGTCGCCTTCGCCATATTTTATATTCAGGTATGATTTCAGAAGGGCAATAGAACTTTCAGGATTAAATATTCCAGCAGTCATGCGGTATTTCGCTTTAAGGTATTCCGAAGGGTAGGACATACTTGTCAATCCGGTGAAATATATCAAAATATTATC
>CAWENX010000011.1:0-92088 GCA_963810555.1 uncultured Bacteroidia bacterium | reverse complement strand
CCATCTCTTGGGAGTATCTTCCGAGCCGCCTGATACAAGAAACGGGCGGGGCGCCATAAGGGCATGCAATTCTACAAGGTTGTAACCTTCTTTAATAAGCTTCGGATATAAACCTTTGGCGTCGGGTACCATTCCGGTTTTACGCCAGGTATTTTTCCAGGGGGGAGGATAATATCCCAGATACCAGGGCTCCCAGTAATTAACGGCAATACGAGATTCATCGAAAACGATTCCGGGATCTGACCAGACTGCGCAGGCGAATTTATCGAAGAGGCAGGATGAAAACATGGCCCATTTTCCTCCGTAAGAGTGCCCCACAATACCAATCTTCGTTGAATCGACACCGGGAACCTTTGATAAGGCATACCATGCATTTGCAGAAGCGCAGGCAAGCATTGAAAGCGGCTGAACCTCAGCATTCTCAATAGCCGGATAGTATATTGAATAAGTCCGGTTTTTGGTCGTCTGCGTGGTTCCTATAGATAAGGTTAAAAATCCGCGTTTAGTTAACTGCAACGCAAAATCGCAATGAGGATCACCTTCTCCTATAGCGGTTTCAGGTTCATAGTAAACCGTTATAACGGCAGGTTTTTTTCCTTCGCCATCAGGGACGAGAAGATAACCCTCTGTTTTTTCTTTTGGATTCCAGTAAAAGCTTACACGATTCTTCGTATATCCATCTTTATGAATGGATTCTATGATTACCAATTTCTGATCTTTCATCAGGGGAGGCCATTTACCCATAAGGTCGTTCCACCGGTTGATGATTTCGGCTCTTCTTTTTTGCCAGTCCTCAGGAGTCTTTACAATCCTTCCGTCATAAAACTTTAACGGAGAACGGAAATCACCCAATTTATTTTGATATTGAGCTGGAGGGGAAAAATATGGAGCTATTTTGGACCAGATTGCTGATGCTTCATTCTTTTGACATTTGGCTGTATTAGCTGTGAATGAGCTTAAAACCAGGATATAAATGAGAGTGATGATCTTTTCCATGAGTTCTGTTTTATATTATATATCCGTCGGCTGAAGCTGACGGCAAAGGATAAATATTGTTTTCTGGCATAACTAAATTGCTTTAAAAGTAAACAAAGCTTGTTACTGCAATATATTTCAGGTAATATTTCCAACTTATGACCTTTACCGTTTAAATTTAATCTTCATCTCTTGTCGGGGCAAAAATCTCTTCAATAAGATCCCTGTATTTTGCTTTGATAAATTTGCGTTTCAGTTTCAGGGTTTGGGATAATTCTCCTGTTTGGGGACTCCAGGTATCGGATACAAGCCTGAATCGTTTTATTTCTTCGTGCTGTCCAAGCGAACCGTTCATTTCCTTTACTTCCTTCTGGAAATAAGCCAGAACCTTCGTATTTGCAATCAAATCGCTGTTATCAATAAAATGGATCTGTTGTTCGTAGCACCAGTCGTGCAGGTACTCGAAATTAGGAGAGATCAATGCACTGGCAAATTTCTCGTGGTCTCCCACAACGATTACCTGGTCGATCAGGATTGATTCCTTCAGTTTATTTTCAATCATCTGGGGAGCAATGTACTTACCTCCTGAGAGTTTAAATATCTCCTTTTTTCTGTCGGTGATTTTAAGATATTTCCCTTCGTCCAGGATACCGACATCTCCCGTATGGAACCAGCCATCCTCATCAATTACTTCTGCTGTCAGTTCAGGCTGTTTGTAATAACCCAGCATCAGGTTAGGGCCTTTGGTCAGTATTTCACCGTCATCCGCAATTTTCAGCTCAACTCCGTGCAAAATAGGTCCATTGGTGCCTACCTTCATTTCCATGGTCATCAGATTCCCGACTGCGATTACCGGTGAAGTTTCCGTTAATCCATAACCTTCTAAAACTATTATACGGGCAGTGTTAAAGAAACGTGCAATACGGGGCTGGAGTGCTGCTCCACCGGAAACAATGATCTGCAGATTAGCTCCAAGCGCCCTGCGCCATTTGGAATAAACCAACCTGTCAGCCAGTGACAATTTAATTCGTTTAAAAAGTTTCGATTTCCTGTTGAATTCAAAATCCCTGCAAAGATCTACAGCCCAGAAAAAAAGACTTCTTTTGATTCCTTTCAGTTGCTTCCCCTTTGTCATGATGCTGTTGAATACCCGTTCGAGCAGGCGGGGGACAGTAGTGAAAATGTGAGGCCGGACTTCAGTAATGGCAGACATGATCTGTCCCAGTGTCTCAACATAGTAAACTCCTATGCCTTTGTACTGAAAGTTGTAGTTGACACATCGTTCGAAAATATGGCAAAGCGGCAGAAAGGAAATGGCGTGATGTTCCGGACCTAAAGCAAAATTATGCGCATGAGTGGTGAAATTGGAAACAAGATTCCTGTGTGAAAGCATGACTCCTTTGGGAATGCCTGTTGTTCCTGAAGTATAGATAATAGTGGCCAAATCATTTTCACCGATACTATCTTTGTATTCTCTTAATGTTTGCGAAAAAGTATCTTCGTTTTCTTCTCCGAGTTTGTACAAAGAGATGATGTTTAATGCTCCTTCGACCTCGTTGAAAGTATAAATTTTATCAATAAATCTGATCCCTTCTTTGAGGGGTAATAGTTTCCGGTAAAGTTTATCATCGGAAACGAAAATAAAACGGGTTTCTGAGTCACTGAAAATATATCGGTATTCTTCTTCACTTATGGTAGGGTAGACTGGTACATGAATGGCTCCCGTCATAGCAAGGGCCATATCCACAAAACTCCATTCGGGACGGTTCCCGCTGACCGTTGCCACACGGTCACCCTTATTCAGTCCGCTCGCCATTAATCCCAGAGCCAGCAATTCAACTTTCCGGGCATACTGAGCCGTACTGAATCTGATCCATTCAGCGCCATACTTACCGCAAACGGCATCCTCACGGGGATGATTTTCAAGGCTGTATTCCAGTATATCAAATGTTCGCGTAACTTTCATGTAATTAAGACTATTAGACTATTAGGCTGTTAGACTGTTAGGTTTGCGCAAAGAACGAATCAATGCAGACAACACTTTTCCAATTCAATGAATTTATTTACATATTCGCTTATAGTCAATTCTTTAAGATATCCCAACCGTTCGGCTAATGAAAACTGGTAATGTAATTCTCTGAGCGATCCAAAGGCTATTTCAAGAAATCTTAAATACTCAGACTGGCTTTCACGGGCACAACCCTCCACAATATTTGATGGAATTGAAACCGATGCCCTTCTCATTTGGGATGCCAAACCATACATTTCTTCCTTTGGGAAACCCTTCGTTCCTTTATAAATCAAAACTGTCAGTTCATCTGCCAGTATAAAAGCCCTTAACTTTTTATGATCCCGCATTTTCTAACGTTTTAGTGCATGTTGCGCAGCGGGTTTCGTAGCGAGTTCATGTCCGGTTGGACTGAACTTGATTCGAGACCCGCGGCCCGGAAACCGCCGACCCCGCTGTGCAATATGGCACATTGTTACCAAACGTTTATTCTTTTTGTAACTCTAAAATTTCAGAAATTAATGTCTTATATTTTTGAATATTTCTTTCAGAATTCTTTCGTACATCAATCCATAATGCAATTCCTATTGCTAATAATATTCCTCCATATATATACATGGTTGCCCTGCTATTTATTCCAAAGATTATTGCAAATAGGCCCAAACTCCAAAAAAAAGACACATACAATATGGTTAAAAAGTGTTGCGTAAAAGAGATTTCTATATCGGTCTCATTTTCAGTATCTGTTTTTAATATCTTTCCATTTACAATAATTTGATTCTCTCGTATAAAATTTAGATAATTTAGACTCCGTTTACGCACTTTAAATGTTACTGAATCATTTTTATCATGATTCATATTAAATACAAATCCGTCAACAGATCCAAGTGCGGAGTGTAGTTTCTTAATAATCTTTTGAGGATTACTTTTTACGTTAAAATTCCATGCTTTCACATTGTCGTTTTAAATGTTTGGTAACAGCCTAATAGCCTAACAGTCTAATAGTCTATCAACTTATTCCCCAAATTCCACATCCTTTTTTAATTCGATTCCTCTCTTTTTGGCAAGGTATGCCACAATTCCGATGATAACAAAAACCACGATCAGAATCACCGGGAATTGCAATCCTTCGCCGCTTCCGTAAGAATGGAGTCCGGAAAGGTAATAATTTACGCCCAGGTAGGTCATCAGTACGGAGATCATTCCTACGATAGATCCAAAGTTCACTGCAAACCAGCCCCGGAAACCTTTAATCAGCCTCATATGGGTAATAAAGGTATAAACGATTATGGTGATCAGCGACCATGTTTCCTTTGGATCCCAGCCCCAGTAGCGGCCCCATGATTCGTTGGCCCAGATGCCCCCGATAAAGGTCCCGATAGTGAGAAAATAAAGTCCGAGGATCATCGCTGCCTGGTTGATCGCCGTCATCCTCACAATTGTGACATTAACCCTTTCGATCCCCGATTTGTTATGAAATCCTGCCATGATCAGATTTAAGAGCCCGATTATGGCACTCACTCCCAGGAAGCCGTAACTTGCCGTTATAATGGCCACATGAATGGTAAGCCAATAAGATTTCAATACAGGGACAAGATTTGTAATTTCAGGATTCAGCCAGCTCATCTGGGCCACAAAAAGTGTAAGACCGGAGAGAACGGCTGCCGCACCCAGAACCATCGGATTGCGCCGGGCAAATATCAGTCCTGCAAGCATTCCTGCCCACGCGATATATATCATCGATTCATACCCGTTGCTCCACGGCATATGGCCTGAAATATAACCTCTTATGATCAGTCCGGCACTCTGGACAACAAATCCGGTCACCAGACCCGCTACTACGATTTTCATTCCCAAAGAGGGCAGGGGAGTGCCTTTGAACAGTGAACGGAAGAAAAGGAACAACAGAATAAATCCGAAAAGGACAAACCACGAAGAAAGAAGTTTAAAGATATTAACATGATCATACAGGATTTCAAGATTCCCTTTTGCCTTTCCGGGAATCAGCCTGGCGCCGTATTTAAACTGGTAATCCTTGATTGAGGTAATGATCTTTTTTGCTTCTCCCATATTGCCGCTGTTCAAAGCGGAGATGAAATTTTTAAAACTGTTCTTTATAAAAGATGAATCTCCAGCAGCTACGGAAGGAAGCCTGGAATTCGGGCTGTACCAGTTCAGATCATTTGGATCGGGTGAAGGGAAGAACCGGAACATATCACCGTTGAATAGCTGGAACACTACATTAAGTCGTTCGTCTACCTTGATAACATTATTGTCATATTTCCCCCTGAAAGCAGGATTTTTTGCGTAGGCTGACTGAATATCTTCTGCAAGTTTATAATTTCCCTGCGAATCAAAAAAATCATGGTAAGAAGCTTTATTCCCTTTCACACCCAGCTTTTCTTCCAGTTTTGAGTCATTGACAGCGATCATGGCAACATTCTGCCATTGAGCCGGATGTACCGACATTCCCAGTACCACCTGTTCCGGATTCTGGTCAAAGAGGCTCTCTGAACGTGAAAACTTCATTACCCCCTCATAAGCCAGTGTGGTGAAAGGTTTTATCCTCCCGTCATGATCCTGCACCCAAACAGTGGAGAATTCTTTGGCAATATCTTTCGGTACCGGAGCGGGGGCTGAAGAAGCTGCACCGGCCCTGAAGCTGCTTAGCAGAAACAGGAGGATCAGCCCTTTCCCCCTAAGGTTTTTATTCTTTAAACTTGTCCGACTACCGGCGGATCCTTTAATTCTTTCATTCTTTAATTCCCCCGCAGTATCTGCCGATACTTTTTTCATCAGCTTAAAGAAAAAGCCTGACGGATTGAAAATAGAAAGGATAATTCCGAGGAAGAGGAAAAAGTATCCCGCATAGGTTATCCCTGTCCCCCATGTATCATGATTTACCGAAAGAATTGTCCCCTTTTCATCCGGGTCGTAAGCCGACTGATAAAAACGGTATCCTCTGTGTTTCAGAACATTGTTCATAAATATCCTGAAATCCTTTGTCACGCCTTCCTCTTTGTCCGTCAGTGTCACGATGCTTGCATAAGAAGAGGGACTGTTGGAACCGGGATATCGGTCCAGGATAAAATCCTTTAACGTAAGAGAAAAAGGTAAAGCAATTTCTTTAGGCCCGACCCACATGGCAATTTTTACCCCGCCTATGGAGCCTTCATATTTTGGCCCTTTGTTTTCCTGCAACGTCCATACAGTGACCTGTTCCTGTTTCTGATTGTCCGACAGTTCTATCTTCAGGGCGCCCGTTCCAGTCTGAGCCCCTTCCGCAGGCACAGCCGAAATTACACCGGAAGAGAGAAAACGCCGGATAACGAAGGCCGAACCGCGCACACTGTAAATCGATTTCTCGGCACAGACAATTGATTTGCCCGGTGCAAACATGGTGCTGTTTTTCCCTGTCATATCGACATTGGCCACTGAATCTTTCGAAACCATCCTCAAGGTATCGGCAGTAAGTGAAAACTGAACGTCCGCATCGGCATCTAATCCAAGGGTCACATTTTTTATCTGCATCACCCCGCCGGGCTGAAGAAATTCCGACTGCATCTGCCCCCCCGAGGGATAAACAACCTCTACGACCGGAGAACCGTTTTCGGCCGGTTCCAGGCTTTGACCGGCCTGCTGAAGATAATCGACCGACCTGACCGATATCTTCTTGCCGCCGATGTTAATATCTTCGGCAACCTGGTCTTTTGCGTTTGAAGTAACAAGAAACAGGCTGTGGGCTGATTTCTTTTCGCCCCCGTATTCTGCGGTCACATTAAAATACTGCTCCTGCGATTCCATGACCGACGAGGTGGCTCCTTCGCGGATATGCATCATCCCTTCGTAGCCGAAGTAGCGGGTGACTCCTGCGCCGATCAGTATAAGAATAAAAGACAGGTGAAAAATCCCCATTGTGAGCTTTCCTTTTCTGTAAAGCTTATAGCGTATAACGTTGGCAGCAAGATTTACGGCAAGAAGCACCATGATCAGTTCGAGCCACCACGAGTTGTAGACAATGGCACGCGCCGCCTCGCTGCCGTATGAATTTTCGATAAATGTGGCGGCGGCAAGAGCCACGGCAAACAGGATCAGCAGGAATCCCATGGTGGAGACCGAGAAAAGTATAGAGTATAATTTTTTCATTTTACAATTTTTCCGGTTAACAAAAGAGTGCTAAGATAGTTATAAAAACGAAAATCAGGCAACAGGTTGGAAGACTTCAGGCTTCATCCCATCATCAAATCATCATATTATAACAACTTGTACCGATCCTTCGGGATCAGCCCATCGACACATCGATCCTGTCCCTGTCGATTCGTGTCATTCGTCTCAAATTCCAGAAATTTCAAATACCGATTCGATCGGGAGGGCATTTACTTCTTTACCAACTTCTCGACCAACGCCCCGCCACCGGCAGGCCCTCACGGGGCCGATCCTGACCGGATTGCCAACCTTGTTTTCCTGCACGAGAGGATCGACCGTAAAGTGGCCGTCGGTTTTGAGCTTCTCGATAAGATCGAACAGGCCGCCGTCGAAAACCGGGCAAGGCTGATCGTGATCGACAACATCTCGAAACTGCTGCCCGATTCACTGAAAGCCGAAACAGTCACGATGGTCATCACGGCCCTTAACCGCATCAGGGAAAAAACCGGCGCCTCGTTCCTCGTGATAGGCCATACCACCAAGGGACAGACAGAAACAGCCATATTACCTACTTCCTACTACGGTTCGAGCATGGTGCAGAACTTTTTCACCGAGATATTTTACCTCGATACCACGAAGGACGGGAAGTTTTTCCTTTCACATGCCAAAACAAAGCGCGAGGAGTGTTACAGCCAGACAGTGCCGGTCTTTACCCGCGGCGAGCATCCCCGGTTAGGTGTCGGCTTTACTTACGAATCGCTTCAGGCGGTGGCGGATATTCAGCTGCCGCTGTCGGCAGGCACTGAAAAAACACATAAGAGAACCGATCTGAATAATTTCAGGTATGAACTGGAATTGCTCAGCAGGAATGGTGTAAAATATTCCAGAATTGCAGAACTGTGCGGTGTCGGACGTACCACTGTTTATCGATTTTTTGGAGCCTCCGATACATAGCTTAAATGGAACAGTTTTTGGAACAATTTATTTAATATATAATATTAATAATCAATATGATATCAATAAAATATGAAACAGATTCTGGAACAAAAATGAAACAAAAATCTCTCGTTCAGGCACCAATTTGTTTCAAATTTGTTTCACTAAAAAGAGTTAATACAATGAAATACAATAAAATACAGCGGTTTTTTTGTCTCACGCAGAAATATACGGCAGGCTTTTCAATTGTCAATTTTCAATTATCAATTAACTAACACCATGGAAGAACTATTCGCCTTAATCAAAGCATTTAACCGTCTGGAGGAAAGGGTCATTTCCCTTTCGCCAAAATAGATATTCTCGTAAAATCTCCGTTCCGAAAAATAACCCTCGATGAGAAATCCGCTTGTAAACTGCTGGGTATCTCCGAACGTACCCTCTTAAATCTTCGCAACGAAGGCAAAATCCCCTTTATCAAAATTCACCGCCGTACACTGTACCGTACTTCCGATTTGTTTAAATACCTCAAAGACAACCTTCAGCAGTAACATCCCCTTCAAGGTCCCAAATCCCTGAAGGGGATATACCAATCACCGACCAGTAACATCCCCTTCAGGGTTCCAAACCCCTGAAGGGGATTCTTCATAAAAGTCAATTACTTTTTGAATCAATTCAATCCTTTAAATCCGTTAAATCATGTAAATCATGGTTCAGACATTATCCCGCACCGAACCGCACCGAACAGTAAATCACAGGTTTAACCATTAATTCATCCATTCTCTTTGTATCTTTATATATCGTCCTGCGGAAGGGACCAGCTCCGTACCAGGCTCGTACCTCCTTCGGAACCTGATCACTTTTTAATTGTCAATTGTCAATTGTCAATTATCCCCGCGGGCTCTATAAATAATGTCTAACTTATTAATTCTTAATTCTTAATTCATCAAACTATGGCTATTATAAAAGAAAGTCCGCTTGGTGTAATAAGCGGCAAAATAGGTCAAATCGTCGGTTCTACATGGAAGGGAATCAACTATGTAAGGGTGCTTGCAGGCAGTGTTGCAAACCCTCAGACCGACAAGCAATTGGCTCAGCGTCAGAAATTTAGCAAAACCATGCAATTCCTTCAGCCCTTATCTGAATTTCTGCAGATAGGCTTCAGAAGCTATGCAGTAGGCATGTCAGGAGTCAACGCGGCAATGAAGTATAACATCAAAAACGCCTTACCGGAACCTATCCCAACATCGCCATTGACTATCCCAACGCCCTTGTGGCAAGGGGCAACCTTGCAGGATCGCTGAATGCAGTGGCAAGTTCCACCGTTGCAGGAACGGTCAAGTTTGACTGGGACGACAACACGGGCGAGATCGGGGCATGGCAACCGACAAAACCCTGCTCGTGGTTTACAATCCGGTTCAAAACCAGGCTGTAACGGTGAACGAGCTGGCTGAAAGGGCAGACGGCACACAGACCGTCACAGTGCCAGGTTCCTTCAGCGGAGATTTGGTGCAGTGCTACATGGCGTTTATCGCCGAAGACGGAACTGTATCGAACAGCACCTTTGCCGGAGCGGTAACCGTTGCGTAGCAAAATGTCTGAACCATGATTTTTATGATTTACATGATTTACATGATGGGCATGATTTGCAAGCATTGTCAATCACAATTAATCAGATTAATCAACGGTTCAGACTTTAATGATTCACCACAGATAACACGGATTATACTTTATCTGTGAAATCTGTGGTGAAACTAAAAACCTTAATCCTTCAATCCTTTAATCATCCCGATAGCTATCGGGATCTTAATTCAGACAATTATGAAGACTATCTATATCATTCTGGCTTGCATTTTTTGCTTCCTGCTGTTCTTCAACGGCTGCATCGTCAACATTATCGGTGATTCGTATGATTCGGCTACAGACGCGATAAATCGCGTCTCTACGGGTGAACCTTCGGCGGTTAAGCTTGTGGCGCTGGCATTGCTTGCGGTTTATGAAGCGGTTGTACGGATTGTGCCCTCAGTAGGCGATTATTCCGCTGTTTCGTGGGTGATCAAATTCCTTAAGAAGGTCTCGGACACCTTGAATGTGACGAAGTGATGAATAAATGTGTGAAATGAAGGAATGAAAGAACAGGATAATCTTTCTTGTTCTTTTATTCTTTTGATTTGCCGGACAGTCTGCAAATTAAAGTTAAAAGTGTTAAACGATGTAACCTTTACGGTTGTTCACGTATGCAGAAATACTGTCTTACAATTATTAAATTTTTAATCATGAAAAAGGTTATTATTCAGTTTAGTTTTCCGGGATTATCCCTGAAGACTTATGACAGGTCGTGGGAAGAATGCCGCAAAGCAGGCTATGAACATCCCAAAGGACTTCTGCATCATGTTGCCGGTCTAAACGGCAATAATGTGATAGTAACAGATATCTGGGAATCCATTGAAGCATTCAATAAATTCGGCGAGTTCCTCTTGCCTATGCTGAAAAGAATCGGTTTTCCCGACGTGAAGCCGATTATAACGCCCGTACACTATGAATATTATGGTGTCGGTGCCGTTTCCGGACGTAAAGCGGCATAAAAATCAAGAATGAGAGAATTAAAAAGACGAATGAATAAAGAAACTTCTTCTTATTCTCTCATTTCCCATTTGATCCTGACGCCCTTCAGTGCATGATCCGCCCTTAGCAATTCCAATCATGCGGGGGGAAAGTTTTTTAATAGTTTAAAGTTTCCGGCCTTTAATCGGGTCACCGGCAAAGCGGGATGGCGTGTCACCAGGCAGATAGTCCCGGCAATTCATAAAAGATTGTATTTTAACGGCATGATATTTCAGTTCGGATTTTCCCCAGGCCTCACAGACGGTGGTGGACGTGATCGCATGTTATATTTCGCGGCAGATCCTCTGCCATTGGATGTTAAGGAATGCCGGGGAGCGGGGGATCATGAATTACAGGCTACTTAATAAACGGTCCATATACAGGGATGTATATGGACCGTACAACCAATTGTAAAAGAAAGAGCTGTTTACTATCTCACACTAATTAAAACCCAATCCAATGAAAATCTAAGAATATTTTTCCACTTTTCCAATCATTTTTTCTCTTTAACCCTAAAAATCCCCTTTTTAAGGGACGTGGTCTGTAAAATATTTCATCTCCATAAGTTACCTTCAAACCGAACCATCCCCTCGTTCTGAAAAGATTAAATGCCTGTAATACTGACTAATATCATAAAATGAATAGTTTACCCCTTTAGAAAATACTGGGACATATTTTCTTTCCCAAAACAAAGCGAATTAAAAAAATAGATAAAAGTTAAAAAGTTTACACATGGAAAATAATTTTTAATGATATATGATTTAAAGAATGATTTCCAGGATCGAAAATAAAATTAATTATACAGACTGTATTTTATAATAAATCTATAAATGCTTGATATACAAGTAAAACAAATTTTAATTTTCATTCAGGAGCTTTATTTTAATATTTTTATCAAGTATTGGCATAATATATGTAGTTGAGTTCTTAAACCGAATAAAAAACATTAAAAAATACTGCGGTAAGGATAGGAATGAGGTAAAATATTGGGTATTTGCTAAAAAATATTAATAAAAGTGTTGGAATGTAAATTTATTTACTTATATTTGTAGTCTCAAGTTAAAATAATTTACTGCTTAACAAATAATGAGTTAAAATGAAAAAATCAATTTTTGTGTTTAACTTTTTGTCTTTTGTTAAATCGCGTACCTCTGATACAGCGAGACATAAATCAAAACCCAATAATCCTTCTCGGTGCAGGGGGCAGGAAGATATGAAGCTATCCCAGGAAGGTACGGTCAAAGTCCAGAATTATCTGGCCAAAGGTATTACCCGAAAGCGAATGGGCAACCACAGGGAAGCCATTGCCTATTTTAAAAAGGCTCTCGAGATAAATCCCCAAATGGCAAAAGGTTATTTTAATATTGGAATTTCTTATGAACACTTAAACGATCTTAATAATGCTGTTTTTTATTTTGGGAAGACAACAGATTTAGATCCGGAGTTACCCCAGGGTTGGTTGCATCTTGGACTTGTCACGTTTAAATTGGGGGATATTGTAAAGGCAATCGAACTTTACGACAGAACTATCGGGCTCGATCCCAACATTCCGATGGCTTATTACAACCGTGGGGTAGCAAAAGAGAAGCTTCAGGATTACAGGGGTGCACTTGATGATTACAACAAAACCCATGAACTTGATCCTAAAAGTTCATTAGGATACTTCAATGCAGGACTGGTTAAAAATATTCTGGGCGAATATTCTGGTGCCATTTGTGACTTTGACAAGGCAGTTAAGATTGATCCCAATTCGTACCTTGGTTACCATCATCGGGGGATTGCAAAATCCAAAGCCGGTGATATTGACGGGGCGTGTATAGATTGGAACACAGCGTGTGATATGGGATCCAGTATATCATATGAACTGATGAAGAGTTATTGCGATTTGTCTTGATCAGTGTGAAATACGAAGACCTTGATTTACTTGATTAAATGATTAACATGATTAAAAAACACAGAACTTGATTAAAATTCTAAAGACGAATTACTACAGGTAAGATGCAAACATATTGATTTCACTTGAATTGGATTAATTTCCACATGGTTTAAAAAGTCCGTCTCCTTGCAAATTGACGGACTTTTTTTTATAATTGACAATTTGGTTCTTATTTATCTTTAAAAGTCAGGCAAGAGGCAATTATTGGAGGTATCCAATCATCGCTTCAATATTGACCTTGTCGAATTCTGTTTGAATAAACATTAGCCTGGCTGGCATTCACTTCATAAAAAATGTTCATTTAAAACCGTTCCTGAAATAAAAATTAGCCCAGAGATCAACGGGATTAAGTTCAAGCGATTTTTTCAGTTCCTCTTTGGCTGAACTGTTATCTCTTTGCCCCATAAGAGACAATGCCGCCATAAAATGTTTTTTCGCTGTGTAATAATCGTCCGATTCATTGCGGATAAAGGAAATAAAAGCATTTCTGTTTTGTATCGATTCCTTTGAAATGTCTGCCAACTGTTTGAATGCTTCATTCGCTTTATCCCTTTCTCCCATTCTTGCAAAGGCCAGTCCCTTGTAATAAAGATATTCCGTATCGCCTGCATCCTCATCAATGGCCTTTTGGTAATAATTCCTTGCTTCTTCTTTGTTCCCAAGAGCATCATTTGCCACCCCGATAAGGTAGAAAGTCTGCACAAAACGCCTGTTTTTAAGAGGTCTGCCCGATTCAAGGTTCCTCGGGTATTCATAGGATTGCAGGAAATCCTTGAGAGCTTCTTTATACTTCCCTTCTTTCATTTCCTGCATCCCCCTAAGCTGGTAAGTATCTTCATACAATGTGCGCAATACCCGTGAACCTTCCCTGAGATTAAAATGCTGAGTGGTAAGGATATTCAGGGCATCGTCATAGCGGCCGTTGTGGGTATAAACAAGGGCCAGTCTCGACATGGCATTATCTTCCAGCGAAACGATCTGTTTGTTGGATTCCAGCATAGCCAACCTCTTTTCAACAGGGGTATTGGTCTTTTCATAGAGGATATCCAGCTCATAAAAATACCTTGGATCCTTATTGTTTAACTGAATAGCAGTTTCAAGACACTGGATTGCCTTAGGCAGATCGTTGCCGTAACGCGAATATTCAAAGGAAAGATTACGGTAAGCAGGGGAGAAGCGGGGATTGATTTTCAAACAGCTTTCCCACTGCTGAATAGCATTCATCGGCTGATGGTCTCCCAGCAGGTTGCCAAGATAATAATACGCCATGGCATCTGTCGGATTCATTTCCTGTGCACTTTTGAGCACATCGATTGATTCATCCCTGTAAGGGAAGCAGTAAACCCATGGCATCGCCGCAGCCGTTTTGTAATATTCAATTGCTTTGGCAGCATCACCTTTTTTGTTCCAGTAATAACCGAGATAATAATAAACAATCGGGTATTTGCTTCCTGCTGCTTTGTCTTTTTTAACATCGATTCTTGAGAGAATGTCAATTGCTTCATCGTACATCCCACAGTCACCATAAGCTGCGGCCATTTCGAGGTACTCCTCATGGTCATCTCTCATTTTAACCTTCAGTTCATTCAACAGCTTGTCGGCCTCTGTTTTATTGCCTTTTTCCTTGTTCAGCAGATAAAGTTCATTTCTCGATTGGAAATCAAGCGGATTATTTTGGGCAAGCTCAGTGGCAATCTTTTCAGCCAGAGCCGGTTTTCCTGCCTTCCTGTAAATTGCTGCCTGCAGGTTGCGGATAGCCGGATCGTAATTGTTTGTTGCATAGGCTCTCTCAATATGATTCTCGGCAACTTCGAAATCCTTGTTCACACAGTCCATCGAAGCCAATTCAAAATAGGCGGGTGAATACCAGGCATAATCCCATGTTGCACGGTAGAAATTGTCATAGGCATCGATATTCTTGCCTTGTGCCCTTAATGCCAGACCCAGGTAATAAAGCGATTCACAGTTTTTTGCCCTTGTATAATTCATTGTCACCCTGCTTACAGCGGTTCTTAGCTTTTCTTCTGCTTCCGGCCACATTTTGCGTTTCAGGTAAAGGATACCAAGCTGTGTATTGACGTTGCTGTTGCCCGGATCCCTTTTAAGTGCCTCAATGTAGTAAGGTGTTGGATCAATAGACCCATTATAGAACTGGTCAAGTCTAAGTCCGGTAAGATAGAGTTCTTCGACAGATTTAATCTCTGCAGGAGGTTTAGGCGTTGAAATCGGCTTGGGTTTTTGCCCCGGATCGTATATTTTCGGCTGGTATTGCAAAAGGAGTTCGCCTTTTGACGACATCAGTTTGAGGCAAAGATCGGTTTCCTTAATTCCTTTTCCGTCAGCTGAAGCTGACGGCAATTGATATGAAGAAATATTGACTTTTTTTGTAAATGGTGCAGCCGGACTGATGGTGATATTTTCCTGGTAGACAGGATTATTCTTTACTTCAAGGATTACTTTGGCGTTTTTCTGCTCTGAGGTTGTGTTCATTCTGATGTCCGCTTCGCCCTGATTTGTAAGTTCAAGATTCAATGCTCCGTTCAGATTTGCATATTTCATCCCTTCAAGATCACGTATAGGAAACCAGTACTGTTTGAATGATTTCACTTCGAAGGGCTCCATCCAGCTGTAATCAGGCTGATTATCAGTGTAAGCACCGGCCATAAGTTCAATATAATGTCCGTCATTGTCAGTCAGCATATTGCGCCACATATCCCCTTCAGGATTCGATCCGTGTTCCCATACTTTCATTCCCGGAAGTGTGCTGTGATTCCCGATGTAACCAATACCCGATTTCTTGCCATGACTATATCCTGCAAAAAAATCATCCTTCGAATTGTATGAGAAAAATGAGGTGGGACGTTTGGCTATTTTCCACCAGCTTACGTCAATCCCCTTGTAATCAATCCCCTGGTAAATGCTGTCCCCGACAGGCCATTTAATAAATTCCACCTTATGGTGAAAAGTTGCCCATTGTACAGATGGACCAAACAGTATCTGGTATGTCGAATCCGCTATAACCGAAGGATTGGCCCAGAAAAGCATGGAATTGGAAATCGGTGTGGGATTGAACAATCTTGTTGAAACCTCGATATACGATTTGTCCGGATAAACCGTGATCCCCAACAGCATCCTCATTCTGTGCCTCAGGTCAGTTTTTGCTACCCATACTGTTTTGCTTCCATCAAGATTTTCTTTTGGGGTATATTCAAAAGGCGACATAGTGAGTGGTCCATGGTGGTGAGGGAATCCCCAGGCAATCGCACCCGAAATCCACGATCCCGCCATACCGATAAGGCTGGGTTTGATAACATGCTGCGTATAAATGAAATTATAATTATCGGTCTTATTAACAGCCGAAAATATGCGTCCACCGAGTTCCGGAATGACAGAAATCTTAATGTATTTATTTTCAAGATAAACGGCTTTATAATCGATGTATTTGATTGTATCCGAAAGATTAGCATTTTCAGGGTAAGGATAAACATGTTTCTGTACTCCCTGGTGCGTCAGTCCGTCATAAAAAACGGGGTTAACGTCGGCTGGACTGTTTACATAGGTTTTGATGTTCAGGTTTTTCTCATAGAGTTGAACACCCTCCTGGCTCAAAGCT
This sequence comes from uncultured Bacteroidia bacterium, assembly GCA_963810555.1. GTDB lineage: Bacteria > Bacteroidota > Bacteroidia > Bacteroidales > Prolixibacteraceae. The sequence continues at coordinate 75,873 of CAWENX010000011.1, read as the reverse complement.
ACAACGCTAACGGCAATTAAAAGGATACCTGTCAAAAGAATCCTTGAAGAAATGTTTTTATTCATGGCGATTAGTGATTTATTGGTTAAAACTGGTATCGGTTAATATATTATTTTACGGTCCGATTGTAAATATAGGATTAATTTATAATATATTGATCCTCTTCAAAGGAAAAATAATCTCGATGAAAGGTTTATTTCAGTACTTAATATTTCTGTGAATCAATATTTTTGAACAGGAGGAAATTCAATTCCTTATGACCTTATCAACTTTATTTTCAATAGGTTTTAAAGTTCTCAGATACTTATAAATCGCTTCAATATCTCTTTGATCCATTCCTCCATAAGCTGTCCAGGGCATGGGTGTATTGTATCCGATATTTTCTGACAGCGGCAAATCGATTTTCCCAAGTTCGAAAGCTTTAAAACGGGCGACGAAAATCTCTTCAGTCCAGTTCCCGATTCCTGTGGTTGTTGAAGGCGTAATATTTGCTGAAACAACAAAGCCCTGAGGGATAGGGAATTTCATTCCCCCGGCAAAGGCCCTGGTCATGTCTAATTTTCCTTTAATCGAAACGGTGTGACAGTGTATACAATTGGCAGCATTAACAAGGTATTTCCCGTAAGCGATTGAATCTGAAGGATCAGGTTTGGTAATAAAAACGGGTTTTTGAGGTATAAGATGAATTATTATATTCATAGGGAAATATGCCACTGATTTTTCGGAAGTATATTTGATTTCAGGTAAAGAACGCACATAAGCTATGACATCATATATATCTTCGATATCCATTGTCCCATAATTCAGGTAGGGCATAATCGGAAAAAGCGGTTTGCCATTTTTGGTTATACCTTGGGTAACTGCCCTGAATATTTCTCCGTCCGTCCAGTTTTTTAGTCCGAAAGGTGTGATATTGGGAGCGACAAACCTACCCGGTAATCCCAAATCTTTACCGAATACCTCACCACCTTTGCCTTGAGTCCCCGGAATAACTGGTCCCGTAAAGTGCAGCCAGTCGCGCGTGGAATGGCAATCCATACAAACCATTACATGATTGGCAAGATACTCACCGTGTTTTATATGCTCCGGGGACATATCCACCTTGATATCCCTCAGTGTAGATTTTGGGAAGAAAGCAGTGATATAAAAAACAGCCCCTAATATGACCAGCACTATTGCTGAAACTATAAGACCTGTAATTTTCAGGATTCGTTTTGCTGACATGGCCTTTAGAATTAGTTGTTAATAATTCTGTCGCTTTTATCAAAGTTGGTATAGTTTGATCAGAAGAGGATTTCAGAAATGGATTTAAAAAGAATTCTTCTAATCAGATTGATATTCAACAAACTTGAATCTGTTTTGTTTTGGTAAAGATTATGAAAATTTTAATAGGGGGGAAATAACTCATATTTTATATCTGTATTTCAATCCTTCAGAATTCAATTCGGGTTATATGAATTCCTCAAAAAATTGATTAATAATTTTCTATATTATGATTATTATACTACTAAAGGCCAATACGGACTTAATACGGACTTAACACGGAGCTAACACGGCGATAGAATTTAGGATATATTGTTAAATTCACCATTTAAACCTGTTCCATTTAAACCTGACAAGTTTTTGAAACAAGAGGTTGTTTTAAGAAACAGGAATATTGTTCACTGGTTATATATTACTTTACGATAATTTCCCCCATTTTATAATATCCGTCATCGCTTCGGCGCTCAGCTTTAAGTGCAAACTGTATGGGTACTTCATAACCGTAACTATTGTCGAACATCCCGATTTTGATGTCATATTTTCCAGCAGCTAATGAAGAGGGAAGATTAAGTTTATATTCTTCACCCACGATCCTTCCCGGTTTCCAGTTGAGGTTATTTGATTCTTTCAGATCAAATATGGTCTTTTTGCCGGTTTCCTTACTTAGAAGTTGCAGACGTAAATCATAATGATGGTATGCCGGGGCAACACCATGATTTTCCCAAGTCATTTTCAGATAATTGTGATTGGAATTCTTACGCAGGGTATCCGGCATGACTCCATATTTGGGGAAGTACCAGTAACCGCATTTGTTGGCAAGCTTTTTAGCCACTTCAGGATTCTCGGCTAGCCATTCTCTTGGGTACCAATGAAAGGAGATAAATGTGGCATGAGTTTCTTCAATTCCTTTTTCGAAACGTTTTCCTCCATCCCATAAATTATATCTTTTTGCACTTCCATAATGGTCACATTCCAGTACAGTAGGGATCTTATCCCAAACCAGATCGAAGAGTTCAGGGCTCCTGATCAAAGCATATCCATAACCTCGGGTGACATAAAGGTTCACACATGAGCTGTCATCCCTGAATCCCAGATTATTTTTCATGGCATAAGCAAGTATCTCATCATCAGCTCCGTCATCTGCTGCACGTTCTTCAAGGAGATCGTCACTTATTATCAGAATATTCTTGGGATAGCATCTCCGGTAAAGGTCGATGTGTTTCTTTATAATATCCACGGGGACATCATATCTTCCCGAATAAGCCGTATGTCCTTCACCCCATTCCCCGATACTTCCGATATCTATAAATTCAAGCCAGGGTTTATCAGCATATCGTGCAGCGAAAGCCTTGTGGAAATTTTCCAGTTTCTTTAAAAAGATGGGATCACCGTAATAGGGATCCCAGTTTCCGGGAGATCTTGGATCTGTTGTATATTTTCCTTTTGCTCCTGCTTCCATGACCCATTTGGGAGTGGCGAAAAGCTGTTTCCCCGTTTCCTTGCAGGTAATCCTGAAAGATATTTTGTATCCTTGTGCGACCCATTTATTGATAACGGTATCGATCACCGTCCAGTTAAATTTCCCTTCTTCAGGTTCAAGATAGGACCATGCCAGGCGTAAGTAAATATTGGCAAGACCCGGAAAATCTTTTAGATAATCACCGGGAGCCATTTTGTTCCCGTAGTTCCTGATGCCATTATCATAGAAGTGGAATTCCCAGCCTTTGTGAGGATTTTTGCAGACAATATCGCTGTCCCAGTATTTTTCCATATTGAACAGCACTCTTGTTTTATAGGCTCCACGGCCCTCTTCGTTGGACTTGTCAGTTGGTTGGGCACAAGTAAGTCCAACTCCTCCTGAAATGAGAAGGCAAATTAAAATCAAAGTTCTGTATTTCATATTAAATGATGTTAATTCTGTATAATTATGCGTAATTATGAATAATTATGCATTTTCTTTTTCTCTTTTCACTATTTTAAATAGCGGACTTAATACGGACTTGATATGGAGCTAATATAGCCCTGACACCTGTAATCAGATTATGAATAAATATACAATTTAATTTCAACATAAATTTATCGTGGCAGCATCTTTAACTTTCTGATGCATGTGGTTGTTGACGGTTCATAGTTTTCAGGGTGGGCAATCGCCTTTATCACATATTCTCCCGGTTCAGAGGGATACTCACAATCGATCAGGTAAGTATCTGCTACCAGTTCAGATATATCAAATGGCTTTTCAGCCTGTTTTACAAGTTTGCCGTCAAGAGTTTCAATCCTCAATTCCAGTTTACCCTTTAGTGTCTGGTATTCATCATTGATCAGTACAATAGGAAATCTTCCAGGCCTGCTGTTAACCTTTATTTCTGCCATCCAGAAATGGAGATACACGCCCAAAGGTTTGAAAGCTTCTCGCATATAATTTTCATAAATGGGATTAAGCTTCAGATTTGAAACATCTTCGAAGAGGTCGCCGGTAAAGGCAGTAGGAAAATCGGCTGTAAGATAAGTGAAAAAATTCACTCCTGCATAATTTCTGTATGCCCTGAAATATTCTGTTTCGCCTGCAAGGAGGTATCCGTATAAGTCCATTCTTTGCTGAGCATTGTAATCAGGAACCATTCCTGAATAGAATCCCTTGCTGAGGATGGTCGGATCGCCGTTCCGCCGCAGCCATAACCAGCCGTACTCATTCAGGATCACTGCATGTGAAGTAGGATTGAAACAATTTGTTCCCATTGCCCCGCTGTTGTAAGTATAAGCCGGCATTCTCCATGGAGAAATTTTTCCACCCCGTCTGTCTGTATAGTTGAGATAGTTGTGATCTTCAACCGGGTCATTTTCCCCGGCGGGTTTGCTCCACCCATTTTCCCACTGCCGGTTGGAAAGATCGAGAGGCCTGTGTCTGTTGATAATATCCCCCAGTCTGTCAGAACGGGTTTCATTCTGCATATCCCAGATCACTACACAGGGGTGGTTCCAGTTATCACGCATCCATTCACTGACCTGGGTTTCCAGTTCAGGGACACTCCAGTAATTTTTCTCAGTCCATAGAAAGAATTCATTTTGGATAAGTAAACCAGCTTCATCGGCAATGTCATACCACATTTCCGGCGGAGGGCCCAGGCAAAAACGGAAACTGTTCCAGTACAATGATTTAGGAATATCCTGAATAAGTCTTCTGACCCATTTTTCGTTCCAGGGATGATCGGAACAAAGGGAGTCTTCAAAGAAACGGTTGATGCAGATATTTGAGCCGCGCAGATAGATGATTTTATTGTTCAGATAAGCCCTTCTGGTTTTGGAGTCGTAATGAAATTCCCGCATCCCAAAGCGGCTTGTAAAATTATCTCCCCGGAGGCTAAAGCCTCCGGCAATTGATGAGTTACTGGTTGAGGCATCCATCACATAAAGGAAGGGATCATCAGGCGACCAGAGATGCTGGTCGGGCAAGTCAATCACATCATCAACTGTGGTTAATTCATTCTTTTTCAGATTGAATACCTTGCTTCCCAAGGCAACTGTCTTTCCACTTTTCCATTCGGTTATTTTATAATTCAGGTTGATTTTACCATCTTCCTTATAATTGATGACTTTGGCCTGAACTTTAACCCTGGAATTGTTTATGTCCGGAGCTATTTGCAGAGTTTCTATATAAGGATTGTTACAGGCAATGACTGAAACATTATCAAATATTCCGGGAGTCCATTTTCTTTTCTCAAGGTCGGTTCCAAAGGGAACCCATTCAGGTAAGGCTTTTGGATGAGCACCGATTCTGACCACAATTACATTCTTCCCCGGCTGCTTTACAAATTTTGTAATATCAAAATATCCGGCAGTAAAACATCCGTAATGTTCACCTGCATTTTTGCCATTGATCCAGACATGTGTACCGAATTGAGCCTTTGCAATTTTGAGAACAACTACCTCTTTTTTCTCGTTCAGTTCAAAATTTCGCTTGTACCAGAAATAATTTCGTTTCTGGCCTACTATTCCGATTTTTATGGTATCAAGGGCAGGATTGTTTCTATCCCCCACAATCGGATGCCTGAGAACATCGAGAGTTGTGAATTTATCCACATCGGGGAAAGCCGGTTGGGAAAGATTGGCTAATCCGGGAACAACAACCTTATGGGTAAATTTATGCGGTATGCCGTCCGCTTTGATGCTTTCTTCTATTTCCCAATTGCCGTTCAGGGAAATGACTGTCCGTTGGCTGAAGCTTCGTTGGCTAAAGCCAACGGCAAGGGAGAATTGCAATAAAATAAAAAGGATTTTTTTCATAAATTATTCTTTATCTAATCAATTAAATGTATGTCGTAATAAATACACCTTGAGAGGCATAGAAGTTTGTCGTAATAAATACAAATTGAGGCGCAAGAAATAAACATTGAGACGCACGCCGTGCGTCTCTACCAAATACAATGATGTGATTCTTTATTTCACGATAATTTCCCCCATTTTATAATACCCGTCATCGCTTCGGCGCTCAGCTTTAAGTGCAAACTGTATGGGTACTTCATAACCGTAGCTATTGTCGAACATCCCGATTTTAATATCGTATTTTCCAGATGCCAATGCAGAGGGAAGATTAAGTTTATATTCTTCACCCACAATTCTTGCAGGTTTCCAGTTCAGATTATTTGATTCTTTCAGATCAAAGATGGTCTGTTTGCCGGTTTCCTTGTCAAGAAGCTGCAGACGTAAATCATAGTGATGATAAGCCGGGGCAACGCCGTGATTTTCCCAGGTCATTTTGAGATAATTGTGGTTGGAATTCTTACGAAGGGTATCCGGCATGACTCCGTATTTCGGAAAATACCAGTAACCGCATTTGTTGGCAAGTTTTTCGGCCACTTTCCTATTTTCAGCAAGCCATTCCCTTGGCCAGTAATGGAAAGAGATGAAGGTGGCGTGAGTTTCTTCAATTCCTTTTTCGAAACGTTTACCTCCATCCCAAAGATTCAATTTTTTAACGCTGCCATAATGGTCGCATTCAAGCACAACCGGGATATTATCCCAAACTTTGTCAAAGAATTCAGGACTCCGGATATTGGCATAACCGAATCCCAGCACAACATACCAGTTCACACAAGAGCTGTCATCCCTGAAGCCCAGGTGATTCTTAAGAGCATAAGCCAGCAGTTCATCATCCGCACCGTCGTCTGTATCGCGCTGTTCAAGATAATCGTCACTGAGAATAAGAATATTATTGGGATAACATCGCCGATAAAGGTCAATATGCTTTTTAACCACTTGAACAGGAACATCATACCAACCTGATTGTGCAGTATGGCCTTCACCCCATTCACCGATACTTCCTATGTCAATATACTCCACCCAGGGTTTATCTGCATACCTTGCGGCAAAAGCCCTGTGAAAGTTCTCCAGTTTCTTAAGAAATATTGGATCTCCGTAATCAGGAGCCCAGCTACCAATGCGGGATTCTTTAGGAAATGTACCTTTTGCGCCGGCTTCCATTACCCATTTAGGGGTTGCAAATGCAGGCGGGCTTGTTTCCTTGCAGGTTATCCGGAATGAGATTTTATATCCGTGCGCCACCCATTTGTCGATTACCGTATCGATTACGGCCCAGTTGAATTTTCCTTCTTCGGGTTCAAGGTAAGACCAGGCAAGCCTTAAATAAATGTTGCTCAATCCGGGAAAATCCTCTAAAAAATCACCGGGTTTCATCCGGTCTCCATACCTTTTGATACCATTGTCGTAAAAATGGAACTCCCATCCTTTATGCGGATTTCTGCAGACGATATCACTGTCCCAGTATTTCTCCATATTGAAAAGGACCCTTGTTTTATAGGCTCCGCGGCCCTCTTCATTAGCCTTGTCGTTTTGCTGGGCTAAAACACTTCCGGATAAAGAGCACATCAAAAGGGCAGTGATTAAAATATTAATTTTCATATGTTTAAAGTTTCAGAGTTTCAGAGTTTCAGAGTTTCAAAAGCGAATTATACGATCCCGATAGCTATCGGGAGACGAATTATACGAAATGGCTATTTTCTGATAAGACGATACACTTTTACTGAGTGGGGAACAAGATCAATGTACATCGAAGTTTCTTTTATTGTCAAATTCATGTGCTCCCATAAATCTCTGATATTGAAATTTTCAAGATTAGTGGAAACACCTCTGTTTCCGCGACCTGATCTTATCTGACTTAATAATGCAAAATCCACCAGGACAGATTTTTTTTCATCACTCCTGTTAAGCAGGCACACAGCCTTTTCATTGTTCATTAAAGGTTTTATCCAGATCTGGTATTCGCCGTTATCCCTGTAACAAGTGGCTTGTCTTCCCAAGGAATCCTGATCAATTGCAATCAGTTCCCTATTCATAAGGATTGCTTTTGTTTCGGAGGTCATATTCCGGAGGTCATTTCCTGCTATCAGAGGTGCGGCAAGCATGCACCACATGGAAAAATGGGTTTTGTATTCTTCATTTGTCATTCTTCCGTTTCCGACCTCAAGCATATCAGGATCGTTCCAATGTCCCGGCCCCGCATATTTAGCCAGATCCTTTTCCTGTTCAACAATGCTAATCATACTATTCCATGAATCGCTGATATCACCTGTCGTACGCCACAGGTTGCCTACATTTGCTGCCCACTCCCACGGTTTATTGACACCCCATTCACAAAGGCTGAAAACTATTGGCCTTCCGGCAGTATACAGACCATCTCGCATTGTGGAATAGGATGCTTTAGCATCCTGTGTTGAAGTGTTGCACCAGTCATATTTTAAATAATCGACCCCCCAGTGCGCATACATAAGTGCATCCTGAAATTCGTGACCTCTTCCTCCCGGACGTCCGGCACAGGTTTTTGTACCGGCGCAGGAATAGATACCAAACTTCAATCCTTTACCGTGAATATAATCGGCGAGATATTTTATCCCATGCGGAAACCTTTCTTTATCCGCGACGATATTCCCGTTCTCATCGCGCGATACCTGCCAACAGTCATCTATTACTATATATTCATATCCGGCATCTTTCATTCCGCTGCTGACCATGGCATCAGCCATACCCATAATAAGCTCTTCGCTCACATTGCAGCCAAATTTGTTCCAGCTGTTCCACCCCATGGGAGGCGTCTTTGCAAGGCCTTCAAATTTTTGCCCTGAGGCGTTTAGAAATGAAAAGGCTATTCCAAAAATCAGTAATGCTTTTTTCATTATTTCAGATATTTACTATTTAGAATTCTATCTATTTTAAGTCCGTTGGCTGAAGCCAAAGGCAAAGAATAATGCCATGTTACGAATTATACAAATTGCTGACGAATCGAAGATCAGCGAAGCTAATTGCTCGAATTTTATTTTTTATACTTGCTGTCTAACCATTTCAGCCACTGATGACAGGTTTGGGGCCAGAATTCAAGTTCCAATTTATTGACCCCTAGGCCGAAACCATGTCCTCCCTGCACATATATATGTAATTCGGCAGGGATTTTATTTTTACGCAATGCCTCATAGAATACAATGCTGTTTTCTGCAGGCACACCGGTATCGTCATCAGCCAGAACTATGAAAGCAGGAGGGGTATCTTTCTTTACCTGCAATTCGTTTGAGAACTCTTTATCGAGCTCGGGATTTGGTTCCTTCCCAAGCAGGTTGTCCCGTGAACCTTTATGCATAAAGGGCTGGGTAAATGTGATGACAGGATACATCAGGATCATGAAATCAGGCCGGCAGCTTACTCTGTCGATGGAATCCTTTGCATCGGGATTGCCGTAATCAAAATGAGTGCCGACTGTAGAGGCAAGATGACCCCCTGCAGAGGAACCCATTACACCTATCTTGTCAGGATCAATGTTCCATTTAGCCGCATTAAACCTTGTGATCCGTATAGCACGCTGAACATCCATCAAAGGGCTTTTATATCTCACTACATTGGATTTGGAAACAGGGAGCCTGTATTTCAGGACAATTCCTGCCACTCCAATTGTATTCATAAATTTCGCATAATCCAATCCTTCAAGGTCATAAGCCAGGCCCTGGTATCCTCCGCCGGGACAAATAATAACTGCCTGTCCTGTCGCATTTCTTTTTGTAGGGAGAAATACTTTGATATCCGGATTCTGCACAAGGGAATAACCCATCAAACCATTGTTTGCCCGGTATACTTCTACATCTCCCGATTTCTGAGAATTAGGGATTTCTCCTTTCCACAGCGGAAGAGTATATCGCTGGGCAAATAAGTTGCCTGTAATCAGAGTTGTCAATGATAAAAGGATAATTAATTTTTTCATATCTGTTATTTGTTAAAATTCAATTCTTTGTTTTCCACCTTTAAGATCCATTCTTTTACCTTTCCATATAAAAGTTCCCCCGACATTTTCAGGTAAAGTAACTTCACCTGAGATGCCGTTTTCACCTTTCCGAGTCAGATCGACCTTTATAGTACCTGATGGATGAGGCATTGATCCTGAAATATGGGTTAGTTCGCCAAAAGCAGGAGCTATACGAACAGAACCGAAACCCGGTGCATCAGGCATGATGCCGCACATGGTTGCCAGGAAATCGTACAGAGGGCTTGCGCTCCATGCATGACAATCCGAACGGGAAGGCTCAGGCTTTTCAGCAAAGGTGGTAAGGCCAATCTTCAGCATATCCCTCCAGGGAGTAAGCTGGGAATAATACAAATCGGCCATACCTGCCTGAACCATTGCCCTGGTCAGGTAAAACCTGTAATAAAAAGTTGCCTGGATAAGCGATTTGTCATTCAGTATTTTTATCATTACCTGTTTCGTTTCAGACTCTGGTAGAGCGCCTGAAAGAATTCCGAATATGCTTGCATGCTGACTGTATGATTTCTTTTCCGGGGTATCAGCCATTTCATTTCTTCCTTTATCGAAACAGAGTTTATATGTTCCCGCACTCAGATCAGATGCAAGTTTCTGATAACGTTCTTCTTCACAACTCTTTCCGAAATAATCATATAATTTCGCAGCTTGCTTCAAGGTATAAACATATTGAAGTGTCAGAATCGATGAATTCCCGTCGAGCGCTCCCGGCGCTACTCCGTTATCAAAAGGATCGACCCAATCGACAAAATTCCACCATTTCATTGGGCCAAGCATATTCTTTGACTTATCTATATTTCTTTCGTACCATGTAAGAACTCCTTCAATGGCAGGAAGAAACTGAGAAATAAAAGCATCATCTTTGCGGTGCATCCAGTAATCATAAACCATGGATACCCAGAAAAGCGAAAAAGGAGAGATGACCTGCAGGCGGTTGCTGGGATACCTACCCTGGGTAAGGCCTTCGGCTACACGTGAATGCCAGAAATCCAGCAATGCTTTTCTCATCAACCGGTCATCTCCTGTAACATAGAGTGAAATAAGGGATTGAATCCGTGTATCGCCTTCATACTGAAGCTGTTCATAATAAGGGCAATCGAAATAGGTCTCTCCTCCGCATAATCTTGCTGTGTGCCATCCTACTTCCCACAATTTCTGTAGACTTGGGTCGTTGCTTGTAAATGAGGCTTTTGCTACAAAAGGGTAGCCTGTATAAGTGCTGTAAAAATCATCTAAAGTCAGAGGCTGAGCTCCTGTTTTAATATCAAGCCGGATATAACGGAATCCCCTGAACCATAGCGGGCGGAAATGTCTGTTATTGCCCCCGTCAGGCATAAAGATATCATAGTTGCCTTTCAATGTTCTGCCTTCAATATCATTCCTGTTGCCTTTTTCTCCGTTTTTATCAAAAAGTGCTTCAGCATAGGATATTTTTATTGAAGCGCCTTTACCACCGCTGGTTATCAACTCGGGATAAGCGACTGTCTCTTCACCCTGATCTATTAAGATGCTCAGGGTTTGTTTGGATGAAATAATGACAGGTTTCTTTCCGTTTAACCATTCACCCGGAACTTGCATACCAGAAGTACGCCTCACTTTACTGAACCTCTGCAGGCTTTCCTCCATTAATGGTATACCCCTTGGAACAACAGTCCATTGATTGTCAGTTCCGTAGCCTGTCGGATCAGGATTTGAAATAATTTCAGGTACAGCCCATTTGCGGTCATCATATTTTAGCTGCTCCCATCCCCAAGGGTATTTTGAAGCATCAAGCTGGTCACCGGGACCGATAACCATATATTCTTTCAAACGCTTTGAATTATCCGTGGAACATGGCTGATAGGATTCATCTTTCATTACCTTCCAGCTCTTATCGGTATTGACAATGCTTTCTGCTTCACCGTCTCCCTGAAGCACAAAGGCAGTCCGGTTCGAAATCTGGGCAACGGCTGCATAGATACCCATATTCCAGACCAGTGCCGCAATGACATTCTCTCCTTTAACAAGATACGGTGCTATATTCGCTGTCTCAAAGTTCCAGTCTGCAAGATCACCGCGTGCAGGCCCGCTGCAGACAGCTTTACTGTTCACAAAAAGCCTGTAACGGTTGTCCCCAGAAACGTGTACAATAAATTTGCCAGGGACATCTGTCAGTGTGAATGTTTTTCTGAAATGGTAAACTCCGTAATCCCTTTCCGGTGAATTTGGACAACATATCCAACTTGCAGTCCACGTGCCGCTCAGTAATTTTTTGTTTATCGGAATTTGCTGGCCTGCTGTGGTGATGGAAATCATGCAAGTCATGAAGGCTAACATCAAAAATCTATACATCTTATATGTTTTAATTAGTGTAATTAGAAAACAATTCGTGTAATTCGCAACCTCAAAAATCCTTACTTTTGAACGGTCCTGAAATCTCAATCATATAATAGTTTATTTATCAGAGATATAATGGGATCTGGATCAGGAAGGATAATGTAATGATTACATAATTAATAACTTAGTGATATTTTAAAATCTGTAACAAATTAAACGAAATAAATTTAAAACTTCTTTTTATGAATAAAAAATTTTGCCTCAAATCACTTTCCATCGATATTATTTTGTTGATCACCTTTTCATCTTTATCAAGTGTTGTTCAGACTGAAGGATTCCCCGATGTATCCAATTAAACAAACTGAAATTTGAACCTGTGGTAATTTATCTCGCTATGAATAATAAGATTCAAAGTTACTGGTTCCCGTATATATTGGTTCCGATACTTTTCTTACTGATTATTTCCTGTAAGAAGGGAACCTCATCAGGGGAAGATGATAATTTGACAGTTCATGTGACTGAAATCAAGATTGCTCCTGAAACAATGACAGCATACAAAGATGTTATACAACAACTTACAGTAGAATTCTTACCCGTAAATGCGACAATTAAAGCTGTTACCTGGCGTTCAGGCGATGTTTCAGTTGCTACAGTAAGTCCAACAGGTTTGGTCACCGGAATAGGTTCGGGAACTACTCAAATCACGGCTGCAACGCTGGACGGGAATAAAACTGCAGCCTGCACTGTAATTGTTCCTCCAAAGACAACAATCTGGCCTGATTCCCTCAACACAGGAGTGCCTGCAGGGACCGTTCTGACTGAAACAGCACAGCGTACAATAACAGTGGACAATACCATTGTGGAAAACGAAAGAATTATTGCTACCCATTTTACTCAATATTGTGGTGGATTGACAATCAATGCCAAAAATGTTACAGTAAGAAATTGCTGGATCACTTCAAGTTTTGGGACAGGTGAAACGGTTAATGGAACCGGAGTAATCAAAGTGCTCTCCGGAGCAACTGTAACAATAGAACATTGCACCCTTGACGGTGACAACCGGACTCATGCGGGTATCTGGTATGAAGGGGCAAGTGTAGTAGCCCGTTCCAATAATATCCATAGAGTGAACGATGGTTTTTTTGTCTGGTATTCAAGTAATATTCTCCTTGAGGACAATTACATACATGATCTGACCGATCAGGCCTCCAACGGGCATATTGATGGTTTCCAGACTTGTGGAGCAAAGCATGGCGTTCTCAGACATAATTCAATATTGATTAAACAGGGACAAAATGCAGCAGTGAATATTGACAACGGGAATGGTGACACAGATGATATTCTCGTCGAAAATAATCTGATGGCTGGAGGAGGTTTTACAGCTTATGCGCATGATTCAAATCCTTCGGGCGACTCTCCCTCGGGCGGTTATTCTACAACCAATATCCGGTTTATCAATAATGCATTTTCAACAATATATTATCCCTATGTCGGTTACTGGGGAGTCTGGTTCCCTCGAGGCCAGCCAACCGATAAATGGATCCGCATGGGAAATTATGTCGTTGAGACAGGAGAAAATATTGATGAAAAACAACCCGATGGTTGCAGGGAAGCAATGCCTGATTAATTACTTAACTCTTTAATTCTTCCTATTGCCTGTAGTCTATAGTCTACAACCTATTTCTTAAGTAAATCCCTTATTTCAGTCAATAATTTTTCTTCAGTTGAAGGAGGAGGGGGAGCAACTTCAGCGGCCTTTTCCTCTTTCTTTTTAAGGCTGTTCATTACCTTGATCATCATAAATATGGCAAAAGCCACGATCAAAAAATCAATTATGACCTGGATAAAATTGCCATAGTTAAGTGTTACAGCGGGTTTTGCAACTTTATCTCCCTCCATAATGGCACTTTTAATAACCCATTTAAAAGCGGTAAAATCTGTTCCCCCGAGTAATGTACCGATCGGAGGCATTAAAACATCGTTAACAAAGGAAGATACAATTTTGCCAAAAGCGGCGCCAATGATTATACCTACAGCCATGTCCACAACGTTTCCGCGCATGGCAAATGCCTTAAACTCCTGCATCATTTTCATAGTATTCTCTTTTAAAGGTTAATTGAAAATTATCTCATAAAATCTGACAGTCCTGAAAGTATTGCTTAGGTTGTAAAAGCGTATTGAATCATATTTTAAAATTATGAATAATTTCCGACATTTCAAAAAGCCCTTTTATAAAGAAGTAGCAGTGGCAGTTGCAGAAGCATTACTGCCACTCCTGCGGACGCTTAAATCAAAATGGTCCCTCATTTATGGCCTTGCCGCTGATAACTTCGTCAAGCGCTTCGGCAAAATAATCGGCAGTTTCCTTAACCTCAGGATTGACTGATAAAGCTTTTTCTGATATCCTGTCACAATATCTGCAATCCTCACAAATTGATTGGGAGCAGCTTTTCTTCTCAAAAAAATCAAGGAAACCATCAAGCATCCTGTTATCGATCCGGGGCAGCGAAGGATTAAAACCGGGTTTCATATATTTTGTGAGGGTATATTTAATCATCGGCAATGGAATATTAAACAGTTGCATAAGGTTTCCTTCAAGCCGCCTGTCAGCATAGGCCCTGGCTGTCTTTAAAATATATTCAGTACTGGCGGTCCGGTCTCCTACCTTAAAATTATTTACTCCCAGTTCCTCATATCTTGACAGGTCTTCAGGTCTCACCCATATTGACCTTATTAATTCTGCGGGATTTTCAAGCCGGGTTTTCATACAGCTTAACCAACAGTATTCAACGTAGTAACCCTTGCTTGTGTGCCAGCTTTGTGAGCTGTGGGCGAGGTTCTCTGCATGATAGAAAGAATAAGGACACTGGTAAAGGCAATGACCGTTTACATAGATTGTCATTTCAGTTTTTACTGACTTTCTTATTTTTTTAATTAATGAAAGCTCCCTGTTGCAATTCGGATCGATCACAATGTCATCGGCGCCCAGCTTTTCAAAATATTTTGCCCTCTCAACCGTATTTATCCTGTCAAAAATGGAAGTGCTTATTTTTATATGCGGATATTGTTTTTTTACTTTCTGAATAAGGTAGGGAATGGAAACAGTAAGCTGATCCACGCCTATTGAATCAAGCCATTGGATATGCTCTGAGAATTGATTATTCCATTCTTTTGTAAATTCCCGGTTATCAAGACAGGCGGCATTCATCAGGTAATTAAAACTTATACCCTGGCTGCGTACTTTTTTAATATACTTTTCTGCGTCATCCTTTGTGATTCTCGCCAATGCAGCCGTTGGTCGTCCGCCACCGACAATATCGCCGGGAAGGATCCCAAACATGCTCTTTACCGGCAAATCGCCAATATTGTCCAATAATTTCTCGTCCCAGTTTACAGCAATTCTTAAATTCATTTTGATTCATTTATAATTAATTATCAGGTAATTATGCAATTTATCACAAATCCTTAACACATTCCCTCCCTTTCATGACTGGAGTTTGTCGGAAAAATGGGCTTAAAGAATCCCTGCACCTTTCAAAGGTAACAACAATTAAAATGCTTCCCGGCGTTGTTTCAAAATAACCAACATCTGCAGAAATATTTCAGCATCAGACATCCTGAACCTTCCTGCAAATATATTCTGTCCCGAATTCATCCTTTGATCCTGACCGTTCAATGCTAAATCCTGCGTTGGTGATCATTCCTTTCATAACCCAGTCAAAAGTGCTGAATTCATCTCTGATATGCGTCTCCACATCTGACCTGAATTCTTCGCCTGCAAGTTTCACAAAATTGCCGATATAGCCCTCGATTTTTTCTTTATAGTCATTGGGATTGAACTGAAATACAACATCAAAAAGATAGAACATCCCATTCATTTTCAGCATTCTGTTTACTCTCAGTAAAGCGATTTGCTTCCAGAAATCCGGCAAATGGTGCAATACTACTGTAGATATGACCACGTCTGCCGGTTCGTTTTTATGCTCATAGGTCAGAAATCCCGAATGAATAAATGTGATGTTATTGCTTTGAGTCCCCAATTTTTGTTTGGCCTGTTGTATCATGGCTTCAGACACATCGACTGCATAAATCTTTTTAAAATATCCCGATGCATTAACACAAAAGGCACCTGTTCCGCAGCCCATATCGATCAGGGTCAGCTCTTTCGTATTGTGCAAGGCCAATTTCTCAATCATATAAATCACCTCTTTCTCATAATCCCTGAACTTATTATGTTTTTTATCATACCGGGTAGCGTGCTTTAGATCTGAATAATCCACCCCGCAATGTTTAAATTCATTATACATCCAGTTTTCCATAAGGGTTAAGTTTTAAATGTTCATTGTTATTTCAAAACCTTGAGGGTTTACCAAACGATATGACAGTAAGTTTTCCCCTTTATAGTTAGTTTCCAGTAAAAGTAATCATATTATTAAATTACCCCAAAAATTCTCCCAATGCCTCAAAAATCTATATACTATCCGGTTCACATTCCTATCACTCATCCGAAACAGACTATCCCATAACTTTATTCCAAAAATGATAGATTTGGGTATTATGTTATATCATAAATGTCAATTTAACAATAAGGAACTTCTGACCTCTTTGCACCTCATTTAGGTTTGATTGCTATTTCATTTGGGATCGATTTGGTACAACATTGATCATAATATCATACCAGTACATTGCCGGCATTTCTATTATTTCGGATGATTATTTTGGTTTAAAGCCATAATGGAGGTTTTATTTGATTTTCATCTCACTTCCAGGTTCCTGTCAAGGCCTTACCAAATCCATAGTTTAAATACAGTTTGAGTACTATTTGAGTACTATTTGAATACTAATTTGTATTTAAATAGTGTATTTATAGTAGTTAAATTAAATTGTAACTAAGGCTTTGGTATGGACATGGTATGGGAATGGTCGGGCGAAAGTTTTTTGGGATTTTGGACGGAACAATTGACAATTGAGATCATTGTTCAATGATCAATCATTTTCAGATGTGGCGAAGCCTTTGCTTCAGACGTCTTAAGATAAACAGGAAATCGTTATTTATACCATAAACAAATTTGATCATTGTGACGTTAATCATCATTGACTTTTTAATTCTGTAAATTCAGTTTTAATCTTTTAATTTTAATTAAGATGAACTGGGTAGTACATTTTGAAATTCGGGCAGATAATGTCGAACGGGCAAAGGCTTTCTATCAAAAAACGCTCGGATGGAAGATAGACCAGGTGATGACAAAAGAGCAGGGCGGGATGGACTATTGGGGAGTAGAGACCGGCGACGGCGTGGGCATTAATGGAGGTCTTTACCAGCGGCCACGGAATAAGGATGAAAAATTCTATGTCTACGATTGTACAATCCAGGTTCCGGATTTGGATAAAGCCGTTAAAGCGGTGAAAGAAAACGGGGGAATCATTACAAGAGAGAAGAGCGAAATTCCGGGAGTGGGCTGGTTTGCAGGCGCCAAAGATACGGAAGGAAACCGTTTCGGACTTATGCAAGCCACTGACTGGCAGCCGAAATAAAAAGAGGATTTAAGAAGATCGTGATTCAGATATCTTAGGTGGAAAGAATTCTTATGGCGTTGAAGTGATTGGGATTAAGACCCTTATCGTATTTTATCGCTTTATTGAATGGCACCAGGACGATCTGATCGTTTTCTATTCCCACCATCACGCTTTGCTGGTCGTCGAGGAGGGCTTCAACTGCAGCTATGCCCAAACGGCTGGCCAGGATGCGGTCTAAGGCTGATGGCGACCCGCCCCTCTGGATATGGCCGAGAATGGTGACGCGGACATCGTATTGCGGGTATTTTTCTTCAACATGTTTTGCAATAGTCAGCGCTCCGCCGGCTTTATCTCCCTCAGCAACAAGAACGATGGATGATTTTTTGCTTTCGCGGTAACCGGACTTTATAAAATTTTCAAGTGTCGTCACATCTGTGTCGTATTCAGGAACCAATACGGCTTCGGCTCCTGATGCGATACCTCCGTTGAGGGCAAGAAAACCGGCATCGCGGCCCATCACTTCAATAAAAAAGAGCCTGTCATGTGCTGTGGCCGTGTCGCGTATCTTATCGACAGCTTCAATAATTGTGTTAAGAGCTGTGTCGTATCCAATTGTAAAGTCAGTGCCAAAAAGGTCATTGTCAATTGTTCCCGGCACGCCGACAATGGGAAATCCGAATTCCTGGGCAAAAATCCTCGCTCCGGTAAAAGTCCCGTCGCCGCCAATAGCCACGAGAGCATCGATTCCGGCATTTTTCAGGTTATTATAAGCCTTTTCACGGCCTTCCCTTGTCATGAATTCCTTGCTGCGGGCTGTCTTTAGTATGGTTCCGCCGAGCTGGATGATGTTGCTGACATCACCGGGTACAAAGGTTTTAAAATTGTTTTCGATCAATCCTTTGTATCCCTGGTAAATACCAACAACTTCGCGTTTGTAAAATACAGATGAGCGGACAACCGCACGAATCGCTGCATTCATGCCGGGAGCATCGCCGCCTGAGGTAAAAACGCCTATTTTTCTGATCGGACTGTCGTTATAATCATCCCTCATTGAGATATTGTTCTGCCTTACCATAAAATTCAATTTTAAGCCCCGGCAAAGGTAGAGTTGATTTTATTAACAATAGATATATTTTTCGTTAAGTTTATATCAAATTCCGGTTGCCGGATTGTTTCATAATGTGTTGAGCAACAGCTTCCAGTAAATTTTTGGGGGTGGACGTTGCTCCGCAGATGCCAACTGATTCGGTCCCTTTTATCCATTCGGGATTTATTTCATTGATAGCAGAAATGAATTTGCTGTTTGAATTGACTTTTCTGCAAATATCAAAGAGCATCTGGCCGTTGGAGCTTTTTTTACCGCTGACGAAGATAATCAGTTCGAACCGGGCCGCAAATTTCTGGATGGCCGGAATCCGGTGAGAGACCTGCCTGCATATCGTATCGTGGATTTTAACAGGGACATTGACAGCTCTTTTCTTCAATTCTAAAGCGATGCGGTGGAAACCTTCAAGGTCTTTCGTGGTCTGAGAATAAAATTCAATGGGCCGGTTAAAGTCTATTTTATTGAAATCATCAGTTCCCTCAATGACAATGGCATTGCCTTCAGTCTGGCCTACGAGGCCGTTAACTTCAGCATGGCCTCTTTTACCGTATATAACGATCTGAAAATCTTTACGATCCACTGATCTGTAACTTTTCTGTATCCTTTGCTGAAGCTTCAAAACGACCGGACAAGTAGCGTCGATCAAACGGATATTGTTTTTAGCCGCATACTCGTAAGTTGAAGGAGGTTCGCCATGAGCACGGAGCAGGACAGTGGTATCTTTCATTCTGAAGTAATCCTCGTGATTGATCGTAACCAGGCCTTTTCGTGTAAGACGGTCAATTTCAGTATTGTTATGCACAATATCGCCGAGACAGTACAATTTATCCTGCCGGCTGAGCATATCTTCGGCCTTATGAATGGCCTCCACCACGCCGAAGCAGAATCCTGAATTGGTGTCTATTTCAATTACCATTGTTACGAATTATACGATCCCGATAGCTATCGGGAGACGAATTACACGAATTTCCATTTAGGATCGTCTGTACTTTGTTAAGCACCCATTTAAGTTGTTCCTCCCGGGTCATGTAACTGTTGTCAAGAACAAGAGCATCATCGGCTTTGCGCAAAGGGCTGATTTCGCGTTGTTCGTCATATCGGTCCCGATCGATGATGTTGGCTTTGATTTCTTCAAAATTTACCTGTTCACCCTTTGCGATCAATTCGTCAAAACGCCTTTTGGCCCTTATATCGGGAGAGGCCGTCATAAAGATTTTCAGCTCAGCATCAGGAAATACAACCGTTCCAATATCACGGCCGTCCATTACGATCCCTTTGGATTTTCCCATTTCCCTTTGTAAAGCAACGAGATGACGGCGGACTTCACTGATGGCAGCAACGCGGCTGACATTTTGGGAAACTTTGAGCTGACGGATTTCCTTCTCAACATTTTCACCATTAAGATAGGTGGAATTGTTAAGGGTATTGGATTCAAAGTTGAATGTAATACTGATATCATCCAGTTTTGATATTAGGGCCAAAACATCCAGCTCTCCATTCCGGATCAGATTATGCCTTAAGCAATATAATGTTACGGCCCTGTACATAGCCCCGGAATCGAGGTAAAGGTAATTTAACTCTTTAGCAACGTCCTTTGCCACGGTGCTTTTGCCGCAGGATGAATAACCGTCAACAGCTATAATGATCTTTTTGCTGAATTGCTTCACAACAGATGAAAATAGTTAAACAAAGATAGCTCTTAAGAAATAAGAAATACGAAATACGAAATATTAGTAGTGCGTTAACTTTTAAATTTTAAATGTAAATATCAGTAAAAAAGATACATATAGACGTTCTTTGTTTTTTGATTTGAAATTAACCTCATGGAGATTCCCCACTCCATTACAAATGACAGATCTTTTAGAAACACTTGTTGAGTTTGTTGCAAGAGATTCCTCACTTCGTGTACCAATGACAGATTTTTTAGAAGTGTCTTTTGATCTCGCTTCATGAGATGCCTCACTTCGTGTCGGCATAACACTTTTGCTCTGAGGACTGGGGGGGGTGATGAGGGGCGGCTTTGCCGCCCCTCATCACCCCCTTTACCACGCCCGGGTGTCATTCTGAACGCAGCGAAGCGGAGTGAGGAATCTCTGATGTTCAAAAAAATATCTTAATCAATTCCTTAAAATATTAACGCACCAGCACTGATTATTGATCACTGCTCTTTATCTTCCCCCGTCCTGCTGAATTGAGAAGAGTTTTGCCGTTAATCCTTTCATATTGATCTGGGCAATAAAGAGTCCTGAAATCACTACGATAATTCCGGCTATTTTTCTCAGGGTCAGCGGATCATCAAGGAAATACCATGCCAGAAGAGCTGTTAACGCAGGGATCAGGTTAATGAAGATGTTGGCATTGTTTATCCCGATGTGCTTAATGCTGTAAGTATATAGTAAATAGGCAACTATGGTCGCAAATAATGCAAGCCTGATGATTGCGGTAAAAGCTTTCCAATCAAAAGGAGCAGTAACGAAATCCTTCCATTCGAACAAGAGCCAGCAAGGCAGAAAATAGAAAATGCCGATGAAGTTTTGGTATGTGATAATTGTGGCCGCATTGTAATTTTTGGTCAGATTCTTTAAGACGACCATATAACTTATGGCTGAAATGACAGCCAAAAATTCAAGGGCAACACCAACAGGTGAGGCCGTAAAACTAAAGGAGGAGTCAAAAACCACGACTCCGACACCAACCATTGAAATCACAATACCTATAAAATTACGGACCGAGAGTTTTTCTTGGTGAAAATAAGAAGCGGCAATGGGTGAAAAGAGCGGAATAGTGGAAACAATGATGGCTCCCATTGTGCTGGATATATATTTTAAGCCAAAACTCTCACCCATGAAATAAAGAAAGGGTTCAAAAAATGCAAGGAGAAGGAATGCACGAAAATCCTCTGGTCTGATTTTCACCAGTTGTTTGCCGATTCTGGAATAAAGAAGCATAAAAGCAGTAGCAATAACTAATCTGAAAAGGACAGTAGTGAGAGGGCCGAATGATACATAAGCCATCTTTACCCATATAAAGGAAAATGCCCAGCAAAGCATTGCCATGAACAGGGCAAGGTAGACTAATCCGGTATTCCGCTGCATCTGATTTAATTTGGGTGCAAAGGTAGGATTTATTTAAGCGGAGACTTAATCAGTGAACAGTAATCAGTTAATCAGTGATCAGTCATTGGCCTTCGGCGTCATTTACGCTTCGCGTGTCATTAGCCCTGCGGGCGTCATTAATTGTCATTGGCTTCGCGTCATTGATTATCCCGGCATGGATATAATGTTTATAGAAAATGATCGCCATTCCATTGGTTATCCCTTTAGGGATATGATGTACATTTCGTTGTTAACAATATTTTGTACCTAAAGGCACAACTAAACGTGCGGCTGACCAATTCTATAAACATTGAATGCCTGACGGCATCTTCCTACAGCCTACAGCCTTTAGCCTTTTTTGATGTTCAGGGTGTCAGAAACCTTTTTAAGGGCTTTGATAAACCAGGAAACAACTGAATAGTCACCAACGGAAGGGATAACACGAACAACTACTTCATAGACAACCAAAGCAGCGGCTGCAATCAGTTTGAGCGTTGAAGGGTCATCGACAGCGGCAGCGGCAGCAACAGGACCGGTACCAACGATGTTAACGATGCAACCAGCGAAGAACAGTAAGAAAATGCCCAATAAGATTAAGATCAGTTTTATTGTTTTCATGATAATTTATTGTTTCAGAGTTTCAATGTTTCAAAGTTTCAGAGTACACAATTTGAAAATGAGTCAATTTGAAAATTTAAAGTGGCAGAAGCAGCAGCAGTATAGTGAAGGGGTGACTTGGAGTCACCCTTTCACTTAATCTGGCTTATGCTACGGTTACGGCACCGGCAAAAGCGCTGTTGGAAACGGTCTGACCATCAACGGTAATAAAGGCAATGTAGCACTGAACAAGATCACCCGAAAATTAATCGGGAAAGGTGATCGTTTGAGTGCCATCGGCACGTTCGGCCAGCTGATTTATTGTTACCGCCTGGTTCTGAACCGGGTTGTAAATCACGATCAGGGTTTTGTCGGTTGCGGAAGCGCCGATCTCGCCCGTGTTGTCATCCCAGTCAAATTTGACTGTTCCGGCAACTGTAGAATTGGCCACAGCATTCAAAGACCCTGCAAGATTACCGCGTGCGACAAGTGCGTTCGGATAATCAACGGCGATGTTGGGATAAGTGCCGGTAAGGGCATTTTTGATATTATACTTCATCGCTGCATTGATCCCTGACATTTTCACAGCATAGGATCTAAAACCGGTCTTCAGGAACTCAGATAACGGTTGAAGAAAATCCATTGTTACTGCAAACTTCTGACGCTGGGTCTGTTGTTTGTCGGTCTGAGGGTTTGCCACGCTGCCAGCAAGAACCCTGACGTAGTTGATGCCATTCCAACCTGCACCAACTATCTGACCTATTTTGCCGCTTAATTACTCCAAGCGGACTTTCTTTTATAATAGCCATAGTTTGATGAATTAAGAATTAATAATTAAAAATTAAGAATAAGGCTGTAAGCTAAAGGCTGAAGGCTAAAGGAAGAATTGACAATTGACAATTGATAATTGACAATTGATAATTCAATACCCTTTTTGCCGGATGCCTATTGTCAATGACCTTATTATGTAAATAAACTGGATTGAACCTGGTACGGAGATGGTACGAACCAAATACGGAGAAGGTGTCGCCCGATTTATTTTAATATAAAGTTAAGCAGGAATGAGGGTTAAGCATGCTAAATTGCAGTGAGATAGCACCACATAGCATGAGGTATCAGGAAGATGATTTGATGATACGGTGACGAGAAAGATTTTACGTAAAGACCGAAAAGATAGACTTGGATGGATACAAAAAAGTTGGGGCTATTCTAAATAAAAAAACCCAACCTGTGAGTAAGATTGGGTTTAATGAATTGTAAGACCACATACTGCTTTAATTCAACTAATCCTTAACACACCGAACTGACAAGCCCCGCTTTTTACCATAATATTGGATGATAACGTCGGTGCCATCGTAGTGCATCTCCCGTCCCCATCTGTTTGATGTGCCATATACTGTACTGCTGGTCCAGAGCCCATTGGTGCCAATGTCGCTGAACGGACCGGTGATGGTACGGTAGCCGCCCGGAAGAGCTTTAAATCCTGTCTCATTGGTAGCTCCGGTATTCGGCGTTAGCCAGTGGATCGTTCCCGCTTCCTTCAATTTGCCGGCTGCTACACCTTCTCCTCCCAAATAGGTTGTTAAAGCAGTCCATTCATCATCCGATGGAACGTGCCAGCCCGCTGGACATAGTTTGTCTGTAATAACGGCATTCCAGTTATATAATGCGCCATATGTAAATTTATACTGCAAATCATTGTTGTTGTACCAGCAATAGGCGTCGGTGGTTAAGGCAGCCCACGTATTGTCATCTGCAACGTTTGGAATAGGGGTTCCGTCGTTGTATTTGGTGGTCATCAGATTTTCCACTAACCAGGTTTGTGTTCCGATTGTGACACCGGTATAATAGTTTCCATCGGCATCAACAGCGCTATAGGTAGTTAATGTTTCCTGATTCCCGTAAGCGGTTCCGGCACTGTTGGTGGCATAAGCTCTGACGTAATAGGTGGCGCCTGCCGTTAATCCTGCAATGGCGCTTGTGAAACTTCCCGAGCCTGTACCATCTGTTGTTTTGTTATTGCTGACAGTCGGATCAGTCGTTGTGCTCCAGCACACTCCTCTGGCTGTTATTGCTCCGCCTCCGTCATTGGTTATATTACCGCCACTTGTTGCTGCTATTGTAGTAATGCCGGATAAAGCAGCAGTGGAAATAGTGGGTAAAACGGCAAGTGCTGCCGTAGATACCTGGTTACCGTAAGCTGTTCCGACGCTATTGGTGGCATAAGCCCTGATGTAATACGTAGCGCCAGGTGTTAAACCTGTAATAGTACTTGTGAAACTTCCTGAAACAGCGGCTTCCGAAGTCTTACTATCCGCTATGGTTGGATTTTGCGATGTGCTCCAGCAGACGCCGCAAGCGGTTATCGCGCTACCGCCATTTGAAGATATATCTCCGCCGCACATGGCAGTGGTAGATGTAACATTGGTCACCGAAGCAGTTGTCAGAGTCGGGACCACCTGGGGAGTTTCCTTCTTGCAGCTAAACAGAAGAATTAAAAGAAATCCTGCGAGAAATAACGAGAAAATTTTTGACTTGGTTTTCATGGCTGTGATTTATAAAGGTCAATATTTCATTAGGATAAATAGAATAATTTCTATATAGATACAATAAAGCTGACATCCTGAAAATCAGGCAACATAAGGTAATAAATATTTAAGCAAAATGCAAGTACAGAAAGAGTTATTTTTACAGAATATAAAAAAATTTACCCCTCTCAAGCCAGCCTGATAAATGAATGAAACAGGGAATAAAAAAACTTCTTCTTTCCATGAATTCCTTCTTTACGAAAAGCTTTTAGGATTGTAAAACATCAGGCTCTTTCTTTTGCTGGTATAGATCGTTCAACAAGGTATTGATTGATGGCGTCAACATGATAAAGCACCTTGCGGTGGTGGCGGATATAAGCGATCTCGCCCAGGGAACGCATTTTGCGTAGCTCAGCATGGCTGATATGAAGCAGTTTGGCGGCGGTTTTCTCATTCACATACTTATCGTTGGCAATAAGTGCAGGATTTTTGCAAAGGTTGTCAATGCGTACAGTCAGATGTTTTATATGATCTGCAAGGCGGTTGACGGCGGTGATGATATCGAAAATTTCGGACATGATTCAGACTATTAGAATGTTAGACTATCAGACTGTTAATAATTAAAGAATTATATTCATAAAACAGCTTCCGTTTCGGTTTCGTACCCGAATCGGGAACGTTAAATTACAATATAAAGTTAAGTAAAACGCAGAAAATGAGAATGAAATGGCATTTTTTGGCAAGTGATGGCAAGAAATGGCAAGGTTCAGAGGTTACCTGAAGGCACCGTGAGAGAATTACCCGGATGACAGCACGAAGCAGTTGATGGGGAGATATGATCTTAAATTCGCCTGAGTTGACATATCAGGCATGTGTTTACGGCTGTAATTTTTATTTTACAACTATTCTGTTGCAATCCGCTCCCTGGTTTTCAACAATATCCGGATTATTCGGGTCCAGTACTCTTTCCCCATCAACGGAGAAATAGTAAGAATGCAAGCCAGGGGGCAACTTAAATTCGCCGATCCATTTTCCGTTCTTTCGGATAAGGAAATCGGTAATGTTTGGAAATGAAAAACCTTCAACAAACACACCTTTTGCATTTTCATATCCTTTCAACTCCAATTTGACATTGGCATTTTCATCAAATTTACCATTCATACGATTCAAACAGATATTTCCGGACATGCTATGAGGAAATTCGGATTGAAATTCTTTAAGCATTCTAAGGGCATCGTCCTTTTTATCAAGGCAAAAAAGAGAAACCGCATTAACCAGTTGTAAAATCTCGTCAGGACTTCTTTTTAAATTAATATATGATTTTAAAAACTCATAAGCATTTAAATCATGATTAAACATGATTAAATCATGCGACAATAATCTCAGGATCTGAATCTTCCTTAATTCGGGCAGCTGATAAGAGTCTAATTCCCTGAGGCATTGTTTGATGCCATACAATTGATAGGTTTTGCTTATTTTTACAAGAGGTTCATTCATAAAGAGATCGCGCATCAGAATAGAGGTATTTCCCTTCTTCAGCAAATCCTTAATTGTTGTCCTGTTACAGTCACGGTAATTCATTCCATAAAAGAGCCATATATCGCCGGAATTAAGATCATGTATATTTGAATAGATAGTGCTTGCCCTCGATTTCATGCTTGTTGAATCGCATATTTGCCTGAAGGTTTCAAAACCTGCTTCCTGCGATTTGAGTATTCGCTCGGCGATGGGAAATCTCCAGCAATTCACACCGTCTTTGTCCGGGTGAGCTAAATTATAATTCGTGGAAACCTGAAAGTTTGATTTCGTTATCCACATACTATCCGCCACGACGATTCCAAGATTCCCGTATTTATCTGCAAAATGAAACTGTCCTGCTTCAAGTCCCTGTATTCTGTATTCTCTGAATAAGGCAAGAACTTCATTTACATTTTTGCATTTTTTCATGATAAAGTGCATTAATGCGGGAAATCCTCCGGGATAATCTTTCTTTTTATCGTATCCTTTATAAACGGTTTTTCCCGGGATAAGGGCATTGCCGTCAAAAAAAAGACCGGCTTCATTTACGCCTCCCTGGGGGTAGGCTTCCGGAGCGGAGTAGGAAAAATAAATGTACCCGAAGGATGATTCAGTTGGCGACACAATATTCAAATAAGTGTTGAAAATGAAAAACATATCTTCATTATTCCCGGCCCACACATGGCCCTTTTTATCTTTGGCGGAGAATATTGTGCACCCGTAAATAACGGAATTACAGCTAAAAAGCATTAAAGTAATGAGGAACCAAATTTTATTTTTCATCGATTCAAACGGTTAATTTCTTTCTTTAACAAATTTATGAATCTTTCAGAATATTACCTATGGGCCGTGTTGAGTTTTAGCAAGATATCGATTGATTTCTGAGATAGGGTAAAGAATCCGGCCTTTATCGCGAGAAAAGGAAATTTTACCTTCCTCTCTCATCCTGAATATAGTACGCGGGCTTACATGTAATAATTTACAGGCAGTAGGCTGATCGACATTCTTTTCATACGCAATCAAAGAAGGGTATTTACACAGGTAATCAATTTTGCCGTTTAATTCTTTGACCTGGTCTTTCAGGCGGTTGACGGCGATTATGATATCGAAAATTTCATTCATAATGTCTGAATTAGGATTTTTAAGATTAGAGGATTTAAGGATTAATTGACAATTGCATAATTGATAATTATAGAGTTACACAGAGTGATACAGAGTTATACACAGAGGATCACAGTATGAATGAAGATTTAATTTTTGACAGTGGCGATTTTTAGGAGTGAATCAAAAAGTTCCTGAAGGTTTTTAAATTCAAAAATCAGTTCGGGACCTTCTTCATCATAGTTTGTTACATCACCGGAGAAATCATCGAAAAGGGTGATTGTCAAACCGTGGTTAAGCTGATCTTCTGCTTTCTGCAAGAGAAGAGATAGCGTGCTGAAGGTATAATTACCGACATCGAGATTATTTGGAGTAGACTTGACCATGATTAAAGGATTAAAGGATTAAAGAATTAAAGAATAAGACTGTTAGAAAGTTAGTCTGTCAAATAAAAACCTGTTCGGTTTTTTACGGGATTTTCGATCAATTCGGCCTTTTTTACCACGGGAATACAATCGTGTACCGATACCGATAAAGGAAGAGATAGAAACAAAAGAAAAATCGGAGGAAAACCAAACTGTAAAGGTACAGGATTGGAAAATTAATGAGAAAGCACTTTTATCGCCGGGAAAGTATGATGAATAAATACATTCATCGGGATAAATCCATATATCAACGGAATCAAAGGAAAGAATGATACCTTCAAGCGAAAAGACGTCGGCCTTGTATTTTTTGAAAACAGCGGCTGTAAGTTTGATCAATAAATTCCTGGGAATTCCGGATTTAAGGAGCTTACGGAAAAACGGAAAGTAATGTTGATTATTTTTCATGATGAATAAATTTTAAGAATTGATAATTGATAATTAGAAAAAAGTGACAGTAATAAGTGAACAGTGATTAGTAATTGAAGCGCTAAAGAGAGCTAGTTGCTGATTCACCATGAATAATCATTGTATATAACAGATATACAACAATATACGATGCGAAAAAGCAGGATTTGCTCAACAAAAATTCACCATCGTAAAATGCAAAAAGGTGAATAAATGTTGAGTAAACAGGTGAATGATATTTATATATACTATTCATATTCAGATAATTAATGTTGATTTTTTGTTGAATAAAATGGTGAATTAAAATCTATCTATGGAAACAACATTATGTTCCATTTAAGTAATGTGAAACGGCAGAGCGTGTAACCCCAAAAACTTTTGCAATCCTGGCATGAGTTTTACCGGCTGCAAGCAAGAGAGATATTTCATCTTTAAAATCAGAAAGGTTTCCCGATCTTTCGATTTTGGCAGGTGCAAGCATCATCGGGAGCTGGATATCAGCAAGGTTCTGGAGATTGCAAAAGGTAAAACCGAAACCAACACGGTGATGTTCGCCACGGGAAAGGACAGGAACTGTCTGATTGTAGCATTCTTTATGTTTGGTTTTGGAATGACAAAGAAAGAAGTTACCGTCTTTGGTCATGTCAAGAAAAGACATCTCATTAAAGAAATTCTGAAGCATTGCTGAACCGTAATAATCGGTAGGCTGAATACAGACGCGCGGATTGCCTTTGGTCGTATGGCCGATCACCAGAATAGACGCTCCGGTATTGATACGAATACGGTTCAGCATGGCAATGACAAGCGTTGCTGTGTCAGGTTTTAAGGCATCAGGCAGAAGTTTAGAAATGTTGTCGATGATGACCAGCTTTGCTTCATGATCGATGGCGGCCTGTTCGATTTTATCAAGTAATTCAAAACCCAGCATCATGCGTTTGTCGGGCTTTTCATGCAGGTAATAAAGATTACTGAGGTAAGGATTTTTATCGTTAAGCACTGCACCGTGCCGTTCCCATAAAATTCGGCTATCGAGTTCAAGATCAACAACCAAAACTTTCATTTCTTCACATTCGTTGCATAAGGCTTCACAGGGATCAAAATGGGAACCTGTTGCGGCGGCGTAGGCAAACTGAAAGACAAGAAGCGATTTGCCATAATTTGTGCGCGAAAAAAGCAGCGTTGTGGTGTCTTCATAAAGGAATGCGCCGACGATCTTGCGGCGTTCCTTACAACTTTTGCCATGATCGAGAACTGACTCGAACTGGCGGGAGAGAAAATAGTTATCGGGTGAATTTGTATCAGGACATGATCAATTACGAATTACGAATTATGAATTAATGAATTATGAATTTAAGATAATAGTTTTAACCACAAAGTAACACGAAGTATTAAAGATAAAGAACGCAAAGCAGCCTTAAGCCTTTAGACTTTAGTCTATTATGCTCTGATAAGCGAATCATATTCATTCATGAGATATTCGATACATTTTGAATAATTATTATCAAACATCAAATGAGAGATCACCTGGCAATCGGTGTATCCTTTATTAGCCTGGAAAGGAAAAGCATTTGACGAAAAGTTGTAAAAGATATAAATGCTGTAATTGTTTGGTATAGTAAATGTTGCACTTACAGCATTCCGGTTTTCCTTCCCGGGACGAGTAAAAAAGATACCTTTATGCGTCCAGCCTTTCTGTTTAAGACAAATCAGAGCAAGGGAATGAACGGCAGAACATTGATTCAGCTTGTCGGACAGATGCATATTGTAATCTGACCTGTAAGTAAAATGAGAATAAACTGAATTTAAACGAATGACATTTGCAGGAAGTACATAAGGCCAGAGACGCGATAAATCGCGTCTCTACAGGAGGTTCAGGGGGTAATATTTTGATCAGGTCAGAGTGTGAAACACAACCGAAGATTGAAAAAAGCGCTTCGCGGTCATGGCAAAGCAGACAGGCGCGGGAAAGGTCACAGCATCCGGAATCTGAAGGTATATTATAATTTTCCAACAGATAAGCCGATATTACCTTATAATAAAAAAGAGGTCATCTTTTGAACAACCTCCTGAGCGGGTGGAAGATGGGATTCGAACCCACGACCAATGGAACCACAATCCACTACTCTAACCAACTGAGCTACATCCACCATTTTTGCGGTGACAAAGATAGAAAAGAATTATGAATTTGGAATTATGAATTTGGAATTAATTGAGAATTGACAGTTGACAACTGACAATTGATGACGTACTTATCTGCTGATTAAAAGTGTTCATTCATAGGGTGGATATAACGAGGAGAATGTTAATCAATGATCAGTGTTCGCTGTTCAAAGTTTCCCAAATTTTCCGGATTCACTATTCTCTGGTCACTGATCCCTGATCCCTGTTTTGCTATTTTGAGACGGCACAGATATTCATTACATTTGCATGATATAAAATCCTTTTGTCTCAAATGCAGATTGTTGAAGTAAAAGATAACATCACAAGAAAGGCTTTTCACCAGGTTGCCCGCGATATTTATAGAGGAGATTCGAACTGGGCACAGCCCCTGGAAGCGATGGCCGATAATGCCTTTGATCCGTCGAAGAACGCATTTTACAAAAACGGCGACGGTACACGCTGGATATTAAAGAATGACGAGGGCAAAGTTATCGGGAGAATCGGGGCTTTTATCAATGGCAACAAAGCTTATACATTCCAGCAGCCTACCGGGGGATGCGGTTATTTTGAATGCATAAATGACACCAAAGCCTCTGCAATGCTTTTCGATACTGCCAAAGCATGGCTTGCAGAAAGAGGGATGGAGGCAATGGACGGTCCTGTCAATTTCGGAGAGAACCTGATCAACTGGGGTTTGCTGGCAGAGGGATTTGAACCCCAGGGTTTTGGAATGCCTTATAATAAACCCTATTATCTGCATTTATTTGAAGATTATGGCTTTCAGCTATATTTCAAACAATTCAGCTATCATCTCAATTATAAGGATGCTTTCCCAGAGAGGTACTGGAAGGTTGCGGAATGGGTAGCCAAGAAACCCAACTTTCGTTTTGAGCATGTCAGATTCAACAACCTGGAGAAGTATGTCAATGATTTTGTTAAAGTTTATGACCAGGCATGGGCCCGTCATGACAATCATCAGGCTCTTAACATGGATGATGTGCACAAAATGGTAAAAATTGCCAGGCTTATCGCTGATGAAAAGTTTATCTGGTTTGCCTATAATAATGATGAACCGGTTTTATTTTTCGGCATGATTCCGGACTGGAACCAGATATTGAAAAAACTCAACGGGAAAATCAATCTCTGGAACCTGATTAAATTTTTCGTTTATAAAAAAATGAGGGTGATCACCCGTACCCGGATATTAATCATGGGCGTGATCCCAAAATTCCAGGGAGCAGGATTGGAGTCAGCCATCTTCTGGCATCTTGACGATATAATGAAACGGAAGCTCTGGTACAATCAGTTTGAACTTTCCTGGGTCGGTGATTTCAATCCGAAGATGGTGGCCATGTATATTGCCGTGGGCGGTATCCATGCCAAAACCCATTACACCATGCGATATTTATTTGACCGTTCCCTCCCGTTTGAGAGAGCGCCGATGCTGATGAAAGAGGTCAGATTGCTCAGGGAACAATCAGCAACGTAAAGGCTGCAGAGATGCGGCGTGCCACGTCTATAGCATAGGAATGAAAGAATGAAATAATGAAGAAGATGAGAGAGTGGAAATTTTGATAGGGTGTTATTGTGAAATCATGAACTTTGATTATCTTTGCAACCCGAATCGAAAAGAAGATCAGGAACAAAATATCAGATAAAAAATATGAAAAAAGGAATTCATCCGGAAAATTACAGGCTGGTAGCTTTCAAAGATATGTCGAACGATCACACTTTTATTACAAAGTCATCAGCTCCTTCCAAAGAAACCATTGAAATTGACGGTAAGGAATATCCGTTGATAAAAGTTGAAATTTCAAATACTTCTCACCCCTTTTACACGGGTAAAATGAAACTTGTTGACACCGCAGGACGAGTTGACAAATTTATGTCCAGGTATCAAAAACATATGGATAAAAGGAAACAATAAAATAGCACACAATTTATAATTCAGGAACCCCGCATTTAAAATACGGGGTTTTTTTTTCAACACATCTTCAGCGAATTTGTTACTTAAATAAAAATTTACTTTGAGGAAAAGATATTCAGTTAAAGATTAGAATTTAAAAAACATTTGAATAAACAGGTAGTTTGGCACATGAATTGACACGTTTTAATAAGTTTGTTTTTTGCAATGAGAAACGGACAATTTGACATTTATTATTTTGATCATGGAAAACAAAAAAAGCAAATCTAATATAGGCAACATATTTATTTCCAATGTACTTGAAAATCGGGGTGAACTTATCCCCATACTCGCTGACGGCGATGAAGATGAATTAAAAAATGTTGACGTTCCGCCAATATTGCCAATCTTACCGCTTCGCAATACAGTATTGTTTCCGGGCGTTGTTATGCCAATCAGTGTTGGAAGAGAGAAATCACTCAAATTGATAAAACAAGCCTATTCAGGGGACAAATTAATCGGAACAGTTGCACAAAAAGAGGGGCAGATCGAAGACCCCAATCCGGATGATTTATTCCAGGTAGGGACTATGGCTGAAATATTAAAAGTGCTTGAAATGCCGGACGGTTCGACTTCGGTTATTATCCAGGGGAAAAGACGTTTCAGGATGCACGGGATAGTAGAAACCCTGCCCTATATGAGGGCCACTGTGATGGCATTAAATGATATTGTGCCTGAACCCGATTTCCCGGATTTTGTTGCCACTGTTGAATCATTAAAGGATTTAGCGCTTAAGATTGTGAAATCTTCAAGTAATGTCCCTCCTGAAGCTCAGTTTGCAGTAAAAAACATTGAAAATCCTACGTTTCTTGTCAATTTTATATGCAACAATACAGATCTCAATGCGATAGAAAAACAGGAATTACTTGAATTTGATGATCTCAGGGATCGCAGCACCAAGCTGTTAACCTATCTTGTCCGTGAGGTTCAGATGATTGATCTTAAAAAAGATATACAGCTTAAAGTGAAGATGGATATGGACCAGCAGCAACGTGAATATCTGCTTCACCAGCAAATCAAAACTATTCAGGACGAGTTAGGCGGAAGTCCGACTGAGCAGGAATCGCAAGAGCTTCTGAACAGAAGTAAAGAGAAAAAATGGGGGGCTGAGATACAAAGTCTCTTTGAAAAAGAGGTTGCCAAACTGGGTCGAATGAATCCGGCTGCCGGAGAATATTCTGTGCAGGTGGGATATCTTGAAACACTTCTTGAACTTCCATGGAATGAATATACTATTGATAATTTCGACCTGAAAAATGCCCAAAGAATACTCGATAAGGATCACTTTGGCCTTGAAATGGTTAAAGACCGTATGCTGGAACATCTGGCCGTATTAAAACTGAAAGGGGACATGAAAGCTCCGATTCTCTGTCTTTATGGTCCTCCAGGAGTTGGAAAGACCTCTTTGGGAAGATCAGTTGCCAAATCGCTGGGACGGAAATTTGTCCGTATGAGTTTAGGCGGCCTTCATGACGAATCGGAAATACGTGGCCACCGGAAAACCTATATCGGAGCAATGCCGGGAAGGATTCTCCAGAACCTCAAAAAAGCGGGAGCTGCCAATCCGGTCTTTATGCTTGACGAAATTGATAAGGTTTCCAGTGATTTTCATGGTGATCCGGCTTCAGCGCTTCTTGAAGTTTTGGACCCCGAGCAGAATTTTGAATTTCATGATAATTACATTGACCTTGATTTTGATCTTTCACGGGTGTTGTTTATAGCCACCGCCAATACCCTGGCTACTATTCACCCCGCTCTGCGTGACAGGATGGAACTGATTGAAGTCAGCGGTTATCTGCTTGAGGAGAAAATAGAGATTGCCAAGAGACATCTTGTCAAGCGGCAACTCGAAAATCATGGCCTTGAAAAAAAATCAATCACGTTTACAAGAGAAGCTCTTGTTAAGATTATTGAAAATTATACCCGTGAGTCAGGAGTGCGCGAACTGGATAAACAGATAGCCAAGGTTATAAGAAGGATTACCCGTAAAATCGCTTTTAACGAGGATTACAATAAAAAAATCTCCGCTGAAGATATTCATGAATATCTTGGAGTTCCAAAGTTCACCAAAGACATTTATGAGGGAAACCAATATGCCGGAGTTGTAACAGGACTTGCATGGACTTCCGTGGGAGGCGAAATTCTCTATGTGGAAACCAGTCTTAGCCAGGGGAAAAGTAAATTTACAATTACAGGTAATCTTGGTGATGTAATGAAAGAATCGGCCACAATTGCATTGGAATATCTGAAAGCTCATTGCAGTCTGTTGAATATTAAACCTGAAGTATTTGAGAAATGGGATGTTCATATGCATGTTCCTGAAGGCGCCATACCCAAAGATGGTCCCTCGGCAGGAATAACCATGGCCACTTCACTTGCTTCCGCCTTTACTCAGCGTAAGGTCAGGAAAAACATTGCAATGACCGGTGAGATCACTCTTCGGGGCAGGGTCCTTCCTGTTGGCGGTATAAAGGAAAAGATTCTTGCAGCAAAACGGGCAGGCATAAAAGAAATCATTATTTCTTCGGAAAACAAAAAGGATCTTGAAGAAATCAAGGATGTATATATCAAAGGTTTAACTTTCCATTTCGTTGACAACGTCAGTGAGGTATTCAATATTGCTTTATTAAAGGAAAAAGTCGAAAGTCCAATTATGATCTCATAATCCTTATTTAACTTTTTCTAATATTCCTAATCTGAACTGCTTTATTTAATTATTTTCAAGGAATAGAGTGTTATTTTTGAAAAAATTATGTAAATTTGAAAAAATCATTCAGAATTACATGGATCAAAGAATCAGGAATACGATTATTATTATTGGCATCCTACTTCTGATCTTGCTTGTCTACTATTTCAGGAACATTGTTTCTTATGTACTTATTGCAGGGGCACTTTCGCTAATAGGAAGACCGATCACAAAAAAAATTGGGAGTCTCAGCATTGGTAAGATCAGGATTTCAAAAACCTTTAGCGCTCTTTTTACTTTAATGATTTTGGGTTTGGTATTGCTCAGTTTTTTTTGGTTTTTTATCCCTCTCGTGGCATCGGAAGTCAGAGGACTTTCCAAAATCAATATTCAGGATGTCATTAATTACATCGATACAGCATTTGAACAGTTACGGATAAATTATCCAAATTTGACTATTTTATTTCCTCATGGAAGCAATTTTAACACTTATATGAGGGATGAATTTGCAAATTTTCTGAATCTGAACCAGGTCAGTAATGTATTCAATTCTGTTGCCTCAGCAGTGGGAAATTTTTTCCTGATGTTTTTTTCTGTTTCCTTCATCCTTTTTTTCTTCCTGAGAGAAGAATATCTATTCAGAAACCTGATACTATTAATTGTCCCTACTAAATTTGAAAAGCGTGTTGTAAAAGTAATCTACTCCATAAGTAATTTACTTAAGCGTTATTTGGTAGGAATACTTTGTCAGGTTACAGGGGTTAGTTTTCTGGACATTCTAGGTTTTACATTTATTGGAATGGGCTTCGACCATGCTGTGATTGTTGGAGTATTTGCCGGCCTTCTTAATTTAGTACCATATATCGGACCCTGGATTGGAGGTGCATTTGGAATAATAGTCGTTATTGCCAACCATCTCAACGATAATTTTAATTCAGTAACCCTCCCCCTGATTTTATTAGTGATTTTAGTTGTCATAATTGTACAGGTGATAGATAATGTACTTTTCCAACCGATCATATATTCCAGTAGTGTAAGAGCTCACCCTTTGGAGATTTTCATAGTCATTTTAATGGCTGGTTCTTTTGCAGGAATTCTTGGAATGATCCTTGCAATTCCTGTATATTCAATTCTTCGGGTAATTGCAAGAGAATTTCTTTCAGAATTTAAAATAATACAAAATCTTACCTATAAAACAGATTAAAAGTCTGATCTGAATATATAAAATTGTCTTTTCTGAGTTTAGATATAGAAAGTAAATATTTTATTCATTAAAGATGAATCATCTCTGTAAACAATGCTTCTTAAGATTTAACTTCGCTTGATCAAATCCCATATCGGCAGCTTTTTTCCAGTATTCACAGGCTGCCTCCTTGTCATTCTGAACAAATTTTATGACTCCCAAATTATAATAAGCTTTTGCCAGATTTGGATTTAGCTGTATGGCCTTTTTTAAATCAGAAACTGCATCATCGGTAAATTCCTTTTTATAAATTTTAATCATTGCCCGTAAAAGGTATGCATCAGCATTTTGAGGTTCCAATTCAATGACTTTTGTATAATCTTTTGTTGCCCCTTCATAATCAACTGTCGTTAGTTTTGCGTTGCCACGGGCCATATAAAAATCTGCATTCATTGAATCCATAGCAATAGCCCTGTTGTAGTAAATAATCGAATTTATGAGATTTCCCGATTTCAATTCACGGTTCCCTTCCTCATACAATTTCATCGCACGTTGGCCGGAGGGACTACAACTGCCAATTACAAAAAAACTAACTATCAATAATATATATCCTGTCGACTTCATTTGATAAAAAATTAAATTCTACATGTTTGTATTTAAAGGGGTCAGTGGTCAAAGATAACTATTAACGTTTATCCATCCTGCATTTATTCAATAAAAAGGATCAACAATTCACAGGTCAAGTACAATCCTAAAACTTTACAATATTTTAACCTTAATTAGTTTACCATAAAATGCGTATCCTTTACTTTTGTAGTGACTTTATTTCATGCGTTAAGGTTTAGTTTAGTTAGTTTGGTTTTAGTAAGAGGACAGATTTTCCCGAATCTGTCCTTTTTATTTTATTTACAGTGAATTAAAAAAGGATAAAAGGATTAATTGACAATTGATAATTGACAATTATATTGTTTTACTTTGTGTTAATTGTGGTAAAAAAAGAATTAACCACAAATGGGCACTAAGGTGAAGCACAAAGGATACGAAAAAGGCTAAAGGCAAAAGATGCAGCCCATAGTCTATTATCAGTTTTTCAGGAAAATATTTCGTTCAATAGTGTTCATTTCCATATTATCACCAGCAACACCTTCGGAACAGCCTGTAATGATGTTGTCTGTAATCATGTTGTTCTCGCACTTCCCGATTAAGCGGATGCCGTAATTCTGTTGTACTCCTGAAGCCGGTTGCATGCTTTCACTGCAACGGTTGCCTCTTACGATGGTGGTATGGTTATCCTTTAAAGAGATTTCAGGCCATTTCCCAGGCTCACTCTTCGAATTATTTTCGCAAATATTGTCAATTACTGTATTGTTTCCGCCGATGGTGCACTCTATCCCTGCCTTTCCGTTGTTATAAATAAAATTTCCGGACACCACGTTCAACTGATCTCCTTCTTCTCCGCCTTTGCCCAGGTCGCCGATGCCATTTCCCTTATTATTGTAAAAATGATTGTTGGAAACTGTGGCATATCTGACATTAAAGCAAAAGTACAAACCATCGCCCCCGTTAAACCTCGAAGTATTTTGTGTCCATGTGCTTCCCCTTACGGTAGTGCCAGGATGAAATCCATTCCCCAGGTTGTATTCTGCAAGGCAATTCGTTACAGAATGCATTGCTTCCTCCCTGTATGCTGAATCCATCACCGGGGTATCTTCTGATAATTACTTTATCAATAAAAACATCTTTTACGTGCACAAGATGAATTGCAGAAAAGACAAAATCACCATGATAATTAATCCCCTGTTTCATCTTTCCGTCGATTACAAGATTTTCGATCCGGATATTCGAACCATTGGTCATGGTAAATGTTGGGAAGAAATTGACAACACCTGCCCTGTTTTCGGCAAGGTAATTTTTTCTTAACGGCCTGTCCAATTTAAGAGTCTTTCCCTTCACTTCTGCTATTACAGCCACAGCACTGTTAAAACCTTCAAATTTATTGCTGTAGATGGTAATTTCTCCTCCCTTTTCAAATCCCGCTGTATTTTCTACCTGAATCTCTTCATCGCCCTCCTTTCCTGGAGATGAAAGAGCCATCTGTATGCAGGAATCCGCGCGTTCTATTACTGAAGATTCACCATTGCCGACAATAGTTACTCCTGAGAACAATCTGATCGACTTTCGGATTTTATATACACCCGGTGAAAGAAATATCGTTCCGCCTTCAGGTTTTAAATGATCAACTGCTTCCTGCAATCCCGATGTCGGTGAAGAAGGATCAAAAAAATCTTTGGCGTCGACATATTTGGTTGTATTCTTATGAACTAAATTGTCACTTACCTGAACTTGTCCGAATCCTGTGCATGAAAATAATAATGCTAAAATCAGCGATCCTGCTGAATATAAAAGAGATCCTTTCATTATAAAAATAAATTTAAGTTTAACAGAAAAGAAGAATATTGAATCTTTGAACTAAGAGCAAAGGGCAAAGAGCGAAGATTTTTTTCACCTTTTGCCCTTTGACCAGTAACGGATTATATAAGTATGATACCTGACATATCCGTTTTTTGACTCCACAATGTTAGCTAAAAATCCTTAGAATTGACAATTGACAATCAGTACTGGTGTGTTAATATTCTAAGAAATTGATTAAGATTCTTTTCCTGAATATCAGAGATTCCTCATTCCGCTTCGCTCCATTACCAATGACAGATTTTTTAGAAGTGTCTTTTGATCTCGCTTCATGAGATGCCTCACTACGTGTCGGCATGACACTTTTGTTCTGAGGGCCGGGGGGGTGATAAGGGGCGGCGGAGCCGCCCCTTATCACCCCCCCCTCATTGTTACGCCCAGGTGTCATTTCGAACGCAGCGAAGCGGAGTGAGGAATCTCAGATATTTATCCCTTAAAGTACTTCCTGTCGTTATTGCATCATGCCTCATTTTTATTGGGGTAGGCATTCGGAATGACAGAGGGTCAAAGTATTAGTGGAGGTGGGCGGCCTTGCCGCCCACCTCCACTTCTCTAATGTGAAATCTGTCATTGGTTACGAATTGAGGAATCTCTATAAGTTTAAATTCAAATCAAAAAAACAAAGAACCTCTCTATAAAACTTATTTACTTTTACTTGCATCTGAATTTCTGAAATTAACGCACTACTAATGATTGACAATAGACAATTAATTGTAGTCCACAGTCTATTTCAGTTTTTAAGGAAAATATTTCTTTCAAAGTGAAGGAGACCGGATAACATAGAAAGGGAAAAGTTAAATGAGATAATATGCTGATCGGGTAATTCGAGTCCGATTTTTAGGCTTCCCAGGTCTTCCTTCGAGTGTTATTTTGCCCTTAAATTGCGGCATTAAAATTTCAATATTATGATTACAAGGAGTACTCTAGGAAATACGGACCAAAAGCGGACCAAAAGCGGACCAAACATAGGGATAGGATTTATACACTTATTGTTAAACACAGAAAGTTAATATGCGGTTCCAAATTTTGTTGAAATGAAAAGAATAAAAGCATAAGAAAGCAGTAATCTGTAATCAACAAACAGTAATCGGAGATCAGTGATCAGTAAACAATAAATAGTAATTCTTAATTTTTAATCCCCTGCCATTTGTCCTTTGCCCATAATTCGTAATTCTTTAATGATACCCAAATATCAATAATAGAAATATTGCTATGGCAAAGGAATTGATCAGAATAAATGCTTTACGAATTGAATGATCTCCTTTAATATTGAACAGAAATTTATGAAACAGGAGTATAAAAAGCACATTAAGCGAAAGGAACAGTGCAATAAGAGGTGATTTGAATTTCAATTCGAATAAAGGAAATGAGCAAAGAAAACCGGATGTAATCAGCGCCCAAAAAAACACCAGATTCTTGACACTTTTATCATTAAAATATTTTGGAAGAACTGAAAAACCAGCTTTTCTGTAGTCATTGCCATATCGGATAAAGATCAGCCAGAAATGCGGGAGCTGCCAAAGTAAGACAAAGAGTGAGACAAAGAAAATGACCGGATGATTAATGGACAATCCTCCTGAAGTCCAGCCAATCAACGGAGGAACAGCTCCGACAATACTTCCCGGAATAATAGCCAGCCAGGTATAACGTTTTAAGGGTGTATAGACAAGGTTATAAAGTACCACATTGAACAGACCGAGCATTAAAGGCAAAAAACCAAGATATGCAAGGAGAAATGTCCCTGAAATCAATAATGACAAAGAAATTCCCATCGAAGCCATAACTGAAATCTGACCTGAAGGGATAGGCCTGTTTCTGGTACGCTCCATGAGAAGGTCTAATTTGTATTCCTGTACCTGGTTGAGGCCTGAAGTGCCTGCGGCCAATAGAAATACACCTGATGTAACTAAAATAGCTGTTGTAATATTGGCATTTCCGGTCAACAGATAACCTGTCACCCCAGAAAACGCAACCATTAGTGAAAGCTGATATTTCGTAAGTTTTAAAAAAACCAATAAATAATATATCAATTTACTGTTCATTTACTCCTCCGACTCTTCTCAATTTTCTCCATTCTCCTGGCGTGCTCCATTCCCGCGATCAAGAGTGAGCCGCCCATCAGCGAAGTATCTTTCAATAGTTCAATTAATGCAACCTGAAATCTATCGGAATGGTATAATCCGGGAATGTGTATGGTAATGATAAATATAAAAAGAAGTATAGCCAGAAGAATAGTAGACAGCTCCATATATTTATTGATTATAATGCTTATGCTGGCCAACACCAGGCATACGCCAACCAGCATAATCGTATATGGCCCCAGTGGAATAAATGACGAGAAGTTCCCAAGATAATAATCCAAAAACAGGAAATGATTCAATCCCTGGAATGCAAAAGGAAGAGCGAAAAGTATCCGCCCAATAGTAGTCAGGTTTTTCATTGATTTACTGTATGTTAATTAAATAATTCATTGAGTTATGATCCCGATAACAATCGGGAGAGTTAAAGACTGTCATGGTATTCGTAATCCGTAATTTGTAATTCTTTTAAAGACACTATCAACTGCATTTAAGTCTCTCTTTCAATTTACAAAAATATTTTAATATTCAGCAATTCTGTCAGCCATTATTCATAAAATGTTCTAACAAAATTACCTCTATCATGCAGGTGGATTTGAAAAATATCACTGAAATCAGTGAACTGTGAACAGTTGCGGATCAATTCGGTATAAGTGGTAATAATTATTCTGACCACTTTAAAAATTGACTGGAAAATTCTCTGTCATTTGATAAAAGAAATTATTATATTGCATATAAAATCCGAGACCATTATTTGACCATGATTTAAGGATTAAAGGATTAAAGGATTAAAAGAAAAGATTAAAGATAAAAGGTTAAAGACTGAAGGTTTTCAGAGTTTAAAAATTATGTTGTGAAAAACATCCTGCGTTTTTATATCGAAGGGTTCAAAGGAATGACAACCGGCCGCACATTATGGGTCATCATTCTTATCAAACTTTTTGTGTTGATATTTGTGCTTAAGCTGTTCTTCTTCCCTGATTTGCTGAAGAAGAATTTCAGCACCGATCGGGAGACGAAGCGCACATGTTATCGAATCATTTACACAGCCTAAATAAGTACTTCATGAACGAAATTACAGATCTGGCATTGGTTGATTGGTCGAGGGGGCAGTTTGCCCTTACAGCGTTTTACCATTGGCTCTTTGTGCCCCTGACGCTGGGAATCACTTTTATCATTGCCATCATGGAAACCATTTATTACAGGACCAATAATCCTGAATGGAAAAGAATCACAAAGTTCTGGATGAAATTGTTCGGCATCAATTTCGCGATCGGAATTGCCACAGGAATTATTCTTGAATTTCAGTTTGGGACCAACTGGTCTTATTACTCCTGGTTTGTCGGTGATATTTTCGGTGCTCCGCTCGCAATTGAAGGCATTCTGGCATTTTTTATGGAATCGACTTTTATTGCCGTCATGTTTTTCGGATGGGATAAGGTAAGCAAGCGTTTTCATCTTTTATCCACCTGGCTGACAGCCATCGGGGCCAACTTATCCGCATTATGGATACTTGTTGCAAACGGATGGATGCAAAGACCTGCGGGAATGCAATTTAATCCCGATACAGCCCGGAACGAGATGATCAATTTCTGGGACGTTTTTCTATCTCCAATGGCCATTATCAAATTTCTGCAT
This sequence comes from uncultured Bacteroidia bacterium, assembly GCA_963810555.1. GTDB lineage: Bacteria > Bacteroidota > Bacteroidia > Bacteroidales > Prolixibacteraceae. The sequence continues at coordinate 33,509 of CAWENX010000011.1, read as the reverse complement.
TCGATTTCCTCCGGATTTGTATTGGCATCTATATTTATTATTGGCATTTCTGCCTGGTTCCTTCTCAAAAAACGCGAAGTGGTTTTTGCTAAGAAGAGTATCCTCGTCGCCTCAATATTTGGATTATTAAGCTCGGTTTTCCTTGTTTCAACAGGGGACGGATCGGCAAGAGAGGTGGCTAAGGTCCAGCCTATGAAACTTGCCGCTATGGAAGGTTTGTATAAAGGAAGCAAAGGAGCCGGCCTAATGGTATTTGGTTTATTTTCTCCTACCCGCAACGATCCGGAAAATGAAAATCTAAAAGAATTTCTGTTTAAAATTGAAATTCCAAAGGCTTTATCCTATATGATTTATTTTAATGTTGAAGGCATTTGTTCCCGGAATAAAAGATCTTCTTTACGGCAATGAGAATGAGGGAATTTTATCAGCTAAAGACAAAATATCTCGCGGGAAAATGGCCATTGAAACCTTGAGTAATTATAAAAAAGCATTGGATGAAGGACAAAGCACAGAAGCATTACAGATACGAGATAAATTCATGTCGAAAGATTTCCAGGATAATTATTTCAAATATTTTGGCTATGGATTTATTTCTGACTCTAATGAACTTATTCCGAATGTTATTTTAGTTTTTTACAGTTTTCACCTTATGGTGTTTTTGGGCAGCTGGTTTTTGGTGTTTTTTGTTTTGTCCATTTACTATTTATTAAATGGCAAACTGACAAAAAATCGATGGTTTCTATGGCTTGCAATTGTAACGGTTCCATTGGTTTACATATGCCAGATGGCTGGCTGGACCGTAGCAGAGATGGGGCGTCAGCCATGGGTAGTGCAGGATTTATTACCGACTATTGCGGCAGTTTCAAAGATTGATTCAGGAGCAGTAATTGTCACATTCTGGCTCTTTGCTATCATTTTCACTTTGCTTCTAATAGCCGAAATAAAAATTATTACAACACAAATCAAAAAAGGACCTAACGAAGAGGAGACAAGTCATGTTTGAACAACTAAGCTACTCAGCGCTTCAGCACTACTGGTGGGGGATTATATCGCTTCTGGGAGCGCTGCTTGTTTTCCTGCTCTTTGTTCAAGGGGGGCAGACATTGATCTTTCAGATGGGAAGAACCGATAAAGAAAGGACTATGATAATAAATGCGTTCGGACGCAAGTGGGAATTCACTTTCACCACTCTCGTGACTTTCGGCGGAGCCTTCTTTGCCTCATTTCCCTTGTTCTATTCTACAAGTTTCGGCGGAGCTTATGCAGCGTGGATGATTTTGTTGTTTTGTTTTATTATCCAGGCTATCTCCTTTGAATACAGAAGCAAACCCAATAATTTTCTTGGCAGAAAAACATATGATACCTTTCTTTTTATTAACGGATTATTAGGGCCTTTTCTTCTTGGAGTCGTTGTCGGCACATTTTTTAACGGGGCCGATTTTTCAGTCAGCAGCCTTCATGTTTCGGAATGGCATAATCCTTTTCGAGGGCTTGAGGCACTCTTTAACCTTCATAACCTGTCTCTTGGATTAGCCCTTGTATTTCTTTCAAGAATTCTTGGCATACTTTATTTAATGAATACGGTCGAAAATGAAAAGCTGTTTACTCAGTCAAGGAAACATCTGTTGATGAATACCATAACCTTTCTGGTATTTTTTCTTGCGTTTCTGGTCCGTTTAATCCTAAAAGAGGGCTTTGCTTACAATCCTGAAACTATGAAAGTATCTTTGGAATCCTATAAATACCTGGATAATCTCATCCAAATGCCTTTGGTTCTGATTCTTTTCCTGATTGGAGTAATTGGTGTTTTATGGGGAATATTTATAGCATGGAAAATGGAAAATACAAATGGGATATGGTATACCGGCGCCGGCACAATCCTGACCGTCTTTTCTCTGTTCCTGATTGCCGGATACAACAATACTTGTTATTATCCATCAAATTTTGATCTGCAGTCTTCTTTGAACATTCAAAACAGTTCATCTTCAAAATTCACTTTGGTGACAATGAGTTATGTCTCTCTGCTGGTGCCCTTTGTACTTGCCTATATCTGGTATGCATGGAAAGAGATCAACAAAAAGAAAATTACTGAAAACGAAATATCAGGTGAGTCCGGAGGGCATATTTATTAAGAAATTAATATCAGAGTTATGAATTATTTTATCCAGGCACTTTGGATTTTATCCTGGCCATTGTTGATTTTCATAAGTTATAAAGTAATACAATGGGTGTTGCAGGATTATGAGAAAAAGCTGGAAGAAGAAGGGGAATAGGCAACAGTCAACGGACAGGATGTTAATGCCTGAATAAGGTTGACCTTTTTTTAATTTATCAACTCTTTAATTGCAGAAAATACTTTCTGATTTTGAGGTCTTGTTTGCTCAATCTGAACAGGTACCGACGTCCCAATAAGATTGTTAATCGTGTCAATTGACTCCGTCATTATCGGTCTTGTTTGCAGCAACGAATTAAACTGATTTCTTTCAAGATCAAGGTATGTTAAATAATTTAAAGATTAATAAGGTCTTTGTTCATTTTAAAAAATCGCGGTTTGGTCAACTTTTTTTGACAAATCATCAAAGGAGCGGATTTTCCAATGGATAAGATTATTATTTTTGATGATCCAGTTAATTCTTTCCGTCTTTCCTTTGTCCCAAGGAGAAAGTTTTTCTTATAATATTGATCACCACTATTAGGATGAAAGATAGTCTCAAGACCTAATTTGCCTTACCTGGTTTTGATTGCCATTTAGAAGGCTGGTATAGTTGTGCAGTGGTTTCTAAACCTTTTGGTGACATTATGGCCCAAAAACCTTCCTGAGTAAAAATCCAGAATAAAAGTAATATAAAAGAATACCCCTTCGACTTCAAAACAGGTAATATCAGTGCTGTAAACCTGATCCACCGCGGAGAACTGTTGTAATCAATAAATTTTCAAAACTGATTATCCCTTTACTGCTGGTGGTTTAGCGCGAGAGACATTTCTTTCGATGCTGTGTAACCGAAGTAGACAAAAATGCTCAAATTTATCACCTCCAATACTCGCCGGTTTAACTTTATAATAAGTTTCCTGTAAGCTTAGTGCAAGATAATCCTCTCTTATTTCATAGTCGATTCTTCTTAAAAAATCAACCTCTGCATTATAACTCATCCTTTGGTTGAGCATCTGATGTACTTCTTGTTTACTGATTGAGAGTGATCGGTAAAAGATTTTCAGGCTATATTTGATTTCTTCTCAGCATTGCCAGTGCCAGATGATGGCTCGCTCTTGAATATTATTTTAATGTCGACATCGTATTTCCGGAAAGTGTGTTCAATCATTTTGGACCGAAAATCTATAAGAAGCTGTTTCTGACCTATTATTCTTTCCAGTCCTGCAATTTTCTTCCTTAGTTTGAAGATTTTACGCGTATCACTTTCACTCTTGACGATGGTTCTGACTCTTTTTATATGATCTTTGCCATATCGGGTTAGCCATCGGGAAACAGTTATTTGATTCACCTGACAGACACGGCCCACCTTTGCAATAGTAGTGATTTTTTGTTCAATCTCCCTTACTTCTTCTTTTGAACTTCTCACTGAAGTTCCAACAAAGCCGATAAGCAAGGCTCATTTTGAATTTCTCTTTTGTTGCCATTAATAGTTTTAAAGATTAACTTTTTATTGTTTTAAAACCGTTAACTTATTACAGGCACCGACAGAAAATTAAAGAATGGAAAATGGAATCAGTAAAAAAGGCTGAAGACTCAGCTTTAAGACCTTAGCCATCAGTTCCTGGCTCTTGCCTGTTAAGAGAAATTTGGCGAGATAATTGTTATATGAAAAACGAAGATAATTGACTTATTGCTGATTATGGAGAAAGTCCTCAAATTTGGTTTGCGTATTCTGACCTGGATTATTCTGGCTTTGCTTGCCTTACTCTTGCTGGTAATATTGACACTGCAGACAAAGCCGGCAAAGAAAAGGATCGCGGCCATTGTCGAACGTCAGGCCTCTCATTATATCTATCCGCAACTGACTATTGGCGAAATTGACGGCAACTTTCTTTCTCACCTTAAATTGAAAAATATCATTTTAACTGTAGAAACGCAGCACGCCACGTCTTTACAAAATGATACCATCGTTACCATTGACGAACTCCAGGTTCGGTATAATTTGTGGTTGCTTTTTAAGCGTAAAGTTGAAATTCAGTCGCTTGAAATTATTCATCCTTTCGTTCGGCTGGCTCAGCTTCGCGATTCAACCTGGAATGTTTCCCATATCTTGAAGCCTCTCCCGCAAAATACCGGAAAAGATACTATTCCCTCAGCAAAACCTTTCACCATTGATTTATCTACCGTGAAATTAACCGACGGAAAGATGAATATCGTATCCCCGGACACCCTGATTCCCCGTAAGATTCAGAACCTAAACGCCTCCCTTTCAGTTGCCTGGGGATCCATCCGGCAAATATTAAAGATGGACGATTTTTCTCTCTCAGCCCTGTATCCTGACCTGACGATCAAAAAGCTTACTTTTAATCTTCTGCAGGATACAGTAATCATCCGGCTTTCAGGTCTGGATTTACAGACTGCGGAAAATCAACTGAAAGGAGAGATTGATTATTCGAAAAATGAAAACGGGATTTCATCGGCGTCTCTGTCGACAGGGCCTCTTCATTTTATGGAGTTCCGTCACTTTATCCCCGGTATCAATCTTTCAATAACTCCCGAGCTGAGGCTCGATGCTTCCCGTCAGGAGGATTCCCTTCATGCCAATCTGCGATTACAGGATCAGGATCAGACAATTCGTCTTGAGATCTCCTCGTCTGATTTTCGGCAATGGCTTCAAAACAGAATAGATTCGTTGTTAAAGTGGCAACTGAACGTAATGCTCGACAACGTTCATCCGGGTCACTGGATTGGAATCCCCCATATAGATTATCTGATCAACAGTCAGTTAACTGCATCCGGAAAAGGCATTGATCCCCGGACCGCAAAAATATCCCTGAATGCCAGCTTTAACCACAGCAGGTTTGACGGTAAACCGGTTGACCTGTTAAATTTCAATCTCTTTCTTGATCAGGATAATCTCAGTGGTTTGGTTGAAGGCAGAGGAAACTTCGGTGAACTAATACTAAAGCCGCACATTCATAACCTGATGGGCAATCCTATCTGGCATTTGGAACTAAAAACTCAAAGGCTGGATTTGGCTCCACTTACCGGCAAGGATTCCCTGAAATCTGACCTCAATTTATTGGCTATAGCAGATGGCAATGGATTTAATCCAAAAACCTTGTCACTGAAGGGATCATTTTTTTTAACTGAATCAAATCTTCAGAAAATGAAGGTTGATTCTTTGAGAGCCAGATTGCAGTATGAAAACGAATATCTAAGTGTGGACACATTGTGGCTTAAAGCCCCTGGATTAGCCTTAAATGCCCATGGCAATTACAGCCCGAGAGCCAATTCAGACCTATGGCTATCTGCTTTTTTGCAAAATACTGATATATTATCCCCTTTTCTTCCTGTCAAAGGGATTCAAACCACTGGGCTTATTAATGCCCGGCTATGGGGAACTATTGATTCGCTCAATGTGAAAACACAAATTAATTTGAATAATACAGGTTACCAGGGTTACACGATCGGGAAAATTTCTACCTCGGCAAATGCCAGGATAACACCTTCCGATACCCTGATCGTAGCCAGAGTAACTGCCCAAAACTTAGGGAACAAATCTTTCAGCCTGGATTCTGTTTCGCTTGGTATCGAAGCCGGCCCAGATACCTTTTTTATCAAGGGTCATCTTGCAAATCCAGACCTGGAAAGCCGTTTTCAAATCGGAGTGCGTTTGGGTAAAAAAATGAGGATTGGCATTTATCAGGGAATGATCGATTACAAAAAACAAAAATGGGAACTGCAGGGATCTCCGGCTCTGATTACCATCGATTCGACGGCATACAAGATCGATCATTTCAGGATGGTCCGCGCGGAGGGAGACAGTTTGCAAACCATTTCAGCCGAAGGAATCATCAATCGGAAAGGGAAGGAAGATTTTAATTTTAAAATTGAAAATCTTGACTTAAAACAAATAAGTACCTTGTCTGGACAGGATTTATCAGTTTCAGGATCATTAGGTTTAAATATGGATTTAACCGGAACTGACAATTCTCCTATTTTGAAGGGAAATTTTGACATTAAGAATGCAACTTTAAAACAATATCAGTTTAAGGAGTTTGACGGAACTATGGGTTATAAGGACAATCGACTGGACGTAGGTTTAAAAATCATGCCCGGTGACAGCGGCGGGATTAATCTTAAAGGAGAGATTCCGCTACAGGTGACCTTGGACAGCATGAAAGTGAATTACAACCGGCATGATTCAGTCAATGTCTTCCTGATGGTGGAAAAGTTTCCCCTGGCTGTACTTCCTGTCCTAAATGTCATTAAAGGAATAAGAGGTTATCTTGAGGGAAATATCAAAATGAGGGGAACCATAGAAAACCCTGATATTAAGGGGAATATGCAATTGAAAAGAGCAGGTTTCAATATTCCCGAATACGGGATCAATTACCGTGATATGGAATTTAAGATGGGCTTTTCGCCGCAGAGGATCACACTGGACACCTTTTCGGTCATGACAGGGAAAGGTAGTTTGACGGCATCGGGTGAGGCAGGTTTTGCATCCGTATTTTACAAGGGCACTCTCAAAGAAGCGAAATTAAACGTCCGGCTCAATGATTTCAAACCGGTTGATCTTCATGAGCTAAATGCACAGGTATCGGGTCAGGCTTCGGTTGCAGGACCCATAGGACATGCTGTTTTTGGCGGGGAATTGAATATACCCCAGTCTGAAATCTATCTGCCTGCACTCTTCAATATGATTGGAAAAGTCAGTGCTCCTGAAATTCCAAAACCCTTACTTGTCAAGGAACTTGAAAAAGAACATCGCACCCGCGGTGTTGACACCCTTAAAATTAAACCGGCTCAAAGCGGTAAAAGAGATACCACTGAATCGGAATATCTCAAACAATTAACCGGTAAACTGCAGGTAAAAATCCCGCGCAATACCTGGATAAAAAATGAGAATATGTATGTGGAGATTTCCGGAGACATTGAAGTGATCAAAAATCAGAAGTATTTTGAACTATTTGGAACAATAACCGTTGTTCGGGGGCAATACGAATTCCTTGGGAGAACCTTCACTATTGACCAGGGTACAGTCGCCTTCGAGGGTGGGCAAAAAATAACACCAAACCTCAATATTCAGGCTTCCTATACCTTACGCAATACACAGCAGGTAGAACAGAAACTTTCCGTCAAACTGACCGGAACCCCCGAAGATCCAAAAGTTGCCTTTACCCTGGATAACAGTTCAATCAATGAAGGCGATGCTTTGTCGTACATCTTGTTCGGGACCAGCATGGATGAACTGACCACAGGCCAGCAACAAAGTTTAGCTGGAGCAGGAGTGGGAAGCATGGCACAGACCCTCGCAGCCTCTCTTCTCTCCTCCCAGCTGACCAAATTTCTGGGAAGTAAGCTAAATGTTGATTACATTGAGATTAAAAGCCGAAGCGGTTTTTCAAATGCGACGGTTACAGTTGGGAAATACATTACCAAAAACCTGTTTGTCAGCTACGAACAGCGATTTGGAGAGATCCAGCAGGAAGGTATCCCACAGTATGTGGTAAATCTCGAATACGAACTTTTCCGTTTCCTTTACTTAAGGCTTAACAACTCCTCGATCGACAACGGTTTTGATATCATATTTAAATTTGATAGTAAATAATTTTACCTGAAAAAAGTTGTTTTATATTTTAACATCAATATTTCTGATCAATTTGTTCCATAAACGAATAGTTTTATAAACCTACATCAAGTTTATTATGAGCGTATCCTAATGAACAATATGAATAATTATCGTAGAATTAAATTCCTTCTCAGACATTCAATGATAAGGGAGATTACGCAGGGGGGGAAACTATAGAAATCTTTAATCTTTGTATCGGATAATGAATTCTGGGGTCAGTTGTTATATTTTTGGAAATTTTGAAAAAATCACTAAAATTATTTTATTTTTGATTTTGATAACCAACTATGAATCTATGATTTATTTTCTGTACACTAAGATTTTATAAATCATTTAATTAAAACAAACCTGACATGAAAAATCTGAATATTTTATTAACAACGATAATTTTTTTTCTTGTTACAGGCAATAGTTTTGCCATTACAGAAGTAAAGAAGTGGGAACCTTATGAGATCAGGTTCGTGGCAAAGAACACTTACGAGAATCCTTATGTTGATGCAATGCCATACAATGGTGAGGCTCTTTTAAGGGTCAAATTCACCGGAACCAGTGGAGACTGTGACTGGGATGAGTTACGCGGTGGAGGGTTTTTGGGATGGCAACTGGGAGGCCAGAAATACTTTCAGGATAAGATTTGCACCACCCGCCACCGGAGTATGGAAGTATGAAAGTTTTTCCTCAGATTCCGGTATGAATGGGATAAAGGGAGAGATAACCTGTACTGATTGGACTGAACAGGAGAAGCTTGACAATCCGACAAGGAGGGGGCAGATCCAGGTATGCAAGGATGGTGACCGTGCAGGGAGGTATTTTGAATATGCCGATGGGACACCGTTTTTATGGATTGCCGATATATGGAGTTACTGGACAAAGAAAGGAATTAATTTTTCAAGTTTTCAGGATCTGGTCAGAGACAGGGTAAAGAAAGGATTTACGGTTGGGATGATGCGCTTTTCAAGCAACCGTCGTGGAGTGCCTCTTGATGAGAGCTGTGATCATATTGATAACAATGAGATGAGGAGGATAGACGGGATGATCGCTTATGCCAATCAGCAGGGATTAACGGTCTGGGTGCTTCACTGGTGGGGAGGTAAATATATTAAAGAATTAGGCGTAGAGAAGATGAGAAGATTCAGCCGTTATCTCATTGCCCGTCTTGGTGCTTATAATGTCGTTTGGATAGCTGCCGGAGAATACAATCTGGATAATTACGGCGGACTTGGCATTGATTTTTGGAAAGAATACGGGAATTATATTAAAAACACTGACCCTTATAAAAGAAGGGTATTGAGCATTCATCATGCACCTCCGACATTCACTGCTGCAAAGTTTGCTCCGCAATGGTCAACGGGAGAATTTCTGAACAATGAAAAATGGATGGATTTCAATCAGTTCCAGGTAGGGCATCAGGATAATAATAATGAAAGAATTCCCGGTATTGTCAGATTTAATTATTCCCTGAAACCTGTAAAACCAATTATTTGTACCGAACCTCGTATGGAATTTCTAAAACTTACAACCGAAGCAGATTATATAAGGTTTGGAGCATGGTCCGCCATTCTTTCAGGAGCGGCAGGTCATACATATGGGGCAGGAGGAGTATGGTGTGCCGATGTCCCGGAAGCACCAACAAACCTTATGAGTTATGATTTTGACTGGTACTATAAAGCGCTTGATTACCCCGGCGGCAAAGGAATAAGTATCATGACTAAATTCCTTAAAGGGCTTGAATGGTGGAAGCTGGAACCTGATCAGAACCTGGTTGATGAAAACAAGGATAACTTTTGTTCTGCAATTCCCGGAAAAGAATACATAATATACCTTCGACATGGAGGTTCAGTGAATGTTAACCTATCAGATGTTTCATCAAAGGGCAGGTTTAATTTTCACTGGTTCGATCCGCGGACGGGAATTGAAAAGAATGTCGGTACAATTGAAGGAGGAACAGTAAAGGCATTCACTGCCCCGAATAATTTTGACTGGGTGCTTCATCTTGTTAAAACTGGTAAATAGAAATTATTCAGTAGTTAAAACGAATAGTCTTATTTTAATCTCTCTTAAATTCAAGAGGGCATGGAATAATTTGTCCAAATCTTAAATCCAATTCATTCCCTTTCATTATAATCTTGCCGGAAAGAAATTGAAGTTAGGAATTCTGTTCTGAGACTCCTTGAAAATAAATGACATAATTGATAAAACTTTTATAAAAAGTTTTGTTAAGTCGAAATATTTTTCATAACTTTCTTAGAAAACAATCATAATGAGAACTGCAATTATTCTGTCATCCCTCCTGTTATTCATATGGATAGCAGGTTCGTCTTATGTTTATGTTTGCAAAGTCAGAAAAGACCTTAGTGTGGAAAAAACTGCAGATCAGGCTTCTTCTTCTGCTGCAGAGGCCGGTAAAGGAATTGCCGATACTCTCAAGAGCGCTGCAGTTATTGCTCAAATCCCTGTCCCTCCTGTGCATATCATTTATTTTGATTTCAATAAAAGTATATGCACCATAAAAGATGAAGATATTTCTCATTTTGAACTGCTAAAGAAATATCTCTTCGCGAATGCAGGTAAAAAAGTTAAAGTTTCAGGCCATTCTGATGCTTACGGCTCTGAATGGATAAAAGAAAGAGTAAGCGCCCTGCGAGCTGAATTTATTAAACTAAAACTGACTGAAAACGGAATTGCCTCGGTTATGATTGAAACTGTTGCCGAAAGCGATCATAATCCGGCAATGCATAATAACACTGCCGAAGGACGTGCCAAAAACCGCAGAACTGAAATTCTAATCCAATAAAATATAAAACCATGACTGAACGATTTAGCGCTGACCTTGGATTCATAGTGGTCGTATTAATTATTGCGGCTGTGCTGGGCTTTATTATCGGTTATCTTCTCCGGAAGAACGAATACATGAAAATCCGCAGGATGCTTGAAGCGGAAATAGAGCAGTTGAAAATCAAGCTGCAGGTTTCACATGAGGAAATAGAAAACTTAAAGATCAAACTGGACACTTTACATCAGGAGAAACTGGCTTTGATTGAGGCGATGAATGCCAAAGATAATATCGCTTCTGATATGGAACCTTAGTCGTCTTTTTCGTCAAATAGATAAACGAAAAAGATTTGAATAAAACAAGCTTTACTCATATGAGAACGAACATGAGCAAAGTTGAAGACTTGCCATTTAGAACTGTTCGAAAGGAAGAATATTGTCATTTTAAATTTTGTTTTGGGTGTTAATAAGACGCTCTCAGGTAAGGTTATCAGACTTTCCTGCATGTGCGGGATTGGGCTATCAGGTGAAATGGTTTTTGTTGTTTTTTTACCTGATAGCCTGACAATTTAACAGTCTAATAGCCTGATAGTCTTTCTCAATCAACTATTTAAATGACTATGAAAAAAAATGAATTCACTCACAAATCTGTGCTGGTAACCGGAGCTTCTTCAGGAATTGGTAAATCAGTCGCCCTTCATCTTGCTGCTCTGGGTTACACTGTTCTTGCCTCAATACGCAAAGTCGCCGATGCAGAAATGCTTCACAATACATTTTTTTTCTAATTTTTATCCTTTATATCCGCTTGATATTACTAATCAAGACCAAATTCACAATGCTGCAAGGTCATTGAAAGAAAAAATTGCAAATCAAGAAATACCACCCTATTTGCTATTATAAATGTTACAGGGTGAGGAAACATTGCCCCGATTGAGTTATTAAATATTTCTGACTTCAGGTATGAATTGGAGAAACGTCTTGTCGGACCTGTTATATTGCTCCAGGAATTACTTTCCATGTTACGTGAAACAAAAGGGAAAGTACTGTGGATTGCCACCCCTGCATTATTTCCCGTTCCTTATGTTGCTGATATCCATGTCCCTGATTTTGCCGTGAATTATTTGGCCCGAACCCTTAACCTGGAGCTTTAACCTGATGGCATCAAAAATATTCTAATCCGTTGCGGTGGAATTGATACTTCTTCTCCGCAAAGGACAGAAGCGGCACTTGTAGAAAAACTGGCAACCTGGCCGAAAGAAAATGGAGATATTTACCGTGATCGTCTTACCAGACTGCTCAAAAACCTCTAGGGATTTAACCTTAAAAGAACAAATCCGGAAAAAGTAGCAATACTGATCGGTAAAGTTCTTGAGAAAAGAAATCCGAAAACAAGATACCAGGTAGGGTACATGGCCGTTATAGCTGGAATTCTCGAAAAATTGCCCCAGGCGTGGGTTGATTATCTCATGGAGAAAAGAGAAAATTAACCTCTTTAAGTAACTTTACTTCTCGCTTTGATTGATTTAAAGTATTCGGCTCCATTTATGTATCGGTTGAAACCCGTTCTCTTTTTTATTGATTTTATAGCATCGGCCCCATTTTAAAAAATAATCCTGTGAGATCAATTTATGTTTATTTTTTGTATCTTGCTCCACTCTGAATTGGATTTTGTTGCGGATTTAATAGGGGGTACTTTTTTAATCACCATTCACTGGTAATAAAGGATAATTTTTGATTTTCCAACAGAAACCAACAAGACAGATTTATAACGTAAAATAATTATATTCAATAATATATGAATATCGATTTTACAGATAACAAAGCTTGAAACAGGTATAAAAAAGGAAAACCACCAAATAATTATATGTAAACCTTTAAATTTTCAATATTATTCATTATATTTCATGCAAATTTAATTAAATTTAATTAGATATAGTAATTAAGTTAGTTGTATAATTAACAATATAAATAATAATTGAATTATATATATTAAATCAAATAGGATGGTTCTTGCCGTTACTTTAGAAAATATCATATTAAATTATTTGCCTTATATAGCTTGTGCCGTACTGGCACTGATATTTATCTGGACTTTAAGCGATTCTCCTGACAGGGATCGCATAAATGGTACTGTTTCAGATGGGGATAAAGGTAAAAATGAGACTTATTACTATTAGAATTGATTCTGTATTTGCATCGAAAGATTAGAATACCCATAATTCTGAATGCTGAAAACTGAACACTGAACATTACAGCATGTCTCTTTGCTGATATTTTGGTCTATTCACTTCTTGCTTATAATATTAATTCTTAAAGAGGTAAAGAAGCGCACGCAATCACTTATCATTTTATCTTTTAACTTGTTTTAAAATATATTCACTTTTTGTGTAAGTTTATTTCAGAACAAGGTATAAATCCTCTGAGATTTATTCAATCTTTATTCGAAGATCATTCGTATATATACGAATAGTCTACGAATAATATACGGATAATATAAGAATAAACTGCGGCGAAATCATAGTGAGTCAATATCCTGGAAAGCAGAAAACAATTATAAGACAGAATATTATAAAAATACAATTGAATATGTCTTTTGGAAGGGTTGCAATAAAATAAACAGTGAGTGAAATTACCTTCGACTAGCAGAAAATGTGTATTATAGATTTTTTTTCAGATAATTGTTCAACCATTTGGATTATAATTTAAAAATATTAATTTTAGATATGTAAATTTAGTCGTGATAGAGACTTGTAAGAATAGGTCCCGGTCGGGTTTAGTAATACCTAATTTTAATGATTTGACAGTCATGTTTACTTTATAAATTAATGAGCATTAAAAGGAATAATGAGACTCAATTTATTTTCCTTTCAATAAAAAAGATTCTACTGACGTTGAACCTAATAAAAAATCACATGATGAAAACTATTGTCTTCTTAATTTTAGCAGCCTTAGTAATTTCATGTTCCTCTGGCGAGAAAACATGCGATATTACTGGTGGAATTACCGGAGGAAAGGCAGATGCTCTTCTCCTTTTTAAGGCCTCACGCTTCCCGGTTTATGAAGCCGAGATCCCTATTTCCAACAACGGTTTCAACTATAGTTTTAAATTTCGTTATCCGGAAGTTTATATTCTGGTATTTAAAGATGCATTTAAGAAAGGTGTTGTAAGGGAGACACCTTTTTTTGCAGAAGCGGGCAAGATCAAATTTACGATACCCGCTTCAAGGGATATGACAGGGTATTCGGTGAAAGGTCATAATTTAAATGATGCCTTAATAAACTATTACAAAGAGCTTAAAGTGAAATTCTATGATGAAGAGGCTAAATATGCTGACAGCATAGGTCTTATGTATCAAAACGGAACTGTTTATACAAAGCAGTACAAGGAAATACTGGATAGGCTGGAAAAAACCAGAAATCCTTCAGAGAGAAATTTGTTGATCAGCGATCAAAAATTCCTGATAAATATTGGTTCTGCTTACAACCCAAAAGCAATAAGACTGACAATGATGCAGGATTCCATCAAATCACAACAAAAACTCTGGGAAGCGGATTATGTTGACAAAAACACTTCCCCGCTTTCCTTATACCTTTTCATGAAAAGAATTAAAGATATGGCCACTTCGAACAGGTGGCAGGAGGTTAATGCTGTTACCTTAAGCAAGATCAGTGAAAATATCAACCGCTATGCCTCAGCTTTTCCGGGTCATCCCTATATCGGGATTTTAAGAAATACACTTGAAGGATTGAGAAATATTCATAACGGAGGCCGGATTATTGATCTTACTTTAGAGAACACAAAAGGAGACAGCACTCATCTTTCATCAGCCATAAAGAACAATAAAGTTACATTACTTGATTTCTGGGCCACATGGTGTTCACCAAGTGTTGAATACAATAAAGAATTGATCCCGGTATACAATTCTTACAAAGACAAGGGATTTGGAATAATCGGTGTTACTCCAGTATTTAAAACAATGGAAGATCCGAAGGAATTCATACAAAAAGAAAAATATCCCTGGGTCAATCTTTTTGATAATAACGACAAAGCCGGAATGTGCGAGAAATACAACCTTTCATATAAATCGGGAGGGATTTTTCTTGTGGATCCTTCAGGAACAATACTTGAAGTTAATCTAACCCCTAAAAAGCTAAAAGAAAAGCTGGAGGAAATGCTCTAAATAATTTCATGAACGAGGAACACGGTTTTAAGAGAAGACTAACTCTTTTTGATTCGACTGCCATTGTTGTTGGATCAATGGTAGGATCGGGAATATTCATAGTCAGCTCGGATATAGCCCGAAAGGTGGGATGTCCCGGTTGGCTGATGGTGGTTTGGATCATCAGCGGTTTAATGACGATTTTTGCTGCTCTTAGTTACGGCGAACTTGCAGGTATGTACCCCAAAGCAGGGGGACAGTACGTTTATCTGAAGGAAGCATATAATCCCTTAACCGGATTCCTGTATGGCTGGACCATGTTTCTTGTTATTCAGACCGGTACGATTGCGGCAGTAGCAATGGCATTTGCCAAGTTTGGAGGTGTATTGGTCCCCTGGGTTTCTGAAAATATTATTTGGTTCCAGGAAGGATTATTCAAATTCGGACCGGTACAGCTTGTGGCTATAGGTTCAATAGCTGTTCTGACGTGGATCAATATGCAAGGTATACAGCAGGGGAAAAAGGTGCAAAATGCCTTCACTTCCGGTAAGGTTCTCCTGCTTGTTTTGTTTATTATTACCGGTCTGATCTTTGCGGCCAATTCAACCGCGATACATGAGAACAGGCAAATCTTCTGGAATCCTGTATCTGCAGGTGAAAGTGGGCAGGAAATTCCTATCGTAGGCTTTACCTTAATTGCCGCAATAGGGATGGCAATGGTGGGGGGGTTGTTTTCGTCGGATGCCTGGAACAACATAACTTTCACGGCAGGAGAAGTCATCAATCCAAGGAAAAATATCCCACTGAGTCTTTTCCTGGGAACTCTGATTGTTACCGTTCTATATCTTCTTGGAAACCTTGTTTATATCGCCACACTTCCGGTAAGAGGTGATCCGGCAGGAGCCGATGTTTTCAGCAGAGGAATGCAGTTTGCTTTGAATGATCGCCTGGCAACAGCCTCTATGTCAGGCATTTTTGGTAATTATGCTGTTCTGATCATGGCTGCGTTGGTTGTTATTTCAACTTTCGGATGCAATAACGGGTTGATCCTTTCAGGGGCAAGGATTTATTACGCCATGGCAATTGACAAAATTTTCTTTAAAAAAGCAGGAATCCTTAATGAGAAAGGAGTTCCTGCCATTGGACTGATTATACAGGGTATTTGGGCAAGCCTCCTGTGTCTATCAGGAACGTACAGCCAGCTGCTTGATTACGTTATTTTTGCCGTTCTTATCTTCTATGTTCTGACCATTATCGGTTTGTTTCTGTTGCGTAAATACAAGCCTGATATTGAGCGACCCTATAAGGCATTTGGTTATCCTGTCATTCCATTGGTTTACATCATTTTAGCCGTGATGGTCATGAGTATCCTTTTGATATTCAAGCCCAATTATACCTGGCCGGGATTGATTATTGTATTGTTGGGAATACCGGTTTACTTTTTGTGGAGGAAAAAGGAGGAGAACATAG
The DNA here is from genome assembly GCA_963810555.1 of uncultured Bacteroidia bacterium. GTDB lineage: Bacteria > Bacteroidota > Bacteroidia > Bacteroidales > Prolixibacteraceae. The sequence goes on along the minus strand of CAWENX010000011.1, from coordinate 17,317 downwards.
TAATCGATGATCAGTAAGCAGTGATCAGTAATCAGCTTAAAAGATTTATAATAAACAATGATTAAACTGCAAAAAGAAAATATTCTTACAGTTCCAAATATTCTCTCTTTTTACAGATTGATTTCGTTTCCAGTTGTTTTGTATTTTATTCTTACCGGGAATGAGCGGATGTTTGTTATTTTGTTGATGATAAATTTGATAACTGATTTACTTGATGGGTTCATTGCGCGGAAGTTCAATATGCTAACCGATTTTGGAGCTAAACTTGATTCACTTGCAGACGATGCCACCTACCTTGTAGCTTTCATCGGATTATTCATATTTAAATTCAATGAATTTGTACCTTATAAAATCAGTATATCATTATTTCTGATATCCTACATGACTTCATTGATTGTCAGTCTCATCAAATTCGGGAAAATGCCAAGCCTTCATTTATATTCTTCAAAGGCAGGTGCTGTTTTGCAGGGATTTTTTTTCTTTGCCCTTTTTCTAATTGGATTCTATACTCCATTCTATTATATCGTAGTCATTCTGGGAATTGCTTCCTTTTCAGAACAAATAGCCATTCTTCTTCTTAGTCGGGAGATGAGACCGGATTTAAAAGGGTTGTATTGGGTATTGAAAAAAGGGTGATATGAAATTAATACTTTACCTCATCCTGTGCATATATCTCATTGTTGGGGCATACGCAATGGTTTTAATCAATAAAAAGAAATCAGATCTGCAACGAAAGGAGAACTGGCTTAAATATTTTTCATATCTGGTAATAGTCGGCCTCCTGTTCACAAGTATATTATTTGACCGGAAATTATTTCATTATCTGAGCATTATCATCATCTTTTTCGGATATTTTGAGATAATCCAACTGATTATACTTACAAAAAAAGTAATTTTAGGTTTCACCACACTGGTGTTTTTCACTTTTGGTTTTTATGGATTTTATGAATTCAGCCTTCTTGATCGGCAAATCCTATTCTATGTTTTATTTATTGTCATTGTATTTGACGCCTTCAGCCAGTTAACCGGACAATTATTTGGGAAAAGAAAGCTATTGCCAGCGGTCAGTCCGAATAAAACGATTGAAGGATTAATCGGAGGTTATCTAATTTCATTGTTAACCTCAATTCTTCTATGTAAATTGTTGAAAATTAATATTGTTCAATCTATGGCTCTGACATCCGGAATCTCGGCATTTGCATTTTTAGGCGATATTTCGGCATCTTTTATAAAAAGGAAATTCGGCGTCAAAGACTTCAGTCATTTAATTCCGGGGCAAGGAGGATTTTTGGACAGATTTGACAGCTTAATATTTAGCAGTTTGTTTATTTTTCTTATTCATAATATTTTCAATTTATGATTGGTCAGATATTAATAATAATATTATTTTTTATCGGCTTTTTCTGCATTATCTATCTGTCAGAATACCTGCACAGTCATTTCAACATCAGTTCAGAATACACGCGAAAATTTGCCCACAGTCTTGCCACACTTTCGAGCCTCATATTTCTGGTTGCGATCAAATCGCATTGGTTTATTTTTATTCTTGGTCTGTTTTTCTTCCTTCTGCTGCTGACAGCAAATCGCTTGAAATTGTTCGGATCAATTCATGCGGTTAAAAGAAAAACCGGGGGCAGTTATCTTCTGCCGATCGCAATATATACGGTTTTCTATATTTCACGTTCCGCAGGGAATGATCTGCTTTTTATTTTACCAATACTGCTTCTCGGGATCAGCGATCCGCTTGCGGGACTTGCGGGTTATTCTTACCGCCACCGGATAAAGAGTATAACAATTTTCAAGCAAAAGCTGGATAAAACAATTTTGGGCTCCGGAGTATTTTTTCTTTCAACCCTGATCATTTCTATAATTACATTATACCTGTGGGATTATGGATTCCCCAAATTTGTTTTATTTTCTTTAGTTATTTCAGCAGTAATGACTTTGACTGAGTTGTTAAGCCCTTATGGAACAGATAATTTAACTGTGCCTTTAATGACAGCATTGTTGTTAAGCCTTTAAGGGATTATAAATAGTAAAAGGCCGGGATTGCCATTTAAGATTATGATTTTTTCCCCTTTTCCGGTTCTTTTCTCTGCTCTTTTATATCGCTGTCGTTTCATGAATATCTTGCTTTTAATAACAAATCATCATTCTTCTGAGTCGGAAGATGATGTGGGTTTAAAAGGGATTGGACTGGATATTTAAAAGCAATTGAAAGGGAAATAAAATAATGCCTGCTTCAACATATAGATTTTCTCCGAAAGGCATTGAAAATTTGTTAACAGATAGAATTACAATCCACATTTATTATACAGTTTTGTCGAATAAGACTTTGAATTGAAACTGTAAATACAGTTTATTATTCCATTAATTTACATACTGTCAATCTGGTTGGTGAAGAAAATGAACTTTGTCCTGATACATTAATCTGAAGAAATTTTAGGGAATTTTGCTTTTATTCATTGATAATCTGATAACCAACAAAGAGAGAATTAAAAGAAGCTATTCTATTTAAGAATTTTTTAACACACACTTGATATAAAAATCCTTAACTTGTAATTGACAAAATGATATATGAGCCTATTAATTAATAAGATAAAAATATTCCTTATGATCTTGATCAAAGTTGGCGCATATCAATCATTTATAAAAAGGGAAGCATTTATGTTATAAATTTTATGTGATTTACTATGCTCCAATTTGGAAGTAAAAAATGGATAACTGATTCGTGAATAGGAATGTGCAGGAATTATGTGATATAACTTTTAAAAATTGAATGTAGTTTAATAATTAAAATTTTTCTTGTGAAACTAAATTCTACAAAAAGTAAACAACAGGAATCTCAAATAAGAGATAATGTCGATTTAAAATCTCTTCCTCTGAAGGAATTGCAGACCCGGTTGAATACATCTCCTGAAGGTCTGAGTCAGACTGAGGCACAGGAACGTTTTAAGCAATACGGACCTAATGAGATTGAAGAAAAGAAGACAAATTCCTTCCTTAAATTTCTAACCTACTTTTGGGGGCCAATTCCATGGATGATTGAAGCGGCAGTTGTTCTTTCAGCAGTTGCCAGACACTGGCCGGATTTTATCATCATTTTGATATTGCTTGTAGCCAATGCAACAGTGGGCTTTTGGGAAGAACACCAGGCGGGTAATGCCATTGCTGCACTAAAAGCCAAGTTGGCAGTAATGGCTAGGGTAAAACGTGATGGGAAGTGGACCAGTTCAGAGGCCAAGAATTTGGTTCCGGGGGATGTCATCCGCATCCGTATGGGAGACATCGTACCGGCAGATGCAAGGTTGCTTGAGGGCGATCCGCTTGAGGTTGACCAGTCTGCACTGACAGGAGAATCTTTGCCGGTCACGTGTAAAACAGGCGATACTGTATATTCGGGTTCAATAATCCGACAGGGCGAAATACCCGCATTTGTTTACGCCACAGGATCGGGTACTTATTTCGCGCGTACTGCCCAATTGGTTCAGGAAGCTCACACGGTCAGCCACTTTCAAAAAGCGGTGCTCAATATAGGTAATTATCTTATACTTCTTGCGGTGGGTCTTGTCATGTTGATCTTGTTTGTTGCACTATATCGTGGGGAGGGAATGCTGACCACATTACAATTTGCATTGGTTCTGACAGTGGCCGCGATTCCGGTAGCGATGCCTACGGTACTTTCAGTGACAATGGCGGTCGGTGCACATCTTCTTGCAAAAAGAGAAGCCGTTGTGACCCGGTTAGCTGCCATCGAAGAACTTGCAGGAGTCGATGTATTGTGTGCTGACAAGACGGGTACCCTGACACAAAATAGGCTGACACTAGGCGATCCGTTTAGCGTGAATGGTATTACTGCTGAACGGGTCATCCTCAATGCCTCACTGGCCTCCCGTTCTGACAATAATGACACAATTGACCTTGCCGTTCTCGGAGGACTAAAGGATAATCAGGCGTTGAATGATTACGAAGTGATCCATTTTCAACCGTTTGATCCGGTACATAAAAGAACTGAAGCCACTATCAGAGGCAAAGATGGAAAGGTGTTTAAAGTGACAAAAGGTGCGCCACAAATAATTCTTGAGTTGTCTGCTAATTCAGAACAGATAAGATCAAATGTTGAGAATACCATAAACGATTTTGCAAAAAGAGGTTTTCGTTCGCTTGGCGTTGCACGGGCGGAGGAAGATGGCTCATGGCAATTTTTAGGGGTAATACCGTTGTTCGATCCTCCCAGACAAGAGGCCAAAGCAACTATTGCCAACGCTCTTCAAATGGGTGTAAAGATCAAAATGGTTACAGGAGATCAATTGGCTATTGCCCAGGAGACAGCCAAGAAATTGGATATGGGTACTAATATTCTTGATGCGACCAGTTTTGGCGACACGAAACACCATGAAACTGCACAATTGGCTGAAACAATTGAACAGGCAGACGGTTTCGCCCAGGTATTTCCTGAACACAAGTTTCATATTGTGGATGTTTTGCAAAAAAAAGGTCATATTGTTGGAATGACGGGTGACGGAGTAAATGATGCTCCGGCGCTGAAGAAGGCCGATTGTGGTATTGCTGTCTCAGGGGCTACCGATGTTGCGAGAGCAGCAGCATCAATGGTATTATTAACAGAAGGTCTTACTGTGATTATCGATGCGATTAAAGAAAGCAGAAAAATTTTCCAGCGCATGAATAGTTACGCAATATACCGTATTGCTGAAACTCTCCGTGTCCTCCTGTTCATCACATCAGCCATACTTTTCTTTAACTTTTATCCGCTGACTGCAATAATGATCGTAATGCTCGCATTACTCAACGACGGGGCGATTTTATCCATTGCCTATGACAATGTACACTATGAGTCAAAACCCGAGGCATGGAATATGCAAATGGTCCTTGGAATTGCCACAGTCTTGGGAATTATAGGACCTTTTGCGGCCTTTGGCCTGTTTTATATTGCGGACCGCATCTATCATCTTGACCGTGACCATATCCAGACCCTGATGTATCTTATGCTTTCTGTGGCAGGGCATCTGACTATTTTCCTGTCACGCACACGCGGGCCGTTTTGGACTATTCGGCCTGCCAGGATTTTATTGATCGCGGTATTCGGCACTCAATCATTAGCGACCTTGATCTCGGTTTATGGACTTTTTATGACTCCGCTTGGTTGGGGCTGGGCATTATTTGTGTGGGGTTATGCAATCATATGGTTTCTCCTTACTGATGGCATTAAATTAATTGCATATCGGGTTTTTGACCCTACCATTGCTCCCTTGCTGGCTAAAAAAAGTTCAGGGTAATGTTACAGATTCATGACCGAAGATAGAAACAATTTGCAATTCCGAAGTCTCGGGATTGGATCTTTAATCAAAAACGAGGTCAGAATTAACTCTTTCAAGGCAAATAAGGAATTCAGGAGGAAAATTATCCGGGAATTAATTAAAATGTATATTCACCAGCATAATCTCTGATTTCCCGGCTGTTTTTACAGGAGGCCCCCATAAACGAAGACCGCTTGTGACGAAGAAGTGAGTATTTCTGATTTTTTTATACCCCCATGTCAACTCATACATGCTGTGCAGGATATAATTGAGGGGAAAGAGCTGCCCGTTGTGGGTATGGCCTGAAAACTGAACATTTACCGGTGTTTGGCTCGTTTCCTCCAATTCAGTGGGCCTATGATCAAGAAGGAGAACGGGAAGATCAAGGGAAGTGTTTCCTAAAATCTGATTTACACTTTTTCGACTCCTTCGCTGATCATTTCGTCCGGCAAGAATGAATGAAGAGTCAATTCTTAAAAGCGAGTCGCGAAGAAGAGTAATACCTGCCTTTCGGAAAAAGCTTCCCTGTCCGCCATTGCCAAATGAATCATGATTTCCAGGGACTCCGTAAGAACCGTATTTCGTATGAATACTCGCAAGGATAGATTCAAATTTTTCCAGGTTCCCGTTTGCCCGGAATCCTTCGACAATATCGCCACCATAAAGAAGAATGTCAGGTTGAATGGCATCTACTTTCCTGACGAACTGCTCAACAAAGTGCCAAGGGAAATTTTGCTGAAGGTGAAAATCGGCAACAAAGGCCACTTTCAGATGATCAATATTGGAATTTTTACGGGGAACGTTTATCGAATATTCCGAAATACGTATGGTATTCAAGTTGATAATGCCGCCGACCACAATAGAGACCGACAGAAAAATAATTGCAGTCAAAGCATAAAACCTGAACTTAAAACTTTTTCTTATTCTGGCAGGCAGGATTTTTAAGAACAGATTGAGGAGGAGAAAAAGATCATAACAAAGGAGAATAAGGAAAAGGTAAAGATAGAGAGGAAGCATATATTCCGAGAGTGTTCCAAGCCAACGAAAAAGAAAGTTTGTTTCACCCTCACTGAATCTCCCGAAGATGGGATAAATAAGTGCAATCGTGAGATAAACAGCTGTATACCAGAGCTTGTAACCTTTGCTTATAAAAAGAGCTTTAATGCGAAAGAAAACATATATATTCGGGAGTAAATAACCAAGAGTAATTAAAAGATGAAACATCAGGCCATTATTATGAATTTGACGGGATGAAGATAGGAAATTGTGTTAAAAGTGAAACAAAATTATCAGTAATTGGTAATTAAGAATAATAATATTATGTAGTTTGTTGTTTTGAGACGGATATTAGACTTGATATGGCGTTGGTACGGAGCAAATACGGCCCGATCCCAGGGCTGTAATTGTCAATATTATGATAGATGAAACGAGTGGTTCAGTGTTTCAGTGTTTCAAATTACACGAATTGTTGACGAATTTCACGAAAAAGACTATTAAGAATACAATTTGAATAATTCCATTGATTGAGTAGATTTTATTACTTTAGCAAATGGTTATAAGTTTACCTTGATCATAAACAATTTTCAGTACTTAAAAAATCCTTAATCAAAAGGAGATTCGACATTGGATAAATATGTTTTACTAAAAGAGGAAGCCTTATTGTTTGTCATTGATATCCAGGAAAAACTGGTTCCTGCGATGAAATATGGAGAACAGGTTATCCGGAATACCAATAAATTGATCACCATTACCCGAAAACTGGATATTCCGATAATTGCAACCGAACAATATCCAAAAGGGCTGGGAAAGACAGTCAGAGAACTTAACCAGAACCTTGATGCATCGTCTGTTTACGAAAAGGTTTCTTTCTCAGGGTACACCCGTGAAGTTAATTCGGCACTTGAGACGCTGGGAAGAAATAAGGTCATTATAGCCGGGATGGAAACTCATGTCTGTGTTTTTCAGACAGTCAGAAGTTTACTTGCCAGAGATTACCAGGTATTTGTGGCAGGTGATGCGGTTTGTTCAAGGACAAAGGAAAACTGGCTGAATGGACTATCCCTGATGTCTTCGATGGGAGCGGTAATAACCAACACCGAAACCATATTCTTCGATCTGATGAAGGAAGCCGGAACACCGTTGTTCAAGGAGCTTTCTCCGTTAATCAAATAGTTAAGTTCAAAATCATTCTTGACTGATGTGAAAAGAAATACTGTTTTTTTATTTTGTATTCTGTTTGTCTTCTTTGGCTGTAAAAAGCAAGAAATCCAATATACTGCGAAAGTTATTACTTACAAAGGCAAGCCGGTATTGTTTGTCAATGACACCATCACCTATCCGATGATTTACAGCCTGACAGGGGAAGTGGGAGCGAGGCTTTCGTATGACGAATATCCTGCCTGGAATATCAAACGGTTTGCTGATGCAGGAGTGCGTATCTTTCAGGGAGAGCTATGGCCTGCTGTAATATATGATTACAAGACAAGAAGTTTTAAGAAGGATCTTATTGCCAGACAGATAAGAGGATTTATTGACCAGTGTCCCAATGCTGCGATTATTCTAAGGCTTGAAACACAGGTAAACGAATGGAGCAGTGATAATCCCAATGAATGTGTCAGATACACAGACGCGCCGGTAGACGAGTTCCCGGAGTATGGAATTCAATGCCCCGGAGAGTATGATGTACTGAACCTTCTTGCTCCTTCATTTGCTTCAAAAAAATGGGCAGATTTTACAGACAATTATCTGAAACAACTGGTTGAGATCATTCACTCACTTCCTGAGGGAAAACATGTTATCGGATTTCATGTGTGCGGCGGGATTTATGGAGAATGGCATGACTGGAGCACCAAATTCAATCCCGATTGCGGGAAAGTGATGACAAAGGCTTTTGTGGAATGGCTGAAGAAGAAATATGGAACAAACGAGGCGCTGAGAAAAGCATGGTACAATGAAACGATTGATTTTGATCATGTAACGGTTCCCGGCATCGAAGAAAGAATAGAACCGGGCCTCAGTATATTCAGGAATCCTGAAACTCAGCGGAATGTCATTGATTATTATGAATGCCAGCACCAGGTAAAAATTGATGTCATCAGGAGGCTGTGCAAAACAGTAAAGGAGACCTGGTCTGACAAATGCCTTGTGGGGGTGTTTTATGGCTATTTCTTCAATGTATTCGGAAGGAATGCAGAATTTGGCCATTTAAGATTGGATTCGCTTCTCGACTGTCCCTATATTGATTATATGGCCGGTCCCCAATCGTATAATGACTTTTCAAGAGAGATGGGAGGATCAGGTGAGAGCCGTTCAATATCGGATGCACTGCGTCTTCATGGCAAGCTTTTTCTGGATGAAAATGATACCAAAACAAGCCTTACAAGGCACAGCGACAGGGGAGTGGATTCACTGATCAGGGCAGACATAGCCATTATCAGACGAAATATTGCCCAGCCCTTTACGCATGGAACGGGAAGCTGGTTTTACGATTTTGGTCCTCAATTGAAAACTGGATGGTGGGATCATAATTATATCATGGATGACATCAAAAGGTCGAAAATCATCATGGATTCGCTCTATATAAAGCCGTTCGGCAGGCCTTCAGATGTATTGTTTGTATATGATCCGGGAGTATATACTTATACATCAACCGATGCGAATGATCCTGTGACGCGTAAAGCAGTTGAACTGGGTTCGAATGAAGCTTACAAGAGCGGTGTCGTTTTTGATGAATGCATCCTGAGCGACCTTCCTAAACTTAACCTGGATCGATACAAAACGATTGTGTTCAGTAATACCTGGGTCATGGATTCAGCCATGAGATCTTATATAAGAAGCAATGTTTTAAAGGGAGATCAGGCATATCGTGTGGAATTATATGCCCGGAGTGATTGACGGTAAAAAATACGATGAGAAGTTTGTTGAAGAACTGACCGGATTTAAATTAAAGCCTATCGATCTGAAAACAGCGCCTCAGATTGCTTCCTGCGGAGATATGAAAGAACCTGCAGAAATGTCACTTTCTAAACCACTGTCCTGTTTTGATTCCTACAGATGGATCAGCTGAAGTTATTGCCAGATTCAAAGAAGGCAATTACCCAGCAATTTCATCCATTAAAGGCAGCGGCTTTACTTCATGGTTTTGCAGTATACCATTGTTTGACAAGCATTTCATGCAGTATATTTTCAGGAAGGCAGGTTGTCATATCTTTTCAGACAGCTACGATGTTATTTTTGCAGGGAATAATCTTCTTGTTTTTCACACAAAAGACGGAGGGAAAAAAGTCATTAACCTGAAAAACGGGAAAAAGATCGAATTTGTTGCAAATCCGAAAACGACTTCGTATTTTGATCCCGAAACGGGACGAAAGCTAACCCTTGATAATATCCCTGATATTGTATACAGTAAAGAATTAAACTTATCACGTTAAATCTATCGGGTTAATATAAGATAACTAATTAATATTCAATAATATACAATTGAGATGAAAACTTCACAGATCACCATGCTTGCTTCGGCTTTTTCCGCTTCCCTGATAAACAGCATGGTTTTTTCTCAGAATAAGTCTTCTCAACCTTTACAGGACCGGAAGCCGAATATTGTCTTTATCTTCACTGACCAGCAGAATGTGAAAGCTGTCAGCGCCAATAATAATCCTTACCTCAATACTCCCAATATCGATTTCCTGGTAAAGAATGGAGTCAGCTTCACCAATTCTTATTGTACCTCTCCAGTCAGCGGGCCGTCGAGAAGCAGTCTGATCACAGGCAGAATGCCGCATGTAACCGGAGTGGACTATAATAACGGAGCATCCGTGAAAGAAGGTATTCCGAATATCGGGGAAATTTTAACTCATGAAGGTTACGAAACAGTGTGGGCCGGGAAATGGCACCTTCCGGTTGCCAGTCCTGCCAGCAGACTAAAAAACAATCATATACCCGGTTTTAAGACACTGATGTATTACAGTCCCGATTCCACAGGCTGGGAACTTGGAGCAAGAACGGACAGACCTCTGGCAGATGCGGTGACTAAATACATTAAGGATTATAACGAATCCAAACCTCTGCTGTTGTGCGTTTCTTTTGTTAATCCGCACGACATCTGTTATTTTCCCCGCCGGCCTGAAAACTATCCCAATCCTGATCCGTCAGTAAAACTTCCGCCCTTGCCTGTCAACCATGCCATCCCGTCCGATGAGCCCGATATATTGGCCAACAGCAGAAAGCGTGACCATTACGGAGATGAGTTGCTTCTGTCGCAAAATAATGATGATACCCGATGGAGAAGTTATCTGTGGTATTATTACCGGATGACCGAGGCGGTTGATCTTCAGATTGGCAGAGTTTTAAAGGCTTTAAAGGATAAAGGATTGGATGAAAATACCCTGATTATTTTCAGCAGTGATCATGGGGATGGTATGGGCGAAAACAAATGGGCCGCCAAGTTATCTCTTCATGACGGACCGGCTAAAGTCCCTTTCGTTATATATTTTAAAAATAAAATCCCGGCAACAGGCATAAATGATCAACAATTGGTTTCGGGAATCGATCTTGTCCCCACAATTCTTGATTATGCCAATGTTCCGATACCCAAAGGATTAAGGGGTGTCAGCCTGAAGAAAGCTATCAACTCGCCGGATTTAATCAAGAGGGATTACATTGTAACCGAACTTGGAGTGGACCCTCTTGATCAAACACTTACAGGCAGAATGATCAGAACAAAACAATTCAAATACAACATTTACTCAAAAGGTCAGAGAAGAGAAGAATTGTTCGATATGATCAATGATCCTTACGAAATGAAAAACCTTGCTGATTCCCCGCAATTTCAAACCATTAAAAAACAACTCAGGGGGAAGCTAAAAGCCTGGCTGAAAGAAACAAATGATCCGTTCATAACAAACTTTTAATATATAATCATGAATCACATTTCCTATAGCCTTAATTTTTAATTCTTAATTAACTTATGAAGATTGACCTTTCAAAAACATTGGCTTTAATTGCAGCCGGAAGCGCTGCCGTATCCTGTTCCAGCCATTCTGTTCAGAAGGATAACCAGCGCCCGAATATTATCTATATTATGAGCGACGATCATGGCTATCAGGCCATCAGCGCCTATGGATACGGACTGAACAAAACTCCGAATATTGACCGTATTGCGAAGGGAAGGAGCCATATTCAACCGTTGCTTTGTCACCAATTCCCTCTGTGCCCCGAGCAGGGCGGTTCTGCTCACAGGGAAACACAGTTTTATCAACGGGAAGGTGGATAATGTCCAGGCGTTTAACTGGGACCAGGAGAATTTTCCCAAACTGCTTCAGAAGAATGGTTATCAGACTGCCATGATCGGTAAAATTCATCTGGACGGAATACCTCAGGGATTTGATTACTCTATGGTCTCTGCCCGGTCAGGGTCAATATTACAATCCTGATTTCCTTGTTAACGGGAAGAAGGAAAGAATTCAGGGATACTGTACAGAGATCATTACGGAAGCTGCACTGGACTGGCTAAAGAATAAACGTGATCCGAACAAACCGTTCTGTCTGCTGTATCATCAGAAAGCGCCTCACCGCAACTGGCTTCCTGCTCCCAAATACCTGACCTTGTATGATGATACGACTTTCACCCCTCCCGCCAACTATTTTGATGATTACGAAGGCCGGGGGACTGCAGCCAAATCACAGGAAATGGAAATAGCCGTTCATGCCCGGTGGGGACACGATTTTAAATTACTGACCGATCCTGACGGCAAACCGACAGAATTGGGTAACCAGTTGAAACGGATGACTGATGAACAGCGTGCCCAGTGGATGGCAGCCTATGAGCCCAAAAATGAAGCTTTCCTGAAAGCCCATCTGAAAGGCAAAGAACTGGCTCTATGGAAATACAACCGTTTCATAAAGGACTATCTGCGCTGCATCAAGTCGGTGGATGACGGCGTAGGTGAAGTACTGGACTGGCTGAAGGCCAACGGACTGGACAAAAATACAATTGTGGTCTACACATCCGATCAGGGTTTTTATCTTGGAGAACATGGATGGTTTGACAAACGATTCATGTATGAGGAGTCTTTCCGCACTCCTCTGCTTGTCCGATACCCGAAAGAAATAAAGCCGGGAACTGTGATCAATCAACTGGTTCAAAACATTGATTTTGCCCCGACCTTTCTGGACTATGCAGGAGTAAAAATACCTGAGGATATGCAGGGAATGTCATTCCGTAAACTCGTCAGCGGTGAAAGCTCTCAGTGGAGAAATGCCCTCTACTACACTTACTACGAATTTCCTGCCGAGCATATGGTCAAACGGCATTACGGCATACGCACCGACCACTACAAACTGATTCATTTTTACTATGATATCGATGAATGGGAGCTTTATGATCTGGAAAAAGACCCGCATGAAATGAAAAGTGTTTACAATGATCCGGCCTATGCAGATATCCGTCAGACATTGCACAGAGAGCTTGATGAACTTCGCAAAAAATACGGCGACTCTGATGAAAATGACAAGCGTTTCCTGGATGAATATCTGAAAGTTGTAAAAAAGAAGTGAATTTTATGTAAATTGATATCCTGTTAATTATCCAAGAATTAAATTTTTATAGCTTTACATGACTGAATGTCTTATACATTAACTCATAAATAATTTTCATATGAAAAATCAAGCGACAGCATTATTGTTAGGTGTGGCAGCTGCATTGGCCGTATCATGCAATACCGGGAAGGTCACTGATCCCCTGACCCTTTACAATCAGATTGACCGCTCATCGGCTCCCAATGTGCTGACATCACAGGAGAAATCCGATGGATGGCAGATACTGTTCGATGGTACAACTCCTGCAGGATGGCACGGGTACAACCTGAAGATATTCCCCGACTGCTGGGTTATAGAGGATGGCTGTTTTACAACAACAACCAAAGGCGGCATGGAATCCCAGGATATCATTACCGACAAGACGTACAAAAGTTTTGCCTTCAGTGTCGATTTCAAGCTGGAAAAAGGAACCAACAGCGGGATTATATTCCAGGTGAAAGAAGATCCCAAATACAAGTTCCCTTATGAAACGGGGCCTGAATTCCAGATCATCGATCAGTCCCAATGGCCGGATAAGCTGGAAGTCTGGCAGACCTGCGGGGCCAATTATGCCATGTATCCCCCGAAATCCTATCCATCGAAGCCTGTAGGCGAATGGAATCACCTGATGCTCGTGGTCAACGGCAATCATGTCACACAGATCATTAACGGGGTGATCGTTGTGGAATACGATAAATATTCAGCGGACTGGAAAAAATTACGCGACAGCGGCAAATGGAAAGATTATCCTGATTACGGGAAATACGATGAGGGAAATATCTCGCTTCAGAACCACGGGACGCAGATCTGGTTCCGCAACATCAAGCTGAAAGAACTGTAGTCAAAGGCTGTTAGACTTTTAGGCAGTAAGACTATCAGGATTATTGGGTCATCACAGATTTCACAGATATCCGCAAATTCAGTAAGAATACTAATCTTTGTTAATCGGTGTTATTCGTGGTAAAACATTTTTGCCTGATTGCCCATATTTAACAATATCTTCAAAATCCCAACTCCGTATTAAGTCCGGTTTAAGTCCGTGTTAAGTCCGTATTGCCTCAAGTGCTCATGTAATCATAATATAGAAATTTGTAAATAATGGTTTCGGGGATTTTATAGCATCTGCATCATAACTTATGCTGAATTTTTCAACACCTTTAAGGATCTGTAAAAATTTATGGAACAAACAGGGAGGGGCAGGATTTCAGGGCATATTCTCTAATAACCAAACCGTGTTACAACTGATGAACGTTATGTACCCGTTTGCACCCAAATGATCACTGACGAATTGACTATGGCAGAAAAAAATCAAAAATATTAGTCCAAATACCCCATTACTTTTTTTAAAATAATTATATATAATGTTTTGAAATAATAATATTTTAAATATCTTTGTCTGTAACAATCTTAAAAACAAATCTATGGGTTGCCTCGAAGATCAATGTAATTGACATTCAAACCAAAGCTTCGCAAAATTCAATGAGCCAATATTTGCAACACACAAAGATGAAGAACGAACTTAAAATTTATTTTGACGATAAAAGAACATTTGAAATGCAAAACATTAAACCATTAGCTGGACTTACTGGATTGTATTTCATATTTTCAGAGAAAAAGAAAATTAATTATCCCTTTAAAAAATCTCGATTCTCTATATCGGAATGAGTGAAAAGAAAACAAATAGTATTGGAAGAAGATTAGCCGGACATTTTGATGGAAAATCAAAAAACATTGGATTGGTGAATTATCATAAATTTGAAAAATTATTTTTCACCTACATTGATTTTGACATGTTGAGAAGCTTTTGGAATCATAGAGTTGAGGATTTAGAAAGTTATTTCATCCTGGACTTTGTTGCGAAATACGGAGTTTATCCGATTTGCAACAATAAATCGGGGTATGAAATTCTAAATAAAACTTTGATCGCTTCTTTTAAAATCGATTGGAAATATTTTGAATAAAAATATTATGGATAAAAAAATAAAAAGTGGCAAAGAGGTTATTGATGAGTTTTTTTCAGAAATCTACAATATCGGAGATGTAGACGAAAAAACCGTGGATGCTCTGGTTTCATTGTACAGCACAGGAAAACTCACTGATAAAAATATTCAGAATAAACTAGAAGAACTTGTTCAACAAGAATTAAACCCTCCAAAAAAAAGAAAATGAACAAAATTAATTCTATAAAAATATCTGGTATTAGGGGAATAAAACACTCTTTAGAATTAAACCTTAATCAAAAGTCAATCTTGTCTATGGCGACAATGGCTCAGGGAAAAGTTCTATTACGGATGCTTTTGAATGGTTTTATTATGACAAAGTAGGACATTTGATTAGTGAAGAAACTGGAGCAACCAAAGGTAAAGGATCTTTAAGAAATTTATTCTTGATAATTCAGTTGATTCAATAATAACAATAGAATGTAGCAAACCTGAACTATCATCTCAAAAAAGCATTAGTAGTGCGTTAAGGATTACTCAAACCAATAAAAGTGTTGATTTCAATGATTTTCTTAAATCTACACAATCTGAGAATCTCATTCTAAGATATAAGGATTTGGTACGTTTCATTATTGCCTCGAAAAAAGAAAAGCTTGATAATTTACAGGAGATTATCGGTTTTAATGAGGTTGGCGAATTAAGAGATATTTTTCAAAAAATGCTGGGCGAATTGCCAGAAATATCAAGTGCAGCCAGATATGGCAATAAGAAAAGCACACAGCAAACTATTCTTATTGAAAACTTGGGGCAAAACATTACTTCTGCCAAACAATTCTTTGAAGTTGCAAATGAACTCATTAAACCACTAAAGTCAAAGATGGAGATAAAAAGCTCCAAAAATATCAAAGAAATACTGAAAGAAATTGAAATTACCGAAGACACCGAATTAATTAATAAAATTAGTTTCCTGAATAAGATTAACGAAAACCTGTCGGAAATATCCGGAAATATAGATAACATTAATACTGATTATAATATTTATTATAAATCAGTTGCCGACTTGAAAAAGGAAAAAGAAAAGATTGAGAACCTTCAAGTTCTTAAACTTTTGTTAGAAGGCCAAAAATTAATGCAAACGGAAATCATTAAAGACGATATTTGTCCCTTATGTCAGCAAGACAAGAGCAAAATAGAATTGGTGTGTGAGATAAATCAAAGAATTGAAGAGCTTCAAGAACTCCAAAAAGAAAAAGATCAAGTTGAGCAAGGAGCAAAAGATTTGCAACTTTTTATACAAAAAAATTTAGACCTCCTGAATGCACTTAAATTAGAAAAGCATCTCAGCAAGGAAGAAAATGAAACATTAAAAAATCAAATATCCAATTTAACTATTGCATTGGAGAAATACCTACAGAATTAAAAAAGAATTTTTTAACTGATGAACTTTTACAATCTACTGAGCTGATAATTAATAAATCAATTATTTTAAAAATAGCTGATGATTCAAAGGTTAATGCAAAAGTTTTAAGTGAAAATCAGAAAAAAAATCCAAGGTTACAAATTCATACGAAGCTTTCACTAGCAACTCAGGCTTATAGTCAATATGTTAAGATTGTAAAAGAAGAAGCTGTGTTGCGAAATCAACAACTTACTTTTGAAGCCCTTTTTGCTGATTTTATAAAACGTCAGGAACAGGCTTTAAATGTATTTCTCTTGAAATGTTTTCACAAGACATCAACGATTATTATACTTCAATGAATCCGAATGAAAAAGTTGAAAACATTAAATTGGTGCCACTAAAGGACAACAATGATGACTTGGTGGGAATTACAATTGAATATGATTTTTACGATGAAACAAAGTCACCACCTATAGCGTATTTAAGCGAAAGTCATATAAATTGTTTAGGTTTATCATTTTACTTAGCTTCAGTCAAAGCTTTCAATAAACAAAACAAATTTTTCATATTAGATGATATTATCTCTAGTTTTGACAGACCACATCGGACTAGGTTTGCAAGGTTGCTAACCAATAAATTTAGTGACTATCAGATCCTTTTGTTCACACACGAAAGAGAATTTTATGAGCTTATTGCAAGCGAAGTAAAATCAAAAGGTTGGTTGCTGCAAGATTTAAACTGGAAAAAGAAAAACGGAACTGTTCTTGAAATTCATTAATTGATTACAAATCACAGATTGAAGAAAAATTCAACAATAGAGACACAAACGACCTTGGAAACCTAATCAGAAAATATCTGGAAAGACAATTAAAATCATTGCTCATGAACTTGAAGCGAAGGTTGCATATCGGAACAATGAAGTAAACGAAAAAAGAATGGCTCCTGAACTTCTTGATGCTGTTCAAGGAAAATTGAAAGCAAGTAACGAACTAAAAGCATTAGCCGATATTCCTAAAATTAAAGGAATGCCAATGCTATTGGTAACACAACCTCACGACAATGAATTTCAGGAAAGCATAGAATGA
>CAWENX010000010.1:0-74624 GCA_963810555.1 uncultured Bacteroidia bacterium | reverse complement strand
GAATAAATATAATTTACAACCGACCCCGCTTCAGCGGGGGAGCTCGACGAAGTCAACCGAGCAAAGCGAGCTCGACGAAGTCAACCGAGCAAAGCGAGCTCGACGAAGTCAATTATGTGTGGTTCTCCCGCTTTGCGGGACAGGCTATGAAACCTTTAAAATTAAAATTATATTATGATGAAAATTAACAGGAGGAATTTTGTAAAAAATGCAACTATTGCCGGTTTAGGTACAGCTGCTATTTCAGCAGCCGGAGTGACAAATGCTGCTGAAAGTGGACCAACAAAAGAAAAAACCATCCACCTGCACCATCAGACAGGTTAAGAGTTGGTTTTATAGGTGTTGGGAACAGGGGAAGTGGATACATATACGTACAACTCTTGGAATGGGGAACGTTGATATTATAGCTATCTGCGACATTTCTGACCGATCAATTGAAAATGCAAAGAGAGACTATATCAAAGGTAAAAGTACCTGAGCCTAAGGTTTATACAGGGAAAGTGATCTTGCCTTTATGGACATGCTTGCCAAAGAAAATCTTAATGCTGTGATCATTGCAACTCCATGGGAATGGCACGCCAGAATGGCTGTTGCCTTATGAAATCCGGTGCTTACACGGCGGTTGAGGTTCCTGCCTGTATAACCAGTGGACCAGGCCTGGGACCTTGTAAATACACATGAAGGAAACAGGTGTAGAACTGATGTTTCTGGAAAACGGATGCTATGATCGTGCAGGTCTGGCCATTCTCAATATGACCCGACAAAGTGTTTTTGGTGAGCTTTTACATTGCCGTTGCGGATATCTGCACGACCTGCGGGGTGTTAAATTCAACAATGGAGTTGTAGTATGACTATATTCCGGGACATCCGCTGAAATTTGGGAAGGAAGCTTTCGCCGAGGCTCAATGGAGAGGGTTACACTCAATAAGACGAAATGGTGATTTGTATCCGACACATGGTATCGGACCAATTGCCAATGTACTTGACATTCATAACGGTAATCGTTTTTTGTCAATTTCCTCTTTTGCCACCAAGGCAAGAGGATTGAAAAAATATGTGGAAGATTATGGAGGACCGGATCATCCATTAGCTAAAGTACAGTTTAACTGCGGCGATATTGTAACCTCAACAATTAAATGTGAAAACGGAGAAACAGTGCTTGTCACTCATAATTGCAATAATCCCAGACCTCATGTTTCAGATTCCCTTGTTAGGGAACAAAAGGTGTCTGGTATGGCGATTGGAAATCAATTTACATCGAGGGTCTTTCTCCTAAAGTAAGTCAATATGAACCTGAGGATGAATGGATTAAAGAAATATGACCATAAATATTGGAGAGAGGATTTGAAAAAGCTGCCAGCGCCGGACACGGAGGTATAGATTATTATGTTTTAAGATTCTTTGAATCAGTAAAAAATAAGAAGCATCCTCCGATAGATGTATATGATGCAGCCGCATGGAGCGCAATTTCTGAATTATCTGAAATGTCTATTTCAGAGGAGGTATACCTGTTGATTTTCCTGATTTTACACGTGGCCAATGGATCAAGTTCAGTGAAGATAAGGTTTTTGCTCCTGATGAAAAATTTCCTATGCTCCGCGAGAGGTATATAAAGTATTAATTAATACCAGAAAAAAAGACAGATTATGATTCCTCACTGGTTGAGAACCCGATAGACATTATTAACGTTATAGCTGTTCCGCCAAACAGGGTTCAGCCAATCTGTGTAAGTGTTCAGGTGCCCGAAGATATTTCGCCGGCAAATATTCATCAGCAATCAAAATTAATACAGTAAAAAAGCTTAAATAAATTTTAGGTTCATTAAGGTTATGAAATCTTATAATTATGAAAGCTAAAACATTATTATTCTGTATCTTATGTTTGTTTTCGTTCTGTTATGTCAGGGCTCAGCCTTTTGCTGCATGGGATAAGCAAACTCTCACACTTGATAATAGTGTGGTAAAAAGGGTTATAAAACTAAGTTCTCCCGGTGGTGGCATCTGGTTCGGACAGTTTTAAATTCACAAACAGTCCGGACGAATTTCTCGGTAAGAATTCAGGTGAGTTTTATTTTGAGCTTGATGGTAAATCTCTTACCGGGCTTGACAAGTGGGATCTGATCAGAATAGATAGGATTAAGGAAGAAAACAATGGTAATGGCGCTGTTGTTGTATTAGAACATGCAAATCCCCGGATCAGGATCAGTATAACTTATCTTTTGTACCCGGGATTGCCTCTTATAAGGAAGAAAATAGCTTTTCAGAATACAGGGAAACAGGACATAAAACTGGAATCGCTTGATATTGAATACCTGAGATTTAGTTCTACAGAGACTCATTGCTGGATAATGCATGATTATGCAAGGCAGAAATCACTTGGACAATTTTTAGGTGAGTGGTATGATCCGGTTGTGGTTGTTCATGATATAATTCAGCATCATGGAATAGTCCTTGGTAATGAAGCTCCCGGAGTTATGAAGACGAACAACAGCTTTCCTGAAACCAGGTCTTCTTACTGCAGGACTTACACACTCCGACCAGAACTTTGGATTTCGCAAATGGATTAAGCCAGGAGAGACATGGGAGAGTACCTGGGTGTTTACAGGTATTTATACCGGGTCAGTTGATCCATACACTCCGCTGAATGGATTTGTTAATGACTATGTACGTAAATATATGGGAACACGGTTAAGTAAGATTTCCGAAAAACCTGTTTTCGTCTATAATACATGGAAGCCGTTCAGGCAAAACATAAATGAAAAACTTATTTATGAACTTGTAGATGCTGCTGCAGAATGCGGTATAGAGGAATTTGTTATTGATGATGGCTGGCAAACCAATTATGGTGACTGGGGAATTGATCTGAAGAAATTTCCAAACGGATTTAAGCCCATTTTTGATTATATAAAATCAAAGGGTATGAAACCCGGGATATGGATCAGCCTTGCTACAGCTAACACGGGAAGCAATGTTTATAAGCAGCATCCTGAATGGCTTGTACGCAAAGCCGATGGCACACCGATAAATCTTCACTCCGACAATGATGGGAATAATTATTCCATGTGCATGACGACAGGATGGTACGATTATATTAAAGGGGTAATCCTTAACCTTGTTAAAGAACACGGACTGGAATACATTAAGGGTGACTTCGCGGCGGTAACCGGAGCATACACTACCGACAAAACCCGGTCAGGGTGCCGGGCAACTGATCATCAGATGCACAGGGACCGTAATGAATCTATGCTCATGATGTACCAGCGAACCTGGGATCTGTTCGATGATCTGCATAAAGAAGCTCCTGATCTTTTTATTGACTGCACTTTTG
This sequence comes from uncultured Bacteroidia bacterium, assembly GCA_963810555.1. GTDB lineage: Bacteria > Bacteroidota > Bacteroidia > Bacteroidales > Prolixibacteraceae. The sequence continues at coordinate 71,297 of CAWENX010000010.1, read as the reverse complement.
AAACAATGGGAGCCCTGCAGCTTATTGATCTGGATATGTGTAAACATGCTGAGGGTAATTGGCTCTCGAATTTCGAAGAAGCAGCTCCCCAGGGTTCGCTGAGGGTCCGTCAAATGTCATGGTGGCGCACACCGGTAATCCCGGCAACAGCACTTGTCATAGGTAATCAGAGTATTGACGATCCCGATTTCGAATTTTCACTGATGTCGCTTGCCGGTTCTTTACCAATAGTGCTTGGAGATCCCACGGCTATTAACCGGAGAGCAACGTGCCAAAATTAAGATATGGGCCGACTGGCTACGCAATATGCAGCGGAAACACGATTTTATGATGTTCAGACAGGACTTGTCGGGTTATGGGGAACCAGCTGAAGGTTTATGGGATGGTTTTCAACGGATAAACTCTGACACTCAATCGGGAGGAATTGTTGGTATTTTCCGGCAGGGTTCTGCTGAAGAACAACGAAAAGTTACAGTTAATTATCTCAATCCGGTTGCAAATTATACAGTTACCAGGGCACCCGGAGAAATCAAAATTGTTACAGCTACAGGAAAGAAACTGGCAGAAGAAGGTTTCACAGTGAAATTTGATAAAACTTTTGAGGGTGCTTTATTTGAAATTTCTAAAATACAATAGCTTGCTCTTATTTTAATTAAAGAGTCAGGTTAATAATGACCTGCCCATATGGCAAGGATGTGAATTAATATTGTGCAAAATGGACATAAATAATTTGCAGTGCATAATATATCAAAAATATGTTGATGTATTTTTTTATTTTTAATAATTTGTGACGGTTAAAATAATGTTCAATTTATAAACACTTCTTGATCTTATAAATAGTAACTAAGTATCCTTCAATTACTTGAACTTTTATAGGGAAAAGACTAAAAATTAGAAATCTTGAAAAATAACAACTTAAAACCTCATTTAACAGAAGATCCTTCTCAATCTCTTTAATCGGATTTTTCACATGCCTCTTCTTATTATCATGCTCAGTCAAAAATGATAAAATGCAACAAGCCGGACCTTTTGATTGGTATAGCGGAAGTAAATTACACTCCGGAAGTTGGTCTTGACCTGGTGGGTAATTACAGGGGTGACGATTATGCCTCACGCGGTGTGCATGATTCACTTTTTGCCCGCGCTGTTGTGGCTTCCAATGCAAAAGGAGAAAAGGTTGCTATTCTGTCAATAGACATTTGTTATCTGACAAGAGAACCTGTTGAAATGATGCGGTCTTATATTGCCGGGCAAACTGGTATAAAACCGGAAAATATAATGATTCATGCGACTCACACGCATAGCGGGCCAAAATCAGATCTGAATGCTCCTGAAGCAAAAGAATACCTTACAAAAGCAGCGGGTGCAGTAGTTTTGGCAAATCAACGGCTGAAACCCACACTCCTTTCTGTGGGACGTACCAAAGAAGACAGGGTATCTTTTAACCGCAGGTTAAAATGTATTGATGGTACCACTCATATGTGCTGGGAAAAATTCAAGCCGGGTTTTGTGATCGGACCATGGGGACCAAAGGATCCGGAACTCATAACATTATCAATTGAACAGGAGGGTAAACCTACAGGTGTCATTGTAAATTTCGGATGTCATGCAACCACTCTGACTGGAAACAACTGGCTCTATTCAGCTGATTATCCGGGTTATATCATAGAATCCATCAGACGGGTAAAAGGGAAAGAATATCTGCCTCTGTTTTTAAATGGTCCATGTGGAAATGTGACACAGGTTGATTACAGAATCGGATTCCCTGATACTTTTCAGGAATGTCAGCGGATAGGTTACATTCTGGGCGTTTCAGCTATGGAGGCTATTAAGAACCAGCAAGCTGCATCAGGTGATATGATAGCCGTATCTAAAGAAATGGTTCCGGTTAAAAGGATCACTATTACTGAAGAACAACTTGAATGGGCAAGAGCGGTAATGAAGAAGGTGGAAAAAGAGGGAATGCCTCCTTTTCAGGCTGATGGAATGCCTGATGCCTTTTATGCAGAAAATTGGATTGAAATGTATAAAAATCAGAATAAAATTGATAGCCTCGAGGTAATGGTTGTCAGGATTGGAGATGTTGCATTTGTGGGGTTGCCGGGTGAAGTCTTCTGTGAATTTGGTTTGGATATTAAAGCCAGGTCACCCTTTAAAAATACAATTGTTATGGGTTTAACCAATGATGACAGAGAATATTTTCCTACCGAAGTATCCTTTACTCAGGGACCTAAAGGATTTACGCCGATGATTACTGGTTATGAAACAACACCAGGGTCAACTTTATATGACAGGGGAGCAGGTGAGAAACTGGCCGGTTCAGCTGTTAACCAGTTAAGGGAAATGTTTGACAAATAATATTTTTATTTATATTCAGGAATTAAAAACAAAAACATTGAACTACTATGTCAGAAAAATTAGCAATTCAGGGTGGTCAAAAAGCAGTCACAAGTACTAAAATTGGCTGGCCAAATTTCGATGAAAAAGCAATTAAAGCCGTAGAAGAAGTACTCCGGTCGGGTAAAGTTAACTACTGGACCGGACCAAAGGGAATGCAGTTTGAGAAAAAATTTGCTGAATGGCAGGGAAGCAAATATGCAATTTCTGTTGCAACTGGAACGGCTGCTCTGCATGTAGCCACTTACATCATTAGGTATCGGACCGGGTGATGAAGTAATTGTGCCAAGTTATACCTTTATAGCATCAAGTTTCTCCGTTGTTCAGGCAGGTGCAATTCCGCGGTTTGCCGATGTTAATATTGATGACCATTGCATTAGTGTTGAATCGGCGGAGAAGCTTGTAAACGAAAGAACAAAAGCAATTATGCCTGTTCATATTTACGGCAATGTTTGTGACATGGATAAGATTAATGCATTTGCCCGTAAGCACAAACTATTTGTAATTGAAGATAATGCTGAAGCATTTGGCGGTTCATACAAAGATAAAAAAACTGGTACAATCGGAGATATTGCCGGTTGCAGCTTTTGCCAGAATAAGACGTTTACAACCGGAGGAGAAGGAGGGATGATAACTACTGACAATGAAGAGTATGCATGGATTGCAAAGAGTTTCAGAGATCATGGGTATGATGTTAAGGAACGTCTTAGTTTGCTGGAACTTGAGCAAAAGCTTCCCTATATACATAATATGGTTGGATGGAATTACCGCATGACTGAAATGCAGTCGGCCATAGGTCTTTCTGAACTTGAAAGAATGGATACCTGGAATATGCCCAACAGAAGGCGGAATGCGAAAATTATTATTGACAGCATTAAGGATCTTCCCCAGGTACTGTATACACCTGTAGATACTCCTGAACGTCGGAATGGCTGGTATGTAATGGCGTTTTCTCTCGATATTGAGAATATGAAATGCGACATAAAACAGTTTGTTGAAGCGGTGGTGGCTGAAGGAGCTATCGGTCTGGAAAGTATTCTGGCCGCAATGTCATACCGAGCAGGCATTTCAAAAACATATTTCGTTCGGACGTTCAGGTTTTCCGTTTACCTCTTCGGAGTATACAGACCCAAAAAGTGCTGACTATTCAAACATACAGGTGCCCAATGCCCGATGGCATGAAAAACATACTTTTACATGTTTTGCCTTTCCTACCTATACTGTCGAGAATTGCGAACAGATAGGATATGCCCTGAGAAAAGTAATTTTAGCATACTCAAAATAAAGGGAGAATATTATTATGACAAACAAAATTAAATGGGGCGTTATTGGCTCCGGAGGAATTGCCAGAAGAAGAACTATACCTGAGGGAATTGTTAATGCAGAACATGCAAGACTTGTTGCAGTTTATGACATCAATTCTGAAGCTAACAACATTGTTGCAACCGAGTTTAAGGCCATTGCAGTAAATAGCATACAGGATCTTCTTAATTCTGATATTGATGCTGTTTATATTGCATCCCCGGCAAATAAGCATTCCGATCAGGTAATTGAATGTGCAAGAGGTAAAAAGCATGTTTTATGTGAAAAGCCTCTTGGCATGACTGTCAGGGAAGCTGAAAAGATGGTAAGTATTTGCAAAGAGGAAAAGATTCTGCTGGGTATTGGATTAATGATGAGATTCGGGGCTCAGCATCAATCTGCTCTTAAAATAATTCAGGAGGGTAAACTGGGCCAGCCGGTGTATGGCAGGGCGCAGCTTTCCTGCTGGTACCCTCCAATAAATGGGGCATGGAGACAAGACCCTGAAACAGGAGGTGGCGGATCATTGATGGATATGGGCAGCCATTGCATCGACCTTTTGGAAATGTTCTTTGGTAAAGTAAAAAGTGTAAGCTGTTTTATTAAGAATAATGTCCATTCATACAAATCAGAAGACAGTGCCGTTGTTTCAATGCTCTTTGAAAATGGAGCCATTGGTACTGTTGATACCTTTTTCTGTATTCCGGATAACAGCAGCAAGAATATTCTGGAGCTGTATGGATCAAAAGGAAGCATTATTGCTAAAGGAACAATTGGTCAGGGAGCTGAAGGTGAGATGATTGCATATCTTGAGGGTGATAATTCAGGATATAATGCAGAACAGATAAGAAATGCTGCTTCCGGCATGGTAATTGATCCGAAACCTGTTAATACGTATCTCGCTGAAATAGAAGAATTCAGCTGTGCCATTCTGGAAAAACGGAATCCGGTAAATAACTATAGTCTTGGACTGAGAAGTCAGAAAGTACTTGATGCCTGTTATCAGTCTGCAAAAACAGGAAAGATTATTGATATTAAATAACATATGATAATATGGAAAAAATAATCCTGGGAATTTTTGCTCACCCCGATGATGCTGAAATTACATGTGCAGGTACTTTATCGTTGTTAAAGAAAGCCGGATGGACTATTCATATAGCTACGATAGGTAATGGTGATAAGGGTACTGCCGAATACAGCCGGGAAGACATAATACGCATAAGGAAAGCTGAAGCTGTTAAAGCCGCTGAATTGATTGGAGGAACTTATCATTGTCTTGAGGTTGATGATATTTATATTTTTTATAACCGGGAGACATTAAATAAGACAACGGCATTAATTCGTAATGTACGTCCTTCTATTGTTTTTACAGCAAGTCCAAATGACTATATGCTGGATCATGAAATCACCAGCATGATTGCCCAGACAGCATGTTTTTGTTCAGGCATGAAAAATATGGAGGTGCGTGAAGAACCTTTTGAACCTGTACCTTACCTGTACTACTGTGACCCTATGGATGGAAAAGATAAATTCGGCCATCCTGTCGAGCCTTCAATGTATGTTGATATTACAAAGGAGATAGAATTTAAGGCGGAGATGCTTGCCCGCCATGCAAGTCAACGCAACTGGTTGCTTTCTCATCATAAGGTTGATGAATATATTTTATCAATGAAACGATTTGCACAAAAGAGGGGAAAAGAGGTGAATTCGGATTATGCAGAAGGTTTCAGACAACACCTCGGACACGGATATCCTCAGGACAATATTCTTAAAAGGTTGCTTGGCGATCTGGTCATTGTCAGGTGAAAAATTATATATCAGATCATAATTTTTACATTTATGAACCGTATTGCAGTTCAACTTTTAAACTACCATAAAATGAAGACTAATACTTTTATTTTGTTTATTTTTATTTTTTTAACCCCAGGTTGTACCTCACAAAAGAAAGGAGATATGAAAAACAGTTCGGTTTATAATGTATCGAAGTTAAACAGTTCAATGTTAATAGACGGGAACTGGAATAAATCAGAATGGCAGAATATTAAAGCCTTGATATTAAAAATCCGATGGGTGATAAGCCTTTATTTACTCCAACAGTTCAGGCAAGAATGATGTATGATAATGAGAACCTGTATGTCATCTTCCGTGTCAATGACAGGTATGTTCGCTGCCTGGTAACTGAAATTTGCGGACCGGTTTACGAGGAACCTGCGGTAGAATTTTTCTTTTCACCTGATCCGGCATTCCCTGACAGGTATTTCAACCTTGAGATCAATTGCGGGGGGACACCTTTAATGAATTATAATGATTTTTCGACCAAACAACGTAATCCTCTCGATGTGGAGGATATCAGAAAAGTTGAAATTGCTCACTCTTTACCACAGATTGTTGATCCTGAAATTACCGAACCGGTAACATGGACTATCGAATACAGGATACCGCTTGAAATGCTTGCCAGGTACTCTAAGATCCTTCTTCCGAAACCAGGTATTGAATGGCGTGCAAATTTTTACAATATTGCTGAGAAGGGTACCAATATTCATTTTCTTACATGGTCGCCCGTTAACAATCCTGTCCCTAATTTTCATCTGCCTCAGTTTTTCGGCACAATCAGGTTCCGGTAAATATCTTTATTATGAGCACAGGGAATACTTATTCACCTGGAAATGAGAAAGTACCGGTACCGCATCTGCGTCGGGTGCTTGGATTATGGGATCTGATTTTCTATGGCATTATTCTTATTCAGCCTATAGCGGCGATAGGTTTGTTCGGCATCGCTTCTAAAAGTTCTCAAGGTCACATGGTTACAACACTGCTGATTGCAATGGTTGCCATGATGCTTACCGCAATAAGCTATGGACGCATGGCTTCATTATTTCCTTCGGCAGGGTCAGCATATACCTACGTTGGAAAGGGACTAAACAGTTACTTTGGATTTCTTGCAGGCTGGGCAATGATACTTGATTATTTAATAGTTCCTGTTATTAATACAGTTTATGGTTCATTGACCTTACAGCGACTGTTACCGGGAGTCCCATTCCTTATATGGGTCGTATTATTTGTTTTTATTATTACCTTTTTAAACCTGCGGGGGATCCGCACTACTGCCCGGTCCAATGAATTATTGCTGGCTGTAATGTTTGTTGTTATAGGCATTTTCATTGTGCTGTCAATTCAGTATATTTTTCGTGCTACAGGGTTGGAGCGGACTTTTTTCCTTTAAACCTTTTTATAATCCCAAAACATTTAATTTTGGTGCCATTATGACCGCCACCTCCTTTGCAGCGCTGACTTACATTGGCTTTGACGGAGTAACTACTTTAGCTGAAGATGTAAAGAATCCCAAACGAAATATGTTATTGGCCCCGGTATTGGTTTGTCTTTTTACAGGGTTATTCAGCGGACTTCAGATATATCTCGCACAACAGGTCTGGCCGGATTATAATACTTTTCCTAATCTGGAAACAGCATTTTTTGATGTTTCAGCAAGGGTAGGAGGGCAGTTTCTGTTCAATGCCATTGCAGTTATTCTGTTTATTGCGTGTCTTGGAAGTGGATTAGCCGGGCAAGTCGGGGCTGCCAGATTGCTTTTTGCAATGGGCAGAGATGGAGTGCTTCCGAAAAAAATATTTTCTCATCTTGATTTAAAACGAAATACCCCGAGTTATAATATTATAATTCTCGGAATACTTACTATTGTCGGATCAATGGCTATCAGCTACCAGGGTGCCGCAGAGTTGTTAAATTTTGGTGCCTTTCTGGCATTTATGGGAGTTAATATTGCGTCAATCCGTCAATTCTTTTTTCTAAGGCCCTTAGGAGAAAAACGAAAGATTTTCATGGATTTATTATTGCCGGGCCTTGGCTTTTTATTCTGTCTTTCTATCTGGATAAGTCTTCCGGCTCCTGCAAAAATTATGGGAGGCATCTGGTTCCTGGCAGGATTCATCTATTTAATCGTAACAACCGGTGGTTTAAAACAAAAACCTTTGATGATGGATTTCAAAGATGTATAGTTAAAAATATATTGATCAATAAAGAGCAGAAAAACGATTTTGCTGGCAGCTTAAATATTGTTGTGCTGAGTTTAAATTGAGTTAAGGATAAGATCATTAAAATTGAAATATCATGAAAGCTAAGAAATGTTCAGGTGGTTGGAAATTGACAGAGATTTTCTCAAAGGTTTTTTTATTAAGTATATTTATTTTCCCGTTGACAACCTTCGCAGGAGATCTTAAAATAGGTGCAGCTGCAGTTAAAATAACACCTCCTGTTGGTATCCCGATGGCAGGATATTATTATGAACGGGGAGCAGAAAAAATTCACGATGACCTTTATGCCAAAGCACTGGTTCTCGAAAAAGACAACTCAAAAATTGCAATAGTATCCTGCGATTTAATAGGCCTTCCCATTGATATTGTAACTGAAGCCAGGGCTTTGGCTGCAAAATCAACAGGAATAGACGCTGATCATGTTATGATAAGCGCTACTCATGCTCACACCGGCCCTGTCATTCCTAAAAAAGATGGGAGAGACAGCCCGACCGGTAAAAGCGCAGAGATTCTTAATCTGTATATTTCGAAACTTCCGGGCCTTATTGCAGAAAGTATCAAACAAGCCAATGATGCTTTGCAACCTGCAAAAATTTCTTTTGGTCTGGGGCATGAAGAGTCAATCAGCTTTAACCGCAGGTTCTTCATGACTGATGGAACAGTAGGCTGGAATCCCGGTAAATTAAATCCTAAAATTATTAAGCCGGCCGGGCCCATTGATCCTGATGTGTCAGTCCTGTATGCCGAGACGAATGATGGTAAACCTATATCAACCTATGTGGATTTTGCATTGCATCTGGATAATACCGGCGGTGTTCAAATTTCTGCCGATCTTCCATATACCCTGTCAAATATACTGGGTAAGATAAAAGGTGAGGAAATGGTTACTCTGTTTGGACAGGGTTGTTCCGGAAATATTAATCATATTAATGTGAAGAGCAGGGAGCCACAAAGCAGTTTTGCTGAAGCGCAGCGACTTGGCACAGTCCTTTCGGGTGAAGTAATTAAAACCTATACCCGGATGCAACCTGTTGATGTAACTAACATATCAGTAATAAGAAAAACTGTAAATCTACCCCTGGCGGAAATTTCACCTGATGACTTGCCTAAAGCAAAGGAAACAGTAGCTAAATATGGAAAGCCTGGTGCAGCTCCCTTTCTTGATTTTGTCAACTCGTTTAAGATAATAGATGTTTACAACAGACATGGAAAACCTGTTGAGGCTGAAATTCAGGTGTTTACACTAGGCGATAAAGTGGCTATTGTAAGTCTGCCCGGAGAAATATTTACCGAATTGGGAACATATATCAGAAGCAGATCGCCATTTCCATATACAATAGTTGTTGAGCTTACCAATGGTTCCATCGGTTATATTCCTGACAGAAAAGCTTTTATCGAAGGAAATTATGAACCGGTGAGTTCAAGATGTGCACCCGGTTCTGGTGAAATATTAGTGGAAAATGCTCTTAATCTTTTAAATGAAATAAAATTGAAATAGCTATGAGACGACATTTTTTTTGTTCAGGGCTGATATTATTAACTCTGTCAGCAATTGCCGCGGATCATAATCCGATTTTACCTAAACCTCAGAAAGTCATTTACGGACAAGGGCACCTTGCAGTAAAAGGATTGACTATAGGATTTTCATCAAAACCAGGATCAGAGGATATCTTTGCTGCCAGGGAACTCAGCGGGTTGCTTTCAAAAATCACGTTGACAAATATACCGGTAAAGGAATCGTCCTCATCAGGAGCTTCTATTATTTTTGAACGTACCGGTAATTCCGATCCGTTACCTGTCCCGGATGAAAAATCCGGACCCGGCTCACGTGAATCATACAGGATAAAAATTACTTCTGAAAATATCAGGATAACAGCAAAATCATCGGCAGGACTGTACTATGGTGTTCAGACTTTACGTCAGATGATTGAAGGTACGGGAGATAAAGCAATCATTCCTGAAGTTGAAATTGAAGACTGGCCCGTTCTTGTATACAGGGGATTTATGATGGATATGAGCCATTCTCAATTTCCTAAAATTGAAGAAATAAAGAATCAGATTGATTTCCTTTCACGATGGAAAGCAAATCAATATTTATTTTATTCCGAAGCCTACCATTGAACTCGATGGATATCCTCTCCTTATGGCAGATGCACGTTTTACCAAAGAACAGGTAAAAGAGATTATTGAATATGCCAGAGCCAGGCATATTGATGTTATCCCAAACATGGAACTATACGGCCATTTGCATGATTTATTCCGCTTAGAGCATTATGCCGATCTTTCCGTAGTTCCTCATGGTGGTGAGTTTATCCCGGATGACCCGCGAGTTAAACCTTTGCTTGATGATTGGATAACACAGATTTCGAAGCTTTTTCCGAGTCCGTTTTTTCATATAGGTTTTGATGAGACCTGGTTACTTGAATATGAAGCCAGGAAGCGGAATAAAACACCTGAAGAGCTTTATCTAACTATGCTTAAGCAGACTACTGATATAGTAGAGAAGCAGGGTAAACGCGCTTTGGTATTGGCAGACATGCTCCAAAAATACCCTTCAATAATTCCGAAGGTTTCTCCGAAAATAATTGCCGTACCCTGGCATTATGACCCATTAGATGACAAAAGGTATGAACAACTGTTAAGTCCGTTTTCAAAATCCGGAATTCCTATTATTGTTCAGGGTGCAATTAAAAACTGGAACTGGGTGTCCCCTGATTTTGAAGTATCTTTTTTAAACACTGACGTACTTATAAAAGCAGGAAGAAAATATAATGCGATTGGATTTATTAATTCAGGCTGGACTGATGATTCTCAGACGATTATGCGGATGGGATTTCCTGATATGGCCTATGGATCTATTGCTTCGTGGCAAAATGAACAGATGGACCGGGATAATTTCTTTAAAAATTATGCCCTGGCACAGTATCAGCCTCCTCTGGCCGATTTAATTGGGAAAGCACTTGAATCATTATCCCTGGCTGAAGCACTTATGAGAAAATCCGTAGGTTCAACAGATCCGGCCTTTTGGGCAAATCCGTTTACTGCCAGATCCCTGAAAATGATAGAAAGTAATAAAGAAAACCTCCACAACGGAAGAATGGCAGCTGAGGATGCTCAGATTTATATCAGAAGCGCTATGAAATATGGAATTGATTCAACTTCACTTACAGCTATTCTTGCAGGTGCAAGGATGCTTGATTATATCGGATTGAAATATCTTTATGCCGGAGAGATCGCCGGATTCTGGAAGCAGTTAAGTGAAAAGCCGGGATCGGGCGATTTCAGGCTATGGATAAGTAACGAAACCAGGGTAAATATCATTCCAGAACATCTGATATGCTGGATGCAATTATAGAAGTAAAAGAGATTTTCAGGAAAGCATGGCTGAATGAGTATACTCCATTTCGTTTAGGTATCGCAATGGGGAAATATGATCATGAATTTCAATTCTGGCTGAGTTTTCAAAGAAGTCTCGAGAACCTGAGTTACCGCGAGGGTGAACCTTTGCCTGCATTAGAATCACTTACTGGTATAAAATAAAGTAAAATATATAAACCATCTTTTCCAGGTTTAAAGAGAAGGGTTAAATAGTTGAGAATGAGTTTGAAAAAGATTATTATTTCGGGAACCGGTTGTGCTCTTGGAGACTTCCTTTATAATGGGATATCATTTAATCAACCGGGTTTCATAAAATTTAAGTCTGAAAAATCAGGTGATGGCGGTTTAAGTCCCGGAAAACTTGTTTTTACGGAAGAACTTGAGAAGTTTTCGGGTTGTTCATATTCTGAAATACTTAAAGAAATTACCGGAGGCAGGCCGCCTGATGCATTTAATGTGGGAGGACCTTCCCTTGTATCTCTCATTAATGCTTCACAGTTACTCGACACTAAGGAATATATTGTAAAGTATTTTGGTATTGCAGGAGAAGATGAAACCGCCAGGAAAATTTTTGATATAGTCAGGAAAACTCCTCTTGATATTAAAAACTATAAGACTACAAACATTAAAAACTCCCCATTCACAGATGTTTTTTCTGATCCCGGATATGATAATGGATATGGTGAAAGAACTTTCGTAAATAATATCGGAGCAGCATGGGAATATTCTCCCAGAACACTGAACCACGATTTTTTCAATTCGCAGATTGCTTGTTTTGGTGGAACAGCACTGGTTCCGCATATTCACAGTAACTTAACCTCGCTTCTTGAAAGGGCAAAACATAATGATAGCATTACGGTATTAAATACTGTTTTTGATTTCATGAATGAAAAGACCAACCCAGATAAACCATGGCCTCCTGGTAATGATAATAATTGTTACAGATTGATTGACATTCTGATTATGGACCGTGAAGAGGCCTTAAAAATAAGCGGAAAAAGGACCATTGAAAGTGCAGCAGATTTTTTTTCTTCCACGGAGGTATCTTCTTTCATTATTACCAATGGAGCAAATAATATCTTTTTATGGTCTGGAGGCAGGCTGTTTAAAAAAACAGATATACTGCAATTACCCGTTTCAAAATCAATAACTGATCTCTTAAAATCTAATGCTGTTCCATTGGGGGATACAACAGGATGTGGCGATAACTTTGCCGGAGGGATAATTACCTCACTGGCCTGGCAACTTAAAACAAAATCAAAAGGAGAGTTTGATTTAACAGATGCCGCTTCATGGGGCATTGCATCCGGGGGCTTTACTTGCTTTATTACGGGTGGTACTTATCTGGAAAAAGCATCCGGTGAAAAGCTGATGAAGGTTAAGGAATTACAGAGAGAGTATTTAAAACAAATAGCAAATCACCTTCTGAGCCCAACCTGACTTTGAACTCCTTTAATCTGCATTTTTTTATTGCCTGCTTTTTCTGGGATAAAGTCATATTAGCCTTTATCATTAGTTTACGATTGTATCATTATCGTATTCCGTAATAAGTGAGCCCAGTAGTTTACATATTGTTAAGGTATTAAGGAATATATAAAAAAAATCTTTTAGGAATACCAGGGATAAAATGTAAATAAAGGAAAATGACTATCGGGAATCATGCATATAAATATTTTGATGCTTGAAAATCAATTATTTGCCCCGACCCTAAAGGGAGTAATTGATTTTGGCTGCGCCGAGCTCGTCCTGTGGGACTCGGTTCTTCGCACCCTTTAGGGTAAGGGGCTAACGAAGAACCGGAGCGAAGCGGAGCTCGACGAAGTCAAAATCAAAGAGGTCTTATGCATGATTACCGATTGTCACATAAAGAAATATTATTTTTGAAGTAAATCTTCCTGAATGAAATTAACATAACAGAATATTTTTTCTATAAAAATTTTGTATTATTGAAAGGCAATCTGAAAAACAAAACATGATGAGAAATATCTTTCTCCCTTTAGCTTTTATGATAATTTCCGGATTTCAAGATCTTTACCCTCCTGAAAGCTGGAAAGGTGCCACGAATAATTTTAATCAGGAATATTATCCCTTTTAATAAAGCCGGATAAAAAAGAAGAATCTTTAATTAATAACTATAACAATGAACAGAATATTATTATCAACCATTTTATTTGCTTTTTGCTATTTGGGATTAGCCCAGGATCCATTTTTTAATATTTTGGATTACGGAACCGTAAAAGATGGAAAAACAATAACTACAAAAACTATTCAAAAGGCAATTGACGACTGCGCTGACAAAGGAGGTGGAACAGTTTATTTCCCGGCAGGTAAATATATTTCCGGGACTATATTTCTGAAAAGTTTTGTCTCATTATACCTGGAGACTGGAGCTGTTCTCGAAGGAAGTAAGGATTTAAACGATTATCCGGTTACTGTATCTAAAATCCGATCCTATACCGATAATTATACCAACAAGAGTCTGATTTATGGTGAAGATCTGCAATATATTGCTATTAACGGCCATGGCATTATTGATGGAAATGGTGCATCTTTTCAGGTTTCTAATGAATTTATTAAAAAATCTCTGCATGATTCTTACAGAGTGCGACCTTATATGATTCGTTTCATTAATTGTAAGAATATAACGGTTAAAGACATTACTTTACTTAACTCTCCTATGTGGGTTCAACATTATATGGCATGCACGAACGTTAATATTGATGGTATTACTGTCAGTAGCCGGGTAAACCACAACAATGACGGGATTGATATCGATGCATGCGATAATGTGCGGATTTCAAACTGTAATATAGTCAGCGGTGATGATGCTATTGTTATTAAAAGCACATTTGACAGGTCATGCAAAAACATCACCATCACCAATTGTGTACTTAGTTCCAATTGTAATGCATTTAAGCTGGGAACAGAATCTTATGGAGATTTTCAGAATATTAACCTGAACAATTGTATAATATATGAAACTAATTTGGCGGGGATCGCTTTGGAAATGGTTGATGGGGGGTCTTTGGATAATGTGTCAGTGTCAGATGTTAATATGGACAAAGTCAGTTGTCCCATTTTTATCAGATTAGGTAACCGTGGCCGTCTGTTTAAAGAGAATATGGAAAAACCCGGAATGGGAAGGTTATTCAATGTAATCATTAGTAATGTACAGGCAACAAACATTGGCAAGACCGGTTGTTCAATTACCGGCTTACCCTCGTTCCCAGCAAGGAATATTTTATTGAGCAACATACGTCTGACCTTTAAAGGAGGGGGAACCGAGGAGCTTGCCATGCGGAAAGTTGAGGAATTTCCTGATCAATATCCAGAGTTTGGAATGTTTGGCCTGCTTCCCTCTTATGGATTTTATTGCCGGCATGTAAGCGGGCTGACAATGGAAAACATTGACTTGTCATATGACTTACCTGATTACCGCCCCGCTATATATCTGAATGATGTTAAAGATTCCGGAATTTCTGAGATAAAAGCTTTTAGTGAAGAAAAAGCTGAATCGCTTATCGTTATCGACAGCTCACAAAATATTGTCATTAGAGATTGCAATACACTCGGAAAACTGTTATTCTGGCAAATATAAAGAATAGGAGCACAGGTATCAGCTTCATCAATAATAACACATTAAACATAAATAAGATATATAAATCAGATAGTTCAATTAATAAATCTGAAATATCAGTCAGATAAATTTCTATCAAAAATTTATTAAAATTTCACACAAAAGCAGGGAATAGCATGTTCAGGCTTACAATATTTTCAGATCGTTATTTGCCCACCATATTTCTGGTATATGTGATGGTTTTCCTTGCAATGTCTGAGGCCGAATCTCAATTTGTAGATTGTACACCAGGAAATTGTGATGACAGGGAAATCAGGATTGTAAATCAGGGTGATGTTATTAACAAGCGGCTTGAAATAATCCGGGCCATTTGGAATTCCAGCCATATCCCCGACCGGTCGGATGTTATTGTAACATCAGGTATCCCAAGCCCACTGCACCCTCATAAGGTTGTTAATCGCGTGGACAGGATCGAAATCCCTGTTCAGGGAGTTGATTCTGTAAAGGATCTTGCATATCTTTTTGTTCCTGTCCACAGAAATAAAAGGCTTATAGTATTCAATCCCGGCCATAGTTGTACACTGATTGATGATGAACTTCATTACAGCAGGATCGAAGCAACCATTACAGGCTTGCTGGAAGCCGGATTTGATGTTCTTTCAGTGTATATGCCTCATGTTAAAGAATCTGTTGAACGGAACTGCAATTTTGATCACTGCCAAGTATACAATACTGACCTGGGTATTCCCGACCCTCTCCCAACTTATGGATTAAGATTATTCCTCGATCCGACTATTGTTAGTCTGAATTACGTTATGAAGGTTTATAAATATAAAAGAGTTGACATGGTCGGACTTTCGGGGGGCGGCTGGACAACAAATCTTATTTCCGCTCTCGATGACCGGATTAAATACAGTTTTAATGTGGCGGGGTCCATTCCCTTGTACTACAGAGTTGGATCCTCCATTGGTGATATCGAACAATTTCTGCCGCAGCTCTATTGTGAAATTGCCGGTTATCCCGATCTTTATTTACTTGGAGCGTATGGCGAGGGCCGTAAACAGGTACAGATTCTAAATCGCCGGGATAACTGCTGTTTCGGTCAGAAACAACATGATCCTGCCCGGGATTATGATGCTGATATGCACCTGTTTGAGCAAAGTGTTATTACAAGACTCGTTTCCATGGGTGAAACTGATCATTATTACCTGGTAATTGACGAAACGTCGCCAAATCACCAGATTTCTGAATTTGCCCTGAAAAATGTGATATTACCCGAACTGAAGGGAAAGAGAAATAAATAGAACTTACATTTTAACTTTTTGCAGATGAAACTGAGTCCCAAAGATGAAATCGGACTGGTACTTAAAAACGAGTTACCATCGAGGTTTATTTTTGCTCCAAATTACTGGCAATGGTTTGCCCATCATAAAAACCATGGCATATTTCCCGAAGAATTAAAACATTGTGAGTACCCAGCTTGATATGATCAACTATCCTGGGAGCAGATGTCTTCAGCCGTAATATTTACTGTAAACAGGATGAAGCATGGATTGGCGGGATTTGTGATGAATATTTTGAAGACGGAGAAATAGTTACTTCAATTGAATCTGACGGAAGTAATAAAATTATCAGCAAGGAATATCATTTCACTACCGGGAAATTGTCAGAAAAGTTAATATATGTTTTTGATGAATCCACAATTGTTCAAAAAGACTTCCTGATAACCGATTATATGGAGCAAAACAGTCTTTTTGAACAATTTGTCGCTTCCAGGAAATGGAAATTCAATAAGACAAAATATGAAACAGGTCTGCAGGAAGTCGGAGAAAGAGGTGTTATTATCGTGGGTGACCTGTTCAGTCCTCTGAAAATGCTTCATTTTACTATGGGGCCAATTAATTCGGTCTATTTTTTACTGGAACATCCTGAATTTGCAAAAAGAGTTCTTGATCTGCATGAAAAAGCACATGCTCGATCTGGTCAGGACAGTGTTCAAACGGTGTTCCGGTAATTATGTCCATGGATAACCTCGACACTATGTTTCATCCGCCCCAATTTGTGGAGGCATATTCCGCTTCATTCTACGAAAAGGCCAGTGCAATTTGTCATGAAACGGAGCCAGATTCTTCATTCATGCCTGTGGAAACCAGAGAGAGAATCTAAACTTATCTCTTCACTTAAAGTGGATGGACTGGAAGGAGTTGCTTTTCCTCCAATGGGGAATATTGAACTTGATGAAGCAGCGCGAATTACTCATGATAAGTTCATTATAACGGGCGGAATAAGCGCAATAGAGACAAGGGACCTGAAAACCAGGAAAGAAGTTTTTAATTATGTTAGAGAATCTTGTTTGCAAGAATGAAACCATATAAAAACAGATTTATTTTTTCATCAAGTTGTAACACTGCAATTAATGCCAGGTGGGAAACGATTAAACATTTTCGTGATGCCTGGATGGAATACCGGACCTGAAACTCAAAATACCTGATGTGAAAAAAGAGTCAGATAATTACCGCTGGCGTATAGTTGCACTGCTTTTCTTTGCAACAACAATTAACTATATCGACCGGCAGGTTATTGGAATTTTAAAGCCTTATATATCAGAAGATCTGGGATGGTCTGAAATTGATTATGGGTATATCGTAATGACGTTTCAGATTGCCTATGGAATAGGTTTGATCACCACAGGAAGATTTTTGGATAAATTTGGTACCCGTCTGGGTTATACTTTAGCTAATTGCTTTATGGAGTATTGCAAGTACCGCTCATGCAGCTGCCAGAAGTGTATTGACATTTTCCTTAATGCGTTTTTTCCTGGGAATAGGAGAATCAGCCAATTTCCCTGCAGCAGTAAAAACTGTTGCTGAATGGTTTCCCAAAAAAGAAAGAGCATTTGCTACAGGGTGTATTTAATGTAGGTTCCAGTGTTGGGGCATTTTTAACACCTGTTCTGGTATCAGGTATTTTTCTGGCTTTATGGCTGGCAATGGGCATTTATTATTACGGGTTGCCTTGGGTTTATATGGATTATTTTCTGGTTGCTGTTTTATTATTCACCCACAGAATCATCCTAGTCTGACAAGATCAGAACTTGACTATATACTTTCAGACAATGAGCCTGATCAGTCAGGAAAAATCAGCTGGAAGGCTCTTTTTAAATACCGGCCTACTTATGCTATTGTTTTATCAAGGTTTATTACTGACTGGGTTTGGTGGTTTATTTTGTTCTGGATACCGGACTTCCTCAATAAAATGCATAATATAAATATCAAAGAGCTGGTTTTACCGTTAATTGTGATTTATTCCTTTGCCGGTTTAGGAGGCATCGCAGGAGGTTGGCTTTCTTCACGGTTCATTAAAAATCGGAAGATCCATTGACTTCTCAAGGAAAACTGCAATTCTGTTTTGCGCCCTGATTGTCCTGCCTGTTATTTTTGTGTCACAGGTTAATATTATATGGTCAGTTTTTTTGATCACATGTGCTGCCTTCGGTCATCAGGCATGGGCTTCAAATATATTTACCATAGTATCGGATATCTTTCCTAAAAAAGCTGTCGGTTCGATGACAGGTATTGCCGGATTTGCCGGTGCGGCAGGTGGAGCATTATCTGCTCCTTTTATCGGACTTTTAATTGGCTTAACAGGTTCATATTTTGTTATATTCCTGATAGCCGGATGTGCTTATTTATCAGCATGGTTGATACTTAAATTGATGATACCAAATATTCATTCTATTGAAATACTTTAAAAATGTTATATGGAAGGACCTAAGATTTTATTTCGGAAGAGGGATATATCAGGACTGAAAGGTATATTCCTTATTATCTGTTTTTCATATCTTTTTTGCAATAAAGTTAGCGGACAGGTAAATAATGATGCAGAAAAAAATCAGCCTGGTGTTACTTACAAATCACCGAACTCAATACTGCCTGTTGCTTCAGTTCAGATGCGTTCCTCCGGCGACCTGCCTGTAAATGTTATCAGGATTAACGGTTTTATTAAAAAGTGTGCTGAAGAAGGGGCCAGGGTTGTCATATTTCCCGAATGCGCATTGTCGGGATATTTTGAACAAGTTATTTTAGATCTTTCTGAGGACCAGATAAACTCTGCTGAGAAGCAGGTTATGCAGGCTTGCAGGGAGTCTTCAGTTTATGCTATTGTCGGAATGCCTTACCGTGAAGGGACAAAACTATATAACTCGGCTGCTGTTATTTCCCCTGAGGGAAAGATTATTGAAAGGTATCATAAAATTCAGCTAGCCGAACGTTGGCCCGATCCGGGAGATCATCTTTCAGTTTTCCAGATCGATGGTTTGCCTTGTTCAATTATAATATGTCATGATGAACGTTATCCTGAACTGGTTCGTTTACCGGTACTTGCCGGTGCCAAAGTTATCTTCTATATATCACATGAGTCAGGAGTGAAAGAGGAAAATAAAATTGGCCCTTACAGGGCGCAGATACAGGCCAGGGCAGTTGAGAACAATGTCTATATTGTCCAGTCAAATGCTCCCGCTAATCCTGATGCCACCGGTTCTCACGGACAAAGCCGTATTATAGCTCCTGATGGAAATATAATTAAGGAGGCCTCAATTTATGGTGAGGATGTGCTTTATGCAAACCTGGACATATCTAAAGTCACCAGAGGTAATGCTCTTAAAAGTCTGTCACGCGGTCCTCTTCAGGATTGGTGGAAAGAAGGATTGAAGGCAGTTCGTATAATTCGTTAAGAGTATTATTACCTGTAATTTCAAAAATCAGCCGTACCAACCCCCGGTACCGGCCTGAATTTAAAAATTCATCTGTTATGTTATCAATCAGTAATTAAAGATTTACAACATTAACTGGTACTCCATTCAGAAACGACTTAAGATTTTCGGTAACAGTATTCATTAATCTCAGACGGGATTCTTTGGAAGCCCAGGCAATATGAGGTGTTATTATGCAATTTTTAGCAGTAAGCAGCGGATTATCTGCGGTTATTGGCTCATCTGAAACAACATCGACAGCTGCTCCTGCAATTTTCCGCTATTTAATGCATTGCTGAGATCTTTTTCAATAATCAGCAGTCCCCGGGAGGTATTTATTATCATTACTCCATCTTTCATTTTTTCTATGTTGTGTTTATTAATTATTCCCATGGTACTTTCAAGTAACGGACAATGAAGGCTGACAATATCAGACCGGGCAAACAAGTCATCAAGTGCTGAAAATTTGCAATTATTATTTTCCATTTCAGGGTTGAAATCAGGGTCAAATGCCAGAACATTGAGACCAAAAGCAGTGGCAATTTTTGCTGTAGCCTGTCCTATCCGGCCAAAACCAATAAGTCCCATTGTTTTACCGGCAAGTTCAAGCAACGGATAGTTCCAAAAACAAAAATCGATGCTTGTTGACCACGATCCTTTTTTTACGGCTTCATTATGTTCTCCGACATGGTGGCACATTTCAAGCAGCAATGCAAAAGTATACTGTGCAACAGCTGTAGTTCCATACGCAGGTATATTAGTGACTATAATACCAGATTCTTTTGCTGCAGCTGTATCAACAATGTTATAACCTGTTGCCAGTACCCCAATGTATTTAACCGTGGTAACTTTTTTAATACCTCCCTGGGCAGAGGTGTTTTATTGGTGAAAATAATTTCGGCATCACCTATGGTTTTAATTACAATATCTGGTCTGTGGTCCGTGCGATCGTGCACAGTCAGAACACCAAATTGTTTTATCCCTTCCCAGGACAGATCTCCCGGGTTAAGAGTATATCCGTCTAATACTACTATCTTCATCATAATATAATTTGATTTTAAAGATCTGTAAATTATATGTGTAATTATAAAATATAAACAGATCATTTGTGAATCATGAAAAAAATATTTAATATTTGAATCAGGAAGAGAATCTTAATAAATAAATCTGACTGCCATGAAAAATATAATTACACTTCTGGGTGTGGCTATTTTCTCAGTATTCGGAGAAACCGGAGCCAATCCATTTCCTCAGGAAAAGGAAAAGGTGAATTTTCAGTATAATAACATGCCGGAGGTCCTTCCCGGTACTAATAAACTTACATGGGAAGGTGAAATAGATAAAAAAGTAATGGATGGCGCTCACAAATTTGTCGAAGATAAGATCAGAGAATCAGTTGTTAGATCGGGCAAAATTCTGGAATCGTAATTTCAGTTCACAGGATGCATATGAGAAGTCAGTTGAGCCAAACCGCAAACATTTAATGAAATATATTGGGGTTGACGATAAAAGCCAGCCATATGTTAGTTATAACCAGGGAATTAAAGAAGAATACCCTCAGGTGTCAATGCAAAAAATATCAAGTAACGATGACCCCCTGATCATTGCAGAAACAGACAGGTATCGTGTTTTCCAGGTTCGATGGCCGGTTTTGAACGGAGTATATGGTGAGGGGCTTCTGCTTCAGCCCAAATCAGACCCGGTCGCTAACATCATCGCTATCCCTGATGCAGACCAGACTCCTGAACAACTTGCCGGGCTGTCACCCGGAATACCAGTCAAATCTCAGTTTGCACGTTGTCTGGCAGAGAATGGATTCCAGGTGCTGATCCCCGTTCTGATCAGCAGGGCAACTCTTTTTACAGGTGATAAACAGCAGACTTACCGGGAATGGATTTACAGGCAGGCATTTCATATGGGACATCATGTTATTGGATACGAAGTGATGAAGGTGATGTCAGCAGTTGATTGGTTCAGACAATCTGTTGATAAGGATAAAAAGATTGGAGTGGCAGGATACTGCGAGGGAGGTCTTTTGGCATTTTACTCTGCTGCCATTGATAAAAGAATTGATGCTGTCCTTGTAAGCGGATATTTTAATTCACGCCAGAAGGTTTGGGATGAACCTATCTATCGAAACATCTGGGGACTTCTTACCGAATTCGGAGATGCCGAATTGGCATCACTTATTGCCCCGCGTCCGCTTATTGTAGAACATAGTATGGTCCC
The DNA here is from genome assembly GCA_963810555.1 of uncultured Bacteroidia bacterium. Lineage (GTDB taxonomy): Bacteria > Bacteroidota > Bacteroidia > Bacteroidales > Prolixibacteraceae. Next base: position 49,612 of record CAWENX010000010.1, on the reverse strand, counting down.
TGAAACAGATAACAAGGGTAAAATAAGGACTCCCGCTTTTATTGATGTTCAGACTGAGTTTAAAAGGATAGATGAATTGGTTAAACCTGGCTTTCAGGTCAGACAATTGATCAGTGCCAAAGGAAATGAGCCTGAATATTTTGGTTCGGAAAAAGCCCTGGGTTCATTTGTCCGTTCCCTTGGATATAAACCTTCCTTAAATATTACCAATGAACTTTCTGCTGACAACCGTAAATCGTTTAATCCGGAGGAAAGACAGAAAAGGCAGGTTAAAGAACTCGAGAACCATGTCCAGGGACTCATGCATGACTCTGATTATGAGAGAAACAGGTTTTTCCTTTATAAAGTAATGCCGGAATTCGGCAACAAGGTATGGAGCACCAAATCTTATCATCCCTATTTTTCACCTGATCACTTTATAGAGGAAGGGAAAAATTATAGAAAATATTACCAGGAAGAAATTTTAGGTAAGTTTGATGATACGAAGTTACCTTTCAATCCTCTTACGCGAAAAGTTTATGATGAAACGAGATGGACGGGGTATGAAGTAGTATTGGATGTTTTTCCGGATCTGCCTGCCTATGGGATTCTCCTGATACCAAAAGATATTAAGCCCGGAGAAAGGAGACCTGTGGTTGTTTGTCAGCATGGACGTAACGGATTACCCAAAGATCTTATTGAGGGAAACAGCACAGCTTATAATAATACAGGAGCCAAACTGGCAGATGAGGGGTTCATTGTTTTTTCACCATTCAACCTTTATCGCGGCGAAGATCTGTACCGCTGGCTCGACAGAAAAGCAAATACTATAAAGAAAACCCTTTTTTCATTTATAATTGCACAACATGATCAAACCCTGCAATGGCTTGGAACACTCCCTTTTGTGGATAGCAAAAGAATAGCATTTTACGGACTTAGCTATGGAGGTGAAACTGCCATGCGCGTACCGGCTGTATTAGAAAATTATTGCCTGTCAATATGTTCAGGCGATTTCGGCAACTGGACGCGAAAAGTAGTGGATACCCATTTCCCGAACGGGTTTATGACTTCCATTGAGTGGGAGATGCCCTATTTTAACATGGGAAGTACCTTTAGTTATGCCGAGATGGCCTACCTGATTTTCCCCCGGCCCTTTATGGTTGAAAGGGGACATGATGATACTGTTCAGCCTGATGAATGGGTTGCCTATGAATATGCAAAAGTAAAAAATGTCTACGACCAGTTTAATCTTGGAGACAAAACGGAGTTTGAAATCTTTAATGGAGGTCATTCTATGCGGGACGAAGGAACATTTAAATTTCTCCATAAGCATCTAAACTGGCCATGACCATTTGAAAAAATAATAAATCTTGTCGGAAAGTTTCATATAGGAAAATATAAATATATTCCTAATAGGTAATTCGAGACGAAATAAGCCAGTTACTTATTTCGGTTATAATTCTTGGAAATTATTGGTGGAATCAGTCTACAAATAAATTTATTTACCCTGATACAATTCAAAATTAAATATTTTCTATATTCATATTCAATTTTAAATATGAGGATGTCAAAAACAGGAATCGCTTGATTTTAATAAGAAAGGACCTGATTTCACCGGCAAAAGGATTATCGTCTCATATACTCCGAACCTGAAAACTTAGGATTACAGACTATCAGTCCACAGCCTTCACGAAAATACCCGAAATGATCGCCGGAATGACCCTCAGGGAGTTGACGGGACGATTACAACGACCGGATTTTTAAACAATATTTACCATTCTGGGAAAAAGGCGGGTACGACAGCAAATTCGGTGGTTTTATGTGTGAGCTTAATGATGATGGCTCAGTAGCTGACGATGAAAAATATATCTGGTATCAGGGTCGCGGAATATGGGTTTATTCATATTTATATAACAATTTCGGAGGGGAGAAAGAGTTCCTTGAGATCGCAACAAAATCCCGGGATTTCCTGTTAAAATACATTATCCTGGAGATGGAAAATGGCGTAACTCGGTCAACTGCCAGGGTGATGCTGTTGTAACCACTGCCGGTCAGGGATCGGACAAAGATATTTATGGGGCTCTTTTTGCTGCAGCAGGTCTTATTGAGCTGTACAAAGCAGAAGGAAATCAAGGATGATCTCACCATTGCCATAAAATCAATCTGGTCATCGGTTAAATCTTACGAAAATCCCGGTTACGAGGGTGTTACTGTCAAAGGGACAGATGAAAAAGGACTCAGGACCCAGGGTCACTCTTTCGTTATTATATGGGCTCTGACCAATCTTCTGTCATTTTACAAAGATCCGCAGCTTGAGGAACTCCAGGATGAGCATGTCAATCATATTATGAACCATTTCTGGAATTCCGGATACGGAATAGCTAAATGAAGAGCTTTTTCATGATTACACAAGAATTCCGGGATATGAATCGGTTATGTTTACAGGACATTCTCTTGAGGCCCTCTGGATTGTCTTTTATGAGGCTTTACGCAAAAAGAACAATCAGCTTTTCGATTACGGTTAAAAACCGCATCCGCCGTCTGATAGAAATGGATTGGGATTATGTTTTCGAGGGTATGGGGACTGAAGAATATAATGTTTTCAGTCTTAATGGGAAATGCAAGGGATCTACCTATGATCTGAAAGTAATGTGGGCCCATACCGAGTTGCTTATTGCAACTATGACAATATTGGAATATACGGGCGAAGTTTGGGCAAAGGAATGGTATGAGCGCGGAAGGAATACTGTCATGAAAACCTTTACAGATAAGAATGCGGAGTGTGGCGCCAGGCGGTCGACCGGTCACGGAAAAAATAAACAACGGCCAGGCATAAGTATTTACAGAAAAGATAATTTTCACCAGATAAGATACCTGATGATGAATTTACAGTCTATTGAGCGGATGATTAAAAACGGAGGTAAGATTAATTCCCTGTAAATAGAATTTATTAATCAGATTCCGGGAAAAAGCAGAAAAAGATAACTAATCATGATGAAAAAGAGAGTCGATATTCACTACGGAGATAAATTACTGAATTTACAGATAGATACGGATGCTTTACGATATGAGCTTAAGCCTGCTGATATTAAGTCCGTAAATAGCATCTCGCAGGAAACCATACGGGCGCTTAAAAATCCCTTCAGCTCAGAACAACTCAGTAAACTGCTCAAAAAAGGACAAAAAGTTGTCATTCTGGCCGATGATATTACACGTTTGACTCCAGCCAGGGAGATCCTTCCAATTGTATTGGATGAAATTAATCTGGGAGGTGTGCCCGATAATGATATTACCGTGATAATTGCCCTGGGGACACATCGTCAAATGACACCGGAGGAAATAAGGACCAAATTTGGTGATGATGTTATCAGCCGGGTGAAAATAATTAACCATAATTGTCTGGACAAGGATAATCTTAAACATTTTGGCACTACCCGGCGCGGAACAGATATATGGGTGAATCGTTTAGTTGTGGAGGCTGATGTAAGGATAGGAATCGGTAATATCGTACCGCACTACCCTACGGGATGGAGTGGGGGGGCCAAGATTTTACTTCCTGGGGTGGCAGGTGAATATACCACCGGACAGGTTCATCTTCTGGGAGCTACCGAACAGCTGCTTGGTCAGGTGGAAACACCATGCAGGGAAGAGATGGAAGATTTTGCCGCAGCCACCGGGTTTGATTTTATTCTTAATACTGTTTTAGACAGGAATGGCAATGTAGTACGTATAGTTGCCGGGCATTTTATTGCTGCACACAGGGAGGGTGTTAAATGGGGAAAAAAAGTTTTTGGAGCTCCTTATTCAGAAAAAACCGACATCACTGTCTCAAGTGCTTTTCCCGTTGATCGCGATTTATTCCAGGCATCCAAAGGAATTTTCTCAGCCGTTATTTCAACGAAAACCGGAGGTGAGATCATCTTATTATCACCATGTTATGAAGGAGTTAGTCCAACTCATCAGGAAGTGATTGACCTTGCTCAATTTTCTGATGAGATATTATTTCAAAAAGCAAGAGATCCATTAAGCAAACATGATATGTTGAGCATAACTGCAGCTCTGTATTTTAACTCAGCAACAAAAAGATGCAAAGTAACACTGGTTTCTGAGGGTATATCAGATGAAATTGCGAAAAAGCTCAATTTTAATTCCATAAAATTATCGGAGCTACAGCAATACCTGGATTTACGCCTTGAGAAAAGTGACGTGACAGTGGGTCTGATACATAATAGTGCAGAAACAATCCCGGTTGAAGATCCCGGCTCTAAATAACGCTGTTATGTTGACAGGGATCCCTGAGTTATAAATTCTAAAACTGACCATGAATTACAGAAGTAAAACATACTATGCCTGGATCGTTGTTGGAGTTCTCTGGGTAGTGTCATTGCTGAATTACCTCGACAGATTATTGATTGCCTCTATGCGTGATCCTATTAAGGAAAGTATTCCTATGAGTGATGCTCAGTTCGGTTTGCTTACTTCGGTTTTTTTATTGGTGTATGGAATTCTGAGCCCCTTTGGTGGTTATTTCGCCGACCGTTTCAGTCGCAAACTTGTAATTGTGATAAGTCTGGTGGTCTGGTCCGGCATTACCATCTGGACCGGTTTTGTGAGCTCATTTGCCGAGATGATCACAGCCAGGGCAATAATGGGGATCAGTGAAGCCTGCTATATGCCGGCAGCCGTTGCCCTTATCATTGATTACCACAAGGGACCAACCAGATCTCTTGCTTCGGGTATTCTTTACAGTGGTGTATATGCAGGAATGGCGCTTGGAGGAACAGGTGGATATATCGCAGAAGACCTTGGATGGCGTTATGGATTTCATCTGTTTGGGCTTATCGGGGTTGTTTATGCAGTCATACTTTTTATTATTCTTAAGGATGCTCCCCGGGAAGAGCCTGGGGAAAGTTTAACCATAATTGAAAAGTGTTGATAAAGATGATGGAAGGACGATAAGTATTTTTCAGATACTCCGCGATCTGTTTAAATCCCGGTCTTACTGGGTAATCATAATTTATGGATGTCTTCTCGGCATGACTTTCTGGGTAATCTATGCCTGGCTCCCTACATATTACAAGGATAAGTTTAACCTGAGCCTTGGAGGAGCAGGCGTATCAGCTACTGCTTTCATCCAGGTTTCATCTTTCATCGGTGTTATTGCAGGCGGCATCCTGGCTGACCGGTGGTCAAGAAAAAATATAAGAGGCAGATTATATGTTCCATTCATCGGATTTATGGTGGGTGGCCCATTCCTTTTCCTGATGGCAACTACAGGAGTATTTGCGATAGCTATCGCAAGTATAGTTATTTTTGGTTTAGCGAAAGGATTTCATGATTCTAACTTCATGCCAATTATATCCCAGGTTGTTGATAAACGCTACCGGGCCACCGGGTATGGAATGATGAGCTTTTTCAGTGTGATTACCGGCGGAATTATGATTTATATAGGAGGGGCACTTAAAGATGCCAATATTTCGTTGTCCCTCATTTTCCAGATATCCGCCGTAGGAGTAGTATTCGCCGGATTGATACTTCTGGCATTAAAATTAAAGAAAGAAACATAGGAATATTTAAAATAGAAATGAAGTCTTGTTTTTACATAAAATCATTATTTACCAAAAAATCTCCCTGTTTTTCAAATACAAATAACTATGAAGCAATTTTTAAAACCCGGCTCCAAAAATAGTTATTCCGGCAGTACCCAATATGCTCTTTCTGATAAATTCTCTTCTATTTTCCATCTTTGACTTATATTATAAAGTAAATTCCATTATTTTTTTAATAAACCCTTTTAAAAGTTTTGGGAATCATGAATAAAATAGATTTTTCTTTTGAAACTGTTATGGTGTTTGGAGATTTCCTTTAGTGAGCTTATTCCGACTTAGCAGGACCCGGCTTCTCTCTGCGCTTCGGAATTCCGAAAAAATCCACCATAAACGAATCTCAGGTTATATTGAATTACCAGTTTAAAGTGGATGAATGAGGAATCTCGTGCAATTATAAAGCATAGTTAATATGAATAAAACGATCTTTTCTACTTATAATAACAGTTCCAGATACTCATCAAACCTTTTATCATGCGGTCTCTATTTATTCAGGATCCTGCTTTTTCCGTGGATAAACAACTTTTTTTTAAAAATTATGTTAAATGAAAATTATAGGTTAACTTAATACAGTTTTTACTGGTATCGTATAAATGTTCATAACTGACTGTATTTATCTTAATCCTAATCTTTATGAAAAGGACATTAATATTTCTGGCGCTAATTAATATTTCCTTTATTCTTTATGGTCAGATCCCTCCTGATCTTGGTTTACATGGTCAGGTAACCTGGCTGAGTGATACAAAGATCAGTGTCGAATATGACTGGTCAGATGATTCTCAATTATTGGATTGGACAACAACCAATGGATCAAATCTGGTCCGCGGAAATAATATTGTAACCGTTACTGGTGGTCTGGTATCAGTAAGATCTGTCGTATGGAAACAATTAATGAAATGCAGCAGGATATATGCCCAGGATGCAAAAGCGCTTAACGCTTCTATTGCCCACCTGAATATTATAACAAATGTGCTTGGCTGGACGGGTTCTAATTTTAATCCCCCGGAAATTATCGGACTTATCTATAAAGCTAACGGAAATATCTGGTTAGAGAACGGAACCACTTCCTCTCTTCCGGCACCTTCCATTGTATTAAATAATAATTATACCATTGATGTTAATATTTCCGATACAGACATAACGGCAAAGTCTTCATCAGATAATATTTTATATTCCTATAATCTTACTGCACCCCCGGATAAGGATCGTCAGGTGGCAGTTGGCGGATGGGGAGGTGATACCGAATGGGGGAAATTAATTATCGAAGGTGAGATAACTCCTCCCGTACAAACACCTTCTGATGTAATAAATATTCAAAGTGTCGGCGCTGTGTTTGCCCCTGTTATTGAAGTTGCCGGCACTGCTGTTATAGAATGGATTTTTGATGATGGTTCTTTAAGTGCGTCTGCTACACCTGTCAAAGATTATGGCAGTGTCGGGTCACGGCATAATTATCTGAAGGTAACACCCTGGTCTGCATTGAAAGGCATTAATGTTGGTTATGATGCCCTTGATGGGGGATATGGTGGTTTTGCACTGGTAGCCAAACAGAACGTTGCAGAGTTTCAAAATTTATCCCTGGCAAAAAGCACTCTGGAATATTTATGCGCAAGTTATAATCCTTTGACTGAATTGGATTTGAGTGAATTTACGGCTTTAAAGTTTGTTGAATTACTCAATTGCGCCAATTTATCAACATTTACTTTAGGTACTCATCCTGTTCTGGAGAGACTTTGTGTTGAGGACTGTAATTTAAATGCTCTTGATTTGTCTGGCTGTCCGGCACTGGAGGACCTGAGGGCCGCAAGTAACGATTATACTTCAATAAACTGGGGTTCAACAGGAGCTCTATTATGGCATATATGTATCAGGTCTAACCCGCAAATAACCGTAAGCCTGCCTGATCTGACACAATTTCCTTTATTGAGGGAATTACTGACATGGGATGATAACCAAACAGGAGCATTTATTTGCCACAGTTCTGTTATTCAGAGTATTGAATCGTATAATAACCATTATACGAGTGCTGACATAAGTGGTTGTACAAGTTTAAGGCTCTTCTCCTTGTCTGGTAATAATTTAACATCCATAGACTTAGGTTCCGCTAATAATTTAACCAATGTACTATTAAAGGATTGTGGGTTGACAACCTCCCTGACAGACTATGTTTTAAGTACTCTGGATGGCGCCGGTCAGTCTGACGGTAACCTGGATATAAACGGTAATGCAGCACCATCGGTGGATGGGTTAGTTCATCTGTGGAATTTACAGGGTAGAGGTTGGACCATCCCGGGAACGACAGGACCCACTGGTATAGTTGGTGTTCAGGGAGCGGTGAACCACTGAAAATAATTGTAACCAATAACGTAATAAAAATCCTGCTAAACGCTGACTTTATTTCGTGGAAAGCTGATATGTATAATTTGCAGGGTATGTTATTATTAAGCAAGCTTATTGATAGTGATATCCTTGAATTTAATGCTTCAACTCTTTCGCGGGGAATTTATTTTATCGTGTTATCAAAGGGAGAGAAAAGGTGGGTCGAAAAAGTACCTTTTAATAATTAACAACTATATCAAAGAATTCTGATTCTATTTATCCATCGTTTGTAATGTAAAATGACATTAACTTTGGTGCAGACCGGGAGGGGCGTAATAAAAAATTGTGATTTGCCTTCTGCGAGCCTTTTGTGGTTCATCAGACCTTAATAAATTTTATACGTATGAAAAAAACAGGAATCTTTGTACTAATCACAGTTTCAATTTTGATTTTTTCACCATGTTCGGGTCAGAATTCAACTCTGAGCACTCTGATCCCCGAAAATATTATTGACGAAATAATCGGTGAAGCATCAGGAGAAAGGGCAATGCAGCACATTTATGCATTGGCTGCCTATAATCACGATCGCCTGCCGGAGGAATATTCCGGGCTTTTTCCGGAAACTCAGTATTTTTATAACAAACTTATGAAATATGGCGTTGAAGATGTCATCATTGACAAATATAAGGGAGGATCAACCTGGGATGGTATCCGGGGTGAAATATGGGAGGTAAGTCCTGGCAGATCCAAGATCGCGGATTACGGAGATCTTACTGCAGAACTTGCTCAGGGAAGTACAAATACTGATATTACTGCTCAGCTTGTATGGATTGGGGAAGGAAAGCAAACCGAAATTGATGCGGCAGATATCGAAGGGAAAATAGTTGTTACTTCAGGCACAATTGCCGGTGTTTATAATCCGGCAATTTCAAAAGGTGCGGTGGGTGTTATCTCTTATGAATCACCGCATCCGCTTGCAGCGCCTCTTGCTGTCCCTTTTCATAATTCCAATTTCAGGATATCAGGTGCAAATTCTCCATCTCTTGCCACATTTGGTTTCTTTCTCCCGCCAAGGGAGGGAATTGTCCTTCGTGACCGCCTTCTTTCACGTGAAAAAATAACTGTCCACGTTATTGTTGAGGCTCAGGATCGCGATTACAATCTGGAAGTTACTTCCTGTGCTATCAGGGGTACTGACCCGGGCGCCGGGGAAATAATACTTTCAGCACATTTATTCGACGGATGGGTGAAAATGGGTGCTAACGATAATCTTTCAGGCTGCGCCTCCATTCTTGAAATTGCCAGGATGTTCAACAGGATGATAAAGGAAGGACGCATAGAAAGACCAATAAGGACAATCAGGTTTATATGGGGCCCGGAAATCTCAGGTACGGGACCATGGGTTAGAGAACATATGGATATTATAAAAAACACACTGTGCAACATTAATCTCGATATGGTCGGACTCTGGCTTTCAAAATACCAGTCATTGTTGTACATGCATCGTACAACATACGGTAATCCTCATTATATCAATGATGTAATGCAGCATTACTATGATTTTACAGGCCTGTGCACCAGAGTAGGCCTTGGTCCTGCCGGCAATGTAAAACGAATTGTATCTCCAACCGGATCAGATGATCCGTTTTATTACGCCATTGCTGACCACACAGGAGGCTCGGATCATGAAGTGTTTAACGATTGGGGAGTCCAGGTACCGGGCGTTATGATGCTTGACTGGCCGGATCCTTATTATCATACCTCTCAGGATAATGCAGATAAATGCGATCCGACACAGCTTAAGAGAGTTATTGTAATAGGTGCCTGGGCAGTTTATACAGTTGCCTGGGCTGATGAAGCGATGGCAGCAAAAATTGCGGGTGAAGTTGCAGGCAACGCATCCGGACGGATCGGCAAACAGGTTGCCAGGGCAATTGATGAACTGGCAAAAGCAAAGAAAGATGATTTTGAAACAGTTTATAAGAAAACAAAAGGATACATAGAAGCAGCCTCAATAAATGAAAAGACTACTCTTGCAACAACTTCCGAACTGGTGACCTCTTCTTCCTCATTTAACACATTGCTTGGAAAACTAATTGCATCTGTTGAAGCAAACTCAAAGGCTGATGTTGCTGGTTTCGAAGCTTATGCGGATGTTAAAGCAAGATCTTTGGGGTTATCTGGCATTTCATTTAAACTGTCGCAACTGGAATCCAAAGCCATTACAATTGTGCCCAAAACTACGAACCTTGTCATGGAAAACAGCTACCTTGGATATTCAGAAATCATTAAAAATATTGATCCCGGGGTGAAGGAAAAGTATCCTGTGAAAGGTCGTGGTATGGATGTACTGGAAATTGGTAGGTTATGTAACGGGAAAAACACAGCACTCGATATTAAGAAAATGCTTGATGCACAAATGCAACTGGGTGAAAATGATCTTCAGAACGTAATGAATTATATCTATGTACTCAGGGAAGCAGGACTTGTAACATTACAAAATAAAACGAACTGAATACAATGGCAACACACAGGAACCACTCTCGGTTTCTTTTACGAAACAATGGATCAGATGAATAATGCTAATCCCAAAGTCGAAGAAATGGAGAAAGAAATTCGTGCTTAGGTTGGGAAGGTAAATGCTAGTGGATCGCATATTGTCTATTTGATTATCACAGGGGAGTTCCTACGGCTGCAGAAGATATTATTATCAAAATATGTAATGAACACCGGCTCATTTGTGGTCAGGTCCGGGCAGGACCTCAGAAAATATTGAATGACTTTACAGGAACATTGCAAACCGATGGATGTACAGCGTATAATATATTTGACAAACCGGGGAAAATAACATTACTGGCCTGTATGGAACATGCACGCCGTTATTTGAGGCAGACTTGGACAACGATAAGGTCAGGGCAGGATATGTATTGACAAAAATACAAGTATTATACTCAACTGAACGCAAAGCCCGTGAAACTGGTTATTCCTTCGAGCAACGAAAAGAATTAAGAGAACAAGAATCCTTGCCTATCCTTGCTGAGTTGGAAGAATGGATGAAACAGAACATAACGCAGGTGATGCCTAAAAGCGCTATCGGTATTGCACTGGCATATACCTTGAGTTTGTGGAACAGGCTTAACAGTTATTTGCTTGACGGAAAATATGAAATCGACAATAACCTTATCGAGAACAGCATCCGTCCAGTGGCATTGGGACGTAAAAACTATCTCTTCGCCGGCTCACACGATGCAGCTCAAAGAACTGCTATGTTATACTCTTTTCTTGGCTCATGCAAAATGAATGATGTAGAACCCTCGGCTTGGCTGAAAGATGTTTTAATCCGCTTGCCGGATTATAAAGCCAACAAACTTCATGAATTGCTACCCAATAGCAGGACATCTCTCGAATAATCGCTAATTTCTTTCAGAGAACCAGATAAATCTTGCTGTATGACAATGAATTTTTCTTAAATTTGGCGTAAGCATACAAAATTTTTAGAAATGAAATATTATCTTATTGTGTTACCTTTAATAAGCTTGATTAGCTCTTATCGTTCTTATTCTCAAGATGAAAAGGGACCTTATTCAAATTACAAAGACATTTTAAATTATCGAATTGCCTTTTCAGATTTCGACCTGTGCTTAGAACATGATAGTCCGGCCCCGTCATTTTTGACGATGAAAACCTTAACCAAGGGATCATTAACCCCGACCGATCTGACCTGTGAGTATCTTTCAGATCCTCTTTCTTCTCAATATTTGACTGTTGATACGCAGTTTCCCCGCCTTTCCTGGAAACTTGTGGATCCGCGCCGCTGTTCGAGACAGACGGCTTATCAGATCCTTGTTGCCTCATCTGAAAGAGATATCGAATCCGGCAAAGCTACTCTTTGGAACAGCGGCAAGATGAAATCGCCTGAAACGGTCGGTATCAGGTACGAAGGTCGTAAATTAAAAAGTGGGGATCGCTGTTGGTGGAAAGTGAGGATTTGGGATCAGGACGGTAAAGTGTCGGAATGGAGCCGTCCGGCCCACTGGACGATAGGCTTGCTGGACTTGAAAGACTGGAAAGCAAAATGGATCAGCCCACCTCCTGTCGAGCCTGTAATAACTGCACACTTCGGTTACCGCAGTAACGTGGCGAAGTCGGAGTTTGATCCAAAATGGGTGCAAATTGATCTGGGAAAGTCTCAGGAGATAGATGCAGTTCGGCTCTGGGGTGCCTGGCCACAAAGTATTAGGTCCAAATCCCGCCCAAAAGGTGATGGTTTTCCTGTTCGCTTTAAAGTGGAAGTGTCTAACAACCAGGATTGTTCTGACGCGCGTATCGTAGTTGACCGGACCGGTGCAGATGTGCCTAATCCCGGAATCGAGCCTGTGCTGCAGATGTTTGAACCGGTAGCCGCCCGCTACGTAAGATTTACTGCCACAAAGCTGTCCGGTGATTGGACAGCAGTTTGGGATCCAATCACGGAACATTATACTCCAAAGCCGACGGGAAAAGGATGGGCGTTGGCACTGGCTGAAATGGAAGTTCTCAGAAAAGAAAGGAATATTGCGCTCGGACAGTTTGTTACAAGCGGAGATTCCATTAATGATGGTGTCACACTGAAGCCACCGGAATCAGGAGGTTGGTCAGCGGCCAGACTTACAGATGGACAAACTGAGGCTGATGCCGGAACAGAATATCATCATCAACCAGTTACACTCTTTCGCCATGAATTTCTTGTCGCCAGACGTGTGCTTTTTGCTACACTCCACGTTACTGCAAAGGGATGCTATGAGGTGCATGTTAATGGTATACGTGTGGGAGATGATGAATTGGCTCCGGGAATGACGGTTCGCAATCAACGCGTCGTTTATCAGACCTACGACGTGAGTCGGTTAATACTGCCTGGTGAGAACGCAATAGGTGCGATGCTGGCTGATGGTTGGCACCGGAGTCGGACAAATGAAGATTATTTTAATAGCAAAAAAAGATTTGCATCCAATTCACGGAAAGCATTTTTGGCTCAACTAGAATTGGAGTACGAGGACGGAACACGGGAGACAATTGTAACCGACAATTCCTGGCTTTGTAACAATAATGGACCTATGCAACTTGCTTCAATGTATGACGGTGTTCTTTATGATGCACGAAAAGAAATACCCGGGTGGGACAAGCCTGGCCTGCCAGATATTGAGGGATGGAGGAACCCGGTTGACCAACCGATCGATTCGTTTCAACTCCTGTCTGCCCAATCAAGGCCACCGATTCGTGTTTTATACGAGTTAAAGCCCGTTAGCCGTACCGAGCCGCGCTCCGGCATCTATGTGTTCGACTTCGGCAAGGAAATGGCCGGTGTATGCCGGCTTACGCTGGACGGCCCGGAAGGAACCATGATTAAACTTCGCCACGCCGAGGCGGTTTTACCAGACGGCAGACTATTTTTGGGTAATTTGCAGGGAAATTACAACAATCATGATACATTCATTCTTTCAGGCCAGGGTCCTCAGACTTTCCAGGCAAAGTTTACTTATCACGGGTTCCGTTATGTTGAGGTTAGTGGTCTCCCATCAACCAATTCTAACCTGGAAATCACCGCATTAGCTCTGGGCAGCGATATCCGGCAAACAGCAATTGTCACATGTTCAGATAACAAACTGAATCAATTATGTGCGATAATAGAACAGGCATACCGGTCAAATATGCCTGGCCTGATGGTTGACGTAGCCGGCCGTGATGAGCGGCTCCCTTTTTTAGGAGACTGTTTTACTGTCCAGTCGCTCTCTTATTTATATGATTTTGCGGCGTTTGGCAGCAATGAGAATCGCGCAATTGTCGATGATCTCGACCCGGACGGCATTGCGCCAGGATGGTTGCAAGGCCTGAGAAGCTGGCAACCTGACCCCACTATAGGGGCAACAGCCGAACCAGGATGGAGCGATGGTAGTGTCATAACGCCTCTGACTTTATGGGTTAACTATGCAGACAGGCGCACTCTTGAGCTAAGTTATGATGGGGTCAAGCGGTTCATGAATGCCATTGAACGTGAGAACCCAGACTATGTACCGAAGAAAAAATACGTTAGTTTTTGGGGCGACTGGATGTGTCCACAAACAAAACGGACGCTTCCTGGCTCCAGGCCAGGCGCACCACGAGATCTGTTTACTGCAGCCTGGTGGGCCTATTCGGCCGAAAATGTTTCAAAAATCGCCATGGCTTTAGGCAAGGATGACGAATCGAAAAGGTATGCTGGAATGGCTTCCCGGATTCGGGCAGCTTTTGTAAAAAATCATTTAAATCCAGATGGTACGCTGACAGGTGACGAACAATCCTGTTATGCACTTGCCCTTGGTATGAATCTGGTGTCCGGAATGTTGCACCAGCAGGCATTAGAAAAACTGCTACAATCAATCCACGACAACGATGACCATCTGTCAACAGGGTCGATAACGACAATCTTCCTGCTAAAGAATCTTGCCGAGAATGATCAAAATGGTCTGGCCTATCGCCTGGTGATGCAACCCACTAGCCCGTCTTACGGCAGTATGATCGAAGGAGGTGCCACCTCCATGTGGGAACAGTTCGCCAACCAGGATTTGAATAAAGGGTCCAAAATAGGGTTTGGCGGTCTAAATCACCTTGGGTTGAATTCGGTGTATGAGTGGATTTTTGGATATGTGGCAGGCATCCGGCCTGACCCAGCCTCCCTGGTTACAAACGATTTTTTATCGACCCGAAACCCTGTGGAGATGTGAGCTGGGTGAAGTCAACATACGGCTCCGTGCGAGGACAGATTGAGGCGGACTATCACATCAGGTCTGATAGCATTGACCTGAAAGTATTAGTGCCGCCGAATACTGTTGCCATTGTTACTGTACCAACACGTGATCCTGCATCTGTTACCGAGTTGGGTCAGCATATAGCAGAAGTCACCGGGATCACACTTAAACGAAAAACGGTCAACTCCGCAATTTACGAAGTACAGTCTGGAAGTTATCATTTTCAGGCATTGGCGCCTATAAATAATTGAAGGATGTGATCTAATGCATGTCTTGGTATTGTGCAAGTGTCACTCTTTCTTTTGGAAATGGATGGATACTTTTATTCACCTGGTTAGTTATTATGATCCTTGGAAGGAAGAATTTGGGAAATCAATAAATTGGTAAATATTGAGGAACATTGTCATGAGTAATAATAGCCAACCTTCAGATAAGGAACATTTGATGTCATTGGATGCCGTGCGCGGACTTGATATGCTTCTGCATATTATCTTGATTAACTTCTTGTCCCCGGAAAGTTTTACAACAACGAGGTCTTTGACGAAGACGGTATCCCTCAGCAGATATCATCAATCGCTGCTTGTAAGGCAGGGGTACTTACCGGGCACTGGTTAAAATCATCATATGCACAGAACAGGAAAGTTATTGGACTTCTTGCGGGAGGATCAATAAGTATTTTCGTTGCACTATATGGAATTTTTCATTCCCTGTAAAATTACATATATGGTCAAGCTCTTAATAAAATGCTTTGAATAGGTATAAGCTCTGTATTACTCTGATTGTTTTACTGGATTATTGATTTTAAGGGATATCTGAAGTGGGCTTTCCCTTAATGAGGACTTACTTTTCACCCCCGGATAAGCGAAGCGGGGTATTGGGCTTTTGTCATTTACTTCGTTCTTGGGCAATGGAGTCAAGCCTTGACCTTTTTTCACGGGAAGGAGGTCGCCCACCTTAAACGTCTGGGGCGTTTGCATACCTTGATCTCTGGTGCTGTCAAAGTTGTTTTCGACAAGTCGAGACCAAGTGCCTTCCAATCGACACTGAGGTTCAAATTCACATCCTCATTCGCCCACGAAGCCAGGCAGATCATGGATTTGCCACCCTTCTTATATACAGTCGCCATTATGTCATCCCGCATGGTTTTTACAGGGCATTTCGGATCCAATAGCCTATCCATTCGGAATCCTGAATGCCGAAGTCGTCCCAGAGCTTGTAAATGGCTGGCGCTTCCTCGAGCTGACGCCCGGAAATCCCATATATCATACCACGCCATGAATTTGCTGTATGCGTGTCGTCGAGCATTTCTCCCGTGATACCGAACGGTATGCCAGACACCTGAACGAGCCAGTAGTCGGGGGAACGGTTATAGTTGAAGCCCTCACCGAACCATAGTTTCGTAAAGTAAGGTATGTGCTCCATATTGATGCTCAGGGGCTGTCAGTAGCCAACTCCGCACGATTGATGGAACTCCATTCTGTACTCCGGATTCGACGCCGAAAGCGACCTTGCCACACGTTTCGTGGTCTCGCGGTTGTAGCCAATACCGTCAATATAAAGGCTGGAGATGCAACCTTTTCGCATAAGCCAGTTGAGCCCCTCAACGTAATAGTTGGCCCAACGGGAAACCCCTCTGTTAGAAAGCGCCGCGTCGACGACACCGGGAACTGCCAGTGGTTGTTGCCACGCGGCAACAAAACCACTTATGAGGTGCTCACGCAGCCATGGATGACCCCACCCTTTTTTGGATAATGGCGGGAAGCCTGGTGTATTGTACACGTCAGTACCTTGAAAGATCTCGGTGCCAAGGCTCCTGAGCGCCCATAATTCAACACAGCGGTTTGACAGCTCCCGAATTGTGTAGTATAATTGCACGCCTATACCGCCCTTAGAGATGATGTTTTTCTGAGCAGCAACAAGCTTGTCAGTAGTGAGAAAGGGATAGTTTATCCATGGATTTTCCCGAATGCCCTGGTGATAATGGACAATTGTAGCCCCCCAGGGTGGTTCGCCTTTCAGAGTATCTTTTGGACTTGGATATCCATCAATTATAATCCTGGTAGTCCAATGGATTTTATTGTTTATAGGTTTGAACGGCGTGACAAACAGACGGAAAGAATAAGAAAGCTCTTTGTCCTTTTTTATCGTTATCTTCCCTGTCCTTGCTTTCAGGACAATCATCCCATTGTCCCCGGCTACGGATCCTCTCGTCTGGCTCAGGAAATCAACCTGCATCCCTGCATCGTAGTCTCCGATCCATAATTTGAAGTTTGGATTCATTTTCCAGTCCATTTTGTCGGGTCTGAATCCGCCCCAATCCTCTATCCCGGTCGTGTATTTTGCAATCTGCTCATTGTACGGGACTTCGACAACAATATCATCCACAGAAATATCTTCCTTCGAAGTCAGTGTGATGCCGAACTGTACCATCCCGTCGGCTTCCATTGTGATTTTGTTCGTGAGATTTAAAAGTCCGCCGTCAGCTACTGACTGACGCACGACTTTAGCCGGTTTTTTAAGGACGATCTTGTCAGGTGTACCTTGTTTCCAGACAACGGTCTCACCATTCATGATCACGTTGAATCTCATCGGTGCCGATATGACGGACTTGCCGTTGCTAAAGATTTTCTGAGGCATACCGGCGATGCCGAAAACCACACTCCTGTTCAGACATTCGATACGGTTGCCAGATACCTTCAACGGCGTGTAGGGGGGGACTAGTTCGTCATCGTTAAGGCCCAGCGTTCGAGTCAAGCCAGCGGAGCCGCGAATGACGCCACGGCTCGTCATCACCCTTGTTCGCGATTAGATCGCCCGAGACGTTCACTCTGACTTTCACCGTCGTCGGTTCCATTCCTACAGGTGCAACAGTGATTGTTCCGGTATAGTTGCCTTTGGCCTTGTCGGGTATCTGGAATCCGATCCACAAAGGGCGTACTTTTCCTTTTAGAAGGCTGAATGTTTTCTCAAATGATTTTCCGAGTGGGTCCACACCTCCTGTGTTAATACATCGAAACACATTTGCCGGGATCTTCGCGCCTTTCTCATTTTTCAGTCCGCTGTAACTGACGGCGATATTCTTAATGTCATTGTTTGCGGCGAATACACCAATCTGGAAGCAGTAATACTCGCCAGGCCGGGCCTCCCCCCTGAACTCGGATGATGGCCCGGTCTTCACCCATTTGAGAGGTATAGTCTCGAACATCCTGATGGGATATTTCCTGTCCTCAGGGAAGATCAAATAATCGCATTTCTGGTTTTTCGAAATGACTTCAGATAGCTCTTCCTGCGTGGCCGGAACTTCCATTGAATAAAAACTGTTGAATTCGGTTCTTGACTGTATCTCGACAAGCTCAGCCTTCGGCAGCCTCTGCCAGTTGCCGTCGGCAATCTTAGGTTCGCGTACATTATGGTTTCCTGTCTTGTAGCTCGCCCTGGCAAGCCAGTTCTCGTCGCACAACGAATATGGTTTTACATAATTCTCAATCGAGTACCAATATTCCGGCCGGTTAAAAAGTTCGAAGTATGGTAAATAGTAGATTTCGTAATCACCAGGGATAGTTTGAGGTTCGAAAGCCACATTCAAGATATTCCTGGTTAAGATTGATGATCTCAAAGTTTTCGATCCGTTTCCCGGTTTTCGAGTCATGGATGAATATCGCCTTCTGCCGGGATTGGCATCCCGTCTGCGCCATGGGACATGTGCCCACACAACATTGCTATTTGATTGTTTGGAGTTATAAACTTCATCAACACGTGTTAATCTGGGGTCTCTTGGAACATGCACAATAGCGCGGTGATATCCCAGCCCATCAAGGACCTTCCCCCAATCGTAGACGGTGTATTTGACATTCTGATCCGATTTCTCGACGCCTCTGATGACCTGCCTGAAACAGACTTTTTGGGCTGCTTAATCGGTACCCCAGGTGTATCACTCAGCATTATTCACGTCATCACTCAAATTCCAATTGTACTCTTGAGACTTAGGGATTGTCAACGGCCACGTCTTATCATCGAAATTCAATTTGAGCCAGTTGTTATTCTCTGGCCTCCCGTATTTCCATTTAGCGTCAGTCTCCTCTCAACTCACCTGTATTCTCACTCCCGGATCACTCCCGGTAGCGATGGCGGCGATCCCAACAATATTTTCCGCCTCTTTCGCATACGTCGACACGGTGTATCGTATCACCGATACGCCGCTGGACGTCTGCATGGAATACTCCTTTTTCAGCCATGGTATTTCCTCCCCGTTAATGTACAAGGTGGCAGTAGCATTTTTCGCGATGACCATGAAAAACATATTGACCCTGCTTTCGGGCGAGGTATCCTCAAAGATTAAATCAGCAGCCATCATCCCCGTCGCCAACCACAAAAATCCTAAAATCAGCGCTAATGCTGCTTTATTTTGCAGACAGCTGGTCATACTAGCAGCTACCACTTTCTTGATAACTTTCTTGCAATTTGTCATTTGATTAAAATTTTGGTCAGTAGATTATTTTCAATATAAATATCAATGTCGTTTAGTTAAGGGAATCTTCTGAAAGGCTTGATTTTTCAGTGCAAATATAGCTATAATAGTTCTTTGAAATGTTTGCAATTCAGGCATAGTTAAATTTTCCATGGATTCCTCATCGGCTGATTGACGAGCCTATTGGCTCCTTCTTCATCAATGAACTCCTGTTTGACAGGATCGTATTTCAGGTTCCTTCCAAGCCTTAATCCAGTAATACCCAGGTTTACTATTGAGCATCACCTGTGGCCATTCATCTCATTAAGAGCAAATTTCTTCCTGGTGCGTACAGAATCAGAAAATGTTGTTATCTGAGGTTCGGGATCAGGAAGCAAGTTGAGGAGCTTCTCGAAATCGGGTATGTCTGATCTGAAGCCATTGAAAAGTTTACCGTGAGGACCCTCAGTATACACGGCATCCTTATCCCTGTTTTCGCCATTGAGGACGATCCTGCACCCGTCTGAATATGTAAACTCGATCCTATTCCATTAACCGACGGCATCATAGTGCTGCATGGGTGCATCAATCTCGACTGATATCGGACCGGTTTCGTCTTTGCCCAGAATATACTGGACAGGATCGAGATAATGCTGACCCATGTCGCCGAGACCGCCCCCATCATAATCCCAGTATCCGCGGAATTTTGTATGAACACGTTCGGGATTATAAGGTTTATATGGAGCCGGACCCAGCCAGAAATCGTAGTCAAGCTCAGAAGGCAAAGGTATTGGCTGCAGGTTATATATGCCGCTCCAGAGTTTTTTCTGAGAAATTCCCCTCTGCAAGGATTGTAGTTTTTCATATATTTATTTATACACTCTGACGGAGTCTTATGCTGGTTTTCGATATTCTTAACCCAGACTTGCTTATTACCCCTTATTTTCTCACCAATATGGAAGCCGGAGCAGATATATTTTTTATAGTCAATTCTTTTCTGCTTTCATCCAATGAATAGTTATCCTCTGTGAAAGGTTTTCCATTGCACAATACAGATCCAGGTTTCATATCAATATGCATTACAATATTCCATTTACGACTCTTTACCTTACCTTTAAAATCACCATCAGTCGTTCCAATCTCAATAACAGTTCCGTTGATTCCCCTATTTGCGGAAATGGTTGTTTTTGAATATTTCCCTTCAGTATGCTCAAAACTTACTCCATCATCTTCATAAAGTTCAAATGAAGATCCCTTTTGATCGGGGAAAATATACAGAGTTATTTCATCCATTGGTTTTTCTCCTCTATATTGCATTAATGGACCAAACGGGATGATACCTCCTGAGCGTACATAAAGTGCGCCTCCACGGTCAACAGGCCATGAAACTTCTTTTTCCTGAGGTCCTTTTATGATTTCTCCTGTCCAATAATCCTTCCATAGGCCGGCAGGGAAATAAATATTATTATTGAAACTACCAACCATTAAATCGCGACCAAGAAGATATTGATGAAGGTTGTTGCGGCAGTTTTTATCATCAGGAAATTCCATTGTGAGTGGTAATAACATAGGCCAGCCCGTATTTGTCGCATAATATGCCCACGAATAAAGATAAGGAATAAGCTTTGACCTTAATTGTGCATAGAATTTATGCATTGCTGCAATTTCTGTTATTTGAACCCATGGCATATTGAATGAATAAAAGCTATTGATCTTGACTCCAGGGTTGAAGGTAGCCAAAATGTATGCCTGCTTTGTCTGTCACATTCATATCAACTGTTGATAAACCATGCCCTACAGCAGAAGTATTAAGCATCGCGGCAAGAGCGGATATGCCTCCCCCGGTATCCCCTGCCCATGTACCCGAATACACCTGAAAACCTGTCCAACCACATGGTGTAAATATAACAGGGCGGCGATTTGTATATGATTTGAAGCCTTCATACATCTGACGGGAGTATAAAAGAGGATACAGGTTATGTACTTCCGCGTCCGGCATTCCATTTCCCCACACCCTTTTTGGGTGGTTGAAAACCTGGCGCGATGCATCCTGTTTAAAGAAATCTACACCCTGATTGACAAATTGTTTCAAATGTTCAAACCATGGTTCTTCATTTATTGTGATCTGATCAACCTGATTAACCGATCGATTCTTTTCGTCCACTTTGACAAGATGTCCATCGACTGACGGAGAACCGTTTTTCAACCGCCGTTCTTCTTCATACGTAAGGTCGTAATCGTTGCAAAGCCACAATTCAAATTTGAAGCCTAAGCGTTTGATGGCATTAATATAAGTACGCGGATTATAAAACCGCTCTTTATTCCATTGCTTTTTAGTTGAATAATCATAATTTTTTTCCATCCAGCCAGGTTCTAATCCAATAACATCGCAGGGAATTTCATTCCGGCGAAAATTTAACGCATCACTTACTGATTGATAATCATCGGCATTATATCGACATATATACCACAGACCAAATGACCATTCCGGGGGAAGTTTAGGTTTGCCTGTAAGTTCGGTGTATAAATTAATAAGTTCCTTATACCCGTTCCCTATCATTACATAATAATCAACAGTTCCTCTCTCATCAACCCAGGAGTAGAAATCAGGTTTACTATTGCACATATCGAAAACAACTCTATATGTTGTATTTACCACAACACCTATTCCCTGCGTTGACATAAAGAAAGGTACAGGGATATATGCCTTGACGTTCCTGATGTCACAATCTGCCATATAACCTCGCTGATACATTCTTTGGCGTTGCTGGTCCCCAATCCGATCCAGTCTTCTACTTTATCGGCTTTGAAAACAACTCTTGAAGTGCTATCCAAAAAATCCGCAGCAACCTGATCAAGAAGTATTTTCTTTCCAGAAGGATCAGTCATTACAATTTCACCGGTTAATTTGTTACCCTTTAATTTAAGATTCGGCGTTTCGACAGAGAAGTCATTCTTCGACTTTGAAATCTTTACCTTCAAATTAGCTGTATTAAGATCGTGGATAAAATCATATCGGTTAAGTGCCGATTCTCTGAATTGATCCTTTTGTTTTGCAATCTGAATCCTGAGAATATTCGTCTTTAAGAAATTTTATCCGGATGACAGATCCCTTGTAAAAATCTTCATCCAGAACACCAGATATATTTTTATTAGATGTCTGACCTGTTATTACATTGGAAGAAACCAAACCAGAAAACAGAAGTGCTCCCATAATAATTATTACATTATGAGCCAAGTTTAAAAGCTTGCTAATTTGTTTCATAGGGTTAAATGTATTTAGTAAATAAATGTGTTAAGTAGTTTTTATGTCGAATATTTTATGTGTAAATATTTGAAGGTAAGCAATAAACATCGTTTTTCAGCTTCTTACCTTACTTTTTTAAGTAAGATGTCAATTTTTTCACCCTTTTCCGGAATATCTTCGATACTCGTCATATTTGTCTTTTCATCAAAATGGATTGGGATATGTTTATTCTTTAAAGTTAATTTCCCCTGATAGAATATTTTGAAACTATGGGTTCTTTGTTCCGGCATTTTATCATAATTGCCGACCCGGGGATAAATAGTAATGAGGATACCATCATTATTTTCAGGATATTCAGCAGGTATTTCCTGATTTCCCTGCTATCTTTTTCCTGTCCGGTAATCAATCCATTCTCTATTAGGTAAATATACTGTTTTATCAAAAGCTGATACAAGAAAGGCATCGCCAAACATGTACTGATGAATAGATTCATCGCATTTTGTATCCTTAGGATAAATTAATTGCATTGCACGCATTACTGGTATAGCTTTTTCTGCTGCCAAATGAGCCATGGAATAAATGTACGGAATGAGTTTGTAGCGGAGATTTGCATAGTCTTTGAACATGGCAGCCTTTTTCTCACCCAGGAACCATGGCTCAACGTACATATCCCAACCCAGAACCTGGGAAAGTGTCTGGAAAAAACCAAAATGAATACCTGGTTCAGTGCTGGTCTGCATATCTGTATAAACGTTTGAATGTCATGAAAATCCGTGATTTGAAGGCATTTTTTGATGATAGTATCTACCTGGTTTAAGAGAGACGGTTATTTTGGTTTTCGTCATTTTCCGCTTTCTTCGGCGATCAGGATCAAGCCTTTTGCTTTTTTCACGGGAAGACGATCGCCAGCTTTGAACGTCCTGGACGTCTGCATGTCTTTGATCTCGATTGCTGTCAGGATAGTTTTTGACGGGTCGAGACCTAGTGCTTTCCAATCGACACTGAGGTTCAAATTCACATCCTCATTCGCCCATGAAGCCAGGCAGATCATGGATTTGCCACCCTTCTTGTATACAGTCGCCATGATGTCATCCCGCATGGTTTTTACAGGGCATTTCGGATCCCAGTAGCCGAGCCATTCGGAATCCTGAATGCCGAAGTCGTCCCAGAGCCTGTAAATGGCTGGCGTTTCCTTGAGTCCACGACCAACAAGCCCATATATCATACCGCGCCATCAATTCGCTGTACTCGTATTGTTAAGCATTTCTCCCGTGATGCCGAACGGTATGCCTGACACCTCAACAAGCCAGTAGTCGGGCGAACGGTTATAGTTGAAGCTTTCTCCGAACCACAGGTTCGTAAAGTACGGCATGTGCTCCATTGAGGTGTTCAGAGGGCTGCCGGGGTTGTTGCCGGCTCCGCACTGCTGATGGTACTCCATTCTGTACTCCGGGTTAGCCTTGGACAGCGACCGTGCCACACGTTTCATGATCTCACGGTCATAACCAACACCGTCAATATAGAGACTGGATAGGCAACCTTTCCGTATAAGCCAGTTTAACCCCTCGATGTAATCGTTGTGCCACCGGGAAAGTTTGCTGTCGTTTATTGCCTGGTCTATGACGCCGGGAGCCATTACATCTGTCCAAGCACCGTAGAAGCCGTTCACCAGGTGCTCGCGCAGCCAGGGATGTTTTTGAAACCAATCGCGGGCGATCGGTGTAGCGTACACGTCGATGCCGTTAAAGACCTCGGTGCCAAGGCTCCTGAGCGCCCATAATTCAACACATCGGTTCGACAGTTCCCTTGTCGTGTATACAACTGCACGCCGATACCGCCTTTATCTATAATGCTTTTTGAGCGGCAGCAATCTTGTCTGCCGTGAGAAATGGATAGTCGATCCATGGATTTTCCGGAGTGGCTTGGTGATAATGCACTATCGTGGCCCAGTCTGGAATGCTTTTCAGTGTATCAGGTCCATATCCCTTCAAATACTTCCTTGTGTTCCAATGGATTTTGTTGTTGATAGGCTTGAAAGGCGTCACAAACAAGCGGAAGGAATAGAGGAGTTCTTCGTTCTTTTTCATTGTTATCTTCCCTGTCTCTGCCTTCAAGACGATCATCCCATTGTCCTCAGCCACAAATCCCTTCGTCTGGCCCAGTAAATTTACCTGCATCCCAGCGTCGTAGTCGCCGATCCACAGTTTGAAGTTTGGATTCATTTTCCAGTCTATCGTGTTGGTCCTGAATCCGCCAATCCTGCCATCACCCCCAGTCATGTACTTCGCAATCTGTACATTATACGGGGTCTCAACAACGATGGCATCTGCAGAAACATCTTCCTTCGACGTGAGTGTGATGTCGAATCGGACCATACCGTCGGCCTCCATCGTGGTTTTGTTAGCGAGATGGAACGATCCTCCGTCAGCTACCGCTTCGCGGACTACTTTGGCCGGCTTTTCAAGCACGATCCTGTCAGGCGCACCCTGCTTCCAGACCATGGCCTTACCGTTCATCATAACGTTGAATCTCATAGGTGCAGATATTACGTCCTTACCATTGCTGACGATTTTCTGAGGCATGCCGGCGATACCGAAAAGCACAGTCCTGTTCAGGCATTCTATCTGGCTTTTTGAGACCTTTAATGGTGTGTAGGGAGGAATAAGCTCGTCGTCGTTGAGACCCAGTTTTGAGTTAAGCCAGCGGAGTTGCGAATGGCGCCACGGCTCGTTATCACCCTTGTCAGCAATGAGGTCGCCTGCGACATTCACGTTGAGTTTCACCGTCGTCTGCTCCATTCCTACAGGTGTAACAGTGACTGTTCCGGCATAGTTGCCTTTGGCGTTGTCGGGTATCTGGAATCCGATCCACAACGGTCGGACTTTTCCTTTCAGCATGTTGAACGTTTTCTCAAGTGGTTTGCCGTAGCAGTCCGAACCACCTGTGTTTATACAGTGAAATGCACTTGCCGGAATCACCTTACCCTTCTCGTTCTTCAACCCGCTGTAATTGACAGCAACATTCTTGATGTCGTTGTTCGCAGCGAAAACACCAATCTGGAAACAGTAATAAACCGCCAGGCCGGGCCTCGCCCCGAACTCGGAAGATGGCCCGGTCTTCACCCATTTGAGAGGTATGGTCTCAAACATCCTGACGGGATACTTCCTGTCCTCGGGGAAAATCAAATAACCGGTTTTTTGGTTTTTTGCGATGATTTCGGATATTTCTTCCTTTGTGGCAAGAACTTCCATCGGATAAAAGCTGTCGAACCCGGTTCTTGACTGTATTTCGACAAGCTCAGCCCTTGGCAGTCTCTGCCAGTTACCATCGGCGATCTTAGGTTTGGCAGCGTTTTGGTTCCCGGCAAGGAGCTCGCCCTGGCAAGCCAGTTCTCGTCGCACAACGAATAGGGTTTCACATAACTCTCGGTCACCTCCCAGGGCAACGGCCTCCTAAAACTCTCGAAATATGGCAGATAGTAGATTTCGTAATCACCCGGGACAGTCTGAGGTTCGAAAACCACATCGAGAAATTCCTGGTTCAGGTTGATAATCTCGAAATTCTCGATCCGTTTCCCGGTTTTAGAGTCATGTATGAATATCGCCTTCTGCCCGGGATTGACGTCACGTCTGCGCCATGGGACATGCGCCCACACGGCACTGGTATTACCTGACAACCTTGTGTGCACGCTTATGTTGACAATCCTGGATTTCTCCATGTCGTCCGGAACCCGCACCATGGCGCGATGATATCCCAGTCCTTCAATAACCTTCCCCCAATCGTAGACTGTGTATTTGACATTCTGATCCGATTTCTCTACGCCTCTGATCACCTGCCTGAAACAGACTTTTTGGGCTGTTTGATCGGCACCCCAGGTGTATGACGCCGGATTGCTCACGTCATCAAGCAAAGTCCAATTGTACTCTTGAGACTTAGGGATTGTCACCGGCCATGCCTTATCATCAAAATTCAATTTGAGCCAGTTGTTATTCTCCGGCCTCCCGGATTTCCATTTTGCGTCAGTCTCTACGACTTACCTGTAATCCCTCACTCCCGGATTGCCCGGCAGCGCCGGCGGAGATCCCAACAACATTTTCCGACTGGTTCACATAAGTCGACACAGTGTATCGTATCACCGACACCCCGCTGGACGTCTGCATGGAATACTCCTTTTTCATCCAGGGAATTTCCTCCCCGTTAATGTACAGGGTGGTGGTGGCGTTTTTCGAGATTACTATGAAAAACATTTTGACCCTGTTTTCGGGTGAAGTATCTTCATCCGTCCAATCAGCGGCCATCATCCCCGTTGCTAGCCAAAAAAATCCCAAAGTCAGTACTAACGCTGTTATATTTCTCATTCCCATCCTCCATTTTTGATATGGTTTGCTGCCGGCAATACCAGCAGTTGCCACCTTTTTGATAAATTTTCTGCAATTTATCATTTGATGATATTTTTAGCTTATTCTTTAATCTGCGGATCAGGACAATAATCTGATATATTTATAGTACCATTTTTTTGAATAAGAGAATGATTATTTATTCAAATAATGTTAATTTATTTTTCCTGTATTTCAAGGACCTGAATTCAAAACCAGAAATAAAAAAGTTCACTCTGGTTTTGAATTCTATTCATTTAAGATAATATATCTTAATAATGCGAAGGATTTTCATCCTGCCATTCGTTAACACCGTCGCGTAATCCTGTTCCTGAAGGTAAGAGTATCGGTCGCATAACAGGTATTCCCCGCTGTATTTACATACTTGTAGCTCAGGTATATCTTCCTGTTTTGGAGAAGCTTTGACCTGTTAAATGTGCTGGACCCCTCGGCTGATAGGTGAAAGTCGATCCGGTTGCACTGCTCACTGTTAATATCTGTTCCATTGAGTGTCAGTATAATTTCATTCTTTAGTGGAAGTTAACATTGCTGTATCCATTGATCTGCCAATGCATTTGGAGCAACGGTTGTCAAGCGCCCAATTTTGTTTGCCGGTACCGGAATAGTTGTGTAATAGTTAATAGTTTGTATTGTGATTCCTGATGCATCTTTCACAATCGTAACACCACCATGCCAGTAGTTACCAAATAACATATTCTCATATTTCATTCCTATTACTGTATATCTTTTAGGTTCAATAATGGAATCTGCATCTGCAGCGGTAATGTATAACGGGATGCATAGTTGCATTTATTGTTGCAGCATCGGATAGGAATAAACTGCCGAGTTCACTTTCAATACTATTGAACCCATAGTGCTGGCCTGCTTTTATCACCATTCTGCTGCTGTTACTCAATGTATAGTAATTTGCACGGAAGAGGTAATAAGAGTGTGTAACAGTTGCCACTGCATTCTTTATATATGTATCTCCGGCTTTCATCATTTGCGAGCTGTTCAGGAGTTATCAGGGAATTGTCAAGAATAAAATCAACATTGCGGTCTCTTGTATTTTCCATGACTCCGCCTAAGGTCTGCGCCAATCTCTATCTTCATTCCTTCACCAACAACAAATGTACGTACATCTATCTGGTATGGAAAGTATACAGTAGTATAGTCAAAATCTTTTATATAATCATCATAGCATGAAACCATTGATTAATAATTATAAGTAAAGTACAATATTTTTTTCATATTTTCGTTTTTAATTATATTTATAATTTTAATTCCAACCATCCCATCCTTCATTTTGAACAAGTTTGCTCATCCTTAATACTTCATTGTAAGGAATTGGAAGATATGCTGATGAGTAAGAACGTTCTTCAACCTCATAATTAAGTCATATGTAAATGAGAGGTCATCATTTTGTGTGATACTGGCTCCATGAACCGCTTTATTAAGTTCTGTCAGGTCGGTAGTCCATCGGCGTATATCAAAGAATCTCATTCCTTCGAAACATGTCTCAATCCTTCGTTCGTTTTTAACAAGTGCATCAAACGGTAGTTTCTCCTGCATTAGCAACTTCAGTAAGGTAAGCATCAGGAGTACCAGGAACAACCGGAGAAATCCCGTTTGCACCATCAGGTAGTTTTCCTGTGCACGAATATACTGAATAGCAGTTCTTGCAGATATACCATACTTTGAAACATCGGTAGGTCCGACAACATGATTCGCTGCTTCGGCAAATGCAAGGCACATATGATCCCAACGGATAAAAAATTTAGAATGAGGTTGCCTGTTGACTGTTCCATCGGACCAATTTAATCCCATGAATACAAATTTTTTAATATGGTAGTTTGTCAGACTGTTATTTGATTTCATACCAGCTGCATCTTTACCACCGTTTGACCAATTTTCAAAAGTGTACATAAGGACACCGGTATTGTTCTTTTTAGCCTGTGCAGTGTTATAAAAAATCGTGCTGTAAAATCTGGGATCACGTCCTGGTATGGATTTGCCGGATCATACAGTGCCACGGTTAGCCGGATCATTTATAGGATATCCGTTTGCCATCGGGAAAGCATTAACAAGTTCCTGTGTAGCGCCTAATTACCCCATTCCCCTGGAAACCTCCCGGATAGAACATTCGTTCCATGGCATCATTGGCATCGTTATACCGTGATGCGATATACAATGCCGGGAAAATTAGGATCGAACCAGTTAACCTGCAGTTACTGGATTAAACCCGGTAATTAGTTACATTATCTACTGTTAATTTGAAATCCATAACTTTTTTTGCATTTACTGCAGCATAGTCCCAACGTGAAATTTCGTTGGTCAGGGTTAAACCGCGGGCTTGCCCATGTCAGATATACCATTTGCTTTTATTGCCCGTGTTGTAATACCATCCATACGGCCCCAATATTGTCCACCAGCATTAAGTCCTGTCACTTGCATTTCGGTAACTAAAAAGTCGCGGTGTGCAATAGGAAGGTACTTATAAGCTGAATCGCAATCAGCTATAATCTGGTTAACACATTCATCGTAAGTATTACGTGACTAATTAATTTCCCGAGTCAATATCTATAGGTTCAGTTACAATAGGAAAACCAAGCATCTGTCCATTAATCCCTTTCCCTCCGAATTTCTGGAGAAGATCCCACTCGAACCAGGCGCGAAGAGCAAATGCTTCGCCCTGCAAGACGGTAACGCAAAAGATCATTCAGATGTAGCATCAACAAGAAATCGAGTATTATAACCCCGCTCTGTCTTTCAAAAACAAATTAACCAGCTTTATTGATTGTAATCACGATTCCAGTAAGTAAGGAAAGGATCCTGACCTGTTGTAATAGTGCCGGTGGCCAAGCTTATGCATAGTTGTAAGTTGAACTTGTCATTACCGCATCGTCTGTGGCACCGTCAAGATAAGCACCTTCATTGTTATTATAGTTTGTAACCATGTTATTCGTAACATTGGCCAACCAGACCCTGCACATAGTCTGATATGCCCAGATATCTTCCGTTGAAATGATCACCATTCGGATATGGGTCAAGATATTTTTTGCATGAACCGAATATCAACAGTATTAACCCTAAAAGTAATATTATTTTTGAATTCATAATTGTCATAGATTAAAATGTTAATTTAATTCCCCCGGTGAACGTTCTGATATAACGGATAAACCGTAACACCTGAATTAATTGATTCAGGATCAACATCTTTTAACTTTGATACTGTTAACAGATTTGCTCCTCTAACAAATAAACGAACTCCCTGTGAATGTATTATCTGTAGTTTTCTGCCGGCATGGTATAAGCTAATTCAATATTCTGAATTTTGAAATAATCCTCCTTTAGTCAACCAGAAATCGGATGCAACGAAGTTATTGTTCACTTTATAATAAGTTAGTCTTGGATAGGCCCCACCAACATTGTCTTTGACAAAATTGGAATAATTATTATCACCCCAACCATTCCAGAAATACTTGTTTGTCAAAGAAATGTCATAAAAATGCACGTCCGGTACCAATAATAGTCATCTCGAAATTTCTTATACTTCAGATTTGCATTAAGTGCATAAAACAAGACGCGGAGTAGTATGGCCGATCGCACTCCTGTCATTGTCATCCACAACACCATCTCCTTCATATCCTTATATTTTAAGGTCTCCTTCCTTAAGCACAGCATCATAAAGTTGTGGAACTTCCAAAGCTTCTGCATCACTCTCCAAATTTGCCCAGGTAAGTCTGTCCCCAATAGCTGTCAGTTGGTCTCCCCACATGAGTTTTGATAATCGTACCGGTAAGCAGGTTCGTCATACTTTTCAATTTTAGAATTCTGGGTTGTAGCATTTGCTCCAATTGAATATTCGAATTGTCCGATCTTACTGTAAACTGGATCCGATCTCTAATCCAAAATATCTGGTATTATTGAAGTTAAAATAGGGCAATGCATTACCAATACCGGCCATATATGGCATAGAATTAGATAAGGTCACAATCTGTCCATCACGAAGGTTATTGAAATAGCTAACTTCAAATGTCAGTTTATTATTAATCATCACTGCATCCAGTCCGATACTAAACTCTTTCCTTTTCTCATAGGTAAGTTCAGGATTACCAGTTCTGTCCGGCGAGATTCTGTAAATATTGACATTCAGTAGTGGAACCGAACCATTGTCCTGTCGATAAGGGCCGAAAGCTGCATCCGGAAGATTGTTAGACTCCATGATCTCTGAAATAAAATGGTGTAGAAAAATTTCATACTCCAAGAACACCTGTTTCAGAACGTAATTTAAGATAATTCACAAATTTCAGATCAGACATAAACTTTTCTTCGGAAATTACCCAACCGGCACCAATTGATGGAAACAAACCTGCTCTTTTCCCTTGGCAAAATTAGATGTACCCGCATAATTCAATACTGCCTGTATGCTTATACTTATCGTTGTAAGTGAATATAAACCAGTCCATATTCCGGTTTCCTTTCTCTGTGGTTCTGTAAATCCCATTTCTTGACAATTCAGTTAGATAATAGGTCAATGATGACTGAATATTATTGATCCCAAAGGTCCTCTCAAAACTTAAATTTTCATAAAACCGCATAACGTCTGAAATAATAATCATGCAAATTGCTCAGGTCGGGAGTACTATACGCCATCATGCAATTTTGTCAACAGGATCGTATCATTACCTGTTTTAACAGTTTTTGAAGGAGTTAGCAATATAAGCAATGTAATTTTCTGCTTTCCCGATGCGTATTACGTTGAGCAGCACTAAAACTCAAATCGGTCCTTGACTTAAGTCCTTTGATAATATGCGACATATCATAATCAATGGCAGTTGTTAGCTTAGCCGCATTCTTCCCGATTCAGTATAATACCCGTTACTCATAAATTTCCTATAGGATTTATTGTGTAAGTACGTACTAACGCCATACCATGGGTCCTTTAGTGAAGGGTCGTTGTTTGCATATACGGGAAAAGCGTTAGGTGGGGTATTTGGTAATATCAGTTATAGCGGAACTGAATTCAATTCAGACTCATTGTCAGACTACTGCTTTCACTGGTAGCATAACCATAATTGGGAGAACGCCGGTAAGTAAGACCACCATAAATGTCAAACTGATACTTTAATAAGCTCATTGATTTTCACATCTATATTCGAACGTGCGTTGATCCTGTTATAGTCAGATGCATGAACCGATTTTAAAGATATCACCTTCACCGTTGTATCCAATATAAGCAGAATATTGTACAAGCATCATTTCCACCACTTGATGATATATTTGCTCTCCTGAACGATTTTGTATTTTTAAGCATCATATCCCTGTAATTAACACTTGGATAGTACATGTTATAGGGGTCATTTTTTGAATATTCATGAATATCGCATCATTACTATATAATTTGGAGCCATACCGCCATTTAGCCTGGCCAGGTTGTTGAGAGTTGCATAATCAGCCCCTGTTGTCCAGCCCGGAATCCGGTCTATCACGCTTACACCATCTTCTACGTTACATTCATAACACGTTCGTTGGTTTTTCCACGTTTGGTTTTAATTAAATAATACCGTTTGCACCCGCTGGTCCATACATTGCTTTTCCAACAATGTCTTTTATTACTGTTGACCGACTCAATTTCCTGAGGATCCAGGGGCATTTCAGTAATATCAGTTGGGATATTGTCGATAATATAGACCATACTTCGCCCCCTCGCTAAACACCTGTTTTTTCAGTAATACGGTATGTTCCGTTTTTCTCTTCGACTGATTTGACCCGGGTGTCCATTGTTTTCAGTAACTTGTAAACCCGGAACGAGTCCTGTTAAAGCATTACGAAGATCGATTGAAGGATATTTTTCCAGTTGGTTATCTGTTAATACAGCTGCACTTCCTGTAATGTAACGTTTTTTCAGCGTAATAAAAGGAAATGGAACATTGTCATCTGAAGTCATATATAGCTTTGATTTCTAATAGCTTAATCGTGTTATTGTTAATGATGTCCTGAACCAACGAAACATTTTTATCATAACCTGTAGCAGACACGGTTACAAAATCATCCGGATATGCCATAAATGAACATGCGCCATTTTCATCGGTTGCAACAAGTTTTGCTCCTTTGTCCACATCCACTAAAGCGTTTGGAATCGAAGCCCCATTATCATCAACGACTTTAATATTTACGCTTGTAATAATAGACTTCCCTTCAGGTTCATTTTGTGCGCATATTGGTCTGGTTAAAAAAACACAAAGTATAAGAACGACTAATAACCTGTATTTTTGAAATAATATTTTAACAAATTTCATAATCTTCTATTATATTGATTAAATTACCAAGCCACAGAATGCAAAATTTTTCATCTTGTACGTATCTGTTACTGTCACCGGTAAATAATACATATAATCTTTCCATGCGCACTGTCGTGTCGGATCCAAAGCTTTACGGGTATATATATAACCTGTGGGATACTGAGGAGACACAGGAACTTTTTCAATATCCATACCATAAAATGTAGCTGAATTCTTGCAGGTGCATCCATCCAGCGGCGGATATCGTAAAAAGATTTTCCTTCGATTGTTAAATTCCACATTAAATTCATTTTTTACTCCTCTCTCTGAAAGCTTCTTTATTTGTAAGTTGTATATCCGGTTGATTAATTCTGCCCCTGACTACGTTGATTGCCTGCACGGCTGTCATAGTAGCGCCGGGAGTTGGGGTATTTGGTCCATAAGCTTCGTTGGCAGCCTCAGCATAGTTCAGATAAAGTTCTGCCAGGCGAATTATGGGATATGTATATTCAGGTCGAATTGGGTTTTTAAGCTCTGGTCGCCATAGTATTTTCTGTTATAATAGCCTGTATTGGTAACACCCTGTAAGATCTGTCAAGATCTCGGACATTACTTCTTCACCGCCTACATTCTCACGGTAAATCTTGGCAGTTCCGAAACCGGCAGCGCTTAAATCAGCCCCATTGTAAATTACATTGATATAAAAAGCGTGGATCCCTGTTTGAATACGGATCTTGTTCATTATAATGCCCAAGAGCGGCAGCAGCTTCCCTGTCTGCCTGGGTATTGAGTGGATCGCCCCACATGGTTTCAAACCTGTCAACAATATTCTGTGTAGGACTTTCACCATCCCTGTCAATGGTTTTTGACCCGGTTAAATAACCGCAAAACAATATCTCTGAACCAAATGGAACTGTAAGCAGCATGTCCCGCATTCCAGCCCCATAACTGCTCGTTAGTGTAGTTTGCACCAACATAATTCTTCTTTATATCGCGCAGCAGACAATAAGTCATATCCGTATTGCTGGCAATCTGTATTGCTTCCCAGTTGGCCTTGGCTGCGTCATCCAATCCTGTTCCCCATTTTCGTTATTTAGTGGGCTTGCTGCATATAATAAAGCGATGCTTTCAATGCCTTCGCTGCTACGCCATTGGGTCTGAACTGATCAGGGCTGCTGAGATGCCCAGCTTGTCCAGGACCGGGATCCCTGCGCATCCTGCCTGCCTTTTCGAAATAGGTAATTGCAGTGTCCATGTCAGCTGCAACTTTTAAACACGTTTCGTGTCTCGATAATCGCGGAATATCCCACTGGTCATCGGTCCGATAACATTTGTAATATAAGGCATTGCCCCCCACCACTTTGAAAAAAGCAAAATGGGCAAATGCTCTTAAGAAATGGGCCTGGGCAATAAGATCATCAATATCTTCCTGTTGTGCATCTGTCAACAAACCTATATTTTGTAATGTCATATTGGATTCCCGAATTACAACGAACATAGATTTCATAATAGGTTTTCCTGGATTGGCTAACAATAATTTAGCCATATGATCCGGAAGTTTCCGGCTTTAACAATTTGGCACATTTGGAGCGTCCATCGTCGGCGTTATCAGTCAAACTTTCCCATGTAGAAACATACTTCCGCTCTATATAATTTCGTCGTATAAAGATATCCTTTTTTATACTATGTTCTAGTTGTAATTCCTTGTTGCTATTGTACACCCCATGAAGAACTTTTTAAGTTTTCATACTTTGAAAATACCGCTCTTACTTAATCCCGGCTTCAGGGGCTTTATCCAGATAGTTCTTAAGGCACCGGTAAATTAACAAAACGTTCGCCCCAATGGCACATTAAAAATAAAATTATATATTTTTTCATTGTCATTGAATTTTAAAATTAAAAACCAAACTTCAAACCGAGCTTCAAAGTCGTCATCTGAGGATAAAACCCGGAATTAAAATCTTTTCGTTCAGGATCACCTTCTATTAGCCTGGTTATCGTCCAGAGATTATTTCCCGTTGCATAAACGCTCATACTTGATATACCTGCTAGCCGTTTCAGAAATTCCGGATTAAAGGTATAACCTACATATATCTCTTTTAATCGAGGTAATCTGCATTTCTCCACTCCTTCTTTATCAACCTGTATACCATACCAATGTCCCCACCCAGAGCCAAAGTTAGCGGGGTTATTAACAGTATAATGAATGGTGCGTATTTGCATCCGGATTGTAGGAGTCCAATAGTCTAATGGCCGAACTATGTACACGCCAATCGCAGTATAATATTCCTGCTCATAACCTGCGCTATAATTAACATATTTGCCGGATTTCCCTGGAATAATAAATTGAAATCAAAACCCTTATATGAAAATCCGCTTGAAAGAGAATATGTGACTGGCGGATAGTCTGAACCTTTTATAGGTGTATCTTCTGTGCTGGTAATTATTCCATCAGCCGGTATAATCGAGATATTTATAGTCCCCGACATTAACATCGAAACACCATCGGAGCCGGAACGGTGTTGTATATCATTAATCGAAGTAAAATATCCTGATACCGTCTTGATAGCCCGCCTAACATCCCGCCTAAAGGTTTGCCTGCCTGTTTGATGTATTCAGGTGCATAAATTGGGTCGTCTTTAAATATAACACGGTTTTCGTTGAAACCTAAAATCCCTTTGACAAAATAATTAATCCTATTAGCAATGTTTTGTTAAACTCAGCTTCCAATTCAATCCCGTGTTTTTTCAAACTACCCAAGTTCAGATCCTTGAAATATTTGCGACTAAGAAGGTTACGCTCTGAGGTGTCAACAACATTTTGGTACGCTGCTCGTCAAACAAATCAACACTCAATGTGAACATGTCTTTAAGACATGACCTATTTCTATTCCGATATCTCTTTTATGTGCTTCTTCCCACTGGGCAGACATATTTGCTCCTTTATCTTCACGTATATATCCCCGCGCATCTTTAAAATAGTCACTATTATAAAGCCATCGGCTGGACGCATAATCACTGCCTACCAAACCATCCGAATAGCGCAACTTAAATTTGTTCATCCAGGGTATGGCATTTTTAAAGAACTCTTCTTCAGATATCACCCATCCGACTGCACCCGATGGGAAAAAACCGAAACGGTTTCCGGAGCAAAACGCTCAGAACCGGTATAACCTATATTTAACTTCCAATTAAGATATTTATGTGAATAATCATATGTTACCCGCCACAATACCTTCGTTATAGAATGGAAATGTCAACGACAATATTTTGTTGCTGACGATTTATAAGTGCTAATGGCAGTGAAGTTATGCTTACCGAAAGTATTGCTGTAATTTAATGCCCATTCATAATACATATTTTGTAATAATCGCTTGCATGGCTTCCTATATCAATGCTAACGGATTGTTTTTGTACGTTTCATTTCTCTCACCAGTTTCTGAACCATGGGATTTGCTGGTACCCCGATTTAGCTATAGTCAACTCGTATTGCGGCTGAACTGTAGACTGCTGGCTAATGAATAGTCATGGTAATAAGTACTTAATGAAACTTTTCCTTTAAACGATAATCCCTTTATTAAAAAGTCGAGTTTCTGATCTAAAATAAGATCGGTAAACAGCTTCGAGTCTGGATATCGGTTGAAAGATCCACTATTGAATGAAGTATAAGGGTTGGCGTAATAGTCACCAAGAATGCTGGCAAACCTGATCCCCGTTAGCACCGGGATAATCAGTGTCGGGCACCTTCTCCAATACCCATGAACGGAAAATAGGCAGGATACCTTGCTGATCCTGTTTATAAGGCTGAGACCATAAACTGCGTGGAGGTTTATAATTCCTGTTTCACCTCCCAGATTTAATGACAACGTTGTAGTATTTAGACAATGTGAAATCAAGATTCGAGCGGTAGTTTAACCTGTTAAAGTAATAATTTGGATTCAGAAATCCGTTTTTCACTCCTTTAAAATAGCTCCCCTGATTAGTAAAGCCTAACATAGAGAAATACTTTACGAATTTTGTTCCCCCCTGTAAATTTAAGTTGGCGGTAGTTGTAGGAGCAAAGGGTCTTGTGCAAACTTTAAACCAGTCAACATCGGGATATTGAAGGGCCTTCAGGGGGGAAGATGGATTACGGTATTCTTCAAGAATGTTATCAGGAACTATTTCTTTGAAAATTTGAAAGTTCTCTAAGTCCTACATTCATCATCGACATAGTGGTGTAAGAACTGATATGTTCGGGCACCCTGGTAGCTCTCTCCATTCCGTATGATGCCGCAAAAGAAAGTTTGGGTTTACCTAATCCACCACGTTTTGTAGTAACAATAATAACACCGTTTGCTCCTTTTGCCCCAAAAACTGCCGTGGCAGAAGCATCTTTTAAAACCGAAATCGTGTTAATTTCATTTGGATCCAGGTCTTTAAAATCACGTTCAGTACCATCTACCAAGCACCAAAGGAGCGGAACTGTTCCAACTGGACAGACCACGTATAACAATTTCAGACACAGCATAACCCGGCTGACCGGTTGTCTGCATTGTTAAAACCCCTGAAAGTTTACCTGATATAGCATTAGTTACCGAAGCAACACCAGATTTTACAAGATTTTCACTGTTCACCTGTGTAATAGCACCGACAACACTCTCTTTTTTCTGGATGCCGTATCCCACGACTACTACTTCCTCCAGAGTTTTAGTATCAGGGATCAATTTAATATCGATGGCTACTTTCCCCGAAGCAGAAACTCTATTAGTTTGATATCCAATGAAAGAAAAGATAAGAATTACTTTATCATTCGGTTTTTCTATTGAGTATTTCCCATTAATATCAGTAATTGTACCAATAATAGTTCCTTCTACCTGCACGTTTACGCCAGGCATGGGTTTTTCGTTCTCATCGGTTACAATACCTCTTACAACCTGTTTTTGTTGCAGTTGTATATTAACAGAGGACTTTGGTAAAGACAGTTCAGGTGTTTTTAAATCATCCCCATTATACAGCAGGACCTGCCGGTCATCAATAAGCCATCCCACGTTGGTCCCCTGAAAAAGCTTATCTAAAACAACTTCAATTTTTTCCCCTTTAGTCATAATGGTCCTTTTTTCATTCACATTTACTATATCGGCATCATAAATGAAAAAAAACTCGCTGTATTTTTCAATTGATCCCAATATATCTGCAACTGAAGTTGAATCCCTGAAAGAAAGGTCAATTTTAGTTGTCCGAGAGTAGGAGGTGGCCGAAACGGCCAATGTACCAGCTAAAAACAAAATGGTAATAAGCTTCATCTTTAGTTGAATAATTTTGTACTTTTTCCGTTTGTACAAAGAAAAAACGCTTGCATTTTTTTGCATACCTTTGGATGTATTAATTTGACATGTTGCCTTACGGCATGATTTATTATTACCGGTGAATGTTTTAGGGTTTTAAATATTTATCGGTATTTTTTTTTTGACTATTTATTCATTCATAGAGCTTATATTTATTTTTTTGTTTTAGGTATCTTGTTCTCGATAGGTGTCAAATTAATTGTATGTTTTAATTTACGTCAATCAAAAATCTAATTTACGTCAATTATAAATTAAAGACAAATAAATTTATTAACCACATTATAGTAATCATAACAATATCGAATACCGGCAATGGGAGAGTAGTGCGGAGGCATATGAATCCAAAGTGATCTGAATCGATACGTGACTTTATCCGGTGATGTTTCGAAGTCCTCTTTACATATCTTGCTCTGCTTTTCTCTTTCAATCCTGCATACTGGAACAGGGATGGAATTAATAGACATCTTCACATTCATTGAGCCTGTCTGCCCGATATTGGTTAAGTTGTTCGATAAAAGGATAAAGATGTTTCCGACGTCGATTGAAATTACTGTGGTCAATTAATCCGGGAAAATCATCTTTATGATCAAATTTGAGTTTGCCCCAATAATAATTTTCACTATCAATGCCGAGTGATTCCCCTGTAACGGACAATGCAATTATCTCGCAATCTGTCAGTTTTGGTTTGTTTGGGTAGAAAAATAAGTTGCCGGAATCGTTTAAGCGATCTTTAAAAACCGATTTGGTAATGTTAAAGAACTTGTCGAAATTTGTATTAAGGTTATGCATATCTGAAGTATATATTTGGTAAATACACTTCTAATATGCTGTATATCAGTATTATACATAACTTTTTTCATGATAGGTTATTAACTTTTTTATTTTCTTATCAACCGCACAAGACGTTAATCTTTATCTTTATGAAAAGGGCATTAATATTTCTGGCATTAATTAATATTTCCTTTATTCTTTATGGTCAGATCCATCCTGATCTTGGTTTACATGGCCAGGTAACCTGGTGAGTGATACAAAGATCAGAGTCGAATATGACTGGTCGGATGATTCTCAATTATTGGACTGGATATCAACCAATGGATCAAATCTGGTTCGCGGAAATAATATTGTTACCGTTACAGGAGGTCTGGTATCAGTAAGGTCTGTCGTCTGGAAACAATTAATAAAATGCAGCAGGATATATGCACAGGATGCAAAAGCGCTTAACTCTTCTATTGCCCACTTGAATATTGTAACAAATGTGCTTGGCTGGACGGGTTCTGATTTTAATCCCCCGGAAATTATCGGACTTATCTATAAAGCTAACGGAAATATCTGGTTAGAGAACGGAAGCACTTCCTCTCTTCCTGCACCTGCCATTGTTTTAAATAATAAATATACCATTGACGTTAATATTACCGGTACAGACATAACGGCAAAATCTTCATCAGATAATGCTTTATATTCCTATAATCTGACTGCACCTCCGGATAAAGATCGTCAGGTTGCTGTTGGCGGATGGGGAGGTGATACCGAATGGGGGAAATTAATTATTGAAGGTGAGATAACTCCTCCCGTACAAACACCTTCTGATGTAATAAATATTCAAAGTGTCGGCGCTGTGTTTGCCCCTGTTATTGAAGTTGCCGGCACTGCTGTTATAGAATGGATTTTTGATGATGGTTCTCTAAGTGCGTCTGCTACACCTGTCAAAGATTATGGCAGTGTCGGGTCATGGCATAATTATCTGAAGGTAACACCCTGGTCTGCATTAAAAGGCATTAATGTTGGTTATGATGCCCTTGATGGGGGATATGGTGGTTTTGCAATGGTAGCCAAACAGAACGTTACAGAGTTTCAAAATTTATCTTTGGTAAAAAGCACTCTGGAATATTTATGCGCAAGTTATAATCCTTTGACTGAATTGGATTTGAGTGAATTTACGGCTTTAAAGTTTGTTGAATTACTCAATTGCGCCAATTTATCAACATTTAGTTTAGGTACTCATCCTGTTCTGGAGAGACTTTGTGTTGAGGCCTGTAATTTAAATGCTCTTGATTTGTCTGGCT
Source organism: uncultured Bacteroidia bacterium (assembly GCA_963810555.1). Lineage (GTDB taxonomy): Bacteria > Bacteroidota > Bacteroidia > Bacteroidales > Prolixibacteraceae. The sequence goes on along the minus strand of CAWENX010000010.1, from coordinate 9,201 downwards.
GTCCGGCACTGGAGGACCTGAGGGCCGCAAGTAACGATTATACTTCGATAAACTGGGGTTCAACCGGAGCTGTATTATGGCATATATGTATCAGGTCTAACCCGCAATTAACCGTAACCCTGCCTGATCTGACAAAATTTCCTTTATTGAGGGAATTACTGACATGGGATGATAATCAGACCGGAGCATTTATCTGCCACAGTTCTGTTATTCAAAGTATTGAATCATATAATAACCATTATACAAGTGCTGACATAAGTGGTTGTACAAGTTTAAGGCTCTTCAACCTGTCCGGTAATCCGCTGGCTTCCTTAGACCTGGGTACCGCTGATAATTTAACCAATGTCCTTTTAATGGATTGTGGGTTGACCGGGTCGCAGACTGACTATGTCTTAAATACTCTTGATGAAGCAGGTCAATCGAATGGTTTTCTCGATATAAGCATGAATGCAGCACCCTCCTCCGCAGGTTTAGTCTGTCTTGATAATTTAAAGGCTAAAGGATGGACAGTAACAGGCATAACAAGTGTTTCCGGGAGCACAGAACCCCTGGATGTAATTCTTTCCGGTAATGTAATTAAAATACTGCTCAGCAATGAATTTATTTCATGGAAAGCGGATTTGTATAATATTAAAGGTATTCCGGTGCTAAGTAAACTTGTGGAGGACAATACCCTTGAATTTGATGTTTCGTCTCTTTCCCCGGGAATTTATATAGTGGTCTTATCAAAAGGACAGGAAAGAAGAGTGGCAAAAGTATTCCTTAAAAGGAAATAAATATAAATTCGGATACCATAAAAAAGCCATACCCGAATTAAACAGAAAAAAATACTTCTTTTTCCGGAATTATCTGAAGTTCTGATCTTTTGATTATGTAAATTTATAACTGCGTTATTTTAAACTAATCTATTAAATTCCAATACTATGATTTTTAGATTATTTATTATTATATCGTGCTTATTGGCAGATATTTCTAATATCACTGCCCGGGAGCCATTGAAATATCAGACACCACCGGATGATATCGTAAAAATTGTTGATGCTGCTCAAACACCGGGAGTTTCAGTGAGCCCCGACAAATCCCGGATCATCCTTTCCGAAAGATCAGGTCTCATCACCATTGAAGAACTTTCCGCCCCTGAATTAAAGCTGGCAGGACTACGTATTAATCCTGCCACAAACGGTCCCAGCCGCCAGACATATTTTAAGAATTTCAGAATAATGAATATTGACGGAGCTGACATCCGGGAAATTACTGAGCTGCCGGATAATCCCAGACTTGGCTTCCCTGTATGGTCCGGTGACGGGAAAAAATTTGCTTTTACAAATACAAAATCCACCTCAATTGAGCTTGTGGGTTTGTGATGTTCAAACCTTAACTGTCAATAAGATAGCAGATGGGATAAATATGGTATTTGGTAATTCATTTAACTGGCTTTCTGATAACAAGAGCATCGTTTATTGTGCCAATGATCCTGACGGGAAAAAGAACCTGTTCCCAGCTATGATTCCTACAGGCCCTGTTGTTATGGAAAACATCGGAAAGAAAGGGCAGGCACGAACCTACCAGGACCTACTTAAGGATGCCACCGATGAATTAATATTTGAATTTCACGCAAAATCGCAACTTATGCTTTGGGATGGGACCGGATCAGTCAGTCTTGGGAATCCGGCAATGATAACTGAAATATCTCCATCCCCTGATGGAAAGTATCTTATGATAACATTAATAAACCGGCCCTTTTCTTATATGGTACCTTACAATAATTTCCCGTCAACGACTCAGATATGGGATATCAAAGGCAACATTATAAAAACACTGGTGACAGAACCTCTGATTGAAGATATCCCAAGGGGATATGATGTTATTTTGCCGGGACGCAGGTCATTTGAATGGAGACCGGACAAACCGGCTGCAGTAATATGGGTTGAGGCCCTGGATGGAGGAAATTATCAAAATCAAATGCCTTATCACGATCAGGTTTTTGTACTTAATGCACCTTTCACTGATAACCCTTCAAAACTGGTTGCCACAGAATTGCGTTATGGTGGTATTACCTGGGGTAAAGATGATTACGCATTAGTATCGGAAAAACTAAGCAAAACCAGAAATGTTGTTATAAGTTCATTTAATCCGTCAGATCCCCTGCAACCACCCAAAAAAATTCAGGAATATAATTCGGATGATAAATATGCAGATCCCGGCACTTTTATGACTGACCGGAATTCCTTTGGCAGATCAGTGCTTCTTTTTACAGACAAGGGGAAAAGTCTTTTCCTTAAAGGAACCGGAGCCTCTCCCGAAGGAGATTGTCCTTTCATTGACAAATATGATATTTCATCCGGTAAGTCCACAAGACTTTGGAGATCAGAAGCTCCTTACTATGAGACGGCAATTTCATTTATCGATATCTCCAAAAATCTTTTACTTACAAGCAGACAATCCAAAACCGAAGTTCCGAATTATTTTATCAGGAACTTAAAGAATGGCAGGCTGACACAGGTAACAAAATTTGAAAATCCATATCCGCAACTTATGGGGATCACCAAAGAACTGGTAAAATATAAAAGAAATGATGGGGTGGAACTCTCTTTCATGCTTTACCTTCCCGCAGGTTATAACAGGGAAAAAGAAGGACCGCTGCCAACTTTGCTGTGGGCATATCCCCGCGAATATATTGATCCGGCTGCAGCAGGCCAGGTAAGCGGATCTCCCTGGACATTTATCAGAGTAAGTCCGGAATCAGCCCTGGTATATTTGACGCAGGGATACGCAATACTGATGGACGCTGCTTTTCCGATTGTAAAGATTGATGGCATGGAGCCAAATGATACTTATATTGAACAGCTGACAGCAAATGCTGAAGCTGCTATAAATAAAGCAGTTGAACTGGGAGTTACGGACCGGAACCGTGTTGCGGTAAGCGGACACTCATACGGAGCTTTCATGGCTGCCAACCTGATTGCCCATACACGTTTATTTGCCGCCGGAATAGCAGAAAGCGGAGCCTATAACAGAACTCTTACCCCATTTGGATTTCAGAGTGAAAGGCGAAGTTACTGGGAAGCACCTGCTGTTTACAACACAATGTCACCGTTTATGTATGCAGATAAAGTCAAAGACCCGATTATGCTTATTCATGGCACTGCCGATAACAATGAAGGGACCTTTCCAATCCAGAGCGAAAGATTTTTTGCCGCGTTAAAAGGATTCGGAGCCACGGTAAGGCTTGTTCTCCTTCCAAATGAGAGTCATGGCTATGCAGCCCGCGAATCAATTTTGCATAAACACTGGGAGGTACTTAACTGGATGGATAAATATGTTAAGAATAAATAACGGCATTTAAAAATGATACCTCATGTCATTTATTCTTATCAGTAATTGAATTTATAATTAACTCCAGTGTCCTTGCATATGAAAGATTTGCCGCACGATCCAAGATTGGGTGTCGCATCACGCTGCCCTTTACCAAAATAATTCTCATAAATCAGGTACCCGTGTCTGACAACAAGTAACCCTCGTTCTTTGTCGTGGTCCTGACGTATTCAAAAGCACTGTCCGGTAATGCTTCCTGACTTGTCCGCCCTTTTAAGACAAAAAAATATTAATATTGTATATCAGGCGGTTACGCTGAAAAAATCTTAAATTTACCGCACTAAGGTAAATTTATGCTACGTATAAGAGTCGTTAAAACAGCATCTGGGGCTAATGCAGTTCAAGTAGTTTACTACAAGAATGGCAAGCGTTTTATATTTAAGCATATTGGTTCTGCGAGTAGTAGTAATGAATTGGAGTCACTGAAATTGGTTGCCAAGGATGTTATTAAGAACTTCAATACAGAAATTCCTTTGTTTGAAGAGGCTAAGCTTGATAATCTCCTGTATCTGGACAAGACTGAATTTTTGGGTGTGTATTTTACTTTTCTCTATGAGGTAATCTCTGGTCTGATTTCTCAGGTAGGTCTGGATAGGATACGGAAACAATTGCTGCTTGATTTGGTAACCATTAGGATTGTAGAGCCCGCCTCAAAACTGCGTTCTATAGAGCTTTTAGAGAGTTATTTTGGGATTAAGCATAGAAGGCAGAGCTATTACCAATCTGCTCCGCAATGGCTTCTTCTGAAGGAAGAAATTGAGAGTATTGTTGTGGAGTTTGCCAAGAGCAACTATGCCTTCGATTTTGACCTGCTGTTTTACGATGTGACCACTTTATACTTTGAAACATTTGAGGAAGACGAGCTACGAAGAAACGGCTTTTCCAAGGACAACAAATCGCAGCAGCCGCAGATTTTAGTCGCCCTGATGGTTACCAGAGAAGGCTTTCCAATAGCGTACAGTATCTTTTCCGGCAACACCTTTGAAGGCCATACAATAATACCTGTGGTAAACGCATTTATCAAGAAACACGCAGTAAAAGAGTTTACTGTGGTTGCCGATGCAGCAATGATAAGCGCTACCAACATACAGGAGCTTTTGTCAAATAACATCAACTACATTGTTGGAGCAAGGCTGGGCAACTTATCCAATGATTTGATTGAACAGATTAATGGCAGCATTATCAGGGAGGACGGGGAAAGCATCAGGATAAATACAGATAATGGGTATTTGATTTGCGCTTACTCTTCGATTCGTTACCGAAAAGACAAGTATGAGATGGAAAAGCAAATTGAGAAGGCTCGGGCCATTATCGAAACTCCCTCAAAAGGCAAAAAGGTAAAGTTTATCAAAACCACTGGGGAGCAGGTAGTGCTTAATCAGGCCTTGATTGAGAAATCAAAAAAACTTCTGGGGATCAAGGGCTACTATACCAACTTGGACGAGAATGTTGCAAGTAACCAAACAATCATCAAGCGTTATCACGAACTATACAGAGTGGAGCAAGCCTTCAGAATATCGAAGCACGATTTACAAACAAGACCCATATTTCACTTCAAGGAAGATCCTATAAATCTTCACATCTTAATCTGTTTTATGGCGCTGGTGGTGTCAAAGCACATTGAATTGGCTACAGGAGACTCTGTTAGAAAGTTTACAACGGAATGCAAAAAAGTGACAGATGCCAGGATGCTTAATAAAATAACAAACAAAGAGACAAGAATAAGATCAAAACACAATGAGAAGACATTAGGATACCTCAGATCTCTGAAATTGCCGCACTAAAATGGACAAGTCAGGAGCAAAAACTTGCTCTTTTAGGGGGGGCAATTAGCTTGGATAGGGGGTCAAATATTTCTGAATTGGGGGTCAATTAAAATCTTAATATACAGCTATTTCTTAATTATAGTACCACACTTAATTAATCCATTCTTATCACTCAGATTGTATGTTATAAACCCAGAAGGAAAATTAGAAAAATCAATTATAATTTTTGTGTTACTAAATGTTCTTTTCAATATTCCTTTTCCATGAAGATCATATAATGTCAACGTAATTTCTTTATATTCATGATTTTCAATTTCAAATACTCCAGAATTTCTGACGGGATTTGGATAGAATTTAATATTAATATTTTCTTTTGTATCATATATTCCATTTATAGAATAATGACCGTAAGTGATAATGTTATCGACACTGTTTTTAGCCAAATCTTGTGCATATATTTCTAATTCATTCATACCTTCCTTTGGGTATATAAGAATTGTACTTAATGAGTCCGTAAAATAATTTACTTCACCATTAAATTTGAAATAACAATTCTTTAAGTCTAAGTTATTATCTCTAAGCAAATAACTAAAAGAAAGCTGATCCTCCTTATATACGAATCCCGGTATTGGTGATGTAGTGTATATTATTGGCGGAGTTTTATCAATATTGAAATTTATTGTATCTGTAATTTTATTATTAAAATAGTCATTGGCTGAAATAATCAATTTATGATTACCTTCATTAAGATTTATATTTCTGTTTCCACAAGTAGAATCTATTAGTACTATACCATAGACATCATACCAGTATGGCTCCGTACAATCATAACAATAATCTTGACCAATTACTTGATATTCATACCTGTCTTGATATAGATAGTTTTTTGAATTTACATTATCAAAACAATACCAGACTTCTTTTAGTGTAGAATCTGAAAATGTATAACTTAATTTGGGATTTATGTTATAAAAATAATCTCTAATTGGCGATGAAATGAACATTCCCGGAGGTAGACTATCTCTTTTATTTATAAGAAGAGGAGATGGAACACCAATCATGTCTAAATTTTCGTTATAGACTAAAGTTGGCACTCCATTCTTTATTCTGAACTCAACCAATATGCCTCCATTTTTGGGATTTAGAATATTAATATATCCGTTTACAGTATCTAATGAATTACCGTATGAAAAAACTCCAGGCATGTATGCCTGACCAGGTTGAACATTCATTTGATCGAATTGAGGTTCAATAAAATTCCAGTCGTTCCAATTTAATGCGTTGTCACCTGTAAGAATGGCATTCATTGCATGCCCATATTCAGCATTATCAAAACTAATTGAAACGTAAGTAACAGGCAGACCATATTTACCATTATCTTTAAGAGTGCCTTGATTAAAATATATGGAATCTAAATCAGACCCATTGTAACCATTATAATTTAATACAGAGTTTGCTCCATAGAAATTTGTTACAAGTTGAGATGCATAGTTAGCACAAACCCATGCACCATTAGGGGAGATAGTGTCTACCCAATCTTCAAATAATTTTGCTTGCACCATGCTATCCCTTTGTGCCTTTGTCTTCAGTTTATCAAAGTATTTGCCGTTCCCATTTGTAGATATAAACAATATCGACTCTACTCTGATATTGTGAGATGAGTTTCATTGGGATTAGACAGAAAAGTAATATTAAAATTAAAATACGTTTCATTTAAATTGGTTAGTTAGAATGGTTAGGAATGTTAGTTATGTTAAAGTTATAAAAGACAATAACACGAGTCAAATATTTTTTCAATAAAGAATCCAACTCATTAAAGCCGGGTTCCCGTTTCGCTACAAATGATAAGTGCTATTCAGTTGTGGCAAATCAAAATTAAAACCCCTAGGGCCAGAAACAATTTTTTTTTGCTTAAGGAAGAAATATCTTTTACTTTTGGTTTAAAAGTATTATAACCAACATTATATATCTAATCATTTTGGAATATTAAGAATACTTTTCTTATACCTATAAACAACTTAGCCGTCAGCAGCGAGACAGAGGCAGCCCGGTGTTACAACAAAATGTTAACTATCTAAAATGACATAAATCTATAACGATATGAAGAAAATAATAATCTCACTGATTCTTGCATTTATTGCAATGAGTTCATTTGCTCAAATTCAATCGTCTGCCCACCTTACCTTTAAAGGAGTTCCTATTGATGGAACACTCAATGAGTATGTTTCAAAGATGAAACAAAACGGATTTACCCACATAGGCACAGAAGATGGGGTCGCAATGTTAAATGGTGATTTTGCTGCGTATAAAAATTGTATTGTAGGAGTAGCAACTCTAAAACAGAAGGACTTAGTTAGCAAAATAACAGTTATATTTCCAGAGAGTCCTACTTGGTCTTTACTTTCGTCTAATTACTTTTCATTGAAAGAAATGTTAACGGAAAAATACGGCAAACCGTCTGAGTGTGTGGAAAAGTTCCAATCCAATTATGGTCCAGACGATGATAATTCCAAAATGCACGAAGTTAAAATGAACAGATGTAAATATTGCACAACCTATGAAACAGAAAAAGGGAGTATTCAGTTATCAATCGAAAACAATGATATGGCTTGTTGCGTAATGTTAGCATATTATGACAAAATTAATAGTGAGATAATAAAAGCAAAAGCCATAGATGACCTCTGATTTGTCATAAAAGCAAAATCTAACGGACAAAGAAACTGCCAAACGTCTAACACGTACAATGCTAAAAATAAATGGAAAAGAAATATGCACAAACACCTATTAAAAGAGTAAGATATGAGTATATCGGCTCATTGGAAGAAGGTTTACAGGTTTTTAAAGCTTCAAAAGACGGGAAGACCTCATTTAAACTTGATAATGAACTTATAGGAAAAATAAAATCTGTTATGTTACGTGTATGCCCTGCTTTAATGGGTACGAACTGGGAAAATCCTCCAAAATATTCAATAGGTTACGCTTTAAAAAAAGAAACTTTAATAAGGAAAAAAATTCATCCTCAATGTCTTAGTTATATAATACCTCTGCTAATTGAAGCTGGCTTTTGTGAGGTTGACAAGGAAACACATGAGATTAGAATAATTCAATAAAAAAGCGGCATCTCCTGATTGAATTGATGTGGATTGTTAGCTGCAATCATTGTGAATTAATAGACCTTAAAACCCCAACTTTCACTATACTTAGCCAATTTTTTACCGGAATATGAATCTTTTATATCTACCCAGTTCAAATTGGTACCTTTCTTATTTCCACAATAAAATGCTAAAATTCTACCACAGTTTTCTTTAGTCTGATATAATAATCCATTCCAAATAGCAGGATTTACAAAGGCCTCATTTAACTGAGGATTGACATTTATAAGCAAGCCAGATTCTTTTAACGTATTAATGTCATTATCATTTTTTGAGTTTCCTTCACTTGATACCAAAACAGTCAGATCTTTTTTCACCCAACCGGACCATCCGACATCATTAGCAGTAACTCTAAACTTAATCCAACCATTGTTTTCTTCTAAAACATAGATCTTTTCTCCCTTCATCAATTGGCCACTTTCATCCGGAGCATAATTTGTTCCTGGTCCCTTTTTTATAGTTATTCCATCTTTATTGGGTGCTCTAATTTCAATGATTTTGATCTGGTCATTATTAGAATTAATTATTTTGGTTGAAGTGTTGTTCTCATTCCCAGAACATGAAACCAGTAATAATGATAAGCTTAGGTAATAAATTAGTTTTTTCATATTAGAGAAATATATATCACAAATTAAAAGTGACATTTCCGTATAGAAGTCTTGCTACATCCGTGCATTGTGATGTGAAAGTCAATGTAAGAAGGAAGTACCACTGAAATCAAATGTCGGAAATAATTTGTAATTTTCAAATAAAAACTATGGCAACTAATAAGGAGAAAATAGATTTTAGCTGGCTATCAACTCTAAGTTTAATATTTAAAGGGTCAGCCGTACTTCTTCTAAGTGTTTCAATAATATTTATTATTATAGGAATTAAGAGGGAATGGCTCAGTGGAGTTGTCTCAATCT
>CAWENX010000009.1:0-802609 GCA_963810555.1 uncultured Bacteroidia bacterium | reverse complement strand
AGGACTGATATGAGCATTGCCAAGGCCAAAATATATGATCACAAGAAGGCCCGTAAATACCATTATCATAATTGCTTTGCTGACTCCAGCCCCGGTTTTTAAACCTGAAATGTTGAGAAGTGTGAGGAACAGTATCAGCAAAATGGCAGTCAGTTTAATCCCGAAATCATGGAAAGGATAGAAAATTCCGCCAATCGACAAATCCTTTAATGAAGGGAGTATCTCAGGAACAGGAATAACGCTGTTAAGTGATTGTACAAATACGTAGGCCAATGAAGAAATTGTGGCAGTCTGGACTACTGTAAATAATGTCCATCCGTAAAGGAAAGCAAAAGGACGGTTATATATATTTTTGAAATAAACATACTCACCGCCTGTATCCGCCAGTAATCCTGCTATTTCAGCATTACTCAACGCACCAAATATGGTGATGATCCCTGCGGCAAGCCAGGCCAATAGAATCCACACCGGAGATTGAAGCTCGGCAGCCATGGGAGCAATCTTCTTGTATACACCTGATCCGATGATATTGGCAATCACAAAAATGATTACATAACCTAACCCAAGTGTTTTAACAAGGTTCCTTTGATTAGCCACAAAATAATTACGAATTACGAATGATCAATTTTTAGCGAACCTGGCGACTTTGGTTAATAGCCTAATCAGTGTGTTTCGTCGTAGGCCCTTATCTTATTGATGATCTGCTGCTCAGCCTGGTCATACATGTCGCGGATAAACTCATCATTGAACGAAAGAGTGCGTTCCTCGAATTTCATGTCGGCAAGCGGTCGAAAAGCCGTTCTTTTGCGGCCTGGATATCCTTTCCGTAAATATGGAACGAATCGGCCTGCCAGTTCAGCCTGCCAAGCTTAACCTTCTTTCCTGTCTTTTCGGCTATTCCTGCAGCAATTATTTCTTTGTTGAACTGGATAAATCCGAACATGTTCATGAAATTGGCTCCCCAGGCATCGTTGCTGCGGAAACGGATGTTACAGTTCAGCCAGTAAACGCCTTTTCATCTTCCAGAATACGGTACCAGAGCGACTGCAGGCAGGGAGGATCGTAACAGTCATTATCGATATTGGGCATCCAGGTGATCATCTGTGCCTGGCGGGTGAAAGGCTGAGCGGATAATTTGTCGATCACCTTTTGAATCTGATCAATCTTAAATTGTCCTGCTTCAACTGAATTTCCGTTCTGGAGTTCCTTCCAGATTCCGTATTCTTTGAGTCTTCCATGATAGGTATATTCCCACCGTGTATCGTTTTCAATGTTCATGTTTTTTACCCAGTGGTCCTTAAAGCCTTTCAGTTCAAGCACATATTCCTTCAGGTCCTCGATACCTCCGGGGAAAGCCATATGGATCATGGGATCGGTTTCCGGCTCTTCGATCGTGATGTTCATGGTGCAGTCCATGCTCAGCGGATCACCGGGTTTGTCATATTGGGTTTTGAAACGGGTGCCTTTTTCATACAAGGCCATTAAGGCTGATTCATAGGCTTCAGCCAGTGTTTTTGCGGTGATTGAGATAACCGGAATATTTTTCATAAAATAAAGTTTGATTTTGGATAAAAGTAAAAAAAGATAGAACAATACCCAAGGTTCAATTGTAATTAGTTTTTCTATTTAATGCTGATAAACGATTAAAATTTAATGTTATGGATAAGAATGTAGTTGACTGGTTTGAAATCCCTGTGAAGGATATGGCCAAAGCTAAAAAATTTTATAGTGAAGTATTTGGGAAGGAATTGACAGACATGAATATGCCGAATATGGAGATGGCAGCTTTTCCATGGTTTAACGAAGCTGAAAATGCAGCCGGCTCCCTTGTTAAAGCGGAAGGTTATGAACCCTCATCCACCGGAACAGTTGTTTATTTTTACAGTGATGAGTTAAGTGTTGAACTGGCTAAAGCTGTAAAACACGGTGCTACAATACTCATCCCCAAAACAAGCATCGGAGAATACGGATTTATCGCATTATTCATAGATCCCGAAGGAAACAGGATCGGTTTACATTCAACTAAATAAGAGGATGAATCCCGATAAGGTAAACAACGAAGGATTTCAGTAAACTTCTATTAATCCCGGATTCGTACCAGTGATACATTTCCCTCCCTCAGGAGTGACGATAAAGGTATTCTCGATTCCTACCAATCCGATATCCTTAATTCCTTTTTTTGGTTCAAGGGCAAAAACCATATTTTCTTTCAGAGGTTCGTCAAAACCCTCGGCAATTACAGGCAGTTCATCAATCGTCAACCCAATGCCGTGTCCAAGGAATTTTACCTTACGGTTCCCATATCCCATAAAATTTTCAAGGAATTCCGCACTCAGATCACCAATTATCATTTTGTAAATATCTGAAGGGACAGCTCCCGGTTTCAGTAAAGAAGCAATCCTGTTCTGGACATCCACACATTGATAATGCGCCTTGATAGCCTCCTCCGGCAGTGGCTTACCGAACATATATATCAACGTTTTATCGGTATGATATCCTTCCACGCCACAGCCAATATCAACAAATACAAGGTCCCCATACTTAAGTTTCCTGTCATGGCTTCCGATCATGGGAACAGCAGGACTTAGTCCGTAATTGCCTCCGGGTCCGTTAAATGCGGTTGGATAAATCGAACTTTCTCCAAATCCTATCTGCCCCAGAACAGCCTGGGTATCAAACATTGCAAATCGTGAAACGCCATGATGTCCTTCCTTTACCATTATTGTGTAAAGCTCACTGGCAAAGTCAGCTTCATTAATCCCTTCTTTCAGCATCGAAGGGACAATTTCTTCCAGTACCCTCTGATGAATTTTCCCTGATTGTTCCATCAGGGAAAGCTCATAGTCGCTTTTTACAGCCCGGACTGCGGATATTTGTAAATCCAGGGGTTTGATAACTGTAAAAGGAAAATGTTTCTGGAAACGCTGCAGAAGGGCAATCGGAACAATTTCTGTTTCAAGATAAACAGTATCCGGTAGTTTGTCAAAAACCGCTCTTGCGTCGCGGAAACTTTCCATGGGTTGAATCAGAGGGAAAAGAGATTCATTCAGGGCACGTTCAAAACTGCGGCGTACCCAAAATACGGCATTATCATCACGGGGAATAAATAAAAATCCCTCCTGCATGGTTCCCGTAAAGTAATACTGGTTTATTTTGCTGAAGATGACAGAAATCTCCCATCCGGGATTGGCCCAATCCATTTCCCTTCTGAACCTTTCAAGACGGGAATTCAGTTCACTCAATGGTACTTTTAACTGCATCTAAAGATCAGTGTTTTTGTAACAGGAAATCACACAAATTATTAGCGGCTTTCAGATTGTCAAAATCTGCAGGAAGGTATTTATGATCGATATATTCATTGTAAATCCAGGGATCGGTAACAGCAAATACAAAACCCTTTCCATACTTTGCCTGAGCCATGTACACGTTATTATTATCAGTCAGTACAGGCTTGGCGCTGTTCCATAAAGTAAGGGATGAAACTTCTTTCATGTAAATCTTTTTTACCCCTTTAAAGACAGGGTGATTCGGAAGATTAGTTTCTGCACCCATCTCCCAGTTGGTTCCTGTAACCCTGTTCAGAGTGACCGGATTGAAATGCATGCCAAAAACCTTTGCAAGATTGTTTAAGTGGGTGAATTCACAATTCGGTTTATCATTGGCAAGAATAAGCAATGTGCCTCCTTGTTTTACCCAGTTTGAGATAGATGCAATATCGTCCTTTTGGATATAGTTGGGATTTGGATTTTCTGTTGTAGTGTCAGGATCGACAATAATATAAACATTGACACCTTTGAGATTCTTTTGATCCGGCTTAGCTGAAATGGTTTTTAATTTCGCCCCTCTGCTTTTAAATAAATCTCCCAATTGAGAGAATCCGCTGTTATCGGTATCATCCCATGTATAATGGTATACCTTTCCTGTTTTGGCGTTTATTTCATGATTGAACCAATTATCCACCGCAACAATTTTCTGTCCGAAAACCGGCAGGCTTAGCATACAGATAACTGCAATTGCACTGATATTCAAAATTAAAGAGGAATGCTTCATTTTAAAAAATATTAAATTCTTGATATAAACCTGTTTTAATAAAATTCCGAATAAAGATATGAAAATTAATTTACCCTGTAAAGACAGGTTGACTGTCCCATCAGGTGAACGAATTTCTACATAAAATGAATTTGGATCTGATTAACGTATTGTGTGATTGAGAACAAAGTTAAAGAGATGATTTTCCAGAGGATACGGATCGATCTCTTTCCCGGGTTCCATCCGAATGTAATAATTGCCGTTATAGCTGTAGAAAACCATTTTTCCTGCACCTGCAATATTATTTCCTGCTATTTTGCCCGAGATTTCGTTATATTTAGAATTGTATTTTAATTGTACAAAAACAGTATTTGAATTGTCATAACTGAACAAATACTGAATAAATACCGAAGAAGAACTGAAGAAAGTACGAATAAAGCATATTGGCAGATGAATGGATGGGCTTCGAAAATTTGATTTTTACCGGACAATACATTCGAATTATTTTTAATTGGGGCTTATTAAATATTTTCAAAAAAGGATAAAATTTATAGATTTTTTAAAAATTAGTCCCGAATCGTAAATCATTCGATAAAAAAAATGAAGAAAAAATATTTTGAAAATAGCCCGTTTTTGCATAAATTACATAATTAACAATCAGGTTTTCAGAATGTAAATGAGAATAGCCCTACATTTAATGAACATTTTGCACCTTAATTGACAAATATCAGTTCATCCATATATCTTTCTTTTTATATTTAATTTCGCGCCAGATTTTGAATCATGAATAAATCCATTAATATGGTAAATAACCTATGAAGCAAAAACTGATAAAGAAAATCCTTATTGCCAACAGAGGAGAAATTGCCATTCGGATCATGCGTTCCTGCCGTGAAATGGGAATTGAAACTGTTGCAGTCTTTAGCGATGCTGATCGTAGTTCAATGCATGTACGATATGCCAATGAAGCTTATCACATTGGCGCTGCGCCCTCCTCTGAAAGTTACCTTAATATGGAAAAAATACTGGAAGTTGCCAGGATTGCGGGTGCCGATGCCATTCATCCGGGATATGGATTCCTTTCAGAAAATGCCGCTTTTTCGCGATTGTGCCGGGAGAATGGCATTATTTTTATCGGACCTTCGCCGGAGTCGATCGAAAGCATGGGAGATAAACTTAGTGCGAGGAAAATGATGATTAAAGCCGGTGTACCTGTTGTGCCCGGTACGACTGAAAAGGTAACAGATGAACAAGAAGCAATCAGAAATATTCAATCCATAGGGCTTCCTGTAATGATAAAAGCCTCAGCCGGGGGAGGAGGAAGGGGCATGAGGCTCGTAAGAGAAACATCCAAAATTGAAAGTTCCTTAAGGGCAGCACGATCAGAAGCAATGACGGCATTTGGTGATGATTCGGTTTATATCGAAAAATATATTGATTCTCCCCATCACATTGAATTCCAGGTTCTCGCCGACAGTTATGGAAATACAGTCCATCTGTTTGAAAGAGAGTGTTCCATACAACGGCGGCATCAGAAAGTTATTGAGGAAACACCTTCGCCGATATTGACTCAGGAAGTAAGGGAAAAAATGGGAGAGTATGCTGTTGCCGCAGCTAAAGCTGTTCAATACGAGGGAGCCGGAACAATTGAATTTATTGTGGATGACAACCTGAATTTCTATTTCCTTGAAATGAATACACGCCTGCAGGTTGAACATCCGATTACAGAGCGTGTGGTCGGAGTTGATCTCGTGAAAGAACAGATCAGGATTGCGGAAGGCCAAAAGCTGCCTTTTGTTCAGTCAGAACTTAAACAGAGCGGACACGCAATTGAATGTCGGATTTATGCTGAAGATACTGACAATAATTTTATGCCCAGTCCCGGAAAAATTACACATATTACTGAACCATTAGGACTTGGTGTTCGTTGTGACGGATATGTATATGAAGGTTATACAATACCGGCTGAATATGATTCGCTTATCAGTAAACTCATTGTATGGGGATATACGCGCAACGAAGCGATTGAGAGGATGCGGCGTGCTCTTTATGAATATAAGATCACAGGAATCAAAACGACCATAAGGTTTCTTGAACGGATCATAGATAGACCCGAATTCCGCGATGGCAGGTATAATACTCATTTTATTGGAAATAACATGGATGTTCTTCAGTCAAACGGAAGATGGGAAAAGTGTTCTTCAGATATTGCCCTCATAGCTGTTTATGTTGATTATATCGAAAAGTATGAGAAAATCAGCAGTACGATAATTCCTTCTTTGGAATACCGCGGAAGTGTCTGGAAACAACAGAGCCGTAAACATCGGGTAACAAGATTATAATAAATTAAGAATTAAAAATTAAAAATGAAACGGAGAAAGAAAACCGGAGCAAGGAACATGGAGAACGGTTGGAATCATTCCGTGTTCCTTTCTCCTTTCTCCGTTTACAATTATTGATTACTAAAACCCTTGTAAGTTATATATGGAACTTGAATTAAGAGTGAATAACCGCAATGCCGTCGTCAAAGAGCTTAAGCGTGTAGGGAATATCCGGACTATTGCTGTTGACGATGAAATTTATGAGGTAGATGTTGTGAAGGTAAGGAATCAGGAATATTCCATCCTCCATAATGGTAATTCTTACAATATCGAAGTTGTTGAAAATTCTGAACCTAAACATTACAGCGTCAATACATTTGATTTCAAATTCGATGTTGAGGTATTTGATAATGAATCACGCTACATGCAATTCAGGACTCAATCCAATCATAATAACGGAGATAATATTATTAAATCGCCCATGCCGGGCAAAGTGGTAAAAATTCTTGTCAATGAAGGCGACAGGGTTGAAGCAGGTCAGACGGTGATCATTCTTTCAGCTATGAAGATGGAGAGTGAATTTAAGGCAGGGAATGACGGTATAGTCACTGAGATTTCTATAAAAGAAGGTGACTCGGTTGAAAGTAACCAATTGCTTGTCGTTATTGAAGAATTGCTTTAATTCTTCAATCCTTTTATTTTAAGAGATAAAAGATTAAATTTACTTACCAAAATTTAATAGCCTAATATTTAAATTCATGTCAGAGTCAATCGATAAATACCGGATTTTAGAAGATAAAAATTCAATAGCCGAACTTGGAGGGGGAAAAGAAAGGATTGAACGACAACATGCCGCCGGTCGGAAAACTGCACGTGAAAGAATTCTCAACCTTGTAGATGCCGGTACATTTGTGGAAATGGACAAGTTTGTGGTTCACAGATCCCACGATTTTAACATGGAAAAAAATCAGATTTCCGGCGACGGTGTTGTATCCGGTTACGGGAAGATCGATGGAAGACTTGTCTATGTTTTTGCCCAGGATTTTACGGTCTTTGGCGGGACAATGAGCCGTGCGAATGCAGATAAGATTGTCAAAATAATGGATCTTGCCATGAAGATGGGCGCTCCAGTCATCGGCCTGAATGATTCAGGCGGTGCAAGAATCCAGGAAGGAATTGAAAGCCTCGCAGGTTATGCTGATATCTTTTATCGCAATGTGATGAGTTCCGGCGTTATTCCTCAAATCTCTGCTATTCTTGGCCCTTGCGCGGGAGGCGCAGTATATTCTCCTGCAATTACCGATTTTATAATTATGGTAAAGGATTCCAGTTATATGTTTGTTACGGGTCCCGATGTTGTTAAAGCCGTTACCCATGAGGAAGTGACAAAGGAAGAACTGGGAGGTGCAATAACGCATAATACTAAAAGCGGAGTAGCTCATCTGACAGCTGAGAATGAGGATCATGCAATGCTTATGATTCGGGAACTGATAGGTTATCTTCCTTCAAATAATCTTGAAGATCCTCACCCGGTGCCTTGTTTGGATGATCTTTCAAGACAGGACGAAAAATTGAATTCATTAATTCCGGATGAACCTTTTAAGGCATACGATATAAAGATTCTTATAAATAGTATCGTTGATAACCATAATTTCTTTGAAATTCAAGATTTATATGCTCCTAATATAGTCATTGGTTTTGCACGTTTGGGCGGCAGGAGTGTGGGAATTGTGGCAAACCAGCCTTTAAGTCTAGCAGGAGCACTTGATATTAATTCTTCTGTCAAGGCTGCCCGTTTTGTACGTTTCTGTGATGCATTTAATGTGCCTCTTATTGCTTTTGTCGATGTGCCGGGTTTTCTACCCGGAACCTCACAGGAATTTGGCGGAATAATAAAACACGGCGCCAAGCTTCTTTATGCTTTTGCAGAAGCGACAGTCCCCAAAATAACAGTAATCACAAGAAAAGCTTACGGCGGCGCCTACGATGTGATGAACAGTAAACACCTTGGTGCGGATGTTAATTTCGCTTATCCCTCAGCCGAGATCGCCGTTATGGGTGCGGATGGTGCGGTTAAAATTTTATATCGTGATAAGCTGAGCGAAGAAGAATTGCAAAAAGCAATTGAGGATTACCGGTCTAAATTTGCCACTCCATATAAAGCCGCTGAATTGGGCTACATCGATGAAATAATCTATCCTTCACAAACCCGGCCTAAACTGATCCAGGCACTTGAGATGACTCAGAACAAGCATAAACTGAATCCACTAAAGAAACACGGAAACATTCCACTTTAGAAGGCTTAGACATTGGCATTAGGCCATTGAAAGTAAACAGTAATCAATTGTCAATTGTCAATTCTATTTTATTCCTCTTGCAGAAAATATCTGAGCTGATCGAGCATGATCGGAACATCGTCAGGATCTACACCCTGGTTGAGAAGTTGGGGTAAATCTTCATTAAAAGCATTCATAAAATCACTCTCCGAATTATCTGAACTGTTTATACTCCTCTTGTAAAAGTCCAGAGCAGCTTTACGATTGCCAAGACACCACTGAACATGCCCCATATTCATCAAATCATACTTATCAGGGGCTTCACTGATCAATTGATTGTAATATTTTTCTGCCTGATCAAGTTTCCCCACCAAAAAACAGCCCCATGCGATGGGACGCCAAACCTTCTTGTTTTCCGGCGCAAGATATTCAACCTTGTAATAGGATTTTAAGGCTTCATCGTATTGATGCAATTCTATGTGACATTGTCCGATAGAGATATGCAGGCTGAGATTATCAGGTTCCAGTATTGCAGCCTGCTGATAATATTCTAAAGCCTTTGCCGGTTTTTTTAAATTACGGTAACAGAGGGCAATTTTTTTAAGGTTCCATATTTTATTCTGATCATAAAGATCAGCTTTCAGATAATATCCAAGTGCTTTTTTGTAATCACCCTGTTTCTGGTAACAAAAGGCAAGCTTCTGCAACATCTCAGCATCATCATGCTCTGTAAGAAGGATTTCATAAATATCAGCTGCTTCCCTGAAATAGTTCTTCGCAAAATAAAATTCAGCAATATTCCGCTGTATACCAAAATCTTCACGAAGCAATTCGTTAAAAGAGTATTTGTTGTGAAAATCAAAACGCCAGGTAAAAATATCTTCAAATCCCTCACTTTGCGGGAAAAGTTTATAAAACCGATACAGGTCCCGGATATATTGGCCTGACACGGTTTCAGCCTTGCGGTTGCGGTCAAGAAAAGACTGATCTTTTTCAATATCTTCAGCCTGATCAAATTCGGCTTTTAGGCCTTCTGACATCATTTTTTTATAATCTGAAGTAATATTTTGTAAGCTGAAACAAAATGAATACTTATCAGAATTGCAAAGCATCGGAGATTTCACGATCATCTCTAAAAAACTGTTGAATTCCTTATTCTCTTTGTCAATCGAAGTTTTCAATAATTCAGGATGTTCAGGTGTAAAAGGAATAAACCAATTGGCTATCTCACTGAAGAAAGGGAAATTCTTCAGCATTGAAAAAGAGCTCATAAAGACGTCGGCCCCTTCCATTTGCATTTCATTGAGTTCTTCAATCTTATCCATGAGACCGGGTGAGTCTTTTAAGATTTCCTGCCAGCCAGGATTTTTATCATCAGCGTAATCCTCTGATAGTAAATCTTCCAGATTGAATTTATTGCGCAGATTTGGACTGATTTTCATCATTTCAGGTATTATCTCATCCTGTAAAATTCGCTGGATTTTCTCTGTCTCCTTACTGCGGATAAATTGAAGGATTATCTTTTCGAGATTAACCTTGAACGCGGGATCTTCAAATAAAATTTGGAGCCTTCCCGTGATTTCATGAAAAAAAGGCATACGCTGGTCATAATGGTACAATCCTATTAGTATACCAATCAGTGCCCTCTGGCTTATCTCAACATCATCCGATTCATAAGCTTCAAATAAAAGAACAACCTTATTTTCATCAAAAAACCTGAGTAGGCTTAATGTTAAACTTGTAACAAGCAGGGCTTTTTCATAAAAGAGGAATGATTTATGCTGTATAAATGTCCGAAAAAACTCTATCTCCTCTTCCCTTAATTTGTTGGTGAACCAAAAATGGTAAAAAAGAGTAAATATTTTTTGAAAATGAGCATCAACTTTAGAATATGTTCCATTACTGGTTTTGGATTCATTGAACATAGAATGAAGTTCCTTTTGAACCGAGTATCCTTCCATCTGAGCAAGAAAATCTTTTAAATCCGGGATAAAAAGTCTGGAAAATCCTCTCTTTTTCTGATACTCTAAAGTTTGTGAGAACTTCTGTCTGAGATTATCATACGCAGTGTCTGCCAGTTCGAAAGAAGAGATCAGCAGGT
Organism: uncultured Bacteroidia bacterium; assembly: GCA_963810555.1. GTDB lineage: Bacteria > Bacteroidota > Bacteroidia > Bacteroidales > Prolixibacteraceae. The sequence goes on along the minus strand of CAWENX010000009.1, from coordinate 791,882 downwards.
GCTGATAAATCTTTTGTCTTTCAGGATCTTTTATCCCTTCTACAGTATACTTAAGCATAAATCTGTAATTCTGTTCCAAATTGTTGTAAGTATCAAGGTATTCACCCAATCCGGCTGAAGAAATCAACTTTTCAAACTGATCAAACGCCGGTTTAAGTTCCTTGGAAGCTAAAAGATTACAAATATTGGCGTAATTCTTATTTATTTCCTTATCAGTCATTTTTAATTATTCTAAAGTCAAACTTACGGAATTATTATTTGTCTTCAAATAATTCCAATGGGTTACTGCAATAATGTCAGTCTTTCAAAATCCCAATTATAGAAACATATGCTCAAACATCATTCCAAAACTTTGGGAAGAATTTCATTAACAATGCCATTCATTCATTTATATATTATGATGATTTCTTATCTTTATGGAAATTATTAAGGGATATATTTTAATGGATATTCGGATAAGAAACAGGGAAATAAGTTGGCTTTCTTTTAATGAAAGACTTCTTCAGGAGGCTTCCAAAAAGGAAGTCCCCTTGTTTGAAAGGCTTAAATTCCTTGGGATTTATTCTAACAACCTTGATGAGTTCTTCAGAGTAAGGGTTGCTATTTTAAGGCGTTTGTCTCTAATAGGTCAGGTCGTTCTTGCGGAAATAGGTAATCCCATTGAAGTACTTGATCAGATTGAAGAAATTGTAATTAACCAGAGTAAGCGCTTCGAAAAAATATATAACAAAATTCTTAATGAACTTGCGAAGGAGAATATTTTTATTATTAATGAGAAACAGCTTAATTCCCATCAGGGTGAATTTGTAACTGACTTTTTTAAGCGTGAAGTAAGGCCTTTGATCATGCCTATCATCCTGAAAAAAAGTCTTCCGATTCCAAATCTTCGTGATGACGCAATTTATCTGGCAGTGGATATGAAAAAAAATAAAAAGTCAGAGTATGCTATAATCGAAGTTCCCACAGATTCACTGCCAAGGTTTATTATAATTCCATCTGAAGAAGGCAAAACTTACGTCATTCTTCTTGAAGATGTTATCAGGTATGAACTAGATGACATTTTTTATATGTTTAATTACAACCATATCAGTTCTTATGTATTTAAACTGACGCGTGACGCAGAACTGGACCTGGATGACGATGTGGCAGAAAGTTACCTGAAACTTATCGCTAAGGGAGTACTAAAAAGATTGAACAGTAAACTTGTCAGATTTGTATACGATAAAGAAATCCCCGAGGACTTTCTCCTTTTTCTTTTAGAACGACTTAATTTTAATAAGGATGATGTAGTTATTGGAGGTGGCCGTATTCATAATTTTAAGGATTTTATGGATTTTCCCACTGTGGGAGACGAACATCTTTATTATAAAAACATTGAACCTGTAAAACACAAGGACATCGTTCCGGGCCAGACGTATCTGAAAACGATTGGAATGGGAGATGTCTTGTTCCATTTTCCTTACCATTCTTTCTTTCATTTCATTGATCTGCTGCGTGAGGCATCAATCGACCCCAAAGTTGTTGAAATTAAAACTACGGTTTACCGCATGGCCAAAAATTCAAACGTAATCAGCGCTCTTATTAATGCGGCAAGAAATGGAAAGAAGGTAACAGTTGTTCTTGAACTGCGGGCCCGATTCAGTGAACAGGAAAATATTGAATATGGTAATTTGTTAAACAAAGAAAATGTGAAGGTGATACTTGGAGTTCCGGGTTTGAAGGTTCACGCAAAATTGTGTCTTATTATACGTAAGGAGGATAAACAGTTAAAGAGATATGTATGTGTCGGATCGGGGAATTACAATGAAGTAACTTCTAAAGTGTTTTCCGATCATATGCTGTGTACCGCGGACCTCAAGATATCCAGGGAAGTCAGCAGGGTATTTGATTTTTTTGAGAGAAATTACCGGATAGGTAAATTTACTCATTTACTTATCTCACCGTTTAATATGCGCACCCGAATTGTAAAGCTGATCAAACATGAGATTGCCAATGCCAGGGAAGGACAGGAGGCCCGTATTTATCTGAAATGCAACAACCTTGTCGACATTGAAATCATTTCTAAAATATGTGAAGCTGCAAAGAACGGAGTGGATATAAGATTAAACGTGAGAGGTATGTTCTCTCTTTATCCTGATTCACCGGAAGAGAACTATTCAATCCCTTCAATCGGAATGATTGACAGATACCTGGAACACTCAAGGATATATTATTTTTATAATGGCGGGAAAGAGAAGGTTTATATCTCTTCATCTGATTTTATGTCACGAAACCTTGACAGACGGGTTGAAGTGGCAGTCCCCATTTACAACAAAAGCATTAAGAATGAATTAATTGATTTTTTCAACCTCCAGTGGCAGGATAACACTGCAGCCAGAATCCTTGATAATGATTTGAACAACTATATCAAAAATTATAACAAGGAACCTAAAATAAAATCACAATTAAGCTTTTATGATTACCTCAGGCAAAAAAATTCCTGAAAGTACTGTTGGTGAATCGCTTGATCAAATGTTGCTTCATATAGGAGAAGGAGAACTCGAAATCTGGAAATTATCTGTACTTTCCGATAAATTGATGTTTAAACAGATTTATTCCTTGATTTATTCTCCCGACCAAAAGATTGCATGGCGTGCAGGGTGGATCATTGACAATGCCACCGAAAATTATCCTGAGCTTCTTACGTCCTACATTCCAGAAATTGTAAGTAACCTTATGGTAACCCAAAACGGCTCTCTGAAAAGAATTTTTACCCGAATGCTCAGCCGTCACGAAATCCCGGAAAAATATCTTGGGCGGACAGTAAGCCGTTGTTTTGCTTTGCTCTCAAAATCAGAAGCTGTTGCAGTGCGCGTATATGCCATGCAGGTGCTTTTTAATATTTCACAGCTTCAACCCGGATTAAAACAGGAACTCACAGTAGTGCTTGAAAGTTATCTTGAAGAAGAAGAAAGCGCAGGATTTATTAACAGGGCGGAAAAACTACTTCGCAAATTACGCGTCTAAGGATTCATAAAAATGCCGAAAAATGCCATCGAAATGATTCCCCAGACAGAAATGGAGAGAATCATATAGGGAATAAAACTGTTGCGATTGCGAAAATATTTGGTCCCAAGCAATGCCCCGATTGGAAGGGACAATAGGATAGGTGAGAGCACAATGATTCCCCACATTCCGTAACGCCGCCTTATTTTTACAATTAATTTGTTCCTGCTTGTAAATTTTCTCATTGTAACTCTCCTTTTCCGACGCCGGTCACGCCAGATCTCGAATCTGGCCTTAAACAAGACAGGTGTAAAGTAGTAAATTACCGGCCAGAGCAATTTAATCTCTGCAAGAAGAAACTTAAAGAAATAATAATAGAGCAAAAATCCGAGAATTCCGCCTATTTCAACGCATAGAAGCGCTTCCCATGCATTAAGGTTTAGCAGATAGGCATAAGGTGTCGACCAGAAATATTTAATGCTGGCAACAAAAGAAACATTTAGTAACTTAAGGATATATTCCATGATTTTTGTTCTCACAACAAATTTAGGGATATTAGACATAACAACCCTAATATCTATTGTTAAAAATCATTATTAAATGATAAGGTTTTTTGAATTACGAATTGCGAATTAAAAATCAGGCTTTATTCATTTATCAATAGCTTTCAGACCATATGGGATGGGATTTTTGCTGTCATAAGTCTTCTTTGATCGAGAACCATATCCTGGAGACTGATGCTTTCGAAATAGGCATTGATGCCATCGTTAAGTTCGCTCCAGAATCCTTTGGCTGAGCAATATTCTGTCCTGTCACATGAAAAATGGGGGGAAATGCAGTCGACACAGCAAAGAGCCGGCTCTATGGCGCGCTGAACGTCTAACATCGTGATTTCGGAAGGGGGACGTGTCAGCTTATAGCCTAAATTTTTCCCGTTCACATTGGTAATAAGGTCGGCAGTTTTTAATGCTTGTATTATGTGATCGAGGGTCTTAACAGGGATATCCTGATTGGCTGCAATATCCTTTTGAAGAATACCTCCCCGTTCGTAACTGAGCGCGATTTCAAGCATTGTCCTGATGCCGTATCTTAATCGTGTACTGAATTTCATTTCAAAAAAATTTGGTCGTTTTTAATTTTATTGTCGAAAATTTTATTGTCAAAAATATTTAAAAATATAGCTATATAACAAGTTAAAATTTGTTACTAAATTACAGATAACACATTAAATGCTTAAAATCAATACAATATCTGTTCATATCAAGGTTAAATTTTTTTGTTTTTATTTTAAGACCGGCAGATTTTTCCTTATTTATTCACTCATTTAGTCAAAAATTTGATATTAAACAGATCCCGGATTGAATAAGTGGAAAATGAACACATTAGTCCTGAAACCACTTTGCTTAAGCACAATTTTATCATATTTCTTTTTTTATATCTAAAATTGAACATTAAACTTTGATCCGATATCTATCGGATTGAACATTTAACATTTAACTAAAAATTTCCGGTTAATTATGAGGATTGTACTTAAAATTGGCCTTAATTTGTATAATGTAAGGAATTGAAGCACTTAGATTATTATAAATAAAAGAATGAATAGATGAAAGAATTAGAAAAAGCAAAGAGCAAAGGTCAAAGGTCAAACGGCTGATAACTCTTAGCTCTCTGCTCCTTGCTCTTGATTCTTTAATTCTTTTATTATTAATTGCCTAATGTCTAAAACCTAAATTCTTTTTTATGAGAAGGATAAGTTTCAATCCGTTCGGATGGATGATTGTAATTTTATTAATTACAACATTCTTTAATTCAAGGGGTCAGTCTCTGCCGACGGGACAGGAAACACGCTATAATCCGATATCTACAGCAGTACCTTTTCTGACTATAACCCCCGACTCGCGGCACAGCGCGATGGGGAACACCGGGGCAGCCACTTCACCTGATGCCAATTCGCAATATCTTAATCCCTCGAAATATGCTTTTGTCGAGGAGAATTGGGGAGTTTCGGCCTCTTATGTGCCTTGGCTCCGTAAACTCGTGAATGATATTTACCTGACATACTTGGCCGGTTATTACAGGATCGATAAAAATGAAGTCGTCGCCTCTTCTTTCAGGTATTTTTCAATGGGGGATATTGCTCTCGAAGATATTAACGGGACAAATTTAGGGTCAGTCAGGCCCAATGAATTTGCCTTTGATTTCAGTTACTCACGAAAATTATCCGATTATTTTTCGGGAAGTGTCGCTTTCAGGTACATCCATACAGATCTTAACGGAGGATTCAATCAGGCATCCTTTACGCCCGGCAATGCCGTGGCAGCCGATGTATCCTTTTTTTATACAAGAAGATGGGAAGGAGGCTATCAGCCTAAAACCTTTGCATGGGGAGTTGACTTTTCGAACATCGGTTCAAAAATATCTTACAACGGGGGTCAGACCAGGGAGTTTCTCCCAGCCAACATGAGGCTTGGAGCCGCCTTTACAAATGAATTTGACAAAATCAATTCCCTGTCCTTTGCTCTCGATGTGAACAAACTCCTTGTGCCAACGCCTCAAACCGTTGAAAGAACCGGCAATACAGGGGACGTGGTGGTTGTGACGGACACCCGCTCCAACGAATCGGTTATCGGGGCTCTTTTCAGTTCTTACACTGATGCACCCGGCGGATTTAAGGAGGAACTGCAGGAGTATTCCATTTCAGCAGGCGCCGAGTACCTTTACAACCATCTTTTTGCTTTAAGGGCAGGATATTTCAGTGAATCACAGAATAAGGGAAACCGTAAATTTCTTACTGCAGGAGCCGGGGTAAAACTGAATATCTGTTCCATCGATTTTTCCTACCTCATACCCGTCCGCCAGAATAACCCCCTTGCCAATACCATCCGGCTCACTATTTCATTTAATCCCGAAACATTAAATAAAGAGGTAAAAGCGAAAAGTAATCTAAAGAAGTAAAAAGTGCACCTTTCTTCAATACTGTTATCTCATAAATGATCAGGAATCAACCTAAAATATTTATAATGGAGTGATCTGTAGCCTGTTCTTCACAAAGCTTCAGTTCATTTATAAAGATTTGCTATTCGGAATCCCTTTGCAGGAGGAAAGTCATTTCAGAAATTAAAATTACACTCCTTAATTGAGGCTGATGTCATCAAAGAGAATGGCCCGTCTTTGGAATTCTTTAGCGGTATGGATTATTATGGACATTCCCCTGCCAAACCCCTATAAAAGCTATACCAAGACCATACCTTGTCCACTGTTTCTCCACTATTTATCCACTATTTGTCCACTATTTGTCCACTAATTGGTGGACTAATAGTGTATTTACATTGAAAAAACAGTGAATTTAATACGGCGATGATATGGCGAAGATAAGAGGAAGGTCCGGCTTCCCGATAGGTATCGGGATCGAAACTGGTCGGCAATTTGGTTTTTTTACAGGTATAACGGGGAGCAGTATGTCAGAACACTGCCGCGAAAAAAACCGGCTAACATGTAGAGTGAAAAGCAGAAGGTGAGTTGGAAACGTTTCACGGCTGTGAAGGCATTCTGGGGCAGGTTTGACTTCTCGCCGGTCCAGAATATATGAAAGACGGCGGAGAAAGGCATGTGGGAAGATAATCTTTTTGTGAGTGTCAATACGCCAAAGACAGATGACAGAAATAATTCATCATGTTTTACATGGATGATATTTCCTGAATATGTAAATATACATGAAAGCTCTGATGAAAATCTGTAAAGCAGTTACCTTTTCACTAAAAACAGATTATCTTTCGGTATATTTAACAGTTTCGTGACCGGGCGAGAACTTTAGTATTCCTGCTTATGGAGCAAAAGTTTCTGATATTTTTCGTGGTCTGGGGATTCCTGTTTGGCATTGCAGCAGGTCTTATGGCCTATATCATTACTTACCTTGCCTACCGGAAGAACTTCACATTCGGGAATTATCCCAGGAAAGTCGCCGTTGAGTCAGGAGTGACCACCTTTTTATTCTTTCTTCTGCTGAGCATTGTAGCAGGATTATTTCTGCCGCGCATGCTGAATATGTGTATTACAGCCTAACTTTAGCATGACTATTCGAAATAGAAACCAGAACGATAGAACTTACTTTTTCAGTGTGACCTTAACTTCCGGGCGTTTTGTAAAAGGGAGAGAAGTATATAGGTGAGGATTACCGCGGCAAGACCATAAAAGAGGAAAAAACCTATCAATACAGCTGAAAGTAAGAGAAACAGGAATCGGATGCCATTGTCTTTCAGGGAGAAATTGCGAAATTTCAGTGAGAACATCGGAATGCGGGATACAAGGAGCCAGGACAGCAGCAAAGTGATAACGATAAGAGAAGTTGTCGAAAGAAGGAAAGAATCGAAAGCAGGGTGGCTGCCGTGAATCCTGATCATTGCCAGGGATGCGATAAAAATGGAATTGGCAGGGGTCGGTAGGCCGATAAATGAGGTGGACTGACGAGTGTCGTTGTTGAAAACCGCAAGCCTAATGGCAGAAAATACGGGGATCAGAAGTGAGAGTGCCATTGTCAGTTCCTGGTTTAGATGAAAATCAGGAATGCCGTCGGAAAAAATATCATTTCCCATGAAGCTGAATTTTAGCAAAATGAACATGATCATGCCGGGCGCCAGTCCGAATGAAATCATATCTGCCAGCGAATCGAGATCCTTTCCGATAGGAGAATAAGCATGGAGAAGCCGTGCTGCCAATCCATCGAGAAAGTCGAGCAATGCTGCGGTAAAAATGAGGATAACGGCATAATCCAGCTGGCTGTTCAGTGCAAAGATCACGGCCAGGCTTCCCGCAATCAGGTTTAGACAGGTGATGAAATTGGGAATGTTTCGGCGTATCATGACAAAAGCGAATTGGGCACTAATTCAGCCAGTACCGTCTGGCTTCCCTTTACTTTTTGGGATAACCTGACCTTTACCTCAGTTCCCAAAGGCAGAAAGACATCTACGCGGGAGCCGAAACGGATAAAGCCGAGCTCAACTTCCTGATTAACAGCTTCGCCTTCCCGTGGATAAGTGACAATACGTTTTGCCACTGCTCCTGCAATCTGCCTTACAAGTATCTCAGTCCCGTTTTCCATCCTGATGACCGTCGTGGCGCGTTCGTTGTCGGATGAGGATTTTGGCAGATAAGCAGCCCTAAAACGACCGTTCCGATGCTTGAAATATTTTATAACTCCCGGAATAGGTATCCAGTTCACATGCACATTGTAAATCGACATAAAAACTGAAATCTGAAGGCGGCGGTCATTAAAATATTCGGTCTCATCAGTCTCCTCAATAACCACCACTTTGCCGTCGGCAGGGGCTAAAACAGCGGTCGGTTTAATCACAATAGCGCGTTTTGGATGGCGAAAAAATCGCAGGATAATGATGAGGATAAGTGTTGAAATACCTAAAATGAGTGAACGAAAAAGAATTTTATCGGTAAGGCCGGCAAGGAAATTGAGGACTAACCAGATCAATATTGCCACGGCAATAACAATTCTCCCTTCTTTATGAACTTTCATAGTTATCATCTACAGATCACAAAATTACATAAAATAATGTTCAGGGAAGAAACTGTTGGATGAAAAAAATCACAGGCGAAGCGAGGAGAAGACTGTCGAAACGGTCCAGCAAACCGCCGTGCCCCGGCATAAAATGTCCTGAATCTTTTACACCTACACTTCGTTTGATCATTGATTCCACGAGGTCTCCGAAAGTTGCTGCAATCACTGTGGAGACGGCCATGATCATAAGGGAGACGAAGCTGAAATGTCTTAGAAAAAGCGATAAAATCCATGCTGAAGCAAGGGCAGTTGCCATTCCCCCGAAAAAGCCTTCCCATGATTTTTTAGGAGAGATACGTTCGAAGAGCTTATGGCGGCCCAGCCAGACGCCAAACAGATAAGCCCCTGAGTCGTTTGCCCACAGGAAGATGAAAAGAATCAGAATAATAGAAGAATCATAAACAGGATCAACAGTTTTAACAGGGAACATAAGGAAGTTCAGTATGGAGAGCGGGACCGAAATATAAAGAATTCCAAATCCTGTAATGGACATATTGGCTATTGGCGTTTTACTTTTACGAAAGAGCTCATAAACGGGGAAGAAGAAAAGAATCACCAGCAAGGAATAAAGCGACTTAGGATTTATGGCATTGACCGCAAGCAGAAAAGAGATGATAAACAGGATCCCCCCGATTAACATTCCAGGTACAGCCTGCGGAGAATAACCTCCATGGACTGCCAGTGTATAAAACTCTCTCAGGAGAAAAACTGTGAGTAGCAGAAAGAGCAGGGCACAGGTATAAGGGCCCGATAATATGGCGCCAGTCAGTACAATCACAAACAGTATGCCTGATAATGTGCGGATTTGAAGATCTTTCAATCGTTGCCTGATGTTAAGTTTTTAAGAATTTCCAATGCCACCGACTCATATTACTTACTGAAATAAATCTCTATGTCTCCGAAGACAAGATAAGAAGAATGCTTCCAGTTAAGAATAAATGCATGTATTCAGTTTTACTCCGACAGTTCCTTTGCCAGAATTCTCCGGTGATTGTCACCGGTTAAAATAGAAGTGTTTCCAGTCCTTTTCCATGAACCGGAATTTATGAACTGGCAACCTTTACGTCCTTGTCAGGGGAGAGATTTTCTTTATTATTGGTCTGAATCAGTTTTTCTTCTGTTTTTATTCCCCACGGACGAGGCCCGAAAATTGTCTCCAAGTCTTCAGTGAAAATCACTTCTCGTTCAATCAGTAATTCAGCAAGTTTTTTATGCCCTTCGGTATTGGTACTTAGAATATCCTTTGCTCTGATATAGCATTCATCGATGATACGTTTTACTTCTGCATCGATAAGCTCAGCCGTTTTCTCGCTGTAAGGACGGTTAAAGCTAAAATCGCTCTGTCCCGTTGAATCATAATAGCTTACATTACCCACCTTTTCACTCATTCCGAAATAACATACCATTGCGAATACGGTTTTTGTCACTTTTTCAAGGTCGTTTTGCGCCCCGGAAGATATGGTATGGAAAGTAAGTTCTTCAGCCGCCCGACCGCCCAGTGCAGAACAAACTTCATCAAGCATCTGCTCACGAGTGGTGATGGAACGTTCTTCGGGAAGATACCATGCGGCGCCAAGAGCTTTTCCCCTCGGGACAATGGTAACTTTCAAAAGCGGATGGGCAAATTCGAGAAGCCAGCTCACCGTTGCATGACCTGCTTCGTGAAATGCTATGGTTTTTTTCTCGAGCATAGAAATTATCTTGTTCTTTTTTTCAAGTCCTCCGATAATGCGGTCGACAGCATCGAGGAAATCCTGCTTGTAAATCTTGTCTTTTTGCCAGCGAGCGGCGATCAATGCGGCCTCATTGCAAACATTGGCTATATCGGCACCCGAGAAGCCGGGTGTCTGCTTGGCAAGAAAATCCAGATTAACGTCAGCTGCAAGTACAAGAGGCCTGATATGTACCTGGAATATCTCCTTTCGTTCTACGATATCAGGCAGTTCAACATGGATCTGTCTGTCGAACCGGCCGGCACGCATAAGGGCACGATCGAGAATATCCGAACGGTTTGTTGCACCCAGTATGATGACTCCTGAATTGGTATCGAATCCATCCATCTCGGTCAGAAGCTGATTAAGTGTGTTCTCACGTTCGTCATTTGAACCCATGTTAGGATTTCGGCCTCTCGCTCTCCCGATAGCATCTATCTCATCAATGAAGACGATACAAGGCGCTTTTTCCTTGGCCTGTTTGAAGAGGTCGCGCACACGTGAAGCTCCCACGCCTACAAACATTTCAACAAAATCGGAACCCGACATTGAAAAGAAGGGCACATTGGCCTCACCGGCCACAGCTTTTGCAAGCAAAGTTTTTCCTGTTCCCGGAGGTCCTATCAGCAAAGCTCCTTTTGGAATTTTACCGCCAAGTTTGGTATAACGATCAGGATTTTTAAGAAATTCAACGATCTCTTCAATTTCCTGTTTGGCTTCAGCTAAACCTGCTACATCCTTAAAGGTAGTATTAACATGCGATTCTTTGTCAAATATTTTGGCCTGTGACTTTCCCACATTGAAAATATTGCCCGCTCCGCCGGCTCCTTTGCTCATTCTGCGGAAAAAGAAGAGCCAGACGGCGACAAGAATCAGGATAGGAAGCAACCAACTGAGGATGTCGGCAAAGTAATTCGTTCGATTTTCATATGTAAGTACCGGTTTTGAAGAATTTCCAAATTCGGCTTCAGCTTTTTCCAGATTCGTCTCAAAGACATCAACTGAACCGATGGTGAAGTAAAACTGAGGGCCTGCTTTTGAGGGTGTTGTCAGCCCACCGCTGAATTTGCTCTTGTACTTATCATACGCATTTGGTTTAAGATATATATCAGCCTCCGACTTATTCACCACGACGATTTTTTCGATATCGCCGTTTTTCAGCATGGTATTCTTAACTTCCTGCCAGTTGGTTTCAACGGGAGAACCGCCCGAGGAGAAATACTGTATCGCGATAAATGCCAGTAAAAGTATGACATATATGTAAATCGGATTAAACCGTGGTCCTGTCTTTGAACCTCCGGGTCCTGATTTTTTACCTCCTTTTGAATTCAAAGGATCATTGCTGTTTTTATTTTCTTTTTCAGCCATAATAAATTTAAATACCGGAATCAATATAATCAAAATCTCCGTCTGCCCACAAACTTTCGAGATTATATAATCTGCGAAAGGGCTCCTGAAATATATGAACTACTACGTCAACATAGTCGAGCAATATCCATTGAGCATTTTTATAACCATCACTATGCCAAATAGGTTCATTTTGTAATTCCAAAACCGTTTCTTCTACTGAGTCGGCAATGGCTTCAACGTGAGTGTTCGAAGTGCCATGGCAGATAATGAAATTATCGCAAACAGAGGAATGAGAGGTTCGAAGATCAATATTAATAATTTCAAGCCCTTTTTTACGTCGTATACCTTCAATAATTGCGTTAATCAAATCCTGCTGATCATTTTGAACAGGCTCACTTACCATATCGGAAATTGAAAATACAAAGATAAATTATTTGTTCATTTGTAAAAAACAGATATTTTAATGTAATCTTGTATTATATAAATTTTTATTTTGAACCATAAATTCATTTTTCCTCTAAATGTCACTTAAAATAGGACACTATAAAGAACGTATTGATCACCTTGATTCCACCAATAATTATGCCTCAATGATATTACTGACAAAACGTCCGCCTGAAGGAACTGTGATCATAGCTGAAAATCAGACCGTCGGACGGGGACAGGGTACAAATCTGTGGGAAAGTGAACCTTACAAAAACCTGACATTCAGCATTATTCTTTACCCTGAATTCCTTGCAGTTGACAGACAGTTTGAACTATCAAAGGCCGTTTCACTCGGAGTGGCCGATTTCCTTATTGAATTTACAGGAGATGTGTCGATCAAATGGCCGAATGACATTTATATCAGAAAGGGCAAAGTGGCAGGAATTCTGATGGAATACTCAATAATCAGGGGAAAAATATCATCCTGCATTGTAGGAATCGGTCTGAATATTAATCAGTTGAAATTTATGAGTGATGCCCCCAATCCTGTTTCACTGAGCCAGATCACAGGAATAACTTACAATCTGGATGAATGTCTGACTTTATTGCTTGAAAAACTCGATACACGTTATCGTCAACTTGCCTACAATCAGACAGACAGGATCGATCTTGATTATGAGCAGCTTCTTTACCAGAGAAATACCTGGGCATGGTATTTATCAAAAGACGGGGAATTTGAAGGCAGGATCATTGGTGTAGACGAGAACGGGCTGTTGAAAATCGAAACACGCAGGAACACCTTACTCAAGTTCGATTATAAAGAAGTCAACTTTAAAATCTGAATAATCAGTCATAGTTGATTCGGGTTAAAGCATCGGCCATCCTGTTAACACCCTCCTCCAGATGCTTGTTTAACATCATTTTTATCATGGGATTGAGTTCTGCATGCAGGGTAATTCTTGCCTTACAACCGTTTACACCAGCAGGAAGAAACTGAAGCCAGCAGTAAAAATCGAAAGGCAGCCCCTTATTTCCAGTAAGTTTCACCGTCTTATTTGACTCTTTTTCAGCAATGATAAGCCCCACTTCTCCAAAAGATTTTATATTGAAGCTGCATTCATTTTCAGTTGCCTTGAAATTCTCTAAACTTATATCAGGAGCTCCGGAAATTTTATCCTTTATTCCGTTTAGTTTTTCAGGATCAAAGAGTTTTCCCAGATTCCTGAGATCTGAAAGACGGTTATATACTTTCTCTACCGAAAAATCAATCTGTTTAATTTCACTTATGTATTTCTCTGTTGCCATGACCGATATTATTTTCCCCAGGTTTCCGGGCTTTTTCTCCAATTATGCAGACTCTTAAGTTGTGCTTCGCTTATTTCTCCCAATTCATAAGCAACTTTAAGCAAAACATTGTAGTTGCTCAGTGTGGTCAATTCGATTCCTGCAGTTTTAAAATTCTTGGATGCCTGAGGAAAGCTGTATGTGAATATGGCTAACATTCCAAGAACATTACCACCGTAATTACGCACTGCTTCAGCAGCGGCAAGCGAGCTTAAGCCTGTAGAGACAAGATCTTCAATAATAACAACTTTCGCTCCCGGACGAATGTCTCCTTCGATAAGATTTTCCAGTCCATGACCTTTTCGGGAACTGCGAACATAAATAAACGGAAGTCCCAATGCCTCGGCGACAAGAACCCCATGTGCGATGGCTCCTGTGGCAACTCCTGCAATAACTTCGGTTTCAGGATATTTTTTGTGTATAAGTTCTGTAAACTGCTGGCAGATAAAACTACGGGTTTCAGGGTAAGAAAGTGTCTTACGGTTATCGCAGTAAATTGGCGATTTCCAGCCCGAGGCCCAGGTAAATGGCGTATCAGGTTGTATTTTGATCGTGTTAATCGCCAACAACCGTTTAGCCACTTCTGTCTGCATTATTTCCATCATGTATAAGTTAAATAAATATAATTTCTGCAAAAATAGAAAGATTTTGAGAAGCAGTGCAAAGAATTATTGATTACGAATTACAAATTAGACTATAGGCTGTAGGAAATTGACAATTGTCAATTGTCAACCAAATAGCTTCAGAGTTTCTATACCCTCTTATGTTACTTATATTAAAAATAGGAATTCCCTTATTCCCTAAGCAGCATAGAATTGCAATTGAACATTTTCCATTATTCGCTTATTAATAAGGGAATAAGGGATGGAAGAGGAGAAATTCCGAGCCACTAAGGGAATAAGGATCCGTTACTCTGTTTGGACTGTATCCCGGGATAGGGTGGAACTTATTACCTTTTGCCTCTTAAATGGATTATTTTACTTTGGCTGGATCCCTTCCTTGTTTGAATCTGTAATCCCTGAACAGCTTTAGAAAAAGCGCCTCAAATTCATGTGTGGGAGGCGGAGCAGGGGAAAGAAGCAGAGTCCCGTCCGGAGAAATAAGATAAAAAGCAGGAACTATTTCTGCCTTATAATTTTGGATTAGTTTTTTATTGCCGGAACCGTTAAGCAGTTCCCAGGGATAGTTTTTATCCTTCCATAATTTGACAGCAGCATCGAAATAGTCATCCGTTGCTATTGATACAACCGAAAGGACTTGCCTTAACTTCCGTTCAACCGGAACAATGGAGTCGAGTTCGGTCCGGCACTCCCGGCTTGAACTCCTGAAAAAGACAAGATAAATGAATTTACCCTTGTAAGATTCTGGCGTACAAATCTTGTTGGATTGATTGTAGAGTTTAAAAGAGGGGGCCTTAGATCCGGTTGACAAACTCTCAATCGATTGGAGTATCCGCTCGCAGACAGGCTTCAGAAGTTGCGTTGAAATTGCTGACTGTGACTGTTTTAGTGCACTGAGAATACCTTTTTTATCAAATCCTCCGGTGTAATATCCGTCATAAAGTCCCTTTAAAACAACCAGTTCGGCAAATTCCTTACTGTATCCTCTGTTTTCATGAAAGGATACAAGGGCGGAGAAGTTTCCTGAATTCACAAGGTTGATAATCTTTTTGTTTTTGTAATCCTGAGCTTCTTCACGAAGAAAATCAGAGAAAATGGAACCGAAGCATCTTTGGTATGCCGGATTGGACATTTCCAAAGGTTTATGGCTGAAATACTTTTCAATGACAGGATCGGGATTGCGCTGATTGACAATATATTCCAGTTCCGCGTAATAATAGGTCTTCAGTACACGGAAATATTCGTTTCCGGACATCTGGAAATTTGGTATCAAGCTTTCAATTATTCCTTTGACGGCACTTATTGAGCTGTTTTGATAAATGGCGCTACTATTTTTATTTGTCTCAATATTGAATTCCGTTATGAATGAGCGCACTATAAAATTCAGGTCTTTCGCCGGGGTCATTGGGCAGCCCTAACCAGTAAAGAGTTGGTTTAAAATAGGGACTTCGGGCTTCATCCTTTGTTCTTGGGGAATAGGGAGGAAGGGTAATAGTGTAATTTTTCCCGGGCTCAACAACAAGAGTGCCTGTATATTTTTCCAGATCTGTGTAGATTTCAGATGTTCGATTTACTGTAATTGTGATAGCAAACGAACCATCTTTGCCTGCTTTGGCTGATCCGAGAAGTTCTTTTTGGTGCACAACCGGATCAGGGTAGGTATACAAGATTATATCCTTTCCGGCATAATCTTCAGATTTCCCTGAGATAATGACGTTCTGGGCAGAGAGGTGTGATAAAGTGAGAACTGAAAAGAAAAATACTGCGATTTTGTACATCCTTATAGATTATTCTTTCTCTTCATCGTAAAAGTCAGAAAGTTTAAGGCCGGAAGGCAGGAAAGGAGAGGCATCTCCTTTATGCCGAAGAATATCCCTTACTATTGTCGATGTAATGGCTGTATATTCAGGCGATGTTAAAAGAAATACCGATTCGATCTCAGGGGCCATTATTTTATTCATTTGGGCAATGGCACGCTCGTATTCAAAATCGGAAGCCGTACGCAATCCTCTCAGGATATATAAGGCATGAACCTTTCTGCAATATTCAACTGTAAGACCATCGAATTTGCCTACCTTTATCCTTGTTTCATCACTAAATACCCGTTTAATCCAATCCTTTCGCTTTTTTAAAGGGTAATATGCCTTTTTGTTCGAATTGTATCCTATCATGATAATGATCTCATCGAACATTTCCAGAGCTTTTCTGACAATGGATTCGTGTCCTATCGTAAAGGGATCAAAAGATCCTGGGAATACGGCAATTTTTGGCATAACTATCTCTTAATGTTACAAAACTAAGTAATTAATTACGATTTACGAATTACAAATTAAAAAGACTTAAGGCAATAAACAGTCAATAGTAAATTGTGAGCGGTGATCCCAATTAGCAATTCGTCATTCCTTAATCGTCATTCGTAATTATTAAAAGTGTAATTTCGAACTTTGAAAAATATTAGTTGAATCATCGAACAGAATGACCGAACGCGATACCATCGGCATATTTGGCAAAATGAATTCAGGAAAGAGTTCATTGATGAACCTGATCACTCAGCAGGAAACTTCAATCGTCGATCCTTCTCCCGGAACTACTGCCGACACTAAAATTACCCTGATGGAATTTCACGGATTGGGTCCTGTCAGGCTTCTTGATACTGCCGGATTTGACGAAGGAGAAATACTCGGCGAAAAAAAAAGAGTGAAAGTCATTTCTGCCCTTAAAGAATCCGATCTGGTCCTTCTGGTCATCGATCCATCAACAAAGGATTTTGAACAGGAAAGGATCTTGATTCATAATATAAGAGAGCAGGATAAACAATTGATTGTAATATATAATCTTTTCGCTGATAAGGATTCATATTTAATTGCCAAAGTTGAGGAAGCGCTGCCTGAATTACATTATTATCCCAAGAATCACTGCTCATGTTATTGATAATCAGTTCAGGCAGGATATTCTGAATTTTATTTTGAACAAATATATCCCTAAAAATTTTGCTGTTGAACTGCTGCCTTTTGTGAAGAAAGATGAGTTTTATATTCTTAACATTCCGATGGATGAGGAAACGCCTCCCGGGCGTTATCTGCGGCCCCAGGCGATGGCAGAAGAATACATCACCCGCCATTGGGCTTTCCCGGTCTCTTACCGGATGGACCTTTCAAAAGCAAGGAGTAATGATATTACTGAACGCAAAAGATGGGATGATTTTGTCAATGGTTTTACAAACCGGCCCAAAGTGATCATTACTGACTCTCAGGCGATGGATATCATGAAAGATTGGGCTCCGGCAGATATGGAACTGACCACCTTTTCGATCATGATGATCAACTATATGAGCCGCGGACGCCTGGGGAAATTTGCTGAGGGGGTAAAAGAAATGAATAAACTAAGGCCCGGCGATAAAATATTGATTGCTGAGGCCTGCAACCATTCCCGGATTAAAGAGGATATAGGAACAGTCCAGATTCCGCGCTTTCTGAAAAAACATTATCCCGGCATAATCATTGATCACAGTTTTGGAAGGGAGTTTGATGAAAAGGGCAATTTAAATGAGTATAAGCTTGTCGTTCATTGCGGGGGATGTATGATTACACCTCAAAAAATGGCAGCCCGCCTGCGTGATCTTGAAGCCACCGGAGTTCCGATCACAAACTACGGAATTCTGCTCTCTTATTTTCAGGGAGAAAGGACTTTAGACAGAGTGCTCATTCCCTGGAGAAGCTGATCTGTTATATTATTTATCGACACTTCTTCATCTGCATTTAAAATATTCCGCTGACCTGGTTCCTCAATCCATCAGGTTATTTCACTTTTTCCGGGCAAATAAATTCCCCGTATCTAAGCTATACCAAAACAGGGTTTGCTGTGCACTTGCTGTGCTATTGCTGTGCACTTGTTGTGCTATTGTTGTGCTAAAATAGCACAGCAATAGCACAGTCATTATAGAAATAGTGCACAGCTAATACGGACATAGTATAATTTATTCGTGTTGACATAACGAGACCTGACAGGTTTTTAAATCCTTTAAGGTCTCCTGTCTTATATCCAATATTCTTCGTAAATTTGGATATCATATCATATCCTGAAGATGAAGCTTTTTACAACCGCACAGATTGCAACCCTGGATCGTTATACGATAGAAAACGAACCTATTTCAGATATTGATCTCATGGAACGCGCATCCCGGCAGATGGCAGACTGGATTATCAATAAATTCAAAAGCGATAAACACATAGCCGTTTTTGCCGGGCCGGGTAATAATGGCGGCGATGCCCTTGCCGTTTCCCGGATGCTTTTGGAGAAGAAATTTTCAGTCGATATTTATTTACCTGATTTTGGCCATGATCCCGGACCGTCACCTGCAATAAACCTTCAAAGGTTAAAGGATCAGGGACTTGCAAAGATTCATTTGCTTCAGGAATCGGATTCGCTTCCTGATCTTCACAGTTATGATATATTGATAGACGGTCTTTTTGGTTCAGGATTATCAAGACCATTGGCAGGATTTCCCTTCAAAGATAGTCAAGCATATGAACGAATCCGGGATACCGATTATTGCTATTGATATTCCTTCAGGACTCATGGGAGAAGACAATTCCCAAAATGACACAGATTCCATCATAAAAGCTTCTTTTACCCTGACGCTCCAATTTCCCAAGCTGAGTTTTTTCTTCGCTGAGAATGAAATTTTTACAGGGAGTTGGGAAGTTTTGCCAATAGGGATACACCCCGGAAGGGATAGCCAAAACAGAAACGGAGTGGCATTATATAGATATGGAAATGGCTGTTTCGCTGAGGAAAACAAGAAAGAGGTTCTCGCATAAAGGAACTTTCGGCCATGCCATGATTATTGCAGGAAGTTATGGTAAGGCAGGAGCTTCTGTACTTGCAGCAAGAGGTTGTTTAAGGGCCGGCAGCGGACTTGTAACTGTTCATCTGCCAAAGTCAGTCATACCGATTATGCAGACAGCCTTTCCTGAAGCAATGGTCAGTGCAGATACCAGCGAGAATAACATCTCCATGATTCCGTCTCTTGAATCTTATCGTGCTGTAGGTATTGGTCCCGGATTAGGTAAATCTCCGGAAACACAGCTGGCTGTGAAAAATTTACTAAAGGAATGTAAAAGTTCACTTGTTATTGATGCTGACGGACTGAATATTTTATCTGAAAATCCTGAATGGCGGAATTATCTTCCATCAGGAGCCATCCTGACCCCTCATCCCCTCGAATTTGCCCGCTTATACGGCGATAAGTCTTCCTCAGGATATGAGATGGTGAACAGGGCCCGCGATTTTGCAAGAAAATATAAGGTGTATCTTGTGCTTAAGGGAGCCAATACTGCAATAGCCTGTCCTGACGGAAACTGCTGGTTCAACAGTACCGGTAATCCCGGAATGGGAACAGGAGGCAGTGGAGATGTACTGACAGGTATTCTTACAGGATTGCTTGCACAGGGATATACTCCTTTTGAAGCGGCGTTGCTTGGCGTTTACGTTCATGGACTGGCGGCAGATATTTGTGTGGCAAATTCATCAGAAGAATCTTTAATCGCGGGAGATATCGTTGAACATCTCGGAAAAGCATTTGCTTTGCTTAAAAGTGAGGATAATTTTGGGAAAGCGAAAAAAAACTCTCAAATTTGAAAGCAGTAAGATCAATCATTTTTAACTGACTTTTATTTTCAGAATTAATCCGGAATGCTTCTCAAAAAGAGATAATTCCTTTTAAATTATTATTTATGCAAAACATGGTCACTCCCGGACTGTTGCTTTTAGGTGCAGTGTCCGCTTTCCCGGTTTTCGCTGCTAAAAAGCCGGATCAAAAGAAGCCTAATGTGGTTTTCCTGATTGCGGATGATTTAAGGTGGAATTCACTGAAATGTATGGGTAATGATCTGTTGGTAACACCCAATATAGATCAGTTATCACGTGAAGGGATCCGTTTCACTCATGCCTGTGTGACGACTTCCATTTGTATGGTGAGCCGGGCCAGTATGTTTACAGGCCAATATATGAGCCGTCACGGGATCACCAAATTCGGTGTTCAGCTTCCTGAAAAAGCAATAGCAGATACCTATCCGGAAGTTTTAAGAAAGTCCGGTTATTGGACAGGATATGTAGGAAAATTTGGTGTGGGTCATGTAAGGAAAGATGAGTTTGATTTTTGGACTGAATACGAGGGAAAACATTGGCTGCCCAACGGGAAGGGCGATTCAATTCATGTGACTGAAAAAAACAGGCAGGACGCTCTTCGGTTCCTTGAAACAAGGCCAAAAGACAAGCCCTTCCTGCTGACAGTCGGATTCTTTGCCGTTCATGCCGAGGATAACAACCCTGAACAGTATTTATTTCAGCCCCAGAGTATAAAATATTATCAGAACGATTTTATCCCAATTCCCAAAACGGGGGATGACAAATATTTTAAAGCTTTGCCTCCTTTTCTCAGCACTGAAGAGAATGAAGGAAGAGTTCGCTGGCACTGGCGGTTTGATACTCCCGAAAAATATCAGAAGTATATGAAAGCCTATTTTCGTATGCTGACTGAAGAAGATCTGGCTATAGGGGATATAATCAGTGAACTGAAAAAAGAGGGAGTGTATGATAACACTTTGATTATCTTTATTGGGGATAACGGTTATTTTCACGGAGATCACGGACTGGCCGACAAATGGTATCCCTATGAAGAATCTATACGTGTTCCCCTGATTGTACGTGATCCAAGAATGGATCCTGAAAAAAGAAATTCAACCAATGATGAATTCGTTTTGAATATCGATGTGGCTCCGACAATTGTGGCAGCAGTGGGGGATAAGGTGCCGGATGTGATGCAGGGAAAGGATTTTTCAGCACTCTATTTAAATAACAAACCTGTCAAGTGGAGGCAGGAATTTTATTATGAACACCCTGTTGTGCTGAATGAGAAAAGAATACCTGCTTCTGAAGCGCTTGTGACACATCACGATAAATATATTTATTGGCCGAACTATAATTATGAGGAATATTTCGATTTGAAGAAGGATCCTTATGAAATACATAATGCGATTCATCAGAAGGAATATTCATCTGAAATATCACTCCTTAAAAAACAGTTCAATCAATTAAAGCAGCTTGCCAAATAGTATGTGTAAATATTTCTGTTACTATGACCGAGAGTGGAAATATTCGTATGTTGTCACAGTAAATTAAAATTTGAGTATTGAGGTATAAATTTAAATTAAGAGGAAATGAGATCGATTGTTTTACTATTTTTCACTTTCCTGATGCTAACGGGGAGTTTATCAGCACAAAGAAAAAAAACTGAAAACGAGCCCGGTGTATTTGCAGGAGGTGTCATATATTCCCTTCCAAGGACAGGTATAAGACTTCTTGTCGAAGTCTCACAGGAAAAATATTTTCACGGACCATATTATGAATATGCTCAAAAATACCTGGGAATTAAAGGGGCCCCGGCCCTTGATTCAGAAACATGGACTATTACAGGAGTGAAGATTGAGACTTACGGAGAACCTGATCCTTCTGAGGTTCATAAGGCATTGGGCCCGGTGGCCTCTTTGCTCAGTCTTTCGGAAGACGGTATTTTGGTGGGAATTAACAGCAAGGTGAAAGGCGGGGAAGAAAAGGTATTTACCTCAGAATTCACAAAGGATGTTGAGGTCCCCAGACAAATTTGGCCTGATTTATCCATGCATTCCTTTCTTACCAAAAGAGACAGCTCCGGAAATGAAAGCATTAAATCATTTGAAGAAAAGGCAGAAGAGGCTGCACATGACATAATTAAACTGAGAAAACGTAAAGCATTAACCCTGGCAGCAAAATACGATAAACTGCCTCCCGACGGGAAAGCTTATCAGGTTATGACAGATGAACTTGACAAGATAATTGATGATTATACTGCCCTTTTTACCGGGAAATCATACAAGGAAAAACATCATTATACATTTGAAGTGGTTCCTGACAGCAAAGGTGCTAAAGGTCTGGTTGCTTTCAGATTTTCATCTTCATCTGGTGTATTGCCTGAAAGCAATGTATCCGGGAAACCGATCATGATCGAGCTTGAACCGAATACGGATATTATCAAAAGCGGTACCCAGGCTTCTGCCGCCTCTCCGGGAGAGACCTCTGCGGATGGAGTTTATTACCGTATACCCGGAATTGCTGTTGTCAAGGTTTTGAATGGCAGCGATGTTCTTGCCCAGGCAAGGCTGCCTATCGCCCAGTTTGGAGTTGTTTCTCCTCTGCCTGATGCACTCTTGAGCGGGGAGTATTCTGTCGAATTGCATAAAGTCACAGGGGCTATTCAGCGGATAGGGAATCAATAATATACTGTTATTATAACTTGTTCAGGACAAGTCAGTTTCATTCAGTTGTTATAAGGCGACATGGTCGAATAAAATGTCATTCTTTAAGGCATAATTCCTTAAGAGTTCGTGCGTCATCTATGGCAAAACCGTGAAGATCATTATTGAAATAGGCATAAACAGTCAGACCTCTGTCGAGCCAGTGCTCAATTCTTTCCGCCCAGGGCATCAATCCTTCCTTGCCATAACGGGAGTCTGCAAATTTGGACGGACCATGGAAACGTAAATAAACGAAATCCGTGATAAGATTTTCATCATCAGGCTGGATGGAGGGTATATTTTGAGAATGAGGAAATACAAGTCCTATGTTAGATGGTTGTAGTATTTTAATTACTTCTTCTCTCTTCACAATGAAACTTTCATTTCTTGGCTCGATTGCAAAATCGGGATGAATGGGAAGACCTTTAATTGATTCCAATAAATCTTCAGTAAAATTTTTCAGGATCTCTTTATCGAATTCGAGATATGGAGGGAATTGTATTAGAATAGCTCCTGATTTTTCCCTCAGGAGTGCGGCATTATTTAAAAATCTCTTCAATCCTTCCCGGGTATCTTGTAGTTTCTGAATATGAGTGATGTACCTTGAAAGCTTTAGGCTAAAAATAAAGTAATCAGGCGTTTCAGAATACCATTTTTTAAAAGTATCTGCTGCGGGAAGGTTATAAAAGGAACTGTTTACTTCAACTGTACTGAACTGGTTCGCAAAATAAGTCAGGAAACCTTTCTTCAAATCTTCCGGATAAAAGACATTTTTCCAGTGTTTATACATCCAGCCGGAGGTCCCGATATATAGTTTTCTTTCCTTACTCATACAGGATATAATTTCTGTTCCTCCAATACAATAGGCATTCTAATTCCGGTTAACAGATTTTATATCCAATTTAAATAAAATACAAATAAAAAAGCAGCCAATATGACTGCTTTTTTATTTGTATCTATCTGCTCAACTATTTCCCACGAAGTTCAACATGGGGATTATCTCCATAAATAATATTTACGATATCACCATCATTAATTATGGACAGCCGGGCGGCTTCCATAACCAGTTCGTTGACATAACTGTTAGCCGGAGTGGCAATAAGGCCTTTTGCATCTACTTCCTTAATCATCTGCCTTCTTTTTGAAAGTGACCCGGCTTCAGAGAGTCCTGCAACCTCATTCTCAATCTTATGAGCCATTCTGATAGTGGCGGCTACGGATTCAAATCCATAACCGATGGGTTCGTAACCCGGACCATCCCATGGAACTACCCGATAAAAATCAGGACTAACATAATTAAAATAGGAACCCGCACATCCGATAGGATCAAGGTAAGAATGAGTGACTCCCCTAAACTGGTCATCATGTTTCAATGTTCCTGATTTTCCATTACCTTCGAAGAACATCTCCAGGTTCTGTTCATTGCTGCCTGCACCCTCATCAGGATATCCCAGACCATCAATTACAGAGAGAAGGGCCCCGTTCTCGAAACGCACTCTTCCGTTAGCCCACATATAACCTTCATTTCCATTGGGGAATTTACCCTTAATACCTGAAACGCTGACTTCAACAGGTTTCAGCCCGGTAATAAAGCACACAAGATCAACATAATGACAACCTACATATACAAAAGGATCTGTTTTATCGCTGGTAAACCAGTTCTGAAAATTAGATGATCTGTAAAAATAGGGTTCAATCATCTTGGCTTCACCCATGACAAACTCACCAAAGTGTTTCAGTTCATAGCTTCGTTTAGCCATTAATGATCTTCTGTCAAAACGTTTATGATATTCAACTCCTATGAACAATCCTTTTTCTAAAGCTATCTTTTCGATCTCAACTGTCTGGGCATATTTCAAAACCAATGGTTTGACGCACAGAATATGCTGATTATTTTTCAGCGCCTCCATGATTACCGGATAATGCAACTGGTCTGGCATGGCAACCACAACAATCTGCCTCGGCTTCATTTTGGCCAAAACTTCCTTGAATAATTCAGGGAATTTCTTTTCTGCAGGTTCACTAACTGAGGGATACGCATTGAAATCCTGTCCGGGAAAAGCTTCAGCGATTTCCTTACTCTCTTTCAGAGCTTTTAAGGGACCGGAGTCGAGAGAACATACATTGATACTATTTACTACGCCGGTTCTTTGCAAATGATAAACGGCAGGTAATATTAAATCGTAAGTGATCATGCCTCCCCCAACAATAGTGAGGTCAAGAGCTTTATTTGAATTTTGATTTGCCATAATTTATTTTCCTAAAATTTCATCACATGCTTCTTCCAGTACCTTAATCCCTTCTCTCAGGGCTTCTTCGTTGATCATTAAAGGCGGAGCGATCTTAATACATTCGCCTCCTACGCCAACAGGGGCAAACATCAGTAAACCTTTATGGAAACAACGTTCGTTGATCTTTAATGCCATATCGGGATCGGGAGTTTTTGTTCCTTTTTTAACGACCTGGATTCCTGCAACTAATCCCTTTCCCTGAGCACACCCCAGGATGTCGGGATATTTTTGCTGAATTCTTTTAACCTCCGGAACCAGTATTTCACCCAATTTTCTGGAGTTTTCAACAAGATTTTCCTTTTGAATGATTTTCAGACTTTCGATGGCAGCGACCGTTGGAAGCGGACTCCCTGAATGGGTAGACGTCATCGATCCGGGTGCATAAAGACCCATTATATCCTTTCTGCCGATCACAGCTGATATGGGAAGAGAAGAAGAAATTCCCTTGCCACAGGCAATCAAATCAGGTTTTACGCCATAGTGTTCATACGAGAACATTTTTCCTGAACGGCCAAATCCTGCCTGAACTTCATCAAAAATCATCACGATATCATGGAGGTGACAAAATTCCTGAAGCTTTTGAGCATATTCAACAGGCATGAAATCCGGACCAACTCCCTGGAAGGTTTCTGTCATCACACCTGCAATATCATCAGCTTTGATTCCCTGTTTTTCGAGACTGCTTAAAAACAGGTCAAAAGAGGTGTCTTCGTTTTTATAGCCATCCGGGAATGGTACCTGGATAAATGTCTTTCCTTCGTCAACAATCCACGCTTTTTGTTTGTCCATACCGCCTGCCAATTGAGAACCCATCGTTCTGCCATGAAAAGCGTTTTTGAAAGATACAAAATATTTTTTATGGCGTCCGTATTTATTGACAGCATATGTTTTGGCAAGTTTAATACAGTTCTCAGTGGCTTCACTTCCCGTGCTCAGAAAGAATACCTGGTAATTTGACGGATCAGGAGAGATATCCTGAAGCATCTTTGTCAGTTCGGCACGTTTTTCATGTACAAATACATAAGTTGCAAGCAATCCCTGGTCAATAATATTCCTTAAAGCATCAGCAATCTCCTTGCGGCCATGACCGGCATTGGTGATCAGAACCCCCGAAGACCAGTCCAGCCATTTATTACCCCATTTATCGGAAACCTGGAAACCTTCGGCCTTATGCCAGATGACAGGCGGCTGCCCCATCATGGAAACCGGTTCAGTCTGTTTTAAGGATTCAAAAATTGCAAGTGATTCAGGAACAGGTAACTTTGTCTTTATTGTTCTGTACTTTGTACTTACCTTGGGTACTTCAACGGGTTCTAAATTATACTTTGCCATAGTGGTTATATATTTAAAATTAGCTTCGTAAAAAAGTTGCGCAATGTTAACCAATTTCTGCCAATTGTTGAAACTTTTCCTTAAAAACCCACCTGAATTTATTTCCTGGCAATCGATTACAGACATTTAACATCTTTCATTTTTAATTATCTTGCGAGGCCAAAAAAACAGACATTACTGAATTAAGAATATTTTATGACTGAATTTATCAGAAAATCTCTGCGGGATTCAAAGGCTGCCCGTTGGGGTGCGCTCGCTATTGTTTCGATTACTATGTTTGGGGGTTACATGTTTGCCGATATTATGTCTCCCCTAAAACCCATGCTGGAAGAACAGTTGAAATGGACGAGTACCGATTACGGAACATTTACGAGCGCCTATGGCTGGTTTAATGTATTTTTCCTAATGCTGATATTCGGCGGGATAATTCTTGATAAAATTGGTGTACGGCTTACAGGACTTGGATCGGCAACTGTGATGGTAATCGGCGCTGCAATAAAATACTGGGCGATCTCCACAACATTCCCGGAAGGCGCGACCATTTTTGGCCTGAAAATGCAGGTGGCTTATGCATCACTTGGTTTTGCCATATTCGGAGTAGGTGTCGAAATTGCAGGTATTACAGTGTCTAAAATCACCGTCAGGTGGTTCAAAGGGCATGAACTTGCTCTCGCAATGGGCCTTCAGGTTGCGGTGGCCCGACTGGGAACCCTGTTGGCACTGGCAGCGCCTGTTCCCATAGCTCAATACTTCGGAACTGTTTCCTCTCCTTTAATGGTAGGTCTTATAGTCCTGGTAGCAGGATTACTTGCTTATTTCGGCTATATCGTTATGGATAAAAAACTTGATGCATCAATTGCAGGTACCGGGATGGAAGCAATCCATGAAGAACCTTTCCGTACAAGAGATATTTTCTCTATTATGCGAAACTGGGGTTTCTGGCTGATCGCCATTTTATGTGTACTTTTTTATTCGGCAGTATTCCCGTTCATTAAGTATGCCGCTGATCTGATGGTAAACAAATACGGATTGAAACCTGATGTGGCCGGTTTGATACCAAGCCTGCTGCCTCTGGGAACTTTGTTCCTGACACCTTTGTTCGGGGGCATTTATGATACTAAAGGGAAAGGTGCAACTATAATGATAATTGGTTCAGGATTGTTAATTCTCGTTCATGGACTCTTCTCCATTCCTGCCTTTAACAACTGGATCTTTGCAACTGTTCTGGTGATTATCCTTGGCATCGCTTTATCTCTTGTGCCATCGGCCATGTGGCCTTCTGTTCCAAAGATAATTCCCGAAAAACAACTGGGAACAGCTTATTCCCTTATCTTTTGGATGCAGAACTGGGGATTGATGGGTGTTCCGTTTCTTATCGGCTGGGTTTTGGACAAATATTGCATTACCGGGCATAAAATCATCGATGGTACAGAAATTCCTTCCTATAATTATACACTTCCGATGATGATATTTACTTTGTTTGGGATTCTTTCACTCATTGTTGCTTTTATGCTCAAAGCAGAGGATAAGAAAAAAGGTTATGGTCTCGAACTACCCAATATTCAGAAGCAGACAGAAATATAAAGTAAATTTTTAAAGAGACAATTCCCAAAGACAGTTTTTTTTGATACTTTAATGGGATAAAATCCTTAACTTTATGTTTTAAGAAATATCCGTAAAATAATTTCTAATATAAATAAACTTAAAGATGAGCAATGAAATTATCAACCTCGAACCAAAAGCAGTCTGGGAAAATTTTTATAAGTTAACTCAGGTTCCGCGTCCTTCCAAAAAAGAAGAAAAAATACAGGAATTCATGATCAATTACGGGAAGAGCCTGGGATTGGTCACAGAAACAGATGCGGTGGGAAATGTACTTATCCGTAAACCTGCCACACCCGGCCTGGAAAACCGTAAAGGAGTGATCCTGCAGGGGCATCTGGATATGGTCCCCCAAAAAAACAGCACGACTGAGCACGATTTTGAAACCGATCCGATTGATGCATGGATTGATGGTGATTGGGTCCGTGCAAGAGGTACAACTCTTGGAGCCGACAATGGAATCGGCGTTGCCTCTGCAATGGCAGTGCTGGCGGCAAAAAATATTGAGCATGGTCCCATCGAAGCGCTATTTACCTGCGACGAGGAGACAGGGATGACCGGAGCCGGCGGTTTACAGCCCAATTGGTTGAAAGGTGAAATCCTGCTAAACCTGGATTCAGAGGAAGAAGGAGAACTTTATGTGGGTTGTGCCGGTGGAATCAACGCCAATATTGAGTTTGAGTATGATGATGTAATCATGCCAAAGAATGTAGTGTCCTTAAAGCTGATGGTTTCCGGATTAAAAGGCGGACACTCGGGACTCGATATCAACCTTGGAAGGGGGAATGCCAATAAATTGCTTGTACGTTTTCTCAAATATGCTGTAAATGAATTTCATGTAAGGCTGGCGGAGATTAACGGAGGAGGTATGCGAAATGCCATTCCCCGGGAGGCGTATGCAGTGATCGTCGTTCCGAAGGAAAACATCGACAATGTAATTAAAGCGGTGAGACGTTATCGAGTCTGTTTACAAGGCTGAGCTTGGAATGGTGGAACCGAATCTGCGCTTTGCATTCGAAGAGACAGAAATGCCGAAATCGTTGATAGAAGAACGTGTTCAGAATAATATGATCGATGCGGTTTACGGTTGTCCTAACGGTGTTATCCGTATGAGCGACAGTATGCCAGGTCTGGTGGAAACATCGAACAATCTTTCGACTGTAATATCCAGAACGGGGAGTCATATCTGTCAAATGTCTCCTGCGAAGTTCGGTCGACTCGGCCAAGGACGACCTTGTTGAAATGATTGACAGTGTTTTCTCACTTGGCAGGGCAATGATTTCATTTGATGGAAGTTATCCCGGATGGAGACCCAATATGGATTCTTCCATACTGAAGCTTGCAAAAGAGGTCTATCAGAAAAAATTTGATAAAGTGCCTGAAACCAAAGCAGTGCATGCCGGTCTTGAATGCGGATTACTCGGAGGCACTTACCCTGATTGGGATATGATTTCATTTGGACCTACAATGGTAGCGCCTCATTCCCCTGATGAGAGGGTTTATATTCCTTCCGTTCAGAAATTCTGGGATTATCTGCTCGAAATCCTGAAAAATGTGCCTGTGAAATAAAACATTGCTGAAATCCGTCACATGAATGTGACGGCAAAGGATAAAGGTGACGGCAAGGAATATAACAAACAGGATTATTTTTTGCCGTCTGCTTTAGCGGACGGAGATGGATAGCAAAAGATAATCGTTACAACCAGGGATAATTAATTGTGACTTCAAATGAACTTTCATAACAGGATTATTCTTTGCCGTCTGCTTTAGCTGACGGATAGGGATTAACATTATTATTCCTGATATCCCTCTCAAGCTTTATTCTCAATTCATCACGCAAATCCATTAATGCTTTGGATATCCCTACCTTGTAAATGTGGGGCATAATAAATCGTTTATGCTCATCGGGCAGATGCTTCGATCTCGATAAAAGATACTCATGGATTTTCGTTGGGGAAGGGATTTCACTGGCAATTCCCCCGTTTTCGAATACTTTTTCATGCAATAGCTCTCTTCTCAGCCTCGATATATCTGTTGATCTTTCAGGATAAAGTGGATGATAAATGCGACCACATGAATCAGGGTTTTCATTTTCAAGAAGAATCCCATCCCTCAGGAAATTCCCTTCCGGATCATAATATCGGTACAGCATTTTTTTCCCCGGCAAAGTCACCTTTTCGATATTTTCCGAAATCTTCATGCGCGGTTTTCCATTGCATTCGGCAAGTTTATAAACTCCGTCAAGCGCAGCATCAGGATGGCCCGTAACCAGATCCGTGCCCACTCCAAATCCGTCTACCGGTGCTCCCTGGTCCTCAAGGCTGCTGATCACGTATTCGTTTAACTGGTTGGATAAAATTATCTTAACATCCTCTAAACCTGCCTCATCCAGCATTGCTCGTGCTTTTTTGCTCAGGTAAGCAAGGTCGCCGCTGTCGAGCCTGATCCCAACTAAGTGAATGGCCCTTTTCCTTCATCTCTTTTGCCACTTTAATCGCATTGGGTACCCCGCTTTTAAGGGTTTGATAGGTATCCACCAAAAGGACGGTGCTGTCAGGATTGATTTCGGCGTATTTACGGAAGGCAGTCAGCTCATCCTCAAAGCTTTGTATCCAGCTGTGCGCCATTGTGCCCGAGACCGGCATATCATATCGGAATCCCGCTAAGACATTCGAAGTCCCTGATGCCCCGCCGATTACAGCAGCCCTGCTTGCCTGTATCCCGCCGTTTCCGTGTGCCCTCCTCAGCCCGAAATCGGTGAAGGTTTTACCCTTTGCAGCCAGTGAAACTCTGTAAGCTTTGGTCGCGATCAGCGACTGAAAATTCAGGATATTCAGAAGCTATTGTCTCAATGAGCTGGGTTTCAATTATATTCCCCTCAACACGGACAACCGGCTCGTTTGGAAAAATGATCTCACCCTCCTTCACAGAATAGATCTTTCCGCTGAAACGAAAATTCTCCAGGTACTTCAGAAATTCTTTTTGAAAGCCTTTTTCAGCAAGATATTTGATGTTATCCTCTGAATAATTGAATTTTAAAAGGGAATTGCAGCAAATCCCCAAGTCCGGCAAAAACTACAAAACCTCCTTCAAAGGGATTGGTGCGGAAAAAGTAATCAAAAACACATGGCTCATCCTTTTTCCCGGTAAAAAAATAACCCTGGGCCATCGAGATCTCGTAAAAGTCAGTAAACAGTCCGAGTGGTTCATTATCTGGCTGTTATTGTTGTCATGATACGAGTATTAAATATATTATTTCATGAAATTCATTCGATTGAAGAATTGAATAATACTTATTAAAGGTAACATAAAATAAGAACGTAATCAACTCCCACCATTGAAAAATTTCATTCTGCATATGTATTTGATTGAATATCTGCATAATATATCGTTCACTTAACTTATCCGGTTAAATCATTAAGAATAAACCGTTATAAGTTCCTGAAAAACAGACATCAAAGCAATACAAACTCCGAGGTTTATATATAGTTCGTATATGCTTCGTATATAGTTCGTATATGCAAGTATATACGAACTGTATTTGAATTAAATGTAAATCAATTATAAACTATGACGATGAATGAGGATGAAGCGGATTTAATAAGGCTCTTAAGTGACAAAATGACGGATGGGGAGGTCGTTAGATTATTTTACGCATGATTTTTTGAAACGTGGGATAATTGTCTTAATTTTAGTGAGAAATAGCCAGGCAACTTATACTTATGAAGCTAAACACAATCAATATCAGGCAGATGCTGGACAGGGAAATCACTTTCTCTTATAAGCATTGTGCTACGGCGATAAAGAATTTCCTTTTTTAAATGAAGTGACCTATGACGATTTCTTTCAGGACAGGATATTAATTATCAGGGTAATCAGGGCGGGAATTCCCTTTTCGCTGTTTGACCTAATTCAGCCAGGATTCCCCTTTCAGCGAAAATGAATGGGCCGAATTTCTGGATATCTCGGTTAAATCGCTGCAGCAATACAGGAAGATTGCAAAATCCTTTAATTCATTTCAATCTGAAAAGATTATTCAGATCGCGGAAGTGACCAAAACAGGGCTTGAGGTTTTCGAAGACATGGATAAATTCAAGCTCTGGCTGAATACACCAAGTGATTCGCTTGAAAATCTCAAACCCATAGAACTTCTCAAATATTCCTATGGTAAGGATCAGTTAATCAGCGAACTGACAAAAATCAGTGAAGGCACCTGGGCATAGAGTAGATTGCTCACTTTGTTACAAATAACTGATTTTTTTAGAAGTACCTGTTGAGGTCGTCGTATGAGATTCCTCACTTCGTGTCGGAATGACATTTTTGTTTGGAGGACAGGTTGAAAAGGGGTGGCTGAGCCGCCCCTCTTCAACCTCTTTCCCAGGACCGGGTGTCAATCCGAACGCAGCGAAGCGGAGTGAGGAATCTTTACTGTTTGGGAAGAGATGGAAATAAGGTTTTTTCCTCTTTGTTGCATTTGATATTTCATTAAATTTAACCGGCTAAACAAAACTTTTACGTGAGAATTATTCTTCTTATAGTTGCCCTTTTCTTCTTGTTATCAGTAAGTGCCCAAAATGGCAACGGGAAGGTTGTTTCCCGTGAAGTGATGGAAAAGATTTACAATGAAATTAAAACCCCTTATAAATACGGCATTGTGTTAAAGCATCCGGATTCCACAAAGATGGTTGACAGTCCGACGATTTTCAGGCAGGACAGCACATGGTATATGACTTATATCGTTTATGACGGACGGGGATATGAAACCTGGCTGGCTGAAAGCGCTGATCTGCTCAACTGGAAAACGAAAGAACGGATTCTTTCTTTTACCGAGAACACCTGGGATGCCAATCAAAAAGCGGGTTATATGGCATTGGTGGATATTGAGTGGGGAGGAAGTTATAAGGTTGAGCAATTTCAGGGCAAATACTGGATGACTTATCTTGGCGGGGCGGCAAAGGGTTATGAGACAGGAACTTTGGGAGTAGGAATGGCTTACTCTCCGACATTAACTGAAGCGAAGGAATGGGAAAGGATGGCGCAGACTCTTTTAAATCCGCATGACAGGAATGCGCGCTGGTTTGAGAACAAGACGATCTACAAGAGTCTGATCATCCATGATAAAGACAACCTGACGGGCTATCCTTTCCTGATGTATTACAATGCAAAGGGCAATTCAGGAGACTTTGAAAGCATCGGGATGGCAGGATCGAATGATATGCTTGACTGGAAACGGATTGGCTCTGATCCTGTTATAACAAGGCGTAAAGGCATTTGCGGCGATGCGCAGATTGCGAAGATGGGCGATATATACGTGATGTTTTATTTCGGGGCGTTCTGGAAACCGGGCGCCTTTGAAAGGTTTGCCTGTTCTTATGACCTTATTCACTGGACAGAATGGGACGGCGACGATCTGATCGCCCCTTCAAAAGACTTTGATGCCACCTATGCTCATAAGCCATGGGTAATTAAGTGGAAGGGAACGGTTTATCATTTTTATACAGCAGTGGGGAAAAGCGGAAGGGTGATTGCAGTGGCGACATCGAAAAATCAAAATAATCAGCATTGAGAAATATCCATTTGATAGCATTTATTTTATACATTTATTTACTTGAAGGAGTGTTCTAATTCTTAGATTGGCGTTTAAAATTGAGAATATGAAAAAGGGTATCATTTATTTTTTGGAGAAATGGTGGTTACCACTTTCAATCATCATATTATTAATGATAGTCGAAATTTATTTTGGTAATTATATTGTTCATCTTAGACCAATTGAGATAATGATGGAATTCTTTTTTGTTCTATCCATTATAGCAATAATTTCTTCGATTTTTTACCAGTTCATAAGTAAAAGGTGGTTGAAAGGTTTGTTATCAATCTTTATGTTTTTGTCAGTTTTGGGCTTGTTTGGATTTATAAGTCTTTTTACCAACTCTGATGATGGA
Organism: uncultured Bacteroidia bacterium; assembly: GCA_963810555.1. GTDB lineage: Bacteria > Bacteroidota > Bacteroidia > Bacteroidales > Prolixibacteraceae. The sequence continues at coordinate 758,376 of CAWENX010000009.1, read as the reverse complement.
TTTGCAGATAATTTAAAAATACCTCATAATATTGAAATTAACGATACTACATCATGGAAATCAAAAGTTTGTCATCATAAAAATTTATATCAAGATTACATATTGAATTCTTTGAAAGCAAAAGAAAGTTATACTTCTAGAATATCAGCTATTCTAACTTCTCTCAATCGTCTGAATTTGGACAATAAAGAAGTTTTATTGAGATATCTCTCGACCAATCCTTCATGGCGAGTATTCACTGAAAGGGGATACAAATATGCAACACGTAGATGGAATTATAATGGTAATTGGATATATACCTTAAATGGATACTATACAAATTTTGAATTTTATTTATTTGGCAAGGGTGATACAATTCCTCAATTTCAAAATAGATTTACAATTGGTTTGTCTAATAAAAAATGGATCAGAAATTTGAGAAGTTCTACGGAAATAAGGATTGCAGACACCAAAGATGTTAATATTTCATCTGGAAATAATCTAAACGGAAGCATGGTTATCTTGGAAGGTGATAACATACTTGTTGAAATATTTGACCAATCCTCACGCAGAGATAGAATAATGACTCAAGCTGCGATTGATTATTCTGAGGCAGAATTTAACAAAATTTTGGTTAATCCGACTTTCGAAAATATTAAACAAATTTTGCCTGATTCATCAATACGTTGTGGTAAATTAAATTTTGAACTTCATAATTCAATACAACCTGGTATTTATGAATATGAAATTTGGGTAAATCCACAGGAAAGCGGAATGGTTTATTTAAAGGCATATGAGATCACCAAAAATATTCCTCTCTCCGCTGAGTCTTTAAAACAAAGTACTAATGAATGGGTTGGATGGTCTGATAATAGCCAAGAACTTTTTTACTCTAACTCAAACTTCACAATATATGAGGGAGATTGGGGTAAGCCATATGCTGCACGATTTGAATTATGGTTTGTACCAGATTCTGGAAAGCCAGAAAGAATATTATTGGAAAAGAATTTCAAAATAGAAGGATGGCAAAGGTGAGGAAAATAATTTATAAATATGAAACGTCGCGACCTTATTAAAATTACTACTTTATCAACTATAGGAATTGTAGCACTCATCGATTGAATCGAAAGCATCGCTTTTAGGCTCAGTTGATTCTGAGGCTTTTGCAGAAGTGAAGCCATACAATGGAACTCCGACACTCTTTTTGGACGGTAAGCCCACACATTTCCCAGGGATGTGGGTTTCGACGCCTACGCCTACTCATTGGGGGCACAGGGAGTGGTCGGCTGAGCATCCTTTTAACGGCAATTCGGATACTGCCCAAAAGATGGCGAAGACAGGCACCCATATCTATGCATTTGGCGTGGGAAGAGAGTGGTGCGGCCCGAAAGCAGGGCTGGAAGGGCATTTCGATTTTTCGGGAGTTGAGGCAAGCTTCAAACAGATACTGAATACCGATCCTGAGGCGAGGCTTCATCTGCGCATTCAGCTTGGAGAAAGACGACGGGTGGTGGCAAAAAGTCTATCCCGATGAGTGCGAGGTCACTACGGAAGGGAAACGTCCTGAGCAATCGTATGCTTCGCTTGTGTGGCAAAAGGAGGCCAAGGAGTTCCTGCAGAAGTACATAGAGCATATCAGGAATATCGGGCTTGAAAAAAAGGTGATTGCTTACCAGGTAATGGCCGGACAATCAGGTGAATGGACAAAATGGAGCTCTTCGGGAACAGAGCAGTGCGGCGATTACAGCGAACCGATGAAAAGGCATTTCAGGAACTTCCTAAAGGAAAAATACAGGAATGATTTACAGGCTTTTAAAACTGCATGGAACAATCCTGACATCACATTTGAAACGGCTGAGGTTCCCAAACAGGCTGAACAGCTTCAGACGACTCATTATGATTTCCGGGATCCCAAATATGAGCAGCATGTGGTTGATTATTTTTCCTGTCTTGCCAATCTTTGCGCGGATCACATCAACGAATTCTGCAAAGTGATCAAGGAGGCTGTGAATAACAAAGCGCTGGCGGGAGTTTTTTACGGTTATACACTCAATGCCCCTTACAACCAGGACTTTTTCGGGGAAAAGGAGAGCTCTTTCGGCGGAAATACAGGCGAGGGGAACAAATATTCAAAGATCCAGAGGGACGGGCACCTTGCATTTATGAAGGTTCTCAAATCGCCTTACGTTGATTTTGTGATCAGTCCTGTCAGTTACGGGTTTAGGGGAATAGGAGGAGACGGGCTGACAACTTACCTCACTGAATCGGTCAGGATGCACGGAAAGCTTGGAATCGTTGAGGATGATATCCGTTTGCATGATACTCCGCCTGCAAGGTTGAAAGAGCCTTTGATTTACGGGAGGACGAGAAGTTTGCAGGAAAGCATTTCCATTATGCGGAGGGATTTTGCAAGAGCTTTGATTCACGGACAGGGAATATGGAGGGCGCCTGTCGCAGATCAGCAATTGTACCCCACATTAAAGCGGTTCAATGAGTTGGGAACCTTCGCGATGCAGCTTGACCGTAAGCCCAGCGCTGATATAGCCGTAATTGTGGATGAGATAAGTATGATGTACGAAACTCCCAAATATAACCTTGACCTTGCGTGTGTTTCAAACCAGATTTACCAGGGAATAGCAAGGCTGGGAGCCGCATCGGATTATTATTTCCTGGAGGATTTTCTTGAAGGGAAGCTGAAGCCTTACAAACTCTATGTTTTTCTGAATGCCTGGTATCTTGATGGGACGCAGAGGGAAAAAATGAAAACGCAGCTTAAGCGGGGAGGCGGTACGGCGCTTTGGATATATGCTCCTGGGTATATAAAAGACAGGCCTTCGCTGGAAAACATGAGTGAGTTAACAGGATTTAAATTTGCAATGGGACAGCTGCCGTGGCCTGCTTTTATGTATGTGACCAACTTTGAGCATCCTGATAACGAAAGGCTTGCCGCAGGACCTGTTCTGGAATTATGATGCGGCGCTGGGACCGTTGTTTTCGATTGATGATAAGGAAGCAGATATACTTGGAAATATTGTTTTTTCTCAAGGGAGTTGTGTGCCGGGGCTGGGAGTGAAGATGTCGGATAATTGGAAATCCATTTATTGTGCTATGCCGTTTTTGCCTGCGCCTGTTTTAAGAGGGATTGCACGTTATGCAGGCGTTCATCTTTACAATGGAGAAGGGGATGTGTTGCATGCGTCAAAGGAATTGCTTTGTATCCATACCATTCAGGAGGCAAGCGGAGAATAGACTTGCCGGATGAAGTTGAAGAGGTTTATGATCTTTTTGAAGGCAAACGAATTGCAGGGAATACGAAGAGTTTTGAGGTTTCGGTTTTGCCGGCTTCAACTAATTTGTATTTTACAGGGGATTCGAAGACATTAAGGAAATTAATGATTTAGTTTATTAATAATCAAAGAGTTTCACGCAAAGGACGCAAAGAAAAAAGAAGAACGCAAAGTGAGAAATGACTGAAAATGAAATTTCGTTTGTAGTGATAGGCAATGCAATAAAAATTCATAAACAACTTGGACCAGGATTGCTCGAATCGGTTTATGAAAATGCTCTGGCTTATGAATTAAAAACTTCGGGTCTGTTTGTTGAACAACAGCTTGCATTGCCAATGATCTACAACGATATTAAAATGGAATGCGGGTATAGGATAGATCTAAGGATTGAAAAGAAACTAATAATTGAAGTAAAATCGATTGAAACGCTTGCACCAGTGCATTTTGCACAAGTTCTTACTTATTTGAAGTTAAGCGAATGCAAACTTGGCTTACTTATAAATTTTAACACAATACGATTAAAAGATGGGATTCATAGAATAGTAAATCATCTTTAATCTTTGCGTTCTTTATTTTATCTTGGCGTTCTTTGCGTGAAATTGTTAATCAAATAATTCTTACAACTTATGAAAATCATATTTACCATTGCATTAGTATTCCTGGTTTGCTTTAATTCAATTTCCCAGATTGACAGCACACTGAAGATTTTTCAGTTTCCGGCAGATAAGATTCCAAGGATTGACGGCGATCCGAGTGACTGGGACATGGTTCCGAGTGATTACATTATCGGGAATGACCAGTTGAGAGATGATACAAAGAAACATCCGGTGCTGGATACCATGAACATCAATGTAAAGGTAAAGGTGGGTTGGGTAAGGGAATGAATCGCCTCTATTTTCTCTATGAGGCATATGACAATTACTGGGAATTTGAAAGAACGGATTTGCATCATGATGTATTTGAAGTTGTTGTGGATGGAGATCAGTCGGGAGGACCGCTGATTGAGGAGTTTCATCCGATCCCGGCATTGAAAAATACCATGGACGGTTATTTTAGCCTACATGGAGTCCACGCCCAGAATTATCATATTTTTACTCCTGCTGTGGGTCAGGACTGGTGCCTCTTATGGGGAAGCCAGCCCTGGGTAAAAGAGCTTCCCTATGCCAATGCGGCTTATAATTATAATTTTAAACAGGGAGAATCAGGAAAGCTGATTCTTGAGTTTTGGATTACTCCATTTGATTATGCAGGGCTAGAGGGACCACAGCGAGCAGTTGAATCGGTTCTGAGAGAAGGGAAGAACATTGGAATGTCATGGGCAATTTGTGATATCGACAAGGGAGACAACGGATTCTGGAACCTCTCGGATAAACATACCATGTATGGTATTGCTTCCGAACTAAGAACATTTAAGCTGATGCCGCTGGAACCTCAGTTCAGAAAGAAAATTGAGGCGGAATGGTCTTTCACTGTTCTGGATATGGACAGAAGACTGGTGGCATTCGAGGATAAATCGACAGGAAAAATCACTTCCTGGAAATGGGATTTCGGAGACGGGACAACATCGACCGAGCAGCATCCGTTACATCAGTACAAAAAAGAGGGCAAATATATTGTTGTCCTTTATGTCGAAGGCCCCGATGGCAAATCGAGGAGATCAAAGATGTGGGATGTGGCGCTAAAATAGGCTAAAGACTGAAGGCTACAGACTTTAGGAAATGAAGTTATCAATTGCCGTCGGATTTATCCGACGGAGGAAAGTAGGAAATGTAGGAAATGTAGGATATGACATATTAGCCAATTTCCATAAAACTTTGACCCAAACATGGAAAATTATGGTTTAAAGATTAAAGTTATGTAATTTAAGAGTTGAAAAATAAATAAAATCTGAGTCTATGAAAAGAAATATTTTAACAGCAGCAACCCTATTACTGGTACTGTTTACATCCTTGAATTCTGAGGGTTCATTACCCAAAGATAGGAAACAGGTTATCGATACATCTTATGTAGCTCCCTCGGGATGCACAATTCAGCGATTCCGTATTTTCTCCCCAAGCATGGAGAGGGATATAAAAGTCGTTGTGGTACTTCCGCCGACCTATCAGACAGACAGTAAGAAAGAATTTCCAATCCTTTATACTTTGCATGGGGCAAGCGCTCCCTATGACACATATGCTGCCATGAGCTTACTTCAGAACGAGCTGAAGGAGAAGCCCTTTATTTACACCTGTTTCGATGGTGACTCATTTTCGATGTATATTGATTCCAAATATCCGGTAAGAACGGGAAGAGAGAAAGCCGACACCACAAAACATAAATCACTTTTTACAACTTTCTTTTTTAAGGAATTTATTCCAACTATAGATAAAATGTATCGTGTGGATAAGACCAAAAAGGGGACTAACAGGATTCTCGATGGGTGGATTTGGAGCACTTCATTATGCCCTTGTACATCCTGAGATGTTCTGTTCAATAAGCGGCCTCTCAAGTGTCTTTTTGGATACATCTGAAAAAGGAAGTGCCAGACGACTAAGGACAATGATCGGTCCATATGAAGAGAATAAAGCAGAATATGATGCCCTTGACCATTATAAAAGGATTGCGGCTCTGAAGGTAAAAGGTAAAAAAATGCCTCCTGTATATCTTGCATGCGGCACAGAGGATGATTTGATCGTGCAGAAAACAGAAAGATGAGGGACTATCTTAAATCATTAGGATTCAGTGTAGAGTACAGGGAAGCTCCGGGAATCCATAACTGGGCTTTCTGGCACCCGGAATCGGTCAGGGTGGCTGAATTCCACTGGAAGTACTTTAAGAAATAATTCTGTTCAATGTTTCAGCCGGGCAATGAAGATAAGGTTATTGAAATATATTCCGGAACTCTGTGGGAATGTGAAATGATTACAAGTCTTTTAAAAGAAGAAGGAATTGAATCATTTCTTAAGAATTCAGTTTTAAATACCTATGCCTATATTCCGGCATTTGCACAGGAGGTGAAAGTCATGATCTCTGAATCAGATTTCAATAGGGCAAAAGAAATAGTCGACGATTATTGCATAAATTTAACTGACATTCAAAGTTAATTACCGGTCATGAAAAAGCTCATCACTATTGCAGTTATATTATTGATGTATTCTTGTCAGCCTTCTGTCAGGAAAACTCAGATAAAGGATTATAATGATTTTGGGTTTCTGGAATATGATATAGCAAGACTCCAGCAAGGGTACAAAAATAAATCATTTACCATTAAAGAAGTTGTTAAGTCTTATCTTGAGAGAATTGATCAAATTGATAAAAACGGTCCGAAACTGAATTCTGTGATCACAGTAAATCCTGATGCTATTCGGATTGCAGAAGAACTTGACAAGGAAATGAAAGAGGGAAAAATGAGGGGGCCACTGCATGGGATACCTGTTATTCTTAAAGACAATATCGATACTCATGATAAGATGCCTACTACTGCCGGGTCAAGAGCGCTGAGAAACTCCTATCCGTTGCAGGACAGTTATGTGGCAGAAAAACTCAGGGAAGCCGGGGCCGTCATTCTTGGCAAAGCCAATCTAAGTGAATGGGCAAATTTCAGGGGACAAAAATCAACAAGCGGATGGAGCGGATTAGGGGGACAGACAAACAATCCATACGATATAACCAGAAATCCCAGTGGATCAAGCTCAGGATCGGGAGCTTCTGTTTCTGCCAATCTTACCGTTCTTGCCATAGGAACCGAAACTGATGGCTCCATTGTAGGACCTTCAAGTGCAAACGGTGTCGTAGGAATAAAGCCAACTGTAGGACTTATCAGCCGGTCAGGGATCATTCCTATTTCATTTACACAAGATACTCCGGGTCCTATGGCACGCACGGTAAGAGATGCGGCAATTTGCCTTGGGGCATTGACAGGAGTGGATTCGACGGACGAAAAAACATTTACCAGTGAGGGTAAATCCTTTACTGATTATACTCAATTCTTAAAAGAAGATGGATTGAAGGGTAAAAGGATAGGTTTTTATAAACCTGCACTGAGATCTTATTACAAAGTAGCAGCCCTTATGCTTAAGGCAGTGGATTTTATGAAATCACAGGGAGCAGAGATTATTGAGATTAATAAAATCTCAGACGATAATCTTTCCGGGGATGAAATAAATTTAATGCTTTATGAATTCAAAGACGGTCTGAACAAATATTTCCAATCGCTTGGACCCAATGCTCCAATTAAAAATGTTGAGGATTTGATTGCATTTAATAAAGATGACTCTGTTGAACTGAAATATTTTAATCAGAAGTGGCTTGAATTGGCTCAGGAGAAAGGGGATCTGAATTCGGCTGAATACAAGAAGTCATTTGTAAAAGTCTAAAGGCAGTCGGGGACAGAGGGTATTGACAAAGTGATGAATAAGTACAGATTGGATGCAATCATTGGTCCCGCTGCTGGTCCTGCCCCGAAAACGGATCTGATAAACGGGAACAGGGACGAGCCTGAAAGCTCTTCTTATGCTGCGAGGGCAGGTTATCCGAATATAACGCTTCCCATGGGAGAGATTGACGGATTGCCTGTCGGGATAAGCTTTTTTGGAAGAGAATGGAGTGAGCCGGTTCTTCTTGAAATTGCCTATGCTTTTGAACAGGGAACGAAACACCGGAGGGTGCCCGATTTTCTTAATTCGATTAAGTTGGAAAAATGATAAAAAAGAAGATTTCTGTTTATTAATTTTAAAGTATTTTGGTCAAATATAATAATGCAAATAATAATTAAACCTGGCAATTATGAATAAACGGTTACTCAAAAATATTTTGATGATGCTCTTTGCAACTTTGCTTCTGTGGAGCTGTGGAAAGGATTCACAAAATCGAAGAGCAAGATGGACAGAAAAGAAGGCGAATGAATGGTCTGAAAAAGTCGGTTGGCTGAGGGGCTCTGATTTCATTCCAAGTAATGCGATCAACCAGTTGGAGATGTGGCAGGCAGAAACCTTTGATACAGTTGCCATTAAACGTGAGTTAGGTTGGGCCGCGGGGCTGGGTATGAACTGTATGAGGGTTTACCTTCATCATCTTGCCTGGCAGATTGATAAAGAGGGATTTAAGGAGAGAATGAACAAGTACCTTTCAATCGCAGACAGGTATAACATAAAGACGATCTTCGTTTTCTTCGATGACTGCTGGAATCCAACCTATGCATCAGGCAAACAGCCGGACCCCAAACCGGGGATTCACAATTCAGGATGGGTACAGGATCCGGGGAAACTTATTGAAGATGATCCTTCAATTATTGAACTCCTGGAAACTTACGTTAAAGATGTACTGTCAACATTTAAGGACGATAAGCGGATAGCGCTTTGGGACCTTTACAACGAACCTGGAAATGGTCACGGCAACAAATCGATGCTATTGCTAAAGAAAGTATTTGAGTGGGGGAGAGAAGTAAATCCATCACAGCCCTTATCATCAGGAGTATGGATATCCAATTTACCTGAACTTAGCGCTTTTCAGTTGGCAAACTCTGATGTAATCACCTACCATAACTATTCAACTACCGAAAATCATAAGGCTGCCATTGATTCCCTGAGACGTTTTGACCGGCCTTTGGTCTGTACCGAATACATGGCCCGGACACGAGGAAGCAGATTTGAGAATATACTTCCTCTGTTAAAAAAGGAAAAAGTAGGGGCAATAAACTGGGGCCTTGTTTCGGGTAAAACAAATACAATGTATCAGTGGGGAGATGCCACTCACTTAGATGGATCTGAACCAAATTTATGGTTCCATGACATCTTTAGAAAAGATGGGACACCTTACCTCAAAGAAGAGACCGATCTGATCCGAAAAGAATGCCTGAATCAATAAGAACCATGAAATATCTTAGCATCTTTTTAATTTTTACAATTCTGTTTTCCTGTGAGACAAGGGAACAGATTAAAACAAGAACAGTCACAATGCCTGACGGGCGTAATGTCAAAATATTCCATCTTCAAAACAAAAAAGGAATTTCAATTGAGGTAATGGAATACGGAGCAATAATACTGGATATTTTAACTCCGGATCAAAACGGTAAGTTTGAAAACATTGTGGCTGGATATGATTCTCCTGAGGACTATTTCAAGGATCAGTCCTATTTCGGAGCCGTCGTGGGGAGATATGCCAATCGTATTGCAGGAGGCAGATTCAAGCTCAATGGAATAGACTATCATCTTTCAAAAAATGAAAAGAATATCAACCATCTTCATGGCGGATTTAATGGCCTCAATAAAAAGATATGGAAGGGTTCACCGATCCCCGGTGTAGGTAACGAAGCAGTCAAATTCGAATATACAAGTCCTGACGGTGAAGAAGGATATCCCGGAAATTTAAATATCACCGTCACCTATACCCTCAATGATTCGGATGAACTGCATATTGATTATCAGGCGACAACAGATAAACCTACTGTTGTCAACCTCTCGAATCATTCCTACTTCAATCTTTCGGGTGACTTCAATTCAGGGATTCTGGAACATCAACTGGAGATAAATGCAGACAGCTTTTTAACTGTCGATCAAGAACCTTATACCAATGGGTCATGCCGCTGTAGTTCAAGGGACTCCGTTTGATTTCAGGATTCCGAAAAATGTTGGGAAAGATATTTTTGTTCCGGATTCTCAGTTCGTATATACTAACGGAGGTTACGATCATAACTTTATACTGAATAAAAGTCCTGAATATAAGGGATTAACATTTGCCGCAAAACTCTCCGATCCCTTATCCGGAAGAATTATGGAAGTGTTTACTGATCAGCCGGGACTGCAGTTTTATTCAGGTAATTTTTTAAACGGAAGTGTTGTTGGTAAAAGAGGATGTGCTTATAAAAAATACGGGGCGCTTTCTCTCGAAACTCAGAAATATCCTGATTCACCAAATCATCCGCAATATCCATCTACAGTGTTATTGCCCGGTGAAACCTATCACCATCATACGGTTTTAAAATTTATGTTGGTTGATCACCCTTAAATTAAATTTGTAAAGAAAAACGACAACTAAATTTATCCAAAATGATTAAAACTTTCTCGGTCTTCATCACGTCAGGTTTGTTATTTTTTGTCCTTCTTAATTGTATCGGGCAAAATAAGGGAAATAAGTTATATACCAATCCTATTATTAATTATGGACTTGCCGATCCAAATATCAAATTTGAGAAGGGCTATTACTATTTATTGGCTACAGGAAAAGCTCCTGACGGACGGTTTATTCCAATATACAGATCAAAGGACCTGATAAAATGGGATTTCGTTCGGGGAGCTGTTGAAAGAGGCAATACGACGGATTGGAATTACCGAAACTTCTGGGCACCGGAAGTTTATAAAATGAAAGGGAAATTTTTCCTTTATTACACCGCCTCTCCTCAGGAATCGCCGCAAAATTCAGGAAACCGGGTGGGCCTCGCTATTTCCGACAGTATTCAGGGACCCTACTACAACGTTGGGATTGTTGTTCCCCATGCTTCCATTGACGGTCATGTTTTCTTCGAAAAGGACAGTACGATGTACATCTTCTATACTATTGAACACGGTAACAAGGATGGACTTATAGCAGGTCAGATTTATGCCGATAAATTACTAACACCGACAAAGGTTGCCGGAAAACCGGTCCAGATTATTAGTAACCACAAGTGGCAGGAGGGGCCCTTCCTTCTTCACAGGAATCATCTGTACTTTCTTACATACAGTTGTGGCGCATGGACCAATGAAACATACCATATTCGCTACGCAATTGCTAATTCGGCCCTTGGTCCTTATACAGAACAACCGGATACAATTCTTAAAACAAACGAAGGGGTGAAGGGACCTGGCCACCATTCTTTTTTTATTGACAGGAACGGAAAAGACTGGATAGTCTACCATGGCTGGGATCCTGCTCATACAACAAGATATTCCCGTATTGACAGGATATTTATTGAAGGAAACAAAATTACTTCAGACGGTCCGACCTATACCCCTCAGCCGATTGACAAATGATAACCCCCGGCAATGAGTAAATGTTATCTGGCAACTGTTATTCTTGGATTTATACTTTCAGTAAATATTCCGGCAAAGGCATCAGATATCGTCATACAGGGAGTTGCAAATCCGGTCATCAGTCTGAACGGGAAGTGGAAAATCTGTCTGAATCCGGTCGTCAAAGCAGATCAAGAAGTGCCTGCCGCCAATTCCTGGCAGGATATAGCGGTGCCGGGCGAATGCATGATGCAGGGATACTCAATCCAACATGACCGGCCTTTTATTTACAAAAAAGAATTTGTCATTCCTGCTGATTATAAAGGCAATAGAATAAAGCTTCATTTTGAGGGAGTTTATAGTTATGCCCGAATATGGGTGAACGGTAAGTACATAAGAGATCATTCAGGCGGATTTACAGCATGGGGTGCTGACATTACAAATGTTATAACACCTGGCAAAACAGCAATTGTTATGGTTGAGGTGACAGACAGAAAAGATGAAATCTCCTACGCGAGCGGATATGCAAAACACCCGATAGGCGGAATTTTGGGAAATGTCAGTTTAATGGCTCTGCCGGCAAACTATCCGGACCACATTGTTATCACAACTGATTTTGACGATAATTATAAAAATGCATATTTGAATATAAGGGGTACTATAAGAAAATCACAAACTGACACTAAAATTGAAGTTGAATTGTTTGATAAGAAGAATCAAAAAGTTACCCTTTCAAACAAAGTTATAGCAATCCGGGATTCTGTTTTTAATGTGAATAACCTTATTCAGAATCCCCTGAAAATGGGATGCTGAACATCCTAATCTTTATACTTTAAGACTATCCCTGGAAGAGAAAGGAAAAATCACAGGACAGAAAGATTTTAGCATTGGCTTCAGGAAAATTGAAGTAAAAGGAAACATTCTCTTTGTAAACGGGCATCAGGTAAAGCTTCGCGGAGCCTGCCGTCACGATATTCATCCTTTATTAGGCAGGGTCTCAACTCCTGAATATGAACTTAAAGATGTTCTGTTAGCTAAAGAAGCCAATATCAATTTTATCCGCACTTCCCATTATCCTCCTACTGAAAACTTTCTGCGATTGTGTGATAAGTATGGTATTTATGTGGAGGAAGAAACGGCTGTTTGTTTTGTAGATACTTACCGTTCGCCTGAATATGCTCCGGGTTCGACGGAAAACTCTCCTGAATTTACTTCGAAATATCTCTCTCAATTAAAAGAGATGGTCGAAAATCACCGCAATCACCCATCCGTTATCATATGGTCCATTGGCAACGAAAACAAATTTGGAGTGAATTTTCAGAAATCCTTTGATTGGGTAAAAAAGATGGATCCCACGCGGCCGGTGATATTCAGCTTTCCGGGAACTGTGAAGGATCCCCAAAAGCCTTATGATATTTTAAGTATGCATTACCCCAACATCGATGGAACACTTGAGCAGTATGGCATTAACATTAAAGGTTTTACCTATGATAATATACCTGTCCTTTTCGATGAATGGGCGCATGTTCCCTGCTATAACGGCAGTACGATAAAGGAGGATCCCAACGTCAGGGATTTCTGGGGAAGGAGCCTTGACAGTATGTGGATAAAAACTTACGATGCAGAAGGGGCACTGGGCGGAGCCATATGGGGAATGATTGACGAAACGTTTATGCTGCCTGATACGGTGGTCGGGTACGGCGAGTGGGGAATTGTCGATACATGGAGGAGAAAGAAACCCGAATTCTGGAATGTGAAGAAGGCCTATTCTCCGGTCAGGCTGCTCCAGACAGAATTTGCAGACTTTAAACCTAACAGCGAGCTCAAAATTCCGGTCTATAACCGTTATAATTCAACGAATCTTGATGAACTAAAGATCAGGTATTCTTATGACGGTGTTAAAAATGAGATTACTGCCCCCGACATACCTGCCCATTCAAAAGGATATATTCAATTACCGCTCAAGGAATGGAAATCTGATAAACCGGTCTTTATTGAGTTTCTTGATTCTGAGAAGAAAATTATCGACAGCTATTATATTAAACAGATTAATAAAATAACAGCAAATCTGCCTATACTGAAAGGCAGTATTAGTCTGACGGTAGACGACTCAAAATATATAATCAGTTTTGAAAATCATCTTAAGCTTTTTGTAGATAAAAACACAGGACTCTTTGAATCTTATGAAATAAATGGCACGCGAACTCCATTCACGGGACCATGGTTAAACTGCAGGACAAAAGAGAAAGGCAATCAAACATCAACAACGCGGTTCAATGATTATGGAACCAATTGGAAGATGGATAAACTGTCTGTAATCAAAGGTGAAAATTCTGTGGAAGTCTCAGTTGAAGGTAGCTATACCAATGCTCTGAATATTGCCTTCCAAAGTGAGATATTCCCTGATGCTTCAATTACAGTCAATTATAAGGTAAGCAATCTTCCCAAAGAATATGTAAGGGAGTTGGGATTAAAGTTCATTCTGGATGACAGCTTTCAATATCTCGCATGGGAAAGAGACGGATTCTGGAGCTTCTATCCTGAAAATGACCTCTCAGCTCTGAAGGGTCAGGTTCAGTTGTACAGCAATAAGCAAAATATTTACAGGCAAACTCCGGTCAAAGACTGGCAGTATGATTCCAAAAGCTTTTATTACGATGAGAAAAGCAATGAATCAGGCAGTCAGTTTTCTTACATAGCCAAAGCAACGAAGGAAAATATCCTGAAATATAAGCTCAGCAGGCAGAAGGCCGGCAGTCTGGAAGTTGAAGGTACAGGTCAGGAGGGCTGCCGTATCAATAAAGAGGGCAACCGAATAACTCTTTTTATTGATAACATTTTAGATTATCCTGATCTTTCCTGGGGAAATTATCAGAAAAATATCCTGCTTCAGAAGGAATTTTCAGGTCAGCTAAAATTAACTCTGCATCAGCAATAAATCGAGAATTATACAAATGCCTCTGTAATTTTCTCTGCCGGCCCCCTTCCGGTATGTAACCCTTTATCATTTTTTTGACCCTTTTTGTCTTTTACAGGATATTGTTTTATCCCTGTCAAAGCCGTACCATGGCTGTACCAAATCCGTATTTTCTGCACTATATCTACACTATTTCTGCACTATATCTGCACTAATTAGTGCAGATATAATGTAAAGTTAGTGTTTAAATAGTGTTTATATTATGGTCATGAAAGGGCCTTGGTGGGGGGATGGTATGGGATGGCCTTTTGGAAACGGCTAAAAGAATGGACTTTCCGGGAGTTTAAGCCGGAGTTTTTTGGTGGGCTGAATATTTTTTATTTCGGATGAGGCTTACTGCAGACCTGCATAAACAATCATGCCGAGGCCAACAACAAAAAGGAGAAACATGCCGGAAGATATTTAGGGGCGTTCCTTACGCCTTTGAATTCTTTCCATATGAAAACACCCCATAAAGCTGCAATTAGAGTTGCTCCCTGACCCAAACCGTAGGATATGGCAAATCCGGCTTTGCCTGAGGCGATGATGCTGATTGACATTCCGATATTCCAGATTACTCCTCCAATAACGCCATAAAGATGATTATTTAAGACTTCCCCTTAAATAATGACCTTACAAGAAGACTTGTCCTTCAAATGGCCTTTTCATGATGAGTCAGTTGAAAATTATGTTGCTTAAAAATACACCGATAGCGAAAAAAGAAAATCGCTGAATAAGGAGTCAGCTTCCCTGTTTCGGGCGTCTCGAAACTTGAAGCCATTGAACTTGCTACAAAACGATAAAAAAGAGCCATTAATATGCCGCCTGATATGGATAATACAAATCCTTTCGTAGAAATCTTCTGTAACGGGATGTTTTTATACGGTAAATAAGTCCGTCCAGAATGATTGCGACGGTTACCAGGAATACTCCCAAAAATAGCCAGTAAGCATTTCCATAAGGAGCTGCCATATAATTGATTACTACCCCAAGCACAAGAGCTATTCCAATCCCTATGGGAAAAGCAACTGACATGCCGGCAATTGCAATGGCCGCAACCACTAAAATGTTGGCGGCATTAAAGATAATTCCGCCGAGAAAGGCGTTAAGGACATTTCTAAAGTCTGCCTGGGAAAGGTTTTCAATGAAAACTCGGCCAAATTTGCCGATACTGCCAATGGTAAAAGAAAAGATTAAAGACATCAGCAGGATTCCAATCACATAGTCCCAGTAAAATAATTCAAAACGCCATGTTTTTTGTGCCAATTTCTGCGTATTGGCCCGACGATCCCCAGCACAGCATGGTAATCAAACACAGGATTACAGCTGCCGAATATGAATTGACGATATACATAAGTTTAGATTAAAGATTTTTGGATTTCAGGAATTATTTATCATTAATATTTATTGTTGAAAACTAAACCGGTAATTTTCATTTGTTTTATCATGTGTTTTAAAAATTACTGCCTCAGAAATGTAAACATTAGTTCCTATGGACTCAGGCCGTTTTTCACCTTTCACGACCAATCGTATTATATGCTTGCCATCTTCCAGATTGAAAAGATGAAATAAACTCATATTCTGGTGTTGTTGATTTGAATAGAAAAAATAACAGTCAATAGTTCGCACAAATTTTCCGTCAAGGTATATATCAGCTTTACCTCCGTCTTTAAACCAGTTCCCGACTATTGAAATTCCGCTCCCTTCGAAGTTAAGACTGATCTCATCTCCTTTTGTTCCACTGTAAACAGACTGTCCGTTCTTATAATTTTGCCATTTTCCTTTAGATTTCCAGTGGTCATCATTAATCCTGATTCTTTTATCGAAAACAAGTTTCGGGAAAGATATTTCCAGAGGGAGCGGTTCAGCTTGTTGGACTTTTATCTTAAAGATCTGTTCCATTTGCCAGCCCTCCGTTGCTGATAACCAGTTTCTTTGCATAGTTTAAGGTCCTCTCTACGGCTTTGTTAAATGAATAATCCGTATTTATAAAGATTGAATCACCTATTGAATTTACGGCCTCTCTGAATTTTTCAGGAAGATGGCTGAATCCTTTGATAACGCCCAAAACGGCCATGGCATTTGACGGATTGCAATCGGAATCCTGTCCGCAGCGGGTGGCAATCTCCATGGTCTTCAGCGGGTCGCCTTCTCCGTATAACAGTCCCATCACAATATATGCCCCGTTTAATTTGGCATCGATATTAAATGCTGTTCCGGCTCCGCAGATATCTGTATCCGCCCATTTCTTCTGCAATTCAGTCCATGCTGAACGCCAATCATTCGGATAATGGCTGTGAAGGATAATCACATCCCTGATGATCCTGGAATAATCACTCTCAGAAGGGATTGAAAGCAAGGCCTGATCAATTATTTTGGGAATATCGTTTTCGAGGAAAGCCTCAGAATAAAGCGCTGCCACAAATACTCCTCCATAAACTCCGTCGCCATAATTCATGATATGACCGATTTTATCAGCTATACGACCCGAGGTTAAAGGCATCCCGGGGCACATAAATCCTATATAATCAGCTTCAATCTGAAAATCAATATCATCAGCATGGATGTTATACCCGGGCTGACCTGATTGAGGAGGAAATATGCTGTCGAAATAGTTTTTCCTTGCCTGAACATTGGCATGCCACAGCGGAAAGCCCGCTTTGGCGAATGACTCATGGAACTTTTTGGCGGGAGCATCCAGGCCATACTTATCCATTGTCATGAGAAAAGTAAGCTGGACGTATATATCATCCTGCCAGATTGAACCTTTCACATCGGATGGTTTCCACCGGATTGAATCTTCAAAAGTCTTGCCGCAGGCCTTGAATTCAGTAGGCGCGCCGTAAGTAACTCCGATCATTTTTCCTGCCCAGCCTCCGGCAATTTTATCTTTCAAAACATCGGTGGATAAAGTTTTATATTCCCTGTTTTGCGAATCACACGCTATAATTAATGTCAGATTTAGCGCTAAAATGAACAATAAGACAGTGTTTTTCATATTGTAGTGGTTTTCATGTTATTATCAGAATCAGATCATTAGTTCCTTTCTGTAAGGGACAGAAGCCTGCGCACCTAACCTTGTAACTGATATCGATGCAGCCTTATTTGCAAATATTATCGATTCTTTAATCGTTTTTCCTTCGGATAAAGCCACGGCCAGGGCACCGTTGAAAGTATCTCCTGCCGCTGTTGTGTCGACAGCTTTTACAATTGGGGACGGGAGTATTTCCCCTTTCCCCTTCTCATACAGATAGGCACCCGCGGCGCCCATCGTAATAATGACTGTTTCCACACCTTTTTCGTTCATCAGTTTTGCCGCTGTTTGCGCCGTATATTCATTATACACTTTAATCCCTGTTAATAATTCTGCCTCTGTTTCATTGGGCGTAATAACAGATATATTTTTAAGCAGATCATCTGTAATCCTGGCTCCCGGCGCAGGATTCAATATCACCTTCTTCCCGTTCTGAACAGAAATTCGGGCCACATATTCAACTGTCCCCATTGGGATTTCCAGTTGCAGAAGCACAATATCGGATCTAAGCAGTTCAGGAAAGGCTTTGTCAATGTCTGCAGGACTTAAAGTACCATTAGCTCCGGATGCCACAACGATTGAATTCTCGCCTTTTTCATCGACCGTGATCAGTGCAACACCACTTTCATTATCAGGATCAACACTTACATAATCCGTATTGATGCCTTCTTTCATGAGAAGCTTAACAGCCTGTTTCCCGAACATATCGTCTCCGGTCTTGCCGACAAAAACCACTTTTCCTCCCAGCCGTGCTGCTGCTACGGCCTGATTGGCACCTTTGCCGCCGGCATTCATGATAAATTTTCCTCCTATGATTGTTTCACCCGGCGCCGGGAATTTCCTTGTGCGAATCACCATATCGGTATTTGAACTGCCAACAACCATGATCTGCTTTGTTTTCATAGATTCGTTTGTTGAAATCGGTTTAGGTCGAATATTAAGTTTTCAATCGTGACTATTATTAAAATCATCAACCGGGAAAATTCATCGATGTGTTATCGTTTAAGTTATCATTATCCGGTTCCCTGATAAAATTAGTTATTAAAAATCACTAATACCAATAGTTAAGACTTTTACATTAAAAGAGTAATTGAAGGCGGATTAAAAACATCTTGGTACTTTCATTTTGTAATCCAAATATCTGTCGCCGAATTCTTTTTCAAGGTACTTCTCCTCGCTTAAGATGATAAAATGATGAACAATCATTCCGTAAATCATGATGACCAGCAGTAATATACTCGGCAGATATAATAATGTAGCCGCGTTGAGAAAGAAAAAACTCGTATACATCGGATTACGGCATATCCTGTAAATTCCCGTTGTTCTCAATTTATGCTTTTCAGTCGGCAGGCCAAGGTAAGTGATTTTACCCATTGTATAATAAGCAGAAATAATATAAAGATTTGCCGGAATTAAAAGTAATGAGGCTATAATCTTTTGAATTTCAGGAGTATTCTTCTGTATTAAAAAGGGTATAATGTCCCTGTATTCAGGAAAAATTGTGATCAGCCAGAATATGCCCCAGATGGTAAAGAGCATAAATTTGCCTGTATAGAACAATAACGGATTAATTGTCGGCTTCCCCATAACATGCTTCCCCTGCCTCATTAAGAAAAACCCAAGCACAAGGGTGGCCAGGATCGGTAATGTAATTAATATGGACAGCGTATAATCAATCCGGTTCATGTTTGTCTATAATTACTCGTCATAATACTGGAAAAGGAAATTGTTATAAGGGTATCTTTTGATGTGTATTCTTTTTACCTCCTCATACAATTTACGTTTAAATTCATCGATATTGACCTTCTCTTTTGCTGATACAAACAAAGAGATATCGTTATGTTGTCCTATCCATGATTTTTTAAGGTCATCGAGACTCATATTTTCACGCACCGAAGGCGTAAGATCATCCTCCTCCTTAATAATATAAGTGAATTTATCAATCTTATTGAAAAGGTAGATCATTGGTTTATCTGCAGCGCCGATTTCTGATAAAGTTTTATTGACCACATCCACCTGTGATTCAAATCCGGGATGTGAAATATCCACTACATGAATGATCAGATCGGCTTCTCTTGTTTCATCAAGAGTCGACTTAAACGACTCGACAAGATGATGAGGCAATTTTCTGATAAATCCAACGGTATCCGTCAGCAAAAAAGGAAGATTTCCGATAACAACCTTACGCACTGTGGTATCAAGTGTGGCAAACAATTTATTCTCCGTAAAGACCTCCGACTTGCTGATCAGGTTCATAATGGTCGATTTTCCCACATTGGTATAACCCACCAGTGCCACCCGAACCATATTGCCCCTGCTGTGCCTCTGAACGGTCATCTGCTTGTCGATCTTTTTCAGTTTCTCCTTTAAAAGAGAAATCTTATCCTCGATGATTCTCCGGTCGGTTTCTATCTGAGATTCTCCTGGTCCTCTTGTCCCGATCCCTCCCTGCTGTCTTTCAAGGTGCGACCACATCCTTGTAAGGCGTGGCAGCATATACTGGCACTGGGCCAGCTCCACCTGTGTTTTTGCATAAGCGGTCTGGGCCCTTTTTGCGAATATGTCAAGGATCAAATTGGTGCGGTCCAGTATCTTGCATCCGAAGGCTTTCTCGATGTTCCTGATCTGGGTGGCGGTCAGCTCATCATCGAAAATAACGGTATCGATATCATGGACCTTCACAAAATCAGCGATCTCTTCCATCTTGCCGGAACCGATAAAGGTGGCGGCTATAGGTCTCTCAAGACGCTGGCTGAACCTTTCCCACACTTCCCCGCCTGCCGTATCGGTCAGGAACTCCAGTTCGTCAAGATATTCACCGACCTGGCGTTCATCCTGACCATCCGTTACCAGTCCCACAAGGACTACCCGTTCTTTCTGTACTGCTGTATCAAATGGTTTAAACATATTACAAAAATAGCACAAATTGTGCCACGGGCGAGGGTGATTAAGCTTTCTGTGTTTATGATTATTACTTATGCTTATTTATTAAATTTCCATTGTAATCAAATAATAAACAAGCAAATGGCAATTGAATTTTTTTACCAAATTTACTTAAATTCATATTCAAGACTTTAGCCTCATCTGAATGATATGCCTCAATGTGATACAGGAGTACAGTATTATCAGGCAACAGGAACCAGATTGAACTCGAATTTTTGTTACTTGTTATTTCAAAAAATATTGCTTTTTTTACGAAATCATAATCAAATCTGTAATTGCAGCCACAATAGTTATGTTCAGATGTTTTTATTGCTTCATCAATGTCAAATGATGGTTTAATATTGCTTTTTTCATACCATTTTAAACTTTCTATATAGGTATCTTGCTTTTTCCATTCAACAGGATTTTTATTAATCCTGTCAATACTATATTGGTTGATGCCGCTATTGTTAAAGTAATAAATATCAAGATGTGCATCGGTGTCATGTTTTAGATAATCAACTATAAAAGGAATAGACTGCACCCTATTCACAATTTCTTTAAAGTTCTTTTTAATTGAATCTCTTGAATATATTGTATTTCCAACCTTGCCGGCTAAGAATTGAAGATAAACATTGGATAACATTAAGTCATTTTTCAGAGTGATCTTCATTGTTTTGGGCTCGTTCCATATATATCGGCCTCTTCCATAAACTTCCTCAAAAGAAATAACGTTAAAATCGGTTTTCAATTCCTCTATTTCTTTTAAATAAGAATATGCAGATAACTTATATAGGCCTACCATATTATTATTGATTATCTCGTTACTTAAATATTTTAGTAGTTTATCTCCTTTCTCAGGTTTTAAAACCTTTTGATTATCAGTATATTTTTTTAATACTAATTCTATATTTATATTGTAAATTGTATCATTTGACTGATTTACCCAAGGCATTTGGTAACCCCATTCGTGCTTCCTAGATCTAATTTGATTTGAGATTAATCCGTTATTATAAAGAGTAATGTAATATTCATGAAGATTGAAATTATGCATTGTATAAGAACCACCTTCTGATAAATAGCGAATTAGACCCTTTTTGTATTCATTTAAATTGGTTAGTCTTTTATAAATAAATTCCTTTTGTTGATCATTCCATTCAGGATTTTCATACTTATTCGAATAAAGTTTAAGTAACTCTTCTGGTTTATTCTTAATTAAAATGGTATCTATATTAAATTTCTTTAGTAAATCAACCTTATTCCCTGGATCGTTGAGCTCTTTCAATAATCTCAACACTATTGAATTTGATATTTTCTTCTTACCACAGATATATTTCCCATTTCTTTTTTTGTATGAATAATTATCGGATTTAATTATTCTTTCATTACCCATAAAATTATATTCATAACTGTTTTTGGTTATGATAATACTATCAGGCAAAATCTGACAATTTGCTGATAAAGAAATCAATAAAAAATATAGTGATAATGTTCTCATAGTCTTTTAATTAATTAAATACTAAATTTCGTAATTTTCCATGGGGTTTTTTGGTTCTTTCCAAATTTAAAAAATCAAATCCTGATAACCAATATAATATCGATTATTTTAATTCACTTTATTTTGTTCTGACACATCAAAAAACAGTACAATAATTCAACTTTTACGATCCCGGATAGAGCAAAACGGAAAACCTCTGAAAAGTTGCCTGCTCTTGGGTTTATATTGAAAAAATTGTAATTTCGCCAACGAATTTAATCTATGGGGGATTAGCTCAGTTGGCTAGAGCGTTTGACTGGCAGTCAAAAGGTCATCGGTTCGATTCCGATATTCTCCACTTTCCAAGCCTTTCATCTTCAGGGTTTTCCCATCCCGAACGACGTCCGACACGCTGAATTTCACTTTCTTCATTTATCGCAATCCATCATTATTTGAGAAATAACGTGTTCCCGTTAAAGCTGTGCCAAAGTCGTATTGGTTGTGCAATTATTGTGTATTCACTGTGTACTGACTGTGCAATTTTAGCACAGCAATAGCACAGCAATAGCACAACAAGTGCACAGCAATAGCACAGCAAACCCCTCGAAGGTCAGACTTTGGTGCGGGTGATGGAATCAGAAAAAACGTTTACCGGATTATTAAACAAACACTCAAAAGGGAGGGAAAGAAGTTATGTTGTTTCTTTATCAGCCAGTTCCTGGTTTTTGGTTCTTGCAGTCCAGATACTGACATTCAGTTCGAAGCCAATGAGAAGCATCAGGGCGTTAAAATAAACTGCTGTCATTATCACGATCAGGGTGCCGATTGAACCATAAAGGGTGTTGTATTTACCGAAGTTGTTGATATAGAATGAAAATCCAAGATAGGTTATTATGGTCAGAACGGTTGCCAGCGTATTTCCTGCAGAAATAAATTTAAATTTTGTTTTTCTGGCGGGAGCGAAATAGAACAGAAACGCATAGCTGAAAAAGAACAGGGCACAGATAATCAGCCACCTTCCGATAACTAAAAGGTAATACGTCAGGTCTATCCGAAGCAGGTCTTTGGCAACCAGAAAGTTTATCAGGGTCTGGCTAAAGGTGATCAATGCGATGCTTATGGTGATCAGTACAGTTAAAATCACGGCAAGCATAAGCGCAACAAGGTGTTGATTTATCCATGTCCTTGTTTCAATGGTATGAATTGTGGCATTAAAAGCGGTTATGATGGACATGATGCCGTTTGTTGAGAAGTAAAATGCAGCAAGGCAACCAAAAGAAAGCAGACCTCCCCTGGGACGGGTGATGATATCTTCGATTGTTTCGCGGATGGCTAAAAAGGCATTATGGGGCAGAACGCTTTGGAGCAGAATCATTAATTGCTGCTGAAAATTTTCGATCGGGATATATGGAATCAATGTAAACACAAAAATAATAGCTGGAAAGATCGCAAGAATAAAATTAAAGGCAATTGCAGACGCCCTCATTGTTAAATCTCCGTCTTTAATTCCTCTCCAGAAGAATACGTAAACGTCATAGAGAGGTACATTGTCAAAAAATGGCAGAGTAATCAGCCTGGCTTTTTGGCTGAATCTTTCTGTCAGTTTTGTTATCCAATTCTTTGTTGAATTTACAATGTTCAATGTTCAATGTTCAATTTTCAGTATTCCTTTTTTACTTCACTCAATTTCATTCTGATTTCGTCAATGTATATTGAACAATGATCATTGACCATTCAATCCTTTTCTATCCGGAGTTGAACTATAAGAGGTTTATTCCCATCAGGTTTCAATAGGAAATAGACCCTGAAATTTCCATTTGAAGTCATCAATTTTCCGATGGCATAAATAGTAGATTCACCTCCTTTATGGGAAATCTGAAAACCGGAAGGTTTGTTTTTTTTTGAAAAAAAGTCCTTCATAATTTGTTCTCCCTGGGCCTGCGAACAAACATTTTCGCGCTCAAGAATAGTCAGTTCAATATTTTCATTGAAATGAGAGGCCACTAATCTTGCGTCCCCGGTTTTGAAACCTTCAATGATTTGAGCGGGGATTTGTGCCAATGATAGTAAAGGTGTGAATATCAATACGGTAATGAAATATAAAACAAAATTCGATCTCTTAATCATAACAAATAAGTTTAAATTCCTATCGCAAGAATCATGCAAAAATACAAAGACGTACAAGAATTGAATCCGTATAAATTCTTCATAGCGCTCTAAAGTTATGAAAAATGATTGAAAGATAACAAATAAGTAATCAGTAATCAGTGAAATCAGTAATCGGTAAGCATAAACAGAGAACAGTGAACATTTTCCCGGATAAAAATCGGGACCGGCTGATAATCAAAAGAAAAACATTGTGGAACATTATGAGAAGCTTTGGGAGACTTTCTGTAACTATATAACAATGTGTATTTTAGTATTTTATTACTATGTTTAATTAATTAATATTTTAATAGTGATAAGTTTTAAAAATTAAAAGTAATTTTATTCCCGCATGTACGTAATTAAAATTTTGGAGGTGAAAGTATTAGTGTTGTTTTTGGGAAAAACAGATAAATCATATATTAAAGAAGGAATCGAAGATTATGTGAACAGAATAAGCCATTATCTTCCTTTTGAGGTGAAGGTTATCCCTGATCTTAAAAAAAGCAACAATCTGAAGGCCGATGTGCAAAAAGAGAAAGAGGGGCAATTGATTTTAGGACAGATTAACAAGGGGGATCAGCTTGTACTATTGGATGAACGGGGCAGTGAGTTTTCATCTGTCGAATTCTCAAAATGGCTGGAGAAACAAATGATATCCTCAGTGCGCCAGATTGTATTTGTAATCGGCGGCCCTTATGGATTTTCGGATTCGGTGTATCGTCGGGCTGATTACAGGATTTCCTTATCAAAATTGACTTTTTCACATCAAATAGTTCGCATGATTTTTGTAGAACAGTTGTACCGGGCAATGACAATTCTTAATAACGAACCCTATCACCATGCATGATATGAAAGGTTTTGGAAGGAAAAATAATTATATTTTAGTTGCTATTCCTTTGTTAATGGTTGCTGTCCTTTGGGAAATATTTTCTGTTAAAAAACTGGAACCTGCTCATATCGCACAAAAAATATACAGGGTATTTGAAACAAAAGAAAAGATAATAAATCACGATATAAATGTTATCCTGAATAAAATAATCAATTCAGATGGTACAAAAACAATCTGGCAATTACTTGATCCGGCAAATTATAAAAATGATAATACCTATGTATGTGTTTTAAATGAGGATAAATTGATTTTCTGGTCTTCTTCTTTGATTGCCTTTCCGCAGGAGATAATCACCCAGGCCGACACTACCCAGTTGATGCATTTGCCAACCGGATGGTTTTATGTATATTCAAAGACATACGGTGACTTTACAGTTAAGGGATTCATCATGATAAAAAGAGAATTTCCTTACAAAAACAGGTATATACAAAGCACTTTTCCCAAAGATTTTAATCTTCCTGACGATGATACAGTAAAGGCCGAGTACCAGAAAGAAGGAATAAATATCTTAAAGCCTGACGGAAAATTCTTATTTTCTGTTGTACCTTCAGGAACGAATCAGATGGTAAAGAACAATCTGTTTTTAATCAGCATTTATTTTTTATTCATATTCCTGTTACTGGCACAAGTCAGTTCGTGGCTTAAACAAAATCCTGAAAAATTGGGGACGGTTTCACGGTTTCTTATCTCCTTTGGAACAGCAGTCCTTATTTATATTTTCCTGAACAGGATCAGAATTCCATATGCCTTTTACCGAAGCGAACTATTTTCACCGAATAAATTTGCCTACAGCGGTTGGTTGTCTTCTCTGGGTGAGTATTTCCTGGTTTCTTCCCTGATGTTTTATTTTGCGATATCTTTTTACAATTTTTTCAGGTCTGGTGACTTGTCCGGGAAGGGTTATCACATTGTAAAGAACTTTGCTCTTCTGTTTGCGGGATTTTACTTCACATTTTCTCTATTTCTCCTAAAAATACTGATACTAAATTCAAACATCACACTGACCTTCTTCAGCCATCTCACATTTTCTTCAGCCAATATCTTTGCTTTCTTTTTTGTTGCATTACATACATTAGGTTTAGTACTTATCCTATTGCGAATAAAGGAGGAATATGGAAAAGGGAGAAGGGAGAAGGGAGAATGGGAAACCGGAATCCGGAGGATCCCGAAGCTTTGGGACTTCCAACCGGTCTGTTTTCTCCGGTCTGCTTTCTCCCTTTTTCGTTCTGTTTGCAGGTTTGCTGATGGGAGGGGCTTTAGCAAATCTCATTTTCAGAGTGTTTGGAATTGAATTGTCCTGGATCTCTTATATTTATTATATTTTTATCACCGGACTGATCTTATTGCCCCTGCCTGGCAGAATAAGAAATTCCAGGTTTACCTTTTTATTGCTTATCTCATTGATAACTGCGACTTACCTGAATCTGACATCCCATTCGTTGGAATCTGTTCAGGAAAGCATGGCCCAGAAATTATTGGCTGTAAATCTTTCATCAGAACGTGATCCTGAAGCGGAAATGTTTTTAACGGAACTGAATAACAAAGTCAAACACGATTCATTAATAAAGCAATTCCTTTTTGCCCCTTACGAATTTATCGGGCCTTATCTGCAAAGTAATTATTTTACCGGATTCTGGCATAATTATGATATGCAGATAACTGTTTGCAGCCCTTCAGATACCCTTATTATTCAGGATGAGAATCAAAAATATCCTTGTTTCGCTTTTTTCAGGAATCTGGAATCCAATGGTGTATTGATCCCAGGCAGTACTTTTTATTTTATGGATTGGTTGAATGGTCCGGTCACTTACCTGGGAGAATTAAACTTAACCAATTCCCGGACAGGTTTACCGATTAAAGTATTTATTGAACTTTCTGCTAAAATTTTGCCCGAGGGAAGGGGATACCCGGAACTTTTACTTGAAAACTCGTCAAGGATGAACTGGGAAAATGGATTCAGTTATGCCAAATATTATGAGGGCCAATTGGTTGACAGGGTGGGTGAATATCAGTATGAAATGCATCTGCCCGACATAGTAAACCCCCATTCCGATTTTACTTATTTTGTAAGAAACGGTTATATACATTGCGCCTTTCATAAAAATGATGACAATTATATCATTGTGAGTTATCCAAAACCAGGAATAATGGGACAGATTACTACTTTCCCCTATCTTTTCCTTCTAATATACTTTATTGGATTAGTCGTTTTGTTATTCAATAAATCAAATTTTAACATAAAAGGGAAAAGGCTTGATTTCAGAGGGAAAATTCAACTTACCCTAATAATGTCATTACTTGGATCTTTGACATTGGTAGGACTTGGTCTGATAATTTATAATTACAACGAATTTAAATCTTCTCTTCAGGAAAATATCAATGACAAATTGCGTTCCATATCAACTGAACTGAGTATGAGAATAGGAACAGACGGGAGATTGAGCGAAAGCATTCATGATGTCCTTACAGATCAGCTCATTTCACTTTCCGATATTACGAGGACAGATATTAATTTATATGATCTTGAAGGAAAGCTTTTTGCAACTTCAAGAAGCGAGATATACAACAGGGGTTTAACTTCAACAAGGATTAATCCGGTTGCTTACAGAGCTTTGGCTGTTGGTCTTAAAACACATTTTCTTCATGATGAGAACCTGGGTAAGATGTCATTTTTCTCTGCTTATCTTCCTTTATATAATCAGTCCAGCCAACTGGTGGGCTATCTCAATATCCCTTATTTTACAAAACAGGATGAGTTTAAGAAGAAAGTTACTGTTTTTATAGTTGCATTTTCAAATGTTTATATTCTTTTAATCTCGTTGAGCCTGCTGATTGCGCTATTCATCGGGAGGAAATTAACGTTACCGCTGTTGCAGATTGAGGAAAATCTCAAGGGGATTCAATTGGGAAAATTAAATGCCAAAATCGAATATGCCGGTGAGGATGAAATTGGCCGCCTTGCAAAAGAATATAATAAGAAAGTTGATGAACTGGCTGAGAGTGCAGCTTTACTTGCCAAAACAGAAAGGGAACTTGCCTGGAGAGAGATGGCCCGTCAGGTCGCTCATGAAATAAATAATCCGTTAACCCCAATGAAGTTAAATCTGCAATACCTTCAACGCATCAAAGAACAGGGGGTTGAAAATTTCGGTGAATATTTTGATCGTGTGAGTAAAACATTGATTGAAAACATAGATGTATTGTCAATGATAGCCTCATCTTTTTCGGATTTTGCCAAGATGCCCAAAATAAATAATGAAGTACTTGATTTAGGGGAAAGAGTGAGAGATACGATAGCCTTATTTGAGAAAACGACGAACGTTAATATTGATTTGAATCTGCATGGAGATGAGCATATTGAGATTTTAGCTGATAAAGATCAATTTAACCGGGCACTTATAAATCTTATAAAGAACAGTATTCAAGCTATTCCGCGTGACAGGGAAGGACATCTCAGTATTGAACTGCTAAAAGAGGATCAGTCAGCCTTATTAAAAATCGCCGATAACGGAACGGGAATTCCTGCAGAGATGCAGCAAAAACTCTTTGAGCCCAGTTTCACAACCAAATCGAGTGGAATGGGATTGGGACTTGCTATTACCAAAAGAATTATTGAAAATTTTAAAGGGGAAATATGGTTTGAAACGACTGCAAATGTTGGTACTATTTTTTATGTTAAGATTCCTTTGTACAATAAGGATACAACTGATTAATTTCCCATTTCGGCTAAAAATTTGATTCGAACCAAACGAATTTCCTCTATTTCATAATCATCCCCAAATTCTGCCAGCGCTTCTTCCAGAGAATCAGATTCAGCATCTTCACGGAAATAGTTGAATATATCCTCTACCTGATCTTCATCCATTGCCTCATAAATGAAGTAATCAATATTGATTTTTGTTCCGGCATTGACAATGGCTTCAATTTCAGTTAATAATTCGTCCATATTCATACCTTTGGCTTCAGCAATTTCATTCAGAGGAATTTTTCGATCTATATTCTGAATGATAAATACTTTATTTTTGGATTTATTGGCAACAGTCCGGACAACCATATCCTGCGCCCGTTCAATCCCCTTTTCCTCAACGTATTTCTGAATGACTTCAACAAACGGTTTACCAAACTTTTGCGCCTTTCCCTGACCAACGCCTATAATTCCCTGCAGTTCTTCGAGCGTTGTGGGATATTGTATGGACATATCAGCGAGAGAAGGATCCTGAAAAATAACAAAAGGCGGCAGGTTTTGCTTTAGCGCTACTTTTTTCCTTAAATCCTTAAGGATTGCAAATAATTCCGGATCACCTGAGCTGGAACCAATTTGAGGTGCCTCTTCAGATTCTTCTTCGGATTCATAATCATGATTCTTGACAACCATAAAAGAATGAGGTTTGGAAAGAAAAGCCCTTCCCTCAGGAGTCAATTTAAGTAGGCCATAATTTTCTATATCCTTGCGAAGTAATCCTGCAATTATACACTGTCTGTAAACGGCATTCCATATTTTTTCATCATACTCATCACCTTCGCCAAATATATCCAGGCTATCATGCATAAAGGATTTTACTGCAGCATTTTCGATTCCAAGTAAAATATTTACAAGGTGCTCTGCTTTGCATTGTTCCTTGACTTCAATGACAGCTTCCAGGGCAGTTACAACCAAATCTTTCCCTTCAATCTGTTCTTTTGGGTTTAAACAATTGTCACAATTTCCGCAGGATTCAGCTTCATATTTCTCGCCAAAATAATGCAGTAAAATTGTCCGGCGGCAAAGGGAAGATTCTGCATAAGCTACTGTATCGAGCAATAGTTGCTGTCCAATTTCCTGTTCTGCGACCGGTTTCCCTTGCATAAATTTTTCCAGCTTTTGAATATCTTTATAATTATAAAAAGTAATACATTTTCCCTCTCCGCCATCACGGCCAGCTCTTCCAGTTTCCTGATAGTATCCTTCCAGGGATTTTGGAATATCATAGTGAATAACAAATCTGACATCCGGTTTGTCAATGCCCATCCCAAATGCAATTGTGGCAACAATGACATCGACTTCTTCCATCAGAAACTTATCCTGATTTGCTGTTCGGGTGGCAGAATCCATTCCTGCGTGATAGGCTAATGCTTTAATTCCGTTTACCTGGAGAAGTTCTGTTATTTCTTCAACTTTTTTTCTGCTAAGACAATAAATAATCCCGGATTTACCTGGATTACTTTTGATCATTCTTATTATCTGATCTTTAGCCTTGACTTTTGGCCTGATCTCATAATAAAGGTTCGGTCTGTTGAATGAAGATTTGAAAACATTGGCATTTTGCATCCCAAGATTCTTTTGTATATCGTGCTGAACCTTTGGTGTTGCAGTCGCAGTCAGAGCCATAATGGGGGCTTCGCCGATTTCATTGACAATGGGTCGTATTCGCCTGTATTCCGGACGGAAATCATGACCCCATTCAGAAATACAATGCGCTTCATCAATAGCATAGAATGAAATCTTTATTCCTTTCAGGAAATCGATGTTTTCTCCCTTGGTAAGGGATTCCGGAGCTACATACAACAATTTTGTCTGACCGGTCCCAATATCTTCTTTTACTTTTTGAATTGCGGCTTTTGACAATGACGAATTGAGAAAATGTGCGACGCCGTCAACCATGCTAAAACTCCTGATAGCATCCACCTGATTTTTCATCAATGCAATCAGCGGAGAAATCACGATTGCCGTACCTTCAGACATCAATGCAGGGAGCTGGTAGCAAAGCGATTTGCCACCGCCTGTAGGCATCAATACAAACGTATCATTCCCATCCAGAATGCTGTCAATCACATCTTCCTGCTGACCTTTAAACCGATCAAAACCAAAATATTTTTGGAGCTGGGTATTAAGTAATTTTCTATCCCTCATAATCACCTTTAAAACAATAATCTTGTAGTGAAGTTTTACAACGACTAAGTTATTAAATAAATTGACCAGAACAAATTAAAATAATAATATCACAATAATTTAACATTCGATATAGTATAGGAAAATTCATTTCTGAAATAAATGGCCTAAAGAATGGTATATTTGCCGTGAAAACTTGGAATTTAACTTCCGGGGAATACAAAATATTAATTTTTATATAAATGTCCATTTAAAAGTATTGCTGAAAGTAAAAGAAAGAAAGAAAAAAAGTCAAGAAGTGGAGCCGGAGAAATGTCCTTTCTTGAACATCTTGAGGAGTTGCGCTGGCATCTTGTCCGTTCGTCTATCGCTGTTGTTGCCGGAGCAATTTTTGTCTTTATTAATGTAAAGTTTATCTTTGATTCCATATTATTTGCGCCAAAATATCCCGGTTTTATCACGAACCGTTTTTTTGCCTGGGTAGCTGAATTACTTCATTCACCTGATTTAAGGATTAATACCAAGCCGTTTGAAATCATTAATATTGACATGGCGGGTCAATTTACCACTCATCTGACAATCGCAATTGTTGGTGGGATTATTATATCTATTCCTTATATTTTCTGGGAATTCTGGAACTTTATCAAACCGGCATTATACGATAAAGAGAAAAGATATGCTACAGGGGCGGTAATTTTATACATCTCTGCTTTTTTTTCTTGGTGTTTTGTTTGGCTATTATCTTGTTGTGCCTTTGACAACACAATTCTTTGGAACTTACAGGGTCAGTGAGGAGGTTGTGAATCAGATAAATCTGAATTCTTATATCAGTTCTGTGAGTACAGTTGTATTAGGCAGCGGAATAATTTTTGAACTGCCTATAATTATTTATTTTCTGAGTAAGGTCGGGATTGTAACATCATCATTTTTAGCGACATACCGTAAACATTCATATGTCGCATTATTATTAATGGCTGCGATTATTACCCCACCGGATATTTTCAGTATGTTACTGGTATCCGGTCCGCTTATCTCTCTTTATGAACTTGGCGTGTTTCTTGCAAAAAAGATTGAGAAGAAAAGAAAAACTGAAGAAGCTCTTGAGGCCTAACTTTTCGTATTATTTTATTGTAATAACAGATGAAACTTAGAGCTGAAAATATTGTTAAGAGGTATCGAAGCAGAACAGTTGTAAAAGGCGTCTCACTTGAGTTGAATCAGGGTGAGATTGTCGGGTTATTAGGTCCTAATGGAGCGGGTAAAACAACTTCATTCTATATGATTGTTGGATTAATTAAAGCAAACGGAGGTCGGATATTTGTCGATGATAAGGAAATAACCTCATTTCCAGTGTATAAAAGAGCTCAGCTTGGAATTGGATACCTTGCCCAGGAAGCTTCAGTCTTCAGAAATTTAAGTGTTGAGGATAATATCAAAGCAATACTTGAAATGACTAATTTTTCAAAGGAATATCAGCATGAAAAGCTTGAATCGCTCCTCGATGAATTTGGATTACAAAGAGTAAGAAAAAACAAAGGCATTCAATTATCAGGTGGTGAACGAAGACGTACTGAAATAGCACGCTGTCTTGCTATAAATCCTGCATTTATTCTTCTGGATGAACCTTTTGCAGGGATTGATCCGATTGCTGTCGAGGATATTCAACAAATTGTTTACAGGCTCAAAGATAAAAACATCGGAATCTTAATTACAGATCACAATGTGCATGAAACCCTTTCAATTACGAATCGTTCGTATTTATTATATGATGGCCGTATCCTAAACAGCGGAACGGCTGAAGAACTTGCTGCAGATGAGGAAGTTAGACGACTTTATCTTGGACAAAACTTTGAATTGCGACGTCCGGTCGTAAATACATCAAATTAGCCTTTAGGCATTTGGAGTGAACAGTTGCCAGTCACGAATATTGATTACGACGGCATTTTTAATTCGTAATTCGTAATTTATAATTCGAAAAATTAACTATATTTGCAGCGCCAAAAAAATGCGGACGTGGCGTAATTGGTAGCCGCGCCAGACTTAGGATCTGGTGCCGTAAGGCGTGGGGGTTCGAGTCCCTTCGTCCGCACGTAAAAATCGAGTCCCCAAACCACTTGAAAGTAAATATGGCTGAAAATTAAGTTGAATAATCAACTGCTTACGTCAGAATCTATTCTTACCCAATTCAAATAGAAAATTTTAAGCTGATTAATATGAAAATTTCGAAAACAAGTATTGATGAATTAAATGCTCATATCAGAATTACAATTGAGAAACAAGACTATGAGGCCACTGTTAATGAGAAATTAAAAGAGTATAGGAAAAAAGCCAATATGCCTGGATTTCGCAAAGGTATGGTTCCTGCAAATTTGATCCGTAAAATTTATGGAAAATCCATATTGGCAGAAGAGGTTAATCAGATATTGGGCAAAGAGTTGACAAAATATATTTCTGATGAAAAGTTAAATATTCTTGGAGAACCTTTAGCAAGTAAAGATGAACCTTTAAACATTGATTTTGACAAAGATGAGAATTTTGAGTTCGTTTTTGACCTTGGTCTGAGCCCGGAAATCACTGTCGATTTTGATAAAGTTGGTGAGATTCCTTATTATGAGATCAGTCTGGATGATGAACTCGTGGACGACCAGATAAAAGGGTATACAAACCGCTTTGGAGAACATGTACCGGCTGAACAAATTGGTGAAAACGAGACAATTATTGGAGATTTTGTTCAGCTGGATGAAGATGGTAATATTATTAAAGAAGGAATTGTTGCCAATGATGCACAATTTTCGGTTCAGTTAATTCATGATGAAAAAATCAGGGAATTGTTTATCGGAGCAAAAATCGGCGACACGATAAAGTTCAATCCCCAAAATGCATTTAAAGATGAGCATGAGATTGAACATATTCTAAAAATTAAACATGATGAAGTTGAAACTTTAAAATCGGATTTCAATTTTACGATCAACAAAATCAATACATTTATTCCTGCAGAATTAAATGGGGATTTGTTTAAGAAAGTTTATGGTGAAGAAGCAGAAATAAAAACCACGGATGAATTCCGTGGCCGAATTGCTGAGGAACTCAAATCAAATTTAAAATATTCAAGTGATTACAGGTTTCTGATTGATGTAAGAGAAAAGTTGACCAATTATGTTTCAATGCCGCTTCCCGAAGATTTCCTGAAACGATGGCTTATTGAAACAAACAAAAAAGTCACTGAGGAACAGATCGAACAGGAATTCGACAGTTTCAGAAAAGATCTGGAGTGGAATTTAATCAAATCCATGTTGTTCAGGGAGAATGATTTACAGGTAAATGAAGATGATATTCGCTCTATGGCATCTGAAATGGCAATGATGCAGTTCAGACAGTATGGCATGTACAATGTTCCGCAAGAATACCTTGAAAACTATGCAAATTCATTATTAAAAAATGAGGATGAGCGACACCGGTTGACTGAGAATAAAGTTCAGGAAAAAGTGCTCGCTTTGATCAAGGAGAAAGCAAACATTAAAATCAAACAGGTTACACAAAAAGAATTTGACGATCTTTTTGAAAAGTAGAACATTAATTGAACAAAATCGCCAGAATTTTATAAATTTGTGAAACAATCTGTTTGTTTGATGATATAAATATATTTATGAACAGAGGGAATTAGGAAATTCTTTAATTTTAACAGGGCAGAATAATGAAAACAAATAAGGAAGAGTTTCATCGGTTCGCAACGAAACAATTAGGAATAAGCAGTCTTTCTTTGCACAAATTTGAATCGATTTATGCAACCAATTATATATCTCCGACAATCATCGAAGAGCGTCAGCTTAATATTGCCCAAATGGATGTTTTTTCAAGGCTGATGATGGACAGAATCATATTTCTGGGAATTCCAATTGACGATTATGTTGCAAATATCATCCAGGCTCAATTACTCTTTCTCGAATCTTCTGATCCCGGTAAGGATATTCAGATCTATTTCAATTCACCGGGAGGGTCTGTTCATGCAGGATTGGGGATTTATGATACAATGCAATATATAAATTGTGATATTGCTACAATTTGTACAGGTATGGCCGCTTCTATGGCTGCTGTCCTCTTAACAGCCGGCACCAAAGGAAAGAGATCGGCATTGAAACATTCGAGAATTATGATTCATCAGCCGATGGGTGGGGCTCAGGGACCTGCTTCAGATATTGAAATAGTTGCCAAAGAAATTGCAAAACTCAAAAAGGAATTGTTCCAGATTATTGCTGATCATTCGGGACAAACTATTGAAAAGGTAGAACAGGATTCCGATCGCGATTATTGGATGACTTCTCAGGAAGCCTTGGAATATGGTATGATTGATGATATTCTGAATCGGAGTAAAAAATAAGAGAAGTATATTATCCCTTATTTATAAACAATTATGGGGAATGAAAAAAATGGATAAGTGTTCTTTTTGCGGACGGGAAAAAAAGGACGTCCAGCTGTTAATAGCTGGTATGGAAGGCCATATATGTGAAAATTGTATTGAGCAGGCTCATACTATCGTTGAAGAGGAATTTAAAAAGAATAAAAATTTTGATCTTTCAGGAATAGAATTAAAAAAGCCGAAAGAGATAAAAGATTTTCTTGATCAATATGTTATTGGTCAGGAAGATGCTAAAAAAGTGCTTTCAGTTGCAGTTTATAACCATTACAAGCGGCTTAATCAACGGATAGAAGATGACGGGACTGAAATTGAAAAATCAAATATTATTCTTGTAGGACCTACAGGCACAGGAAAAACTTTATTGGCCAAAACTATTGCCAGAATGCTGCATGTTCCCTTTACCATTGTTGATGCAACTGTTCTTACCGAAGCAGGATATGTTGGTGAAGACATTGAAAGTTTGCTTACTCGTCTTTTACAGGTGGCTGATTACAATGTTGAGGCAGCAGAACGCGGCATTGTCTTCATCGATGAAATAGACAAAATTGCACGAAAAGGGGATAATCCTTCCATCACCACGGGATGTTTCAGGTGAAGGTGTGCAACAGGGATTACTTAAACTTCTTGAAGGATCGATTGTCAATGTTCCCCCTCAGGGAGGTCGTAAACATCCCGAACAAAAAATGATCCCTGTGAATACTAAAAACATTCTGTTCATTTGTGGTGGTGCTTTTGAGGGAATTGAAAGGAAAATCGGACAGAGGCTTAATACAAAAGTAGTGGGTTATAAGTCTGGTCCAGAAGGTTCCAAGATTGACCGGAATAATCTGCTGCAATATATTTCTCCACAGGACCTGAGAGCATTTGGACTGATTCCTGAGATTGTGGGCCGTCTTCCGGTCCTCACTTATCTTCTTCCACTCGAACGGGAAACTCTGAGAAGAATATTGACTGAACCCAAAAATTCCATTATCAAACAGTACATTAAACTGTTTAATATGGATGGAATAAAGCTTGTTTTTGAAGAAGATACACTTACACTGATTGTAGATAAAGCCACTGAATTCAAATTGGGTGCTCGTGGATTACGTGCAATTTGTGAAACAGTCATGATTGATGTCATGTTTGATATGCCCTCTAATAACCATGATGAATTGGTAATTACTCCAGAATTTGCAAGGGAGAAGATCGAAAAGGTAAGTGCTGCAAGACTACAGGCTGGTTAATTCGCAATAGCACCTTGTTATTTATCTGTTTATTAAAAAAACCGGTTTACTTTCGGTTCTTAATAATCAATTACTTTTAAAATTTCCTTCATATTCTTAATAAAGGGATATTACGGGAATTTATAAACAATTGAATTGATAACCATCCCGGCGCCAACAGATGTCAGTATAATGATATCACCGGAACCTAATTGATGGTCTTCCATTTTATCTTTAAGAATAAGATCCAGTAAGGTAGGTACTGTTGCTGCTGAGGAATTGCCAAACTTGCTGATAGTCATGGGCATAACATTATCATCATATTCCTTTATCCCATAAAGTCTGAAAACCCGGCTTACAATTGCTTCATCCATTTTTTCATTGGCCTGGTGAATTAAAACTTTTTTTATAGAATCCAGGTGTAAACCGGCCTTATCGAGACTTTCCTTAACAACGTTTGGTACGTTTCCCAAAGCATAGGCATAAACTTTGGCACCCTGCATCTTGAGTCGGTATTCATTGGCAGGGAAATCCGGATTTATTGAGCGGCCAAATATCAGCATTCCGTGATCGAAATCGGAACGGGTTGAATGCGATAAAATACCAACCGGAATATCGCTTTCGGTTGCCCTGACAATTACAGCTCCTGCTCCATCTGAAAAGATCATACGATCTCTGTCATACAGATCGGCAACACGTGAAAGAATATCAGCGCCAATAACTAATCCGCATTTGTAAGTACGACTTTTAATGTATGAATTTGCAATGATCAAGGCCGTGGTCCAGCCCGGACAACCTGCAATGACATCATGACACAGGACAGCAGGATTCTGAATTCCAAGATTTGCTTTTACCCGGCAAGCAAGCGCAGGTAAAATATCCGTATGAGGATTCTCGTCTGAAATATTGCCAAAATTATGTGCAACAATTATAAAATCAAAGCTTTCAGGATCAATCCCGGAAGATTCAATTGCTTCCCGGGCAGCTAAAGTGGCAAGGTCACTTGTTACTTGATTTTTTTCCGCATATCTTCGTTCTTCTATATTTGTAATCTCATAAAATTTACGAATTATTTCCGTATTGGGTGTATCAAATTTCTGGCCTGTTGATGGATTATAAAATTCGGCGTCTAAAAAATAATTATTTGAAATAACCCTTTTGGGTATAAATGATCCTGTCCCGACTATGGTTGTATAAACCTCTGTGCTCATTTTAATTAAGTTATTTTTTAAAGTTATTTTAAATTATCTGGTCTTTTAAGATAAAAATCCTTGCCGTCGAATACGCCATAAGCGATGTCGTTAAACCAATTACCGAGCATGAATAACTTGCTCCCGGCAATCAATTGATATTCCAAAGCTATATGGCGATGTCCAAATACAAAATAGTCGATATGTTTTTTCGTCAGAAAATCTTTTGCAAAAATAATCTGATCTTCCTTATCTTCTCCCAGAAAACCAACTCCGTCAATGCCTTTAGCCAATCTGTTATTTCTTGACCATCGATGAGCCCATGCAAAAGAAATATCCGGATGAATCTTTGAAAATAACCATTGGGCAACCCTATTATGAAAAAATCTTTGAAGCAATTGGTATTTTGTGTCCTTTTTCCCTAAATCATCTCCATGAGCAATAAAGAATTTCTTGCCCGCAAGTTCAGTTTCATAAGGTTCAGTATGAATTATCATTCCTGTTTCCCGTGGTAAATAGTCAAAAATCCATATATCATGATTACCGGTAAAAAAATGAACGGGTATGCCATTGTCACAGATATCTGCCAGCGTTCCCAGAACGCGCACGAAACCTTGTGGGGAAACTTTCCGGTACTCAAACCAAAAATCGAATATATCTCCAAGAAGAAAAATCATCGAGGCATCGCCTTGAACTTCGCGTAACCATTTAACGAAGAGTTTCTCCCTTTCATGACTGTGATTCACGGCGCCAAAGCCAAGATGAACATCGGAAGCGAAATATATCTTTTTAAAGTTGTCCAAACCTACATGAAAACATTGCGCGGCAAAGATAGGTCTAAAATCAGTAATTAAGGAATGAAGAAATGAAGAAATTTGAAAATGTGAAAATGGGAAAATGTGCTGATGTTCTGATTGAGAATTTTCAAATTTTCGAATCTTCAAATTATTACTAATCACCACATCAGCATCCCGCACATGCGGGATCCCGATCCTCGGGATCAGCACATCAGATCACGTTATCTAAATATCTGGCTCAATACCTGATCAATTGCCGGACCTTTTAGATTCCTGGCCATTATCCTTCCTTCCTTATCCAGAAGATAATTAAAAGGTAATTCGTGAACATTATAATTTGTCACAGCCTGAAAACACCCTTTCATATCACTGACGTTTATACAGGTCAGATTATCATCCTCAATGGCTTCCATCCATGCCCCTCTGTCCGTGTCAACGCAGACCATATAAATTTCAAATCCGAATTTCTTGTATTTGTGATAAATTTCCGATAAAACAGGATTCAATATTCGCGAGGCACGATTTTTGGCAGACCAAAAATTGAGAAGTACATATTTACCGTGTAGTGACCACAATTCTTTTTCCTTTCCATCCACATCAGGTAAAATAATGTCTGGTGAATTGACAGCATTATCATTGATTACATTAGTAAGTTTTTTTCTCGACTGTTCTTTGATGATATCAAGAGTATTCTGATAAAGTGCTGTGACTTGTTCGTTCCTTGGATATACTGAATACAAAGCTGAAGCCGCTACCTTCATAGTTTGCAGATCATTGATCACGTAATGATTATCATCCCACTTTTGATATAAGGCATAGACACATGCTAATGAAAAGGGATTCTTTTTTACAAATTCGGTAATATAATTTGAATGATCAGTCATTATACCATTGCATTGAGACTGAAGATCATTAAGTTTTGAAACAAAGTGCAGATCATTATTATAAATGTCCATAATTTTATGCAACGAATCCAATTGTAACTTTGCTTTGATAAATCGCGAATTCAAGTCCTCAAGTAATTCGGAACCGACTGATCCCTTAATTTGACATTTATTAGAGAATCCTTTATAAGAACCTTTAATAATACAATTTTCAGTTGAGTCAATTAACAATGTGATAAAGTCATTTGGAGAAATTTTCAGAAGATAAAATGCAGGATATGAAGTTCTTCCCCTGAATCTGAAATTTCCTTCTTTATCAAGCCTGGCTGAATCAACTGGAAGCTGAGAGTTGAGAAGAAGCTTGTTAAAATAAATCATCTTACCGCCTCCGCCTTCTAACTGCCCCGAAATTGTAAAGTTGTTTTTTTTACCACAGGACAATAGAACTAATGGAAAAATTATAATATATAAAGCTTTATTCATTTAAATTATGTAAAATATTATCTCATTTCACCCCTGACATACAAATGTAAATAAAACGAATCAATCCGTTTTCCTCCTCAATATTGATGAATTGGAACAAAAATAGGAATTCTCTGTTAAAATAAATTATTCTGTACAGGATTAGTCATGATTTAATCAGCCTTTATACAAGATGCTGACAAGTAAGACTATTTTGATTAATTTTACATCCTGAAATTTTGATCAAGTGCAAATTCATTACGGTTTAGATAAATTTGAAGCTTTAAGGCCTGTATTGACAATAGGAACTTTTGACGGTGTCCATCTCGGACATCAGGAGGTAATAAAAAAACTACTGAAAATCAGCAGGGAATCTTCAGGAGAATCTGTAATCTTTACATTTCATCCCCACCCAAGACACGTGGTCGATATAAACAGGGATTTTCTGCGATTATTGACAACTCAGGAAGAAAAGATTGCAATTCTTCAAACAATGGGGATTGACCATCTTATGATTTATCCATTTACCAGGGAATTTTCAAAAATGTCTTATGATGAATTTGTGAAGGAAATCCTGGTGCAAAAAATGCATATGAGTTGCCTCGTAATTGGTTATGATCATAAATTCGGGAAGAACAGACAGGGAGATTTTAATTCTTTAATAAATCTTTCAAAGGAATTTGGATTTAAGATTGAACGGCTTGATGAGCTTGCAATGGAAAATATTGTTATCAGTTCGACAAAAATAAGGAAAGCTCTTTATGAGGGTGATATCACAAAAGCCAATCAATTTTTAGGCTATAAATATATATTGATGGGGAAAGTCACAGAAGGTAACCAACTCGGTCAAAAACTTGGATTCCCGACAGCCAATATTGAAACATATGATAGTCATAAACTCGTACCGCGTGATGGTGTTTTTGCTGTCACAGTCGAGCTTGACGGAATATTGTATAAAGGTATGTTAAACATTGGGATGCGTCCGACAGTATCTGATGTTGCCGATAAAAGGACAATTGAAGTACATCTCTTTGATTTTGATCGTGATATATACAAAGCCGACATTACCCTTTATTTTGAAGAAAGAATAAGAGATGAAGTAAAATTTTCCGGTCTTGAGGAACTCCGTCAACAGTTGATCAGGGATAAAGAATCTGCCTTAAAAATTCTGTCAAAATAAAAGGAATTTATAATCACTTAGAAGTAAAGTCTTTAAATAATAACTTACGTATTCTTTAAATTTATTAAAATGGAAAATACTACTGTGGCAAATCCGGCATTCAAAGTAAAAGATATTTCTTTAGCTGCTTTTGGGCGCAAGGAAATTGAGATTGCTGAAAAAGAAATGCCCGGATTAATGGCATTAAGAAAGAAATACCAAAATTCAAAACCTCTCAAAGGAGCCCGGATCACCGGTTCTTTACATATGACAATTCAGACAGCTGTTCTGATAGAAACTCTTGTGGATTTAGGTGCTCGTGTACGCTGGTGCAGTTGCAATATTTTCTCAACCCAGGATCATGCCGCTGCCGCTATAGCTGATACCGGGGTCCCCGTTTTTGCCTGGAAAGGTGAAACTCTTGCAGAATACTGGTGGTGTACTGAACGGGCACTTGATTTCGGAAACGGAGAAGGACCTACACTCATTGTTGATGATGGCGGTGATGCAACATTAATGTTCCATAGGGGTTATGAGGCGGAGATCAATCCAGCCATCCTGGATACTGTTAAAGGAGCTGAGGATGAAATTGAATTGGATAAAATCCTCAAAACAGTTCTGCTGGACGATCCTGATCGTTGGCACAGGCAAGCCCCTCAGATTAAAGGGGTGTCAGAAGAAACAACAACCGGTGTTCACAGGCTTTATCAGATGGTTGAACAGGGAAAACTTCTCTTTCCTGCATTTAATGTAAATGACTCTGTAACTAAATCGAAATTTGATAACCTTTATGGATGCAGGGAATCATTGGCCGACGGGATTAAGAGGGCCACTGATGTGATGATTGCAGGAAAAGTGGTGGTCGTTGCCGGATACGGCGATGTCGGTAAAGGTTGTGCAAGGTCAATGCGCGGTTACGGAGCCCGCGTCATTGTTACTGAAATAGATCCAATATGCGCTTTGCAGGCTGCTATGGAAGGATTTGAAGTTAAAACCATGGCTGATGTCATTCGGGAGGGAAATATTTTCGTAACTGCAACCGGTAACAAGGATATCATAACAGGTGAGCATATGGAGATGATGAAAGATCAGAGTATCGTTTGTAATATCGGGCATTTCGACAACGAAATTCAGGTATCCCAGCTCGAGAAATGGCCTGGCATCAGGAAAATCAATATTAAACCCCAGGTAGATAAATATATCTTCCCTGATGGCCATGCCATATTTTTGCTTGCTGAAGGAAGACTGGTTAATCTTGGTTGTGCTACAGGTCATCCTTCTTTCGTTATGAGTAACTCTTTTACCAATCAGACACTTGCCCAAATTGAGTTGTGGAATAATAAGCACGAAATCAATGTTTATCGTCTTCCCAAGTATCTCGATGAGGAAGTGGCTCGTTTACACCTTGAACAGCTCGGCGTGAAATTAACGGTACTTACCGAAGATCAGGCGGCTTATATAGGAGTTAATCCTGAAGGACCTTATAAACCCGATCATTACCGGTATTAAAATTCATTCTGTACATAGCGGGGAGGTGGAATATTGCTTTTTATGACAATAGTTCCAACTTCTTTATTTTCAGTAGAAAGATTAAATCCGGGTATAAATAACTGATGTGTTAATTATGAATCCAGAGTCGTCCCCCAACTAATACAACCTGGTATTGCTGAAGGCTTCTTGAGGCGGGACCTTTGGTAGGATAACCGCCTCCAAAAAGATTGAATTCCGATCCGCAGCATTTGCATTTCCCTATAACACTGCTGCTATATATTGTAATTGAATTACTCAAGCCCTGGATAGGGTCAGGCTCTGCCGAACAGGTGGGAAGTGTTTCATAAGGGCAGCAGGCATCAAAAGCATAATACTGCGTGGGATTTACACACATGATGATAATTCCGGCAAACCCCTGATTTTTATACGTAATTGAATTTCCCGGAATAGTCAGGTGATTGTTCGTGGCAAGGGGAATATAAAAATCGACTGCTCTGTATGGGACAAATGAATTCTGATCTTTGGCACATGAGGTACTTATCAGTAAAGTTATGCCTATGATCACAATTTGTGAATAAAAAATTGTATTTTTATTAAACATTATCACTAATTTTATGAACTGCTAATTTATATAAAATGAATTTGGATTCCATATATTATCAGAATGCCGGAATTGGGGATTTTCTGTTTATAATTTTAATTTTTCTGGCTGTCATCATTCAGTTAATTTCTCAAAGCAGGAAAAAATCTGAATTGGCAAAAGCGATCAGGGAAAAAGAGAGTAGAGAGGAAGTGGAAGATGATTACTGGGACAATGAACCCAGTGGACAGTCTCAGGATAATTCACCTTCAGGTTCTTTCTTCGATGGGCTGGAAAAAGTATTTGTGCCTGAAATGCCGCATGAAAGTCCAACAATGAATTATGATATTGAAGAAAATAAACAGCCCGAACCCGATATCCATAATCCTGTAACAAGCGAAGTAGAACTTAACTGGGAACTTCAGAAGGACCATTCAGCCCTTAACATGAATCAAACGGTAAAAGTAGAAAAACCGATCC
Organism: uncultured Bacteroidia bacterium; assembly: GCA_963810555.1. Taxonomy (GTDB): domain Bacteria; phylum Bacteroidota; class Bacteroidia; order Bacteroidales; family Prolixibacteraceae. The sequence continues at coordinate 715,183 of CAWENX010000009.1, read as the reverse complement.
TCAGGAAGCGGAATTATAAAAAAGAATTCTGTCTGAAAAGGGCTGTGATTTATTCTGAGATTCTTAATCGAAAATATAATTAGCGAATAATTTAATTATTTCATCCGATCATTTGCATACTTTGTAAATAAATTTTATAAATTTGTACATATTTACTTATGGAAGGGTTCCGGATTAACGGAGTTCTTCTGTTTTTTTTGTATTATACCAAGATAATTTTGTTTGTATGGGGAAGATAACTTATGTTTCTGCGGAGGGATTCAGGAAACTTAAAGATGATCTTGAGAGGATGGTCAATATAGAACGGCCTGCAATTTCAAGATTGATCGGAGAAGCCATTGAAAAAGGAGATATTAGTGAAAATGCGGAATATGATGCATCGAAAGATGCCCAGGGTATGCTTGAAGCCAAAATTTCTGCCCTTCAGGACCAGATTGCCAGCGCTCGTATCATCGATCAGTCAAAAATCGATACGAATGTGGTCCAGATTATGAATAAAGTTACCATCAGAAATAACAAGAATAACACAACCATGACTTATACGATTGTTTCAGAACATGAAGCAAATCTGAAGCATGGGAAAATAAGTGTCAATACACCCATCGCTCAGGGACTTACTGGGCAAGAAAGTAGGAGATATTGCTGAAATAAAAGTCCCTTCGGGAATAATTCCTTTCCAGATCATCAATATTGAGCTTGGGATGTGATATATTAACAATGAAATAATTAATGGCAAGCATATTTACAAAAATTGTTAATGGCGAAATCCCTTCATACAAGGTAGCCGAAGATGATAATTTTCTGGCTTTTCTCGATATTTTTCCTTTAGTTACAGGTCATACACTGGTTATTCCAAAGAAGGAAACTGACTATCTTTTTGATCTGGACGATGAAAGCTATTCAGGACTGATGAATTTCAGCAAACGTGTGGCCCTTGCCTTAAAGAAGGCTATACCTTGTAAAAAAGTGGGTATGGCAGTTCTTGGTCTTGAAGTCCCTCATGCCCATATTCATCTTGTTCCCTTGAACCTCGAATCGGATATTAATTTCTCCAGGCCTAAGCTAAGTCCGTCTGAAGAGGAATTTGCGAAAACAGCAGCTCTTATTGCCGCTCAATTTGAATAGACTTTTCAGGGGCTTTTAACCTTCCCTGGATTCTTCCTGATAAAATCATTCCAGTTTTTAAATGTTCTTTCTGAAGCCGGATTCTTCATCTGGAGGAAATGACAGACGGCAGCAGCCAGGCCGTCAGTAGCGTCAAGATCATTTGGCATAATCTCCAGACCGAACATATGTTTCAGGAAATAGGCAACCTGCTCTTTAGTGGCTGAACCGTTTCCCGTAATGGCTTGTTTGATTCTCAGAGGCGCATACTCAAAAATTGGCACTCCCCGGTAGAGCGATGCGGCCATTGCAACCCCCTGCGCCCTTCCGAGCTTAAGCATCGACTGGACATTCTTACCATAAAAAGGGGCCTCCAGCGCCGTCTCATCAGGCTTGTATTCATCTACAAGATAAAGAGTCCTGTCAAATATGTGCCTGAGTTTTTGATAATGCCCTGAATACCCTGCTGTTTTTACCACCCCTAATGTGATAATGTTCGCTTTGTTGTCAATAATCTTCAGCACTCCATAACCCATAATATTGGAACCGGGGTCGATGCCGAGTATGGTTTTGTTAGTCTTCAAAGCCTGATTTTTCCCAAACTTACTCGAAAAAAACCACAGCGCCAAAAAATCCTTATCCGCCTTCCTTCATGTTCCTAAAAACCCTATACCAAATCCGGTGTTTATTCGTAGATTATTTATAGATTATTCGTAGTTTATTCGTATATTATACGAATGATCTACGAATAATCTACGAATGATCTACGAATAAAGGACGAACCAAAACCAGGGAAAAACCGGTTTTAATGCAAGGTTAATTTAAAACCTGGAGAGGGTAGGACAATGATATTTATTTTTGTGAGATTTTGGGATAACAATGCCCGGAAAATTAGTTGTCTTTTTTGTTCAGGAAAAATCAGGACCGGGCCTAATAAACAGGCGGTCCGTTTTCCAGGATATTGACATGAAGAACATGTTCGACATACTGGAAATAATAGAAAAGTTTATGCTCGATTTTAAAAGGGTAATCAACATTAAAATTGTAATCAATCCGGTTACCGAATATTCCTGAATTGGCTGAAGTCATTACCTTATTGTTCCATGCCTGCACATATTGAACATTCCAGTCATGGTAATAAGCTTTGCTCCGGTAAAGGGCAGGCGAGTTTTTTATTGCATACCAGCTTTCAAAACCCGGATCAAGAACGATTAACTTATATTCTGTGCTGTCTTTACCGGTGATTTTTGGACCTTTTGATTTCAGGGCTGTTTTTTGTGCGGTACAGCCCGCAATAAGAATTGCAATAATGAATGCTGAATATTTCATGATTTATCTATTTTAGAACATGAAACAATTCAGCCAGTAAAAGGTTTAATTACTTAAATGTCCAGGGAGGATAGTTTAAAAAGGAAGCTTACTTAAGTCAACGTTCCCGCCTGATAAAATTATTCCAATGCGCCTGTGTGTGTTCAGATCCACCTTGTTTTGGATCAGGGCGGCAAGAGGAACGGCGCTTGAAGGTTCGATGATTATTTTCATTCGTTCCCAGATCATCCTCATGGCATCAATAATGGCTTCTTCAGAAACAGTAACAATATCATCTACTTTTTCCCGGATAATTGAAAATGTGATATCTGCAAGTGAGGTCAACAAGCCATCGGCGATTGTTTTAGGGTTAACAGAAGGGATGATATATCCTGCATGAAAAGAACGAAAAGCATCATCAGCTCCGGCAGGTTCAGCCGCAATCACCTTACACCCCGGATTCATGGCTTTGACGGAAATAGAAGTGCCTGAAAGCAGGCCTCCTCCTCCTACAGGACACATTACCAGGTCAAGATCCGGAATCTCCCTCATCAGTTCGAGTGACGAAGTGCCTTGGCCCTCAATCACTTTTCGATTGTTATATGAATGAATCAGGGTAATGCTGCTTTTGTCAACAATGCTTTGCATAGTGGTTTCGCGGGATTGGAGAGTGGGTTCACAGAAGGTAATTTCACCTCCGTAACCGATGACAGCTTTCTTTTTTATTTCCGGGGCTGTATAAGGCATAACAATATGTGCTTTAATTCCTTGCAGTGAGGCGGCATATGTAAGCGCTGCTGCATGATTCCCCGAAGAGTGGGTGCCGACACCTTTTTTTGCTTCATTTTCAGTAAGTGAGAGAACGGCGTTGGTGGCGCCGCGGAATTTAAAAGCCCCGGTTTTTTGAAAGTTCTCGCACTTAAAGAATATTTCTGCACCAATAATCTTGTTTATGCTTTTACTTGTCAACACGGGAGTGTGATGAATGTGAGGGCGAATCAATTCATAAGCGTTCACAACATCTGTAAATGAGGGAAGATTCATAAACTTATCTTTTTATTGATGAACTATTGAACACGCTCGGGATATTTCTTACTGTATTCGATAAATAAATCCTTAATTTTCTTTTCCACATCATAGGTCGTTGCATTTGGCCCCAAACCACTGTATGCATTACAATATAGCATAAAATCATCAAGTTTGTCTCCGGTGAGAAGTGTAATTCTCTGAATCACATCTTTATTATATACCAGGGAAAGAATTTCCCATTGTCTCTCAGTATACATTGCAGAAAGTGTAGCCCGTTTCTCCTTTTCACTATGGCTAAGCTTATAATGAAGGTAGCCCAGAGGTTTGAAAACTGCAGTCAATAAAGTAGGTTTGGCCGCAAAGTCTTCGCTTCTTAGTTCCTGTGGAAGATTGCTTTGTTTTCCCTTTGGAAGCCCAAGATTCATTTTAATCTGGTTTGCATTGACCTGAACCGAATCGATGGGATATTTAATCTGGGTTAACGCTATTTTTTTATCTGCTTTGTTACCTGATAAGAGTTTGCTGACCGGAATAACTTTATCCTTGTAACCCAATATTGTGATTGTAAGCGTATCGGAAGGATCTGCCTGTATTGAGAAATCACCATTGGTATCGGTCATTGTACTACCGCGCACACGGAAGTTAATGACCTGAGCATAAGCGATTTTTTCACCGGTAATTTCATCAACGACTTGTCCTGTGACATTCACCATGTCTTCAGGAAAATAGAGCTGGGCTTCAGCCCGATGAAAAAAGGTTAATGATAGTAACGTGAATAATATTAATGTTCGAAGATATTGCATCATATCCAAAACTGGCATTCCATGAGTCGTTTTTCCTGCATCTTTGCATTTGTTTCAGTGCCTTGGAAACACGTTAAGCTATGATAAAGATGCAAATTATTTATATACAGTTGTTCGGAGAAAGATAAAATTAATATGCCTTTCTGTTTCAATACTGAACGGTTAAAATTAAAAAAGAATTGCCATTAAACGGGTTCTTCAGAACTTTAAATCCTTGATTCTTGATATGGCTTTGAGAACGTTTTCCCTTTCCGCAAAGGCTGAAAAACGGAAAAATCCTTCTCCGGAGGGGCCGAATCCTGATCCGGGCGTCATTACTACATTCGTTTCTTTCAGTAAAATATCAAAGAATTCCCATGAAGAGAGATTATTCTTAGTTTTGGCCCATACATAGGGGGCATTAATTCCCCCAAATACCTCATATCCGGATTCCTCAAGACCTTTCCTTAATAGCTTTGCGTTTCCGAGGTAATAATTAATAATTTGCATTACCTCTTTGCGTCCCTGCTCAGTATAAATTGCTGCAGCGGCTTTTTGCACAGGATAAGAAACGCCGTTAAATTTCGTCGTTTGCCTGCGCATCCAGAGAGGTTTAACCGGCCAGGCATTCCCTTTGATATCATAAGCGACCACTTCATTGGGGATTACGGTGAAGGCACATCTTACTCCGGTAAATCCGGCAGTCTTTGAAAAACTCCTGAATTCAATGGCTATCTTATTTGCTCCTTCAATTTCATAGATCGAATGGGGAATTTCCGGATCAGTAATATAAGCTTCATAGGCTGCATCATAAAGGATGATGCATTTGTTTTCGATGGCATAATCAACCCATTTTTTTAATTCCTCCCTTGTTGCAACGGTCCCTGTAGGATTGTTGGGAAAACACAGGAAAATCAGATCAGGCCTTTTTGTAGGAAGATCGGGAATAAATCCATTTTCTTCTGTGCAAGGTATATATACAATGTTTTCAAAGTATCCGTTGGGTTGATAGTATCCTGTTTTTCCTGACATAACTGTTGTGTCGGCATATACCGGGTAAACAGGATCACAGACCGCAATAATGTTCTGATCTCCAAAGATTTCCTGAATGTTCCCCGTATCGCATTTTGAGCCATCAGAAACAAAAATATCCTCTTTGGAGATATTTACTCCTCTCTTTTGGAAATCATTTACCGCTATTGCCTCACGGAGAAAATCATACCCCTGTTCAGGCCCGTATCCCTTAAAGGTACTTTTCTCACCCATCTCTTCAACTCCCTCATGAAAAGCTTTAATTATTGAAGGAGGAAGAGGTTGAGTTACGTCGCCGATTCCCATTCGGATAATATCCTTGCCAGGATTAGCTGCGGCAAATTCTCTTACTCTCCGGCCTATTTCAGGGAATAAATATCCTGCCTTAAGTTTAAAGTAATTTTCATTGATGTATGCCATCTTTTCAAAATGATTTAAAGTTTTCTTTAAAATTCATTGATTCTGTAAGGGGAAGCAAAGATACGAAATAATTATTGGGTACTTTTACAACGAATGAGAAGGGTGTAGGATAATATTCCATTTTTTCTGATATTAAACCTGAAAGATTGGCATGATTTTAGATAAATCGACATGAGCAGAAACTGAACCCTGAAAGGGTGATATAATGATGTAACCAAATATTAAAATGAAATTTAAAATGTCACTCCTTCGGAGTTCTTTTTCATTTTTTCCATTTATGCTATAATCATTTCATCCCTTCGGGATTTGTAATGGGAGAATTATCGTACACCCAATGGAAACTTAAAACCTTGATTGCTATGGAGAGGAATTTCTTTATTAAAGCTCATGGGCTCGGCAATGAGTATATCACTCTGGATAGTGATAATATCGATTTTAAACTGGATAGCGGTAAAATCGTACAGTTATGCAATATCCATTATGGAATCGGATCTGACGGGGTTCTGCTAAAAGTGCCTGGTAAAAAGGCTGAGTTTGGATTAAGAATTTTTAATCCTGACGGATCGGAAGCTGAAAAGAGTGGAAATGGACTCCGGATCTTTTCAAAGTATCTTTATGATTACGGTTTTTGTGACAAAGATGATTTTACGGTTGAAACGCCGGGAGGGGTAGTGAGATCACATGTAATTGAGAAAAGGAATGGGAAAGCGTTTCTGATTCAAGTTGATATGGGCAGGGCGGTATTTCGTTCTGAAGAGATACCTGTCGACTGGCCTGATGAGGAATGTTTCGGGGAAAAACTCCGGATTGAGGATAAGACATTTCTGATTCACTGCGTTTCATTAGGGAATCCTCATTGTGTAATCCTGACGGACGATCTTAACGAAGAAGATGTCAGACATTACGGACCTAAGATAGAAAATCATCCGATGTTCCCTAACCGGATCAATGTCCAGTTTGCCAAAGTGTTATCACGAAACGAGGTTAGCGCCTTGATTTGGGAACGCGGTGCAGGTTATACACTTGCGTCAGGAAGTTCATCGTGTGCTGTTGCAGCGGCGGTGATTAAGAAAGGATTAACAGACCGATCACTTAAAATAAAGATGTCAGGAGGAGAGCTTGCCATTGAAATTGATGATGCATGGAATATAAGAATGACCGGAGAAGTGAGGGAAATTGCTTCAGGTACCCTTAGTGATGAGTTGTTTCAGTAATAAATTGTTCTCCAAAAATATCTAAATTTGCAGTTCTTTTATTTTAGCAGTTATGACTGAAAAATTGCTTCCCTTTACAAAAGAGAAATTGGAGGAAATTATAGCAAAATACCCTACTCCTTTTCATATTTATGATGAAAAGGCGATCCGTTCTTTTGCAAAGAAATTTCTGAAAGCTTTTTCCTGGAATGAGGGTTTTAAGGAATATTATGCCATTAAGGCGGCTCCGAATCCTTATCTGATGAAAATACTCAGAAGTGAAGGGTTTGGGATTGATTGCAGTTCTCTGGCGGAACTTGAACTTGCTGAAAGGATTGGAATGAGGGGAGAGGAGATCATGTTTACATCCAATGATACTCCTGAAAAAGAATATGAAAAGGCCAGATCACTGGGGGCAATTATAAACCTTGATGATATAACTCATATTCAATATCTTGAGAATCAAACCGGATTACCCGATTTGGTTTGTTTCCGTTATAATCCCGGAGCATTAAAGGAAGGGAATACCATAATAGGTCATCCCGAGGAAGCAAAATTTGGATTTACACGAAGCCAGTTGTTTGAAGGGTACAGAATTTTACGTGATAAAGGAATAAAACGTTTTGGGATACATACCATGGTGGCATCCAATGAACTGGATCCGAAGTATTTCGTAGAAACTGCACATATACTTTTTGAATTGATTGCAGAACTATCTTCAAACTTAGGTATAAGGTTTGAGTTTGCCAATCTTGGAGGCGGTCTGGGAATTCCTTATAGACCTGAGGAAAAGGACGTTGATCTTAATCAAATGAGTGAAGGGATTAAGCATGAATACAATCATTTTATAAAAGCCAACGGTCTGGAATCCCTTAAAGTGTTCTTTGAATCAGGAAGGGCGATAACCGGACCTTTCGGTTATTTGGTCAGTAAAGTGCTTCACATCAAGGATACTTATAAAAAATATGCCGGATTGGATTCCTGTATGAGTAATCTCATGAGGCCGGCTCTTTATGGCGCTTACCATCATATCACGGTTCCGGGCAAGGAAGATTTATCGACCAGGATTCTGTATGATGTAACCGGTTCATTATGTGAGAACAATGATAAATTTGCCATTAACAGAGTATTGCCTAAACTTGCGCCGGGCGATATTGTCGTTATCCATGATACCGGTGCGCACGGTCATTCCATGGGTTTTAACTACAACGGAAAATTAAGATCAGCGGAATTGTTGCTCAGAGAAAACGGTGAGGTGGTTCAGATCCGCAGGGCTGAGACTATTGAAGATTATTTTGCCACCCTTGATTTCAAAGGAGTCTCCGATTTTGAAGTTTAATTATTCCAGAACATTAAATTGCCTTTAAATGAAAGTCTGTGGTTTCAGTTTTGTAAAGAACGCTGTACGGTTTGATTATCCCATAGTTGAAGCCATTGGATCAATTCTTCCTTTATGTGACAGGTTTATTGTTGCTGTCGGAGATTGTAATGACGGTACAAGAGAGTTAATTCAGTCCATTCCTTCTGATAAAATTGATATCATAGATACTGTTTGGGATCCTTCCCTGAGAGAAAGGGGCAGGGTTCTTGCTTCAGAAACCAACAAGGCTTTGGATGCTATTCCTTCTGAATATGACTGGTGTTTTTATATTCAAGGAGACGAAGTGTTGCATGAGAAGTACCTTGAAGAAATTAATAAATCGATGGAGCATTACCTGAATATCAAAGACGTAGATGGACTGATATTCGGATATAAGCATTTTTACGGTACTTATGATTATGTTGCTGATTCACGCCGCTGGTATCGAAATGAAATCCGGATTATCAGGAATAATAAGGAAATCCGTTCCTGGAATGATGCACAGGGATTCCGATGGAAAAGTGGAACAAAACTTACCGGAGCTTTTATTAAAGCCGAAATGTTTCACTACGGTTGGGTCAGGCCTCCAAAACTAATGAAAGATAAAGTCGAAGGTGCAAAACAGTACTGGTCTCAAGACTCGAAACATATAAAAACAATTGATCAAAAATCTGAGGAATTCATTTACGAAGAAGGGATCGACAGTCTTAAACTTTTTGAAGGCATACACCCAAAGATTATGCAAAATCGCATTGACCTTCTTGATTGGCATCCCAATCTTTCAATCAGAAGGAAAAAGTTTAAACCAAAGTATTTTGTCCTTTATTGGTTTGAAAGAGCCTTCGGGTATCGCCCTTTTGAAAACAAGCATTTTATCCCTTACAATAAAAAATGAATTCCGGATTTTCAGATGATCTCAAACGCTCTTTGGAAGTTCTCAAAGCGGGTGGGGTAATTCTTTATCCGACTGATACTATTTGGGGCATTGGTTGTGATGCTACCAATATTGAAGCAATCAGAAGGATTTACAGAATCAAGCAGAGGGAAGATTTAAAGAGTATGCTGGTATTGATTGATAATCCAAATCTTCTTAATTCGTACGTTCGGGAGGTGCCAGAAATTGCCTGGGATTTAATCAATGTTGCTGATAAACCTTTGACGATCATATATCCAAATGCCAAAAATCTGGCATCTAATCTCATTGCCCCTGATGGAAGTATCGGTATAAGAATAACCAATGAAACATTTAGCCAACAACTTATTCAACGATTCAGAAAACCTGTTGTATCAACCTCAGCCAATATAAGCGGCGCTAAAACTCCCATGAATTTTGATGAAATAAGCGAAGATATCAAAAATGCAGTCGATTATATAGTTCAATACAGGCAGGACGAAATAATTAAATCCAATCCTTCAAGTATCATTAAAGTTGGTTCAGGAGGTTTATTTGAGATAATAAGAAAATAGCAATTACGCTGCGATGCTATTCTTTGTCTTAGCTTTCAAAAACAAATAACATTCGTTAAAGAAAAGAATTCAATCTTTTTTTACTTGTCCTGGACCAAGGATGCTGGAATCAATTGCCGGATTACCCTTGTAATAAACACTTCCTGAGCCAAGTATCCTGACAATCAGATTCCTTTCAGGTTTTACCCAACAACTTCCCGATCCGCTGATTTTAATATCTACGTCGTTAGCAGGAAATCCTGTTGCCTTGACGTTTCCCGAACCAGACAGAGAGCTATTAAATTCGGCTGCAGTCTGTTGTCCAGTCAGATAGAGGTCGCCTGATCCCGATATCAATGATTTAACCTTCTCAGCTTTGAGATTTTCAAGACGGATATCTCCGCTGCCGCTTAAAGAAAGATCGAGAATTCTTGATTCAATTTTGTCTTTAGCAGTTATAGATCCAGAACCAACTACTGCCAAACCATCTATCTGAGGAATAGTAACAAAAAGATCAACCTTCCCTGGATTCCATTTACTACTAAATATGGTTTCAGTTGGATATCTGATAATCAGTTTTCTGTTTTTAACTTCTGTGATGAGTTTATTAAGAGTTGCTTCATCTCCTTTAACCTCCACGATTTGATCTTTACCCTGAGAGAGATGAACATTTGCTCCGATTCGCAGGGAGATTTCAGTAAAAGCAGAAAGCTTTCTTTGTTCGGTTTTCTGGGCATAAAGCAATTGGGTCCCAGCAATTACCAAAAGAATTAAAAATGTGATTTTTTTTGATTGCATAACTTTAAATTTTTGGTACTTATAAAATAACGCCGATATTGTTTAAAAGTTGTACTTTGAGAAAATATTTTATCCAAGATAAATATCTATCAATCCTTCGGGGCATTTCAGGTATAATTTTTGATTCTTACTGTCAAATCTCTGAATGATCTTATCACTCAAAGGAATTAATATTTCCTTGTCATTATGTGATACAGTTAATACCATATTCCCTGAATAATCATCAATCCGGCTGATTTTACCAAGATTTCCGTTCACCTGATCCACAACCTCCACTCCGGTCATCCCGTTATATTTCCCGGGATTCAGTGGTTCTGAAGATTTATTAATGAATAAATATAATTTACATCCTATAAGCTCTTTAGCTCTTACAGTTGAGTTGATAAAATCAAATTTTACAATTATATTATCATTGTTTCTGAACCGTAATCCATCTTCGCTTATAAAGAAAGGTACTAGACCTCCTTCTAAATCGACGAATAAATATTTTATTGAGCCGAGTAATTCTGTGAATTCTTCATCAATAATGGCATGCACTTCCCCTTTTATACCATATGTCTTATTGATATAGCCAATGGCTTTACATTTCTGTTTATCAATTTGCACCATAAATTCATAAGGATGTTGACTCATAGAAACAAAATTACAAAAAAAGCGATGGTTCTTTTCAACCATCGCTTTTATTAAATCATTTTCCCACGAAATTTATAGGGAAATAGTTTTGATTTTTATTCTTCTGCAACAGGATTAGATGAGTCAGGTATTTCATCAGTTTTTTTCACAGCCTGATCTTCTGATGCTGCTTCAGCTGCTTTTGCGGCAGCAGCATTTTTCTTAGCTATTTCTGCCATACGGCTTTCATTGATTTTAGCTTCTGCTTTCAAACGTTTTTTCTTTTCTTCCTCGGATTCATCAGCAAGTTTGTCTTTTTTTGCCTGAATTGTTTTTTCTTTTTCATTCATCCATGCTGTGAATTTTTGTCCGGCTGTTTCTTCGTCGAACGCTCCTTTTTTTACTCCTTCGAGAAGATGTTTTTTCATCAATACTCCTTTATAGGATAAAATTGCACGACATGTATCTGTCGGTTGGGCGCCATTGAAAAGCCAGGATAAGGCTTTATCAAAGTCAAGATCGATGGTGGCAGGATTCGTATTGGGGTTGTAAGAGCCAATCCGTTCAATAAACCTACCATCTCGTGGTGACCTGCTGTTTGCTACCACAATGTGGTAGTAGGCATGTTTTTTCCGGCCATGCCTAGCCAAACGAATCTTTACTGACATAATGAGTTACTGTAAATTAAAATTTTTTTAATTGCGGGGGCAAAGGTACAATAATATCTCCAATTAAAACATTAAGTTTGCCTTTCAAAAATAATTTTAAGGCAATTCGTAATATTGCACTGTTCCAGGGAGTGTATAAAAGATTTAATTGGAAAACTTTAATATGGAAGTCTAAAGCTGTTTTTGATAAATGATGAAAAAATTAATAACAATTTGATTCAATGTTACAAAAACTAAATCGTATTTTGCGCAACCATTAAGATTGGAAATTCATCTTAAAAATAGTTAAAATTTGATAACCATATAATTAAACAAAACGACTTTGCAAAATTAACCTGAAGGTTCACTCTTACATGTATCGCCTAAAAATGAGAGTTTTTAATTGCATAAGAAGAAATGAATACAATATAAAAAATAAATTAAAGTCAGTTAAAATCAAATGAAAAATTTATACCTCGTACTGCTTATAATTTCTGTTTTATCGATTTTTGCTTCATGTAAAAAGATTAATCCTCAAAATAATGCTGTCGCGGATGTTTTTGCCCGATCATTAGTTTATAACGGGAATATTGTATATAGTACTGTACATTCAGTAGTTTCATCCAATCCTATGCGTGCTGTAACTGTTGATACTCCCGATGGCGTGATTTTCAGTTTATCTGAACATGATGGTACGGGCACATCATTTTTAAAGGATACTTCTATGGCGGGATCGAATCCTAACCCCGAAGCCCCTGTTGCAGGGCTTTATACGTATCATGTAACATTTACTGACGGTATACAGAAAGATTTTACTAACACTCTGACCGACAATTTTCTCCCTCCGCCGGTTATTGATTCGCTTTATAAAACCCAGGACGGTCTCTCACTGAGATTAAAATGGGAACCTGTTGCGGGGGCGGATGCATACCAGATCCGGATTTCTTCGGGGCAGAATGAAATCTTTCCTTGGCTTCAGTTTGCTGATCCTTCGGGATATTATACTGAACGCCCGATTGCTTATTTTACTTATTATTTACCCGGAACCATAACCTTTGAATTAAGGGCGATGAAATATGAATCTTCAGAAGAAATGTATGTTCAGTCATTTGGATATTCATCTGCATCAATTGATTTATAAAGACTATAGACTTTAGGCTGTTGGCTTTAGGAAAAATCATTTTGAGCATTTCCTAAAGCATAAAACATAAAGTCCGCAAAACAATAATTAAAACGTATGATATGAAAAAGAATCTGATTAAACTGTTTACTGTAATAATAATGCTCTCGGCGTCTTTGATTTCCTGTCAAAAGGATAAGGTCAATGATAATGCAGAGGCAGATGTTTACGTAAAATCAATTTTCAATGATGGAGAACCTGTTTTTGGGCTTGTCCATTATGTTTTTGGTTATGCTGCAATGTCTTCAGTCAGTGTTCAATTACCAGGCGGGGAAGAAGATCAACTGACGGCTTATGATACCGGAAAAACAATTTATTACGCTGAACCTTCAATAGGACTTGGAACTTATTCCGGAACTCCCCCCACGCCAGGGTCATACACATATGATGTAACTTTTGAAGATGGTATCGAGAAAATAGTAACAAATGAACTTGGCTCCGACTATCTCCTCCCGCCTACGATAACATCAATTACCAAGACAACCGGAAGTCAATCCGTAACTATTGTTTGGGAACCCCTGGAAGGGGCACAATATTTCAAACTATTTATTATCAAAGATGGTACAACGGTTTATGCTTCTAATCCTTTTTCTCCTCCAAGCCAGAACACAATTGTAGCCCCCTTGTCTCTTATCCCTTCATATACTCCGGGTAATTATACATATCAACTGGATGCTGTTATTTATGAATCGGATGGTTCCGGTAAAATTCAGGCAGTCAGCAGTGCCTCAACATCCATTGATATTTAAATGACTCACCTTGCAGTATAAAATGAAGATATGATAGTATAAAGTATTGAAATTCAGGGTTGTCATTAATTCAATTCTTTTAAATAAAAGATAAAATTTTTGTGATATCTTTTCCTAAATCTGAATCTCACAGGCTCTTGTGAATTAAATTTATCCGGTCTTTCGAACTTTAAAGGGTTAAGTAGATCCAGAGATTAGTTAATGTCGGGCTTATCCATTTAAATTTAAGAATATCTTATAATGACTTTAAATTGAATTGATTAAGAAATTAGTTAAGGGTGATCTGTTAGTAAAGAAGAAATTTAATAAAATTCAGGAATGAATAGGAAATCATTTAATGTTTCGTTATGGTTGTTAATTCTGACTATTGGATTATTTTCCTGCATGAAGAAGGAAACTAATTACAATGATGCCATTGTGGATGTTTATGTTAAGTCAATTTTAATTAACGGTAATACCGCTCTTGGTGTGGAACATATTGTGAAGAGTAATTCTCCAATGACTTCAGTAACTGTTACTCTCCCGGATGGGTCTAAAGCTTCGTTATATCCAACTGACGGTACAGGATTATTATATAAGCTTCAACCTTCTATTAATGAAGGAACTTACAGTGCTACTCCTCCTGCTGGTGGAACATATATTTATAAGGCAGTGTTCAATAACGGTGAAGAAAAAGTGTTTACCGATGTCCTAAATAATGGGTACATTCTTCCCACGGATATTACATCAATTACTAAAACGAACGACAATCAAAAGGTACAGTTATCTTTTAACCCTGTAACAGGAGCAGATAATTTCCTGATATTTATTTATTTTCAAGGTGATTTGATATATGTCTCTCCAACTGAACCAGTCCCCATGGGTAATAATTTCCAGATTCCCCTTTCAGTCATTTCACCCTTTTACCAAGGGACCTATACATTTGAGTTAGATGCCATCAAATTTCAGTCATTGAGTACGGGACAATATCAGGCACTAAGTATCGCTGACATTGATATTGATCTGTAATTCTTTTATTTCTGATATCCCAAAGTAAATGATATAGGTATTTTTGTATGCTTATTTATATAAGCCTTTAATTCAGAGAAAATTCCGGCCTCTTGTGATTTTAATAATAAAATTAAAAGCATTTTTATTTTTGATACCTTGCATTTTATTATTTTTACGTATAGCAATAAATTTGCATGGTATCAATTTAATCCATTGTTGATTTTGAAATTATTCTGTGTTCGGAGAATGAGTATTTATTGGTTGAATATGGAAAGCTGGTAAATATTTTTAATAAGTGATGTTGTTAAAATTAATCAATCACAGGCAATTTGTAAGAATGTTTTGCCTAATTTTCTGCTAAATGTCTAAGAGAATAATAAATTGGTTTACATTGGGTATTTTGTTTTGGGTTACTATCATTTCATGTCAGCAAACGACCATAACAAATGTGGCCACCGCAGACGTTTTTATTAAATCTATTGTAAATCAGGGAGATACTTTATTTGGTGTGGCACATTCCGTGTTTTCTTATAACCGGATGATTTCGGTTTCTGTTATAAATCCTGATGGGGATTCCATTCCTCTCCCGGGAATTGCAGATAAAGGAATTTCCATTTACAAAGACCCTTCATTGACATCCGGAGATTTTGTAAGCACTCTTCCATTAGCCGGAGTTTACAAATATGATGTAACTTTTAAGGACAAAACACAACAGACTTTTAGTAATACTCTGGGAACAGATTATATCTTGCCTGCTGAAATTGATACTTTGGATTTGTCTCAGGATGGTCAATCGGTAAATTTGAAATGGAATCCGGTTCCGGGTGCCCAATCTTATCAAATAAGGGTTACAAAAGGTAATACTGAAATAATCCCGGCTAAACTTTACTCATCTTCAGATGGATTAGAGATTCAATTTCCTGTATCATCTTTTACCAATTATTTACCTGGAACATTCACTATAGAGTTAGATGCTTTATTATTCGAGACCTCCGGATCTTCATTGCTTCAGGCGATGAGCATTGCATATGGTTCAATATCATTGCAATAGGTTTACTTAAGCTCATTCTTGCTTTTTCGGACTGTTCTTTCCCCATCACTCGCTTGCGACATTGTTTTCTCTGGCTCTTGTTCGTCGGTTATTCGGGGATAGTACGCTCATAATTCGCATTGCTAACGCACGAAGAGCGCACAAAAACCGTATAAAATCATTACGGAACAATATATCTTGTCCTAAAAAAGGTTTTACATCAGGCAGATTCAGATCATATTAAAATATGAATAGTTATTAACATTGAGTTCAGGTTGGAATATATTCTTTATCTTTAACCTTCGAGTGAATAGTTTCTCTAAATCTTCTTATTTCCAGATATTAAATTATTTAAATTAATGATTCCATTTACACATTTACATGTGCATTCGCAATATTCGATTCTTAGACGGGGCAGCACAGTGTTAGTGCTCTGGTTAATAAAGCCAAAACAGACGGAATGACTTCACTTGCGCTTACCGATCATGGAACAATGTTCGGGATAAAGGAATTTCATTCAATCTGCAAGAAAAGCGGAATTAAACCAATTCTGGGATGTGAAACCTATGTGGCTCACGCGGAATTCAGTTTAACGATAAAAATGATAAAGATCGACCGTTCAGGATATCACCTGATTTTGCTTGGCTAAAAATAAAACAGGTTACAAAAATCTGGTTAAACTCATTTCCATAGCCAACAATGAAGGTTTTTATTATAAACCACGAATCGATAAAAATCTTCTTGAAAAATACAGTGAGGGTTTAATTGTATCATCAGCCTGTCTGGGAGGAGAAATTCCCAAGCTTGTATAAAGGTGACCATTTCAAAGATGCCGAAGATGCCATTCAGTTGGTTCAAAACGCTTTTTGGAGATGATTTTTATCTTGAACTCCAGCGACACATTCAAACATACCGCAATTGACAGAAGATGTGTATGAAAATCAGGTAGAGGTTAAACATGATATTGTTAGCATTTGCAAAAAAATATGGTATTAAAGTAATTGCAACCAACGATGTTCATTTTACCAATGAGGAAGATGCCGATGCACATGATTTGTTAATTTGTCTTAAATACAGGCAAGGATCTTGATGATCCGAATCGGATGCGTTATACAAAACAGGAGTGGTTTAAAACGACGCCGAAATGAATAGAGCTTTTTGCAGATGTACCTTTAATCTTTGGTGAATACTGCAGGAAATTGTTGAAAAAATTGAATTGTATTACGACTTGATTCGCAATCCGATTATGCCTGATTTTCCCAATTCCTGAAGAATTTGGCTCGAATTGAAGATTATCGGAAAACGTTTTTCTGAAGAACAATTATTACGAAGAGTTTGAAGAAGAGCATTTAACCGACTGGGAGGTTATCGAAAAAGTTCTTACGGATCAAATTGGAATCAGCTTATTTAAGGCATCTTGCTTTTAAAGGAGCAAAGAACGATATGGAGATCCGATTCTCTGACGATGTAATCGAACGGATTGGATTTTGAATTGGAAACCATCAAATCAAATGGGATTTCCCGGGATATTTTCTTATCACACAGGATTTTATTAACTACGGCACGGGAAATGGGTGTCATTAGTTGGGCCGGGACGCGGCTCGGCAGCCGGTCGGCAGTGGCTTATTCAGTACCGGGATCACCAATGTCGATCCTATTAAATATAATCTTGCTTTTTGAACGTTTTCTAAATCCTGACCGTATTTCGATGCCCGATGTTGATATTGATTTTGATGATGACGGACGGCAACTTGTACTCGATTATGTGACAGAAAAAGTACGGTCAGAGAAAAGGTAGCACACATTTGCACATTTGGAACTATGGCAACAAAACTGGCCATCCGCGATGTTGCCAGGGTGCTGAAATTCCCTCTTGCCGGAAGCAGACCGATTGGCTAAAATGGTTCCGGAAACCACCAAAAATGACTTTTGAAAGAGCATTTAAAGAAAATCCCGACCTTTAAAAAGAAAAAGAATCTGATAATCCGCTTAATAGTTACAAACCATAAAATTTGCCGAAACTCTGGAAGGATCTATTCGTCAATCGGGTGTTCATGCCTGTGGAATTTTAATCAGCCGCGATCCTCTTACCGAACATATTCCTTTAATGCCAACGAAAGATGAAGAAAATTTACTGACCACCCAATATGATGGTCGTTTTGTGGAATCGCATCGGATTGTTGAAAATGGATTTTCTCGGATTGAAAACACTTTCCATCATAAAGGAAAGCCTTGAAAATATCAGGCTTTCAAAAGGAATCAAATATTGACATTGATAATATTCCTTTGGATGATGCAAAAACTTTGAACTTTTTAGTCATGGCGAAACCACTGCTATTTTTCAGTTTGAATCAGACGGGATGAAAAAGTATCTTCGCGATCTGAATTACCCAAACCGGTTTGAAGATCTTGTTGCAATGAATGCCCTGTATCGTCCCGGCCCAATGGAATATATTCCTGATTATATCGACCGAAAACATGGTAAGAAAAAGTAGTATTACGATTTGCCAATGATGGAAAAATACCTGAGTGAAACCTATGGAATTACTGTATTTCAGGAACAGGTAATGTTACTTTCACGAGCTCTTGGCCAATTTTACCCGGGGTGATTCAGACTCGCTTCGAAAAGCAATGGGGAAGAAAATAAGGCGATGTAATGGCGTAGCTAAAAGTGAAGTTTATTGAAGGTTGTAAAGCTAATTTTCAATTTATCGATGAATGTAGATTTAACGGGTAAATAATCCGGAAACTGTTATTGAAAAAATCTGGAAAGACTGGGAAGCATTTGCATCTTATGCATTTAATAAATCGCATTCGGTTTGTTATGCTTATATTGCCTATCAAACCGGGTATTTAAAAGCACACTATCCGGCAGAATTTATGGCTGCCGACTTAAGCCGGAACCTTTGAAATATGATACAGATATTACCAAGTTCATGGACGAAATGCAAACGTATGAAACTTGCATGTTCTGGGGCCTGATGTAAACGAAAGTTTCATCAAATTTACTGCGAATAAAGTGGGGGACATTCGGTTTGGAATGGCTGCCATTAAAGGTGTTGGAGCAGGGGCCGCCCATGATATTATTAGCGCACGTAATAAACACGGGGAATTATAAAACTATTTTCGATTTTGTTGAACAGGTTAATTTACAAACGGTAAATAAAAAAAATCTGGAAGCACTGGCAATGGCAGGTGCTTTTGATAATCTGAATAATATTAAAAGAAATATTTTGGTGAAACAGGAGACGGAAGCAACTTTTATTGAAACACTTATCAAATACGGAAATCAAATTCAATCGGAAAAACAGTGCCCATGGCAATCTCTTTTTGGGGATTTACAGACAATTGAAGTCAAATAAGCCAAATATACCGAAAGTGGAAGAATGGCCAAAACTGGTTGCTCTTGAAAAAGAAAAAAATCTGATCGGGATTTATCTTACTTCGCATCCACTGGATGATTACCGGTTGGAAATAGATAGCTTCTGTACGAACGATGTTACGTTAACGGACCTGAATAATGATTTGAATAGTACAGGGAAAGATTTTACATTCGGAGGAATTGTGACTGACTCCCAGGAAGGAATAACGAAAAACGGGAAACCCTTTAGCTTCCTTACACTTTCAGATTACTCTGGTTCTTACAAGTTTTTCTTTTTTGGGAATGATTATGTGAATTTTGGAAACTTTTGCAAAAAGGGATTGTTTCTTTTAATTAAGGGACGAATAGGACAGAAATGGACGGGAAGTGATCAGCTTGAATTTAAGACAAACAAGATTGAACTTCTTCAGGAATTATCAGGAAAAGCAGAAAGCATAAAGTTGACTCTGCCCCCGGATATAATTACCAATGAATTAATAGATGAACTTGATGGAAACCTGGCACAATATCAGGGAAAATCAATGATTAAATTTGCCGTTATTGATACTTTGACAAACATCCAAATTGATTTGTTTTCCAGGACCAGACGAGTAGGAATAACCACAGAACTTAAGGCATTCTTACAAAAGTACCCTGAAATGTTCATCACAATAAATTAATTTGTAATTTTGCTTGACTTAAAATACAAATATTTATAAATATATTAAAATATTTAATATGGCAATTGAAGTAAATGATGAAAATTTCGAAGAGATTGTTCTTCAATCTGATAAACCTGTACTTGTTGACTTTTGGGCTGAATGGTGCGGACCGTGCAGGATGATAAGTCCTTTAGTGGCTGAACTATCGGAAGATTATGATGGAAGAGCTGTTATTACCAAGATGGATGTTGACAATAATCCGGGGACAGCTTCAAAATTTGGGATTCGTAATATTCCGACAATTTTATTTTTTAAGAATGGAGAAATTGCAGACAAGCAGGTAGGTGCGGTGCCAAAATCCATTCTTGCATCCAAGATAGACGCACTTCTTTAAATTTCTATGTTTAATGAATAGGGCACAGATAATTTCTCTGTGCTTTATTATTTTATATTTATGCGCTCTTTTATTTAAAGCAATTATTAAAAATAGAAGTTTAAAGTTGCAATAAAATTAGTTTGAATATTTATTCTTCAATTCTCAGAACACACGAAACGGGATAATGATCTGAATAATTAATGCGTTTTCGGATATAGTTATAAGAATGGAATTCTTTGCTGTGAAAAATATAGTCTATTCTGAAAGATGGCAAAATCCCGTGATAAGTGTTTGAAATGCCAAATCCTGATTCAACAAATGAATCCTTTAAATTCCCAAGAACTTTTCTATAAGTATATGAACACGGTGTGTCATTAAAATCTCCGCACACTATGACCGGATAAGGACAATTTATTATGTGCTGTGAAACTTTTCTTGCCTGAAAAGCCCTGATAGAAAAAGCTGAAATCAGTTTATGACTCAGCTCAAAAATCTCTTTTACTTTTAATCTGTTTGATCCTGATACAGGTGATTCTATGACAGTATAATTTTCAGGTTTTATCTGGAAAGACTGAAAATGGCAGTTATAAATCCTTATAATTTTATTCTCATTGACCTTAATATCTGAAAAGATCACCATATTGGAAGTATTCGCAAAACGGATTTCACCCATATTGATTATTGGGTAACGTGAAAAAGTCACCGGTCCCCCAAATGAAACAGAATGAGCTAATTGATAATGTTTTATATTGGGTAAGGAGTTCATAATTTCCGATGCGCTCATGTAACCGGATCTGCGGATGTAAGTTTCCTGAAGACAGATAATATCGGCCCCTGATTTTCTAAGATATCCCAACAAATTATTCTCTCCCGGTTTCCTGTTTTTAAGGTCATATGAAAAATAATTAACGTTATAACTCAAGATTTTGATGCCATCTGAGATATCTTCCTTAACTGCATGAAACTGAAAATAGTTATTGAAATATCCAAGGCCAAGTACGATGACCAATAAAGAAAGTATGAGTTTTTTAGACCTTTGGATAAGCCAAAAGATGAGAAAAAGGAAATTAAGTACAAGAAGAAATGGATATCCAAGCCCAATGATTGAAAGCGGCCAAAATGTATCCGGGGCGACAAATGGAGCGAGATAGGCGAGCAGAAGAAAAACTGCCGCAATCATATTTAATAAGAATCCAAATTTATTAAGAAATAATTTCATTCAATCAGACTATTAGTCTTTAAGTTATATAGGCTATAGCGAGTTATCACAGTTTACTGTTCACTGATTACTAATTACCTGTTTTTCCCCCCATTTTGAACAAGGTATCCTTTTCCTCTGCTGTCAGACTTTCATAACCCGATTTTGCGATTTTGTCCAGTATTCGATTGACTTCCTCCTGCTGAATGGTCTTCTTTCGGTTATATTCGTAATCAGGATTCGTTTGATAATACTTTATTTTAAGCCTATTCTTCCTTTGTGATCGTGAAAATAATCTATCCGTTATTTTGTTAAAACCTGCTGTAATATCACGGCCTGATTTTAAATTGTACATATACAGCCAGCCCCAAAAGATTCCTCCGAGATGCGCAAAGTTACCCGCCTGCATTACTTCCTGATAATCCAATAACATAGAGGATGATAGATATTATTACAATCCATTTTATTTTAACGCGTCCAATGAATAAAAGATGGATTTCATGATTAGGAACATAAATTGCAATTGCGGTCATAATTGCAATTACTGATGCAGAAGCACCAAGTAATTGCGTGAATTTTACAGCATCCTTGAAAATGGGGAAAAAATTATATGCCGCCATAAAAGTAAGACCTCCAACTATTCCTCCAAGCAAGTAAAGACTAAGCAATCTGCGCTGATTATGATATTCAAGGAATATTTTGCCAAACCAATAAAGCCAAAGGACATTAAAGAGGATATGCAGAAATTCGTAATGAAGGAACATATAGGTTATCAGAGTCCAGGGACGGGTAATAAACTGATCAAATGAAGCAGGTAAAGCCAGCCACCCAAGAATTCGGGAAGCATCGGAACCTCCAAACATGAAAATAACAGATGTAAGCCTCACAATTATCCAGATCGCAAGGTTTATATATATTAGTTTTGTGAGATGCGAACCGTTTTTAAATGACAGCTTTATTTCATCAATGATCCCCATTATTTGTATAATTCGTCTTAATTCGTAAAATTCGTTATTAATAAAAATTTCGGGAATGCCTTTCCCAGTATTTTAAAAGAATAAATCCGAACAACATACCCCCTAAATGTGCGAAATGCGCAATATCGCTGTTTGATTGGGTAAAGGCGAGGTATAACTCAAGACCGCCATAACCAATGACTAAATATTTGGCCTTTATCGGAATAGGTGGAAACAATAACAATAATTCAGTATTAGGGAATAAATAACCAAACGCCAGGAGAACACCAAAAACAGCTCCTGAAGCTCCTATTGTCGGTATGTTTATCCTCATTTGAACAATCTCCCGAACAACATCAGTACCCTGGCGAATGAATGATGGATTATTTGGTGAATCATACCAATTGTTGATCAAATCAGTTATTCCCGGAATATTTTGGTGAAGATTTGATTTGACGAAGGCTGCAAGCAATTCCGGTGAAGGAGTATTGTAAAAAGCAATAGCGTGTCTCTGCATGGAAGACATTTCCAAATAAGTGACAAAAGAATGTAATACTGCTGCCCCTAAACCCGTCACAAAAAAATAAATCAGGAAACGTCTTGGACCCCAGACCATTTCAAGTACCCTGCCAAACATATAAAGGGCAAACATATTGAAAAATAAGTGCCAAAAATTGGCATGCATAAACATATGTGTGATGAACTGATAAGGGTGGAAATATTTCGATCCAATATAAAAAAGACCGAGTTTTTCAGTAAGATTAATTCCGGCGTTATTTAAAGCCCACGTTGCTATGAGCATAACAACATTGATAAGAATAAGGTTTTTTACTACCGGAGGGATGGAAAGTGGTGATGTAGGTCTGAATTGGCTCATAATTATTTGTCTTGTTAAAATACAAAAATAGACAATCGCAGGATAATCATGTTAATTTAACAGTTTTTCAAAATCCTGGAGTGAAATAATCGTCACAATATTTTTCCCTGAGGGGGAGTAATTAGGGAATTGACAAGAAAACAAACTGTTAAAAAGTTCGGAAATCTCTTCCGGCTTTAATACATTTCCGTAATTGATGGCAGTTGACTTTGATAGTAAAAGAACCAGGTATTCCTTAATTTCTTCTTTAACATCAATCGGTCTTGATTTGAAATCTTCAAGCAGTTTTTCTACTAATCCCTTTGCATCCAGATGGCTAAGAATAGAAGGAATTCCCTCAATATAAAAAATATTTCTTTCTTCCTGACGTATTTCAAAACCGAGTTCTTTTAATTCTTCTCTTATTGTTATCAAAATATCAGTGTCAATTGCATTGAGTTCCAATCTGACAGGATATAACTGTCTTTGACTAAGAGGTATACTGTTTTCAATGGTTTTCATTAAATTTTCATACAGAATGCGTTCATGCGCTCTTTTCTGGTCAATGACCATTAATCCTGATTTCACGGGAGTAAGGATATATTTGTTTTTAAACTGCAAAAAGTTATGTGTTTCTTTAATGATTTTATCATATTCTGTGATTTCCTGTTGTAATGGTTCTTCAGGTTCTGTTTCTTCATTAAAATTTCTCTCCGATGCCTCTTCATGAGCTTTCCCGGTATGTTCAAAACCCTGGTAAAGTCTTTGCCAATTTGCCAGATTCCTGTCACTTTGAAGTGACGGAATTATAAAATTCTTTTGGTGCTCGTTAACATCTTTTCCCTTTTCAAAAGGATTGAATGATGGATCAATTTTTATTTTTGGTATTGATACAGGTATGTCCCTCCCTGGAGACAGCGGAATTTCAAAGGCTCCTTCCTGATCGAAATCTATCGATGGGATAAGATTGTATTTGCCGATGGCTTCCCGCAGACTGGCATGTATGATGTGCCATGTTGTTCGCTCGTCTTCAAATTTTATTTCCGTTTTGGTAGGATGAATATTTATATCGATACCTGCGGGATCGACTTCAAAATAAAGGAAATATGCAGGGAATGTTTCCGGTTGCAGAATACGGTCATAAGCCTGTATCACTGCTCTATGGAAAAACGGATGTTTCATAAACCGGCCGTTGACAAAGAAAAATTGCTCACCCAATGTCTTTTTTGCAAATTTGGGTTGACCGATATAACCGGATATCCTGACAGCCGTTGTAACTGTATCAACCGGAATCAGATTGGAATTTACATTTTTCCCGAAAAGGTTTACTATTCGTTTCCTGACATTTTCGGAGGATAAATTATAAATCAGTGAATTATTGTGATAAAGTGAAAATTCAATCGCGGGATGGGCTAAGGTAATCCGTTGAAATTCAGTGATAATATATTTCAATTCAGAACTGTTGGACTTTAAAAACTTTCGTCGGGCAGGTACATTGAAAAATATATTTTTAACTGAAAAATTGGAACCTTCAGGACAAAGATGGGTTTCCTGTTTTTGGATGGTTGATCCGAGAATATGAACAAATGTTCCCAATTCAGTTCCCCGGACACGGGTTTTTAATTCTACATCCGCTACAGCAGCGATTGAAGCAAGCGCTTCACCGCGGAATCCCATTGTCCGTATAGCATATAAATCGTTAGCTTCGCGTATTTTTGATGTGGCATGCCTTTCAAATGACATTCTGGCATCAGTAGGCGACATTCCCTGGCCGTTGTCAATAACCTGGATAAGTGTCCGGCCGGAATCTTTTATATTGATCGTGATGGAAGTGGCGCCGGCATCAATGGAATTTTCCACTAACTCCTTCACAACGGAAGCCGGCCGCTGAATGACCTCCCCCGCTGCAATCTGGTTAGCTACTGAATCCGGTAAAAGTTGGATAATATCCGACACATGTATAAAATTAGTGAACAGTAATCAGTAAACAGTTCTTTATCCTTTGCCGTTAGCTTCAGCTGACGGAACATTTAACAGTAAAGCCTCATAATCTAACAATCTTATAGTCTAACCGTCTGATAGCCTAATATTCCAAAAGATGATTCAGCACTTTCCATTGAACCCCCTGTTCTGACTATAATGCAAAGATAACCTAAATTTTATCTGTGAGAAAGGGATTGCTTTTCCAATATATCCTTGTATCAAATAATCTTTCTCTTTATCAACCCTGGCTTAAAATAAAAGTCCATTAATTGATGTAACTGGCAGTTGACATTTAATTTCGTTTATGCCGGGGTCGTATAAACCCGTTTATTGCCTCGCTTATTTCATATAAATCCTTTTTCCCAGTACCATAGCCATACCATTACCTTACCAACGTTATATCAAAAACGTATTTTCTGCACTATTTCTGCACTATATCTACACTATATCTGCACTAATTAGTGTAAATATAGTGTAATAATAGTGTTTGAATAGTGTAGATATAATGGCTTTGGTAATACTATGATAGCTGGATGCTGAGGCTGAGAGATTTGGAGAATAGATTACAGTTACCTTTTCGTTATAATAGAACCAGTAGTCACAAATAATAACCGAAAGATCTGATTTTCAAGTTTATTTGATGTTTTTTATTCATTGCACCCCAACTGCAAGAAGTGATCCTTCAAACTGCAGGCAATGGTTCTTCTTTCCGAAGGGAAATTTCTCCTGAATTTTATCTTTATACCATTTCTTTATTTTGATCTCAAGGTATACTAAACAAATACAGAGTTTTAATGATATTACCCAATTAAGAGGTTGAGAATTAGAATTAAAAATATTATCTTTAACACAATATCCATCATTCACCCAGATGCTTGAAAAAACCTTTGGCAGCGCTGTCCACGGTATCGATGCTACAACAGTAACTATCGAAACGGATGTTTCAAGAGGTATCCGTTTCAGCCTTGTCGGATTACCTGATAATGCGGTAAAGGAGAGCCAGCAGAGAATAGATGCCGCCTTAAGATACAACGGCTACAAATTGCCGGGCAAAAAAGTAGTTATCAACATGGCTCCGGCCGACATACGAAAAGAAGGTTCAGCCTACGATCTCCCCATGGCAATCGGGATACTGACCGCCTCTGAACAGATAAATGCTCCTGAAATAGGCAAATATATGATGATGGGAGAACTTTCTCTTGACGGAGGTTTACAGCCAATTCGGGGAGCCTTATCTATTGCGGTTAAAGCCAGGGAGGAAGGTTTCACCGGTTTTATTGTACCGAAACAAAATGCCCGCGAAGCAGCAGTTGTTGACAAACTTAAAATTTACGGAGTTGAGAATATTAAAGAAGTGGTTGGATTTTTGTGCGGCACTCTCAAACTCGAACCGACCATAATTGATACCCGGGAAGAATTTAAAGCAAAAGTCAACAATTATGATGCAGACTTCGCTGATGTCAAAGGTCAGGAAAATGTAAAGCGTGCTCTTGAAATCGCCGCAGCAGGAGGCCATAATCTGATTATGATTGGTCCGCCGGGAGCCGGCAAAACAATGCTTGCGAAGAGAATCCCCACTATTCTCCCGCCTTTTACATTGAAAGAAGCATTGGAGACAACTAAAATTCATTCCGTGGCAGGGAAAATTGACCGCGATACTTCATTGATGACAACACGTCCGTTTCGAAGTCCTCATCACACGATTTCCGATGTTGCACTTGTAGGAGGGGGTACGTATCCACAGCCGGGTGAAATATCCCTTGCTCATAATGGGGTGCTTTTTCTTGACGAACTGCCTGAATTCAAACGTACCGTGCTTGAAGTGATGCGCCAGCCTCTTGAAGACCGTATGATAACCATTTCCCGGGCAAAGTTCTCTATTGAGTACCCTGCAAGTTTTATGATGGTGGCTTCCATGAATCCATGCCCGTGCGGGTTTTATAATCATCCTTCAAAACCTTGTGTCTGTGCGCCGGGTACAGTGAAGAAATACCTCAGCAGGATATCAGGTCCATTACTTGACCGGATTGACATTCACCTTGAAGTAGTTCCGGTCCCTTTTAACGAATTATCCGGGATGAAACAAGGAGAAAAAAGCGAAACAGTAAGACAGCGGGTGATCAAGGCCAGAGAAATTCAGAAGGAAAGATTTAAAGATACCAACATCTATTGCAACGCCCAGATGACTTCAAAATTGTTAAGACAGTACTGTTCATTAGATTCGGCAGGAGATAATCTGCTGAAAACGGCAATGGAAAAACGGGGACTTTCCGCAAGGGCATACGACAGAATATTAAAAGTTTCCCGAACCATAGCTGATCTGGAAGGTTTTTCTTCCATTAAGGCTGATCATCTGGGTGAGGCGATCCAGTACCGCAGCCTTGACAGGGAAGGGTGGGGGGCATAAATAGGGTATTAGGCTGAAGACTATTAGGCTTTTAGACTAATAGCCTATTTATACTCTTTTCTTTGTCCTGCCAACTCATTAACTTGTATGGGTATCATAAGGAGATGACCAGGTTTTATTAAATATAAGTGAATATTAAATTTTGTAACCCTGATGTATTATAGACGTAATTTTAAAAACTTTAAAATTTAATTAGCATGTCTGATAAATTTTCCGATCCTATCGGCCGACTAATGGGATTAAGGTACAAATCCCACCCATGGCACGGGGTGTTTATAGGGGATAATGCTCCTGAAAAAGTTACCGCCTTTATTGAGGTAGTTCCTACCGATACTGTGAAATATGAAGTGGATAAGGATACAGGGTATCTGAAAATAGATCGGCCCCAGCAATATTCCAACGTCTGCCCGGCACTATACGGCTTCATTCCCCAGACTTATTGCGGTAAAAGGGTGGGTGATTTTTGCGCTCAAAAAAGTGGAAAAGCGAGCATAAGGGGTGACGGAGATCCTCTGGATATCGTAGTACTTACTGAAAAATCTATCCATCACGGCGATATACTTCTTACAGTGAAGCCTATTGGCGGCTTTCGTATGATCGACGGTCATGATGCGGACGATAAAATAATCGGGGTTATGAACAATGATTTTGTTTACGACCATTTCACTTCCCTGGCTGATGTGCCCGGAACGATTATCACCCGTTTAAAACATTACTTTCTTACATACAAAGATCTTCCCGGCGAAGAAAGCAATTCAGTGATCACCCACATATACGACAGAGAAGAAGCCTATGAGGTAATTAAATATGCGATTGAAGATTACAACTCTCGTTTTGAAAACCTTGGAAAATTGCTGGTCGGTGAGGATTAAAGATTATTTTCGTACCAGATCAATATTCGAATAATGAAAATTATTGATCTCGTCGTAGAGATCTTCACGTTTGACTTCTATCCACTCATCAAACCGGATCTCCGGGAAAAAAGTGTCGGCATCGAAATCTTTGTGAACCATTGTCAGAAATAATTTTCCTGCAAGGGGATAAAACTGACGATAAATCATCCCTCCGCCAATCACGAAAGCCATCTCCTCGTTTTTTACCAGTTCGACAGCTTCTTCAATTGAATGAATAGTTTCACATCCATCAAACCTTTCGCCGGGAATATCTGTGATCACAATATTACGGCGGTGGGGAAGGGGGCCTTTGGGCAGTGAGAAAAAAGTCTTTTTTCCCATAATCACGGAATGTCCTTTTGTAATGGATTTGAAACGTTTCAGGTCGTTTGGAAGATGAAAAAGCAGTTCATTGTTTCTGCCGATGGCAAAATTCTGCGCTATGGCAACGATAATTGCTATGTTGTTGTAAATCATTAGTCCAATGTTCGATTATGCTTCAGAGTTTTAGAGTTTCAATGTTTCAGATAATTACTGATCACTGATTACTGATTACTGTTCATTACACCGAAACTTTTCCTTTGATATGAGGATGTGCCTGGTAATTGACCAGCTCAAAATCTTCGTAACTGAATTTGAAAATATCGTCAATATCGGGATTGATCTTCATCTGGGGTAAGGGATAAGGTTCCCTTGTTAATTGCAGTTTGACCTGGTCGAAGTGGTTATTGTAGATATGGGCGTCACCCAATGTATGAATAAAATCTCCGGGAGCGAGCCCTGTCACCTGGGCTATCATCATTGTGAGCAGGGCATAGGAAGCAATGTTGAAGGGCACTCCTAAAAAGATATCTGCGCTTCTCTGGTAAAGCTGGCATGACAGTTTCCCTTCATTCACCCAAAACTGGAACAGGATATGGCACGGCGGCAGGTTCATTTTATCCAGATCGCCGGTATTCCATGCGTTAACAATCAGTCTGCGAGAAATGGGATTTGTTTTTATTTCATCAATCAGCTTGCTGATCTGATCGATGTGGCTGCCGTCGGGGGCAGGCCATGACCGCCACTGATATCCGTAAATATGCCCGAGATTGCCGTCTTTATCGGCCCATTCATTCCAGATACTGACTCCGTTCTCCTGCAGATAACGAACATTTGTATCCCCTTTCAGAAACCAAAGCAGTTCATGGATCACTGATTTTAAGTGGATCTTTTTTGTTGTGATGATCGGGAATCCTGCCTGAAGATCAAACCGCATCTGGTATCCGAAAATACTCAGTGTACCAGTTCCTGTACGATCCTTATGTGGCCGTCCGTTCTCCAGGACATAATTCATCAGATCAAGATATTGTTTCATAAAAGAGTTTCAGAGTTTTAAGTGAACAGTGATCAGTAAACAAAGAGATGAAAAATAAGATATGAGTGTATCGAAAAACTTATATTTCACATCTCATAACTTTTATTTCATAATTCAAGATTCCTTTTATTCTTTCTTTCTCTTATTAATTTCGTCCCTGATTTTGGATGCTTTCTCGTAATCTTCCGCTGTTATGGCGGCATCAAGCATTTCGTTCAGTTCTTCAAGCGTATACTCTGCATAATTGACCCGTACCGGACCCCCTTCCTTTGGGTCATTGCTCTCAGTATTCTCATTCTCTTCCCCGCTTTCTTCGAATTCCATAATAATACCGGCCTTATCCATAATTTCCTCGGTTGTATAAATCGGACATTCGAACCGTAAAGCCAGAGCAATGGCATCCGAAGTGCGCGAATCAATACGTATCCGGTTTTTGTTTTGTTCGAGGACAATTTCGGCATAAAATATTCCTTCTTCCAGTTTATGAACCAGTACTTCTTTCAGATCGATGCCAAATGCAAGGGCGACATTCAGGAACAGGTCATGTGTCAGCGGCCTTGGCGGTTTGAGCCCTTCAAGCTGAATGGCTATGGCCTGGGCTTCGACTGCACCGATAATAATCGGAATCCTTCTGTTGCCATCAGCTTCTGACAACACCAATGCATAGGCTCCGGTCTGCGTTTGGCTGTACGACAGTCCGAGGATATTTAATTTGACTTTCTTCATTACAAAAATCAACCGTGTTAGATAAGAGAACAAATATAATTATTGTTTCTATTAAATTGCATATAAATCTCAATAAAAGAATGAATAACAACTAAATATAGGGTTTAAATATTTCATTTACAGCAGAAAGTAAAGAGGGTAAATGATGTTCAGATCGTCCTGTTCCTGACATAGACCAGAGTGCTATTTTTCTTCCCGGTTTCCCTCTCATCGATCTCAAACTGGTCGAAACTTTTTATTAAAGGGACCAGTTTTTTGAATCCGTAATTCCGTGGATCGAAGTCCGGTTGTTTCTTAAGGATCAGGTTTCCCAGATCACCGAGAAAAGCCCATCCGTTTTCGTCGGCAAGGTCATTGATGCTATTTGAAATTAATCTGACCAATGCCTTATTTATATTACCTGAATCATCAGAATTCATTGAAACCGTTGGTTCTTTGGCTTTTGTTTTAGCTTTGGACCTGACTTTTGGCGGCACCACCGGCAGCGGCATCGCTTCAGCAGGCTTAAGTATTTCAAGATAGATGAATTTGTCGCAGGCCGAAATAAAGGGCGTGGGCGTTTTCTTTTCCCCGAGTCCTATAACTTTCATCCCCGCCTCCCTTAACCTTGTTGCGAGGCGTGTGAAATCGCTGTCGCTTGAAACAATGCAGAAACCCTCAACCCTCCCGGAATAGAGAATATCCATAGCGTCAATGATCATGGCTGAGTCAGTTGCATTCTTGCCGCTTGTATAACTGTATTGCTGAATTGGTGTTATGGCGTTTTCGAGTAAAACTGACTTCCATCCGGATACTGTCTGTTTTGTCCAGTCGCCGTAGATTCTTTTAAAAGTCGGCGTTCCATATTTGGCAATTTCTGCGAGCATTTCCCTGACATTTGAATAAGGTACATTGTCGGCATCTATTAATACTGCAAGTCTTGGGTCTTTGAATGTTTCCATATATAAAATTAAATATTGTTAATTTCTTATTCGTCAACTTGTGTAGAAACCAACACTAAAAATTCACTTTAAATTATTTATAAAATCAATTAGTTAAAGGTAATCTAAATTTACGGATAAATTCACCGTTTGTTTAACAGGCAGATATTATCCGGCTCATTAGCTGATGAAAAATTATTTCTTCTCAATTCCAGGAAGACTGATTATTCTGTTTCAATTTTTGAAAAACAATTGTAATAATAACAGCCCGCGATTTGGTTAAGTGAAGAAACAATATTATTTTTATCCTGAACGATTTTTAGAAGGACCGCCACCGGATTGTTTAATTGAAGTAGATTTTTTATCCTTATTCCCATTCCTGTTTAAGACGTAAAGAAAATATGCTTCCTTAAAAAAATCCGGCAAATATCAAGGCAGATCATAATTAACAGCACATTTACAAAAGTTACTATCATGGGAAGACCTCCGACAAGAAGCAAAAAGTTAAGAGATGGATTCTATATTGAAATCTGCAATAAAGGATCAAAATCAGGCATTAAGATCATCAGGAAAAATGAAGAAGAGATGAATCAGGCCATAAAAGAATATGAGAAGTCGAAAGAGGTTATCATCCTTGGAGAGTCAAAGAATGGCAAGTGGGTAAATGAAAGCCTCCTCAATAACAAAGCGTAAAAACATGGTTAGTCCGTCTCACTTATCAATTTTAATCCCTTTAGTATATTCAACCTGGTAATTACCCTCTTCATCGTTGTAGATCAGGTAAGCATCGAACTCAGGATGCTTTTTCAATAACACGCGCGTTCCCTCGAGGCCGAGCACCATACAGGGTGTGTCCCATGCATCAGCAGTTAAGGCATCCTCAGCCACTATTGTAACGCTTAAAAGCCTGTTTTTTATGGGTTTACCGTTATGAGGATCAATGATATGAGAGTATTTTACTCCGTTTTCTTCGAAATAGCTGCGATAATTCCCGGCTGTTGTAACGGCTTTGTCATCAAGCGACAGGATTGCCTGCAGATTATCGCCGGGATTGGAACCATAAGAAGGCCTGTCAATCCCGATCCTCCACAGTTTACCCTTGTCATTTTTCCCCTTTGCCCTTACCTCCCCTCCTATTTCGACCAGATAATTCCTTATTCTCAGTTTGTCAAAGAAGTCACATACCATATCTACCGAATAACCCTGTGCAATGCCATTTACGTCAAGTATAATCCCCGGAGAATCCTTGATCAGTTTCTTCCCTGATATCCTTACCTTATTCATCCCGACCAACTTAAGAAGGCTGTCAATGTATTTGCGGTTTACTGTATCTTTTTTCTCAGGGCCGAATCCCCACGCATCCACAAGCGGGCCGACGGTCAGATCAAACGCCCCGCCGGTTTCCCTGTAAACTTCAAGTGACTTGTTGAAAACCGTTGCAAACATATCGTTGATTTCAACCGTTGAATCGTTCCTGTTGATCCTTGAAATAATTGAATTGGGTATATACTCCGAAAAGGTAAGGTCAAAAGCCTGCAGCAGGGAATCGATCTGCCGGTTCAGATCGTTGCCGATCTCATTCTCATAGGTGATATGATAGGTTGTGCCCTGAATGTAACCTGCTATATGCTTGTATTTTAACGGCAGATGAAACCGGCACCCGGTAATCAGGAATAATGAAAAGAAAAATATCAATGATATGAATCTGTCTTTTCTCCTGATTTTAAATTCAAACAGTGCGTTTTCATTATTGAGCATGATCAAATATGTAATTAATTTCCACCACCCCGTTACTGTAAGTTCTTGTTTCCTTCATCTTCAGTCTTCTTGTTTCGGAAAATTCTTTGAAAAGCGGAATTCCTTCACCCAGCACGACAGGAATAATGAAAAGGATTAATTGATCAATCAGTCCGGCATTCAAAAGTAATGTATTTATTTCACTCCCGCCGATCAGCCAGATATCCCTTCCTTTAACGGATTTAATTTCCTTTACAAAAGAACCCGGATCGCCTGTTACATATTTTACATTTCCATCCTCAGTAAGTTTGGTATTTCTCGTAAACACATAATTGACTTTACTTCTGTATGGAAAATCTGTGCCAAATCCCAATAATTGCCTGTAAGTATTATTGCCCATTAGCGTAGTATCCATTGAATTCAGAAAATCATTATATCCGTAGTCAGGATTTTCTCCTCCTGAAAATTCGTTCAGCCAGGTTATATCTCCCCCTTTTCCTGCAATCTTTCCGTCGAGGCTGACAGCAATATAGAGTTTTATTTTCCTCATCCTGGTTAATTAAAGAATTTTCCAGGCCGGTTGCAACTAAATCTCCCTAAGGCCTTATCATTGATCTTTTTTCAGGTTTCCAACCATATTTTCCGGGACGACCCACTTATCGAACTGGTCTCCGGTAAGCAAACTCAGTGAAATTGCGGCCTCTCGCAGGGTGATTCCTTCATTGTGGGCTTTTTTGGCAATTTTAGCAGAATTTTCGTACCCGATATGAGGATTCAGGGCGGTCACCAGCATTAGGGAATTATTTAAATGTTCATTAATCCGTTGATAATTTGGTTGGATTCCCGATGCACAGTGTTCATTGAATGAGGCAGAGGCGTCGCCCAATAACCGGGCCGCCGTCAGGAGATTGTAAATCATCATGGGTTTAAAGACATTGAGTTCAAAGTGTCCGTTCATACCGCCTATGGTGATGGCGCTATCACAGCCGATAACCTGTGCGCAGACCATTGTCATGGCTTCGCATTGGGTGGGATTGACTTTACCCGGCATAATGGATGAACCGGGCTCATTTTCAGGGATAAGAATCTCACCGATACCGCAGCGCGGACCCGATGCCAGCATACGAATGTCATTGGCAATCTTCATCAGACTGACAGCCAGTTGTTTCAGGGCGCCTGATGTTTCAACCAGCGCATCGTTTGATGCCAGGGCATCGAACTTGTTGGAAGCTGATTTGAATGGGAGGCCGGTAAGATCGGCTATTTGTTTGGCACATAGGATGTCATAATCTTTTGGAGCATTAAGGCCTGTTCCCACGGCAGTTCCCCCGATAGCAAGTTCTGAAAGATGATTGAGAGTCTTTTTCAGGGCATTGAGCCCATGATCGAGCTGAGACACGTATCCTGAAATCTCCATTCCAAGGGTAAGCGGGGTAGCGTCCATAAAATGTGTACGTCCTAATTTTACGATACGGGCAAATTCTTTTGATTTTTTATTCAACGTATTGCGCAGGGATTCGATCTTTGGTATCGTTTCTTCGACGAGGAGTTTATAAGCAGCAATATGCATCGCGGTGGGGAATGTATCGTTCGATGACTGCGATTTGTTCACATCGTCATTGGGATGAATTTTTTTTGTTTCATCATCCAGCTTACCGCCAAGAAGCACATGAGCACGATTGGAGATGACTTCATTGATATTCATGTTGGATTGGGTTCCGGACCCTGTTTGCCACACAACGAGGGGAAACTGGTCGTCAAGTTTCCCGATGAGTATTTCATCGCAGACTTTGTTTATCACCTCCGATTTTTCCGAGCTAAGAACGCCAAGCCCGGAATTAACTGTTGACGCCGCTTTTTTCAGCACCGCAAAAGCCCTGATGACTTCAAGGGGCATCCTCATTTCCGGCCCGCCTATCTTAAAATTATTGAGCGATCTTTGGGTTTGTGCACCCCAATACTTATCGGCAGGCACTTCAACCTGACCCATTGTGTCTTTTTCTATCCTTGCTTTCATAGTAATTAATTGTTATTGAATCTTATTTCAATTAACGGTTGATAGTGTAAAATAAAGATTTTTTGGAAGATGGGAAGGATGAATTGCTGATTTTTTGCAAAAAATTCAAATCTGCCGATCTTCAAATATTCGTATTTTTAATTCCGCTTCAGAATTAAAACAATTCTGGCACTGTTTTTGATCATTTTTAGTAAACTTTAACATAGGTTATTTGACAATAGTGTTGTAATGCCTTATATTTGAAATGTTTTTTTTCATAGGTTTAGTTAGTTAGGTTGTTTTAGTAAAAGGATGTACCCGCCCGGGTATGTCCTTTTTACATTTACACACTATAATTCAACACTGTATACGCTTATTTACACGGTAAAATAATTGCCGCCATCACTGGAAAGAACCATTAATTTTCCTTTGTCAGCCTGGTTTTGGATAAAATATTTTTTTTTCTTAACTTATGCAATGGTTAAAGGGGTTAATTCTGAATAGTTGTTCCCGGATAAAGAGAATTCTTTTTGTTTCATAAAAATAGAAATTCAATTCTATTATTAAGGGCTAAATGAAATTGCACATTCAAAATATGGTTTCCAGCCGTTGTATAATGGTTGTAAAAGATGTAGTGGAAAATCTGGGTCTTCATTGCAAATCGGCAGAATTGGGCGTGGTGGAAATTTCAGAGTCTTCTCTTCAATCTGAAATTCGTGTGCGGTTAAAGTCCGCTCTGATGAAATCAGGTCTTTAATTGATTGAAGATAAGAAGTCCATACTGATAGAAAAGCTGATCAGGGTAATCGTCGAAATGATTCATTATGCTGAAGAACCTCCCAAAGAAAAGTATTCTGTATACATCAGCGGAAAATTGAATCATGATTACAATTATCTTTCAAACCTTTTTTCGAAGGTAAAAGGCACAACAATAGACCAATTTATTATTGCACATAAGATTGAAAGGGTCAAGGAACTGCTTATGTACGGTGATTTGAGCATAAAGGAGATTTCGTATAAAATGAACTACAGCAGTGTGGGCCATCTTTCCAACCAATTTAAAAAGGTCACAGGACTAACGCCCTCCCATTATAAAAAAATGAATCATAAAGAACGGACTCCGATTGAAAGCCTTTAAAATAATTTCGAATTACGAATTACGAATTACGAATTACGAATTGAATCATAGATTTCCTTTAAGGCCTATAATCTCCGCTCTTTTTTGCATAGCATTAATTGTCTCTTCGACGAGGTCTTCAATGCTTATGCCAAGCATTTCTGCTCCTTTGGCAATCACCTCGCGGTTGGCTCCTGCTGCAAACGTGCGTGTATTCCATTTCTTCATGACCGATTTTACCGTCAGATCAAGAATGCTCCTTGAAGGGCGGACGTAGACACAGGCTGTAATTAACCCGGTAAGCTCGTCCGTTGCAAAAAGGATTTTCTCCAGGTATTCCTTTGGTTCGACATCGGAACAGATTCCCCAGCCGTGACTGATCACAGCCCTTATATAGTCAGCAGGCCAGTTGTGTTCTTCCAGTATTTTTTTGGTCATTGTGCAGTGCTGGTCCGGATATTTTTCATAGTCAAGGTCATGACACAAGCCGATGACACCCCATTTTTCAATATCCTCGCCGGTCTTTCCGGCAAAATAACGCATAACAGCCTCAACAGCTAAGCCGTGCCGGATCAGGCTCTCATTTTTATTGTATTCGCTCAGGAGAGCAAAGGCTTCTTCTCTTGAAGGTATCTTTTCCATAAATCAATGTTTTTGAAAATAAAAGAGTAAAATGTTTCGTTGTTTCTTAAAAAATGATTGAAAACGGTTCGATTTTGGTAAGATGTAAAAATAATAAGTAATTTCAGCAATGAAAAACCTAAACTCATTCATAATGAAAGAAACCGGAACAGCGAAAAGCAGGCGGGAGTTCCTCAAAACAGGAGGAATATTGATGACAGGGCTTTTATCGGTCAGTACGGATGTGATCGGCAGGAATTCGGCCAAATCCCCGGTTGTTATCAAAGATGTC
Source organism: uncultured Bacteroidia bacterium (assembly GCA_963810555.1). Taxonomy (GTDB): domain Bacteria; phylum Bacteroidota; class Bacteroidia; order Bacteroidales; family Prolixibacteraceae. The sequence goes on along the minus strand of CAWENX010000009.1, from coordinate 678,045 downwards.
AGAATAGAAAAAGGTGTTTCCGTTGAAGCAAATGACGGGACAACAGGGAGTTTTTCAGGCAGTCCCGTCCAGGATCTTTCGAAGCTGAAACCTTATCTTCCCCAAATCAGGGGTCTTCTGATCGGAAAAGATCCTCTTGACAGGAATCTTAACGGCGAATTGCTTTGGGAGGCTATTTATCCGGGGAAAGCAAGATTATTTGCTGAAGGAAGGGATCCTCTGACCGGGGAGGTGATTGCCAATAAAGAAAGAGGAAACCGCCATACTCCGACAGGAGAGGTTTTTGCGGCATTCAGTACCATAGATGTTGCTCTTTGGGATTTGAGGGGAAAATTGCTTCAAATGCCGGCTTACAGAATTATGGGGAATGCCCAGCGCGATCATGTTCCAGTCTACTGGAGGCCGGGGGAAGCAACCTTCGGACTGGATGAAGCCTGCCACAGGGCAAAGGATGCTTATGATCAGGGCTATACTTACCAGAAGTGGTATTTTACAAAGAGCGCCAAAGACGGGAAAGAAGGGTTAAAAGAGAATATTGAGCTTGCACGAAGGCTGCGCGAACAATTGCCCGATGCAAAGCTGATGTTCGATAATCACAGCATCAGATATTATGCCGATGCGGATTATTCCATTGAACTGATCAAAGCAGTTTTGCCTTATCATCCTTTCTGGATTGAAGAGCCGGTCTGTCCGGAATGTCTTGACGGCTATGCAAGGATCAAGGGGGAAACAGGGGCAACGATTGCCGGGGGAGAGCATTTTTACACAAGATGGGCGATTAAGGCCTTTCTGGACCGGAAATGCATCGATTATTTGCAGTGTGATCCGACGTGGTGCGGAGGGATATCGGAATGGCTGAAGATTTGTGATCTGGCGAGAAATTATCCCGGAGTAAAAGTAGTGCCTCATATTACCAGTCCATGGCTGGTAGCGCCTCATTGTGTTGCATCGCAGCCCGAAAGTCTTTGTCCGATCCTGGAATATAATGTTGAAGGGGGCAAGGAGACGCTCGATAACAGGATGAGCAGAAATTCCGAGGGGCTGATGGTGATGAAAATGTCTGAGGTGCCGGGGATTTCATAAAGAAAACATTCTATTTAACAATATCTTCAAAATTCCAGCTCCGGTTTTGCTCCGCTTTTGCTCCGTGTTTGCTCCGTATTTCCTTGAAGAGGTCTAATAACCATAATATAGAAAATTATTAAACAAATTTTTTAGGATTTTATATTATCCGTTTGGAAAGAAAATTAAGGAACATTTAACTAAAATATCATTGAAAACATGGTTTCTTTGCCGACCGAGCGCACCTGAAGAGTTCCGCCATGAAGACGCATGATCTGCCGTGAAAGGCTTAAACCGATGCCTGAACCGTTTGCACGGGTTGTAAAAAACGGCACGAAAATCTGTTCCGCGATTTCGGATGGAATACCTGGGCCATTATCAATTACGCTTATCTCAGGAGCATGATTCGGGGCGTGCGCGGCAAGTATCCGTATCCTGCTGTCAGGCTTGTTTCCTATGGCTTCGAGGGCATTTTTTAACAGGTTCAGCAAGACCTGGGAAATTAAATTCTGATCGGCAAAGAGAACCATATCAGGCGGATCTGTTTTAACTGTCAACTGCACATTTTCGCTGTTTGGAAGGGAATGATACAATATTTGAATCCTTGTTACCAGATCATCCACACAGAAGGATTTTTTATCCGGTTTCGGGAGATGCATCAGTTTCCTGTAGGATTCAACAAACATCATCAATCCTCCGGCCTGCTCCTTTATTACGTTGAGTCCCTGGATGGTTTTTTCGATGGTATCTTTTTCCACCTCTCCCGGAAGCGAAGGCCGTCCGTCTTTGGTAAGGAAGTTATAGAGAGATTCCGAAAGGGATGTTATGGGAGTGATCGAATTCATTATTTCATGCATCAGCACCCTTATCAGCTTCATCCATGAATCCAGTTCCTTCTCATCCAGTTCGTTACGTATATCCTGGATGGTGAGCAGGGTCAGATCGTCGTCTTTTGTTTTGAATGAGGCTGCTTTGAGGGAAAGTTCATTTTTCCCGTGTCCGTTTGTCAATGAAACCATCTTTTGTTCCAATGGTTTTATATTCAGTACGGCCAGAAAAAGATCCTGATTGAGCCGTTCCAGTTGTTTGATATGGGTGAGCACATCGACTGACAGCATTTTTTTTGCCGCGGAGTTGACATGATGAACAAATCCCTCCTTATTGTAGGTTACAATTCCGGTCGGAACCTGTTCAAGCAAGGTCTGAAAGTATTGATCGCGCTGATGGTTTTTGATTTTAAGCTGTTTAATCTGGTCATTGATTTTATTCAGACCCCGGAATAATTCGCGGGCAGACTTGTTTCTTACATTGGCCGGAAGTAAGAGCGTCGAATCGTCATTTTGAACCGATTCGAGGAAATAGCTTATTTTCCGGTTCGTGGAATTTAAATAACTGATCAGGTTAATGATCACAGGGATTTCAATAATCAGGCATCCCGCTGCAATTATTACCGGTCCTTTTACAGCAAGGACATATCCTGCACCCAGGGCAAGCAATACAATTGTTAATACCCTGAAAATGATCTGAATGTAAAGACTTCTGCTGATCATAGTCCGTATTTTTTAACTTTATTATAAAGTGTCTGCCGCGTGATGCCAAGCTGATCCGCGGTGGCAGTAAGGTTTCCTGAATTTTTTTCGAGGGCCAGGTCAATCATCTGTTTTTCCATCTCTTCAAGGGTCATTTCCGGGTTCAGGCTTCGACCCGAAGAAGAGGGGCGCATGAAAAAATCTTCCGGTTTTAAGATATTGGTTTCACAAAGAATAACCGCTTTCTCGACGCTGTGCTGCAATTCGCGTATGTTTCCCGGCCAGGGGTACTTCAGGAGTTTTTCCTGAGCCTGCTGATTGATCCTGATGTTCTGTTTATTGTACTTTGAAGCGTATTTTTTGATAAAAAAATCGGCAAGAATCAGTATATCGTTGTCTCTTTCACGAAGGGGCGGGACTTCAATCTGAATGGTATCGATCCTATAGAGCAGGTCTTCACGGAAAAGGCCTTCCCGGACCATTGCTTCAAGGTTTTTGTTGGTGGCACATATGAGGCGGATATCGATGGGGATTGGCTTATTTGAGCCGATGCGCGAGATTTCCCTGTTCTGGATTGTGGTCAGCAATTTGGCCTGGAGATGAATCGGCAGGTTGCCTATTTCGTCCAGGAAAAGAGTCCCCTTATCGGCGATTTCAAATTTCCCGGACGGTTTTCCTTTGCATCGGTAAAGGAACCCTTCACATGGCCGAAGAGTTCGCTTTCGAACAATGTTTCGGTAATGGCTCCCATATCAACCCGGACCATCATTTCTTCGCTTCGTTTGGACAGGCGGTGAATCTCCTGTGCAATTAATTCCTTGCCGGTGCCATTTTCACCGTAAATAAGAACATTTGCATCGGTTTTGGCCACCTTGTGAACAGTATTAAGAACCTTGATCAGTTTTGGGGAGGAACCTATAATGAATTTTTGATCCTGATTAAATACATTTTTAAGCCCTTTTTCCTTTTCTTTCAGCTTGTTAACTTCAGTCTTGGACTCATTAAGCAGGATGGCTGACCGTATGGTGGCCAGCAATTTTGAATTATCCCAGGGTTTGAGGACAAAATCGGTTGCACCCATTTTGAGCGCCTTTACCGTCAGTTCAACATCTCCATAGGCGGTGATCATGACTACGGAAATATCGGGATTGAATTCCCTTATACGGCCGAGCCAGTAAATTCCTTCATTCCCTGTGTTGATTCCCGCCTTGAAATTCATGTCGAGGATAACCAGGTTGTAATCATCTTTTCTCAGTTCAGCGGGGATCAGGTTTGAATCGCTGATGGTGGTGATGTTCTGAAATTCAGGGGCCAAAAGGATATCGAGGGCATTTAAGATGCTCTTATTGTCATCAACTATGAGAATATTTCCTTTTGCCATTTTTTCTCAAAATTAGCTGCTAATTTATGAAATAACAAAAAAACTGTCTAATTTTTAGACAATCATTCGTCTATTTTTTTAACACAACGGAAGGATTTAATCCGGCAGCTTTCGATTTAAATCATTAAAAATCAATGTGATCGTATTTTTGGCACTATTCTGGCATTACAGTGGAGACGCGGTACGCCACGTCTCTACATTGAACATTGAAAATTTAATTCATGAGAATCCGGGAAAAAGTTGTTCTTCTTATAGTGATCATAAACCTGTGCTTCCATTTGAGGGCACAGGAGAAATGGTCACTGAATGATTGCATCAACTATGCCATAAAGAATAATCTTCAGATACAGGATGCCTTGCTGAATGAAAGGACTGAAGTACTAAACTACCGGCAGTCGAAATGGAACCTGCTTCCGGGTATTAGTGCAGGATCTAACGCGGGCATGAATTACGGAAAGTCAGTTGATCCCAATACAAACACAATTATCAATACCTCTTTTTTCAATAATTCTTATGGTGTGGGAGCCGGCATGGAGCTGTTTCACGGATTTATGCTTCAAAATCAGATACGTTATCAGAAATTCCGGAAAGAATCGGCCAGCAACAGCAGGATAAAAGAGACAGATGATCTGGCCTTTGAGGTAATGAATGCGTTTTATAATGTTACATACTACGAGGCTTTGTTAACAATTGCCAATGAACAGAAAGACCTTTCTGAATTAAATGTGAAAAAGACACAAAAACTGATCGATGCCGGATTAAAAGCGGAAACTGATCTGCTTGAAGTAAAAGCCAATCTTGAGAAGGATATTCTTTTTTGTGTTCAAACTTCCAATAATATTGAGGCTTCAAACATTAACCTAAGAAAAGCAATGAATCTTCCGGATAGCAGGGAAATTAACCTCTCAATGCCGGAAATGAATGAATATCGGCGAATCCTTTGCCGGAGAGGACCCTGAAGAACTCTATCTTCACTATTCGGTATGGTCGCCCTATATCCTGTCCGCAAATAATGAATGGCTTGCCAGCAAAAAGAATGTAGGTATCCGAAGAGCCGGCTATTTGCCATGGATCAATTTATCGGCTGCCTATAATACCGGCTATTATGAGACCAATCAGGATCAAAACCATCATGTTATAGCATTCGATACACAGATTAAAAACAATCAGAATCAATACCTTGGAGCGTCCTTAACGATTCCCCTGTTTGGAAGAAATGCGGCCAGGTTTGATGTCCGAAGGGCTAAGATATCTTCAGAGCAGGCACAAAAGAGGCTTGAACTTGCAAAACAGACACTTCAGTACACCATTGAAAAAGATTGCAACGAATTGTCTGCCTCATGGCAGGAACTTGAGCAAGCCAAAAAACAACTCGCGGCTGATAAACATGCTTTTCAGGCCGCCCAGAAAAAATATGATCAGGGACTGATAAATGCCGTTGATTATTATACCGTAAAAAACAGGCTTGCAAACACTACAGGAGTGGTACTGCATTCAAAACTTGTTCTGGACATTAAAAAGCATACCATTGAATTTTATAAAGGGAACAGGTTTTGGGAGAACGAAGAACGGAGAACGGAAACCGGAGACGGGAGAACGGAAACTGAAGAGGGAAATCAGAGACGTAATATTTTACGTCTTATCACATACAATTGAATTTAGGAGAGTACTGTCATGGGAATGGATAAAATAATCGAGAAGAAAAAGGGGATTCAGAAAAAACACATTTTCTGGGGAATAGGTATAGGATTATTCCTGTTTTTAGTCCTCAATGCGGTTTTTGGAGACCACGCTTCCGTATACAGAGCAGAAAAGGAAAAACTTACCATAAGTGATGTGGAAGAGGGGATGTTCAATGACTACATCACGGTTATCGGACAGGTTGAACCTATCACGACAATTTTTCTCGATGCTGTTGAAGGGGGAACCGTTGAAGAACGTTTTATAGAAGAAGGAACCATGGTCAAAAAGGGAGATGTAATCCTTCGCCTTGAAAACCGTCAGTTGTATCAAACGATCCTGTCAAGTGAGGTTGGCCTTGCCGAGAAGGAAAACTATCTCCGGAACACGAGAATCGGTTTTGAAGCAGAGCTAATACAATCAAGAAGGAACATTCTTGATAGTGAATACAGACTTACCCGTAAAAAGCGAACCTATAAACAATATGAAACTCTTTATCATGATTCCCTTATCTCGAAAGAAGATTATCTGCAGGCCGGGGAGGATTACAATTATGAGGTCAATCTATTGACACTTAATAAAAAGAAGGCCGCAAATGATTCAACTATACGGGTAACAATGATGAATCAACTGAGCAGTGACCTTGAAAAGATGAGGGTGATGCTTGGAATGATACGTGAACGGCTTGATAACCTGAATGTAAAAGCCCCTGTTGATGGTCAGTTGGGAATGCTGGATGCCGAGATCGGGCAATCGATCAATCCCGGACAGAGAATCGGGCAGATCAACGTCCTGGATAATTTTAAAGTCAGTGCAAAGATTGATGAACATTATATTGATCGTGTTATTCGCGGACTAACGGCAACTTTGGACAGAAACGGTACCAATTATGATTTATCCGTAAAAAAAGTCTATCCGGATGTCCGTGAAGGACAGTTCAAAATTGATCTTGTCTTTACAGAAAAGAATCCCGAAAATATCCGGACAGGTCAGAGCTATCATATCAAGTTGGAATTGGGTGAATCGCAAAAAGCCATAATGATCCCGCGGGGAGGATTTTTCCAGAGCACAGGAGGTCAATGGATATTTGTTCTTAATGAAGACGGGATCTGAAGCCGTAAAGCGTTCGATCAAAATCGGGAAACAGAATCCTCAGTATTATGAAGTGCTGGAAGGATTAACGCCGGGAGAGAAGGTGTTGACCTCAGGATATGAGATGTTTGGGAATAATGACAGGATCGTGTTTAAATAGCAGAGAATGGAGACGGGAGAACGGAGACCGGAAAACGGAAAACGGAGAACGGAGAACGGGTGATAAGATTTGAGGAAAAAATAGAAGTCAATTAATAATTAAACTTAATGTTATAACTTTCAGATTAGGAACATTATGGCAACAAAAATTGAAAAATTCGAAGACCTTGAAGTTTGGCAGGATGGAATAGAATTGAGCGTTGATATGTTCAATAATTTCAAAGGATGCAAAGATTATTCTTTAAAGGATCAAATTTGCCGGGCAACTGTATCCATCCCTTCAAATATTGCAGAAGGTTATGAAAGACAATACAATAAAGAATATGTGCAGTATTTATTTGTTGCAAAAGGTTCACCAGGAGAAGTGAGAACACAATTATTAATTGCCTTCAAATTGGGAATTTTGAAAGAAGTGGATTATTTGACTTTACTCAATAGTTCAAAGAAAATATCAGCTCAACTATATAATTTAATTAAAACCAGAAAAGAAAAATTTAGTTAATAACCAGGGAAAGCTGAATGCAACGTTCTCCGGTTTCCGGTTTCCGTTCTCCATTCTCCCTTCTCCCAAAAATTTTCACTATGATCAGAACAATCAATTTAAACAAAATCTTTCGCACAGACGAAGTGGAGACCTGTGCGTTAAACGAAGTAACCCTTCATATTCAGAAGGGCGAATTTGTAGCCATAATGGGTCCTTCGGGATGCGGAAAATCAACCTTGCTGAATATTATCGGACTGCTTGACAACCCTACTTCAGGGGAGTATTATTTCAATGGCAAGGAGGTGGGAAGATTCAGGGAACGCAATCGGACACTTCTCCGAAAAGGGAACATCGGATTTGTCTTCCAGAGTTTTAATCTGATTGATGAACTCAATGTTTATGAAAATGTTGAGCTTCCGCTAATCTATTTAAAACTAAAGGCCGGAGAGCGAAAGCGAATGGTCGGTGAAGTCCTGGAACGGATGAACATCAGCCACAGGAAGAAACATTTTCCCCAGCAATTATCCGGCGGACAACAACAACGTGTAGCCATTGCAAGGGCAGTGGTAGCCAATCCGAAACTGATCCTGGCAGATGAGCCTACCGGTAACCTTGATTCAAAAAACGGTCTGGAAGTGATGAATCTTTTAACTGAATTAAACCGGGAAGGAACGACCATCGTGATGGTGACGCACTCGATGCACGATTCCGGATTTGCGCACAGAGTAATAAATCTCTTTGATGGTCAGGTTATTACGGAAGAGGTAAAGCGGCAGATGAGCGAGATGCTGATTTAAGGGCAGAATAGTCTTGAACAGTGATTAAATGATTGATTGAAGACTATGATTAGTTGGATGTAAGAGAAATCAAAGTCCATCAGGAAATCAGACAAATCAAAGTTCAGACAATCAGCTGGCAGAGCTGGAAAGCAGCAACGAGGAATCCGGTGGAGGCATTGAGGTATGAATAAGATGTCTGAAATAGATGACTAATTTTAAAATAAACAATAATAATCAAAGAAAATGAATTTTGTAAATTTAAAGCTTGCTATACGGAACCTGCTAAGGGCACCATTGTTTTCCTTTCTAAACATCGCCGGGCTGGCTACTGGCCTTGCTGTGGCAATTCTGATCTTCAACTATGCATTTCAGGAATTCCAGGCAGATAAACAGCACAATAATCTGGAAAACGTTTATGTGTTACTGAACGAGAATTCAGCCGCTATTCCATATGCAATGGCCCCTTTACTGAGGGAACAGGTTTCGGGTATTAAAAATGTTTCTATGGTTGAATCCTGTATGAAGGATATGTTCATATTAAAATACAAGGACAACAGACCAATAAAGAGTGATGTCATTTTTGCTGATGGGGATTTTACTAAAATATTCACTTTCAAGCAGATTTTAGGGGATCTTGAAAATGCATTGACTACAGTTGGGTCAGTTATATTAACTGAGAGTGAATCATACCGGTTATTTAATCATGAAAATCCTATTGGGAAAATAATATCACTGAAAGGGAACATGGCGTTTTTGGGTACAAGTGAGGTTGAAGTAAAAGCAGTTATTAAAGATTTGCCTGAGAATTCAAATCTGCAGTTTAAAGCTGCAGTTTCATATTTAACCGCTGAGAAAATGATGCCCTGGACTCAAAGAGCTCTCTGGGAACTATGGAATGTTCAAAACTATGTGTTGTTAGAGAAAGGACAAGATCCAAAAATACTGGCATCAAAAATGAGCCAGCAAATAAAACCATTGATTCCTGAAAAAAGTCTTTTTAAATGTAATTTCTCACTTCTCCCTTATCGTAATGCATATTTTTCAACCATAGATGACCATGGTAAACATGGGAATCTAAAACTTGTTTATACACTTGGCTCCATTGCCTTGCTGGTCTTACTGATTGCAGCCATAAACTACATAAACCTTTCAATGGCAGGTTCTGTAAAACGTCTCACTGAAGTGGGAGTAAAAAAGATCGTCGGGGTTAAACCAGTCCAGGTTATCATTCAGTTTTTAAGTGAATCCATTCTCATCAGTTTTATCGCGATGATTCTTGGCCTGTTTTTGGCTTGGATGGTAACCCCGTCAATAAATAAGTTTTTTCCAATACATTTACCTGAAATACCTCTTTTCACAGGCAGCTTTTGGCTCATTTTTACAGGTTGTTCAATTATAATTGGCATAGCTGCAGGGCTCCTTCCGGCACTTAGTTTTAATCAATTCGGACCAATTTCATTGATTGCAGGAAGATCAAAAAGCCAAAACCGTGGTGTCAACCTGAAGGGGGGATTGATTGTCTTTCAATTTATCGTCTCAATTGTATTAATAATTTGTACGATAACAGTTACCCGGCAGCTTGGTTATTTGAAGAATTCAGACATGGGCTTCAATTCTGAAAATATTGTAAACATTAAATTATCGCCGGAAGTAAAGCCTGCAATCTTTAAAGACAAATTTCAGCATATTCCGGGTATCGAGGCTGTTTCTTTTTCGTTAGGATTTCCGGGAAATATTCTGGAACATCGTCGAACCCATTTAGTTTTCAAAGGGGTTGACAAGGTGGTGGATTTTGCAGCTGAATACGCTGATGCTTCTTATGTAGATCTGATGGGACTGAAAATTGCACAAGGCAGGAACTTTTCAGACAGTTTGAAAAGCGATCTTGGTTGTGCCTTATTGAATGAGGCCGCGGTAAATGCATTTGAACTTGAAAATCCTCTTGATGCAGTTTTTCAGGAAAACGGTCAGACAAATAAAATTATCGGAGTTATAAAAGACTATAACTTCGAATCCTTGCATAGCCAGGTCAAACCCCTTGTTATTTTTTGTGGAGACCAGATTCCATTCGGCGTCAATGTAAAACTGTCGGCAGGAAATTTCAATACGGTTTCCGCGACTATAGGAAGTATTGAGCAGATATGGAAGGAAGTCTCCCCTAATTATCCAATTGAAATAAAGTTTATGGATCAGGTAAAGGAAAACCTATACAGATCTGAAATTGTATTTGATAAGATTTTCCGCTGCGGATCACTTTTTGCCATCTTTATTTCCTGTCTTGGTCTGTTTGGTTTGGTTTTGGGGACGGCCGAACAGCGAAAAAAGGAGATCGGCATCAGAAAAGTGAACGGGGCCAAAATCAGCCAGATAATGTTCATTCTGAACAAAGACATTATCAGGTGTGTAATCATCGCATTCGCTGTTGCAGCGCCTATTGCATGGTATCTGATGCATCGTTGGATTGAAAACTTTGCTTACAAAATTTCTTTAAGCTGGTGGATATTCGCCCTTTCCGGGGTACTGGCTTTAGGGATTGCGTTACTGACAGTGGGCTGGCAAAGCTGGAAAGCGGCAACAAGGAATCCGGTGGAGGCGTTACGATATGAATAAAGGTTTAGAGCATTGAAATCCGGGAGAAGAAGTTGTTAAGATACAAGGAACATGAACAAATTGACGAATGAACTATCAAATCAATTTTAAGGAGATTTTTCGTTGGGCCTGCCGCAATAAGTCCGTCACTATCTTGAGTATCGGTGGCATGGCAGTCGGGATTACTGTCGCACTGCTCATTGGTTTTTGGAGCCTGAATGAGATAAGTTTTGATAAATTTCATAAGGATTATGACAGGATATACCGTGTCTGTTTTAAGGGCTTTGTCAGTGGCGAGTCACTGACTTCAGGTTCCGTTTTTGGGCCTTTGGGCAAGACAGCTAAGGAGCAGTTCCCCGAGATTGATGATATGATGCGTATTGTTGCACTTTCCAGGGAAGCAGTTAAAATAAAAGAGGTAACAGCTTACGAGGATCAAATCTGTGCTACTGACAATAATCTGTTTAATTTCTTTTCCTTTAACCTTGAAACAGGCAATTCTCAGACATGTCTTGATGGGCCGGATAAGATAGTGATTGACAGGCATTTCGCCAATAGGTATTTTATTGATGAGGATCCTATTGGCCAAATCATAGAAATCTATGGAAAGAAATTCCAGGTAAGCGCTGTGATGAAAAATGTTCCGGAAAACTCACATATAAAGTTTCACATGCTTGTTCCCATTGCAGGGATAGACTGGTTAAATAATAGTGGCTGGGGAAGCAACGATTGTTTTATAACCTATTTAAAATTGGAAAAAGGAACAAATATAGACGACCTTAACGGTCGTATAACCGGTATGGCGAGTGAACAATTTCCACTCTACAAAAAATTTGATATTAAGCATTTCCTGCAGCCTTTGGTTAAAATCCACTTGTATTCCAATTTTAGGTTTGACCATGTAATTACAAATGATAGAAGGCTTATATTCATACTGATATCTATAGCAGCCCTTATCCTGCTTATTGCATGCTTTAATTTCATTAATCTTTTCATATCGACTTTTGTGCGGAGAGCAAAATCAATAGGGGTTAAAAAGATTAACGGCAGCTCAAAAGTTGGTCTTTTTGCATCGTCTTACCTGGAAACGACATTTTATGTAGTAATTGCAACGTTGATCTCGCTTGTTTTAGTTGCTGCTCTTATGCCTGTTTTTAATCAGTTGGCAGGATCAAACCTCAGACTCGATCTCAGTAACTACCAGGTTTATCTTTATACCGGCACTTTAATTTTGCTGACCATTGCTGTTGCAGGAACTTTTCCTGTATTGTACGTGGTTGGTTTTAACCCTAATGAGATTATCAGGAACCAGATTAAAGGCAGAGGGATTACACCGCTTCAAAAAGCGCTTGTGGTTAGCCAGTTTGCTGCTTCGATTCTGTTTATTAGTTCCGCCATCATTATTAAAAACCAAATCCATTTTGTAAAGAATAAAGACCTGGGCTTTAATAAAAATAACCTTATTTATTTTCCTGCCAGAAATATGGCCGATAATTTTCATGGCGTCAGGGAAGAAATGATGAAAAATCCTGACATCGCCGAAGTAACTGCAAAAGAAAGTCTCCCGAGTGTATGGGTGCAAGGTTGGGAAGTAACAACTCCCGACAATCCGGGGAATAAATTGATGATGGAAATCTGTAGAATTCAGTACAACTATTCAGAGGTTTTAAATATCCCTGTGATAAGCGGTCGAAATCCTTTTATTCAGGGGAAAGCGTATTCAGATGAGTGCATGATTAATGAGAAGGCTGTAGAAGTATTGAATATTCAGGACCCCATCGGTAAACAGATTACCGTTGGTGTTAAAAATAAGACGTTACTTACAATTGCGGGGGTGCTTAAAAATATCAATTCAAAATCTCTTCACCTCAAAATCGATCCTCAGGTTTATCTTTTAGACCCCTTGGAGCCATCACATATGATTATGGTGAAAACAACCGGAAATTCAAAGGGCGCCATAAACGCCTTATCAGCAATTTGGAGTAAGTACAATCCGGATGTTCCCTTTGAATACAATTTTCTGGATGACACCTATGATAAGCTTTATAAAACCGAGGAGAGGGCCTCAGTAATCATATCAATAGGTATGATAATCGCCCTGTTGCTGGCTTTTACCGGCCTTTATGCAATTTCACATTATGCCACCGAACAGCGGATAAAGGAAATAGGCATTCGAAAAGTAAACGGTGCTGAAATATCAGAGATAATGTCAATGCTTAATAAAGATTTTGTGAAATGGGTACTTATTTCCTTTTTGATTGCAACGCCACTTGGCTGGTACGCGATGCACAAGTGGCTTGAAAACTTTGCCTTTAGGATATCATTAAGTTGGTGGATTTTTGCCCTGGCCGGTTTGGTGGCATTGGGAATTGCGCTGCTGACAGTCAGCTGGCAAAGCTGGAAAGCGGCAACAAGGAATCCGGTTGAGGCTCTAAGGTATGAATAAAGTGTCTGAACTATGATTAAAAGATTGATTGAAAATTGTGATCAGAAAGAAAAGACTTGACAGAAGAAAACTAATAGACGAGGAGTGAAATGAACCTTTAATGAAAAATCTATTAAGACAATGAATAATAGATACATAAAAACAACTCTGCCTTTTCTGAGACAAAACAAGGTTTTTACAGCAATTAATGTTATGGGCCTTTCAATTGCCCTTGCCGCCTCTTTCGTTATTATGCTTTATGTAGTTAACGAATTGAGTTATAACCGTTGTCACAAAAACAGGAAGCAGGTTTATCGGATACTTAATCATTTTGTTGAATCTAAAATTACCTGTCCAACTTCGCCTTATGTTCTTGCCTCAGCACTAAAAGGAGATTTTCCCCAGGTAAAAAAAGCTGCCGGGACCATGTCTGCAAAATTACAGATAAAGCATAACAATGAACTTTTAGAGGTAAACGAAGGAGTCGCAACCGATTCAGAAATCTTTGACATATTTACTATTCCTTTACTTAATGGGACACCTAAAGAAAACTTGCTTGACGAAAAGAATTCCATTGTACTGTCCCGGGCTTTGTCCGAAAAGTTATTTGGATTTGATAATCCGGTCGGGAAGGAGATCACAGGCATAATTTTTAACACCGAACAAGCTTTTATTGTTAAGGGAGTTTTTGAGAATCTGCCCCCGAATTCAACTTTCAGGGCTGAGTGTCTGGTAAACAGCAGATGGCGCATCGACGATCTGAAGGCGAAGTTAAAAAATTGGGGGGATTGGATGTTTGACTTCTGGGAAACCTGGATTTTACTCCCAGGTGATTGTAATACAGCGGAATTGGAGAAGCAGTTTGTTCCCTTCGAGAAAAAATATCTCGGGGATAAACCCGTCAAACATTTCTCTCTTCAGAATCTGACAGATGTTTACCTGGGTTCAGCCAATGTGGACAACAGTAACATCAGAGGAGATATGAATAAAGTAAAACTGTTCGCCTCTATTGCTTTACTTATAATTTTACTTGCAGTCTTCAATTATATTATTCTTTCCGTTGCTATTTCATCCGGCAGGGCAAAAGAAATAGGGATACGAAAGACAAACGGAGCGGGAATCCGAACAATAAGATTTCAGCTTTTAGAAGAATCAGTGATCCTTTCTGCAATGGTTCTTCCTTTGGCAATCTTTTTGGCATGGCTTGCATTACCCTATGCTGGTAAGCTGTTTCAGGCAAATCTTATCATAATACCCTCAAACCTGATTATTTATATTTTAGTGTGTCTTGTCATCACAATAGCAATAGGTGTGGTTTCAGGGTTATACACAACTTACTATTTGTCAGGAATAACAGTCGTGAATGTATTAAAAAACAATCTGGGCAACAATAAAGGGAAACATGTCTTCAGATCGGCTTTGATTGTATTTCAACTGGTGATTTTCTGTTCATTCCTTTCTGCTACAATGATTATTAAGGGTCAATACCAATATTTGCTGAAGAAGGATGCCGGATTTCTACAAAAAAATATCATTTTTTTAAATGTTGGTGATGCTAATTCCAGCAACGCATTAGTTGACATAATTAAATCAAATCCCAACGTTACTCAGGTAGCCGCGACTGTCTTTAGAATTCCATCGGAAAATTGGGGCGTTTTGATGGCACCCCATTTTCAACAAAAAGATAAAAAGATTAAAGTAGAATCCTTAACAGTAGGTTTTAATTTTTTGAAAACAATGGGGATTCCCATTATAAAAGGGCGTGATTTCTCAGATGAATTTGGCAGCGACCTGACTCAATCAGCAATTCTGAATGAAACAGCAGTGAGACAATTGGGATATTTAGACCCAATAGGTGAAAAGATTATTGACAGAACGATTGTTGGTGTCGCAAAAGACTTTAATTTTCATTCCAACAATTCAAATATCCCACCAGCCATGATCTTACTTTCGGATAAATACCTTAGGCAGGTAGCCGTGCAGTACAGACCGGGTTCTTTGAATGAGATATTGCCATTTCTTGAATCAGAATTGAAAAAGGTCGCACCTAACCGGCCATTCATTCATTCCAATTACACCAAAATTGAAGATGTCGTTAGAAATCTTTACTCAACAGAAAAAGACTTAAGCTCCATTATTAGTATTTGTTCCTTGTTTTCCTTTTTGATTGCGGCAATGGGATTATTTGGCCTTACGCTTTTTCTTTCAAAAACACGCACAAAGGAAATAGGTATCAGAAAAGTGTATGGCAGTTCAGAAAAGCAGATTGTTTTATCATTTATAAAGAATTATTTCTTACTGGTGTCAATTGCTATGACTTTATCAGTTCCCGTAACAATATATTTTATGTCGAAATGGCTGAGCAATTATGCAAATAAAACAGAAATCAGTTGGTGGATTTTTGCAGTATCGTTTGTGCTTTCCTTGGTGGTTGTCCTCACAACAGTATTATATCATTCGATGAAGGCTTCCAGGATTAATCCGGTGGATGCGTTGAGATATGAGTAAACTGACTATCGAAACTTCCGAAAGGAGAATAACAAAGGATGATTAATTAAATTCAGAAAACAATTTCAAAATGACACAATTCAAAAGAATTATAAAAACCATCTTCAAATACCGGTTAGCTTCATTTATGACCATTGGCAGTCTGGTTATTTCATTTTTGGGGATGATTATCCTGGTATTGCATATCGGATTTGAAAAAAGCTTTGATAAATACAATAAAAACTACAAATCGGTTTACAGGCTCGAATCCCAATACGCCGGAAGCCTCATACCGGCTGCAATAGCAAAAGTTATTGAACGTGATATTCCGGAAGTAGAAGCCCAGACTACACTTTTTTCCCCATTTTCACGGGAAAATGTATCAACCACCAGAGTTGATAGTAAAAGCGATAGCTACCCTTCAGAGGTTCTTTATTGTGACAGCCATTTTCCTGAGGTATTTACAATAAGCCAGCTATCAGGGGATAAATCAAATCTGCTCAGCGCTCCAAATCAGGCTGTCCTGACCGAATCTTTTGCCCATAAATTATTTGGACAATCAAACCCGCTTGGAGAAAATATAGTTTTAAATAAGGAGGAATTCAGGATCAGCGGCATAATTAAAGACTTCCCGTATAATTCATCAATTCGTCCGGATTGTCTTCTTTCATTTTCAACCCTCGTGAAGAATGATCCGAATCTGATGAATAAATGGGGCGATTGGAGATACAATGTCTTTATGAAGCTTTGCGAAGGGGCAAATCCCGGTTTAACTGCCGAAAAAACAGCTCATATATCGGAAGTTGTATCCACAATACCGAATTTAACCGGGAAAGGAAATCTCAGCCCCGATTTTTTCAGTCTGCTCCCTTTATCAAAAGTCCACTTTACACATCTGGCCAGGCAGGATAATTATTCTTATACTGATCCCTTCACACTGAATGTGCTGATGGGCCTGATATTGGTTTTAGCTTTAATGGGCGCAGTTAATTTTACCAATTTCTATACTTCCCAGGCACATACAAGGGCAAATTCCTCTGCCATCACAAGAGTTCTTGGGTCGAGTCGTTTTTCAGCCCGGAATCAGGTTATAGCTGAATCGGTTATTCTTTCGATCATTGCTTTTTTAGTATCGTTAGCCATTTATTTTACAATCGCCATTCCAGTTGAAAACCTCTTTGGAATCAGTGGAATAGCGCCGGGCCACAGATTCTCCTGGTTGTTTTATTTTCTCGTAGGTGCCTTGATATTTGGATTATTGACAAGCCTTTATCCGGCTAATTTTATAACTGCGGCACCGGTTGTCGCCGCAATAAAAGGCAAAAATGCAATAAAAAACAACCGGCACAATATCCGGAATGTATTGCTAACCGCTCAGTTCGTATTTGCCATTGGTTTAATTGCCTGTGCTTTTGTTATGGAAAAGCAATTAAGTTACTGGGCTAACTATGATATGGGTTTCGAAAAAAACAATGTGGTTTACTTTTACACCAGTCCCGGACATGTCTCACATCAAAAAGCGCTGGTTGATGAATTAAAGAAAAATGAAAATATTACAGATTATACTTATTCTGCCTTTATACCCGGTGAGGTAGATTTTGGCTGGACACGTGAGGTGGATGGCCAGTTTATTAATGTGGAAAGCTGGCCGGTGGACGCCAATTTCCTGGATTTCTTTGGTTTAAAGATGATTCAGGGTCGTAAATTCGGAAAAGAAACGCTGGCCGATGAAAATTCATTTATCCTGAATGAGAAAGCGGTATCGAAATTCGGATGGAAGAATCCGCTCGAAAGGCATTTTACTGGTTGGGATTCAGATGGAAGCGTAATTGGTGTGGTTAAGGATTTCAATTTTTTGTCTTTGAAAGAAGAAGTTAAGCCAATGTTATTCTGGTATACCAATAAATTTAGTTCCAGGACTTTACTGCTGAAAATAAAACCTGTCCATCTTGCTCAAACGATGAATTTTATTAAAAAGACCGCAAAATTGTTTGACCCTAAAAATCCGGTTGAAGTTAAATTTCTGGATGATTCCCTTAACAGGTTGTATGAGAAAGAGCAAAAGACTGCCCGGTTTATTGAATTTGTAGCATTATGGTGCGTATTACTTGGACTTACGGGATTATTGGGTTTGGTGGTTTTCGTTTGTAAAGACAGGACTAAGGAAATAGGGGTCAGGAAAGTCAACGGTGCTGAAATTTCAGAAGTCATGCTGATGCTTAATAAAGATTTATTGAAGTGGGTTGGGCTGGCATTTCTTATTTCAACACCTGCGGCCTGGTTTGCCATGCATAAATGGCTTGAGAATTTTGCCTATAAAACGAGTCTGACCTGGTGGATTTTTGCTTTGGCGGGAATCGTGACATTGGGAATATCCCTATTGACGATTAGTTGGCAAAGCTGGAAAGCGGCTACGAGGAATCCTGTGGAGGCGCTGAGATATGAATAACGATTTCTTCAGAATACTTCGGCATGAAAAGATCTATTTCTTAAATAATGATATAAGTAATAACGATAATAATGAAAACCATATTATTAACATTCAGAAGAATAAAAAAGAATCAGACAGCAATGACATTTGGGATAGGCGGGTTGGTTGTCGGCCTGGTGTGCTTAATGTACATATTCTTTTGGGTTACTGACGAAATCAGCTATGACAGGTTTCATGCAAAACTCGACAGGATTTTTGTAGTACATGCTTATCTTGAAGGAGGACCAAGAAAAGTAACTTTTAGCGGCTGCCCGCCTGCTGTTGGTACAGCTCTAAAAGATGAATATCCCGAAGTTGAAAATACCTGTCGCTACATTCCGGCCTATCAGAAATTTTTTATAGCCTATGGAAAGCATAAATACATGGAGAAAACAGCCTTTTCCGATTACTCGTTGTTTGACATTTTTTCGTTTCCTTTTATCTATGGTGACGCAGGAGAAGCCAATACACCGAATCGAATCATACTGACCCGGACTACAGCCTCCAAATATTTTGGGAATGCCAATCCGGTAGGTAAACTTGTCCGTTTCGATAACCGTATCGATTTAACAGTTGCTGGTGTCATCAAAGACATACCGCACAATTCGACAATCACCTTCGATGCCATTATTCCACTGGAAAATATAATAAATTTATATAATGCAAATCCCAATTACCTTTCAACCTGGAACAACAACGGCTTTATCACTTTTGGTTTGCTGACTGGTCCCGGAGGCTATTATAAGGTGGCGTCAAGCATAACCAGACGAATTCAGAAAGAAATTCCTGAATCGACCAATTACCTGAGAACTTATAAATTTAAAGACTTGTACTTGTACGAACAGGGTCATATCCGCAATGTTCGTATTTTTAGCATGATCGCATTATTGGTTTTGCTGGCAGCCACTTTGAATTTTATCAATCTGAGCACTGCCCGTTCGTTTAACCAGTCTAAAGAAACAGGACTGCGCAAAACCCTTGGTGCATCACGTTTTAGTCTCGTCCGGCTGGTTTATTCCGATACAGCATTGATTAGTTTTTTGGCCTTTTCATTTGCTTTTGTGGCTGCATTAGTCGGCTTGCCGCTATTTAATCAGGCTGTAGGGAAGTCAATCGATTATCCCGTCTTATTTTCATGGCGTCCGTTGATTGCTCTGATATTAGTCTATCTGCTTACAGTTCTGCTGGCTGGTAGTTATCCGGCATTTTTCCTTTCGAAGTTTTCGCCATTTGAGACGCTGGGTTCAAATTTCCAGACTGTAAAAAACCGTGGTATTTTCCGCAATTCTATGGTCGTGGCCATTTTTTTGGTCTCTATCGTGCTGCTTGCTTCAACATTGGTTATATCGAAACAAACCCGCTTTATGCGTCAGATGGACCTGGGATTCGAAAAAGATCAGCTTGTATATGTGACACTGAAAGGTAAACTGAAAGACCAATATTCCGCCTTAAAGGAAGAAATAGGAAGATCGTCGAATGTACTTTCCTCTTCAGTTGTTTCTAACCTGCCTAATATGATTAATAACAATGGGGATGGATTGGGATGGGAAGGGAAAGATCCCAATTTCAAACCATTGATTACTTTTTGGGGAACTGATGAAGACCTGGCGAAAACCCTTGGGACAAAAATGATTGAAGGTAATTTCTTCGATAAAAACCAGGAAGGTGTTGTGATTAACAAAGAGCTTGCTGATATGATCGGCTGGGATAGTTTTGTCGGGAAAAGCCTGAAGGACGGAGGAAATCTGGTCCCTATCCTTGGAGTCATGAATGATATTCATTACAATTCATTAAGAGAAGAAACCAGACCTATGGTTATAATGCAGGCAAATTGGGCTAACAATTATTTAATAATCAAAGTCAATACAGGTCAGATTGAAAAAACGCTCAAATACATTCAAGGGGCCTGCAAGTCGATTGAACCTGAAATGTCTATTGATTACGGATTTGTGAACGATGAATATGCAAAAATGCTGGCCGCCGAAATTAAGCTTGGCAAACTGGTCGGAATCTTTTCGGGTTTTGCTATTATGGTTTTATGCCTCGGTATGCTTGGATTTGTCATGTTCCTGGCTGAACAAAAAACCAAGGAAATAGGGATTAGGAAATGTATGGGTGAACAGGTTGCATCGATCGTAGGTCGTTTTCTGAGACCCTTCCTGTATTCAGGAATTATTGCGGGGATAATTGCCATACCAGTTACTTGGTTTATTATGGACCGCTGGCTCCGAGACTACGCTTACCGCATTCATATCAGTATCTGGATTTTCCTTGCTGCAGTTTTCACTGCTATCGCGTTGGCTTTATTAACAGTAAGCTGGCAGAGTTGGAAGGCCGCCACAAGAAATCCTGTGGAGACATTGAGGTATGAATAGTCCTGTAATAAAAAGATTTCACAAAATAATTGGTGGAGATATGGAGATTTTAAGGAGAACATTGAACATTGAATTCTGGGGTTGCTGTCATAATAATCAACAAGAGGCAGATAAAGTCTGTGGCTTCAGTTTAAAACAATAATAGTAATAAAAATGACTTTATTAAATCAAAAGCTGGCTTTCAGAAGTCTTTACAGGAATAAACTTTTATCGTCGCTTAATATTGCGGGTTTAACTGAGGGACTGGCAGTGGCCATAATAATTTTTAATTTCTCCTTTCACGAATTCCGGGCAGATAAACATTATAATCAATTTGAAAATATTTATTTGGTACTAAACAAAAATTCGGCTAATGTTTCTTATAACATGGCATCTTTATTAAGTGACCAGGTTTCAGGTATTAAATATGTTTCGATGGTTGATTCCTGGTCAAGAAATTTTGGATTCATCTTAAAATATAAGGATAACAGATCAATAAAAAGTGATGTTATTTTTCCTGACGCCAATTTTACCAGGATATTTAATTTCCCTTTGGTTTCGGGTAGTCTTGAAAATGCGCTGGCGGAACCCGGATCAGTTATTCTGACTGAAAGTGAATCAAACAGATTATTTAATGACAATAATCCTATCGGGAAAATCCTATCACTTAGAGGAGACAATGAAGTTTTGGGTAACAGTGAGGTTGAAGTAAAGGCAGTAATTAAAGATTTTCCCGAAAATTCAAATCTCCAGTTTAAAGCTGCAGTATCACACTTAACCACCGCTAAAATGATGTCCTGGATTAAGGAATGTCTGTGGACGTGCTCCAATCCTCAAAATTATGTCTTATTAGAGAAGGGACAAGATCCAAAAGTATTGGCTTCACAAATGAACAAGCAACTCAAACCATTAATTCCTAAAGAAATTGAATGTGATTTCACTTTGCTTCCTTATAAAGATGTATATTTTTCAAATATTGGTGATTATTTTAAACATGGTAATTTAAAACTTATTTATACACTTTGTTCAATAGCTTTGCTCATATTACTGATTGCAGCTATTAACTACATCAATCTTTCTATGGCCGGTTCAGTAAAACGGTTAACCGAAGTTGGGGTAAAAAAAATCGTTGGTGCCAGGCCAAAAGAGCTAATCATCCAGTTTCTGAGAGAATCGGCAATGATAAGCTTCATCGCGATGATTTTGGGAGTTCTTTTGGCATACCTGGTAACTCCCTCACTCAGCAAGACTTTCGCAATACATCTGCCTGCTATTCCTCTTTCGGACATCCGTTTTTGGTTGTTACTGATTTTGTGTTCGGCATTAACGGGCATGATAGCAGGACTGATTCCTTCTCTTAGTTTCAATAATTTCAGACCGGTTTCTTTGATTTCAGGAAGATCGGAATCCGGCAATCACAGTATCCTGAAACGTGGGCTGATAATCATTCAATTTATTGTAGCCATAATATTGATCATTTGCACTTTAACAGTTACAAAGCAGCTTGACCATTTGAGAAATACAGATATTGGATTCGTTTCTGATAATATTATAAATATTAAATTATCCCCGGAATTAAAGCCTGATGTATTAAAAGACAAATTACAGCATAATCCTGGTGTAAAGTCTGTATCTTTTTCTTTAGGATTCCCCGGCAATATGCAGCAACATTACAGAGCGATACCTATGGTCATTAGCGGTGTTGAAAATAAGGTAGATTTTGATGCTGAGTATGCTGATGCATCTTATGTAAAACTAATGGGCCTTAATATTTTACAGGGCAGAAATTTTTCGGACAGTTTAAAAAGTGATATCGGCTCTTCAGTACTTTTGAATGAAGCTGCAGTAAAAGCATTTGGACTTCAAAATCCTCTCGAATCCGTTTTTCAACTCGATGGTACACATAAAATTATTGGAATTATAAAGGACTTTAATTTTGAATCATTACACAATCAGATTAAGCCGCTTGTCATTTTTTGCACGGACCGGAATTTATGGAGTTTGAATGTGAAACTGTCAAACGGGAATTTCAATGCAATCTCTAAAACCTTAACAAGTATTGGGCAAGCCTGGAGTGAGGTTTCCCCAAATTTTCCGTTTGAGTTTAAGTTTATTGACCAGGAAATTGAAAATTTCTACAAGTCTGAAATGATGAGTGAGAAAATTTTCCGTTACGGATCACTGTTTGCCATTTTTATTTCATGCCTTGGTCTGTTTGGATTAGTGCTGGGTTCCACAGAGCAACGGAAGAAAGAGATTAGCATTAGAAGAGTAAATGGAGCAAGAATCGGTGAAGTATTATTAATGCTTAATAAAGATTTCGTGAAATGTATAGGTATTGCTTTTGTTGTGGCAACGCCTGTAGCCTGGTTTGTGATGCACCGCTGGCTCGAAAACTTTGCTTATAAAACCGGGTTAAGTTGGTGGATTTTTACACTGGCAGGTTTTATGGCTCTTGGAATAGCTCTGCTGACCGTCAGCTGGCAAAGCTGGAAAGCGGCAACAAGAAATCCGGTGGAGGCGTTGAGATATGAATAATTTAAAGATTAATCAATTACCCGAAAATATAAACTTATTTCGTCATGATCCGAAGCATTTTTAAAATATCCGTTCGCAACATCCTTAAACACAAGATCTATTCATCGATCAACGTGTTGGGGCTTGCATTGGGTTTTACGGCATTCATCCTGGTAGGCCTGTTTATTCAGTACGATCTAAGCTGGGACAAGTCAAATGCTAAATACGACCGTATCTATCGTGTTCAGCGACACTTTGTGAAAAATTTAAATGTGATGGATGGAAACGATATTTCTCCCCATACACACGCTATTACCGCATCTTTGCTTGAGAAACAGTTCCCGGATTTTGAAAAAATCACGGTAATCCGCTACAACGGAGCCAAATACCTTAGCTCAGACCCAAATCGTCAGATTTTGGAAGAAAATGGGATCTGTGCCGATAGTTGTCTCTTTGACGTTTTTACTTATCATTTTACAGAGGGAGAGCAAGCCTCTTCATTGATGGAACCTTTCACTGTAGTATTGTCGAAAACCATGGCCGAAAAACTCTTTTCAGGCGAAAAGGCTCTGGGCAAAACGGTGACAATTGAGAAAAAATTCGATGTGAAAGTGACCGGCGTATATGCTGACCTGCCTGAAAATTCAAGCGTAAGGCCTTCCTATATTGTTTCATTTTCATCGCTTGAAAAAGCCGGGGGGATAAAGCGCAACAACAGTTGGACAGGCGACTGTATGACCTATGCACTGTTGAAACCAAATGTGGACTACAGGAGTGTTGAAGCAAAAATCAAAAATCTATTTCAAGGTTTTAACGGGGTTGAATATGAAGAACTTCAGCTCTGTCCAATGTCTATGGTTTTTCTAAATTTCAATGGCCGGAATGACTACATTATCGCCCTGACCCTTTTCGGGGTAATCGGACTGTTTATCCTGATCATGTCGGCCTTCAATTATATTAACCTGACCACTGCTAATTCAGCTATACGTGGGAAAGAAATAGCAATAAAGAAGGTGTGCGGAAGTAACCGTTTCTTATTGATCGTCCAGTTTTTATACGAAACAATTATAGTTGCCGTAATTGCCTTGATGATAGCATTCTTTTTAGCCTGGATATTTTTACCTATGTTTTCTGCTATAATTGATAAGCATTTGAGCCTTTCGTTTCGATCCAATGCGACTTTTATCGGAATGACTCTTGGTATCGCTGTATTTGTCGGCCTTCTTTCGGGAATCTATCCTGCTTTGTTATTATCATCAAAACGAATTGTTTCATTGTTCAAAGGAAACCTGTTCGACCGCGGCAGCGAAAAAATCAATCTGAGAAAGGCTTTGGTTACAGGACAATTCGCCATTTCAATCTTTCTGATTCTTCTCACGTTGTCTTTTTCCTTGCAAATCAGATATCTTACAATGCGTGATATGGGGTTCAAAAAAGAAAACCTTTTATTTACTACTCTTTCTTCAACAAAGCACGGGATTACATTTGAGGGATTGAGAAACAGGCTCTTGCAGCACCCTGAAATTCTTGATGCTTCTATGTCGGATCACTTGCCTTTCGTTAGTTTTGGCGGTGGAGAGATCAATTGGGAAGGTGGGGACACAGAGGATAAAGTTCATTACTGTCCTAATAGGATTAGCTATGATTTTGTAAAAAATATGGGCATTACAATACTGACTGGTCGCGACTTCTCACGTGATTATCCGGGTGATTTAGATAAATCCTGCCTGATCAATGAGACTGCTGCCAGGTGTTTTGGATGGGATAACCCGATCGGTAAACGCATCAATAACAATGAATGGACTATCGTGGGTGTTGTAAAGGATTATGTGTACAAGGATATCCACAATAGTATAGAACCAACTGTACTGCTTCTTGCCCCTGACGAGATCTCCGGCGAATGGTCTTTTGCCTTCAGGGTTGATCCGAGAAATGAACAGAAAGCCAAAGCTATTCTTACCCGGGAATTTGAAGCGGCCTTCCCGAATGACCCTTTTGAGTTTAGCGATATGACTTCGGCCTTCAGTTATGAACACACATTTAAAGCCTATCATTCTATTAACAGAACCTTTGTATTTTTCACCGTATTCAATATTTTTCTGGCGGTGATCGGTTTGTTGGGACTGGTTTCCTTTACAGTCATAAGAAGGACAAAAGAAATCGGGGTGCGTAAGATTAATGGCTGTACGGCAGGAGGTATTTTTTATATCCTTAACCGTGAATATTTAACATTGCTTATCATTTCACTGTTTTTCGCTTTTCCCGGCGGATGGTGGGCTTATGAAATTATTCCAAGTGCTTTTAAATTTCATTCGCAACCGTGGGTTTTTATCCTGGCAACGGGCATTGTCCTTATAATTATACTGGTAACTACCAGTTATCAAACTTTTAAGGCAGCTACAAGGAATCCTGTTGAGGCACTGCGTTATGAATAAAATGAATAAAATGACTAAAATGAATATTTATGCAAAATCAAAATTCAGCTTATGGTTATAAATGATTCATATATCATTCGTAATTGGTTCGTAACAGAATCACAGTAAAGAAATGTATATTTATTCATAAAAAATGTATAAATATACAATTTAATGATCTTTGTATTATTAAAGAATTCAATATTAATTCTTAATTCTAAATCGTATGGCCTAAAGCCTAAGTTTATTACAAATACAAATTTTAAAGAACTAAATCATGTTTAAAAATTTTTTTCGCATCGCCTTACGGTATCTCTGGCGCAACAGAACTTACAGCACACTTAATTTTCTATGCCTTTCATTTGGGCTGACCTGTGCAATTATTGCCGTGTTGTTTATCATGAATATGTTTAATTACGACAAGTTCCACAAGAACTATGATCGTTTATATTCTGTTGACTCATGGGTAAACTATTTCAATGGTGACCGTTTCCCAAAGGAAGTTCAATCCGCATCTTTGGATGATCTTGTGAGGGATAATGCCCCTGAGATCGAAGCTTCCGCCAGGATTGCCTTCCGTAGCCATAAATTTGCAAATAATGATAAATCCTTTACGGAGCAGGGCATCTATGCCGATCCGGATTTATTCAGCCTATTCTCTTTCCCACTCATTTACGGAAGTACTAAAAATATTCTGAGCGACATGAATTCAATTGTCATTTCTGAACGGATGGCAAAGACATTTTTTGAAAGTTCGGATTGTGTGGGGAAAATGCTTGTTCTTAATGACGGAGAGAAACAGGACGCTTTTAAAGTTACAGGAGTGCTTAGGAATTTACCCACCCAATCGACCTTACAATTTGATTTTGTAATTCCTTTTTCAAAGTTTTTGGCTGATAACAGTTGGGCATCGAAAACCGGGGCCAATTCAAATCAGCTTTGGGTCATGTTAAAGGATAAAGTTGATCGCAAATCGGTCGATAAAAAAATAAAAGATTTAATCAAAAACCAGGAAACTACTTTAAACCAGGAATTATTTCTCTTTCCGTTAAAGGAAAAAACGCTGTATTCTTATGCCGGGGGACAACGGGTCTGGACCGGAATGAAGTTTGTAGTGATTGTAGGATGTGTAGGACTTGCAATTCTGCTGATAGCTTGTTTTAATTTCATAAATCTCGCTATGGCCCTGAATATGAAACGCTACCGGGAGGCGGGGATTAAAAAAGTCGCAGGTTCAAAAAAATCTACTCTTATTGTTCAATTTCTGGGTGAAACATTTATCCTTACCTTTCTTAGTCTTTTATTCGCCATTATCATTGTCTCACTCCTGTTGCCGGGCTTCAACATGATATTCAGACAGGATATTCATTTACAGTTCTCTGATATAAAAGTTTTACTGTTTTTCTTAGCCGTAACATTCTTTACCGGATTGGCTTCAGGAATATTCCCTGCATTTTACCTCGCATCATCAAATCCTGTAAGTGTCTTAAAAGGGAAAATTATTACGGATCACAGTTACAGTTTTTTAAGGCAAAGTTCTATTGTTTTTCAATTCGCCATACCCATTGTACTCATTATTGCGATGATGATAGTTAAAGTTCAGGCTACCTATATGCACAATTACAACCCGGGCGTTAATAAAGACAGTCTGATTGTTCTCGACAATTCTGTCAACATTCAAAAACATGCTGAAAGTGTGAAAGCTGAGTTGCTGACCATTCCCGGTATCGACGCGGTAAGTTTTACAAACTGTATACCGTCGCGGGGAACAAGAGTTTCAAATGAAGTGAGTTGGGAAGGAAAGGACGAAGCTGAAAAATTGCATTTCTGGTGTGTCAATGCTGATTTCGATTACAATAAAACAGTCGGAATAAAAATGAAAGAAGGGAGATATTTCAACTCTTCATTTCCTTCCGATTCCAATAATTATGTAATTAACGATGTTGCAGCGCAGGTAATGAAAATTAAAAATCCACTGGGATCCTTAATTACTCTCGATGGGAAGAAGGGTACAGTAATTGGAGTTTTTACTGACTTTCATGCTGTGGATCTCAGAGGCCCGATTGTTCCTACGATTATCAGCATCAATCCGGAAGAGCGAAATTGGATGTTGGTTAAGTTTTCTTCAGGAACTTATTCTGCCTTGACAGCAAAAATAGGTAAGGTGTATAATCATTACGAGACTGATACCCCATTTAAACCAACGATATTCAGCGATCTGCCGAGTTATACAAACTTGCAGACGCCTTCCAACCTTATTGGATTTGCAGCTTTCATTGGCCTGATGTTGGCATGTTTAGGCTTCTTTGGATTGGCTTCCTTCACCACCGAGAGCCGGACCAAGGAGATAGGAATCAGAAAAACAAACGGTGCAACAACATCATCTATTTTGCGCTTATTGCTGACCCGTTACATGAAATGGCTGACAATTGCTTATTGTATAGCCTTGCCCATTGCATTTCTTTTGGGCCAAATCTTTTTGGGAACGTTTTATTTTCATGCTGCCATGCCTTTCTGGACTTTTATTGCGGGCCCGGCTATCGCTTGTATCATTGCACTTTCCACTGTCAGTTCACAAGCTTTGAGAGCGGCAACCCAGAATCCGGTAAAGTCTTTAAGATATGAGTAGTAATTATAATCCTTTAATCCTATAATCCATTAATCCTAATTTAAAATGATACAATTAAAAAACATTTACAAGTATTACGACTCCAAATTCCAAAGGACTTTTGTTCTTAAGGATATTGAACTGGAAGTCGGAGAAGGTGAATTTATCAGCATCATGGGACCCAGCGGTTCCGGCAAATCAACTTTATTAAATATTATCGGATTGCTGGACACCCCTTCTGAAGGTGAATATTCCCTGTATGATAAGTCGGTATTGGGACTGAAAGAAAAAGAACTGGTTCAATACCATCGGAATTTCATGGGTTTTATCTTCCAGGCCTACCATTTGATTGAAGAAATGACGGTTTACGAAAACATTGAAACGCCGCTGATTTACAAGGGAGTAAAAAGCCGTGACCGTCAGGCCATGGTTGCCGATTTGCTTGACCGTTTTAACATTGTGGCCAAAAAGGACTTGTTTCCCCAGCAGCTTTCAGGTGGTCAGCAACAACTCGTTGGAATTGCCCGAGCAATCGTAGGCAAACCAAAATTACTGCTTGCCGATGAACCAACCGGCAACCTGCACTCCACCCAGGGAGAAATGATTATGCAAGCCCTGAATGAGCTGAACAAAGAGGGGATGACCATTATTCAGGTGACCCACAACGAAAAATTTGCACAGTACGGAAAGCAAATCTTCCGCTTGGAGGATGGGGTTATAAGGAAAGATTTGGCTTACAATATAGAACCCGCGGTTTTATAATAATTGGATACTCCTATGAAAAAGATAGAATTTAATTTGATAATCAGACAGATAATAAAAAGGAACCTTTTTACGCTGATTAGTTTTGGAGGGCTTCTTGTTGGATACTGGGTGCTGATAATGACCACTTCTTTTGTGCGTTTTGAATATAGTTATGATTCGATGCATAAAAGTTCGGATCAAATTTACCGGATCAACAGCATTGTGGGCAAAAAAGATGGAATATTATCTGTGTATGCCACATCGGACAATGGTTTTGGACCCGCCCTGGCAGAAGAATTTGCGGAAGTCAAAAGTTATCTTCGAATGTGGGCTTTTGATACGGAGAAAATCATTTCATTTAACCAGGACGAAATAAACAAAAAGCAATTCCGGGAAAAAAATGTGTTTTTTGCAGACAGTAATTTTTTCTCTTTCTTTTCATACCCGTTAAAAACCGGAAGGCCAAATGAGGTTTTAAAAGCTCCGAATAGTATGGTTTTGTCTGAAAGCGCCGGTAAAAAATATTTCGGATCAGAGTCGCCAATCGGCAAAACAATGACCATACGTAATAATCGCGATTCTAAAGAGTTTACTGTAACCGGCGTATTTTATGATCTCCCGGCAAATTCGAATTTACAGTTTGATTTTTTGCTGTCGATGGAGACTTTACGGGCCGGCTGGCCCGGTATAGATAACAGTTGGCATTATGCTGTATCGTATACTTATCTTCTGTTGGCTGATAACACCGATCCGGATCGGATAGCCAGGGCCTGCACCGATATAATTAAAAAACGGAGCACTTATCAAACGTCTGATAATTTCACCAACACATATGAACTGGTTCCTCTAAGAGAAATTCACCAGAATAAATCAATACAGTGGGAATTGGAAAGAAAAGGGAACCATCAGCATTCCACATATCTGATCATTATTGCCCTGGGTGTTATTATGATTGCGTGGTTTAATTATATCAACCTTAATACTTCATTTGTAGAAACAAGGCAGAAGGAAATAAGAACCAGAAAGATTCTCGGGTCGAGCAGGGGAAGGTTGTTTTTGACATTTATAGTCGAAGCGGTGATTTTAAATCTTTCTGCATTTATAGCCGGTTTGTTAATAGCAATTCTGTCAAAAGGTCTTTTTGAAAATTTTACCGGGAAGGAGATCCCTGTTCTACATACTATCAATATAGCGATTTATCTGGCGTTCCTTTTTTTGGGGATTCTTATTTCAGGATTAATACCGGCTTTAATTTTTACCGGGTCAATGTCGCAAAAGAAAGGATCATCTTATAATGTCGGTTCACTGTTCAGTATCAAGCGCATGGTGATAACCGGACAGTTTTTAATAAGTATATCACTCATAATAAGCACTATCATAATATACAAGCAGCTAAATTATCTGAAAAAAATTGATGTTGGCGCTGATATTCAAAACAAAATTGTGTTAAAAACACCGTCGGGTACTGACTTTCAATCCACAGGACTTAACCCGTTTAAGGAAAGGACGAAAGCAATTCCCGGGGTGCGTAATGTTACTGCCACAAGCGATATTCCAGGGCAATACCTGAAAATGGGCTGGATGATCGATCGGACTGATGTTGATCCGCAAATAAATGAAGTTATTGACGGCGCAAGAATCGATTATGATTTTATGGACGTGTTCAGGTTGAAATTGTTGGCCGGAAAAAGCTTTTTACCATCGGAGAACAATTCGCGAAATATTATTATTAATGAAACAGCGTGTTCAAAACTTCGCTATTCTTCACCTAATGAGGCAGTCGGGAAACAGATTATTCTTCCCGAATTTGGCAATTCTCCCGCCTTTACTATTTATGGCGTGATCAAAGATTTTCACCTTTTATCGCCCGAAAAAGAATTTTCAGCATTCGTTTTGTTTTGTGCCGATAATACTTATAAAGGTTACAACTACTACGTGATCGATATTGATAAAAAGAATCGTAAATCTATCATTAGCAGCCTGAAAACAAACTGGGAAAAGTTGTACCCAAATTCGTCATTTGACTATTTTTTCCTGAGTGAATTTTATGACCGTCAATATGTTTCCAATACTCAGTTTGGGGACCTTCTCTCAACACTATCATTTATAGCAATATTTTTATCCGTTCTGGGATTATTCGGCCTGATAAATTATGCTATCAGCAAACGCATCAAGGAAATAGGAATCAGAAAGATAAACGGCGCAAAAATTTGGGAACTCGTTTCACTTTTTAATAAAGATATTATCAAAAGTGTGGCGATAGCATTTGTGATTGCAACACCTATTGCCTATTACGCCATGAACCAATGGCTTGAGAACTTTGCTTATAAAACCACCCTGAGATGGTGGATATTTGCCCTTGCAGGGTTGCTGGCGCTGGGCATTGCTTTATTGACAGTGAGCTGGCAAAGCTGGAAAGCTGCAACAAGGAATCCCGTTGAAGCGTTGAGGTATGAGTAAAAAAATGATTGGAATATTTATCTAAATTCAATTTTCAAGATAACGCGTGTTACCTCTTCGTATTTGATGATTTCTACATTTGCCATTAATAAGTATTTGGATATTAGGCTGTAGATTGCTGGTTTAAAGAATTTTCATCATTCGTAATACTTATCATGTACCTTAATAATACCAAAGAGCATACGAGCCAAATTCAGAATCAGAAGTATAACCAAACGAACGGGTATCGATATGGAGGAATCGTTCGCTGATACCAAAACCATTGATGCCGGCAGAGCGGAGAGCATGATAGAGAAAGCCTCTTCGGAAAAGATTTTCTTTGATCAATGATTGTTTTAAAGGACAACGCAAATCAATTGCCATGCCTCGCAGATGAAAGGAATCAGGAGCACCGCCACACGCTTTATTTCCATCAGGAGTTCTATAAGAGCTTGAAATAAGCACTGGAACATCAACAAATTCACGAACTATCTCAACACCCATTACAAGACTCCGGTCAAGAAGATGCCAATCTCTTTTGAAATCAAGAGACTTACAAAAAAATTCAGATTCCCTGAAATGAGGAGTAAGAAGTTTGGAAGAACCGCGGTGAATTTTGATCATTTTCATGGAGGAATTGTTTCAGAGTTTCAGAGTTTCAGAGTTTCAGATTATGAATTGCACGATCCCGATCCTGATATCTATCGGGACTGGAGACGAATTACACGAATCGGTTACACCGCGAAGCGGTAGTATATTATAGCCCATGGGCAACGCCCTGGGTAGAAAGTTAATATCCATTTTAACGTCCTGAAAGGACAATATATTTTTCATATCAATTAGTTATGTTGCCCTTACAGGGCGTTAGACAGGTTGTTGCCATCATTTACCCAAGGCGTTGCCATTGGGCCAAATTATATAAGGCTTTCAGCCTATGCTTCGGAATAAATCATTTCCATTCAATTTGTTACGCCGCAGGTATTACGCAAATCATTTGTTTGTTGGCATTCCGTATCCCCTACGGGGAAAATGATGTTTTTTTTCATTCAATTCTACAATACCTAAACCGCTACACGTTAATATGTAGACTGTTAGGCTGATAGTTATTCGGTAATTGTCAATTGTTTTACGCGGCAATCGCCTGCAAAAAATTATCATTGAACGTATCACGGAAACCTGAAACATCGAAAATATCACAGCAGGAAGTCATAAACGATTTAAGAATTGTCATTACAGAATCATCTTCATTGTCAATTTGAGGCAAGACAGGCGAATCACAATGGGCAATCTGATCGTCAAAACGAAGCCTGTAAAGGACCAATATGTTAGCGGCAGCGGAAGTGGCAGGGGCAGCATCAGAAGAGACGCGATGAATCGCGTCTGTACATTCCAGGGCACCTAAAGCAAAGAGGTTACTGCAATTCTGATAGGTTGCCTGAGCTATTCCAATTAAACTCAGATCATTCAAAGCTTTCAGGATAACAGCGTAGTTCATTTCATCACCTTTTGCCGGAAGAACCCAATAGAAAGATTCAAGCCTGGTGTAAGGCAATTCCCAATTGTTAATGAAATAACCAAATACGATCTCATTTGAGACAGGAGGAAGGCAGGATGCGATCAGGTCAGGCGGGACAAGAATGCGTTCAGAGACGCGATTAATCGCGTCTCTACCAGGAACGTAACCTTTACCGATAAATTGCTGAGGAACAGGTTCACCGGTTTTTTCATTGGTTTTGATCATGCGGATTTTTGCTCTGTCACGAGAGTCAATCATTTCAAAAGAGACTTTCGATTTTTGAACCGCATTAAAGAGCTGAACCGGCACCTGAAGGCCGTTGAAAACAAGAATAGGATTCCAGATAGGTTTCATAATAATTGAAAATTGAAAATTGACAATTGATAATTAAAGAATTAAGAATTTCACGAACCCGATAGCCATCGGTAAACCACGAAGTGGTTAAATTTGAATAACCACAGGTGTAACCCGTGGAAAAGAGTAGCTCTCTCCGCATCAGAGCCCTGAAAGGGTTCAACCTTGAGTAATGATTATTTTTCATCTTAATAATTTGCTTATTTGTTGAGCCCCTTCAGGGCTCGGGATTTCCTGTGTGATCCTTTCCCCGGGTTGAAACCCGGGGTTATTCAAATAACACCACTTCGTGGTTTAAGAAGATTATCCGCTTTTGGTGATATTCAAGGTATCAGATACCTTTTTCAGGAATTTGATGATCCAGGAAACGGCAGAATAGTCGCCCACTGAAGGGACAATCCTGACAACGACCTCGTAAACGCCAAGGATGCCGACTGCAATAAGTTTTATCAGTGATGGCTGATCAGCGGCGGAGGCAGCAGCAGCGGCAGGATCGGTACCAACGATGTTGATCACGCAACCTGCAAAAAACAATAGAAAGATTGCAGTCAGAATAAGAATGAGTTTTAGAGTCTTCATAACAATTGATAATTGATAATTGAAAATTGAGTAATTAAAAAGCCGCAGGGGAGTTTTGATTACAGCGGCAGCAGCAGTCAAAAACAGGAATATTTTGTGTATTTAAAAGATTTAATATTCTCTTGTCAACTGCCACTGCAACTGCATACTGATGTTTACGCAACTGTGACGGCACCTGCAAAGGAGCTGTTGGAAACTTCACCTGTTTCACTGATGAATGCCATATAGCACTGAACCAAATCACCGGAAAACGAAGAAGGAACGGTAACCGTTTGAGTTCCGTCGGCACGTTCGGCCAACTGATCATTCGTTACAGCCTGGTTTTGCACCGGGTTGTAAACCACAAGCAGGGTTTTGTCGGTCGCACTTGCCCCGATCTCTCCCGTGTTGTCGTCCCAATCATATTTGACTGTTCCTGCAACGGTGGAGCTTGCCACTGCATTCAGCGATCCTGCGAGGTTACCCCTTGCCACAAGGGCATTGGGATAATCCACAGCGATGTTTGGGTAGGTGCCGGTCAAAGCGTTTTTGATGTTCCAGCTCATTGCAGCATTGATACCGGTCATTTCAATTGCATAAGACTTAAAGCCGATCTGCAGAAACTCGCTCATCGGCTGTAAAAACTTCATCGTCACTGCCCACTTCTGCCTTTGGGTCATTTGTTTATCAGTCTGAGGATTCGCCACGCTTGCCGGTAACACCCTCAGCACCGATATCCCTTTCCACGTGCTCCCGACCACCTGACCGATCTGTCCGATCAACACCCCGATCACACTTTCTTTTAATTTTGCCATCTTTTTTAGATTTAAAAGGTTAGTTAATAATTTCATCTTTGTGCATTAGCACCTCCTCTCCTTTAGGGGCCGGGGGTAGCACATTAGCACATCATAATTGTCAATTGTCAATTATCAATTGTCAATTGATTTTCCTCCGCTTTAGGTCTAATTCAACTCTATATCAACTCTAATCCCGGGTTAGTCCTGATTTTGACCTGAAATCTCCCCTACGCGGATGATAATAAAGATACAAAAAATAAGGCTTATTTTATTCTTAATCAGCATTATATGTGGGGTATTGTGCCGTATTGTGGAATAAATTTTCTCGCAAAGCCCGCAATAAAAAACCCGCAAAATCCGCAAAGAAAATACCCCTTTACCACCCTGTAGAGACGCACAGTGTGCGTCTTATTTATCCCGCCCCTTCTTCCTTCAACCTTTGACCTTTATCCTTCTTTCACTTATAATTCATAACTATCCTTCCATCCTTTAATCCTAATTCAGATCTATTCCCTGTACTTCCCCTCCAGATACTCCTTCAAATCCTCAACCTTATACAGCACCTTCTTCCCAACCTTCAAATAAGGCAGGTCGCCCGACTTTCGCAGATTCAACAAGGTATTGGCGCTTCGGTGAAGGATCACACATGCCGTATCCTCGTTCACATACTGGTTATTTAATTCCTTCGCGGGTACCTGTGTCCACGCCGCCAGAAGCGAATTGATCTTCCCGGTGTTCTCTATCACTTTGTCCGTTAATTTGTTAACTGCCTTTATTATATCGAATATCTCTGTTTCCATTGTAATAATATTAACCTGTTGTAGTGACGCACGGCGTGCGTCTCAAATCTCATATCTCATCTATCAAATCTCATCTTTCATTTCTCAAATCCCATCTCCCATCACTCATCTCTCACATCTGATCTGTTGATATCAATCTTATTTTCTTTTACCCCTGCAGCCTCAGGTTACCCCAAACTTCTTACCCCAACCAACCCCACCCCCCTATATATAGGGGGTGGGGTGTTGGGGTTGGGGTAACTCTCACGTGGGGCAGTTGTACGAATAATACTCCTTATACTTTTTCAGCCATCCTTGCCTGAGTGCCTTTGAGATATGATTATCTGCTGAAGTTGAAGAGCACGATGCGGTATCAGTGTACTTCTTTTTAAGTTCTGAATACCTCAGTGTTGTGCCTTGCGGGAGGCAGAGCATGAAGTTCTCTTTTATCCGCTGATCCACCATCTCCGAAGGCGACAGCCTTTTCACATGTTCTGTCTCAACAGGCAGTTTCTCCCCGTTAAACCGGAAACTGAATCCCCCCGCCGGTTCATTGCGGCATTCGGTCTGCTCCGTCTCAAAGGTTTCCTCGTTTTTCCTCACCTGCCAGCACTCCGAACACTTGTTCAGAAGCTCCGTTCCCACGTGTCCCCTCAGGTTCGCGTCCGACTTATTCTCGTGAAGCGTCGTCAGGATCGCCAGGTTGTAAATTTTCGTAAGCGACATTAGCGACTGTATCACCTTCCCGCTCGCTTTCGGGTCGTTTATATCCGATCCGTCGATCAGGTCTTTTGCACCGTCGATCACCAGCAGGTCTGGCGTAAACAATTTAACCGCTTCATCGAGCAGGCGGCTGCGCTGCTGTGCCGTGTCGCCCCTGAAATTAAATACCCTGAACCGCGGATGGTCCCTGTCCGGCTCAAAACCGCACAGCGCGTGAACCTTCTTTGCAAGGATCGATGTGTTAATGGGGTTTTGCTCCGTATCCACAAACAGCACTTTTGCTCCATGTCTCACAGCCCTGAATCCGAGATATTCTCCTTTCAGCAAAGCCGTAATAAGGCACACCATCGCCGTGGTCTTTCCCGCCTTTGCCTTGCCTTTCAGCACCACGATATCGCCCGCTGAAACACATCCCACACCCTCCTTCTCAAGCAGGAAATCTATTTCGGGATAATTTTCCGTCATACTGATCATCCTCAAAGCAAGCCTCTCGGGAAGGGCATTAACAGTCTCATCACCCTCTTTCAGCGATTCCCCGCCTGCATCCTGCTCCTCCGCCATAATCACAGGCGGCTCATTCTTCCAGGGCATCATCGCCACCGGATCATTAATAAATAAATTCTCCATCTTTTAGTTGCATTTGGTTATAACTCTTCGCGCCCTTTTCTTTTTTCTCAGCGCTCTCTGCGTGAACCTCTTCCTTCATCAGCATATTCAATAATGTCTCCCGTTCCACAAACCCATCCGGGTTCCAGTACGGTTCCGGATCATGACACAGAAAACAGGCCCTCGAAACGTTACGGCACGAAGGATCGGCCTTCAGTCCGTAAGTCTCTAAGAGGTGTTTTTCCGCAGCAGAATAGGTTAACTCATATTCCTCTATTCTTCCCCCATCGATGGTAAAAAAAGCTTTTACTCCTTTTCCCGAAGGCGACACGTAGATCAGATTAAAATTCAACACTTTATCCTCAGCAAGCAGTCGCTTCACAGTCTCAGGATCAATGCCATACTTTTTTAACACGTCATCAAAATCTAAACCCGGTATTCCTGAATAGCCTGTTACTTTATCGTCCGCTCTGCTGCTGCAGGTACAGGCCGGCGTAAAATACATCAGCTCTTTTTTGTCCATAGTACCGTTATGAACACAGTCTGTAACATATTTTAGTTTCCCGGAACGTATCAGTTCCTTCAACACCGCTAAAGTCGTTTCACTGTTAGGGTACTTGTTGGTTATCGGCCCCGAAAAAAACGACATCTTCCTATCTTCTTCCATTTCTCTGTGATTTTAGGTTTTTGTTGATCAGTCGTATTAATGCAGAACCGATTTTCTTATGGCTTCTCCACAGCTCAGGCTTTAGAAATGCATGGTACGTCTCCCTCTGGAAATGGTATTTTACCAGCAGATGGTCATCAAATTTCCATTTTCTGTAGTGGATGATTGGGTTTTTCGGTGAATGTTTCGTGTCGTAAGATTTCCAGCTTATCCGGTAAACCTCGCGGTTTTCATTGATTAGCTGTACAATTTCGGCGATAACAAAGGAATTGGAAATTCACGGCTTTATGCCAACCGATTAAAAATAAAGGGGAGCGGAGTAATTGGAAAGTTTTATAGGATGGATAACAGGCCGAAGAATTGAGGGAGCGAAGGCAAATGGAGTAGAAATACGTGCGGGAGAAGAAGACACGCGATGCAATAGTGCACCAGCAGGGTAACACGGGTAGATAAAAATCAAAAACGAGTACCTCAAAGATGCTCGTTTTTAATACTTTAATAAAGCTGCTTGTGGAGCTGGCGGGAGTCGAACCCGCGTCCAAACGAGGAAGCCATACGCTTTCTACATGCTTATCCCTTCTTTGATTTTCGAACGACAACTGGCTCAAGGCTGCCGATTGCCATCTTATCTCCTTTTATTTCACCGGCCGTGCGGAGCCTCCAGCCGATTATTCCCGATATTACTGCACCTCCGTTTCGGGCCGCTTCGGGACAACAGCACCCGGGAGATGTCTCGCTCCAACATCTAATGTCGGATAAGCTAATCTACTAAACTTCGATTAAGCGGCAAGAGCAAAATTATTTTCGCCAATTACTTGTTGAGAATTAGGATTTACGGGCCAACTTCCCAATGCCCGGCATGCTTACATACCTCTTCTGCCCGCTGTCAAAACCGGTCAGCCCCATAATCAAAGGGGGATACAAAGTTAACAAATTTTTGTCTGATTGGAGAAATAGTTTCCCTTTTTTTATCCGGCTTTATTTCGTAAATTTCTGAAAACAAAACTCATTAAATCATGGAAAAATCAATTTTGCTCATTTTAATCAGCAATCGTAAAGAATCTGTTGATAAAGTTCAGAAGGTATTAACCGGCTGGGGCTGTTATATTAAAACCCGGTTGGGAATTCATGACGGTGTACTTGAAAATTGTTCGGACCAGGGATTGATTTTCCTGGAACTGGTGGGAGAGACTTCCAAACACGAAGAACTGATGCGTAAACTTAAACTTATCAGCGGAATCGATGTGAAACTTGTATCACTTCAGGTTGAGGCGCAATAAAATTGGTTCAGGATAAGATTAGACGGTTTTAAGTTTTTTTATTGTCATTTCAGGATCATCAGAACCAAAGATAAAACTTCCGGCAACGAGGACATCAGCGCCGGCTTCAAAAAGACCTTTCCCTGTCTCGAAATTGATCCCTCCGTCTACTTCAATGAGCGTGTCCGCCTTTTTTCTTTCAATCATTTGACGGAGCCTTACTACCTTTTCATAAGTATTTACGATAAACTTCTGACCTCCGAAACCTGGATTGACGGACATTAACAATATCATATCGGTATCACGAATAATATCTTCGAGCAATAGAACCGGTGT
Organism: uncultured Bacteroidia bacterium; assembly: GCA_963810555.1. Classification (GTDB taxonomy): domain Bacteria; phylum Bacteroidota; class Bacteroidia; order Bacteroidales; family Prolixibacteraceae. The sequence goes on along the minus strand of CAWENX010000009.1, from coordinate 639,237 downwards.
ATGCGGATTAAGGCAGACGCTTGCTTTCATGCCGTGATCACGGATGGCATGAACTGTTCTGTGTAAATGTGTACATGCCTCGTAATGAACTGTCAGGCTATCGGCCCCTGCTTCCCTGAAAGATTCAATATACCTGTCCGGATCGATGATCATAAGATGAACATCAAGAGGTTTTTTAGCGATCTTTTTTACGTGGTTAATGACAGGAATTCCGAAAGAAATGTTCGGAACAAAGACTCCATCCATTACATCAAGATGAATCCAGTCAGCTTCACTTCGGTTAAGCATCTCAATCTCTTTTTCCAGGCAATTGAAATTTGCCGATAACAGGGAGGGGGCTATCAATCTGTTCACAACTCTAATTTCAATGTTCAATTTTCAATGTGCAATGTTTTGCTACATTTCGGGATTCAATTAACCGACAAATTTAATCAAAAATGTTCAAAGAATTGAGCATTGTACATTGACCAATGCCAATTGAATATTGTATTACGCGAGATATGATTTTAACAATTTATTCTGATGAATATTCTGGAGCTTTTTGAGGGCCTTCTCTTTAACCTGTCGCACTCTTTCGCGCGTAAGGTCCAATTCTTTACCGATCTCTTCAAGGGTGTGAGCGGTCATTCCGTTCAATCCAAAATAGTATCTTAGAATCTCAGCTTCGCGATTATTCAATGTTGATAATGTTCTTTCAATCTCAACTTTCAGTGAACTGTCAATTAGTTTATTATCAGGTGTCGGGGTTTCATTGGAAATAAATACATCATAGAGATTATTCTCATTTTTATCGTCATCTTTTAAGGGTGCGTCCATTGATATATGATAACCGGATGAATTTAATGATTCGTCTACAAGCGAGATTTGAAGATTGAGAACCTCAGCAATCTCTTCGGGCATAGGTTCACGTTGAAATTCCTGTTCCATTTTGGTGAACGCTTTGTTGATTTTGTTGATAGAACCGATCTTATTTAATGGTAATCTTACAATGCGGGATTGTTCTGCTAATGATTGTAAAATCGATTGCCTGATCCACCAAACAGCATAAGATATAAATTTAAATCCCCTTGTCTCATCGAAACGTTCGGCCGCTTTAATCAATCCAAGATTGCCCTCATTAATCAGGTCCGGAAGAGTCAGACCCTGATTTTGATACTGTTTGGCCACAGAAACAACAAACCTCAGATTTGCATTAATGAGAGTCTCAAGCGCTTTCCTGTCGCCATTGCGGATTCTATGAACCAGCTTTACCTCCTCTTCAGGTGTTATCAGTCTTACTTTCCCTATCTCCCGAAGATATTTATCAAGCGAAGGTGTTTCCCTGTTGGTTACTTGTTTTGTAATCTTTAATTGCCTCATGAAAGCGATAGTTGATTAGTATATTTAGTAACAAATCCGGGTAAATATCTTTTTCTTACTTTACAATTTAATCAATATATCTGAATTTACAAAAAAAATTATTATAAAAAGAAAAAATCAGGACGTCAATTAAAGCAGAATAATCAGGATCAAGATTTTGCATGATCTAAAGGGCTGCGGGATTTTGAGATAATGTTCCAAATAAAAAGAACAGGTTGCGGCAATGCTTTAATTAATATAATAATTAATCTATATAATTAACAGACTCGGTTGATTTTTTAGATCTAAATTTGATTTGAAATAAGAGCAGGAATTTCTGAACATTTGTCATGTAAATATTGTTTAAAAGGCGGAATAAAGTTTGAACTCCTAAAGAATGCATTGTTAAAAAAGAATTAAAAAATTTGTGAATTAAATTCTAATATATATCTTTGTGTTGGATTTCGATTTCAATCTTTCACGTAATCTTCATTGAATCCCGATATACTTCCAATTTTTGAAAATAATTTAAGAATTGCTTTTTTGCTTCCGGCTTGGGTTGCATAAAAGCTTTGATGAATAAAAAAAATCGTTAAAAATGTATGACATTCTTGAACTTAGCAAGAAATTATTGCCTGAATTGCGCGAAATAGGCAAAGAGTTAAATATTAAACGGGTAGAGTCATTTAAAAAGCAGGACCTTATTTATAAAATTCTTGACAAACAGGCTGTTATAGCGTCCGAGCCAAAAAAAGCCGAAAAAAAGGTGTCGGCAAGAACCGTTTATCATGAGAAACAAGAGTTATCACTTAAGGAAAATGTTCCTTTAAAAGAAGAAATGGCACCTGATAAAGTTTCCAATCCTGAAAAAGTTGAGACGCCAAAATCTGACACTAAAGTTGAAAGGCAACCATTAATCAGACCATTTCCCCGAAAGGCTGCAAATAGCAAGATTGAACAGAATGATTCAAGAGAGCGCAGGCCCAGGATTTTTAGGACAGAATCGACTTTGATCAGTTCTTCTTCAAAAAATGCCGGCGAATCGGAAGAAGAAGAAAGAAAAAAGGAAATTGATCCGGACGCTTTGCCTCTTCAGGAAGAAAAGACTGAGGAAAAATTCGGAACTGAAGTTAATCCAAAGTCGCGTCAGAAATTTCATCAGAATTTTCCTAAAAGAAATAGTGGAGCCAGTAACATCTCTTCTTCTGTGCCTGCTCAGCAAAAACAACAATCTCCGCAACAAAAATCACGGGAATCCGAAAGAAACTATGATTTTGAGGGAGTTATCAACGCCTCCGGCGTTCTTGAGATAATGAATGAGGGTTATGGATTTCTGCGTTCTTCTGACTATAATTATTTGACCTCTCCCGACGATATTTATGTTTCCCAATCCCAGATTAAACTTTTCGGATTAAAGACAGGTGACACAGTCAATGGAATTATTCGTCCGCCAAAAGAAGGTGAAAAATATTTTCCTTTGGTAAAAGTCATGGAGATTAACGGCCGCAGCCCGGAATATATTCGTGACCGTGTTCCCTTTGACCATTTAACTCCTTTGTTCCCGGATGAGAAATTCAATATTACGGCAAAATCGAGTAATGTTTCAACCCGGGTGGTTGATTTATTCGCCCCGATTGGTAAGGGACAGAGAGGATTAATAGTTGCACAGCCGAAAACGGGTAAAACCGTTCTTTTAAAAGACATTGCCAATGCAATAGCAGCCAATCATCCTGAAGTATACATGATCGTACTTTTGATTGATGAGCGTCCCGAAGAAGTTACAGATATGGCACGGAGCGTAAATGCAGAAGTCATTGCTTCTACATTTGATGAACCTGCTGACCGCCATGTAAGAGTCGCCAACATGGTTCTCGAGAAGTCTAAACGTCTTGTCGAATGCGGACACGATGTGGTGATACTGCTCGATTCCATCACACGGCTTGCCAGGGCTTATAACACTGTTGCTCCAGCTTCCGGAAAAGTACTTTCAGGTGGTGTCGATGCAAACGCACTTCATAAACCAAAGAGATTTTTTGGGGCAGCCCGGAATATTGAAGAGGGCGGATCGCTCACAATTCTGGCTACAGCTCTTACAGATACCGGATCAAAAATGGATGATGTCATATTCGAAGAGTTCAAAGGTACCGGTAACATGGAGCTTCAGCTTGACCGCAAACTTTCCAACAGGCGTATCTTCCCCTCTGTCGATATCATTGCCTCCAGTACGCGGCGTGAAGACCTCCTTCTCGATAAAAATATTCTTGATAAGATATGGATTCTTAGAAACTTCCTTAATGGAATGAATTCTATGGAAGCTATGGAGTTTGTTAAAGACCGTCTCATCAAAACGATCTCGAATGAGGAATTTCTGATTTCAATGAACAGCAATTGATTCTAAGAATTAAATAATAATAGGCAGAATATATAAGCGGGAACAGAAATGTTCCCGTTTTTTTTTGAACGCCCTCTTTATAGTTTTTCTGAAAGACTTTATTAATCAAGCCTGAAGATGGGGATAGAAATAGTTGATATCGTTGAATGACGGGAATCTCACACTTCATGCAGGAAAGGCTTGCACCATTATCCAATTTATGCTGAGATAATTTTTCCCATTTTTCCCCTTTCACTACTTCCTACACTTCCTCCATTTCCTACCTTTGCTACCATTTGCTACTTTTGCAACCTTGCTACTTTTGCTACCTGTGTTAACGCAATCTGTGATCCGTGCTTTGTTGGAACAACAATAATTTCCGGAAATAAGTCAGTTAGGGTATTTTAACCCTCGGGTTTTCTTCTTACCTTTGTTATATCCCCTGCTGGTGCAGGTCTGTGACCCGTGCCTTGCTCGATAAAAGAATTAAATTATTTGCCCATTTAGGGAAAGGCACAATTGGCAAAACCGCGCCAGAAGGGGGGAGAGAAAGGTTTGCTTGAGATTATATTGATTGACTAATAATGGGTTCAATCGTAAGGATATTGAACAAGAAGTGGCACAGTTTGCAAAACACGAGTGGTCGAAAGATTTTAATTGTAAAATTACATCTTTGTTATAATTTATATTATCTATTATATATTAACATCAATATGTTGATAACTAATTTATTGTGGCATATTTTTGCATCCATTTTTAATGTACATTTATATCAAAACAATGAGATAAATGTATACAGGCCAAAAAATTAATGTTCAAAAAGTAATGGGTCTTATCCCTGATGACCTATTAAGCACCTTGTCGAAAGATACAAAGGTAGACTACTGTGCCAAAGTACTTTACGGGCAGCGTATATTTAATTTGCTGTTATATGGCGTTCTTACCACGGATAGAACAAGTCAGAGAACCCTGGAAGATCTTTTCAAGAGCGATCTTTTTAAAGCTATGTTTTGCTATGATGCCGGAATGAAAGTATCCCATGGCTCAATATCTACTCGATTATCCAAAATCGATTCAGAGTTTTTCCGATTGATTTACGAGAACATCTATAAAGAATTTTCAAAATTCTTTACTGTTAAAGAACAATTGAAGTACAGGATTGTACGTGTAGACAGCAGTATGGTTGCTGAAACGTGTAATAAACTCAAACAGGGATTATCAAATGGAATAAAGAAAAGCAAATCACCTGAAAACGTTGTGAAACAGATTAAATACACTGTTGCATTTGATGGACTGACTGCGTGTGATTTTAAAGTATACAACGAATCCTCTTATTTGAGTGAAGATATGGCAACATCTGAAGTGGTTAAGCTAAATGCTGCCAAAGAAGGTTCAATCACCAATATCTACACTTTTGACAGAGGGGTTGCTGCAATTAAAGCCTTTTCCTCATTTAACTCTGATAATATTTCATTTGTAGGAAGATTAAGAACAAACAGAAGATATGACATCATATCCTCAGATCAACTTTCGGAAGATGGGAAAGATTTAGGTGAACTAATATTGATCAGTAGCCAAATTGTTCATTTGTATGGTAAACACGAAATGGACCAAAACAACCAATACCGTCTTATCATTGCAGAACGGAAAGAAAAAATAGATACAACCCCTCCCATGAATAAGGGATCATTCAGGAAGAAAGAAAATGTATTTTATTTCTTCACCAATAATCTGGAACTAACTCCTAAAGAAATTGCAGATATATACAAACAAAGATGTGATATTGAGGTATTCTTTCGATTTATTAAACAAGAGCTCAACGCCAGTCATTTCTTATCAGTGAGCGAGAACGGAATCAAAGTAATCCTTTACATGACGCTGATTGCATCCATGTTGTTGTTACTATATAAGAAACTCAATGAATATGGATATAAAACAGCAAAACGCAGGTTTACAATAGAGCTTTGGGAAACTATAGTAAAAATAATCGTTAAAGATTGTGGCGGAGATCCGGCTTTGGTAAATAAAAAATACTTTCAATTATATTCCCCTCCATGAGAAGTATCGGCATAGAATTTTTCGAAAAAATCATACATCCTTAAATGATAAAACATGTTAAAAAAAATCTTTCGACCACTCCTATTTGCAAAACCGCGCCAGCGGGGGGGATAATTTTCATTTACCCATACAAATAATTAAACCTAAATAAGCATGGCAGAAGATTTAAAAGCAATTAAGAAAAAGATAACAGAGGAATGGCTAAATGCCTTTCCTCATCTTACAGGATATGCCCAAAATAAATTATATAAAGTAGTCGGGCCGACAATCATTGGAATAGAATTAATTAAGCTACCTCGTACAGAAGAATACAGACCTCACTTTGTGATATATCCGTTATGGAAAAATGATTTAAGGAAATGCTTAAACAGTCCGATAATACTGCAAGAGTTATATAATAAGAAAGGGCTACAGTTCTCAATACCTTATGATAAGCATAGTGTTTATTTCCCAGACGTATTAGAAAGCTCAAAAAAGCAAATATTACTTCCGCTTGATAAAGATGTTTCTTTAAAAACTATGCTTGATTTAATTAATTCTCGTTTTAGTGACATGTTAATTAAAATCCATTCTGGTAAACAAGCTTCTTTGTATGAGTTCAAGTTATATTCTGCTTTATACACAGGTAGTAATGAAGTTCTGAATATTTTTGAACAAATACAGAAAGAAAGCAAGAAGTGGAATATGCAGGGTTTTGAAATTTGGTACGGTTCTTTTGATAAGTGGTTCCAAGACTTACAAGAAAAAGTAAAGCATAGAAATGAATTTATAGCTCAAATCCTATCAAACAAACAAGATAAGAAAATAGAAAAGCTAAAGCAATCAGAATTAAAATTATAAAAACAGCTGCTGTCGCAACTCTGCGACCTGTGTCATGCTTTGCAAAAGCAAAAATTATTCCCCCCTGCCGCGATTCTTTATATACTTATAATTGCAGATCGCATTAAATCAATTGTTTATCAACCTTCCTTATTTACCTTTTAAATTATCTTTTGTTATTCCATTATACCTATTAGAGCTTATTTTTATCAATTTTAAATAACATTAATAAATAAAATTGTTATCTGAAGATTGCAAAATCAAAAATTAATTCATTACATTTGGCTCCTTATTATTTTTCATCGTGGAATATTTCTTCGAAGCCCATAAAGTTTTGGTGGATGCGACTTCTGATCTCATTAACAGGGAGTTGTATCAGGAAATCGACTGGTCTCATCCGTTGATCGGAATTAAAGGTTTCAGGGGAGTGGGCAAAACGACCTTTCTTCTCAATTATATCCGCAGGCAGTTCGGAAATTCACGCGAATGTCTGTATGTAAATCTCAATGATTTTTATTTTGCCAAACGCCGGATTTTTTCATTCGCAGATGAATTTTATAAACGTGGAGGGAAAGTGCTCGTTCTGGATCAGATACACAAATACGCTGAATGGTCGAAAGAGCTTCGCCACTGCCGTGATGAGCTTCCCAATCTTAAAATTATTTTTACCAGTTCCCCTGTTTTAAGAATACTCGAAGGGAATGATGATCTGAGAGACATAGCCAAAATCTATCACCTGGAAGGATTATCGTTCAGGGAATTTCTGAATCTTCGGACGGAAGAAAAGTTCCCTAAAATCGCGTTGGAAGATATATTGCACCGGCACAGGGAGATCGTTCATGAAATCATCGAAAAAGTAAGGCCCCTGGCCTATTTCCCCGAGTATCTGAAAAGCGGTTATTATCCCTATTTTATTAAAAATCCCGAGTTTTACGGGGAGAGTCTATTAAAACACGTAAATCTGGCCCTGGAGATTGATGTTACCTATTTGAATCAGATAGAACTGAAATATATCCCCAAATTGAGAAAACTGCTTCAGTTGATCGGAGGACAAATGCCCTTTTCTCCCAATGTAACTAAATTAAGCTCGGAAATAGAAACTTCCCGTGCCACGGTTCTGAATTATTTGCGGTATTTGAAAAATGCAAGGCTCATCAATCTGCTTTTTTCCAACGGGACGAACGGACAGCTTCAAAAGCCTGACCTCGTTTACCTTCACAATACCAATTTATTGCATATTATTGCTCCGGATAACATCAACAACAGGAACCTGCGCACCACGTTTTTTTACAATCAGGTTGGATACCAGAATAAGATCACGAGTTCAAAAAAACTTGATTTTAAGGTAGCTGACAGATTTGAATTTGCAGTCGGAGGAAAATACACACAGGCTGATGGTGAAAACTGTTATGCCGCAGCTGATATGATAGAAATTGGTGAGCAAAATGTGATTCCGCTCTGGCTTTTTGGTTTCTTATATTAACAGAAATGAATAAATTATTAAAACTAAGTTAATAAGGTTATTAAACAAACAAAAGTAAAACACAATGGCAAAAGAAAAGAAATTTATTACCTGTGATGGCAACTATGCCGCTTCATATATCAGTTATATGTTCAGCGAAGTAGCCTGTATTTATCCTATCACACCATCATCTACTATGGCAGAGGTAGTGGATGAATGGGCCGCCAATGGACGAAAGAATATTTTTGGCCGGCCGGTCAGGCTTGCAGAAATGCAAAGTGAAGGAGGAGCCTCGGGAGCAGTTCATGGGGCATTACAGGCCGGATCGCTGACAACCACTTATACTGCCTCTCAGGGTTTGTTACTCATGATCCCGAATATGTATAAAATTGCCGGAGAATTATTGCCTGCCGTATTTCATGTCAGCGCCCGTGCTGTAGCTGCTCATGCGCTGAGCATTTTTGGAGATCACAGTGATGTTTACGCCTGCCGTCAGACAGGTTTTGCCATGCTGGCTGAAGGATCTGTACAGGAAGTAATGGACCTGAGCGCTGTTGCTCATTTAAGTGCTATTAAAAGCCGCATACCTTTCCTGAATTTTTTTGATGGTTTCAGGACGTCGGCTGAAGTCCAGAAAATCGAGGCTCTTAATCAGTCAGACCTCTCTTCCCTTTTAGATGTAAAAGCCTTACAGGCATTTCGTGACAGGGCACTGAATCCTGAACATCCCATAACACGCGGCACAGCCCAGAACCCTGATATTTACTTCCAGGGAAAAGAGGCAAGCAATAAGTTTTATGAACCTGTTGCTGATATTGTGGAGGCTTATATGCAGGAAATAAGCAAAATCACAGGAAGAGAATATCATCCGTTTACTTATTATGGTGACAAAGAAGCAGAAAACATCATTATCGCGATGGGTTCCGGTACTGAAACTATCCGTGAAACAATTGATTACTTAAATGCACAAGGTAAAAAATACGGACTGATTGCTGTACATCTTTATCGTCCCTTCTCGACCAAGTACCTGTTCAAAGTAATGCCTTCCAATGTAAAGCGGATTGCAGTACTTGATCGTACAAAAGAACCCGGATCAAATGGTGAGCCTCTCTATCTGGATATCAGGGATGCTTTTTACGGCAAAACCAATGCTCCTCTTATTGTTGGCGGACGTTACGGATTGGGATCAAAGGATGTAACACCCTCACAGATAATATCGGTCTTCAAAAACCTTGAAATGAAGGAACCCAAAAACAATTTCACTATTGGTATTGTTGATGACGTGACTTTTCACTCACTTCCTTTATTACCTGAAGTGAAGGTTTCTCCTGACGATTTGTATGAAGCAAAATTTTACGGGCTTGGTTCGGACGGAACTGTTGGAGCAAACAAAAACTCAATCAAAATTATAGGGGAATCTACAAATAAATATTGCCAGGCCTATTTTGCCTATGACTCCAAAAAATCGGGCGGTTTTACCTCTTCACACCTTCGGTTTGGCGACAGCCTGATCCGGTCGACTTATCTGATAACCACTCCCGACTTTGTTGCCTGTCATGTTCAGGCTTATGTCAACCTTTATGATGTGCTGAAGGGATTAAAGAAAGGCGGTTCATTCCTGCTCAACACATTGTGGGATGAAGAAGAAGCTTAAAGACCGCCTGCCTGACCATATGAAAAAATACCTGGCTGAAAATGATATTAATTTTTATATCATTAATGCCACCCAACTTGCGTCAGATCTTGGAATGGGAAATCGCACAAATACAATTATGCAATCCGCATTTTTTAAGATCACCAATGTTATTCCCTATGATCTGGCTGTAGAACAGATGAAAAAAGCGATCGTAAAATCATATGGAAGGAAGGGAGAAACCATTGTCAACATGAACTTTGCCGCAGTAGACGCCGGAGGGAATAATGTTCAGAAAATTAAAGTTCCCTCGGAATGGGCGGAAATAAAGGTGATCGAAGAAAATATCAATGGCAATCGTCCTGATTTTATCAAAAATGTTGTGGACGTTATTAATGCACAAAAAGGTGATACCCTGCCGGTATCCTCTTTCAATGGAAGAGAAGACGGCGCCTTTGATTCCGGAACATCTGCCTTTGAAAAACGCGGCGTTGCCGTCGAAGTTCCCGAATGGATTCCTGAAAATTGTATCCAGTGCAATGAGTGTTCCTATGTTTGTCCTCATGCCGCAATCCGTCCTTTCCTCATCGATGAAAAGGAAATGGCTGAATTGCCACAGGGCGTCACTACATTAAAAGCAGCAGGAAAACAATTTACCGGACATCAGTTCCGTATCCAGGTGACACCTCTTGATTGCACAGGCTGCGGCAATTGTGCCGATGTATGTCCTTCCAAAGAAAAAGCCTTGGTAATGAAACCTTTTGAGACACAACAGGCTGAAATTGCCAACTGGGATCATTTCTCAAAGAAGGTCACTTATAAAGATAAACTGGTCGAAAAGGACAAGACATTTAAATATTCACAGTTCGCTCAGCCATTGTTCGAATTCTCGGGTGCTTGTGCCGGATGCGGTGAAACTTCTTACATCAAGCTGGTCACCCAGCTCTTTGGTGAACGAATGATGGTTGCCAATGCAACCGGTTGTTCTTCGATTTACGGTGCTTCAGCCCCTTCCACGCCTTATTGTAAAAACAATGAATCCGGATATGGCCCTGCATGGGCAAACTCACTCTTTGAAGACAATGCTGAGTATGGTTTCGGAATGTCTGAAGGAGTCGCTTCAAGCAGGGACCGTATTATGACCATTATGAATTCTGCTTTAGTGGATGGTATTTCAGATGCAGAGCGTGAAGCTTTTACAGAATGGATATCCGGACGTGACGAAGCCGCTGCTTCAGAGGCAGCCTCAGCCAAAGTTCTGGAAGCCATAAAAGGAGTCAATAAAAGTTATGCAAAGGAGATCCTTTCGCTTAAACAATATCTGGTAAAGAAATCAATCTGGATTATTGGAGGTGACGGCTGGGCCTATGATATCGGCTACGGCGGTCTTGATCATGTTCTGGCTTCAGGTAAAGATGTGAATGTTCTTGTCCTTGACACTGAAGTATATTCCAATACAGGAGGACAGGCTTCTAAATCTACTCCGGTTGGAGCAGTAGCCAAATTTGCAGCAGCAGGCAAACGGATTCGTAAGAAGGATCTTGGAGCCATTGCCATGACTTACGGTTATGTATATGTGGCTCAGGTAGCTATGGGGTCAAGTAAAGCACAGTTCTTAAAAGCTGTCCGCGAAGCTGAAGCTTATCCCGGCCCATCGCTTATCATTGCTTATTCACCCTGTATCGCACATGGATTGCTTTCCATGGGACAATCACAGGAAGAGGAAAATAAGGCGGTTAAGTGCGGATACTGGCATCTTTATCGCTTTAATCCGATGCTTGAGCAGGAAGGGAAAAATCCTTTCCAGCTCGATTCCAGGGAACCCGACTGGAGCAAATTCCAGGAATTTTTGCAGGGAGAAGTCCGTTATACCGCACTTCAAAAATCATTCCCTGCTGAAGCCGATGAACTTTTCAAAGCTTCTGAAGAAAATGCCAAATGGAGATACAGATCCTATCAGCGCATGGCCGCCATGAATTGGGAAGTGCCTGTTGAAGAGTAAAAAATCGTTAATTAATTAATAAACGGCAGCAAAATATTAGCTGCCGTTTTTTTTGCTTCTGCTCCAGGCTTTTTTCAGAAATGATTCAACAGGTAAAGAACAATACCATCACCGTTGTTTATTCATAGATTATATGTATATTATTCGTAGATCATTCGTATAATATACGAATGATCTACGAATAATATACGAATAATGTACGAATAAACTCCGGACATAATATAGCGAATAATGGTGTCAGAAGGGGAGAAGTAACCGGTTTGAAAGGAGATGTGAAAACTCCTATTTGAATCCGAAAAGAAAGGGAAGAATGAATATCACAATAATAGTCCAGAAGGCATAGACAGGAAGGTAATTTGTAATTGTTTTCTCTGCTCTCTCCAGTCCGTTACTCCTGAAGCCTGAGCGATAGAGGTTTATAGTAAGAAGAATGAGATGAATAAAAATCAGGATGTTTGAAATCAGTACGACCGTCCTGTTGGGTGTCAATCCGTTTAATGCTCTTGAGACGATTGCGATTAAGGCAATCGAGTTGATGACAATCGTTAAGATCGAGATACTGAAAAGGAAAAATACATTAAGGTTTTTCCTTTCTGTTTTTTCAAGCGCCAGGATTGAAAATATAATAACTGCCATTACTGCTACAAGAAGGATATTAAATACGATAAGCCTCTCTCTGTCTTCCAATACAGGTATTCCTAAATAAAACAATGAGATTAAATAGATTACAAGAGAAACCAAAACCAATGGGGTAAATATCTTTGCAATCACGGGAGGGATCTTGCTCGTCAGATCGGGATACAGTCTTACAAGATAATAAGATACGATGGGCGCAACAACCGCGCCGGGAATCATGATATAATCAGCAAAGAATTGATGTATATCTGTCTTAATTGCGCTGAATAACTGTAATGAGATCCCGCTGAACAGGCTCCAGGCGCTGAGTATTAGACCTGTCATGATAAGCAATTCTCCGCTCAGCTTAATAAAATCGATCAATCTGCTTATTCTATGGATATCAAAATAAATAAATGTAAATCCCCACAGGCACCATAAAAAGAGAGGAACATGAATAAATGAAAGTGTGCTTGTATCGCTTTTATCGGATGGCAAGAGGTTAATAAACAGGGTTAATATAAGAAGAGTCAAGCCGTAGAAGAACAGATGCTTTTTGTTAAAAAAGCTATTCTGCCATAGATTGTAAAGAATTATACCATTGAAAACGATAATGGCAGTATTTCTTTGATAAAAACTTTTCATCTCAATTCCCGGAAAGATAGACGGGAGCTTGATTAATATTACCGATAATACCGATAATGCGATGATGACCAGAAGTTCTGATCGGATAATTTTTGCGGATTCTGTTTTTGTTTCAAAGGAAAGCCTTATTTTCCAGTATCTTACCAATTCAGTCTGATAATCATCCGAAATTTCAGCGAATGATTTGCGAAAATCCTGTTTATTACTGCGGTACAATTTTTCGAGGATTTCCGGTTTGTCAATATTTTCAATTATGAGCTGTTTCATAATTGCATGTTATAGGAAATAAAAGCTTGATCAGATATTAACTTCCAACTTGTATTCAAAGGTAATTGAAATACTGCTGTATTCCAAATAATCTGAAGATGATTAACCTATAAGCAAGCCTGCCAGCCGCCATCGACATATAAAGTATGGCCGTTTATGTAAGAAGAGGCTTGTGAAGCAAGAAATGAATATCTGCAATTCGGATTTATTTGCTGGTTCTCTTTGAATCAAGGTACTCTTCAATTTCCTGATCGTAAAGATTTATTAATCGCCTGATCAATGGAATTGACGGATTAAAAGAGATTTTGCCAATTGCTGAAACCGGAAGCACTTTTGGGGATGATCCTGTAAGAATTGCTCCTTCAAATTCTTCAAGGCTAATCAGCGGTATATCTTCTTTAATTAATTGAATATCATTTTTAAGGCACAATTTGAATATTTTCTTGCGGGTGATCCCATTCAGAACTTTTTCGTCAGGGCTGGTATACAATTGATTGTGCTTTACAAAAAACACATTTGAACGGCTTCCTTCAGCTATATTATCATCTTTATCAACCAATAAGACTTCAAACAGGTTGTTTTCTGAGATTAACAGATCAGCTTTGTCTCTTACATACGGGTACACAATCTTAAGCCAGGGGTTAGGACGTTCCGCATATAACAAACCTAACCTGACTCCTGATCTATATTTTTCTTTGGATGGATAAGAATGAGGAATAAAAAACAACTCACTTTTTGGTCTCTGAGCCGGGTCAGTAATTGTGAAGATCAGCTTAATATTTCCAATCAGCCGGTTGTTGTCAGTGATCAGTTTCTCTATTTTTTTCTTTATATTATCCTGTCCGGGAAGGTTGAAAATACCTGATTGCTCAGCGGTAGTATATAATCTCTCCAGGTGGTCTTCAAGAAACAATGGGATTCCGTCAATTATCCTTATTACTTCATAAATCTGAAACGGATAATAGGGCAGAGAAGGATTTCCGTTTTCCTCTTTGTTTTCATGAATTATATTTTGTTTATTCACACGAGGTTGCATAATTTTGTTAAGAATGAATGAAATTGATGTGTCAAAAATAGTCATAAAACCTGATCTGATAGAGCCTCCTTTTACCTTCAATCCTTTAAAGCATCATCTGGGATTTATAAGAGACTTTATAAGAAAGGCCAGGTTATCAGTCAATGAATCTGAAGTTTTTGATCTGATTAACAATATAGGACCGCAGGTTACTGATATTTATTATGGTTCTTTATCAGTGGATCAGATTATTTCATTTGTAAAATTGCAACTCACTGAATTATCCGTTTTCGAACAGTTGGCGTATGATGAATGGGTCAGCAATGGAGGTAAGGATTATAACTTTCTTTTTCTGCCTGATGGCTCTAAATGGACATTTCGAAAAGGAGAGAAGAAAGACTGTTATATCCACTTTCATCCTGCACGCACCGACGGCTCAGTGCGCGTACGGGGAACTACATTAAAGACGGCGTTGGGATTAAAAATTATTGCAGGGGATAATTTTTCGCTCTGTCAGGATAAGGATTTCATTAATCATATCAGGCAGGAACGGCTCCAATTATCACCCATAAAAAGCATTTCAAATTTTCCTGCTATTGTCAAAGTGCTGGATCTGCTGAATCAATGATCAGTAATCAGTAATCAGTATTTTGGACTATTGGGTTTGGGGTAAAAATAAATCAAGGGTTATGTATAAAAAGTTTCAATGTTGTAATACCGTACATGAGGGATTCTGTAACTCTGAAACTGATTTAACCTACAGGCTATAGTCTAAAGCCTATAGCCTGATATTGAGCCGAATGACAGATTCGAACTGTCGACCCCGAGATTACAAATCACGTGCTCTGGCCAACTGAGCTAATTCGGCAGGTGGGTAAGCTACCTGCATCGCACCGCTACGACCATCTACCCTTGCTGCCTTCCGGCCCTGGGGGAGTTCAACAGGAGCTGGTCGTGAAGGACTTACCCGGTGCAAAAGTAGGAAAAAATCAGGATGTTGCCAATTATAATAACGAATTACACGAATTTTTAACGAATTACACGAAATTACTGATTCCCAATGTTTCCGGATTACATAAATTCAATTACCGGCCACGTACTACTCTTCATCCACGAGGAAGAAAAGCTCTTGTTAAAAGCTATTCTCCCAAACTTTATGATAGTTTAATTAAAAACGGTATTTTTGTTTTATGTTTGCAGGATAATCTCTTAGAGTATGGAACGTCGGAGTCATTCGGTAACGAAAGAGGCCATGAATTTTGGTCTTTATATGGGTATCGCCCTTGTATTGAATTCAGTTGTATTTTATGTAATGGGGAAACCTTTTTCAACAGGGATGGCTTATCTTTCCTATCTTATCATTATTTTGTGTCTTTGCTGGGCATTGTGGACTTTCAGAGAAGTTTCAGGAGATGCAGGACTGCCTTATTCCAGGGCTTTAGGATTTGGTACACTGCTGACTTTTTTTGCTTCGCTGATTATGGCGTTTTACACTTTTGTTCTTTTCAAGATAGTCGATCCTGGTTTGATAGATAAACTGATCATTTTTATTGAAGAGGAACTGACAAAAGCCGGCAGGCCGGAAAATCAGGTTGATACGGTGATGACTATGTATAAAAAGGTTTTGACTCCATTGACCTATTCGATCGGACAGATATTTAACCTGACCATCCTTGGATTTATTTTTTCTTTGATCATTTCTATTTTCTTTAAGAAACAACCGTCTGATCCCTTTAAAGGGATAGAATAAAGTCCGGACATAACAAACTTTCAAATGGATATTTCTTTAGTTATACCTGTTTATAATGAAGCTGAATCACTGCCCGAGTTGTATGATTGGATTCTAAGAGTGATGCAGGCTAACAGTTATACCTATGAACTCCTTTTTATTGATGACGGCAGTAACGATGAATCATGGTCCTGGATTGAGTCAACAGCAATTAAGGATAAGAACGTCATAGGTATCAGGTTTAGAAGGAATTATGGGAAATCGGCTGTTCTTCATACCGGATTTGAAGAAGCCAAAGGGGATATCGTGATCACAATGGACTCTGATTTGCAGGATAGCCCTGATGAAATTCCGGCACTTTGTAAAATGATCCGTGAAGGAAATTATGATCTTGTCTCGGGTTGGAAGAAAAAGCGTTATGATCCCATTTCGAAAACCCTGCCCAGTAAATTATACAATGCAACAGCCAGCTTAATAACCGGAATAAAGCTTCATGACTTTAACTGCGGTTTAAAAGCTTATAAGAAAGAAGTGGTTAAAAGTATAGAAGTATACGGAGAGATGCACCGTTACATTCCCTATATTGCAAAACAAGCCGGATTTACCAGGATTGGTGAATTAGTTGTAAAGCATCAGGCACGAAAATACGGTGTCAGTAAATTTGGCCTGAGTCGTTTTGTTTACGGTTACCTTGACCTGATGTCGATTTCATTTATAGGCAGGTTTGGGAAACGTCCCATGCATCTTTTCGGAACCTTGGGCTCGTTGATGTTTTTGCTGGGATTTTTATCAGCAGTTTGGTTGGGAGGACATAAGTTGTACAACATGTATCACGGCGTTTTAGTGGAACGTGTAGTTCAGAGTCCTTATTTTTATTTTGCCCTTACTCTGATGATACTCGGAACGCAGCTTTTCCTTGCAGGTTTTCTCGGAGAACTGATCTCAAGAAGTTCGGCCGAGCGAAATTTCTATCTGATTGATAAAAGGGTAAACTGACGGAGACCGGAAAACGGAGAACAGAGACTGGAGAGAGAAGAAGGGAATCAGGGGAAAGGGGAAAAGGATGAAATTTCCTGCCTCCATTTCCCTTTTCCGTTTTGCCTTGTTCCTTTTCCTGTCTCCGGTTTCCTTTCTCCGGTCTCCGTCTTTATCTTGTTCCTGCAATCACGCAGGTCATCGTTCCCGGTGAAATATATTTTCCTGCAAGTTCTCTGATTTTAAATTTATCGATTTCATTTACCGTGCTAATCAGCCTGTCATAATATTCATAATCCATTCCGAATTCGTGAAGGGATGCAAAATTTTGTGCCCTGGCAAAGGGTCCGTCGAAATCATCAAGGATTCTTCCAAGCATATAATTTTTGACAAGATTTAACTCTTCATCTGATATCAGTTCGTCACATAACCTCTCCATCTCGTGATGGATCTCTTTTACTGCCTCATCTGTTTTTTGAGTTTTTACTTCGGCAGAAATGAGAAGTACTCCATTATGGACAAATGAAACAGGCGATGCATGAATCGAGTAGGTCAGCCCTTTTTTCTCCCGAAGGTTCGCCATCAGCCTGGAACCGAAATATCCACCCAAAATAGTGCATAACACCCTTAGCCCGGGATAATCAGGATGATTTTGAGTGGGGAAATGCTTTCCGATGGTAACAGCGTTCTGATTCGATTCCTTCTTTTCTATAAAGATCGCCTGGCTGGACTGAACAATTTCTCCTTTTACTGTATTTGAATTTTCCTCAACAGGCTCTCCCCAAGATCTGTTAAATGTATTTTTGATATGATTTATTACTCCTTCGTCAACATGACCGGATGCTATTATAGACATTCGATCAGAAGCATAATATTTTCTGAAATGTGCCTTTGTTCCCTCAAGAGTCACATAATCATAACTTTCCGGTGATGCTGCCGGTGCATAGGGATGCTCCTCGCTGAATAAACTTCTCAAAAACGTTCGTTGAGCAATAATGGAAACTTTATCAGCATCAATTAGTGCACGTTGTTTTCTTTGTTTTCGGACTATCTCAAATTCATTTTCAGGGAAAGTGGAATCGCTAATGATTTCAAAGATTACAGGTAGGAGGTGAGGTAAATGTTTTTTAAGCGAGAAGAGTGAAATATAATTGTAATCGTAATGGGAATGAGAATTAAATTGAATCCCGTAGAAATCAAATGTATTGGCAATTTCATTGGCGGTCAGACTTGATGTTCCTTCCTGGAGCATGGACGCAGCCATGAGGCTTTCCAGTTTCGATTTTGAATACCAGCTTCCTGCCTTAAAAGCAAAGTCGAGCTTTACAACTTCCTGATCACCCCCTTTTAACACGAACAGATCAGAACCACCCTCGAGTTTAAAATGTTCAGGTTTTTGATATTCAACACGATCGATACTATGAATAACAGGTGGAATATTTCTGTTCAGTATCATGGATTGTTCTTTTTTATTGACATGTAATTCAGAGTATTGCGATTGCCTTTGCAGAATATTTTCTTTGCAATATTGAGTATATCGTCCGTTGTTACTTTACGGTATTTTTCTGCCTGTTGATTGATCAGGTCTGCATCTCCCAGTATTTCAAATGAAGCCAACTGCATTGCTTTTTCAAGATATCCAATCTCATTGAAAAGCAGGTCTGCTTCGACTTTATTCTTAACCTTTTCAAGTTCATAATCGGATATCTTTTCTGCTGTCGTCAATAAAAGTTCCTCAATCATAGCATTTTGAGCAAAAGTGAAATCGACATTTTCACCGACTTTTCCTGTAGCGACCAAAAGTCCCGGATCATTTTCACCACTAAGAAAAACATCGGCTTCAGTAAATAATTTCCTCCCTTTGATTAATCTTTCCTCGAATCTCGACGAGTTACCTCCTGAGAGCACATCCGTCAGAAGATCTGCGGTATAAAAATCTTTGTCATTTCTGCCGGGAACGTGCCATCCAATATAAAAGGTATCGACAGGTACATCACGGTAAACTGTTTCGGTTCGATCCTCAAGCTGATCGGGTTCCTCCAGAATTAAAGGATTTGCCACTTCCCTGTACGGAATAGTCCGAAAGTATTTTGAAGCCAGTTTAAATCCATTGTCATATCCGATGTTCCCGCTGATAACCAGAACTGCATTATTGGGTGCATAATGGTGATAAAAGAAATCCTTCACATGCTTTAGTCCGGCCTTTTCTATATGTTCGACTGACAGACCGATGGCCGGCCAGCGATAAGGATGTACCTTATAAGCGAGACTTCGCAAAAGATGCCATACGTCTCCATATGGGCGGTTCAGGTTTCGCTGTCTGAATTCTTCAATGACTACTTTTCGCTGAATATCAAGTGACCGGGCTGAAAATTTCGGGCCGAGCATCCTGTCGGATTCGAGCCACAATGCGGTTTCAATATTGGCAGTGGGAACAGTTATATAATAATTCGTAATATCATTGCTTGTAAAGGCATTGTTCGTACCGCCCGCCTGTTGCGAGGGAACATCGTAGTCGGGAACATGTATCGATCCGCCAAAGGTGAGGTGCTCGAATAAGTGCGCAAAACCGGTTCTCTCAGGTTCCTCATGTTTTGCCCCGACATTATAGCAAACATTTACCGCCGCGAAAGGAGTTGTGGTGTCGGTATGCACAATGACACGGAGACCATTATCGAGCATTTCTTTTTTAAATTCAATCATTTGAAGCCAAATTGGAAAGCAGGTTCATTCTTCGATTATTCAACTGCAGTATAATATTCATTACTTTCGCTGCCCGTTTCCATCCCAAACACCAGACCATCCCCGCCTGAATAATGAGATACTTAATTCCGAACAGCTCACAAATCCTGTTTGAAGCCATCATTACTCAAATAAAACGACAAAGATAAACAATATAAGAAAGGCTTTCAGTGTTTCAATGCTTCGGAATTTAAATGCCGGGAGGGGA
Organism: uncultured Bacteroidia bacterium; assembly: GCA_963810555.1. Taxonomy (GTDB): domain Bacteria; phylum Bacteroidota; class Bacteroidia; order Bacteroidales; family Prolixibacteraceae. The sequence continues at coordinate 619,358 of CAWENX010000009.1, read as the reverse complement.
GAGAGGGGGATTAAATTGAATTGAGGAATAACGAATGGTTATTAGTTATTTTATTAGATTTAAAACCTGTTTTAGATTTCCTCCAATAAAAGTCTTGTTGCAGACATTTCCTTGTAAATTTCGATCATTATTCAGGTATTCTTGCTTTCCGGGAAATTGGTCGTAGCTGCAAAGGCTAAAATCAGTCTTTCAGTTCCTTTCATCAGTGATCTTTTTTCATCAAATCCTGGTACCCGGATTTTTTTATTTCAGCAAGATTTCTAAACCGTATTTTTTATTCCCTATTTAACAATAAATTGAGAATCCCATCTCCGTGTTAAGTCCGTATTAAGTCCGTGTTAAGTCCGTATTGGACTCTGCAGTCATTGTAATCATAATATTGAAATTCCTGGAAGGTGATTTTATAATAAAATAATCCCCGAATCGTAGCCTCGGAAATCGAAAAATCGGGTTCGAATTTCAGGATCAGAATCCCGCTCTTTTCGGCTTTAATACCCTTACATTTTTATTTCAAATAAATTTTAGTCATGCGCATATAATCTGCAGCATTTTAAGGCCGATTTGTAATCATCATTTATGTAAATTCTTCTTAACTTTAGGGAATCAATAAGATGTATTACAACTAAATGGTTTAAACATGAACGAAGAAATGACAAATAAGGACGAAAAATCAGCGAAGGTAGATCCTAAAGATGCCGATAGACTGATTGAAGCATCCAGGAAATTGGCCGAAAAGGCAGAAAAATATGTTTCTGAAACAGCTAAAAAAGTAAAAAAGAGCGAGGCTTTTGGAAAACTGACAGAAATGGTCAATAAGGGTGTTGAATATGTCGATGAAAAATCTGAGGAGTTCAATAAGAGTGAAATGGCGGAAAAGATTGAGTCGATTAAAGATAAGGCAGGAGCGAAGGCAGAGTCGTTAATTCAGAAGGCTAAAATTGCCGGTAAAGATTTAGTACAGGAAGTTGATGAGGCAATAGATACAATAAAAGAGAAGCTCGACAGGAAAAAGGGCGGCGGAAAAGCCGACGGGAGTGAGTAATCAAGGAAAAAAGAAACCCTAAAGGTTTTCAAAACCTTTAGGGTTTGTAAGTAGTGAATGGATCTTTTATTATTTGTGATCAACTGAGTTCATATATTCAACGAGGTCGACAACTTTGCATGAATACCCCCATTCGTTATCATACCATGAAACAACTTTAACGAAATGGTCATTCAGACCGATTCCTGCGCCTGCATCGAAAATAGATGTGCGGGAATCGCCTAAAAAGTCAGTAGATACAACTGCGTCTTCGGTATAACCAAGAATTCCTTTTAATTCGCCTTCAGATGCTTTTTTCATGGCTTCACAGATTTCCTTGTAAGGAGCCGGTTTTTCAAGTCGACACGTCAAATCAACAACTGAAACATCAGGAGTTGGTATGCGTAATGACATTCCTGTTAATTTACCATTAAGTTCGGGAATAACTTTACCAACTGCTTTGGCTGCGCCGGTAGACGAAGGAATGATGTTCTGACCTGCACCACGTCCGCCGCGCCAGTCTTTGTGTGAAGGACCGTCAACGGTCCTCTGAGTTGCGGTAGTTGCGTGAACCGTAGTCATAAGGCCTTCGATAATGCCAAAATTATCATGCAGAACCTTGGCAATGGGAGCAAGACAATTGGTTGTGCAGGAGGCATTCGAAACAAATTTCATATCCGGAGTGTATCTTTTTTCATTCACACCCATTACAAACATAGGAGTATCATCCTTTGAGGGAGCAGACATGATGACCTTTTTTGCTCCTGCATCAAGATGAGCCTGGCATTTTGCCTTATCGAGGAATAAACCTGTTGATTCAACTACATACTCGGCTCCAACTTCATTCCACTTAAGGTCAGCAGGATTTCTTTCTGCTGTTACGCGGATTTTTTTTCCATTGACGACAAGAGCGCCATCCTGTACCGATACAGTGCCTTTGAATTGACCATGAGTGGAATCATATTTAAGCATATAAGCCATATAATTCACATCAATGATGTCATTGATTGCGACAACTTCCACATCAGGTCTGTCTACTGCAGCTCTGAAAACCAAACGGCCGATACGACCAAAACCATTGATTCCAACTTTAATCTTTGACATAATTTATTTATTTTGAAAATTATAGAATGTATTGAACCACTTTTAATAATCTTGTCAAAAATAATAAGATTAATTCAAATATGTCCAGTATTTAACAGCTAAATTGGTGAGTGTTTACAAATTGTTAACATAGTAAGATGCCAGTCTTAATGTTTGACCCAGTGATGGGTAACTTTAACTTTTTTGGGCTTGTAACCGCAATCACAGGTTCTGCATTGGCTGAATAAAAACAGGGCTGTAAAGAGTAAAACGGGTATCAGGATTTTCTTTTTCATATGCAAATTTAATAAATGTTTAACAAATTAAATAACAAATTAAAATCCGTTACATTTAAGGGAAGAGGTTTATCTATCTTTGCAATATTATAAAACTTGTGAAATGATTGAAAAGTTATTGGCCCATAAATCGATCCGAAAATACAAGGATCTCCAGGTCAGCGATGAACTGTTGTCACGAATTCTTGAGGCTGGATGCCGTGCTTCGACTACCGGGAATATGCAGGTCTATAGTGTCATCATTACAAGGGATGAGGTGATGAAACAGAAACTTTTACCCTGCCACTTTAATCAGCCATCCATTGCTAATGCACCGGTTGTCCTTACATTTTGTGCCGATTTTAATCGTTTTAATAAATGGTGTAAATTGAGGAAGGCTGAACCCGGCTATGATAATTTTCTGTCATTTTTTACAGCGGCCATCGATGCCTTGCTGGTTGCTCAAAATGTGGCTGTTGCTGCTGAAAGTGTAGGGCTTGGAATATGCTACTTTGGAACAACAACCTATATGGCTGACGAAATCATTAAAATCCTTGAACTGCCCAAAGGGGTTGTGCCTGTTACAACACTTACGCTTGGATGGCCGGATGAAAATCCTGAACAAATCGATCGCTTACCTTTGAATGGAGTAATTCATAATGAAAAATACAAAGATTACACAGATGAAAGGATAGAAGAAATTTTCCGGGAAAAAGAGAAACGGGATGATAATCGTATCTATATCACTGAAAATAATAAACAGAATCTTGCCCAGGTTTTTACAGATATTCGTTATACAAAGGCCGATAATATTGCGTTTTCAAGGAAACTGCTTGACGTTTTACAAAAACAGGGATTTATGAACCAGTAAAAAATTGTTCCGGAGTTTCTATGTTTTAGTCTGAAACTCTGAAACTTTGAAATATTTTATGAGAATTAAATATCAGATCGCACCGGGATTTGAACATCTTGAGGATTGGATCAGGAATCTGCCTGATTATTTTGCTGATAATGGACAATCGATTTTTAAATCGAGGAATGAGGTCAAGATATTTGATGTCGAAAATCTTCAGCTTAATGTCAAGGCCTTTAAAGTGCCTAACCTGATAAACCGGTTTGCCTATGTTTATTTAAGAGGATCGAAAGCAGAACGTTCATACAATTATGCACGGAAATTTTTATCACTTGGCATTCCGACTCCCCTGGCGATAGGCTTTGTGGAATGTCTCTCAAACGGATTATTAAGAAAAAGTTATTACATTTCACTGCATTGTCATTATGATTTTACGCTGAGGGAAGTTCTGAACTACCGGATATCGGAACGCGATGAGATCCTCCGCCAATGGATGGAATTCACATATCTCAAATTGCATCGAAACAATATTTTTCATCGTGATTATTCTCCGGGAAATGTTTTGATCAATAGGATTGATGATAGATACGAATTCAACATTATTGACCTTAACCGGATGAAATTCGGGAATATTGATTTTAATACCGGGTTAAAGAATTTTCGTCAGCTGGATACTGATCATGGTACCCTTCAATTGCTGGCTTCAGAGTATGCCAAACTGAGGGGGCAGGATGAAAAGAAAGCTTTCATCAGATTATCCATCTACGACAGGAAAAATAAACTCAGCCGGCATGGTCGGGGTAAAATAAAAAGGGCTTTCAAGTCAATATTCAGATACGGTCGCGCCGTTTGATCATTTTTACCAGATAGTACAATAAAGGATTCCTGTACTTTAAATGCTTCCATGGGCGGCTGCTGTGAGGTTTGTGCAAAACAGGAAGACTTTTCACAACATAATTGCTGAATCCCAGTTGTCTTGATTTTTTCGAGGTATATACATCAAACCAATCCATTTTTTGAGGCAGCTCATTAAAGTCGAATTTCTGCAGGAATTGACTGGTTATTACAGTACAGCAGAAACTAACACTTTTTGCTGAAGCGAAAATCAAAGGTTTATCAATTGCCGTGGCATAATTGTAAGGAAAATTAATCTCTCCGGAATTATCCACTGTCACAGCGCCCACAAGACCTGCATCCGGAAGATCTGCAACGATCCGGTTTAACTTCATTATTGTTTCGTGATTGGCATAAACATCTGATTCCACTATGGCCAGATGTGAATTATTTTCAAGTGCCAGCTTTCTTGCCACGATCATGGTTGTCCTGTAATTGGGAGAAGACTTTCTGGTATGCTTTTCGAGATTAATGATCTTAAAATCATATCTGGCAGAGTTTTCTTCAAGCCATCGCTTTGTTTCACGTGAACAATAATCTTCGAATATATAATAGGGTATTTCCGTATTTTCTGATCTTAAGGAATGAATAACTTCCTTTGTCGTTTTCAGGGAATCTTTTACAGGAGTAATCAGGATCAGATTTTTCACTTTATTTGGCAGGTTTTCTAAAAGAACAATTATTTTTCTAAAATTACTGAACGGCCTTTATCTCTTATTTTTAACAGATTGAATTTTTCAAGCGTCCTGAAAACGTCCTGTGATTTTATCATTTCCATGCATTTGGGTTCAGGATAAATACATGCTTTCCCTCCAAAAACTGAGCAAGGCCTGCATTTCAGACTGCTTGCACGTGTCTGGATCTGGTAATCAGAAGGTTGTCCAAGAGGGGAGAACCCAAAGGCCGGATGGGTTCCTCCCCAGATCGACACTGTCGGTATTCCCATTAAAGCCGAAAGATGCATATTAGAAGAATCCATGGATATCATCAAATCAAGCATCCTGATCAGGGACAGTTCTTCTGTAAGGTTCAGGTTTCCTGCGACAAGATGTATATTGGGACTATATTTTTCAAGCTCTTTCAGATTTTTAATCTCCTCTTCACCTCCTCCAAAAAGGAAAAAATCAACATCATACTTATTATTGATCTCAGAAATGAGTTCCCGGAATTTATTAATGCCCCATATCTTTGGTTTATGAGTTGCAAAAGGAGCAAGCCCTATTCGTATTTTGCGATCATTAAGAGCTTTCCCGGAAAGGAATTGATCTACTTTGGCAGTTGCTTCTTCAGGAAATTCAATAAATGGCGCCCGGCCGATCTGTCCCTTAAATCCTGCAGCATTAAAAGTATCAAGATATCTGGTGGTTGAATGTTTAAGGGTTCTGATATACTTCGCTTTTAAAATGAAACGTTTCTCTTTCCTGCCTTTGTCAATACTATATGCAGGCATTCCTGACAATTTAAAAAGTGCGGTCAGTATTTTAGTGCGGATAACTCCATGCAGGTCAATAACGGATGTAAAAGGACCTTCTTTTTTGAGATCGTAGTAAAGTCTTATTAATCCAAATAATCCTTTATGCCGTCCCGCAAGGTTCGGAAAGAAAAGCTTTACTCCAGGAATTCCATAAAAAAACGGAGCAAAAAATTTCCTTGTCACCACAGTCATTTCTATATCCGGATTAGATGCCATAACCCCTCGGATGACAGGAATAGTTAATGAAACATCACCCATGGCAGACAAACGAAATACAATTATCTTTTTCACCCCGATTGCTTTTAATCTATCATACAACTTTAATAAGCTTCATAGCTTTTTTCTTCAGTAAGTAAGGAACCTGTCAATTCATTGATCTTTCTCTTTACCTCAGACCGTTTGTCATTTGTGAAATAAACTGAACGGCTTGTTTGTATAAAATCTTCATTAAAGATTCTGTTACGTTCCAGGTCACGGATATGATCCTCAATATCCCACAAACGGCTGTTTAATTCGTATAACTCAAGGTAAAAAGGATGGTTTTTATCCATGAATTTAACTAAAGCCTCATTCAGGACCCTATATTCCCTTTCAAGATTAGCAAGTTTATTCTTATCCTTAATTCTTGCTCTTTTTATTTCTACAATGGTCAGTTTATCAGCAATTTCACCGTTTGAGACTTCAATCTTCATAGACTATATTTTAAGCAAAGGTATTAAATCAATTAAGAATTAAGAATTAAGAATTAGAAATTTGGAAAGATACTGATTACTTTTAATTTGTTTTACCTTTTATGCTTGGCGGTTGAAGTCCCTTGCGCTTGCCTGATCCGTGGCCATGATAAGCATATCATCTATATTCACATGAGGGGGACGGTTAACCATGAATAGAATTGTTTCCGCTATATCTTCGGCGTAAACGGGGTAAGATCCTTTATAAACATCATCAGCTTTCTCCTTATCCCCTTTGAAACGAATGAGTGAAAATTCGGTGTCCACCGTTCCGGGCAAATGGAGCTGACTTTTATACCATAATGCAATAATTCAATACGCTGGGCATTAGTGATTGCCTGAACGGCATATTTGCTTCCGCAATAGGCGGCTCCTTTGGGATAAACTTCCTTTCCTGCAATGGAAGAAACATTTATAATATGTCCTTTTCCGCGTTCAACCATACCCGGTGTGACTTTTCGTGTTACATAGAGTAATCCTTTCACATTTGTATCGATCATCCTGTCCCAATCGTCGGTTATCCCCTGAATGTATAGGTCCAAGACCGACAGCCAATCCGGCATTATTTATCAAAACATCAATTTTAACCCATTTGCCCTGCAGTGATTCAAATGCTTTCTCCACTTGTTCCAAAGACCGCACGTCAAAATTTAATTTCAGAACATCTGCACCGGTTTCTTTTTGAATATTTTCAGCCAGTTCATTCAAGAGATTCATCCTTCGGCCGGTAATGATTACATCATAACCATTAGCGGCAAGAAGTTTGGCTGTTGCTTTCCCTATGCCTGAAGTAGCCCCGGTAATAAGCGCAATTTTACTCATGTTGATAATATTATTTACTAAATTTCGTTCGCTAAAGTAAAAAAACTTTAGAAGAATAGGGATCAACAGTAATATCATTAATTTTGAATCTTTAAATTTGTTCAATCTTTCTAAAAACTACAATTATGGCTGAGAACGAAACCTTTGCAATTGATCAGATTCCCGAACCTGAGGATTTGCAGAATGTTATATATTCTATGGTTGCGATTCCTCATTTATCGCCAATGAATATCTTCAACGATTTTGCTTCTCCTTTTCCTGAACCAAAAGATATTGGCAAGGAAGATCCCAGTGAAGCAGGGATATTTCAGGTCGATGACAATGGGAAACTGTTCTCAATGATCATTTATGCCGATCACCGCAGGCTTGCAATCGATCCTTTTTTAGCAGCGCAGATTCTTGTGGCAAAAGCAGTAAGAAGGCTGGTTTGTTATGGCGCCGAACCAACTGCGATGAGCGCTTTCCTGAACAACGTGGATATAGCTAATCCTCTTGCCCAGGAAATGGTCATGGCTGCAAGGTTAGGCCTTGACGCGGCTGCCTCGGCTTTTAACCTCCAATTCTCACACCGGAAAATCTTCTACGATTATTCTAATACAGACGGATTCATGCCTCCGACTCTGATGGTAAGCCTGGTTGGTAAAATTGAGAACCATAATCGTATAATGACATCGAAATTAAAATCCAAAGGACATAATATTTTCCTTATTGGAAGAACATTCAATGATATCAATGCATCTGAATATCTTGATCATTACCATGAAATCAAAGAATCTCCTTTGATGCATTTTAACCTTGCCTTTGAGAGCAAGCTGATGAATGTAATAAAAGAAATGATTCTTATGGATCTTGTTCATCTCGGCAAGCCCGGTCGGAATCGGCGGACTATTCTTCACACTGCTCAGGGATGCATTGCCAAATGAACTGGGTTTCGACATTACAACTGATGCAGAGATAAGGACTGATGCCTTCCTTTTCGGAGAAGGAATGGGTCGCGTGGTTGTTACTGTTTCGGATGATAAGGAAGATGAATTTGTCGATTTTCTGTCCGAAAATAAAATCCCTGTTATTACTCTTGGTCATGTTACAAAAGGGGAAATAAGGATTGATGACCGCTCTTTTGGTTTCGTGGATAAAGGGGTAACCAGCGATGTAAAGGTTTAACAAGTGATTTCTGTCGTAAAACCTTATTCTGGTTCAGGGAAGAGCAAAAAAGAGCAGGTTGCCGGAATGTTTGACAATATAGCTCCCCGATACGATTTTCTAAATCATTTCCTTTCTTTTGGGATCGATAAACAATGGCGGCGTAAAGCTGTAAAGTTGATCAAACCGTTTAAGCCATCTGATATTCTCGATGTTGCGACAGGGACGGGAGATTTCGCAATAGAATCTTTAAAAACAGGTGCCGGGAAAATTACGGGAATTGATATTTCCGAAGAAATGCTTGCTATAGGAAGAGCTAAAATAAAATCAATCGGATTGGATCATAAAATCGAACTAAAAACAGGTGATTCAGAAAACCTTGAATTTGATGAGGCTGCCTTTGATGCAACAACCGTTGCTTTCGGAGTGCGAAATTTTGAAAATCCGGGGAAAGGATTATCTGAAATTTTCAGGGTGTTAAAACCTGGTGGTATTTTATGCGTTCTTGAATTCTCCCGGCCGCGCGTTTTTCCTGTTAAACAGCTTTACAATTTATATTCGAATCATATTCTTCCTTTCCTGGGCAGATTAATATCGAAAGATCATTCGGCTTATCGCTATCTGCCTGAATCTGTGAGCCAATTCCCTGAAGGGAAGGAATTTATAGCTTTACTTGAGAAAGCAGGATTTACTCGGGTTAAAGAATACAGGCAGACATTTGGCGTTGCAACAATATATTTAGGCATCAAATAATCTTATAGAGACGCACAGCGAGAGTCTAAAGCGTCTTAAAAAATGTCAAATTTTCATAATATTTGATATTGGCAATTGGAAATTAACCTTAAACTCTTATATTTAGTAAAATAATCTTAGATGATAAGATAGAACTCAATTTAAACCTGGCTTAATAAACAAAGTGTTTTCAAATAAACTAAAATATATACTCTTTTTAATTGCCTTATTATCAGGCAATGAATGTCTTTTTGCCCAACGCAAAGGGGCCGATAATTTACTGCTCTTTGATAATCGCAAACTTCATTTCGGTTTTTATCTCGGAATTAATACGATGGATTACAGATTTTCGCATTATGATAATGTATATGATAATCCTATTTTCCAAAATCCTGCCAATCAATGGATAAGGCAAAATGCCGAACTGGGTGGATATTATCAGAAAACCAATTTCAGGGTTGAAGTCAATCCTCCTGCTCCCGGATTTACAGTGGGAGGAGTTGCCAATATAAGGTTAGATCGGGATTTCGATTTGCGATTTACTCCTGGAATCTCCCTTGGTAACAGGCATCTGATCTATTCCATTCCCATCAGTCCTGCTGTTATCCAACAAATTGAGGGGATGGATGAACAAACCTATTTATCGACTCCTTCAGCATATGTGGATATTCCGATGGGAATCAGGTATAAAGGATTCAGACATTATAACGTGCGGCCTTTCGTTTATTTGGGAGGAGCATATCGCAGAGACCTTGAAAACAAAAGAATATCTGAGAAAGCGGTTCATGTGGGGAAAGACGGATTCTATGCCGAAATTGCAATGGGTCTCGATTCTTATATGGAATACTTCCGGTTTTCAGGTGAAATCAAATTCTCCTACGGATTAAACAATCTCATCAGACATGACACCGATCCGCTTAAAGCTTATGCCATACCCTATTATGGATATATCGTCAAAACATTAAATTCCAATATTCTGACCTTGATCTTTTATTTTGAGTAAAAGTATTGAACTTCTGATCTTAGGTTAGAGGAATCACGATCGGATAATAAAATCTCAAAACTTACAGAAAAGAGCACCCGAAGATTCCTCTCATCAGAATATCAATTGAGGTAACAATTCTCTCGAATCAAACGTAACTTATGGAATCTTAGAATTTATTAGATATGAAAGATTCATGGGAAGGCAAAAAAATCCTTATCACAGGATCTACAGATGGATTGGGCAAATTAATGGCCAGGCATTTGGCAATGCATAATGCAGAAGTTCTTTTACATGGCAGAAATGAATCCAAAGGCAATAAAGTATTGGATGAAATTAACGCTCTTTGCCCGGATTGTTCACTAAAGTATTATAACGCAGATTATTCCTCGCTCCAGGAGGTGAACAGCCTGAGCCTGAAAATCCTTGAAGAGCATGATCACCTTGACGTATTGATCAACAATGTGGGGATAGGCAGGGGACTTCCAACCAATAACCATCGTGAGCTGAGCAAAGAGGGAATTGAACTCCGTTTTGCAGTCAATTATCTTGCACATGTTCTGTTAACCGAGAAGCTGCTTCCCATCTTAAAACCTCCTACATCCCACATCATTAATGTGGCTTCGGTTGGTCAGGCGCCCCTTGATTTTGATAATCTGATGCTGGATCATCACTATGACGGATTACTGGCCTACCATCGAAGCAAGGCCGCTATGATCATGTATACTTTTGATCTGGCCGAGAGGCTGAAAGAGATCAGGAATAAAAGTCAATGCAGTCCACCCGGCTTCCCTGATGAACACAAAAATGGTTCTTGACGAGTGGGGATATTCACTAACAACAGTTGAACAAGGAGCTGAAGCCGTTGAAAACCTTCTTGACACCACAATTTCAGGAGCCTATTTTGACGGTAAAAATCAGTCACGGGCGATTGAACAGACTTATGATCCAAAGGCCAGGGCAAGACTTAAAGAGATCACATGGAAGTGGCTGGATAAATACTTATAATCATATTCAGCTTTTTAAAACCCTCCTTTCAGATGTAATTTTTCCCTGTTCCAAAGCTATGCCATCAAGGGGTTTGTTATGCTATTGCTGTGCATTTGCTGTGCTATTGTTGTGCACTCACTGTGCTATAATAGCACAATAATTGCACAATGAATACACGGCAAGTGCACAACAAATAGAGACCTGGCACATCCAAGATAATGCTTCCAATTATCTTTTTTAGGATCAAAAAAATATTCCGGCCCGAACATCAATTTACTTCCTAAACTGTTATTTTATTATCATTCGGTAATTGAAAATTTAAATCAACCAACTATGGGAAAGCTTGGAGTGTATAATTTCATCACGCTGAACGGCTACTTCAAAGGACCGGGAGGGGAAATAACGTGGCATGTGCATGGAAAGGAAGAGAACGATTTTGCCGCTGAAAAGCTTGGTTTGGGCAATATTTTGCTTTTTGGCAGAATCACTTATGAATTGATGGCAAGTTACTGGCCGACAGAATACTGCGATTAAAAATGATCCTGTTGTCGCTAAAGGAATGAATAATGCAGAGAAAATTGTCTTTTCAGGAACACTTGAAAAGGTCAGAATGGAACAATACACGGCTTATAAAAGAAAACATTGTCGAAGAAATAAAAAAGATGAAGCAATTGTCAGACAAAATATGACCATTCTTGGAAGCGGGAGCATTGTTAACACATTTGCCGAAAACGGGCTGATTGACGAATACCAGTTTATGGTTGATCCTGTCGTTCTTGGCGAGGGCACAACATTATTTAATGGTATCAGGACTAGCTTCAACCTTAAACTAACCGGGACAAGAACATTTAAAAGCGGGTTATCCTTCTCAATTATGAAAGGTTGACATGAGTAGATTTTTATTTATCATTTGGGCTGACAATTCAATGGTTTGCCTTTTAAAATGAGGATTATATTCGTTAAGTTTGTCATTAGAAATGTGATATTCAAAACGATTACAGACTTTAAAGACTGTCAGATGAAAACTAGTCCCGATTACACCAAAATCAACATTACTGAGTCTTGTTCTTTCACTGGTTTATCATCTCTATTAATTGCTCCTTCTCTCTGCTCGATGGGGTCAGTCTGCTGTAAAGATCGAGGAGAGAAAGCTTACTTTCCCACTTATGAGGTTGCTCCTCCGGATAAAACACCTTCTTTTTATAAGGGGCGGAGCTACCAGGGAGCACAGGGGCATGTTTATCCTCTTCCGCTTTATGATGTTCTGACGGATATCAGGAAAGACCAGGATTATAAGATTGTCTATCTTGAAAACCAATATACTCAAATAGGTGTTGCCCCTGAACTCGGCGGACGCATTCTTACTGCTCTTGACAAGACCGATGGTTATCATTTCTTCTATACCCAGCATTCCATTAAGCCCGCCCTTATCGGAATGATAGGCGCATGGCTCTCAGGAGGGGTTGAGTGGAATATTCCTGATCATCACCGTGCTTCGAGCGATTTACCGGTTGATTATTCCATGCAGGATAATCCTGACGGAAGCAAAACCGTTTGGGTAGGAGAGACTGAACTTTCAAGAAGGCTGCACTGGATTGTCGGATTGACGCTTTATCCCGGTAAGTCCTATGTTGAAGCAACGGTAAAGGTATTTAATCCGACTCCTTTTATTCATTCATTCCTTTATTGGGCCAATGTTTCGGTTCATGCCAATAAGGATTACCAGGTTATTTTTCCTCCCGATACACAGTACGGCGCCCAGCATGCCAAGAATGAATTTACCACGTTGCCTATTGGGAGTGGGATGTATGGCGGTATGGACCGTACGGGCACAGATCTTACTGGTGGAAGAACCATCCGCGGCCGGCCTCGATATTTGCCTGGAATTTCAAGGATGATTTTCTTGCAGGATATGATTTCGGGAAAGATGCCGGCACAGTGCATGTTGCCAATCATAATGTTGTAACCGGAAAGAAATTCTTCCTTTGGGGGAACAACAAGGAAGCCCAGATGTGGGAGAAGATGCTTACCGACACTGACGGGCAGTACCTGGAACTGATGGTTGGGGCTTATTCTGACAATCAGCCTGATTACAGCTGGATAGGTCCCGGAGAAACAAGGGTATTTAAACAGATATGGTACCCATAAAAAAATAGGCGGAGTAAAGAATGCTACCGCTGATGCTGCCGTTAACCTGGAAAGAAAGGCCCCTTCAAGCGTAAAGATAGGGTTTCCTTTAAAAGGATTTGGGCCCGGGACATCAGGCAGTTACCAGCCTTCAACCATAAAGGTGGGGTTCTGTGCAACAGGAGAATTTAAACAGGCTAAGGCTGTGGTTTATATATCAGGTAAAGTATTTAAGGAAGAAACAATCGATATTGATCCTGCAAAACCATATATAAATGAATTTTCAATTGATTCGTCTGTAAAAGATACGGATATAAAAGTGGCATTTTTTCGAAAGAGGGTAAGGAACTCGTTAGTTACCAGCCAGAAGCACTTGTTAAGGAGGAGGCTCCTGTGCCTGTTGAGCGGCCTAAAGATCCTAAAGAATATAAAACAAACGAAGAGCTTTATCTGACAGGTCTGCGGCTTGAGGAATTCCGCAATGCCACTATCGATCCTATACCTTACTGGCAAGAGGCTCTGAATCGGGATTCTCTTGATGGCAGGGTTAATATTGTAATGGGTATCCGCCGCAGTAAGGAAGGAAAATTCGATGAGGCTGAGAAATACTTACAAAGGGCTGTTAAGCGGCTTACCAAGGATTACACGCATCCTAAAAACGGAGAGGCTTTCTATTACCTTGGAAATATTCTACCAGTTTGAGAACCGTTTGGAAGAAGCAAAGACTGAATTATGGAAGGCAACCTGGTTTACGAATTCCAGTCGCCTGCTTATTACCGGCTTGCGCAGATCTCCTGTCTGGAAGGCAAATATAATGAAGCCCTGAACCTTGTAGATCCGTCTTGAATGCCAACGGGATGAATACCTCCTCCCTTGCTCTCAAAGCCTATATTCTCAGGAAAAGCGGGAATATCAAAGAAGCAAAAGAAGTTGTCTCGACAGCCCAGAGTATAGATAAGCTTGACAACTGGAGCGCTGCAGAAGGTTACTTTGCAGAATCTGAAGCAGAGGATAACTGGCCATGGAGCAGTGAGAATGTCAGTCTGCTGAAATACAGGTTCGGGGGCAATGCGCAATCGGTTTTAGAGCTTGTTCAGAATTACGGACATATAGGCGCATACAAGGATGCACTTCATATCCTGGACATGTATGAAAACTCAGGTGAGAAACAGTCCGACTTTCCGATGCTTTATTACTATTCAGGATTTTATAATCTGAAAGACGGTAATCAGGCTGCAGCAAAAGAGTATTTTGAAAAGGCCTCAAAGGCCAATCCGGATTATTGTTTCCCTTTCCGTCTCGAGGAACTTGAAATACTTGCAAACCGCTATTAAAGAGAATCCTACTGATGCGAAAGCCAATTACTATCTTGGAAACCTTCATTATTTCCTTAATCAGAAAGATAAAGCCATAGCAGACTGGGAACAGTCGGCCAGACTGGATGATAAATTCTATCTTACCTTTCAAAACCTTGGCTTTGCTTATGATCAGGTGCAGGGTGATGTAAAGAAGGCAATGGAAGCTTACGAAAAGGCGATTGCATTAAATAATCAGGATCCAAGGCTCTTTGCAGAGCTTGATGAATTGAAAGCGCGTTCCGGTGTATCTCCGTCAGAAAGATTGGCATTTCTTCAGAAGAATATTCCTGTTCTTGAAAAGCGGGATGATGCTCTTACTCGTTTGCTTGAGCTTTACAATCAGACCGGCAGTTATGATAAAGCGCTTAACGTATTGACCAAACGTCATTTTCATGTTTGGGAAGGCGGCGGAAATATTCACGATGTATTTGTAGATGCCAATTTGCTGAGGGGAATAACCGAGCTTGAGAAGAAACAATACAAAAAGGCACTTGACGGATTTCCAGCGTGCCGATACCTGGCCTGACAATTTGAAGTCGGGGAACCCATTGACGGGGGCAGAAGAGCCCAGATCAGTTATTATACAGGTCTTGCATACGATGGGCTTAAAAATGAACAGGCATCCAAAGAAGCCTATACAAAAGCTCAAGCAATTGGGAGGCGGACGCAGGAGCAACCTTTCTGAGCTTGGTTTTTACAAGGCGATGGCTTTGAAAAAACTGGGTAATGAAGATGAGGCAAAATCAATACTGGAAAGAATTGAGAATGATGCAAACCGGCAATTGAAATCCACTGAGGATCTTGATTACTTCTCAAAATTCGGCTCTGCATCAACCAGGGAATCAAGAATGGCTGAAAGTTATTACCAGATGGGACTTGCAGAATATGGACTGGGAGATAAGGCAAAGGCAAGGGAAAATTTCGCCAAAGCCATTGAACTGAACCAGAATCATATATGGGCAAAACTGATGCTTGAATCGAAAATATTTAAAGATTAACCAAATGTTAAAGAAGAGGGGGATTGAGATTAATCCCCTTCTTTATTAACGATCATTCCTTAATTGCAATCAATAATGAAAACCACTTTAATAATTCTTCTCTCAATTTTATTTGCTGGTTGCGGGAATTCAAAATTAATAATTTATCCCGGGCCTGAGGGGGAACCCAGTTCGAATGACTTTCAGTTGTTAGTGAATGATCAGCCTGTTTTTGTATACCAGGCCCGTGTTTCCAAATATCCGATCAATCAGGTCTGGCCCGGATATCAGAGGCCGATCAGTCAAACCGAGATTGCTTCATTTGCCTATTTTGACTTTTCCGGAAAGGCGGAGGTGAAGATCATTTCCGAAAAGCCGATTAACAGCCTTAACATCCGTCCGACGATGTTTGGTATCAAACCCGTGGTAATTGGAAATACCATCACCTTCAGTCTCATAAAACCCATGCAGATCGTTGTTGAAGTAAATGGTTACCACAATGCCATGCATCTCTTTGCCAATCCGATTGAGACCTTTAATGTAAAGAAGGACGACCCCAAAGTGCATTATTTTGGTCCTGGTATTCATGAAGCAGGAAGAATAAAAGTCAAAGAAGGTGAAACGGTTTTTATTGCGGGAGGTGCAGTGGTACACGGATCCATTGAAAGCACCAATGCTTCGGACATCCGCATTATTGGGCGGGGGATACTTGATGCAAGCGAAATTGCACGAAATGAAGCCCGCAACATGATTTTTCTCCGTGAAGTAAACTCTGCTTCTCTCAGCGGGATTATACTACGCGATCCTCAGGAATGGGCAATCCGGCCCCAGCAATGTGAGAATGTCACAATTGACAACCTTAAACTGATCGGATTCTGGCGTTACAATTCTGATGGGATTGATGTGGTTAACAGCCACAAGGTTACGATACAGAATTGTTTTATACGCTCTTATGACGACAACATTGTTGTGAAAGGTCTGCCAAGGGCTTACACCAGTAATTACAAAAATGTAGAGGATCTGAAAGTTGACAACTGTGTACTCTGGAACGATTGGGGAAGAGCCCTTGAAATAGGGGCCGAAACTGTTGCGGATACGATTAAAAATATCTCCTTTACCAATTGCTACATCCCCCGTTTTACCTTTATTGCCTGCGATATCTTCAACGGGGATAAAGCGTGGGTAAAGAATGTCCGGTATGAGAATATATACATTGAGGAGCCGATTCTTGACAGCGCCCGGATGGCTGACAGGCCGGAACCCGTTACCAATATGGCAAAAAGCATTGAGATGAGGATTACAGGCCATTATGCTCTGAAAAATGACTCTTTCCCCGGAAATATAAGCAATATCTGGTTTAAGAATATTCATTACAACAGTGAGAAACCTACCTACTGTAATTTTATGGGTTTCGACAGTACGCATATTGTCAACAATATCCATATAAAGGATTATTTCATCAACGACAAAAAGATAACCGATCCTGCTTATTTCAGGAAAAATGACTTTGTTAAAAATGTATTTGTGGAATAGTATGTAAATTTGAAATCAAATAAAAACATAAATTAGTTAATTCCTTCACAATGATCAGAAAGACTCTTACTATACTTATAACCTTCAGTACACTTACTGTTTATTCCCAGGAACTGTCGCAGTTCACTCCCGGTCAGATATGGCCCGATAACAATGGCGTGCACATCAATGCCCACGGCGGAGGTATGCTTTATTACAACAACACCTATTACTGGTTCGGCGAGCACAAAATTGAAGGCAAAAAGGGAAATAATGCTTATGTCGGAATTCATTGTTATTCATCCAAAGACCTTTATAACTGGAAGGACGAAGGCATTGCCCTGAAGGTGGAGGATGATCCCAACAGCGAGATCGTTAAGGGTTGTATCATGGAGAGGCCGAAAGTGATTTATAACAAAAAGACCGGTAAGTTTGTCATGTGGTTTCATTATGAAAAGCCCAGCGGGAGCTATGGGTATGCTGCGAGCGGAGTGGCTGTTGGTGATCAGGTGACAGGCCCTTACAAATTCCTGCGTACTTACCGTCCCAACCAGGGACAATGGCCGGTAAATGTATTACCGATTCATAAACAACCTGTACCGCAAAAGACGCTTGATTATAAATTCTCCGGTGCATCTCTCTGGGGGAATGCAGATACGGTTAATGTGCTGGGCCGGGATTTTCAAAGAGGACAAGACGCCAGGGATATGACAATCTTCCAGGATGAGGATGGGAAAGCCTACCATATTTTCTCTTCTGAAGCCAACAGCACAATTCACATCTCTGAGCTTTCCGATGATTATCTATCTTACACAGGTAAATATTGGAGGGCTTTTGTGGGGAGATTTATGGAAGCTCCGGCAATATTTAAAATCTATGGCAAATATTGTTTTATCGGATCCGGTTGCACCGGATGGGCGCCAAACGCAGCACGCTCGGCTGTTGCTGATCATATCTGGGGGCCATGGAAGGAATTGGGAAATCCTTGTATTGGTAAGGATGCAGATGTAACGTTTCATTCACAGAGTACATATGTACTTCCTGTTGCGGGTAAAAAGAATGCTTTTATTTATATGGGAGACAGATGGACTCCGGATAATGCTATTGATGGAAGATATATTTGGCTGCCCATTAATTTTGAGGTTGTTGGGACTTCCCTGAATGACCGGTCCATCCGGAGTATTACTATAAAATGGATGGACCACTGGGATCTAAGTTATTTTAAAAAGTGATGAGTGATGAACGATGAGTGATGAAAGTTATGAGTGAAAAGTAATCAGTAATCAGTGAAACAGGCAAGAGGCAATAGTGAAAACTTTGCGTCATTTGTGTTTCTTCCTTTGTTTCCTTTGTGGTTATTATCTTTTTTTTACCGCAAAGATTTCACAAAGTAAAATCCACAAAGTCCACAAAGTCTTATTTCTTAATTGTCAATTAGTCTTTATTCTTTAATTCTTTAATTAATTTCCTATGAAAATCTGGAATTTTGGGATAGTCGGCACAGGACTTATTGCCGATTTTCATGCCAGGGCGATTCTTTCGCTTGAAAATGCAAGACTTGGTGGGATATCCGGAAGATCAATCGATAAGGCAAAGAAACTGGCAGTTAAATACGGGTGTGAGCCTTATGATGATTATAAAAAGATGATCGCGGATCCCCGTATTGAAATAATTGCCATAGCTACGGCCAGCGGTTTTCATCTCGAACCTGCCGTTGAGGCGGCTAAACACGGGAAGCATGTTATTTGTGAGAAGCCCCTTGAGATTACACTCAAGCGGATTGACAAAATGATTGAAGCACATGACAAAGCAGGAACGCAGCTGGGAGGTATATTCAATTTCCGTTACAATGAATCGGTCAAAGTCCTTAAAGAAGCCATAGATAAAAGACGCTTCGGAAAACTTACCTATGCTGCAGTATATGTTCCCTGGTGGCGAAATGAATCCTATTATACAGGCAGTTGGCACGGCACGCTGGATATGGACGGCGGAGGGGCTATGATGAACCAGTCGATCCATATGATTGATATGCTGCAATATCTTATCGGGCCGGTTAAATCACTGCAGGCCTATTCATCTACTTTGGTTCATGATATTGAAGCGGAAGATACGGCTGCAGCAGTACTTAAATTTAAAAATAAGGCCCTTGGGGTAATATACGGCACTACGGCATCATGGCCGGGGCAGTTCAGGCGGCTTGAAATAACCGGATCAAAAGGTACTGTCATCCAGGTTGAGAACAGCTTTAAAGTGTGGCAGTTTGCTGATGAGACATTAAGAGGACAAGGAGATCCTGAAGAAATACGGAGAGATCGAGGGCGGGGGAGGGGTCTCCGATCCTGCCGCCATACAGTTTGAACCACATGCCCGTAATATTGCCGCCTTTATTAAGGCCATTGAGAATAATGAACCTTTTGAGATTGACGGAAGAGAAGCACGAAAATCAGTTGAAATAGTACTTGCTATTTATAAATCGGCAAAGAAAAAGAAGATATACCGGTTTAAATAAAGAAATCCACTAAGAATCAGATAGCTTTACCTCATTAATTGATCATTGGCTTCATATTATTAAATTATTATTTGCCTTTATTGCCATTTTCTAAGTTTTATCATATGCTTATTCACAGGAAACGGTGGTAAAAGTTAAAAATCCTTTGAAAAATAGTTATTGTTAATATTTACTAAAGCTGGTAGGGAAAAACGTTTTCAATTCGGTATAATAGCAAGTAGGATTAAGATTAAAATGTTGGAACAAAAGGTGGTAGGTTTTTCCTGCCACTTTTATTTTATCCGCATATAAAGCATTTACTATCCCCTTATAAACGATAATGCCGTCTTGTGGCGTTTTTATTTCCAGCTTACCTACCTTGAAAGTTCAGCTTCAACATTAATAAGATTTGTTTTTATTAATGATTTTAATAAATTGATCAGGCAATAATGCCTTTCGGGTAATTTTCAGTTCTTTGATCAGACCGCAGTAATAATAAAGCCGGTTCATTCTTCCGCCGATTGACACATTACCCACCTGGTTTAATATTTGTTTCGTGAAAATGACATTCCCGCTGGTTTCTTCGATCCCATTCACCCAGGTTTTAAAAGTATTGTCCCTATAAGTCACTGCTGCATGAATCCATTGATTGGTCGGGTGGGTCAGATTTTTATTGGTAAGAGTCTTTTGTGCTGCATCCGTGAGCAGAAATCCGTCCAGGTATCATTTATTTTCGGGAGTCAGCCTAAGTTCCATGGTGATTCTCCTGGCGGCGTCCCATCCGGACAATGTATCGGCGAGCTCCTGGAAGTGGATAAAACGGGGCTGCCTGCTGATATTATAAGCAGAATCAGGTTTAAATATGACTTCTATCGTAAATTCTTTGGCATCGCCGAGAGGATTATTATCCACCAGCAGCCGGTCATCGATGCCATTAAACCGGATAGCTTTCCCAATTTCGGTATTCACAATTTTGGGATGACCGAACACCCGTACCGGATGCCCTCCTATTTTTTTCAATGAATTTAACTCCCATACTTCAGAATACGGGTTGTCGGGTTGAGCACCGTAACAAAAGGATAGAAAGAAAATTAGCCCGATCAACAGGCAGAATCCTAAAAGGAATTTAAAAAATGTCGGTTTGTCAGATTGCAGGTTCATATTAAAGATTTTAAAAATCAGGAAGTGATATGCTCTCAGGCACAAATTTATGTAAAAATTGAATTTTCCTTTCCCATTTGAATCAAATTGATCGGATTAACTTTGAAAACCATTGCTTACCCTTTCCGGTTTGAAAATTAAGAATTATCATGTTCTTCTGCTTTTGTTTTAAATCGGTTAGCAAAAATAAGTCAAAGCCGATTTAACAAATAGTTATAAATTAAAGAGCATGCAGCAAGTTGATATCCACTAATTCTTTAAAAAAATAGTAATGTTAAAATTGCTGAACCCGGTAGGGTAAAACATTTTCTTAGCGGTATACTAAAAATTAGGTTTTAGGTTTTAAAATGTTGAAGTAAAAGGGGCGGATCTTTTTCGCCTCTTTTATTTTTCTCAATACAAACAAATAGTACTCCTCCCTTTAAATATTTTTAAAAATCCCCGCAATATAAAACGGTACATTTTTGCCATTGGACGGATGCCGGACTGCCAATATTTCCTGATTACCGGAATGGCTCATTTTTTGAGTTATTAAGAGGATGAGACAAACAAATTTAGATATTAATTTTTTAGCTGCCTCTGATCAGCAACTGCTTGATGCCTATTCGGCTACGGTCAGCGGCGTGGTAAAAAGCGCTTCACAGGGGGTGGTGCATATAAGAGTGATGAAGAAAATCCCTCATCCCAGGACACAGCAGATCGTTGAACAACCAGCGTCAGGTTCGGGATTTGCCATCTCATCGGATGGATTTATCGTAACTAACAATCATGTCATTGAAGATGCGTCTTCCATTAAGGTTGCCTTTAACGGGGGTAGGGAAGAGGATGCCATCCTGGTCGGGGCTGATCCATCCACTGACATTGCTGTAATAAAGGTTTATGATGGTGACCTGAAGCCTTTACAATTTGCCAATTCTGACCTGCTTGAAGTGGGACAGATTGCCATTGCCATTGGGAATCCGCTTGGTTTGCAGCATACCGTGACTGCCGGTGTGGTAAGTGCTACGGGGAGAACATTACGTGCTGTCAATGGCAGACTTATTGATGATATTATCCAGACGGATGCGGCAATGAATCCAGGCAGCAGTGGCGGCCCGCTAATGAATTCAGAAGGAAAGGTGATCGGTGTGAATACCGCAATGGTTTCAGCTGCACAGGGATTGTGTTTTGCAGTGGCGTCAAACCTTGCAGCTTATATTGCAGGCAAGTTGATCATCAACGGGAAAGTGAGGCGGGCACAAGTGGGAGTGGCTGCACAGGTGGTTAACCTGAGCCACAGGATGATCGGCGCAAACCAGTTGAAAACAGAGACCGGCGTTTATGTGATCGAGATTTTATCTTTATCAGGAATAGATAACAGTCAGTTAAGGGTAGCCGACATTATAGTGGAATTTGAAGGAAAACCTGTGGAAACGGTGGATAATCTTCATAAATACCTTACGGAAGATGTGATCGGTAAGACCATTGAGTTGGGGGTGCTGAGAGGTGGGTATAAACAGATCATTTCCGTTACGACGGGAGAACTCAAATAGATTTAATTGAAAACCTTATCCATTAACGGTAATAATTCTGTTATAAAATATGAATCTGGATGAATAAGCGGAGTATTTTATTTATTTTTGTTTTATGGGACGTTAGCTCAGTTGGTTCAGAGCGCTTGCTTCACAGGTAAGAAGTCACTGGTTCGAATCCAGTACGTCCCACAGCAAAATGAAGAACTATTTTACTTACAGTGTCTTATAGAACTTCCGATATCATCACTCCTTTAAAAGAAAGTGACTAAAATTTAGTGTTCCCTGCACAGTTCAAATCCTGACAGATGATATAATGGAAAAATTCTGAATCAATTATTGAAAATCTTCATACGAATACGCAGACAACAGGTTGCAGATCTTTTCCACCTGCACTATCAATGATATACGCGTTTTTTTGTAAGTATTGTGAAAATAAGGAATGAAAATATTCTTTAATCATACAACTTCTATTTTTCAATTTTTAACTGGCCTTACCGATCTTCCATTCAAAAATCTTTCATTCATTATCACGGTATAGGAAAAGATGCTTCTTTGATTATGATTATCAGGATTTATTTTCATGCTATTTTAAACGCAGCCATTTAAAGAAAATGAATTTAAACATGATTCTGAAATGAATATTTCTGTGGAAAATTCCAAATGGAGGGGAAAAAATTTGTATCTTACAAAATTTGTTAATTTAAGGTAATGGATTCAATTCTTCAATGTATAAGATTATGATTCTTAAATCCATTATCGGAAAGGAAATAATATATGCACGACAAAAAAATGACCAGTTTTGAATCGCCTGATCTGAGAAAGCTTCAGGCAGTAGTTATCAACGCCAGGACGACAATATTTATTGATAAAGATGCAGATCCTGACGAGGCAAAAAGGCTGTATGAAGAGCGGCACCAACCCGTAAACAGAAAGTATAAGTGATCTGATCCTGATTCCTTACCCTCTTTTTTAGGATATCAGGTGAATACATAAAGCAGATGAAGATTTAGATGTGAGTCTTTGACTGCCATCTTAATTTTTTAACCCTGGTGTTATTTTTCTTCCAAAAAGTACGGGATGAATCAATGGTTGGTAGTTAAGGGATGAAGTGTGCAAATATTATCAGGCCAGGAATTTACTGCTCATTGCAGTTTTTTCATTGTTACAAATAAAGCTTTTGGGGGATTGGAATTCCTATTATTTTTAAATTCTGTATCTTTAATTTCATCAATAATAAATAGTTTTCCAAAAGTATTTTTAATGATTTTTTCGGATATATGGTGAGGCCAGTAACCCCAGTCAGGCATTTTATTGCTGAAACATTTTAAAAACAACCGGCCTGAATCATTGAGTAAATTGAAAACATTTTCAGCATATATCTTTCTTTTGTTCACATCGATGACATGAAAACAACCCCTGTCTAAAATAAAATCGAATTTCCCGGTCAGGTTAGTATGAAGTATATCATCCTGCAGAAATTCAATCTGGGGATATGCTTTAATTGCCAACCTTACTGCTTCTTCGGAAATATCGGTTCCCGTAACTTCAAATCCTCTTTCTTTCAGCTTATTGGCCTGGGTTGCCGGTCCGGTGCCCAGATCAAGAAAAGTCCCTGCTTTTAAATCCAGTTTATCAAGGGCATCCTGCAGATCCTCGTCCAGACCGGGAGTATACCAGGGCATTTCAGTAATTCGGGTAGTTTTGTATAAATCACCCCAGTCATAAAATCTTCTGCCGCTCATATTCTTACTTATAAATAGTATATTCATCGTTAACGCTTAGATTTTTACGACAAAGCGGTGATTAAGTTTGGCATTACCTAAATTTGGTTTCTGTTATGGTCTTCTTCCAATAAATATAAATAAGCCTCAAAATGATCACAATTTTCCGGCAACAGGAGGAAATATCTTAGCAGGTATATAAAATTATATATTTCAGGTTACTTGTTCTCCCGGAAAACATATCCTGAGGTTTCTGTCTATCAATGGCACAATTTTTTGCCCTTATAATACTTTGGTGCCGTATTTAAATCAACAGGCTGATTT
This sequence comes from uncultured Bacteroidia bacterium, assembly GCA_963810555.1. GTDB lineage: Bacteria > Bacteroidota > Bacteroidia > Bacteroidales > Prolixibacteraceae. The sequence continues at coordinate 595,176 of CAWENX010000009.1, read as the reverse complement.
TAACAAAAAAAGAGTAATATTGTAACTGATACTACAATAGGATTACCTGTGTTTAAAAAACAATCTCAGAAACTTCTTTAGTTAGTAGGAGATAAAAAATGAACAGAATGAAACCTTTGTATTTTGAGAGATCTGTTCTGAGCGGAATCTCGCTTTTGTTAATGGGATGCGGCGGTAATACCGATCGTGCGATCCATAAAACGGCGGATCACCCCAACGTTGTTTTAATCCTCACCGATGATCAGGGATGGGGAGACCTAGGCATAAATGGAAATCAAGCAATACAAACTCCCGTCGTTGACCAGTTAGCTCGTCAGGGCATAAGTTTTGACCGATTTTTTGTCAGCCCGGTCAGCGCACCTACCCGTGCCAGCCTGCTTACCGGCAGAGATCACCTTCGCACAGGGGTATCCTGGGTTACAGGCAGGAATGTCGTCCTGAAGGAAAATGAGGTTACCATTGCTGAAATGTTAAAGGCTTCAGGATACACAACTGGTTGTTTCGGCAAATGGCACAATGGAGAGCAGTATCCTAATACTCCCAGGGCGCAGGGTTTTGACGAGTTTTTCGGATTCAAGGCAGGCCATACAAACCGATATTTTGATCCCCGGCTGGAGCACGATGGTAAAGAAGTACAATGCAGGGGGTATATTACAGATATTCTTACGGATGTCGCCTCTGACTTTATCAGAAATAATAAGGACCATCCTTTTTTCTGCTATATCCCTTACAATGCTCCACACGGGCCTTTTCAGGTTCCCGACCGGTACTTTGACAGGTATAAAGAAAAAGGATTTGATGATAAGACCTCAGCCGTTTATGGAATGTGCGAAAATATCGATGAGAATGTCGGACGATTGACCAATTTAATCGATTCACTCGGACTGCGGGAAAACACGATATTGTTATATCTTACGGATAACGGACCCAACGGAGTTCGTTACAACGGAGGAATGAAAGGTATTAAAGCCAGCGTTGATGAAGGCGGCAGCAGGGTTCCTTTATTTATCAGGTATCCAGGAGTATTTAAAGAGCATCGGGTTGTTAAAGAGATTTCTGCGCACATCGATATATTTCCTACCCTGATGGAGCTATGCCATGTTAAAATACCCGATTCGCTTGCCCTGGATGGGAGAAGTCTTGTTCCCCTGATGAAGGGAGAGAAAATCAATTGGCCTGACAGAAAGCTCTTTACCTACCAGGACCTTAGCCGTGATGTGCTAAATTATGCAGGCGCTGTGCGGACTTCAAGGTATCGCCTGGTCTTCAGACCCAAAAAGGATTACATGCTCTACGATATGGTTGAAGACCCGCAGCAAAAAAATAATATCGCGGATAGTGAACCTGAAATCGTGAAGGAAATGAGTGAAGCATACAAACAATGGTTTGGGAAAGCCTCGCATGCCGCGATAAATTTCCAGCCCATTCAGATCGGATATGATACTGCACCGGTTGCAGAATTGTCGGCCCATGAGGCTATGCTGTCGGGAGGTCTGGCTTTCCGTTACAAAGCAGGCTGGAATCATGACTGGATTACAAACTGGGAAAAAACAGAAGACAGTGTCAATTGGGAGGTAAAAGTGGTTAAAAAGGGCGACTATAAAATATCATTGAAATATGAATGTCCGGATAAGAATCTTGGTTCTGTCATCGAAATATCAATAGGAGGACAAAAAATAAGAAAGATGATCACGGAGCCGCAGGAAATTAAAATACTTGAAGCCAAAGAAAACCGTATCCCTTCTTCAAACAGTAATGCCGAATGGAGAATTGCTGAGGCTGGAAGGTTAAGCCTTGATCAAGGAATTTATCCGCTAAAACTAAAAGCAATACAAATTCCCGGCAATCAGGCCATTGATCTAAAATCGGTCATAATTGAAGCTCTGTAAAAGATCAGAAATCATTGGCGCATGACGATAAAGTCAAATGATACATGACATTTCAAAGTATCTTTTGACTAAAGCCTGTTTTTACGCAGTAGTCCAGCTGATTAATCAGTTGCTGTAAATTGCTTTTGTATCAGGTACCGCCTTGCCTCCGTTTACAGGCCTGGGATGGATTTTATGGAGAAGCTCTGAGAGTTCTTCTTTCACTTTGGAATATTTTACATCGCCGGCAAGATTATGAAGTTCCTGAGGGTCATTTGACTCATCGTAGAGTTCAGTACCTTTTTCCCCAAAGCCCCATTCGGTGTACCGCCATTTTTCGGTCCGTATGCTGTGTCCGGGAACATTACCCCTTTGAACCTGCGTGTAGGCCGGGTGACTCCATTTGGCTGACGGATTCTGAAGAAGGGGAGATAAGCTGAATCCCTGCAGATCGGACGGGGGTTTTAAACCTGCGAGATCGGCAAGAGTAGGATAGATGTCGACCAGCTCAACCATCTGGTGGCAAATTCCCCCTTTGGTTTTACTTCCCGGCACGGAAATGATCATCGGACATTTGGCGGATTCCTCAAAGAGGCTTTGCTTGAACCAGAGGCCGTGCTCGCCAAGCTGATAACCATGATCGCTCCAGAAAACAATAATCGTGTTATCCTTTAACCCGAGTGATTCAACAGCATCCAGCAGTTTCCCGATCTGGGCATCTACAAAGGATATTGCCGCATAATAAGCTAATTTACACTCGCGGGCCTGTTGTGTATTAATTCCCAGGTAGGGCCAGGGAACGGTAGAAGCCAAAGCCAGTTCAGGATAGTTCTTGCGGGTGTCATCAATTAACGCGGGAAGCTTCATCTGATCCATATTGTAAAGGTCAAAATATTTGCTGGGCGTAATCCAGGGACAATGGGGCTTGTAAAAGCCTGCGGCAATAAAGAAGGGTTTGTCCTTGTGCTCTTTCAGCAATTGGATGGCATCCTCAGCCACTATACCGTCCGTGTGCTCCGGATCGGTTCCGTTTTTATCCGAATAATACGCCATTGCCGCCCCGAGTCCCCGTTTGGGCGTATAATTGATCACATCCAACTCGAGCGAAGTTTTATCCAATCCCGCAGGATTGATCCTTTCGGTCCATGAGACTTTGTCGTCCAATCCATTGGTACCGATGTCGCCGGGATTCCCGTAATGATACATTTTCCCAACTCTTGCTACGAAATACCCGTTATTCATGAACATCTGCGGAAGAGTTACCACCTTGGGAAGGCCCTGCCTGAAATGATAATGTAGGTCGAAAACCTTTGTGGAATCGGGGCGCAGACCGGTAAGCAAAGAGGAGCGGCTTGGACTGCTAAGTGGGAACTGGCAGTAGGCATTCGAGAAGACCACTCCCTTTGATGCCAGGCGGTCGATATTCGGCGATTTTACGAGAGGATTGCCGAAACAACCCAGATCGTCATTCATGTCATCGACGGCAATGAACAAAACATTAAGGGGTTTCTGTGCTTCAACATTATAATGCATTCCGAAGGCACAGGCAAAACCCAATGTAACCGGTTTTAAGAAAGATTTTGGTTTCATAAGCATCAGGATAAGACAGAAATTGTTTTCGGTTATTTTTGGGGGAAGTTATAAAAATTCTTTTAAAATCAGCCCTGTCTGAGTAATTATCATATGGATACATCGTTATTAATTTTCCAGGACAATTAAATTGAAGATCAGCGAAGTGAGTTGTTAATTCAGATTCCTGAGGCATTTTAAGTCATTGATAGTGACAAAATGTCAAACATCTGTCAGTCTATTGCCATCCCGGGAGACTGATCATTCACGCTTTAAAGCCTGATTTTCATGAATTAACAGGATTTATCCTTCCCGCTATTGTATGTTTTGGCATTTTTTTTGAGAGAGCATTTAATGAAATAACCCAATATGTTTAACTAAAAAATGGAGGATGTTGCTATGGCACTTGCTAAATTTTCCGATCTTTATCCGTCGTTCATGGATCGTTTCTTTGGACCGGATTTATTTGACTGGTCCAGCCGCAATTTCTCAACTACAAACACCACACTTCCATCTATTAACATCATGGAAACCGATGGAGAATATGAGGTTGAAATGGCTGCGCCGGGATTATCTAAAAAGGATTTCAAAATCGAATTAAACAATGACATGCTGACCATCTCATGTGAAAAGGAATTTGAAAATGAAGTAAAGGATGACCAGCATTATTCGCTTAGGGAATTCAGTTACCAGTCATTCACCCGTTCGTTCGCTTTGCCTGAAACGGCTGACAGCGAAAAGGTTGCTGCCAGGTATGAAAATGGCATCTTAAAATTGGTGATTCCCAAGAAAGAGGAAGCTAAAAGAAGGCCTCCCAGAAAAATTGAAATCCATTAATATGTTTCATGGAATATGACTGTTATTGGAGGCTGTCCCGAAAGTTATAAGGGGGCAGCCTCTTCTCTTTTAACAGTAAATCATAATTAGTCATCCGGCATTGCGTCATTGACTGAGCCGATCTTCGATTCGCCTCCTGTGTCATTGGCTTCGCATCATAAGTCATTCAGTCGTCATTTGCTATAAGCCATTAATGACCACTGAATGACTATTGAATGACATGCGCAGCATGAATAACCCGCGAAACGAAAACGACTGTTTCTTCGCAATCGGAATATCAGAAACCTTTTTCTTCAATTTAATTGTTTACAGTTTTTGTTCGACACCTGATACGATAAACTTTTTAACGTCAAGATCACCATAAACCATTTTTATAAAAGGCTTGCCGTCTTTCAGCCCGACATTTCCAAATCCTGTTTCAGCGGAGATAAAACCAGTAAAATCGCCGATCTTTGAATCAATGTACAGAGTACGGTTGACGGCATCATAACGCACACCCGTGAGTCCCTGCAATAAGGCGTAGCTCGACATGGCGCGCGCATACCAGTGCCCGCATTCATACTCGTCAAAAGGATTCCTGATGTCGCCCTTATATCTTTCCCTGCATTTACGCACGATTTCCAGTCCCTTCTCCACTTCACCCTTCATCATCAAATGGCTTGCCACCTGGTATTCGATGCCCGTCCAGACTTCGTTGCTGTAAACAAAAGGAAGAGAAGGCTGCCCGCCTTTGGGCCAGGTGCAGAGAAGCAATCCTCCTTCTTTCCCGCAGGCATAGGTGGGACGCTGAGGATTGACATGTTCGCTTAAATCGGCTTTCAAATTGTATTTATAAACCGACAACAGATGACTTTTTACTTTGGCATTTTCGACCCCCTCGCCAAGACCGCAGACTGAAGCCATCCACATCCCCAGGACACCATCGGACAAACAGCCTGTCCCGTACTGATATTTAGGCCCTTCCTTCTGCAGGATGGCCAATGCTTCCTCCGAGTAGCCGCCCCCTATCGATTTCCTCGAAGTTTCAACGGGATCAGCGGCATTCAGTCCTGTCCACTTTATCTTCTGAATAAAATATTCGCCATTATATAGCTCACTCTCCATCTGTTTTTTACCCGTGGCAAGGAGTCCGGCATATGATTCACAAGACTCGTTCACAGCCTTGCTCATTTCAATAAAAGCAGAAAGAGCACCAAGATAGAAGCTTGTGCACATTCCGTCGGGACCCCAGAATTCAATGTCGTAGGTATTATGGTGGGGCTCTTCAAGACATCCGTGATGCCGGGGGTCCCATGTGGCAATACAGTAATCGAGACTTTTCTTCACTTTCGGATAGAGGTTTTTCATCCATCCTGTGTTTCCGCTGATCCGCCATTCCCTGTAAACTTTCATGATTCCGCCCAACTGGCCGTCTGATGCCGCATAGAAGCCGTGACCGGGCTCTGAAATGGGAAGAATCGCCCTGAAAGTCTGATGACCTGCCGTATCCTGATCGACATTAAATTCGGTTTCACGAAGCGTCCGCTCCAGGGCGGGAAACAGGTGAGGTATAGCCTGGGCATAGTTCCATACATGGGTACAGCTTCCCGCACAACAGCCTGAATTATCGCTGCAGCCTTCCCAGCTCCACAGCCTTCCGTCATATTGTCTTAGCACGGTGGGAGATTTCAGGATGGTGAGATTGGCCGCTACCGCCTCCAGTACTTTAGGAGGAAGAGTGGAAGCAAAGAAGGCATCCCTGAACAATTCGCTGTTTTTCTTCAAATTGGCGTAGTTCATCCTCCAATACCTGACCACTTCGTCCAGGTTCTGAAAATGTTTTGCGTACCAGGGTTTGTAATAAGGATCTGTGCAGGCGCCGCCTCCCTCACAACAGGCTGTCTGATCAGCTTTTTTTGCCTTTCCCACGGCGAGTGTTGAATGGGGAAGATACCAGCAGAAATTGACCGTAATAACCTTTTCCTCACCGGGAAGCAATTTAAACGGGACAAAAACCGATGCTCCGGGCGCATTCCCTGAGACGGGGGGATGGACGGCAATTTCACAATCCTTGATGTGATTCCAGAGAATTGTCAAAGCGTCGAACCAGCCTCCCCTGAACCAGCAGTAATCCACCACGGCCTTGTTGTCGTCCACAAAAACGGTAAAGCCCGTTCCCGGATACTTTTCCGCTTCATCATTCACAAGGGTGAACCCATTGTGCGCTTCAAGGATACTGCCCTCCTTTTCGGCAATAAAATTCCGGGCATTGTATGAGAAAACGGCCTCGACGGGTTTTGCAGAACTGTTTTTAAAATGATATTCCATAGCTCCGGCAGGGAGGCTTGAATCGTCTTCGTTTGCAGGGATGAAGGGGCTCCAGCCGGTAATATCAACATGGAGAGGAATGTCGCTGTCTTCGAGGGCAAGGTTTGCAAAAGGGAACCTGGGCAGAAAACAGCCTTTTGCGAAACGGGGCAGGCCCCAATCCTTTCCTGAACCGCCGTTCCCCGTTCCGGGTGCCCCGAACAATTTCCATGAGGGCACGGGGGCTTCCAGAACTTTGGCACCGTTTTTAATGCCCTTAACGCTGATGGCGGCAAAGGCAAAGGGTTCGTTAAACATCTCAGGCCTGTTGTCTACTGAAAGGTGAGATATGGCGCCCGTCCCTTCCATGCAGAACATTCCCGCGCCGATACCTCCTACCGGGAAGGCGATTCTGTCGAGGTATTTCCCGGTGTAAGGACCGTTAAATGTGTGTTCGCCTGAAGCTGAAAGATCGTTCTTCCCTGAACAGGAATAAAGGATTGACGCGATAAAAGGAATAATGATCAGCCGATACGTGATCCGCGGGGGCCTGAAAGAAAGAAGAGCAAAGGAGGCGATCAGACCTCCCGGACGGGGATAACTCCGTCCTTTGATTCTGTTTCCCATCTGTAAGTTGTCAGGTTTATTTTTCAGGTTTGAATTTAATAAAGAATTATGAAATAATTACGAATTACGAATTACGAATTAAGAATGACAATCTAATGTTTCATCACAGATAATACAAATCCCGATAGCTATCGGGACAGATTCATGAAATATTATCCGTGTTAATCTGTGTTATCTGTGGTGAAATATTTTTCCCTATAGCCTTTAGCCTGTAGCCTTCAGCCTAAACTTTGAAATACTGATCCGGCGAATAAAGCTGTCTTTCTTCCGATGCAAAAAACAGCCATATGGCATCGATCGTCCCGGGAACCGCCGGAAGCTCGATCAGCGCCGATTTCTGCTTACGCATCACACCAGTTTCGAGGGGACCCTTAAACTCTTCCCCGTATCCAACCATCATCATCAGTCTGTCGCTGTCCCATGCAAGCGCGCTTCCCGGATCATCCTGCCAGGTAACCTCAATCTTACTCGGATCGCCTTGTGACCTCACGGCCGTAAACCTGAAAGGCAGAGGCAGTTGTCCTGCCGAAAAATGGAGCCGTTCCTGATCGGTTAAACTCCCGTCAGGGCCAAATGCCTGCATATTGACGCTCACGAAAAGGTTATCTCCCCGCCTTCCCTTTTCGGCAACCTTCCATATGCCCTGTACCGGCGAGTAGTCAAACCGGCTCCAGAACACCTTTATAGCCGCGAAACGCTTGCGGACCAATATCTGACTTTCGCTCCATGAATTCTTCGCTCTTTTCCGCTGTATTGTTCTGACACATTGCTGTCCCCTGTAATTATAAAAAACCAAATTGCCGACCAGTCCTGATAGACCTTCGCCTGACCTTCCTCTTATCTTCGCCATACTATCGTCATATTAATTACACAATATTTACACTACAAATATACTATATTTCCACTAATTAGTGCAGATATAGAGCAGTAATAGTGCAGATATAGTGCAGAAACTATGGTTTTAGTACGGACAAGGTACGATCATGATATGGCGATGGCTGGGCTTTGACCTGGAGATATCTATAATAATCCAGCTTTCATGGACTTAAACCGAAGGGATGATCAGTAATAATTAACAGGGTAAAGAGGATTTCAAACCAGCCTATCCGAACGGTTCATCGGCCAGACGTATTTTTTATGTGTCACACAAAACTTCGGATTGAAATCCGGGGCTACAAATATTCCGGCTCTACGGGGCTTCTCTGCTCTATTGCGGTTAAAACCGAGGGTTATTTGTATTAATCCGTTCGCAGGCGGACTTCTTTGTGTCCTTCACATCTTCTTTCCTTACTTTGTGGTTAATTTTTCAATAATCAATGACCAATAACTCATGACGTGAAGCTAAGAATTATCATAATATGCAAATCTCTGCCCTCTGGTTTCCTTCGCTTTAATACAGTAATAACTCCCTGTTGCCTCCGTGATCTGAATTATCATAATACCATAGCGCAGTCAGTTATGCTGTCTTAAACGGAGAATAGGGAAAGGGCGTGAGTTTTATTTCCCCAGAATCTTTTTGATTTCGCTGAGTTTGTTGAGCGCTTCAAGGGGGGTGAGGCTGTTGATCTCGATGTTTTTGATCTCGTCACTGATCTGTTTCAGGACAGGGTCATCGAGCTGGAAGAAACTGAGCTGAAAGCCTTCCCTTGTCCCGGCAAGGTCTTTTACCCTTTTGGCGGGAAGCTCCTTACGGTTGGCTTTTTCGAGTTCCTTCAGTATTTCGGCGGCGCGCGATACGACACTTTTCGGCATACCGGCCATCTGAGCCACATGAATGCCAAAGCTGTGATTGCTGCCCCCGCTGACCAGCTTCCTCAGGAAGATCACTTTATTCCCCACTTCTTTGATCGAGACATTGAAATTTCGCACCCTGACAAAGGATTTCTCCATTTCGTTGAGTTCATGGTAGTGGGTGGCAAAAAGCGTCCGTGCCCTGGCTTTCGGATGCTCATGGATATATTCCACGATGGACCAGGCGATGGAGATACCGTCGTAAGTGCTGGTGCCCCTTCCCAGCTCGTCGAGGAGGATAAGGCTGCGGTCGGACAGATTGTTAAGGATGCTCGCCGCCTCGTTCATCTCCATCATAAAAGTGGATTCCCCGAGCGAGATATTGTCCGAAGCCCCGACGCGTGTGAAGATCTTATCCACAAAGCCGATTTCAGCCGATTTTGCGGGGACAAAGGAACCGATCTGGGCCATCAGCACGATCAAAGCCGTCTGCCGCAGAAGGGCTGATTTGCCCGCCATATTGGGACCAGTGATGATGAGTATCTGCTGATCGTCCCTGTCGAGGCAGACATCGTTTGCCACATACGCCTCGCCAATGGGAAGTTGCTGCTCGATAACGGGATGGCGCCCTTCGCGGATATCGATGATAAAGGAATCGTTGATCACAGGACGGTAATAATTGTTTTGAATGGCTGAAGAGGCGAAAGAGAGGAGGCAGTCGATCTGTGCCAGGACAGAGGCGTTAAGCTGGATGGCCTGAATGTATTCCGTAAGATCGGATACAAGGTTATTAAATAATGTGGTTTCGAGGGCCATGATCTTCTCTTCGGCGCCGAGTATTTTTGATTCATACTCCTTCAATTCTTCGGTGATGTACCGTTCGGCGCTGACAAGCGTCTGTTTGCGAATCCAGTCTTCGGGAACCTTGTCTTTGTGCGTGTTCCTGACTTCAATATAATAACCGAATACATTGTTGAAGGATATTTTCAGGGAAGGGATTCCTGTCCGCCGGCTTTCCCTCTCCTGCATCTTTTGGAGGTAATCCTTGCCTGAATAAGCCAGATCCCTGAGTTCATCCAGTTCGGCTGAAACTCCCTTTGCCATGATATGCCCTTTGGAAATGAGCATGGGAGGATTGGGAAAGATTTCCTTTTCAATGCGGTCCCTGATGGTCTGGCAGGGATTAAGCTGTTCAGCCATTCGTGCGAGAATCTGGTTTTCTGAACCGGCACACAATTCCTTAACGGGAGCGATGGCAAAAAGGGCAATTTTCAACTGGACCAGTTCTCTCGGGTTGATACGTCCGACGGCGGCTTTGGAGATCAGGCGTTCAAGATCGCCGACCTGCCGGAAATGGGATTCGAGGGCTTCCTTCAGATCATTGTCTTCGATAAATTGCTGTACGACATCGAGGCGGTCGTTGATGCGGGGAATTTCCTTCAGGGGTAAGGCGACCCATCGTTTCAGAAGCCTGGCGCCCATTGGGGTGATTGTTTTGTCAATCACCTGGATCAGGGTCTTGGCTCCTTCGTTCAGCGACTGAAAGAGCTCCAGGTTGCGGATGGTAAAACGGTCAAGCCATACGTAACGTTCCTCATCGATCCTTGAAAGATGAGAAATGTGCTGGATCTGCGTGTGCTGGGTAAGGTCCATGTAATGAAGGATGGCGCCGGAAGCGATAATGCCAAGTTCAAGAGCCTGGACTCCGAAACCTTTCAGGGAGGTGGTTTCGAAATGACGGAGGAGCCTGTCGTGTGCGGCATCGGACGTATAAACCCAGTCATCGAGCTTGAAGGTGTAATACTTGCTTCCGAACAGATCGAGAAATAGCTTTTCCCTGCCTTTCTGGAAGAGAACTTCCTTTGGCTGGAAACTATTCAGGAGTTTGTCAATATACTCAAATGACCCTTCAGCAGTAAGGAATTCTCCAGTGGAGATATCCAGAAATGCAACTCCTGCCAATGTTTTGTCAATATGTACCGAAGCCAGAAAATTGTTCTCCCTGTGTTCAAGTATATTCTCATTAATGGAAACTCCCGGGGTAACCAGTTCCGTAATTCCCCGTTTGACCAGTTTTTTCGTTGTTTTCGGGTCTTCAAGCTGTTCGCAGATCGCCACCCTCTGACCGGCCCTTACAAGCTTCGGGAGATAAGTATCAAGGGCGTGATAAGGAAATCCCGCCAATTCGACAAAGCTGGCTGAACCATTGGCACGACGGGTAAGGGTAATGCCAAGTATTCCGGAAGCTTTTATGGCATCCTCACCAAAGGTTTCATAGAAATCACCCACCCTGAAGAGTAATACGGCATCGGGATATTTATGCTTTACCGCATAATACTGCTTCATCAGGGGCGTTTCTACATATTTGTTCTCGTTCTGTACCACAATGGACCGGTTAGGGGTTCAGAAACAAAGATAGGATTTTAAGATATAAGTTATGAGATATGAGATGTGAGATATGAGATATGAGATATAAGATATGAGATTAGGAGTTTAGGAGTTCATATGTGACTTGGTAGACAGAACAGAACTTCTTATCATTTTGAGCAATTCAGCTGCTTTTACAGAAAGAGAATCAAATTGTTGGTTATTTATATATCCGGTCCTCTTAAGTAACTCAATCCAATAAATGGTTTCATCACACTCTTTTTAAGCGATTCCCAATTTATGAATGAAATCTTCCGTCACATAAATGTGACGGCAAAGGATAAAAGACAACACATTAATGTGATAGTGAAGGATAAAAAACGACGCATTCAATCGTGAATTCAAGAGATTTCTCCCTCAGTACAGATCTTTTCTCACTCATTTTTCATCTCTCATCTCTCATATCTCATATCTTATCTCTAATCTCTTATCTCTCATCACTCATTGTTCAACACTCTTAACGCTAAAAGATGTACGAATTTAATACCGCCGTTACGGATGAGCGGAATAAAACACAACGGCACCACCAGCCAGTGGAAAGTCTGAGGAAGGAAAGCCATGCTGATCAGAAACAGGCAGAGGGTTATATTGGTTAATTTCGGATACCAGGCGAGCTTCTCGCGCAAAGGTTTGAAAAGCAGTAAGAATGCATAGACAAAATGGGTTGGCGGGGCCCAGATAAGATTCAGATTCCATCCTGTAGCTTCAAGTATTGAGAAAAAGCACAGGAAGCCCAATATCAAACCTGCAATGCCAAATACGAGATAGACAATAAAATCGAGCCAAATCCACTTTCTGTTGAGTTTGTACTCCCATATTGAGAGTCCGAGAACTATTGCCAGGAATAACAAAACGACCACGGCAGGGGAGGTGAGGCTGAATCTTTCATGGACAGGAGGCGCCTTATACAATACCTGTACTGGCCGAGCAAGGGGTACATAGCTGTCATCCCTCATAAGTTTAGCGTTGGCCACATCTTTTTCCAAATAGGGAGGAAGAAACATCTTCTGGGAGAAAGTTGTTTTGCGGTCGCATGGGATACCAAGGGCGAGCTTGATACCGAAGCCGCTCCAACTGTTACCGGGCAGGCATTGGTCGAGAAGCTGCCTGTATGTGTAGGGTTTGTCACCAAGTGAGTCGTATCTGAGCTTTCCTCCTGCCGCCTTTTCAAGCTGATCGCGGACTCGTGTGGCACAATTGTCGGAGAAATGCTTATAGAGGTATACCCTGTTTTCGGGTTTATCATTTTCAAGTAAGGAATTGAACAGAGATTGACGTTCTGCAGGGGTAAAATTGAGCACCTGTTCGTAAACGTCCCGTTTCTCCTCATAGAATTCACTCATAAATGACCTCATGCTTTGCGCATCCATCATGTAATAGGTTTGACCTTTGCAGTAATTCCATATGAAATTATGTGTGTCGAAACTGAATACGCCGTAATTATAAACAACATCAAGACCTGTACGGGGATCTTTAACCCTGATGGCGCTGTGTCCGAAATAGGAATAAATTTCTGTTCCCGAAGAACATGTCAGAAGACTGACTTGTGCCTGGGGTGAAAGATTTTCAGGTTTAGCTTCCTGGAATATAAAAAATGAAAGACAAAGAAAAATCAGGAGTTGTTTCATGGTGCAATTGTAGTTTCCCCGCTAAAAATACATAAATTATTCAATTGGTAAAAAACAGTTGTGATCAATTAAAGAACAGCAAAATATGGAAGAAATTTTGGAATTAACAGTAATCTATGTGTAGGATGTCAGATTTTAGTTATTTCTGTCTGTACGGTGACTCCCTTTGTCAATGTCTGAAAAACAATACAATACCTTTCGGTAAGTTTTAAAAGCTTATTTATTTTATCGGGATCGGCATCGCTTTCAATGATGAACTGCAGCCTGATTTCTTTGAATCCGACAGGCGCTTCCTTCAAAATACCAAGTGTTCCTCTGAAATCGATATCTCCTTCAACTTTTACTGTTGCGTCTTTAATTTCGACTTCAATTGAGGTTGCAACGGCGTTTAATGTAACACCCGCACAAGCCACCAATGCTTCAAGAAGCAAATCTCCCGAGCAGACCAATTGTCCGTTCCCACCTGATGCAGGATGCAGGCCCGCAAGTGCCAATGCCTTACCGGTTTCAATTCTGCAGGAAATGCCGTCTCCCAATTTTCCTTCAGCTTTCAGCGTTACAAGGGCAGCGGCCGGCTCCTCTTTGTATCTGCTTTTCAGTGGAGCCTGTAATAGTTTTAATTCAGTTGAATTCATCTTAAAATAGCTCTGGATTAATAAGTATCGGATGAGGTTTAACAAGGGTATGTCAGTTTTCACTTTAATGTATAGCCCCGACAATTGCGCCCATGACGACATACCTTAGTAAATCATACCCGGCGTTGATAAGAAATAACTTTAAAGAATGTTTTTCGAAAAGAAAAAGATTAGCCCTTGCTGTAGATATCCAGCATATCGCGATAACTGCCCCCAATCCTGCTCCTTTTAAAGCATTTGGGTGAGGTCCGATAAATAGGTCAATGGCAAAAGCGGCAACAAAAGCAAATAGCAATGTCAGAAGCAAAATTACCGACAACGGTTGTCCTTTAATGAAGTCAGCCTCAACGAAACCATGTTCCTTCATCCAGGGATTCCCTAAAATGAGCGGCGAATACCATAAAGTGCCCATAATGAGATTAGCAAATGAGGCGAGCACTATTGCCCAGATATTGATATGATCTAAAACTGAAAGCATTTCTGATACTCATTCATTGATTCATATTCTCACGGAAAATTAGTGTTATTTTTTAATAATTTAAATAATAGGGACAGGTTAATTCCCTGAATTGTTCAGTAATTTGTCTGTCGCAGCTACGTATATGAATTTCAGCGGTTATCGGGAAGCAGGGCGCTAAAGAAAAATCAAGCAATACTCTTTCTGCAGGCTTGCCGGTTTTAGTGATCACATTGGTTTGCCTTCGAAGATAAAATCCCTGAAGCCGCGCTGTCTCACGGAATTCTTCAAAGCCTGCTGAAGGAATAATCACTGCCAGCCTTCCATTTTTGTTTAATATCCTTATTGAGCCTCTTATCAATTGATGAAAATTAATTGTTATATCGTGTTTTGCAACTGCAAGCTGAGGATCGGAGGTTTTAAGCGAGTTTATGAAATAAGGAGGATTACAAACAATTAGATCATAACCTCTCAGGCATTTATCTGAAAGAGTGTTAAAATCTGAATGAATGATCTTTAACCTTTCTTTCCATGGAGATTGACAGAAATTGAAATCAGCCTCTGCACAGGCATTTGCATTAATTTCCACTGCATCAATCCGGCTATTGCACCGCTGGGCAAGCATTAGTGCGATCAGTCCGGTTCCTGTTCCCACATCTAGAATTGCTGAAGTATCATCAACTGAAACCCAAGCTCCAAGGAGTACGCCATCCGTCCCGACCTTCATGGCGGTTTTTTGCTGTTCAATCCTGAACTGTTTGAACTGAAACCAGTTATTTCTTCCCATTCCTTGTCGTTTAGAATTTCTCAAACATACCTAATCCAAACAGAGCAAAATCATATTTCACCGGATCATCCGGATCGAATTGCCTTAAATTGCCTGTCAGTTCTTCAACTGCTTTCCAGTCATTCTGTCTGCGATTCAGTAAACCAATCTTACGCGCCGTATTACCTGTATGCAGATCAAGAGGGATCATCAATGCAGAAGAAGGGATGGAATTCCAGATACCGAAATCTACTCCGCCTGAGGAAATACGAACCATCCACCTAAGAAACATGTTAATTCTTTTTGCCGAAGAACCCTTCGATGGATCGGCAAAATGTTTTTCTGTCCGCAGAGAAGGCTGATAAGAAAGAAATTTTCCGCGAACAGTGGCAATTGTAGTTTTGATAGTATGGTCAATCCGAAAAGCTTCTGAAAAAATTTGTTCCAATCCCCCCTTTTCACGATAAATTTTTGCAAGGGCACTGATAAAATAACTGCAGTCCGTTCCGTTAAAGGTGCGGTGAATAAAACTTTGAAAACGATATAGATCATCGTCAGTCAAATTCATCAGGAAACTATAGGGTTCACCGTTCATCAGGTTTATAAGACTTTTGGCATTTCGAATGATCGTCGGCCGCTGTCCCCATGAAATGATGGCTGACAAAAACGCGGCAATCTCAATGTCTTCCTTGATTGAAAAGCTATGGGGTATAGTGATTGGATCGGATTCAATAAACCGGATACTGTTATATTGAAGATATTTCTCATCAAGAAATTCTTTAAGCGAAGCTTTGTCCATCGGGAGAGTCTGGTGATTGATTATTTGTGCACAATACCATCGCGGATGTGAATCATGCGGTCCGACATACCGGCGAAATGTTCATCATGGGTAACGATGATAAAAGTCTGGCCGAATTTCTCCCTCAGGCTGAAGAAAAGCCGGTAAAGTTCCTCCTGATTATGTGAATCAAGATTTCCTGTCGGCTCATCGGCAAGAATTACCGCAGGATCATTGATGAGGGCGCGTGCCACGGCAACTCTCTGTTTCTCTCCGCCGGACAGTTCTGAAGGTTTATGATCAATTCTGTCGGTTAAATCAAGGATATTTAATAATTCTTTTGCTTTCGATTCAACAGCACTTCTTTTTCTCCCTGAAATATATCCGGGAATGCATACATTTTCGAAAGCGGTAAATTCAGGAAGCAGGTGATGAAACTGAAATACAAATCCGATCTCTTTATTGCGGAAGTGTGAAAGGTCCTTTTCTCCCAATTTAAAAACGTCCCGGTTTTTGATATAAACTTTACCTTTGTCTGGTTTACCCAGTGTGCCTAATATTTGTAAAAGGGTAGTTTTACCGGCGCCGCTGGCTCCTGCAATGGACAGGATTTCTCCCTTCTTAACCTCAAGAGAGATACCCTTTAATACTTCAAGATTGCCAAATGACTTACAGATCAATTCTGCTTTTAAGATCCCTGAATTATTTGTTGCAGATTCCGATGCCATTATAACGAATTACACGAATTAAGACTAATTACACGAAGCGGTAGTAAAGTGATAAAAAAAGCAGAACAAATGAAATCCAGTAATCAGAGACCGGTTTTTAGCAAGATTACAAACTGATCCCGGAAGTTATCGGGATGTCAATCTTTCAGATCTTCTTCTATCTGTCGTTTGATATCCGTTGTCCCCGTTTCGATTTTATCAGTCAATTTATTAAAATCGTTTTTTATATCAGAGGTGTGATTTTCAAACTCCTGTTTAATATCTTCTGTAGCTTTTCTGAATTCCCTCATAACTTTCGCAGCAGTACGGGCAAGGCCCGGTATGGCATCAGCTCCAAAGAAAAGCAGGGCAAAAAACACGACTACCATCAATTCGCCGCCACTTATAAAGAGTACCATATGTCCCATGACTAATTTACTTTTTTACAAAGGTAATATTCCGCTTACAAATGTAACATCCTGTATCAAAAATTGTAATAAAGATAGTTTTTATTTTAATTTTTTAAACATTTAACACTGAGCATTGGACATTGGAGATTGAAAATTGAACAAATCTCCCATGACGAATTTACTTTTTTATGACTTAATTACCAATAAGCTTCCTTAACCTTTATCCTTTATTCTGCAGCCCGAAGCCTGTTAAACTGCTTCTCTGTTTACTGATTACTGATTACTGATTACTGTTTTATCGCTAATGTTAAGACAATGTTTAATTATCAATAAATTTAAAATAATAGAACGAAACAGACATTTATTCGATTAATTTTGTAATAAAAATTATAACGATGAACCGGAAAATATTAGTCAGAGATCTTACATTACGCGATGGTCAACAATCGTTGTTCGCCACACGGATGAGCCAGGACCAGATAGAACGCGTTTTGCCTTATTACAGAGATGCTGGATTTTATGCCATGGAAGTATGGGGTGGGGCGGTGCCTGATTCAATCATGCGTTTTTTAGGTGAAGATCCCTGGTATCGATTGGAGAGTATAAAGAATACAATTGGTGATGTTTCAAAACTAACTGCTTTATCGAGAGGGCGTAATCTTTTCGGCTACAATCCTTACCCTGAAGATGTAATCGAGGGTTTTAACCGTAATGCCGTGCAATCAGGTATAGGAATCATGCGGATTTTCGATTGTCTGAATGATGTTGACAATATGGTCTCAACAATCAAGTATGTAAAGGAAAACGGAGGAATAGCCGACTGTGCAGTATGTTATACTGTTGATCCAAAGTTTTCAGCCCTTCAGAAAGTTAAATCTCTGCTGAGAGGGAAACGGTTGCCTTCGGATGTATTTACAATAGACTACTTTATTGAAAAAGCCAAAGAAATGCAGATTCATGGCGCCGATATGATTACAATTAAAGATATGGCCGGACTAATCACTCCCAATATTGCAGGTGAATTGGTAAGAAGAATGAAAAAAGAGATTGATCTGCCTGTTGATTTTCATACACATTGTACTCCAGGTTACGGATTGGCTTCACTTCTGGTCGCCATGATAAACGGTGTCGATATAATCGATACAAATATTATGACCTTTGCCGGGGGTCCTGCTGCACCGGCTTATGAAATCATCCGCTTGTTTGCTGATAAATTGGATATTGACACTGGCGTAAATCTTGAAGCTGTCATGAAAATCGACAAGGAATTAAGGATCATAAGAAAGGAGTTGAGTGATTTTGATTCCTATAAGCAGTTCCCTGTAGAATTTGATTTTATAAATTCCAAATTACCTGATTCCATTGATAAGCTCTTTGATATTGCTATTGAATTTGCAACCCTGAATAAGGAAAATGAGCTTCTTGAAGTGATCCATTCTATTGAAGAATATTTCAATTTTATTGCACCTGACGAAGCTGTAAAAGTTGCAGAAATTCCCGGCGGGATGTACACTAACATGCTTGCCCAGTTAAAGCAGCTTAAACTTGAACAGTTACTTCCCAAAGTTCTTGAAACTGTTCCTGTGGTGCGTATCGATTGCGGATGCCCTCCACTTGTAACCCCGACCAGTCAGATAGTCGGGGCACAGGCAGTAAACTGCGTGATTGATGCCAACAATGACAAACCCTTTTATTCTAATGTATCCAATCAGTTCTTTAATCTGGTAAAAGGTTCCTACGGCAAAACGCCGATCGAAACAGATCCTGATTTCCGTGAGAAAATCTGTGGCGTGAGAGAACCGGTTCCTTACGATACATCCAATTACAGGAAACAGGATAATCCGGTGATCCTCGAAAAATTCGGTGGCGTTTTGCTCGCGGAGAATGAAAAAGAAGAACTTCTGATTGAATTGTTTCCAAATGTTGCCCAGCCTTATTTGAAAAATAAGAAGGAGCGGGAAATTATAGAAATCAAGGTCGAAATTAAACGCCAGATGGCTCTCGAGGCAGAAGAGCGCCGGGCAAAATATCTAAGCCTGACCCCCAAAGAAAAGCAGGAACGTCTCTTAAAAGGCCTTGAAAATTATAACTGGGGCTCCTTAGTCACTAATCCCGAACTAAAAGATAACATTAATTCGTGAACCGTAATTGACTTCGTCGATCTTCGATTCGTAATTCGTAATTCTTTTATATGGCCCTGAAGAACTCGTAATTCATCTGTTCGATCTCTGCCATACTCGGATAAGGATAGAATAAAATTTCATCCCTGGAGCCAACATAGAATCCCCTCTCGATAGTCCTGTACAGTAGTAGTCCTGAATAGACTCTCTGAACGGTCTTCATATGTTTGTCATATTCACCCATCAGTATTTCAAGACAATCCTTGAGATGCCCTAGATTCGAATAAGGAAGGTTTTCTACTGAACCTTTGAGTGGATTTGTGGCTAATTCCCCTAATTTAAGGTCTACAAAGAAAAGTTTCGGTAGAACTATAGGTGTCGAACCGTCTGTTAATTTTTTCAGGAAAGCTGAAGGTTCAAGATGACTTGCAATCATTGGAGAAACGGGGCACAGTTCCTGGTAAAGACGTAAATGTCCTTTAGTCTCTGTTGCTCTGTCGTATGGGGCTTTTTTTAATTCCAGCGTCTGTCCGTGATCTGTTGCAAGGTAAAGGCACTTCAGGGCAGAAAGGGGTACCATTTCCAATACCCTGTAAACAGACAAATACACTGATCTTTTGGGAGTGCCGTCAGGACCGGGAACACACCTGCGGTTCATGCTCTCTGTATCAATCAGATGTTCAATCTGACCAAGGTCAACCTCAAAGAAAATCGCCTGGCCCTTATTTTTTTTCTTGGTTCCGGTTGAAAGATACATCCCGAATTCAGCCGGCGGAAGCATCGATGCGATCAGTGCTTCCGGCGTTGCGGTTAAATAAATAAATCTGTCCATGGCTTAATGCTTAAATTAATACTAAACGGCTTTATGACAACCTTAGCTATTCAAACTCGCATTAGGTTTAATCTACTTAAAGATAAATAATATTTATTTATTGTGAAAGACTTATTACAGATAATTTATTTGATGAATTTAATAACCTGAGTTTAATATAAGCTAATGTCCTGATCCATTGTTCTAATGCGGTTCCGGTTTAAAATTTGATTAATGTTTATCAGCAGTATTGAATGTTCCTTTTGCTATGACATTTTAACCGCGATCGCATTATCCTCAAGGCCTGCCTCTCACTGCTATGAATCCCTGGGAAGTTTTTTTATCAGATTTTTACTCTTAAGGAGGTTGCTTTTATCCTTTCAAGGCCAAACCATAACTATACCAAAGCCGTATTTTGTCCACTATATCTCCACTATTTGTACACTGTTTCTCCACTAATTAGTGGAGAAACAGTGTTTATTGAGTGGAAAATTAGTGGATAAAATACGGACTTGATACGGACATGCCAGGAGCAGGGTCTGTGAAGGCCTCCGGGCATCATGAAATGGAATCTGAGATAGGTTAAGCCAATTATTCTTCCGGGAGTTTAAAGCAAGGTTTTTTGGCGGAATTGTGTATTTCTTAATTCAAACACAGGTTAGAGAACAAATTTGGGGAAGAAAATCCACGGTATGATAAATAATATCACTATTATCCTGATTTCTTTTGGGTAGCGAGGATCATCTTAATCTGGAGTTTGTTGCCGATTTCAAGCACGTCAACGAGGTCCTGGACAGTAAGAGTGTTCTCTGTACGAAGGACAATAGTAACATCCGGGATGGTTTTTTTAATCTTTGCCAACTCGCCTTCAAGCTGAATAAACGGAACAATTTTGTTGTCGATAAAGTAATTCTTCTCCTTTGTTACAGAAAGGGTGACCTGTTTTTTATCAAGTGTCTGTGATGAACTGGCTTTGGGGAGCAACAGCTTAATAACATTTGGATTGGCAAAGGTGGCAACAAGGAGGAAAAACAGCAACAGGAAAAACATGATGTCATTTAAAGAGCCGGTGGCCACTTCAGGCTGAAAACCAAGGCGCTTCTTTAGTCTCATGTTTTATTGTTTTGAATGAGATTTGTAAATTCAAATGCCTCTTTTTCAATCATTGACATGTATTTGTCAATCATTATACTAAGGATATGGTAACCGGTATAGGCTACTACTCCAACAATAAGACCTGTTCCGCTGGATATCATTTTTTCATAGAGACCTCCGGATATTAGTCCAATACTTATATTATCGGCAAGTGAAATGTTGTAAAAAATCTTGATAACCCCCGCAATTGTTCCCACAAATCCAAGCATGGGGGCAATACCGGCAAACAGCCCGAGGTAATGTAAATTGTTGTTCATTTTGCTTACTTCAATAGCGGCGGCGCTTTCAATTGTACCTTCAACTTCCCGGATAGGTTTTCCAATACTTAAAGTAGCATGGTAAAAAATATTGCTGTATGAACTTTGCCCCATCTTCAGCTGAGCCAAAGCCTGAACAATATTGCCCTGCTGAAGATTTGCCTTAAAACCTGTGACCACATCTTCTTCAGGTTTAGTGTACTTCCTGATTTCAAGATATTTGACCACGATGAGATATATTGAAATAAGCGAAATAATTGCAATGGGGAGCAATACCCAGCCACCTTTTAACATAAGTTCAAACAAAGACATTTCGGGCGGGTTAACCGGTTTTTGGGCAATCTGAACAGGTATACCTTGCTGGAGAATGATAAATAAACTCGTCATATCGATTTAAGAACAACAATCCCTCCCCGATTTATATCGGGGAAGGATATATAGGTGTTAGGGCGTATTTTTATTCTTTTATTTCTTTCTTAACCTCTTCTTTTTTAGACTCTTCTTTAGGTTCTTCATCTTCTCTTACAGCTTTCTTGAATTCCTTCATTCCTTTACCGATACCACCCATAAGTTCAGGAATCTTCTGTCCGCCAAATAAGAGCAATGCAACCGCTGCTATAAGAACAATCTGCCACGGTCCGACAACTCCTGCAATAATCATTAAATTCATAATACTTTTATTAAATTATCAGGAGGCAAATATACGAATGATTTGACCATACAGATTAAAAAATTCACATATTTTAAATATAGGGCAAAGGTAAAGGGCAAAAGGTAAAAACTCTTGGCTTTTTACCCTTTGCCCTTAGCTCTTTGCTCTTTGCTTTTTTATTTTTTATCGCCTATATTCTTTTTCTCTTTTGGTAAAGTATCATATGCTACAGGAGTAGCAACGAGCACTGAAGAGTAAGTTCCTATAAAAATACCGAATAAAAGGGCGAAGATAAATCCTTTTATGGATGTGCCTCCGAACAGGAATATGGCAAGCAGAACGATCAACACGGTAAGCGAAGTGCTGAATGTACGGCGTAAAGTACTGTTCATGGCATTATTAAAAGTTGTCATTGAATCCTGTTTAGGATGTAATCTGACATACTCACGGATTCGGTCGAAAACAATCACCGTGTCATTAATGGAGTAACCTACAACTGTAAGAATTGCTGCAATGAAAGACTGGTCCACAGATAGGGAGAAAGGAAGGATTCCGTTGAGCAATGAGAATGCGCCGATGGTGATAATGGAATCATGGAACAGAGAGACAATCCCACCAAGCCCGAATGACCAGTTTCGGAACCGTACAGTAATGTATAGGGCGATTATCAAAAGGGCGAAGAATACGGCAAGAACTGCCTGTCTTTTCAGGTCTGAAGAAATAGTAGGCCCGACTTTTTGAGACATTTGCAAGTTATTGCTGTTGAATGTTTTTTGTGTGACATTTTGCCCAAGGAAGGGTTTCAATCCTACATAAAGTAAAGAGTCCATTTCATTATCAATAGTCGGATTTTCTTCGTTTATAAGATAATCGGTTGTGATCATGACCTGGTTGTTTCCACCATAGGTTATAACTTTAGGAGGTGAATTCCAGACTTTTGAAAGGTCATTAGCTATGTTTTCGGTTTTGACTTCCTGATCGAAACGAACCACATATGTACGACCGCCCTTGAAATCAATAGACAGGTTTAATCCTCTAAATGTCAGCGACAGGATCGAAATGACTATTAAAATCCCGGAGAACCAATAGAAAAAGTGCCGCATTTGAAGGAAAGGGATATTTACATGACGTAACCACTCTTTGGTTAAATTGCTTACAAAGGACATTTTTTTGCCTTTCTCAATAACTCCTTCTATATAAAGACGGGCAATAAAAATGGAGGTGAAAAGTGAAGTAACGATACCGATAATCAGAGTTGTGGCAAATCCCTGGATTGGTCCTGAACCAAAAATATACAATACTATACCTGTCAGAAGGGTGGTCACCTGTCCGTCGATTATTGCTGAATAGGCATGAGAATAACCATCTTTAACTGCCAGTCTTATTCCTTTTCCTGCCCGTATTTCTTCCTCGATTCGCTCATTTATCAACACATTTGCATCAACGGCCATACCCATAGTCAGAACAATACCTGCAATACCCGGAAGTGTAAGGGTAGCGCCAAGAGAAGCCAGGATTCCAATGATGAAGAACAAGTTGAAAAGCAAGGCAATGTTAGCTGCAAAACCCGCACCCCGGCTATAGAAGAATAACATATAGGACAGAACAAGGATGAAGGCAATTACAAAGGAAATCAAACCACTGTGGATCGATTCCTTTCCAAGCGTTGGTCCTACAACCTCTTCGGCTACTATGTTTACTGTGGCCGGCATTTTACCAGACTTGAGCATGTTGGCAAGGTCTTTTGCTTCTTCAACTGTAAAGTTCCCCGAAATTTCGGTGCGTCCGTTTGGAATTTCACCCTGAACAACAGGATGTGACTGAACGAGATTATCGAGAACTATTGCAACCTGTTTTCCTACATTCTCACGCGTTATCCGCTGCCAAATTTTGGCTCCTTCGGCATTCATATTCATATCTACAACACTCGTAGCACGGTTTTGGGCAAAATCCTGGCGGGCATCTATCACTGCCGAGCCGTCCAATGGAGCCCTGCCATCACGGTTAGTCACTTTGAGAGCAATCAGTTCATAAATATTCCCCCCTTTTTGAACCGGATTTGCAGACCAGCGAAAAAGCATTGTTCGTGGAAATACAGATTTAATCTGTGGCATATTCAGAATTTCATCTACACGGGCAGTATCCTTAAGTTGCGCATACCCTATAGTTGCTCCGCGCATCAGTTGTCCTTCCCTTGTGGTGTTGGGAGTCAGAATGGAGAAGAGCGGATAATTTTTGGCAATTTCGGCAGTAGATCCTGCAGCCAAAGAAGTATCCTGTTTTTCTTTTTGAATTTCATTGAGTAATCCCCCGACTTTCGTAGTATCGGATTTTGCTTTTGTAGTTTCTGGTTTAGTGCTTTCCTGTTTGAGGATATTTAATTCACGGAGCTTTTTGTTCGCTTCAAGCAGGTAAGGGTAAACCTCGCTGTTTTCATAAGTTTCCCAGAACTCAAGATTTGCAGTTGTCTGTAATAATTTACGTACGCGTGCTTCGTCTTTAACACCGGGAAGCTCGATCATTATTCGACCTTTTGTCTGAAGCTGTTGGATGTTGGGTTGTGTTACACCGAAACGGTCAATACGATTACGCAGAATCTGGAAAGTATTGTCAATGGCGGCATTGGTTTCATCCCTGATAACCTTAAGAACTTGTTCGTTGGTAGAATTAAAATTTACTTTATCGCGGAGTTCAAGTGTATTGAATATTGCAGCGAGTTTTGCGTTAGGGTCTATTTGAGTAAATGCTTTTCCAAAAAGAGTAACAAAATCCTCCTGACTTGTTTTTTGCATTTTTGATGCAAGTCTGAGGGCTTCGTTAAATGTTGAATCGGTACTGTAATCAGCCAGGGAACGAATAAGATTTACTACTGATACTTCAAGAGTAACATTCATCCCGCCCTGAAGGTCAAGTCCAAGGGGAATAGAGTATTCATTTACCTCCCGGTAAGTGTATTTCTTCAAACCTAAGAAATTGTATACTGGTTGACCTGCAATAGAATCAAGATAAAATGTTTCATACTTTTTCTCGAGGTCATTTAACTCTTCAACTGAACCGATTTTGTTTTCCAGTTTTGCCTTTGCAATGGCATATTTCTTTGCGTCGCTTTGAACCTTATAGGTTTTATACGTAAAAAGAAGCTGGTAGACACAAACCAATGATAAAGCTAAAGTTAATAGGCGAATTAATCCTTTATTCTGCATCTGAAAATGGTTAAATTATCTCTATCTTGTTAATATATTTTATTACTATTATTAGTTTTTTGATGAACTAAAACTCAGGACGCAAAGATATTTATTTTTTAAGAACAAATAGTCTTATTTTCTTGTCAATAATGGCATTTATTGAGCGAAATGAAACAAACATAATTTATCTGAGAATAAACTTACGCCTTTTAAAATCTATTACTGCCTGATGGGAATAAAGAAAATCACAACCAATAAGTCCGATTATTCTTTTATCGGTAAATTTGGAGTATTCGGTATTTATATGTTGAAAATCAACAAGTGCTACTTTCAGGGGGCCTAAATTGAATCCATTTAATACCAGATTTTCAATTATTCCTGAAGATGTGCTAACCTCTTCTTTGCCTAAACCTGTTGCCATAACTGAATCTGTTTCTTCTCTGAAGTAATGGTCCATCAGCGTAATCTCCATAACACTTTTTGAGGCTCCGCTATCAATTACCCACCAATAATTTACTAATCCTTTAAAATCAGCTTTTATCAAAGGATGAAAGGTATTTGGCTCCAGTTCAACAATTATGAAATCTAATTCTTTTGACATGTTCCTTTAATAAAAAAGCTAATGAAGATTGGTTTAGCGCTACGTTTGTATAAAGAAGCCTTCAATCCTTTAATGATTGAAGGCTCCTCTGATAAAATGATTATTCGGTTATTTTTTATTCAGTTCGTCAAGTACATCCATTACCTCGCGAACGTGGCTTTCACTTCTTTTCATCATTGACATTTCTTCGTCATTCAATTTAAGTTCTATGATTTGTTCAATGCCATTTTTCCCTAAAACAACTGGGACGCCAAGATAACAGTTGTCGATACCGTATTCACCTTTAAGTTGGATGCAAACAGGAAACAGGCGTCTCTGATCTTTAACTATAGACTCGACCATTTGTGCGGCGGCAGCTCCTGGTGCATACCAAGCGGAAGTACCCATTAACTTCACAAGTTCACCTCCACCTACTTTTGTCCGCTGAACAATAGCTTCCAGTGTTTCAGCATCTAACAATTCCGAAACAGGAATTCCGCCAACAGTAGTAAAACGAGTAAGGGGAACCATAGTATCTCCATGCCCCCCAAGCAACATTGCCTGAATTTCTTTTTGAGATATCTTCAATGCTTCTGAAAGAAAAGCGCGATAACGGGCTGTATCTAAAATCCCAGCCATACCCATTACTCTTGTACGGGGTAGATTAGAGGTTGTGTGAGCCTGATAAGTCATAACATCCAAGGGATTTGAAACAATAATGATAACAGCATCCGGGGAATGTCTTATTACATTTTCAGTGACAGTCTTCACAATTCCTGAATTGATCTCAATAAGGTCGTCCCGGCTCATACCCGGTTTGCGGGGCAATCCGGATGTAATGACAACAACATCTGAACCGGTTGTTTTGCTGTAGTCATTGGTAACGCCTAAAGTATGCGTATCATAAGTGTTAATCGGTCCTTTTTGAAGAATATCAAGTGCCTTGCCCTCAGCAATGCCCTCTTTAATATCAAGCAGAACTATTTCATTTACCACTTCCCTGTAGGCCAACACATCTGCGCAGGTTGCTCCCACATTCCCTGCACCAACAATTGTTACTTTCATATAAAACAGTTTATTCTTTTAATTTTATTTAAAAATTCAGACAAATATGCAAATGTAAACTTTAATTAATTTGATAGCAAAAGAACAATCCTAATATTAATAAATACTTAAAATATTAATAAATGCTTAAACTTACATTATTCCGGCAATTTTCCTGATATCATTCATAATTGCCTGGGCTAATCTTTCAGCATTTTCCAGTGTTTTACTTTCCGAATATATCCTGATAATTGGTTCTGTATTTGATTTTCTTAAATGAACCCATTCATGGTCAAAATCAATACGGACTCCGTCGGTATCATTTATCTGTTCTTTATTATACTTTTCCTTTATCTTTTTCAGGATATAATCAACGTTGATATTTGCAGTAAGTTCAATCTTATTCTTGGAGATGTAATAATTGGGATATTTAGCTCTAAGTTCTGAGCATTTAATTTTAGAATTTGCGAGATGAGAGAGAAACAGACCAATTCCGACAAGGGCATCGCGTCCGTAATGGCTTTCAGGATAAATTACTCCCCCATTTCCTTCGCCTCCAATCACTGCGCCTGTAAATTTCATCATTGTGACCACATTAACCTCACCAACCGCTGCAGCTGTATACTTGCCACCATAATTTTCAGTTACATCGCGCAATGCCCTCGAAGATGAAAGGTTTGAAACAGTATTTCCTTTCTGATGTTGTAACACATAATCAGCAACTGCTACTAAGGTGTACTCTTCATTGAACATTGTACCATCCTCATTGATTATGACCAACCTGTCAACATCCGGATCCACAACAAAGCAAACATCCATTTTGTTTTTATAGACCAAAGCGGATGTTTCTTTAAGATTCCCTGGTATAGGTTCCGGGATATGAGCGAAATGCCCATTAGGAGTACAGTTGATTTCAATGACATTACTGACGCCTAATGCTTTAAGAAGCTGCGGTATAATAATTCCGCCAACAGAATTGACTGCATCTATTCCCACAGTAAATCCGGCATTCCTTATTGCTTTCGTATCTACCAGATTAAGTCCAATTACATGCCTGATATGAAAATGTGTATAGTCTTTTTTGATTTCTTCACCAAGATCATCAATCGTAGCAAATGAAAAGTTTTCATTCTCAGCTATAGACAGTACTCTTGTGCCTTCAGAATCATTTAGGAATTCACCATTATTATTCAATAGTTTAAGGGCATTCCATTGTTTGGGATTGTGGCTTGCTGTAAGTATTATACCTCCGTCAGCTTTTTCAGCAATTACCGCTAATTCTGTTGTAGGTGTCGAAGCCAAGCCGATGTTGATCACATCAGCACCCATAGCTATTAATGTCGCTGATACAATTGAGTTTAACATTTCCCCTGAAATCCGTGCGTCGCGTCCCACCACAACTTTGTGCTTCACTTTGCCGGGAACGTTTTCTTTTAGCCAGGTAAAGTAAGCGGCTGTAAATTTGACTGCATCAAGTGGACTAAGCCCTTCACCCGGCTTTCCCCCGATTGTGCCACGGATTCCTGAAATTGATTTTATCAGTGTCATATTATAATTTATATATATGCCTGCTGTTTTGTGGCATACATTATTATCAAATTGGAACAATTTATCAAAATATAAACCGTAATAGCTTATTCAACCAGGGTATTAAGTAATTTCAATAAAATGGAATAATCTGATACATTATACCTGGCCAAGGAGGGGCTTAATCCAACCCTGATTGTGAACGAATCCTCCGGTAAAACTTTGAAAACAGTCTCATCGGTTTTATCATCCCCGGCAGCCAGAATAAAATCATAGCTGTTATTTTTCAATAAAGCGTTGGCTGCCTGTCCCTTATCGTATCTTCCACATTTCACCTCCAATACTTTATTACCCTCAAGTATTTCGAATTCTGTTTTATGCCGGATTATTTCAGTAAGATCGTCACGCAATTCATGGAGGCGCAATTGAGCATAATCAAGATCTGCGTTGCGGTAATGCCACGCGAGGCTTCCGGTTTTTTCCTCAATAAAAGTACCATTACACCGGTTTACATATTCATTAAGGATCGGCATAACAGCTTTTTTCCAGTTCCCTTTTGAGTTAATGGTTGCTTCCCAGTTTTCACCCTCTTTTTTAATAAAATAGCCATGCTCGGCCACTAAAGTCAACATGGACGCCTGAGAATTGCCGTTCAAGAAATTCTTTGTCCCTCCCGCTGATAATTACAACATCATTTCTGGGATTATTAGCTAATTTCCTTATGATTTCCAACGCGCTTTCATCTATTGTTGCCATTTCAGGATATTTGGCAAAAGAAACAAGCGTTCCATCATAATCGAGAAAGAAAATCCGGCGAGTGGCTTGTTTGTATTCTGATACAATTTTTGAAGAAATTGTATTGTCAATAAATTTTACATTCATCAATTTTTGTTGTTCTTTGGTGTCAGTATGTCTGGTTAAAAAAATCATAAGCCCAGGTGAAAACATTATAGCTTGAAATCCTTTGCTGCATTCTTTCAAGCTTTCTGTTTTTTTCTTCGGGTTTCATTTCAAGGGCATTGTAAATCGCTTCTGCCATTTCTTTATCATCGACAGGGTTAATTATAAAAGCCTCGTTTAATTCGGCTGCTGCACCGGCCATTTCACTTAATATTAAAACACCTTTATTTTCAACCTGACAACATATATATTCCTTTGCTACAAGGTTCATCCCGTCCCGCAGGGGGGTAATCAGTCCGACATCGCTTAGATCATAAAGGGCAACCATTCGTTAAAGTTCAGAAGACTTGTATTGGTAAATGATGGGCTGCCAGGCCAATGAACTGTATTTGCCATTTATACGCCCCACGGTTGATTCTATTTCCTTTTTCATCTTTCGGTATCTTTCGATATTGTCACGTGAAGGCACCACAACCATATTGAATACGACTTTGGTATGCCATTCCGGAAATTTTTCAAGGAAAGTTTCATACCCTTTAAGCCGTAAAAGCAAACCTTTTGTATAATCAAGTCTGTCAACCGAGAAAATTAGTTTTTGTCCTGAAAGTGTTTTTTTAATCTTGTGTTTTTCGGTTAATACTTTTTTGCTCAGACATGCATTATGAAATTTTTCATAGTCAATGCCAATCGGGAATGCATCAGCTTTAACCAGCTTATTTTGAGTGTAGATGATATTTTGACTGCATTCAAAACCGGTAGTTCGTTTGACTGATTTTAAGAAGCACCGGGTATAGTCGTTTGTATGAAATCCGATTAAATCGGCTCCCAGCATTCCATGAATTATAGCTTCCCGCCAGTGACGGGGTAATAATCTGAAAATTTCAAATGAAGGGAAAGGTATATGGAGGAAAAAACCAATAGTAACATCAGGTACTTTTTCCCGGATCATTTCCGGAAGCAGTAACAGTTGATAATCATGCACCCAGACAAAATCACCTGGTTTGATATTTTTGATAATTTTATCACAAAATTTACTGTTTGCCTCTTTGTAAGCCTGAAAATAATCGTCATTAAAAACAGCATAAGTAGGAAAATAGTGAAACAATGGCCAGAGCAGATCATTACAGAAACCCCCATAATACAAAGTATTCAATTTAGAAGGAATTTTGACCGGTGCGATATCGAAATGCTCATTCTCATATTTTGTTGTTGAAAAATCATCCGGTAAAGCCTCAGCCATCCCTGTCCAAAGTATTTTGCTCTTGATAACCTGGCTTTTACTTCTCATAAAGTTTTCAGACAAGGCGAGCATCGCTGATACAAGGCCTCCTGAATTTTGAACAGCTTTATAGCCATCTTTTACTTTTGTAAATTTGAAAGGCAGCCGGTAAGCGGCAATTACCAGCCTTTGAAAATGGGTTTTTTCTGACATATCACAGGGTTTTAATCCTTTAAATTACGCAATAATTAATACTTTTGCAAAGATAACCTGAAAGAATAATTAATTTACTATTAAATATTGATAAGTGAAATGATATGACCAATGCAACAATTCTGATTTTTGTCCTTGGCTATTTGGCAATTGCTTTTGAGCATAAAATAAAAATTGATAAAGCTGCTGCAGCCCTTCTTACCGGGGTATTTTGCTGGCTTTTATATTTTTTAAACGTAACTGATGTTTCAGCTTCTGAAGGTAAGCTTATCGAACATCTGGGAGAAATAGCTGCAATACTTTTCTTCTTAATGGGGGCTATGACCATTGTCGAAGTTGTCGATTCACATCATGGTTTTAACATCATTACGGATTCCGTGCGGACCAGGTCCAAACCTCAGTTGTTAGTCCTTGTAACTTTTATCACATTCTTCCTTTCAGCTATTCTGGATAACCTCACCACTGCAATTGTCATGACTTCTCTGTGCAATAAGCTGATTCGCGAAAAGAAAGACCGTTTGTGGTTTGTTTCAATGGTGATCATCGCGGCAAATTCCGGGGGCGCCTGGTCGCCTTTAGGTGATGTAACTACTACAATGCTTTGGATTGGCGGCCAGATTACGGCTTTAAATATCATAATAAAAACCTTACCGGCAAGCGTTATGGTTACATTGCTCCCTTTATTGGTTATGGTCTTCAAATTCAGAAAACAGTATATAAATCCTGCCGAAGAAAAGAAAGGTAAACATCCGTTTGAAAGTAATATCATGTTATTTACTGGTGTAGGTTTACTGATATTTGTTCCCATTTTCAAAACAGTTACTCATATGCCTCCGTTTATGGGAATGTTGCTTGCTCTTGGTATGATATGGATTGTCAGCAGCATTATTCATCTGAGCAAGCATCCTGATGAACGTTACAAATATTCTGTCGCCAATGCCTTACGGAGAATCGACACTTCCAGCATCCTTTTTTTTCTGGGAATCCTTCTTGCGGTTTCTGCATTGCAGTCATTCGGGATTCTTGAAAATATGGCAAAATATGTAGTTCTTCATATAAAGAATGTTTATATCACGGGAACAATACTGGGTATTATCTCTGCTATAATTGACAATGTTCCCCTTGTTGCCGCAGCGCAGGGAATGTTCAGTCTTGAGATGTTCCCTACTGACCATGTATTTTGGGAATTTCTTGCTCTCGCTGCCGGAACTGGTGGAAGTGCAGTAATTATAGGATCAGCAGCAGGAGTTGCAGTAATGGGGATAGAAAAAATCAACTTTTTCTGGTATCTTAAGAACATTAGTTGGCTTGCGCTGTTAGGTTTCTTTGCGGGGCTGGGGGTATATATTTTACAGCAATGGCTGGTGCATTAAAATGGAGACCGGAGAAGGGAGACAGGAAACCGGAGAAAGGAATAGGAAATAATTTTAATCAGTTCCCTGTCTGCATTCTCTGCTCTAAAGCCTTCAGCTTTTAGTCTAAAGTCTGATTCTTAATTCTTAGTATTTCTGTGAACCAGTATTTTAATAATGAAACGGTACATCTTGTGTTTGTTACAGCAGCTTTTATTGTACTGCTATTAATTATATTCTTTATATACAGGTATTTATTTAAACACTTCAAAAAGAAAATTTTAAAAAAATCAGGGATAATCGATGAATTTATTTTAGATCTTTTTAAGATTCCGGCATTGTGGTTGATTTACTGGATTCTGTTAAAAATTTTTAGCCATATCTTTTTCCATAAAACAACTATATTCCCTTATTTATTTCATATCAATACATTATTACTGGTTTTCTCAATTGCCTGGATATCCATCCAATTTATAAAAGTCGGTGAATATTATTTGCAAAACAGACTAAATGTTGGTATACCGGATAATCTAAAAGCCCGCAAAAGTCTGACACAGATTAAGGTATTCAAGATTATTGCCAATACGCTAATAATTATCATTGCCATTGCTGTTGCTTTACTTACATTTAAACAAGCAAAATCAATAGGTTTGAAGCTGCTGACTTCAGCTGGAATTGTGGGAATCATTATTGGCTTTGCAGCACAAAAAAGTCTGGGTTTGATATTGGCCGGAATTCAACTTGCAATAGCCGAACCGATCCGTCTTGATGATGTTGTGATTGTGCAGGGGGAATGGGGGAGGATCGAAGAAATCAATTTAACCTATGTAGTGGTAAAGATCTGGGATGAAAGGAGGCTTATAGTGCCTGTCACATTTTTCCTTGAGAACCCTTTTCAAAACTGGACTCATACAAACGCCGACATTATTGGCACAATTTTTTTATATACCGATTACAGTTTCCCGGTGGAAAGTATAAGAAAGATTTTGCCTGATATGTTGAAGGATAACCTCAATTGGGATGAAAAGGTTGTAAATGTACAGGTGACAAATACAACAGAACATTATAAGGAAATCAGGATATTGCTTAGCAGTTCCGATTCTTCTAAAAATTGGAATCTGAGGACTGAAATAAGGGAAAAACTGATCGATTTTATCAATAAAAATTATCCCGGCTCCTTTGCGAGAATCAGAGTTCATTCCGTATAATCAATCACGAATTACGAATTATGGCAATATTGTATCTGACTGCGTCTTTGCCGGCGTCGTTATGATCTTTTAATATGAATTCAGTTCTTTGATTTAATTCTTCCTTGTCTCCTGTCTCCGTTTTCCGTTCAAGGTCTAATTCCTAATTCGTGATTAATTTCACTGATTCTCTTTAAGATGAACCACCCTTTGTGGAAATGGAATTTGAATTCCATTTCGTTTGAAATCTTCAAAAATTTTAATACGGAGATCACTTTTAATGTTCTCTACCCTGAAAACTTCTTTGGCCCAGAAATATATTGTAAAGAGTAATGAGGAATTACCGCAATCATTGAAACGTGCGAATGGTTTGGGCTCTTTTAAGACAAAAGGATGGTCCAAAGCTTCCTTTTCGAGAATATCAATAACGAGATGAATATCGGAGGAGTAATCCACTCCAAATGAAATATCAAAACGTGAAATAATTTTGCTGTGGGTCCAGTTGATAATATGGTTTTTGGTCAATTCTGAATTGGGTACAATGATATATTTGTCGTCCCTTGTAAGAACCTTTGTTGTCCGAAAGTTTATATCCTGTACCTTACAAATTATACCACTTATATCAATTATATCATCCACTTTAATGGTTCCTTCAATCAGTATAACAATTCCTGAGATAAAATCGCTGAAAATATGTTGAATACCTAATCCGACACCAACAAGTAAGGCTGCCGAACCGGCTAAAAGCAATGAAATATCAAAGCCAATTATTTTGAAGCTCAAAACAACAGACACTACAATGAAAAAATATTTAAACAGCTGATAAAGTGCATATTTTTTGGGGACAAATATCTTATGTGATTTATAAATTACTCTTTTAACCAGAAAAATAATTAATACAGTGCACAATATTAAAATCAACAATCCCAGAAGGTTAGATACCTTTAGAATATAATCGGACGTGTCGATCAATTTATATTTCAAAAATTCTTTCATAAAGCTCTAATTCCTATATTAAGTCTTGTTATTCTTTTCCATATTAATTTTAAATCCCGGTGATGAATAATCGGGAGGAAGATACTGGTTTGGAATGGCTGTCGCATTCCCGTCTCTTGCAGCATGATAATGAGGGGAAAGTATTTCGATTCCTCTTTCAAAACAAACATCCTGAATATTTTGATGAAGTTCGGAATAAATAAACGATTGCTGACTTGCTTCATCAGTATATGCATTTATCTGATATGAAACGTAAAAATCATTCAGGTTAGTTTGTAAAACGAATGGTTGAGGTTTGCTTAAAACCTTTTTTGTTCTCAGTGCTGCGTCTATCAACGCCTGATGCATATCTTTCCATGGGACATTATAGCCAATTGTTACTGTAGAATGAATAATAAGACCCCCATTTTTACTGAAAGTAGAATAATTGATAGTGTTACCTGATAAAATGGCGGAATTGGGGATGGTGATTTCTTCGTTTTTTATTGTGCGAAGCCTTGTAACAAGCATAGTTTTCTCGATCACATCACCTGTCAGCTCTCCTATTTTGATTCTGTCGCCTATTTTAAAGGGCCGCATATATGTGATAACCAGACCTGCAATCATGTTGGCAATTGCACTGGATGATCCCAATGAAAACAATATACCCAGAAAAACACTGACACCTTTGAAAATATCGGAATCTGAACCGGGTAAATAGGGAAATATCAGCACAAACATGAAGGCATATAGAAAAAATCGGACAATGTTGAAGGTAGGCATTGCCCATTCTGGATAAAAGCCAGAGATTTTAAGTTTTTCAGATCCGATCTCTTGGAAGATGTACCTTACAAGACGTATGAAATACTTGATTACGAAATATATGACAAGAATGGTAAAAACATTCGGCAGATATGACCAAATAGCAATAAATATACTTTTAAAGGGGTCCCATATCAGGTCGAAAAGAGTATTTGCCAATGAATGCGTGAATGGGAAGATACTAAAAATAAGCGGCAGTAAAAGATAAACCAGCAAAATAATTAAAAACCATTTCAGGACTTTTAACAAGAAATAAGTCATTTCAAGTTCCTGTCCGATGGTAAGAAAGGTATAGCCCTTGTAAGAAATATCTTTAAACAATTTTTCCTTTTTAACAGGTAATAAATCTTTTAAACTTTTATAAGCTTTAATTATCAGACGGATCATAAGCCAGATTCCTGCTAATATAAGTATTACAAAGCCTGTACGCAGCAGAAGTTTAGTGAAGCTTTCCTGTCTTCTGGCATAGGTGATGGCATCTTTGATTTTTTGACAATATTCCTTAGCTAATGCGGATTCCGTCCTGTTATTCAATAAGGCATCCTTTGGGGAAATACTCATGACCACCAGATCCTTATAGGCTATGTCAATCATATCATCCGAATTAATTTGAACAATAGAATCTATTTTCAGGAAATTGTCGGAATAAAGCCTTTTGATTTTTTTTGAAATATTCAATGCCCTTTCTTTAGCCCCGGAAGCGCCCAGTTTAGCATATATCATAAAGAGCGTATCATTTAAAGGTCCGTAAACAGGATAACCCTCTGGTAATTTCCTGATCGTATCAGCATCTATTTTTTCCCATCCGGTCTTGCCTGATTCCGCTGAATTAAAAACATTTCCCTGTGGGGCATGATTCCCAGCACCAAAACCTCCTGTCTGTATAGGGCCAGCCAAAGTTAAGGCTAAAGTGGTTATGACTGTAAATA
Organism: uncultured Bacteroidia bacterium; assembly: GCA_963810555.1. Lineage (GTDB taxonomy): Bacteria > Bacteroidota > Bacteroidia > Bacteroidales > Prolixibacteraceae. The sequence goes on along the minus strand of CAWENX010000009.1, from coordinate 559,522 downwards.
GTATTTTCATATCCGGAGTTTTAACCTGTATTGCTTATATTTTTAAAGGCAGATTTAAGTAAAATGTTAGTCCAATTGTTAATATCTTTAATTGCATACCCTAATTTAGGACAAAAAACTCTGAAAGACAAAAACTATTTTTCTTCCTCCTCATCAGGTTGTTCTTTAATTGAGTCTCCTATTCTCTTAATAAAATCTTTACCACTAATGGCAGTCATTACAATGGCAATTGCACCGAGAGTAATAAATATAGTGGCAAATCCAACAATGATAATTTCGCGGGCAAAATCAAGTTCAACAAGTGCTATTGCTGAAAAAAAGATCAAAAGAAGGCTTTTAGTAAATTTAGAAATGAGAGATGCTCTTGGAATTTCTTCACGGCTTAAAGCTTTAAACACTGAAATTTGCAACACCGAAGCCAATACCCATCCGAGACCAAAGATCACCGATGCCGTAATGATTTTCGGTAATAAAAGGATACCTTTACTTAGCAAGTCCGATAGAATATTTAACTTCCATGCTAATAATGCATTGTCAAGAAAAATCAAAAAGATGATCACAAAACCTATATTCCCGATTAAATTATAAAGGCTGTATCGGACATCAGCTTTTGAAATCTCCGCTTCAAAAGGTGATCGTTTTAAAAACCGGTCTACACGCAGGATCATTGAAAATTGAATCAGTATCCTCTTTGATTATCCATCCGGCGAGCCACCCCAATAAGATCAGTAATATACCTCCGATTAAATTCGGCAAATAGGCAAATAGGTTATCAGCTAATCTGACAAACTGATCCTGAATTTTTGTTTCCATATCTATCCGCTAATTTTTTGAGTTTTAAACAGAGATTTGAAAAAAGATTCTCTTTCCTCATATTCTTTTAACCAAAGTACCGGACATCGGACTTGTTCGGTGATTTCCCTTACCAATGATCTGGCTAACAGTATTTCAATGAAATCTCCCGATCTGCCACCCATCACCAAAAGATCTGTATTCTCGGCAAGTTTCAATATCCCGTGCAAAATGTCGGGGTCAGAAATGATTTCAATATTTGCATCAAGATTATTTTCAGTCATATCCATATTGATCTGTTCGGTGATCTTTTGTCGGTCCTGACGTGAAGTATTAGGGCTGAACACAATAGCCACAGTAATATTTGCATTATAATACTCCTTCAATGCCGGGGATATTTCAATTGCCAGTCGCGTGTGAATATTTCCTCCGTATGGTATAAGAATCTTTCTGATTTTGCCGGGTTTGATCTCTCCATGCAAAATCGCAACCTCATTGGTTATTTTCTGTAAAACGATATCAATTGCTGAAGTGAATAACAGCGAAACGAAGTTGCTGATCTTTTTTACGGCCGGTCAGGATAAAATTACATTCTTCTTCCAATGCAGTATCAACAATTCCGACTGATATACGGTGTGATATTTTTATAATTGATTTTGAAAGAATCCCTGCATTTTCAGCAAAGTCCTGAGCCTCTTCGAGTATCTCCTTTGCACGACCTGTATCCTGCAAACCTGACAGTAGTTTTTTATCTTCACTTAGCTCAATAACATGAAGAAAAATAATTTTTGCATTGTGCTTCCGGGCAATGGCAAATGCAATATCTGACATGCTTTTTACATTGTCTGATGCTGATAAACAAACAAGTATCGTATAATCCTTTTTCAAAATGCGCTCAAGACTGGAAATTTTTCGTACATGTTCTATCTCACGGTCTGCTGCATAAAATTTGTAAACCGATAAGCCGGTTATCACCCACACCACTGTCACGATCCAGGCCGTTAAACTGTAATCGAACATATAGCCGGCTAAAAACAGTAAGCACATGATTCCGGCAATTGACAGGTAAGGGAAGATCGGCACTTTAAAACCCCTGTCCAGATCGGGTCGCATTTTTCTTAGCTTTATCATTGCGATGTTGACCATCAGGAAAAGCAGGAGAAACATGATATCTGCCGCGCTTGCCACATCCTCAATAGGCATTGAAACAGCCATTAAAACAACTAACAATAGCGTAATCATTATGCTCCAGTGGGGTGTGAGATTTTTTGAATGCACTTTTCCGAATAACCGTGGGAAATTATGGTCACGGCCCATTGCGAACGCAACCCTGGAAGATGAAAAAATTGTAGCATTCAAAGCTGAAATTGTAGATATCAGACCGCCAAACAGAATTAATACACCGCCGCCGACGAAAAAATTTCTGGCTACGTATACAAGAGCTGTTTCTTTTTGACTGGCAAGATAATCCCAGGGAGTCATCCCTTCGGGCTTCACAGTTCCGATAGCTACAAAGGCAACCATTATATAAATGGGTATTACGATAAGCAGGGAGAGAAAGACTGCCCTTGGAATATTCCTTTTGGGATTTTTAATTTCTTCCGAACTTTGAGTAATCACTTCAAAACCCTGGAAAGCGATAAAGGTTAGCCCCATTGCTTTAAATACCCCTCCGGGGCCATGAGGGAAAAAGGGACTGAAGGTCGTCTGCCAGTCTCCCTGGCGGAGTATCAGTTCAAGTCCGAAACCGATAAAGATTAACAATATAATGATTTTGGCTATTGTTACCAGGTTCCCTATTTTACCTGTTTCTGAAGCGCCGCGAAAATTAATATAAGCGAATAGAATGGCTGTGGAAGCCGCAAGGATTTTTTGGGGAGAGAAAATACCCAAATATGGTATTGTCAACGATAACTCGGTAAGCAGATGTTCAAAATATGCCCCGAACCCCAGCGCATATAAACTGCATGCCACGGCGTGTGCAGACCAGCTCATCCATCCCGAAAGAAAACCTGTCCATTTTGGCAGTGCTTCTTTTACCCATAAATAACCTCCGCCTGCTGTATGATAACAGGAGCCTAATTCAGCATATGACATTGCTGTCAGCAAAGCAATAAGCCCGTTTAAAGAAAAAGCAATGATCAATGCAGGACCTGCAACCCCTGCTGCAATACCAATCAACACAAATATGCCAGCTCCTATCATGGCGCCAACGCCCAAAAGGGCAGCATCAAAGGTCGTCATCTCCCGCGCAAGTCTTACCTCTGTCTCAAATTTCTTCATGCTGAATGGCGTAGTTTTAAATTTTTAAGTATTCCTGATCCCCTGAAATTTAAGCTAAATATAACCCTTTGGTTGATATTTACCAAACTTTAAAATACTTTATGTTCCTTCAGACCTTTCTTGGATTCAGAGCCCACATCATTTAAAATTAAGTCTATAATTCGTTTGATAAATGAAAGTTATCTCTGCACTTGATATTTGTATAAAGTATATTAAAATAGCCTTCAAAAAGAGTTAAGTTTCAGGCGAACTGACCAGGTTTAAATCATAACTCTTGGCTCAAAACCATAATTGGAAAGATTAAGAGACTTAACAGTGTACTTATTTTGTGGTTTTCATCGCTGCCGCAATTGCCGCCCCACCTATAGCTGCTAATAATGTTGTAGCCGCAATATCAACGAAAAGCGCTCCAAAATGGGTGTACATTGTACTCATTGCATGATTTGCAAAATCAATTGATAAGCTGATAAACAGCCCGATTAATGCTCCCCTTTTTGCCCCGTCCCTCCAACTCCTGATATTTGTCCAGCTGAAAATAATTGCCAGAAGAAATCCCCAACTCAAATCTGAAAGAATAAGTGATGACCACGCTATCTCCCCAACAGGCCGCATCGCACATTGATTGAAATTTGCATTTAAAAAACCAGCTAAAAGTAATCCATAGATCAACCGGTCTGCGAAGAAAAAAGCAATTGCCCCGGTTATACCTCCAAATAAAATTTTATGTGTTTTTGTTTTGAGTCGATCTTTCATGTTAGTTGTCTTTGTTTCACCTAAGTTATTAAGTTTTTTTGAACGAATCAAGATACTTAAAAAAATTAAAGAATTAAAGATTTGAGTACAGGCTTTAGGCATCAGATATTAGCGATTCACAGTGATCAGTAATAAGTAAAATAAAAACAGGACCTTTAGCATTGAACATCAGCCTAAAGTCAATAGTCTTTAGCCTTTTTTCATTCATCACCTTATGTCCTGCTTAAAACAGTTTCTTCGCTTTCAGAAACTCTTCATACTTTTGCTCTCCGATAGCTAATACCTTTTCAAGCTCAGATGAATTTTCACACATTCTGTTGATGATGAAATTCAATTGAAAATCCTGAGACAATGGACTTAAGCAGAGAGTTTTATCTTTCGATAATTCCTGAAGTTTCTTTGCTATGGCAATATTATCTGAAACATTCAGACTCTCTGCAGGTAAATTCATGACTTCTATCAAAGCATTGATCCTGCAAACAATACGTTCCTGAATAAATGACGATCCGGAAGATTCATGATCTTCTACTCTTGTGTTTTCTGATTTCATGGCTTAGGATAATGAACAGGAAAATTCCCAATTTACTACTCTTTATCCTTAAACCTTTATAAATAAAAAAACCGCTAAACTTGTTAAGCATAAAATTAAGATGCAATTGAATAGGATATTCATAAAATCAATTAAAGATATTAACAATAACAGAAAATATATTAACATAGGAAACTGAGTAAAAATGATGAATTGTTCGAATTGCATAACCGGTTTATCCTTCATCTGGCAGAAAAGGGCAAATTTTCTGAATCATAACTGATTCGTTATTCCTTTAGGTATACTGAAATAAAATTTTTAATATTATAATATTAAGACAGATATAATATCTGTTTAATGAAAAAATCCCCTGCCCCGGGTACCGCATGGGATAAACTACATAATGTATTAACTAACCAAAAAACTATAAACTAAACCTGTTTGTAAGTAAGAGAGCAGGTAAATGCGTAAATTTCAGCGATTATATACCAGGAGAGCTAAATCGCGAAAGACAGAAATAAATTGGCTCCTTCTTCAAATCTGTCTTTCAATCGTGGCATCTTTAAAAACGAATATTTTTCTGAATTTTTTTAAGGATGACTAATGGTTTGCAAATAAGGTTGCGTTGGGATGGAAATATTCTTTCATCTTCTGATTGACAAAAATGTTTCAGTTATGTAAATTTGTGCAGAGACAAGGCATGCATTGCCTTAAAAATCGACAGTTATAATTGATTTATGAGAAACTACAATGAATTTTTGTCCGAACTTGAAAAACTGAAAAAAGAACCGGCAGGTCCCAAACGTAATTTGATGATCAGTCTGATGAGAAGCAGGTTAAATACCCTTTCTCTTTCCGTCAAATATCGCAGAATAAAACTCCTGTACGGCATTAAAATTGATTACCTTGAAACGAATGACCTTCTAAACTCCTTTTTCGGTAAAATCAATATTAAGAACATAGATAAAATATTGAAGGAGTTAAGAAAAAGGTTGAGGGAAGTTTCAAATACAGGTCCTCAAAAACTATGAGTTAGGATATATGAGTTATGAGTTGTATTGAACGCTTATCACTCTTCATTCATCTCTCAATCAGCCGGTTGGTGGAGAAAAGTAATTGATAATCAGTCAGAAATAAACGATATGCTATGGTTTTATCATTACTGATCACTTTTTACTGTTTGTTGTTCTCTGTTTTCTGTCTGAAACCCCAATCATTTTATACGATTTTTTGTAATTTTTACCTGTAACATTTAGCTATTCTTCATACCTAATAATCCTGCATTTAATCAGGAATGGTCTGATTATATCTTAATCCTTGTTTAAATGACAATTCGAATGTTATTCGTTTATTAACTGTATTAATGTCCGGTAATGGCTTTAGCATATTCGTACCTTCTTCAGTCTTTCTTCGGTCTTTCTTCGGTTCTTATTCGGTTATTACCGATAAAAATACGTTTAAAGTATGGAATAATACCGTTTTTGGTACGAATCTGACATGACGAAAATGTCAGGCTGAGGCAGGGAAGGGCTTCAGGTATACACCTAAAGAGTATTTTCTATGAATAGAGCCGGAGATATTTATTTGGCAGAATTTAAAGAACAAATTATTAGTTCTCTTTTGCCCATTGATTTTTACATTTTATTTAATTTATTAATTCATTTATGGTGTATTAAATCTGGAAATCTTCTTTTCTTCCGAAAATAAAATCGCAGTTCTGATCAAAGCCAAGTGAGAGTAGGCTTGCGGGAAATTACCCAAAAGTCTTTTTGCTGAAAAATCAATATCCTCGCTGAATAGTCCTACATGATTTGCATAGGATAAAAGCTGTTCAAAAATGATCTTTGCATCTTCTTTCATCCCGATTCTGTGCAATGCCTGTATCATCCAAAATGTTGCTATGGTAAAAGATGATGTGGGAGTTCCAAAATCATCCTTGTTGAGGTAACGGTACATTAATCCGTTATAAAAGAGTTCATTTTTAATAGCCATCACCGTTTTCTGATATTTCGGATCGTCAGCATCTGTAAATCCGTATTCAGCCATAAGCAGTAAAGAGGCATCGACTTCCCCGTTGCAAAACGTTTGTGTAAAGGTTTGTAAATCCTCTTTCCAACCATTTTTCAATACATCTTCTTTAATTTCATTTGCGATACTCCTGCACGTTTCTGCATAATCTGTTTTATTGAGAAAGGAAGCTATTTTTGCAGCCTTATCCATGGCATACCAGCACATTACTTTTGAGAAAACAAAATGTTTTTCTTCTTTTCTTATTTCCCAAATACCGTGGTCAGGCTTGTGCCAGTGTGTAGAAACAGTCAGCACAATATTCTGAACGATTTCCCATATATCTTCAATTTCATCAAGCGGCCCCGGGAAAAACTTGTAATACTGATAGATAATATCCAGCAGGTATCCATATCTATCATTCTGTCTTTGAGAATAGGCAGCATTACCGACCCTTACAGGCTTTGAGTTTTCATAACCTGACAAATGAGTCAATTCAAACTCTTTAAGCTTCCGCTCGCCACGGATGCCATACATTACCTGGAATGTATCATGCTTTGAGTTAAGTATTTTCTTGATATAATTCAGAAAGCCCCTGGCACCGATGTGATGGCCCATTTTTAACATCGTATCAATGCACATGGAGGCGTCACGAAGCCAGCAAAAACGATAATCCCAGTTGCGCGCCTCACCTATCGCTTCGGGGATACTGGTAGTTAATGCTGCTAATACTGCGCCTGTACGTTCGAATGACAATATTTTTAGTACAAGTAAACTCCTGATGATTTCCTCAGTATATTTCTCGTACTTCTTTGAACGGTTGGTCCAGTTTAGCCAATATACTTTAGTTCGTTGGTATTCAAGATAAACCCTCTCAATATCAACATCAATCAATTTTTGATTGTACGATAATAAAAGAAACTGGTGGTTTGTAAGTATAATTTCTTTTACCTCTTGAATATCACTTAGTTTTATGCTTGAATACAGGTAGATGCAATCTGTAGTCTCAGTTTTCGAATAGCTCCTGATATGATTGCCCTCTATCAGGTGTGCGACTTGATCCCTTGCATAATTAAGCATTGGGGAATAATTGATCTTCAAAGTCGGAGTGCCGGAAATAAGCCTGATATACCTGTAAATTTCGGCGGGAGCAAAATCATCATTAAAGTTGATTTTGTACCTTGGCATAAAGTCGAGCACTTCAAATTCACTGAAAGGGGATTTGAATTTTGTACACAATATGTTAGTATGAAGTAAATACTTCTGACTAACAACATATTCGTTACCCACTTCGATACCGAAATAACCCCCTTTATTTTCATCCAGAATTTTGGCGAAGACTGAAGGTGAATCAAAATCAGGCAGGCAGCACCAATCAATACTTCCCTTGTCTGATACAAGAGCAGCGCTTCTGCAGTTTCCGATTACTCCATAATTGAGATTTTCCATTTTTTACGAATTATACGATTCCGATAGTTATGAGAAAATAAATTACCCAAATTCTAAATTACGCACTTTTCGGCTGAATTACAAGGCTATTAGACTATTAGGCCAAATTAATGAACAATAACCATGTTTTCATGTTATTGTATTATATAAACTATTAAGCTGTTAGGGAGTAAGATCAACGAGATTTTATTTAATCGTCAAACAACCTTAAGCCTAATGACCTTTTTTATTGGATGAATTCAAGGAACTGGCAAAATTTTTGTGGTGTAATGAATGAAATAAAGATAGCTTGGACCAAATGCATATTTTTTAATTTTGGATTATATGAATAAATGAATTCATATGAATAAGGGAATAAACAGACAGAAGTGAAACTTTAATAATGAAAGGGAAATTGTTATGTCAGTGGAATTTAATGAAAAAAATGAAGGAAAAGTACTGGAAGTCAGGTTAAACGGAAAACTCACTAAAGAGGATTATGATCATTTTGTGCCTGAGGTGGAGAGGTTAGTCAAAAAGTATGGTAAAATACGGGTTTTGGTAAAAATGCATGATTTTCACGGATGGAGTGCAGGTGCTTTATGGGAAGATCTCAAGTTCGATTTAAAACATTTTAAGGATATTGAGCGACTTGCACTGGTTGGTGAAACGAAATGGGAGCAGGGTATGGCGGCATTTTGCAAACCTTTTACAACCGCTAAAATCAACTATTTTGATCAGACTGCTACAGAGAAGGCCTATGATTGGATCACAGCTGTTTAAAAGTTTATTAGCTTATCAGGCTGATAGACTATTAGATTGGAAAAAGAGTAGATGAGAAAACGAGAAGGTGAGAAGATGGGAAATTGGCATATTCTCATCTTCTCACTTTTTCACATTTTCACTTTCACATGCTACGGATTATTGCACAAGGGATATAAACTTAGGATCTCCGAAATATTTTGCAAATTCAAGGTCTGTTTTTGCCAACGATTTGTAAGAGGGATCTTTTTGAATTGCTTTGCCGAGATTTTCATAAAACATAGCGGCATTATTTGTCCTTGCATCGACGACAGCCTTCAGATAATCTATCAGAGCTGTTTCAGAAGGAGCACTGTTCAAGGTACTCATAGCTCCGTTGTTGTCACCAGATAATAATTGTGCAAGAGCTTTATTGGCGGGATTTTCAGGATTTGGTCCAAAATCTTTGACGGCGGCATCATATTGACCTTTCATGATCATAACAATACCCATGTTTTCGTTAACTTTTTCGCCTAATGAAGATGCATTTTTAAAATAATCTTCTGCTTTTGATAACTGATCTTTTTTAAGTGCGGCACATCCAAGGTTGTTCTGTATAATTGGATTATTATGATCCAATTGGTCTGCTTTTTCGAAATCTATCCATGCGCCATCCACATCACCCTGTTCCATTAATACCATTCCGAGGTTGTTATATCCTCTCCAGTCATCGCTATAGATTTTAGTAAAACTTGTGTAGATTGATTTCTGTTGGTTCAGATCCTTTGTAAGAGTTGCAGCATAAAGAAGCTCCGCCTGATTTAATTTGGAAGGATCGCTCATCGCAAGGGATAAGATCTGTTCATCTGATTTACCGATCAGTTCTGTATTTGCCGTAATTTCTGCACGACGCAACTGAGGAAGAATTTCTTTGGCAACAATGGTAAATACCTTTGTTAATTTATGCATTTCACGGTTGCGTACATCAGGATCAGAATACATTGAAAGGACGCGCAGCATCAGATCTTTATCAGGTATATTTGATTTTTCCATGAGCATTTTAAAACCTTCCCAGTCTTCACCCATGGATTTTGCATTGATGTTTGTTTGGACATTTTCTTTTTTAAAAACGTCTTCCATGGCTTTAGACGAAGTTTCTTTTCTTTTCTCAGAAAGCCTTGTGTTGAAATCCAGAGGCCCATCAGGCGAAGCATAAGCGGCAATATCTACTCCTTTAAGCTGCATATGATTCCCCTTGTAAGCATCATAAATGTACTGATCAAGACGTTTCATATCCTCTTTGGTCAATTGCTGAGGCCGGACGACAGCGACGTTTATAAGATAGATAATATCAGCCGTATATTTATCCGGGACATACCGCTGAAATTTATCAATTTCGGGGTTATAAACGCCGGTTGTGTTCTTGCTTTTTTGAACTCCTAAAATCGTAATGGGATTAATGTCAACAAGTGTGGAGGTCGCGAGTACGCCATCGGCAATTTTGACAGGATCAAAATCCACTGCTTTATTCCCTTTTGTTGCATGCAGCATCATTACCAGCTCTGATTTACGCATAGCCTCCATAAAAGGGGTCTCGTCTTTTGTTGAGAAAGTACCGCCATTAGTGTAACTGATGACCTGATAATTATTTCTGACTTTTTCTCCCTGAAGCATAACGGGATTGAAGTCCTTCTCTCCTCCCTGATATTTTAATACAGGTTTAGCCGCAACTGTGGCTTTTTTCAGGAAATACTTTTCAGGGAATGTGCCCTGCACATTAAAAGCAACTTGCCCGCCTTTAGCTTCAAGAACTTCAGGAGTTACGGAGTATTTGATCTTGTAAGCATCTTTCTTCATTTTTTGCAGGCTTGCACAACTGCTGAATAATAAGGCACTAAAAATGAATAAAATTGTGCCTGATAGTCTGATCTTACTCATAATTTCATCATATTAAACAGTAAAACAATAAACAGTAAACAGTATTCAGTAAAAAAGTGTTCACCTCTCCGAATGAATTCGTCCCGGCTGATTGTCCATGTTCACTAATAAATATTCCTATAGGCATTACTTCATTTTTTACTTCTCGCGATAGTTTTCTGTACACTTTAATTACTTATATGCAACAATAATCCCGGAATAATGTTCTCTCCATATAACAAATTAATCTAAAATTCAATAGCTTCCAATATTAATCAGGAATTAAAAGAGCAAAGAACGGAAAGCAAAGAGCGGAGAACGGAAACGGGAGACCGGAGAAAGGAGTAAAAGGCAGAGGAGAAAAGGGAAGATGGGAAGGTGAGAAGATGAGAAGGTGAGAGGATGAGAGGATGAGAAAATCTCATATGTTCATCTTCCCATCCTCTTATTTTCACACTCTCTCAATATTACTCCGATCCTGCAAGAGGGGGATGAATCCCGATTTCAACCCCATAAATCATAATTGGCTATGTTTATTCGCAAGTGTCGGATAAGACTTCGATTTTGACAGTATGAAACCCTCAAAATAAATATTTACAATTTTCTATATTATGATTAGAAAGCCTCTTTAGGCAAATACGGAGCAAAAGCGAACCAATAGCGGAGCAAACACGGAGGTAGAATTTTGAAGATATTGTTAAATGCGTTCTTTGAATGTATTCATTTTCGAACCTGATAATTGATCTTTATTCAAGTGGAATGTGTTTTGCATTATTTGCGGCCCATGATTCAAATGTTTTGAGTTCGGGATTTAATTGTCTTGAAAAGTTAACATCTCTTACACTGTTACAGGCCTCATCGAAATCACGGTAAAACTGGTACATGTTTCCCGATTCATCTGCTCCGGGGAAACCGAAACCTCTGAATTGTTCTGGAGTGATTTCATTATAAATAACTTCTTCTCCAAGGTATTTCGACAGGGTGGATGCCATTTCATAATAAGTAAGTTGATCTCCTGCAATGCCGATTGTTTTTCCTATGAGTTCTTTGCCCCTTTTGAATATCCCATAGGCGCATTTTCCGATATCTTCAACGGCAATGCCTGCTACTTTTTTATTTCCCAAAGGGAGAGTAATCCTCAATTTACCGTCGGGACCTCTTTTTAGTCCCCTTCCGGGACGGGTCATATTTTCCCAATAAGAGGAAACCATCATAAAAGTGACCGGTACACCTGCATCAATAAAATACTGGTTTGATTCTCCCTTCCCATCAAAATGAGGGACCTTGTATTTTCCCTGCAGAGTCGGCATCCTGTTATCGTTTAGAGGAACCCATTTTCTGACATCTTCAAGTGTTGACCAGATAACATGCTGCAGACCTGCTTCCTTTGCGGCAAGTGCCATATTTTTAGCTTCTGCTTTTTCTTTTTCAGCAGAAAAATGTGTCCAGTAGAATGTGACAAAATAGGCTCCGTAGGCGCCATGTAATGCCCGTTTAATACTTTCCGGATCATCTATATCGCTCCATATGATTTCGGCACCCATTCTAATGAGTTCCTTGACTTTATCCGAGGAGAGGTTCCTTGTTACTGCTCTAACTTTAAATTCGCTGTTACGGTCCCGGAGGATTGCCCTTGCAAGTGAACCACCCTGTGCGCCGGTGGCTCCAAATACTACTATTATTTTCTTTTGATTCATAATGTCATTTAATTGAATTCTATGCTTTAAATTCTTGATAAATACTTTAAAAACAATTATGCAGATAAAAAGTTATATCTATAATGAAATATGAAACAACTCAAAAGGGAAATTGTTAAATTTATTATTAATGGAGTATAAGGTCTAATGTTAAAAACTGATCACAAATCTCCTAAAAGAAAAACTGTGGCAGAGAGAAAGATATATCCGGGCAAGCCTTATCCGCTTGGCGCGACGTGGGATGGTGAGGGAGTAAATTTTGTCTTGTATTCAGACAATGCAACAGGAGTTGAATTATGTCTTTTCGACAGGAACGATCCTGGAAAAGAGGATTTGCGCATCCCGGTAAGGGAACGAAGCCACAGCCTTTGGCATGTCTATATTCCAGGTTTACATCCCGGGCAATTATATGGCTACCGGGTATATGGTAATTACGAACCTGAAAGAGGCAGACGATTTAATCCAAATAAATTACTGATTGATCCCTATGCCAAGGCCATATCAGGTACACTTCAATGGGACAATTCACTCTTTGGATACGAAATAGGGCATAAGGACGGAGATCTGTCATTTAGTAAATCAGACAGTGGACCTTTTATCCCGAAATCAGTCGTAATTGACAATACGTTTGACTGGGAGGGAGATAAACTTTTGCAAATTCCTTATTATAAGACTATTATATATGAGACACATGTAAAGGGTTTCACAAAACTACAGTATGACATTCCGGAAGAAATAAGGGGCACCTATTCAGGGCTTTCGCATCCGGTATCGATTGATTATTTTAAAAAATTGGGTATAACTGCCATTGAACTTATGCCTGTACATCATTTTGTCAGTGATCGCCATCTTCAGGAAAAAGGATTGACCAACTATTGGGGATACAATACAATTGGATACTTTGCCCCTGATGTAAGGTATTCAAGCAGAGGCGCTTTTGGTGAACAGGTTACTGAATTCAAGGAGATGGTCAAAAAACTTCATCAAGCAGGTATAGAAGTAATTCTTGATGTTGTTTATAACCACACTGGCGAAGGAAATCATTTGGGACCCACTCTTTCTTTCCGGGGAATTGACAATTGGGGTTATTACCGGATGCAGGAAAGCCGAAGATTTTACAAAGACTATACCGGCACAGGAAATACATTAAATGTTATGCTTCCAAGTGTACTGAGATTAATTATGGATAGTCTTCGATACTGGATCACCGAAATGCATGTCGATGGTTTTAGATTTGATCTCGCTTCTGCTTTAGCCAGGGAGTTGCATGAGGTTGATAAACTAGGTTCTTTTTTCGATATTATTCATCAGGATCCATTAATATCACAGGTAAAGCTTATTGCGGAACCATGGGATATAGGTGAGGGTGGTTACCAGGTTGGTAAATTTCCTCCCGGATGGGCAGAATGGAATGGGAAGTACCGGGATTGTGTCAGAGATTACTGGCGGGGTGCGGATAGCACCCTGGGAGAGTTTTCAATGAGATTTACGGGAAGCTCCGATTTATATTTTGACGATTACCGCCGTCCAACTGCAAGCATAAATTTTGTTACTGCACATGATGGTTTTACTTTAAATGATCTGGTCTCTTATAATGAAAAACATAATGAAGACAATGGTGAAAATAATCTGGATGGGGAATCTTATAATCGCTCGTGGAATTGTGGTGGGGAGGGTCCAAGTGAGGATCCCATGATTAGAGAATGGAGGAAAAGACAAAAGAGGAATTTTTTAACAACTCTATTTCTTTCGCAGGGAGTTCCCATGTTGCTGGCAGGGGATGAAATCGGAAGAACTCAAAAGGGTAATAACAATGCCTATTGTCAGGATAATGAGATAACATGGATTGATTGGACAAATACAGACAAAAATCTGCTTGAATTCACTCGTAAGTTAATCCACTTCAGGAAAAGGCATCCGACATTTCGAAGACGTAAATGGTTCCAGGGGCAGCCTATTAAAGGAGGTGGATTGAAAGACATCGGATGGTTCTTACCGGATGGAACTGAGATGGAGGACGAACATTGGGATCAGGATTATGCCCGTTCCCTGGCCATCTTTTTAAACGGTGAAGGAATCCGCTCTCTTGGTCCCCGGGGAGAAAAAATCACAGATGATAACTTTTATGTAATGTTTAATGCATCTCATATACCTATTGACTACACCTTGCCGGCGGAAGAACATGGAACAAAATGGTTTCTTGTACTTGATACAAGTAAAGATATGGTTGACGGAGAAGTGCTTAGTTTTATGCCGGGCGATAAGGTCAGAGTTGAGGGACGCTCAGTAGTTCTTTTACAGCATCAACTAATAAATAAAGAAAACCTGGAAGATGAAGATCCGGATTGATCAGAGAGGCTTAGGGGTAACATTCCTTAATGATGGTACTGCTGATGTTGTGTTATGGGCACCTGAAAAAAAGAAGGTTCAGCTTATAAATACAGTTAGTAATAAGAAGTATGATTTGGTCTCAGATGATATGGGGTATTGGACTTTAAATACCCGTGCTTTGATTCCGGATGATTTTTACCATTTCATTTTAAATGGTGAAAATTATTTTCCTGATCCGGCATCCCTAAGCCAGGAAGAAGGTGTTTTCGGTCCTTCTCAGGCTGTCCATCCGGAAGAATATCAATGGAATGATCAGAATTGGGAAAATCCTCCTTTATCTGATTATATCATTTATGAGCTTCATACAGGGTCCTTTACCGAAGAAGGGAATTTTAAAGGTATTATCGATAAATTACCATATTTTGTTTCTTTAGGAGTCACTGCTATTGAGATAATGCCGGTAGGGCAATTCTCCGGAACCCGAAATTGGGGATATGATGGGGTATTTCCTTTTGCGGTTCAGAATTCTTATGGCGGTTACAGAAGTCTGCAACAATTAGTGGATGAATGTCACAATAACGGAATTGCGGTAATTCTTGATGTGGTTTATAATCATATCGGTCCTGAAGGGAATTGTCTTGCGGAATATGGCCCCTACTTTACAGATAAATACAGGACACCCTGGGGACCGGCTATCAATTTTGACGATGCCTGGTGCGACGGTGTACGTCATTATTATCTGGAAAACGCGCTAATGTGGTTCAGGGATTTTCACATTGATGCTTTACGGTTGGATGCAGTACATGCAATAAAAGATTTCAGCGCTAAACATATTCTTTCAGAACTGAGCGAATATACATCAAGGTTAGTTAAGCTGACCGGAAGAAGACATTATCTGATTGCAGAATCAAACCTTAACGATCCGAAATATATCAGGAATCTTGGTGAACATGGATATGGAATGAATGCACAATGGATTGATGAATTTCATCATGCCTTAAGAGTCACAGCCGGGGAGAAGCAGGTCGGATATTATTCGGATTTTAATGGGATTTCTCAGTTGGCAAAATCCTACCGTGATGCTTATGTTTATGATGGTATTTATTCTAAATATCGCAAAAGGTCATTTGGTGCAAAGGCGACAGGTTTCCGGGGAGATAAATTCATTGTTTTTTCTCAAAATCATGATCATGTAGGTAATCGAATGTTGGGTGAACGTACCAGTCATCTGGTAAGTTTTGAAATGCAAAAGCTTCTGGCCGGGGCAGTTTTTATCAGTCCATACATTCCTTTGCTTTTTATGGGTGAAGAATGGAGAACGACCAGCCGGTTTATCTATTTTGTCAGTCATTCGGATCCCTCACTTATTGAAGCGGTTAGAAAGGGCAGAAAGGAAGAATTCAGGGAATTTCACGCAGAAGGGGAATCCCCGGACCCTCAAAATGAAAAGACATTTCATAAATCTAAATTACCGTGGGAGTTACTTAATGTTAAATCCCATATGATTATGCTGGATTACTATAATGCCCTTATCTCCCTTAGAAAAAAACTAAAATGGATTCCTAACGTGGATCGCTCTGCCATTCCAGTTTGGTACGACGAAAAAGATAACATATTAATCATTGATTTTCGTAAAGAACAGCACAGAGCACTGAGTTGTATGAATTTTTCCCCTTTGCCGAGGAAGGTTGTTCTGCCTGAAGAAGATGAAAAGTGGAAAAATATTTTTTGTTCTGCCGATCTTAAGTGGAAGGAAAGAGGAAACATAGATGTTGAAGTTGTTGCTGATATTGAAACAATACTGCCGCCCGAATCAATCACAATTTTTATGACTTCAGATGTATAATCCAATCAGCACTTACCGTCTTCAGTTCAATCGTCAGTTTAATTTCCGTGAGGCTGAAAAGCTTGTGGAATATTTTCAGGAGCTTGGTATCGGAACAATTTATGCATCGCCTGTATTTGAAGCAGTGCCGGGAAGTATGCATGGATATGATGGAATAAACTTTGAACGTATCAACCCTGAAATTGGCGGAAGGGAGGATTTGGCACAATTAACCGAATTATTGCATAAATATCATATCGGTTGGCTACAAGACATTGTGCCGAATCATATGGCATACGACACCCGTAATCAATGGCTGTTGGATGTACTTGAGAAAGGGAAACAATCTCCTTACTCCGGTTTTTTTGATATCCGGTGGTCCGAAAATGATCGCCTGATGGCTCCATTTCTGGGCTCAGATCTTGATTCGGCTATTCATGAGGGGGATATAAAAATTATATTTAATAAGAGCCATTTTTACTTACAAGTTTTTGAGCAGTTATACCCAGTCAGCCCAAAGTCTTACGGCAAAATTCTTAATCAGCGGGAGGGCCAGATCCCCGTATCTCTGGAAGAATTGTCTGGAAATCTGGCCGTCCCGGAGGAAAATGAGTGGAAATTATCTGAGTGGGACAAATCTGTGTCATCTTTTGCCTCTACGGATGGAGAAAAGGAACACAAAACTTATATAGAATCATGCCTGGATAAAATAAACGGATCAGAGAAGAAGCTTCGTGAGATTATCGACTTACAGGAATATCGTTTATGTCACTGGCAGGAAACCCAGAAACGAATTAATTACCGGCGTTTCTTTACGGTTAATAATCTGATTTGCCTGAATATTCATAAAAATGAGGTATTTGATACCTTCCACCGGGAAATTTTTAATTTTATTGAAGAAGGAGTTTTTAATGGTTTGCGTATCGATCATATCGATGGATTATACGATCCTCCGGGATACCTTGAAAAGCTTCGAAAAAAGTCAGGTGATGAGATCTACATTGTTTTGGAAAAAATTTTAGAAGAGAATGAGATTATTCCCTCCGACTGGCCTGTTCAGGGTGCAACAGGTTACAACTTTCTTGGAACTGTTAACAATCTTTTCACGCAAAATGTAAGTGAGGCAAAATTTACGGCCTTTTACAATAAAATAAGCAGGGACCACCGGTCCATATCCGAACAAATCAGTTCGAGAAAAGGATTGATTCTTTACACGAGAATGGGGGGTGAATTGGATAATCTCCTTACGGATTTTGAAGAGATATTGAAAACAGCCGGAATTAGTGTTAATCATATTACAAAAACGGATGTACGAAAAGCCATAGCAACCTTGTTAATTGAATGTCCGGTATACAGATACTACGGTCAGCAGATGCCTTTACCATGGAACGAAGAAAATGCAATTGCAACAATTCTGGAAAGGATACTGGTAAATGAGCCGGACATAAACCATTCTGTTGGTTTATTGAAACAGGTTTTGTTGGTCATACCCTGGGAAAACGATAAGTTATTGAATGACAAGATACTGAATTTTTACTGCAGGCTGATGCAGGTCACAGGTCCTTTAATGGCAAAGGGTGTAGAAGATACTTTGATGTACAGTTACGACCGTTTTATCGGTCATAATGAGGTAGGTGATCCCGCATTTGCGGGACAATTCGGAATTGATTCAGAAGAATGGCATATTAAATTGTTACAAAGGCAAAAACTTTATCCTTTGACAATGAATACCACTTCAACACACGACACAAAGAGGGGAGAGGATGTACGGGCCCGCCTGAATGTGCTGACTGATTTGCCGGATTTATGGTTTGACTGCGTTATTAGATTTCTGGAAATAAACAAGTATTTAAAAAATCCGGATTCTCCGGACCCGAATGATGAATATTTTATTTACCTCACGCTTGTTGGTATGTATCCTATGCCGGGTCAATCTGATGTCGATGTTGCAGAAAGATTAAAGGACTACTTCATTAAAGCTGTAAGAGAGGCCAAAGTTCACAGCAACTGGATTAGTCCCAATAAAAATTATGAAGAGGCACTGTGCAATTTTGCAGTCGCACTTCTCGATAAAAGCAAGCCATTCTGGCAGGAGTTTTCTCTTCTGCATCAGAAGATTGTTGATTTTGGGATTGTTAATTCTCTTGTCCAGCTGACTCTCAAGTGTATGAGCCCTGGTTTGCCTGATTTTTATCAGGGAACCGAATTATGGGACCTTAGTCTTGTTGATCCTGACAACCGAAGACCTGTGGATTTTCAAAAGAGAGTACTGTTTCTTAAGGAAATCAATGAAAGATCACTTGAATATCAGGAGGTCTTTGTTCATCATTTATGGGAGGAGCGTTATAATGGTAAAATCAAGCTTTGGCTCACACAATTGCTCTTGCAGTATAGAAAGTCTCATCCGGATTTATTTTGGCATGGCGAATATGTTCCCCTTGAAGTGAGAGGAAAGTACCAAAATAATGTTCTGGCTTTTATAAGAAATTGGTCAAATCAATGGTGTTTAATTGCAGTATCCTTACATCTTGCTGATTTATGTAATGGGGATAAGGAAAAAATTCCGGATTTTGATTGGGAGAATACGGAAGTAAGCTTACCTGATAATACTCCTGTTAATTGGCGAAATATTTTAATCAAATCTTCAATAATGAATTCTGCTGAAACAATATCGGTCAGAGAATTGTTCAGGTTACTACCATTTGCAGTGCTGGAGAATATTTAGGGTAGAAGGGTACAAAAACAATGCAACGATGAAACTGATTAAGCAACCAAAATCACTTATTAATCATCTCATATATAAATATATACAATTTGACCTTTAAAAATGCCTGCTATGAAAACGCTGATCTTAGTTTTATTTTTATTTGTATTCGGATCGAATCCCGCAACTGTGGGACAAAAGCGAGATTCCACTGTTTTATACAAACAGTTGCTCGAGTTTTATTTTAAGAATGTCCCGAAATATGTACCTGAAGACACTTTTTTAGTCTGGAAGGCAGATTATTTGCCGCCTGATTTACCTGATTTAATAAACAATCATTACATTAAATTCCTTTCAGAAAAAGAAATAGATAATTATAACGGCAGACTTTACCCGATGATAAAATTGTCTCAAATAAAACCGGAGGGCTTATTCTATAAAATCGATATGAGGACTTTCAGATTTGATAAAAAGCAAAAAACATGGATCTCCCCTGCAATCAGCGAGTACAATTTCCATTATGATATTCAAAAACAGAAATTTTCTCTTATCGGTCCTGTTATTACTAAGTGAAAGTTTGTGTCATTTGAAATTTTTTTTCAAATCAAGATAAATTCTCATCTCTTCCTTATCGATTTTATTTAACTATAAATAAAATTTCCCGAGATCAGGCTTGCTCCATACTTTCCTCGTATTTGCTCCATACCAACTCCTATATTAAGATCCGGTTTGTTTTAGTATAGAAATTACATAATATTTAATTTAAACTTTCTAATATCATTTCTCAAACTTTTAATTGATCCCAATGGCCGCTTTGAAACACTGAAACAATCAATTATATTGTTTTTTTCCCCACCTTTGTACCCTAAATAACAAAGAGTTTCAAAGTTTTAAGAGATGGCAGTCAGAAGAACAAGAGGACAGGAACGCACTGCAAAGCGTACCGTCGGGAGAATTAAAAGAGAGAAAAGACCAAGGATAAAAAGAGAACCGTCTTCACCTGCTGAGAGGAAAGCAACGCCGCGACCTATTACGAGGTCAAATAAACCAGTTTCGGGAAGAGTGAAAAGTCATGCTATAATTTCTGGTACCTCGAAGAAAATCATAACTACTAAAAAAACTTCACCTGGAATTGCCAGGGAAAAAACATCTGATATTTTTCGCAGTAATGTTATTAATCGCCCGGTTAATAGACCAATTGAAAAAGCTGAATCGGATCAGTTCATGAACAGGGAAGGCAAAGTCATTAGGGGAAGGTTTGGCAGGAGAAATCTCCATGCCGTTAAATCAGCTACTTCCGGTAAGGCAGACAGGAATCTGAAAAAAGGAGAAGAGACCATTCGGTTAAACAGGTATATAGCAAACGCCGGTCTGTGTTCACGCCGTGAAGCTGATACCTTCATTGCAACAGGCTGTGTTACAGTCAATGGGAAAATTATTTCCGAAATGGGTTATCAGGTAAATCCCGGTGATCAGGTCAGTTTTAATGGCAAGATCATCAGTGCCGAGCACAAAGTCTACGTATTGCTGAATAAACCTAAAGGATTTATAACGACCGTTGAGGATCCCCATGCAGAAAAAACGGTGATGGATCTGGTTAAAAATGCCTGCAAAGAAAGAATTTACCCTGTTGGGAGACTGGATAGAAATACAACCGGACTTCTTCTTTACAAATGACGGCGATCTGACCAAAAGGCTTACTCATCCAAAATATAATCGAAAAAAGATTTATCACGTATTTCTTGACAAAAAAGTCACCAAAGCCCACCTTCAGGAAATTGTTGATGGAGTTACTCTTGATGATGGATTTGTGGCCGCCGATTCAGTCAGTTATGTTAGTGATGAAGATAAAAAGCAGGTGGGGATCGAAATTCATTCAGGAAAGAATAAAGTAGTTCGACGTATATTTGAACACCTTGGATACAAGGTTGATAGGCTCGACCGTGTCTATTTCTGCGGATTGACAAAAAAGAATCTTCCCCGTGGCAAATGGCGTTTTCTTACAAAAGAAGAGATCAATTTTCTTAAAATGAGTTCCAGGTAAGTCCGGTTAGTAAACAGAAGTTAGTAAAAAGTAATAAGTAATCAGTGATATCCTATGTTCTAAATTTCTGAAAAATTGAAACATTGAAACCCTGAAACTTTGAAACATTTATCATTGAATATTAAATAAAATGCTTGCAAAGCGTATCATACCGTGCCTGGATATTAAAGACGGGAAAACCGTCAAAGGAGTCAATTTTGTCAATCTGCGCGATGCGGGTGATCCTGTAGAACTGGAAAACTCTATTCGGACCAGGGAGCCGACGAACTGGTCTTTCTTGATATTACAGCTACCCATGAGGGGCGAAAGACTTTTGTTGAACTGGTAAGGCGCATCGCTCAGAATCTGAATATACCCTTTACGGTGGGCGGGGGGATCAGTGAATTGAAAGATGCAGAGGCTTTACTTTCTGCAGGTGCAGATAAGATTTCCATTAATTCATCGGCCGTTCGGAATCCGCAGCTCATCAACGATATGGCCCAAAATTTTGGAAGCCAGTTTGTCGTGGTGGCAATCGATGCGAGGGAATCAAAGGATTACTGGACTGTTACGGTGAACGGAGGCCGTATCCCTACCGATAAGGAATTGATTACATGGGCAAAAGAAGCCGAGAGCCGCGGAGCAGGAGAGATACTGTTTACTTCGATGAATCATGACGGCACAAAAAACGGATTTGCCAACAAAGAGCTTGCAAAATTATCGGATATGCTGTCCATCCCTTTGATCGCTTCAGGCGGAGCAGGGAAGATGGAACATTTCGCGGAAGTATTTACTGAAGGTAAGGCAGATGCAGGATTAGCGGCCAGTATCTTCCATTTTCGTGAGATTGCCATTCCGGACTTAAAGAATTATCTTCGCGGAAAAGGAATCGTAGTCAGAATGTAGACTGTAGTGAATTGATAATTGACAATTGACAATTACCTAAGCCTAAAACCTACAGCCTAATTCTTAATTTTTAATTCTTCATTCTTCATTTTTAATTAATATAGATGGATCTTAATTTTAACAAACTTGAAGGGGATATCCTTCCTGCTGTAATCCAGGATGATAAAACGGGAAAGGTTTTGATGCTTGGATTTATGAACAGGGAGGCCTATGAAAAAACTGTCGCAACGGGTAAGGTGACATTCTTCAGCAGAACAAAGAAACGATTGTGGACAAAAGGTGAAGAATCAGGGAATTTTCTGAATGTTGTTTCCATTCATCCCGACTGCGACCAGGATACTTTGCTGATTAAGGCCGACCCTACGGGCCCCGTCTGCCACACAGGGGATGATACCTGCTGGGGCGAGATCAATAAACCTGACGACCTTGGATTTTTAAAATACCTGCAGGATTTTATTGAAAAGCGCAAAAAGGAGATGCCAAAAGGCTCCTATACCACCTCGTTATTTGAAGACGGCACGGCAAAAATCGCCCAGAAAGTCGGAGAAGAAGCCGTTGAAACAGTGATTGAAGCCTTAACCGGTAATGATGAACGCCTGATTTACGAGGCTTCTGACCTTTTGTACCATCTAATCGTTTTGCTCACCCACAAGGGTTACCGGATTGAGGATATTGCAGGAGAGCTGAAAAAGAGGCACAAATAGCCTTTAGACTTTAGGTTGAAGGCTCTTAGGGGTTAAAGAATTGACAATTGACAATTAAAAGCGGGCAAATGTTCTGATCAAAAAGTTTCAAAGCTTCAGAATTTCACTATTAACTGATTGCTGTTCACCTCTCACTTTTTTTATTTTTTTGTCTGTTCTTAAAACGAACAGCCGAGTCAATGGTTTGAGAACACCACTGTTTCAAATATTTAATATCTTCAGAAGAATCACCATAGTCAAGTATTTTGCTGAATAGGTGAGCAATACAAAAGGAAAGTTCTTTTACTGAGTGCTCAGAAATTTGTTCTGAAAACGCTCTTTGATTTAGTTTTTCATTTTATTACGAATTACACGATCCCGATAGCTATCGGGAGACGAATTACACGAAATAAGATGTTTATAAACCTTCAAGGTGTTAAAAACCTTGAAGGTTCTAATAGTACCATAATGCATTAGAACCAAACCCCGCATCGGGAGCAGAGCCAAAGGAGCGGGTATCGATGTGAAGGAATCGTTCACTGATAACGAAGCCATTAATACCGGCCGAGCAGAGAGAATGATAGAGGAAACCGCGCCTGAAAAGATTTTCATTGATCAGGGATTGTTTTAATGGACAGCGTAGGTCCAATGCCATTCCTCTTAAATGAAATGAATCAGGAGCGCCGCCGCAAGCCTTATTACCGGCAGGAGTTCTTTAAGAGCTTGAAATGAGAACAGGAGTATCGACAAATTCACGAACTATTTCTGCACCCATAACAAGACTTTGATTCAGGAGATGAAAATCTCTTTTGAAGTCAAGTGACTTGCAGAAAAACTCGGACTCTTTGAAATGAGGAGTGAGAAGTTTATTGGAATCTTTATGAATCTTAATGAATGGCATAACGGTTAGTTATTAATTATGAGTATTACACGAATTGTTGACGAATTACACGAATCGGATTCACCGTGAAGCGGCAGGATAACATAGCCTATGGGCGACGTCCTGGGTAAACAATTACGATCCAATTGAACGTCCTGAAAGGACAACATATTTTAAATTTGTTCATCATTATTCTGCCCTTACAGGGCGTTAATTGGTTGTTGCAATCATTTATCCAAGGCGTTGCCATTGGGCCAGATTATATAAAGCCTTCAGCCTAAGCTGCTATTGCTTCCAAAAAACGATCGTTGAACGTGTCACGGTAGCTGGAAAGATCGAGAACATCACAGCAGGATTCGATGAAAGATTTAAGAGACACAATATTTTGCGTCTGTACAGGATCATCTTCATTCTCAAACTGAGGCAAAACAGGCGCCGGACATTCAGAGATCTGATCATCGAAGCGCAGCTTGTAAAGAACCAGCCTATCGGTAGAGACGCGATTTATCATGTCTGTACATGTCTCAGCAAGGCCAAAAAGGTTACAGCAAGCAGTTCTGATAAGTCGCCTGCGCAATGCCCATTGTGTTCATTTCATTCAATGCTTTCAGAAGAATGGTGTAGTTCAGTTCTTCACCTTTCATCGGGAGGATGTGGTAAAAAGTTTCGATTCGCGTGAAAGGTAAATCCCAGGCGTTGATTAAGCAGTCAAAAATGATTTCATTGAAGACAGGTGGAAGGCACGATGCGATCAGATCGGGCGGAACGAGAATGCGTTCAGAGACGCAAGATTTTGAGACGCAAGATTTTGCGTCTCTACCCTCAGGAAGGAATCCTTTGCCGATAAATTGCTGAGGGACAGGCTCACCGGTGTTCTCATTGGTTTTGATCATACGAATCTTTGCCTTATCGCAGGAGTCGATCATTTCAAAAGAAACTTTTGATTTCTGCACCGCGCTGAAAAACTGGACAGGCACCCGAAGGGTGTCGATCACGAGAATGGGATTCCAGATTGATTTCATGATTCAATTAATTAAAGAATGAAAAAATAATGAAGTGCTGGTTTGCTGATGCGGTTCGATGATCAGTAATCAGTGTACGAAATCATCAATGCGAAGGCGTGGGAGCAGACATTGAAAATCTGAAAATTTGGGTTAAGTTTGAATAATCAATGAACCATGGATCGTTACAGTGAAATATTGGCAAAATTCTGGGGTTACAGCGATTTCAGGCCCTTGCAGGAAGAGATTATAAGATCTGTAGCATCGGACAAGGATACCTTGGGATTGATGCCGACAGGGAGCGGTAAATCCATCACCTTCCAGGTTTATTCTCTGAGTACGGATGGAATATGTCTCGTCATAACTCCCCTTATTGCCTTGATCAAAGATCAGGTTGAAAATTTAAGGATAAGGAAGATCAAAGTACTGGCAGTTTATTCGGGAATGACTCGAAGGGAGATCGATATCGTGATGAACAATGCCGTTTACGGAGATTACAAATTCCTTTATGTCTCGCCCGAACGCCTGACATCCAATGACTTTCGGGAAAAACTGGCAAGGATGAGGCTGAACCTTATTACGGTCGATGAGGCACATTGTATTTCCCAATGGGGTTATGATTTCAGACCCTCCTATCTGCGGATCGCTGAAATCAGGGAATTGTTACCCAGAGTTCCTGTGCTGGCTTTAACGGCAACTGCAACGGCCAAAGTGCTTGATGATATTCAGGATAAACTGTTATTTAAAGAGAAAAATGTCTTAAAGAAAAATTTTCGCCGCAATAATCTGATTTACTTGGTAAGGGAAAAGGATGATAAACTGGGTTATTTGGTCAATACGGTTTTAAAAGCAAAAGGGTCAGGGATAATTTATGTCAGCAGCCGCAAAAAAAGTCATGACATTGCTTTATTACTTCAGCAGCAAAATATATCGGCTGACTTTTATCATGCAGGTCTTCGGACAGAGCTTCGCAGCCTGAAACAGGACAGGTGGATGAAAGGAGAAATTCAGGTCATGGTGGCAACTAATGCCTTCGGTCTGGGAATTGATAAGCCTGATGTACGGTTCGTCATTCATTTCGATCTTCCCGATTCGCTTGAGGCTTATTCCCAGGAAACCGGGAGGGCAGGGCGTGACGGCAAAAAATCTGCTGCAGTGACGCTTTATAATCGTTCTGACAAGATAAGGCTGCATAAAATGGTAACCAACAGCTTTCCGCCAATCGATACGATTAAAAAAATCTACTCTTCCATAGGCAATTACCTCATGGTGGCAGTAGGGGCCGGAAAGGAATCGACGTATGATTTTCGTCTTGAGGACTTTGCAGAGAAATTTAAATTTCAGCCCAATGCGGTTTATCACACCCTCAGGATACTGGAGAGGCAGGGTTACCTGGAATATATCGATAACGTGGACAGCCGTTCACGGCTATATTTCATCACAAAGAGGGATGATTTATATAAAATACAGACTGAAACCCGTACAAGCGAGACGGATCTCGATAATCTGGTAAAACTGATATTAAGATCTTACGCAGGGCTTTTTAACGACTATGTGAATATTGATGAACAGTTGCTTGCTGTAAGGGCAGGTCTCACCCCCGATGATGTTTATCAGAATTTAAAAAAATTGGCTCAGATGAAGGTCATTCATTATATACCCCGGAGAAAATTGCCTGTAATTGTTTATAATACAGAACGAATAGAGGGAAACCGCATTCAGATAAGTCATGAAAATTACAAAGACCGCAAACTGTATTACCAGTCCCGGGTGGATCGTGTGCTGAAATATGCATCTCAAAATGAGGAATGCCGGATTGTCAATCTTATGAAATATTTCGATTATCCTGATTCTGATCCTTGCGGGTATTGCGACATATGCACCGGAGAGCATGAATCCGGTATAACTGTCGCTGATTTCAATCGCATTTCCGGTAAGATAACAGCGCTTTTAGAATCAGAATCTCAAACAATCAGACAGATTATCCTTATTGCCGGTGAACTTGAAAAATCTGTTCTGGGTGTTTGCCGATGGATGCTTGATAATGGAATGATCCTCTCCGATTCAAATGGTGTGCTTTCCCTTAAACCAATATAGGCTATTAGGCTGAAGACTATTAGGCTATTATGAAATGAAAAAAATAGAAATATCCTTTATTTCTTAAATCACAAAGTATCCCGAATTTTAAAATAAAGTCTCACAAAGGTTATTACTGATTCTTTCGTTTCTGACAGCCTAACCGTCTAATAGTCTAACAGCCTATAAGCATTTTGATTAACTTTGCCCAAAATTCAGATATTTGTAATTTGTGTGATTCGTCTCCCGGCAGCTATCGGGAACGTGGAATTCGTAAATTCGTAATTAATTAATGCGTAAAGAAGTTTTTTCTGAGGTTGTATATTCTAAGAATGTAATCGAGTTTGTCACTGTGGCAAATGAGTTTTGTTCTTTTGTTGAATCTGTGTATGATTTTTCCAGGAGGGATTTTCTTTCAAAGTTACAGAAATTATTTGCCCTTTTGTACCTGAAAGCTGCATTGCTTCCTGAGCCGGACTCTAAATTTCTGGAAGAGGCAGCCGAGAAATTTGTTTCTGAAGATGATTATAACTTCATCTTAGATAAATTGACGATTAAGTTGGGGGCTTTTGATGCTTACCAGGAAATATATGATTCCAGTTTTCATTCCAGCCAAATACCGATTGAAGCAAGTATAGCTGAAAATATTACGGATGTTTACCAGGATCTGAAAGATTTCATTCTTAATTACCGCATTGGGACCATTGAGGTGATGAATGATGCTTTACGCGAATGCAGGTTAAATTTTGAAGAATATTGGGGTCAGCGTTTGGTAAATGGCTTGCGTGTTATCCATCATCTTCTTTATGGCAATATAAACCTTGATGAGGAAAATGAGACACCCGGCAGATCCGTACAGCGTGCTTCTCAATAAAAATGTTAAAAACAAGTATTGATAATAAGCATCCGTATAAACAACAACATTTGTGTGATTCGTTTTAATTCGTGTAATTCATAACAATGGAATTTGACAGGACAAAAAAATTGAGTGGAGAGAATAGAAAATTAAGAAAAAGCATTACCAAAGACGAGGTAGATGAATTGCCTCTTACTTCGTTTCAGGGAAGTATATATACAGTCGAAAGAAATGAAGATGTCAATTTTGCGGTAAATTATCTGGAACGCCAGTCATTGCTGGGCTTTGATACAGAAACGAAACCTTCATTCAGTAAAGGAAAAAATAATCCGGTATCCTTGCTTCAATTGGCAACTTCAGATAAAGCATTCCTCTTCAGGCTTAATCTTACGGGACTTCCGTCAGGATTGATTAAAATACTTACCTCACCTGATATTCTGAAAATTGGCGCTGCCATACGGGATGATATTCGAATACTTCAATTAATAAAACCATTTAAACCGGCTGGTTTTATTGAGTTACAAAATATGGTAGAAGACTACGGCATTGAAAACTTCAGCCTTAAAAAACTTTCAGCGATTGTTTTGGGAATAAAAATTTCAAAATCACAGAGGTTATCCAACTGGGATTCTCCCGTACTGAGCGATCCCCAGAAAATTTATGCGGCAACGGATGCATGGGTTTGCCTGAAAATCTATTCCCGCTTACTGGAGCTTCCAACAATATCCGTATCCCCTGAATTTAAGGATGATGAAACATCTGGTTTAAGTGATCAGTAATCAGTAAACAGTAAACAGCACATCAGCACATCAGCACATCATCACATTAAATAAAATATGCCTGAATTCACCCGGATAATATTAAAAAAAGGAAAAGAGGAATCATTGTTAAGGTTTCATCCCTGGGTATTTTCAGGAGCGATTAACAAAGTTGTAGGTAAGGTTGAGGAAGGAGATACAGTTGAAGTCTGCAGATCAGATGAAAGTTTCCTTGGAATTGGACACTATGCACCGGGATCGATAGCTGTGAGGATATTTTCATTTCAGAAAATCAAACCTGATTTTGATTTCTGGAAAGAGAGAATACAAATTGCATATAATTTACGCATAAGAATTGGCCTGGCAGGCAATTCCCCTGCGAATGTTTTTCGCCTGGTTCATGGTGAGGGAGATAATCTTCCGGGTCTTATTTTGGATTTCTATAACGGGACAGTGGTATTTCAGGCACATTCAGTCGGGATGTGGATGATCAGGGATATCCTGATTGAGGCTTTAAAAGCTATATTGGGAGATAAAATAAAAGCAGTCTATGATAAAAGTTCCAAAACTCTGCCATATAAAGGACCGGTACACCCGGTGGATGGTTATCTTTTTGGAGAAACTATGGCTTCTGAGGTGCTGGAATATAGAAACAGATTGATCGTTGATTGGGAAGATGGACAGAAAACAGGTTTTTTTATTGATCAGCGGGAAAACAGAAAGCTTCTCGGAAAATATTCAGAAGGAAGAGATGTGTTAAATATGTTCTGTTATACAGGTGGATTCTCCGTCTATGCCATGCAGGGTGGTGCAAAATCTGTTCATTCAGTCGATTCCTCTGCAAAAGCAGTAGATATGGCGAACCGGAATGTGGAACTAAACTTTCCCGCTGACGGTCGCCACAAAGCTTTTATAACTGATGCATTCGATTTTATGAAGGATATTAAAGACAGGTATGACCTGATAGTTCTCGATCCTCCTGCTTTTGCAAAGCATAAGAATGTATTGAATCAGGCCCTTCAGGGATATAAGAAATTAAATGCAAGAGCCTTTCAGCAAATAAGGCCCGGAGGAATAATCTTCACCTTCTCCTGTTCGCAGGTTGTGACAAAAACGATGTTCAGGGAGGCTGTATTCTCTGCTGCCGCTATTTCAAAAAGGAATGTCAGAATTCTGAAGCAGCTGACACAACCCGGTGATCATCCCGTAAATATTTATCATCCTGAAGGAGAATATTTAAAAGGATTAGTTTTGTATGTTGAATAAATTAATATTAAAAATTTGAAGTTTAAGGAATTTGGATTTGTTCCCGAAGTGATGGAGGGAATTGAATCAATGGGTTTTGATGAATGTACTCCGGTTCAGGAATTGGCTATACCGGTCATAGTGAAGGGAGAGGATCTGATTGCCTGTGCCCAGACAGGAACTGGAAAAACTGCAGCTTACTTGCTTCCGATCCTTAACCGGATTTCTCACGAAAAAAGAGGTAAAGGACTTAATACACTTATCATTGCTCCCACGAGGGAACTTGTTTTACAAATCGATCAGCAAATTGAAGGATTTTCCTATTTCTGCGGTGCTACTTCCCTGGCAATTTATGGAGGAGGGGAGGGGACTGCTTTCGATCAGCAGAAAGCAGCCCTTATTCAGGGTGTGGATATTGTCGTCGCAACTCCGGGCAGGCTTTTATCTCACATTAATCTTAAAAACACCGATTTCAGTTCATTGAAATATCTTGTTCTGGATGAGGCGGACAGGATGCTTGATATGGGATTTTATGACGATATTATGAGGATTATTCATGAACTTCCAACAGATCGTCAAACCCTTCTTTTCTCAGCAACTATGCCTCCTAAAATCCGTAAACTGGCCCATAGTATTCTTAAAAATCCGGAGAATATAAACATAGCCATATCCAAACCGGCCGAAAATATCGTTCAGGCGGCTTATATGGCATATGAAAATCAAAAAATTCCACTGTTGAAGGAGTTGCTTAGAGGTAAGACGGATTATCAAAGCATATTGATTTTCACTTCAAGGAAAGCCAGTGTCAAAGGACTGGTCAGAGAGATGGACCGCATGGGATTTTCAGTAAAAGGGATGAATTCTGATCTTGATCAGAAGGAGAGGGAAGAGGTGATGCTGAAATTTCGCAACCGCGAGATCAGGATTCTTGTCGCCACCAATATAGTTGCCAGAGGTATCGATATCGATGGCATAGATCTGGTTGTCAATTTTGACGTTCCTCCTGATCCGGAAGATTACGTTCACCGAATTGGACGGACAGCCCGGGCACAAAATACCGGTGTTGCTATAACATTGATTTCCGATAAGGATCAGTCGGACTTTAAAAAGATTGAGGAATTGATCGGTAATGAAATAATCAAATTGAAGCCCGCGGCTGAATTAGGTGATTCACCTGTTTATAATCCCGCCATTCGAAAAATATCAGGAAGAAAACCTTTAAATAGATCAAGGGATAAGAATTCCACGAATAATTACAGAAAAAAAGCTTATAACTGGAAGGACAAACGAAACTAAAGGATAAAGGCTTTAAAAAGTAATCAGGTAATCAGGTAATCAGTAAAACTTGAAACCCTGAAACCCGGCAGTCTATAGCCTAATGCCCTTCATAGACCACTTTGCCGCCTATAACGGTTGTGTCAATTGTGATATTCTGATCGAAAATTACGATATCAGCATCCTTACCTTCAGTTAAAGAGCCCTTTTTATTATTAACTCCCATAATAGACGCAGGAGTCGATGTCATCATTCTTACAGCTTCAGTGACCGGAGCACCCGCAAGATTGATCATATTCCTCACAAGACGATCAGCGGTGGCAACACTTCCTGCAAATGCAGTTCTGTCAAGCAGTTTGGCAACGCCATCCTCTATAATAACTTTCATTCCATGTTTCAGACTTCCCAGGATTGTTTCTCCGTCAGGCATTCCGGCACCCCG
This sequence comes from uncultured Bacteroidia bacterium, assembly GCA_963810555.1. Taxonomy (GTDB): domain Bacteria; phylum Bacteroidota; class Bacteroidia; order Bacteroidales; family Prolixibacteraceae. The sequence continues at coordinate 528,370 of CAWENX010000009.1, read as the reverse complement.
CATGGCATCTGTTACAAGTGCAATATGGGATGGTCCCTTTATCTTATAAATCAGTTTAAGTAACGAAGCAGGCAAATGATGTCCGTCCGCAATAACTTCAACATTCAGTTCATCGATAAGGTAAGCGCTTTCAACCAGTCCTGCATAACGGTAAGCATTACGCCTTGTCACGCCCGACATTCCTGAGTACAGGTGTGTAACAAGAGAATATCCGTTCTCAAAGGCTTCCAATGCTTCTTCATATACAGCATCCGTATGGGCCATCGCAGCAAGTATACCTTTGGAAACAAGATATTGGCCAAATTCATAACCTCCTTCAAGTTCCGGTGCTGAACTCCATCGTTTGATGAAAGGATATTTTTCTATAATTTCATTATACTCTTTGGGATCAGGATTCTTCAAATAGATGGGATTTTGAGCTCCTGCCTGTTTTTGTGCAAAATAGGGTCCCTCCAGATGCATTCCCAGAAATTGAGAACCGTATTGGTTCTTTCTATCCGCTTCTTCATATACTGAAAGAATCTCCCTCAATTCGTCCATGTTACCGGCTACCGTTGTGGGAACCATTGAAGTGGTTCCATGTTGGGCGTGCTTTTCGGCAGCTTTGATAAAAGCCTCTTCAGTCCCATCCATAAAGTCATGACCGCCGCCGCCGTGAAGGTGTATATCAATAAATCCCGGTGCAACATATTTTCCCTCGGCATTAATTTCAGCAAATCCCGATTCTTTAGAATCTGTTTCGGACACTGAAATAATAATTCCCTCTTTAATTAATACTACCCCTCTTGGGATGATACGATAAGGAGTTATGATATTTCCGTTAACAATCTTCAGGTAACCATTCTTCAAAGTCATGTCTCATTCAATTCTGTTACATTAATCAACGACAACACTAAGCTCTTTTTTAAATGACCAAGTTTTTACCCGGTAACCATAATATGCATAATATACAAGGAAAAGATAACATGGCAGTAAAACCCAGTATGCTAAGTATGTTCCATATAAATCAGCAAAATAACCGTAAATTAATGGAACAATGGCGCTTCCGCATAATCCCATAATAAGAATAGAACCGCCCATTTTTGTAAATCTTCCAAGTCCATTTAACGCAAGTGGCCATATGGCTGACCACATCAGGGAATTCGAAAGTCCCAATAAAACAAGTGTCCAGATGGACAAATTCACATAGTGACCAAGAAAATTAACTTTCCAATTAGCAACAAAGAATAATAAAGTCAAAATTATTGCGGAGGTTGTACAAACTCTTAAAATGTTAAGATGGTTTATAAATTTAGGAATCAACACAATTCCACTTAAAAATCCAAGCATAGTTATAAACAGGATATAAGAAGGGAACACCTTGGCTTCAAGTAATGGCAGACCCATAGACTGCGCATACCCGATGATGGTATTTATCCCTGTAACCTGAGATCCGACATGAAGGAATATTGCCACTGCACCAAGAATAAGATGAGGGAATTGAATGATGCTTTTTTTCCCGTTGTTGGTATCCACCTCAACGGGATTTTCATGATCTGTATCTATTTCAGGCAATATAGAATACCTGATAAACAACCCTAATCCGAAAAGGACAACTGCCAGACCGGAATATGGTATAATAACTCTTTGTATCAATTCATCCAGGGCAGCATTTCTGGCCACCTCGTCCATTAAAGGGAGTTGTCTGAAAAGTTCTGTATCGGTAGGTCTGAGAATGGCTGCGGCAAGCAACAAAGGAGCAATGATTCCGGCCGTCTTATTGCAAACCCCCATTATGCTCATTCTCTGTGCTGCCCTTTCCTTGGATCCCAACATGGTAATATAAGTATTTGCCGCAGGTTGTAGTATGGCAAGGCCTGTACCGATTGAAAATAATCCGAAAAGGAATATTCCGTAAGTTCTTGTATAGGCAGCAGGAACAAAAATAGCTGCTCCTAAAGCCATTATCCAGAAACCGATCATAATTCCCTTTTTAAAACCAACTCTTTCCAAAAGACGTGCGGCAGGGACAGCCATAACAAAATAGGCTATATAAAAGGCAAATGCCACAAGCAGGGACTCAACGTTATTCAGCTGGCATGATACCTTAAAATAAGGAATCAATATGGCATTAATCCATGTTGTAAATCCGAAGATAAAAAACAAGACGCCAATGATGGCGATGGAAAAAACTGTATCCCTGGTTGAAAGAGATGCGGCATGTACAACCTCTATTTTCTTTTTTTTCATTAATTAAAGTTATAAAAAAAAAGGGTTCCTCATTGTGAGACCTTTGAGGAACACCTTTATGAAATATTCGTAATTATTATACTAATTTCTTGTTGACCTCGTCCCATTCAATCGGACGTTTTTCAACATAGGAATGATGAGCCATCTGGCAGGTAACCCCTTCATCCCAGGCCCTGTCAATATTACAGGTAGGCGTTTTACCCGTTCGGATACAGTTGATCCAATCCTTGATATGCAGGTGAGTGGTATCAACTTCCTTCCCGTTTATCGAAGTGGATCCCAATCCTCTTGATATATAATACTGGGCGGTAGCTGAAGTTACAGCATCAACGCTGTTGGCTCCCGGCCCTATGGAAAGAAGCGGAACTTCAGGATTGATCCTGCCCTTGTTGATATAATCCTTGTATTTATCTGAATCTCTGTCAGCTTTGATGATCATTGAGCCTCCGAGTTCCATCGAGGCATCATGCCCCATAAAAACCCTGCCTCTGTTGCGGCTGCTACCGAGACTTGCAGTGTATAACAATGTCAAGTTGTGGTTCGGGTATTCAAAAACACTTTGAAGCGTATCGGCCATTTCACGATTGTCTTTCCAGTAATAAATGCCTCCTGAAGAAACAACTCTTTTAGGTATCCCGATATTCAAAAGCTGATTTACAGCATCATATTCGTGAGTGAATAACTGTCCGATCAAACCGATGTCATATGCGAACCATTTCGTCCAGTTATAGTAACGGTCAAGGCTGAAGGGCACTTTGGGACTCTTTCCAAGCCATTGATCCCAGTCAATCGTCTTTTCATCACCCGGTTTGGGATTCCCGTTGGCATCAAGGTTCCTGATCCAGGCACCGTCAGCAGTATTCCGGTTTGTTGTGGTTTCGATCAGAGTAATCTTGCCCAGAACGTTTTTCTTCATCACTTCTCTGGCCTGTTGAAAGACAGCGCTCTGGGTGATCTGATGTCCAAGTTGGTATTTAATACCACTATTCTTAACCACATCATAAACTTCATACAGCTCTTCCATGGTATGAGTGGCCGCTTTTTCGCAATACACGTGTTTCCCCGCTTTAGCAGCGGCAATGGTAATTTCGGCATGATGAAAATCGGGAGTAGTGATCATGATGGCATCAATATCCTTATCATCAATCATTTCCTGGTATGTGCGGTAACGCTTTACAGGGAGAGGGACTCCGGCGCCTCCCGGACGAAGTGTATTACGGTAAGTCTCTAATCCTCTTTCTGCATGAAGGTCAAAAACATCACAGATTCCAGTCACTGCAACATTTAAATCTTCCTGTTCAAGCCATGTATCAAGTGTCTTATTTTTCTTTCTTTTTTCAACATCCTCAGGATGCATATATCCAAGTCCATTGGCATGAGCCACGGCACGGTTGCCAAATCCCACGACCCCGATGCGTAACAATTCGCCTTTATTGAAGATGGATTCTGGTACAGGAAGATCGTTTAGCCCTAATTCTTTTAATACGCTGTTATCTATTTTCGCCCTGTCATAAGCACCTTTTGAGACAGCTTCATAGGCAAAATATCCAAGCACCGGTATTCCTACAAGTGATTTTAAAATTGTCCTTCTTTTTAGTTTTGAGTTGGAATTTGATTCCTTATTCTCTTCAGAAGAATGATTTTTGTTTACTTCTGTTGCCATTATCTTATTTCTGTATATAATTTTTATCTGATTGCTTAGCCTTTAATATCAACATGTCCAGTCCGATGATCTTGCTCGTGGGAAAGATCACAAGCACAAACATGGCGATGGTTTCGATAAGTGTCTTACTTACAATAAGGTTATTCCCTTCGAAAGGAACCGAATAATCAATCCCGATCAGCGGTGGAGTGCTCAAATAATAAAGCAGTAAAAGTACTGTTCCTGCGATGGCTGCCGGACGGCTGAACAATCCGAGTATCAGACCGACTCCGATAGCGACAAGGCCCCAGGCATTGAGAAAATCCACAACATGAAGTACTCCGGCATGCGAAATAATCCAGTTTGAAAAACCCGCAAGGATCCATTTTGATTCCGATAGAAAACCGGCAGAAGTCCAACCGGGTGTAAAAAGCTTTGAAATCCCTTCATAAAGACAGTGCCATCCTATGACAATCCTTAGAACAACCAGTGTTGTCAATTGCAATTTTGAAAATTTCATCTTGTTCATAAATTATTATTCTGTATCCTTTTTTTACAGATTTGTATTAGTAAAATTGAAAAAATACTTTCTTAATTTATACAAAGTTATCTAAAAGAAACATTAAACGGTTTTTCCGATTCTTAAATGTTATCCAATTAAAAAACAAGGAAAAGGCTAATCAGAATTTTTAATCGCAAGCAAAGATATATTTTCATGATGTAAAAACAAATTTAAAACATCATACAAATCAATAAATCCAAAAAATTCAGTGAATTCTGCAATTCAAATCATAATCATCCTTCCCGGATATACAATTTGTTTTTCATTTATAAATACCGGATTTCCTGTTTTTAAGAGTTTCAGGTTTTTAACGATAAAGATTTGCAGACACGATTGAGAAAAAGTTGAATACAGTCGCATGAGAATTTACACAAAGTTTCGCTCCGTTGATTTCTAATTCAAGCGGTGTATACCAGGATGACCTTTCTAGTGAAAGATGGAATTTTTAAACTTTTGCATAACAAAACGACTATTTCTGCGTAATTATAATGTTGAACCGGATGTATGGAAAATGGATAAACAGAACTGAGTCATAATTTCTGAATTACTGATATGCATCAGGAATTGAATTATTTGAAAAGATATTGTTTGTCTGGAATCATTTTAACATATCATAAGGAGAAAGCTGAAAATCCTTAAAAGAGTAGGCATAACTTAATTCAGATTATTATGGCAGCAAACAGGGATCAGAATATCGCCCTTGTAAAGGACGGCATTAATAAATTCAGGAATGGCAATATCCAGGGTATGTTGGAGGATTTTGCCGATGATATTGTCTCGAACTCTTATGAAAATAGTAATGTACCTTACGCGAGGATTTACAAAGGAAAGGCTGCTACGGCAGAGTTCTTTAAGGAACTGGGAAAAGATGTGGTTTTCAATGACTTCACACCGGAAAAATATTACGGAGATGAAGATATGGTCTTTGTGAAAACTCATCAGGCCGCTACGGTAAGATCGACCGGCAAAAAATATGATCATGAGATGCTGATGAGTTTTAAAATCAGGAAGGGGAAGGTCTCAGAATTTTTTGGCTATGTTGATTCTGCCGACATGGAGAAGGCTTATTTAAAAGCCTGAAAAAGACCCATAAAAACCTTGCATTTTAGCACTCTTTAAATCAAATGCGCGGGAAGTATTTCTTTTGCTTCCCGCTATTTATGCGGCCCGGACAGGGAATTTAAATTCCGTGAATTTGTAATATAACAAAAGCTTGCCTGTCTTAACGGTCTTCATCTTCGTGTCGTGGATATTCACGCCTCCATTGGGGGTGTTCCTCTATCCATTCATGGTGTTCATGCCTCCAGTGATAGTCCCACGGATCGATAATAACTCCGTATCTGTCGTGTTCATGATAAGGAGATTCATATTCGACTGAACAGGAAGACAATATAACAGCCGAAGAGATAACAGCGGAAAAAAGCAGGTATCTCAATATTTTGCCCGCCCTTGTCTTTTTGGGCATTTCTTTAGGTATGATCTTATCAGCCTCAAGAAGAATTTTTGATCTCTTCATAATTTTCATCTTTAAGTTGAGTAAAATATACCCACAAAGTTGGTGCCATCCAACCGTTGGAGAGTATAAAAATTGTTAATAACAACTCTTTAGGCATTTGGGAACTTAGCAAAAAATTCTATGATTAGCCGTGATTATCCCAAAAACCATTCTCGGGATTATTAATCAAATATGGGTATATATTTCCTCGTATTTTCAGTATAATTACTGTATACTGTCTGTGTATTCATTGTGCAATAATAGCACAACAAGTGCACAACAATAGCACAGCAAGTGCACAGCAATAGCACAGCAAGTATGGATATAAAACGTTTCCGGTACAAGGATGAGTGGCGGGAATCAATTTTCAATTTTTCAATAATCTTGTTTACTTTTGTTCGACAACCTGATTATACTCTTATTGTCAACTAATAAAATCAAATTGATGAAGAAAATTGTCACTTTCGCCTTTTTAATGTTTATAATTAATCATTTGATCGGGCAGGATACGGAAGGTTGGTTTCCTTATCAACCCACCAACACCGCTGAGGGAGGGATCATTGGGATGGCTGATTGGCTGGATGCCCCGGCAGGGAAACATGGAATCCTGAAATTTGATGGTGATGACTTCCAATTCGAAGATGGAACAAAAATAAAATTCTGGGGGACCAACCATGGAAACCGTACCTGCGGCCCTGATAAGGAGGAAGCGGAAAAACGCGCAGCCTGGTATGCAAAAATGGGAATTAATGCTGTCCGGCTGCACAAGTTTACTTATAGTGGAAACGGCGGTTTCGGGTGCGAGGATAATTCTTCATGTCTGACGGATGAGGGATGGGACAGACTGGACTATTATATGTATCAGCTCAGGCAGAAAGGGATTTATTACAGTTGGTCGCCCATCTACGGGCATAGGTTGGTCGACGGTGACAGTTCCCGTGTAATGGCTTACCATGAAATTAAAACCGGTTTAAAAGGTAATACTTCCGGATTGGTGAATTTCGCCGGTGATCTTCAGGACGTGGTCATTGATCTGATGGTGAATCTGCTCGATCACCGTAATTCCTATACCGGTCTGCGCTATGCCGACGATCCTGCCCTGATTTCGGTTGAGATGCAGAATGAAGACAATATTTTCTGGGCCTTTGCTTCCAAACTTGATGCCTGTCCGACTTACAAAAAGATGCTTTGCAAACAATATTGTGACTGGCTGAGGAAGAAATACGGCAATCAGGAAAATATCCTGAAAGCCTGGGGACCGGAAGCCCTCGACTTGTTTCCCAAAAGTATGACGGGCGAAAATCTTGACAAAGACAATATCTATCCTGCGACTGATTTCCGGTTTTTTACCCCGGAGGCAATCGGCAAATCGAAATCTCCCAGACGTATGCTCGATAATGCACGCTTTCTGTATGAAGTCCAGGAAAATTATTACGGACGTTACCTGAAAGCTATCCGTGCTACCGGGTACAAAGGACCTGTGGTAGGGAGTTGCTGGCAGGCAGGTTCGGGAGTGTCGCACTATTACAACCTGAATTCCGATTACCATATGGGTATTATCGATCGGCATAATTATTTCGGTGCAACGCCGCATTCTCTTACTAATGGTGTTTTTCCTGACATTTCTATGTTTAATTACCCAGGTTCGGGACTGATAAGCAGTGGATTAATGTCCGTGAAAAACCGGCCTTTTGTGTTTTCCGAATGGACGGTGAAAATGCCTACAGAGTGGCTTGCTGACGGGCCTGTCATCATCGGGGTGTATGGCATGGGTTTGCAGGACTGGGACGGCTCGTTTCATTTCGCTTCACGAACATATGGCTTTTCTGAGGCAATGGAAGATCCTAACGTTTACAACACGAACAACATAACCCAGGTAGGTCTCTTTCCGGCCCTTGCCCGTATGATTTACCGCAATGATGTAACTGAGGGAAAAGTTCTTCCTGACAGAAAAGTAAATATCCCTTCCCTTGCTGATGGTAAAATTGGTTTCAGCGAATCCGTCAGGCAGCAGGCGGATGTTAAGGATTTGGGAGGTGATGTTCCGGTTGAAGCTTTGATGAAAGGTAAGGTTCAGCTTGAATTCACCGAACGCTTTGAAAAGAGTAAACTGAATTATTACAAAAATTTGCCGTCTGAAAAGACTATCATTTCAAATACGGGCGAACTCGAATGGTATCGCGAAGGAGGGGGATGCTTTACCGTTAATACCAAAGGAACAGTCGCTATATGTGGATTCAGCGGGCAAAAGCTTTTCAAACTTGGTGATTTCGAGATTCAGTCTAAAACGCCTTATGCCATGATATTTATTACGGCCGCAGAAAAAGGAAAGACACTGAAAGAAAGCCGGTCGATTTTAATTACAACCGTGGCGCGCGCCCGAAACACGGGAATGAAAATGGAAATCAACGGGAATAAAGGAAACCTCCTGGGAAAAGGTTCAACTCCGATACTTGTTGAACCGGTAAAAGCTTTAGTAAAGTATAAAACTAAGGAACCTTTTACTGTCAGGATACTTGATCAGGATGGTCTGCCCACCGATCGAACGGTCAGTCATGAAAACAATACTTTTTACCTTGACGGGGCAAAAACGAAAACCATCTGGTATGAAATTCATTTAAATTGACAGCTTTAAGCTGAAGGTAAATCTCGTGGTTAATTTATTTGAAAAAAATAATCCCAGTTAATTTCTCAATGTGTCATATTAATAAACCTGGCTGTGTTGTCGTGCATTTGCTTCAGTGATGGCAGATGAAGATAAACCATATGTCCGGACTTGTAATGAGCATAAGAGATGTTTTTCTGAAGCTCGGCAGGTATTGGCAAATGATGCATTTCAAATTCGCCTTGAAAAAACGGTGTCGCCAAATCGAAATAGCCCATATTCAGCAATATTTTAAGATTGGGATTATAAATCATGGCCCGGGCAAGATCGGGCATAACGTTTCCTATTAATTTAACAGAAGTTCCGGGAGGTGTGTGGCGAAAATCCCATCTCCCGATTGAAGCCATGTCTCCAAAAGCCTCGTAGGTTTTATCGATGCCATATTTCAGGGTGGAATGAAGATAACTGTTGGCGCAGGAAACAAAAATGGAGGTAACACGCTTCATAACAGGATCATACTCGGGGTATTCGGCCAAGGGGTCAACGTCAAAGCCGGAAAATCGGGTATCCAGGCGTCCAATAATCTTGTCACTGTCGGACAGTAAGGTTTTCTCAAAATCAGGACCGCTTACCCGGAGATTGGCCTTTCGGACATAACTCAGGGGCAATCCGGTGTACTCGTGTAAACGTTGAGTTATCCGCGTGAATTCAGCTGTATCAAGCAATGCACCTTTTAACAGCGCCTGCGCATATTCATTCATGGCAAAGTCTTTTACTTCGGTAATCAAAGGTTCCAGCTTTTCAGGCTGATGAGGTAATCTGTGGTGGTACCACGCAGTGGCGGTCATAGCTGGCAAAACAAGCTGATAAGGCAGATCAATCCCCGGATCAATTTCGGGCCGGTCAATAAAATTCACAAAGTTCAGCACCTGTGAAAGTAAAATAACGCCGTTCACGTTCACACCTTCATCTTCTCCCAAACGATAGGCAACAAGGACCGAACGCATCGTTCCGTAACTTTCTCCGAAGAGATATTTCGGCGATTCCCACCGGTTATAAGTAGTAAGAAATTTTGTTATGAAGGATGTAAATGCCCGGGCATCTTCATCTATGCCGTAAAAATCTTTTGGATTACCTGCCCCGCCCATATCTTTATCGATTATTCTGCTGTAACCTGTCCCCGGTGCATCAATAAATACCAGATCGCTTGCATCCAACAGACAATAATCGTTGTTTACCGTTTTATAAGTCGCAGGACTTTGATTCACATTACCGACTTCAACCCGTCTCGGGCCCCATGCTCCCATGTGAAGCCAGACGGTCGAACTTCCCGGGCCTCCGTTATAAAGGAACGTTACCGGGCGGGCGGAAACATCAGGTTCCTCCGATTTGAAATAAGCCACATAGAACATGCTGCAGGTCGGCTTCTCATTCTCATCTTTTAAGACAAGTGTTCCGGCTACCGCCTGGTAATCGGTTTTTTTACCTTCAATGGTGACAGTTCCCCGTGTGACCGATTTTTGAGGACGGGTTAATGCGGTATCCTCTTTGGCCATTGAAGCTTCTGTGCGGGTTGTCTCAACTTTTGACTGCCCGAACAGAGGCATGTTTGAAATGGCACATAAAAATATGCAGAAGATCATAAAACGTTGTCTCATAGTTATTCAATTGATTAAATATATCAGGCACTCAATAATTTATTCGGATAAATTATTTGTTCAATTTATTCTAACAGTTTGGAATTTGAAAAGTTTACAGGTACACACATTATCGGAGCAAAAAAATGAAATTCAGGAAACATGACACATCTCTCTATTCCCTTTTCCCAATAACATATTTTCCAAACATCATCCATCTGTCTTCCCCGTTGACTGTTACTTCAGTACATCCTCGCATTTTCAAATTCTTAAATTTTCACATCTGCACATCAGCTTTGTCGATCGCAGATCATTTGGCTGATTATCTGACGCTTGAACTTTTTCCGGAACTGCCAATTTTAACTTTTGTAACTATAATATATATAACTGCGTATAATTACGCTTGAAACGAATCATTATTTTTTTTAATTTATAATATTAAAAAAAGGAACCGTAAAACAACAATAAGAAGAAAAACAGGGAAATACACACAGGTATTTTTGGAAAACCATTAAAACTTAAAGACTATGTTATACACATTTGACAGAAAAGCGCTTGTTTATCGTAAAGTCAGATGGTGGAAAGGGAGTTATTACCTTTTCGGAATAATGTTTATTTTCTTTATGACACTTAACATATCAGCCAGGAACGAGAAGAAAATAACGGAAGATGAAATAAAAATTATCCTTACGGAGCACAATCATTTTTCCAGTGGAAAACTGATTTCCAAAATCAAGGAAATGCATTTTCGCTTCCCTTACATCATATACGGACAGGCATTACTTGAAACCGATCATTTCAGATCGAGAATATTCATGGAAAATAATAATATCTTCGGAATGAAGGAGGCAACCAAACGTGTCAGTTTATCGCGCGGGACACAATATGATCATGCCTTTTACGATAACTGGCTGGAGAGCGTCTATGATTACGGCCTTTATTACGCCTCTTATCTTTCCGGGATAACCACTGAAGATGGATATTTTGACTTCCTTTCGGAATACTACGCCGAAGATCCCGATTACGTTGCAAAACTTAAAGATATTATCGAAAACGAAAAACTTAAAACATTATTCAATTAAGCTTTGACAATTCTTTATCTTAATGTCCTGAATGCGTCCACCAGTGATGGAACGCGTGTCTCAGGCTCAGGTTGTGGAGGATAATGTAATACAGATTGGCATTCGAGTTTCGGGATATCAGGATACTTCCGTCGCTTTGCAAAGTGGCATTGTCGAGGCTTGATACCGGTATACCGGTCATTAGTTTGTCCAGGTAAATCTGGATAACTCCGACAATATCAACTCCGGAGCCGTTCACTTCAACGCTGTCCTGTTCAGTTTTGAAGAATACATTTTCTTTTACCGGCACAATAATACGCCTTGTTTCCGAGCCAGAAGTTGTGTAAGTGCCTGCCAGGTAGAAGACAGTGTCACTGGCTGCCTGTCTTCTTGATGCCCAGACACTGAGTTCCTCTTCATCGTAGAGCCCGGGACCCAGAGTAAAGCCTCCAAAAATGAAATTGGGATCAAAAAGGTCAATTTTCTGTGGCCCGTTCCAAGTGAATGTGATTTGTATTGAATCTCTGCTGAATCCGGGGCGGCGTTCGTCCTCATTATTCATGCTGGCCTGCATTAACTTTGCTTTCATCTCAGCCTCAAATTTCAGGATAGAAACCCATAAAGTTGCTGTATCCCAAGTAACTGAAGCGCCGGGAACGAGTGAGGCATTCTGCAAAACTTTGCCTTGAACAGGCAAATTCACTGATTTATTCACAGCTTGAATCTGAATCCCCATCTTTGAATTCTCGGTCGATGATATCGATGATTCTTTCCTGCACGAAGCATATGTTAGAACAAACACTGCCGAAACAAGGATAATTTGAAGGATGCGTTTTGTTTTCATAATTAGTGCTTTATTAAGTTTTATATTTTATTGGAAACCTATGTATTTACTTATAACGTTTAATTTATGTTTTTCACTAACCGGTTTAAGAAATCTTAACATTAATTAATTTTTGAAGCCCATAAAATATCCCCTTCAGGGTTCCAAACCCTGAAGGGGATCTGATAGCTAAAAGACTTTTATCCGTTCATTTATTTGGGAAATAACCGGTGATACGTTGGTGCGCCGGTGACCACCCGGCAAACGATAAACCGTTATATTACGCTTAGTGAAATTCTTTTTCAGAAACTTCTTCTCATCTTTCCCCCAGAACACCATGATCTTTTTATTGTCAATTTTCATGATAGCATCCAGCACATTATAAGGCTCATGCCGGCAATGGATACCCAGTTGATCATACAAATGGATTTTGAAATCGGAAGTGGAAGATGGTGAAAGCAATACCAAAAATTCCACCCTGTTTTTCCATTCCTCATTCATCAGATTGTAAAGAAAGGGTATGACTTCTGCTCCAAATGAATAACCGGCAAGAATAACTTTTTTACAGTTGTACTTTTTTAAATCCTGATCGATATAGGGTAAAACAGTATCAAGGGTTGACTGCGGGGTTTTCCGTTTACGGAAGAATTTAAAGGAATTAATGCCCAACAGAGGAATATTATAGGTACATAAACTGTCGGCCAGTTTTTTATCATACCGGTGCCAGCCGCCGTCGCTTGAAAAATAGACGACCAGGGGTTTATTGCCAACTCCGCTGCATGCCGGGGGAATGATATATTTGTGTTGGGCCTGTGCGCTGCCATAAAACAGGACTAAAATAAAAAAAAGGAGTTTTCTGAGTCTAATCATATTTTTATTAATAATTAGAGTAAATTTTGATGGAATGAAACACCGCATAATAGATATTTGTTCTGTCGAAAGGGATAAAAATATTCAATTTAAAAGATAAGGTACTATAAGGATGAAAGAGCCTTACGATCAAATTTGCTGTTCGGGTTGAAGCACATCTGTTACGAGGCAAGGAAACAAACCCTGTGAAGCCCGGCTGCAGCAATGCTGTAAGCTGCATCGGTCAGGCCTCATTACACTTTATGTATCGGTCAGCCTCCCGGATATGATGAAGCCTGATATATCAATGGAAGAAACGGAAAAATTCACATTGATAGGTGCCCGGAGTCGGATGGTGTTGCGTGCTGAAAGGTAGCGCATGAACGTGGTAGACCCTAACGAGATATGTTTAGTCCACATGTTGCCGAGGGAGTCGGATATACCTGTAATAGTTGAAGATAGCCGGAAAGGTAAAAGCCGCAGGAGCGAAGAAGCATTACTATAAAGATGTTTCAAAACAAAGATTCGCCGTCTGAATTGGTGTATCACCAGAAACAAATAAATATGCATATAACCAAAAGAAGCGGGACTTTATCGTCAGGAAAAGTCGGATGAATTTGGAAGGGATGTCTGTAAGGACTGCATCAAAAAGATTCTCTTTCACATTAATAAAACGAAATCATGGGAAGAACTTTACAGGAAGGCCTTAATCGCACAAATCATACGTACGGTTTGACAAAGGGGGCAGGGAAGGTTTTATTCCTTCCAGGCTCTACTCTACCGTAATTTGTTCTTATTGACTTCGTCTATCTTCGATTAATGTAATTTTTCCTTACTTTTGAAAAAATCGGTTAAAGAACCTGTACTGAATCAAAACGAATAATATGAAACATTTTAAAAGCTGCATTTTAATCATCGCTTCAGCATTTCTTCTTGCCTTCACACCTCCCTTGGGCAGGAACGACAAAAAATATTACAACGAAGTCTTTCGCCCGCAGTTCCATTTTACCCCCGAGAAAGGCATACTGGGTGAACCGACTGCCCTTGTTTATTACGACGGTGAATATCATCTGTTCTATCAATACAAACCCGATACAACAACTACCGAATTTATGCAGTGGGGGCATGCTGTGAGCCAGGATTTGGTCCTGTGGAAACACCTGCCGGGATTTAATATTCTGGATGAAAAGGCAAGGAATGACGGGTACGGGACACCTGCATCAGGCTGTTCCATTGTTGATGATAAGAATTTAACAGGTTTGCAGGAAGGCAGCGAGAAAACGCTGCTGATCTTTTACACCAGCCGTGAATGTGGCCAGTGCCTGGTTTTCAGCAACGACAAGGGGAGGACCTGGAAAAAATATTCCAAAAATCCCCTGATCCCTTATGAAAATGACGGAGCGAACTGTCCATATGTATTTTATTATCCGCCTTCAGGTAAATGGTGCATGACATTGTATAGGCGTCCTGATAACACTGAAGCCAAACAAGGAATCTCTATTTATAATTCAGACGATCTTATTCATTGGAAGTTGCAAAGCCACACAGAAGGATTCAGCGAAGGCGCCGAATTGTACTCCCTTCCGCTGGATGGGAAGGAATCTGAAAAAAAATGGATTATGGCAGGATTGACTGGCGGATACATGATCGGGAAATTTGACGGGAAGCTTTTCACTCCCGAAACAGGCGTTAAAAGAATGGATTACGGTAAAAATTTCTATGCTGCCCGAACCTGGTCTAATGCTCCGGAAGGCAAATTAATCCAGATCGCCTGGATGAAGGGCGCCAAATATCCCAAGATGCCATTTGACGGACAGATGACATTTCCACGTGAGTTGTCTTTAAAAACAGTAAACACCCTCACTGTTATATGTAGTAAACCGGTAGAAGGAATTGCTGAACTGTATGATAAAGAGTACAAGAAGAAAGAAAAAAATATCATACCCGGTTTAAAAGGAAATCCGATCGGCGGGAATGATGGCGATGTAATTGACATCAAAGGCAAATTTGATCTCAAAACTTCAGATAGTTTCGGATTCATCATCCGGAACGGGGAAAAAGGCACAGGAGTATTACTAAAGTATACTCCCGCAAGGAAGGTGCTTGATTGTCTTGGCCGTCAGGTAACAGTAGAACCTGAAAACGGGAAAATCGACCTCAGGATTCTTGTTGACCGATCCTCGATAGAAGTTTATGCCAATAACGGAGAGGCTGTCCTGAGCAATTGTTTTGAACCGGATCCGAAAGATGACAAGCTGGTGCTCTGGACCTCGGGAGGAGAACTTTTTGTGGATGAGATTGAAATTTATCGCCTTAAATCGGCATGGCCCGAAAAATAAGAATAAAGGCTAAAGGCGTGGGAACTCATAATTCATAATTCGTAATTAAATAAGTGATTGTCTTTGACTACCATATGCATACAAAGCTTTCGGACGGACATAATTCCCACGAAAGGATGATTCTGTCGGCTATTGAAAAGGGGTTTGACGAAATAGGATTTTCCGATCATTATTGCATAAAATACAAGGTTCATTGGGCTGTAAATACGGAAGGAATAGCCCGTCTGGGGAAGAAAATTGAAAAAGTGAAAATGAAATTCGGTGATCGGATAAATATCCTCTTTGGCCTGGAAGTGGATTATTTCCCAGAATTTGAAAAAGAGATAGGTGAGGCGTTAAAAGAATATGAATTTGATTATGTGATCGGTTCTATTCATTTTCTGGACGGGTGGAACTATGATACCGATAAAAGCAGGTATCCTGAATTTAAAAACGATTATCTCTATAGATGGTATTTTAGCGAACTCCAAAAAGCAGTCAGATCAGGATTGTTCGATTATATGGCTCATCCCGATCTGATAAAGAAGCATCAAATATGGCCGGAGAACTCTCAAAAAGATCTTTACAGAGAAACGGCAAAGATATTTGCAGATTCAGGCGTAGCCTATGAAGTCAATACAAGCGGTCGGGACAGACCTTGTGGCGAATTTTTCCCGGGAAATGAACTAATCGGCGAATTTTACCATGCCGGTGTACCTGTTACCCTGGGATCCGATTCTCATTATGAGCATCAGATAGGGCGGTACTTTAACGAAGCAAAAACATTACTTAGAGAATCAGGCTATCAATCAGTTGTAAGATTTCATAAGCGAAAACAAATCACTGAACCGCTCTGAGATCTTAGGTCTGACCATTGTGGTTTTAAGTCTCCGATAAAGACTATTCGGGATTTTTTTGAAAGCCTTATAGATTCTATAGATTAAATTCTCTGACTTATTCCAAAACAAAAATCATCTTCGGATTCAAAAAGAAAGGCGGCACAATCCCCGGAATATTCGAAAGCGGAAGAATCTCTTCGGGCAGATCAAAGCCCAGTACTTCCGTCATAAACATCCGCCGCTCCATACATCTGGCATATACCTCCGGATAATTTTGTTCCAGTTCATCCCTCAGCGCATTGTCCGCAATCACGATCCCGTCCTCCATACGCGTAGAAAAATAACGCTTCGATTTAGGGATCACATCCACCTGGAAATACATTCCTGATTGAATTTCAATCTCAGAACCTTTGAAGATGGGTGAACTCAGCCATTCATCATAATGGATCAGGTGCCCCGGGTTAAGGAAGATGCCGAATTCCTCAAATGGCAACTTGGCCTCAATCAGTTTGGATATTGCGCCGCCCTTTGCCCCGATACGCATATTTTTATACCATTCACCCATCACAGAAAAATAGGGTCCTGCAAAGTTTTCCACATAATCCCTTGCTTCGTCCGGCAAATCATCTTTGCTCTCTGCCACCCATCCTGCCCTGCAGGAGTTGCTCCCCCAGTAGCCCAGATTAGTCGAAAAGGGATCGCCTCGCTGAATAGTGTACCCATCCGGATTAGCAAGCCCTATATGCTTATTCGCCCCGCAGGTCATACCCGTGTTGCAATTTAATGGGTAACCTGAATAATTGTAATATTTAATCAGTTCAAAATCCGTCTTCCCAACCTCGACATTTAAAAGAAGATTTCTCATTCCTTCCGATGCCATAACGCTTGAAAACTCAAACAGTGCGATCTCAGATGCTGAACATTTGGCTCTTAATCCCGTTCCCGGATGCATAAAAATATGAGTCGCATTAACCACATTATCATATCCGCACAATTCCCTTAATGTATCGGCAATAAAAGCCGGAATATCGATGGCATGAACGGACGATAAATGTTCGGCCTCTGAAAAGTATTTCCAACCGGCACAACCAATTCTCGAATCTTTGTCAACTCCTTCTGAAACAAAGATATCCTTTAACTGCCTGCTGTTGCCTCTCGGCTGATTTAGTAATGAGAAAGGCTGATAAAGTTCAACCCTCATTTTTCCTCCCCGGTAAAGCGGACTGGCTTTGAATCGGTTGCCGTTTTCATTTCCGTGCAGTACCAGAGGATCATTAATAAGGTCTAAAATAAGTAAAGCCTCCTCAAACCTTGGCTCATAATTTACCAGCCATGTCAGATTTCCGAAATGTTCCCTGTCCGCATAAATAAACAGATGAGTCAATTTCTCCTTTATCATTCTCTCGCGCGTCATGGAAATGCGGTCCAACAATTCATCCATCGTAAACCGGATCGGACTGACATTACTGTCAAATTTGGGCCATTCAATTTCTCTTAGCCTGGCATGTTTCATCACAGATATTTTGATTAATTATTCAATATGAAAAAGTAAACAGTTGGAGGAGTGAGTTACTCTCCTCAGTAAATTGCAAAGGTAATTATTCCGGGGAAACAAATTTGAATGGAAAGCAACGGCAGATTTAACCGGTATTTTTGGCTTGTTCAATATCCGATAAAAAGAAATGTTTGTTTATGATATCATTCAACAGTTCCAGGTTAATCGGCTTTGAAATATAATCGGTGCATCCGGCTTCAAGTGCTTTGGCACTGTCATTATAAAGGGCAAAGGCCGTCTCGGCAATAATAACGATATCATGGTCAAATTTCCGGATTTCCCGTGTTGCCTGATATCCATCTGTTTCAGGCATTTCAATATCCATTAGTACCAGATCGATATCCGGAACATTCTGACATGTCTCAATAGCTTCTCTTCCCGTTCTGACTTTCAGAATCTCCCGGCTGTATTTACTGATTACTTTTTGCAAAAACAAGGTTGATACATCATCGTCATCAACAATCAATATTTTGAGTTTTCTGATCCGGACATTTTCTTCATTCGTTGAATTTCTCTTTTCATTGGTTTCCGTCTTTCCATTCTTTTCTTCCTCTCTGCCATTAACATAAGGAAGCGTAAAATAAAAAACTGATCCTTTGCCGACTTCGCTCTCCACCCTGATTTCTCCTCCTAACATTTCAACATAGGCCTTTGAAATAGACAAACCAAGACCAGAGCTCTCATATTTTCCCGCAAGCGGTACATCCGCCTGTTTAAACCTTTCAAAGATCAGTCCTTGTTGTGCCGGAGGTATTCCGTAACCCGTATCCCTTACGAAAAACTCAAGGAAATTCCCCTTTTTCTCGTAACCCAATTCAATTGTTCCCTCCGGTGTAAACTTTATCGCATTCTTGACAAGGTTGGTCAGCACTGCATATATCTTTTCCTTATCCGTTTTAATAATTGAATCTTTTGCAGACAACGGAGTTTTATATAAAAGATTTATGCCTTTCTGTTCGGCTTCATGTTTGAAGAATTTATAAATAAAATCGATCTGGTCATTTGCATTTGTCTCTGAAACAGAAACTTTCATTTGCCCTGCCTCCACTTTGGAGATGCAGATAATATCATTGACGATATTAAGCATCCGCTCACCGCTTTTTTCGATCAGTCCAATGTACTCTTCACGTTCTTCGGCAGTAATGTCAGGATTCTTCAGCAATTCTGCAAAGCCGAGAATGCCGTTCATGGGCGTCCGAATCTCATGGCTCATATTGGCAAGAAAAGCCGACTTTGTGATATCATTTTCTTCTGCTTTCTCCTTTGCCCTGATAATTTCTTTCTCAATTCTTCTCTGTTCCGAAATATCGCGAAATACAAATAAAATTCCTGTCTTTTTCCCTTTCTTGTTTTTTACAATATTTCTTCTGCCATCGATCGGGATTTCCGTCCCATTTCTGGAAACCAGGTTGTTTAAAATTGTCCTGTTATTATAATATCCGGATTGTTTAGCTCCACCATTAGCTTTTTCTTCCTCAATCAGGGTGCGCTGCATGTTGATCCTGAAAACATCCTCTACAGGCTTCTGTTTTGCTTCGCTGAGTTTCCACCCAGTCATATCCTCGGCAACACTGTTCATAAATTTTATCCTGCCTGAATTGTCTGTTGCTATAACAGCATCCCCGAGATTTTCAATCAGATTATTCAGGTATTTTTCCCTCTTATCCGATACTTTTGAATCCGTTTTCCGTAATAAAGCAACAGCGAGGTAATCAGCCATCTTTTCCAGATCATCAATAAGATAAGGTGTGAATCGATCCGGGAGCTTGTCATTTAATTGCAGTAATCCTATTAAACGATCGCCATTTCGAATGGCTATAAGTGAAATCGATTCATACCCTTCCTTACTGCACTTGTTAAGCGTATGCATCTGATAATTGATATCAGGATTATTTGAGAGAAGATCTGAAAGCTTATTTGACCAGAAACTTCCCTTTGAAGTGTAAAAGGGCTTGAGGAGTTCGGATTGTCTTGAAACCACAGTGTTCCATGTTGGTTCAAGTTCAGCTTCTCCGTTTATGCCGTAAGTACAAAGATTGTTCTCTGCTTTGACATAGGATGACGAAAAACCTGCCGTCTCAAAATAAGGAAAATCATCCCCGTCCTTCAACCGGATACCCACTGCTTCACATCCTGACCATTCACGGATCAATCCGATCAATTCTGAAATCGATTCGTGAAGATTGCTTTTAGCCTGAATATTCATTAATGATTGGAGAATCTCCTCACGTTTGATAGACTTTATCTTAGTTTGGGTTATATCTGTCAAAGTGAGCCTGCATAAAGCACGTTCTACGGTGGCTATACCTGTAAGATAAAAAAATCTTTCTGTGCCTTCCCGGTTAAGTATTGATAACTCACATGATTCTTCTCGACTTCCGGAAAATATTTTAGCAAGAAAAAATCTGAATATGCTTTTCGAATCTCCCGAAATATAAGAAACAAGAAGTGTATTATTTAATGAAGATTGTTCCCGGTTTAATAAATCAGCGGCCTTGCGGTTCGATTCAATTATCAGGCCTTCTCTGTTCAGGGAAAGATACCCAACAGTAGAATCGGAGTGTATATCAGATTTCTTTTCAACATTGTATCTTGGTTGTTCATAGGCAAGTTTTAGCTTGGCTTCAAGTGTCTCTATCTTAAGTTGTTGTGACTTAAGCTCATGAATGAGTTCAAGAGTTTCCGAAGCCGAAAGCTGCAAATCAGTACCCTGAAGCCTGTTCCCCAGAAATTCTTCAATTTCATCATCAAGATTCGGGGCTCCTGATTCATCGTATTCTTTCATAGTATTCAAGTTTGCACAACATTATTCCTCTTACAGAATTGAAATCTACTGAAATAAATCAGTATTGCTAATTTTCCTGTAAGCAGGAAATGCCAATCAGAGATATTTTATCCTTTACCAAAAGTCACTCAATTTCCCCCCAGATTTTAAAACCGATCCTGTTACTTAATTTTGATTACTATTTGATCCGCCTTTAATACGAGTTGAAAATCCGTTGGTTTGTTTGTAATTAATCACCTTTACTTAATATACCTCAAAATATTATACAATGATTGGCAATTGAAACATCTGGTTTTCTCCGATCCCGAATACAATATTTTTGGATTTTATCCCTGTTTAAACTGATCAGCATTCAAATTTGCCACTAACATCATATTATATCCTATTTACAATAATAAGATATTTTTTAAACTTTCCAATGGGTATCTTCTTATTTTTCCCAAACTACTTCACATTTTAATTTTAATAAATTACATTTTTGTTTATTGCAAACTGCTTTAATTAAATTGAAACAGGCGCAATACAGTGTTATTTCTTCCTTATTATCAGACAGTAAAGACTTCCTGCATCAGAATTTCCTGTGTCGGTACTTTCTGTAGTAAAATTCTAAAAGTCTTGTGTAATCAGCAAAATTATTTATCAACTATCATGTGTTGATAAGAAGTGATGGAATTTCCACCGGGAAACGATATTTCAGTAGAAAAAGGTATGAAAACTGCTAACTGTTTTGTAACCATCGAATGACCATTGACCCTTGACTATTTATTAATGACTATTGAACAATGGACACTGAACATTGAATGCTACTCCAGTAAAAAAGGCCACAAGCGTTTGGCTACCATTGCGTTTTCCCATATCTTAAATGTCCTGCCTGAAAGCGGGATTCCGTATTCCTCAACGGCTTGGGAATAAGTTACTCCCCTTCTGAATAACCAGAAAAGATGACTTTCAAAAAGTTGGGAAGCAGTAATTTTTCGGTTCATAATAATGGCAAGGTCAAATAAATCCTTATTAGCCATTGTTTCAGAAACAGGTTGATTTTTATCTTTATGCAACAAGGGTTCATGAGCCTGTAATTTATTCAAGGCCCTGTAAAATATCCGGTAATTCTCGTTTTGAATTTTATAGGTATGTTGTTTGCCTGTTTCGCTTCGCGTAAAATTGAATAAAATATAATCCGGTTTCACCATAAACTGGCCGGCTTTTAAGTTTATAGCTTCCTCAGGCAATATCCCGTAATTATAAATGAGAAATAAAATAACTCTCTGTCTGTCAGATTCGCACCTGCTGATAAATAAACGCACCTCTTCAGGTGAAAAGAATTCTTCCATGTTTAAAATTCCCCCCAAACAGTATTTAATGACTGAATAATTAACTGAATCAAATGGATAGCTTAATTAATATCCGCGGTATCCGTTAATTTTCTACCTTTCAGAATACGAAAAATCCGATAGCTATCGGATGAATTTTCAATTATCAATCTTTACAAGAATTCAAAGTTATATAATATATTTCAATTCTTATACAATAATTTGAATTTACTTTCGAAGTCATTCAACCTGAAACAATTACATTATTTATCTATTAAAGAATATAGATATTTAATCTCTTCGGCCCATAGTGTTTCATCAGGAGTTTCGAGAATGATAGGCAGATTATCAAAACGTCTGTCATTCATTAATACCTTAAATATCTCCTTACCCAAAAGGCCTTTGCCGATATTATCATGCCTGTCCACATGGCTGTTTAGCTCTTTTTTCGTATCATTAAGGTGAATTCCTTTCAAATATTTTAACCCTATAGTCTTGTCGAATTCACCAATCATGTCGTTAAATCCCTTAAATGTCCTTATATCATAACCGGCGCTGAAGGCATGGCATGTATCAATGCATACACCCACACGGGTTTTGTCCTTTACCTGATCTATAATCTCAGCTATATGTGAAAAAGAATATCCGACATTGGTGCCCTGGCCCGCCGTATTTTCTATAACAGCAGTCACCCCATTCGTCTTATCATGGGCAATATTTACAGATTCAGCAATTCTTGTCAAACATTCCGACTCGCTGATCTTATTCAAATGGCTTCCGGGGTGAAAATTCAAAAGTTTTAGCCCAAGCTGTTCACATCGGTGCATTTCATCATTAAAGGCTTCTCTTGACTTTTCAACTCCTTCTTTTTCAGGATGACCAAGATTAATCAGGTAACTGTCATGCGGCAATATCATTTCCAATGGAAATCCGAGATCTGCACAGTTTTTTTTGAATAACTCGATATTGGAAGCCGTTAAAGGGCTGGACACCCATTGCCTTTGATTTTTCGTGAAAAGTGCAAAAGTTTTTGCACCTATCTCCTTAGCATTCAATGGGGCATTCTCAACTCCCCCTGCTGCACTCACATGAGCTCCGACATATTTCATAGGAAATTGTTTTAATAAACAAGTGACAAAGCAGAATAATTCAATTATAAAGTCACTTTTATACAAATATGCTAAAATAATTGGATATTTAACCTTAATTGCCCATAGAAATTACATTTCATTTGTAAAAAACACAATTAGCTTCGCTGATCCTTTTTTAGGAACCTTTAAACAATTACGTTTTCACCTGAAGAAAAAAATGACTGCTATTTCCAATTATAAACTCTGATTTTGATATGATCCATGCTGAATTTTGTTTATAGTATATTCGCATTTTGTACGCTCCTTGTCTGCTCTTTATGCGCTCTCCGGCCGTTCAGTATGCTAATAGAAAGGGAATAATTGACGAATAATGACCGGTGAAATATCAGACATGAGATAATCTGACATTTTTAGTTAATGTAGTGAACCATTATCCCGGTTTTGAATATGACTTTTTTAATGAAAATATAATATTCTCCTAATAAGAAATACACACTGCAGATATTCAGATATTTACATCAATAAATATACTCTTTATTTCTTTGAAAACAGGAATATTGCACTTATTTACGAACACTTCACAGAATTTCCTTTCTTAAAAGAAATTAATCCATCTGAAGGTCTGAATTAATGATTACTTTTGCAGGCTCAAATTTTAATGATGCGAAATATCCGAAATATAGCAATAATTGCACATGTCGACCATGGGAAAACCACTCTGGTGGATAAGATGATCATTGCTTCCAATATTTTCAGAAATAATCAGAATCCCGGTGAACTGATTCTTGACAGTAATGATCAGGAACGTGAAAGAGGGATCACCATACTTGCAAAAAACGTTTCAGTAGTCTATAAAGGCACAAAAATCAACATTATTGATACTCCCGGCCATTCGGATTTCGGGGGTGAAGTTGAACGCGTCTTAAATATGGCTGACGGAGTGCTCCTGCTGGTGGATGCGTTTGAAGGTACAATGCCGCAGACGCGATTTGTACTGCAAAAGGCGCTGCAGCTTGGTTTAAAACCTATTGTAGTTATCAATAAAGTCGATAAGCCCAACTGCCGTCCGGATGCTGTCCATGAACAGGTTTTTGAATTGATGTACAGTCTTGATGCTACGGAGGAACAGCTTGATTTTCCCACTATATACGGATCGGCTAAGCAAAACTGGATGAGTCTTGACTGGAAAGTACGGACTCAGGATATTTCTGTTCTCTTTGACGCGATCATTGAGCATATTCCGGCACCACACGAAAATAAAGGTACTCCACAGATGCTCATCACCTCGTTGGATCATTCTCCTTATGTAGGCCGTATTGCCATCGGTAAAATCCATCGCGGTGAATTAAAAGAAGGGATGAATGTTTCTTTGGCTAAGCGCGATGGTTCGATAGTTAAATCGAAAATCAAAGAACTGGATTTATTTACCGGGCTTGGGAGAGAAAAGGTGGCAAGCGCACTGAATGGTGATATTTGTGCCCTGATTGGCATTGATGGATTTGATATCGGGGATACAATCTGCGATTATGAAAATCCTGAACCTCTGGCTACTATTGCAATTGATGAGCCCACTATGAGCATGCTTTTCACAATCAACAACTCTCCTTTTTACGGAAGAGAAGGGAAATATGTGACCAGCAGGCATATACATGAACGCTTGCAAAGGGAACTCGAAAAGAACCTTGCCCTTAGGGTTGAACCGACTGATTCGGCAGATGCATGGAATGTGAATGGAAGGGGGATTCTTCATTTATCGGTTTTCATTGAAACGATGCGTCGTGAAGGATATGAGCTTCAGATAGGTCAACCACAGGTTTTGTACAGGGAAATAGGAGGTCAGAAATATGAGCCTGTTGAACTGTTGTATATCGACCTGCCGGAAGAGATGAGCGGTACGGCAATTGACCTTGTAACAAAACGCAAAGGTGAAATGATAAACATGGGGCACAAAGGAGACCGTGTCCATCTTGAATTTAATATTCCTTCCCGTGGGATTATCGGTCTTCGGACCATTCTTCTTACCTCAACGCAGGGAGAAGCCGTAATGTCGCACAGGTTTCTTAAATATGACAGCTACAAGGGATCAATAGAAACCAGATTAAACGGATCGCTCGTAGCGCTTGAGACAGGGACTGCTTTTGCCTATGCCCTTAATAAACTTCAGGACAGGGGAAGATTTTTTGTTGATCCCCAGGAAGAAATATATGAAGGCCAGGTCGTTGGCGAATGTAACCGTGAAGGAGACCTTGCCCTTAATCTGACAAAATCAAAAAAGCTTACCAATATGAGGGCCTCCGGATCCGATGAAAAGATGAGACTCGCTCCTCCCATCAGGTTCAGTCTTGAAGAAGCATTGGAATATATCCAGAAGGATGAGTATGTTGAGGTTACCCCAAAATCGATCCGTCTCCGCAAAATTATTCTTAATGATATTGAACGCAAAAGGGCAGCAAGAAAATAGACTGATGTGCTGATCCCGATAGATCGGGACAAGTTATGCTGATTTGCTACCCCCGGCCCCTAAAGGGGAGGATGTGATGATTACTGATTACTTTCCTTTAGTCTATAGACTTATTCCCAAAAACACGCGTTTTTAATCCCCAAAAGGTCTGATAAAAACAGATTTTCTTCCACAAATTTGTTGTTTTTACCCTCATTTTATGAAAAAAGGGGCACTTATAACAGAATCTTTTAATTTGTATCCTACTGTATTTTAATTCATTAAAAAATATTTCAAAAAAAATTAAAATATTTTAGTACTATGTGTTGCATAGTACCATTATTTGTATTTATATTTGTATTGCATACAACAAGGTTATAAATGGTATTTTAAAAACAGAAATATGGAATCATTAATGAAACTTTTAAAACCAGTAATCCTGCTCACCGGATTTTTCTTACTGTTTTCATATACGGGTGGTGTAATGTACATCCTGCACTATGAAAAGAGCGTGACGATGCAAAGCCGCTCAATTAAATCAGAAGAAGGAAATGTTATAACAGACAATTTCCATATTAGCGATTTTAAACAAATTGCGGAACCGAATAATAAACCATCACACCCGAATCAAATAATTACCACGTTGCCAATTTCATTTGGATTGGCAAATGCGATCCTTATTTCAAATTGAACAAAGATTTAATAAACGGAAGATTTATCAATTACAGAATAAATATTACCCGAATACAAAAATCATAATATGAATCTCGAAAATACTAAAGCACAAATGAGAAAGGGCATACTGGAATATTGCATCCTTCTGACCCTTTCAAAAAAACCTGCATATGCCTCTGACATTATAACGGTAATGAAGCAGGCTCAGATGATCGTTGTGGAGGGGACTTTATATCCGCTGCTTACGAGGCTTAAAAATGACGGGTATCTCAGTTACCGGTGGGAAGAATCCGTACAGGGTCCTCCGCGCAAGTATTATGAACTGACAGAGCAGGGACACTTGTTTCTTG
Organism: uncultured Bacteroidia bacterium; assembly: GCA_963810555.1. Taxonomy (GTDB): domain Bacteria; phylum Bacteroidota; class Bacteroidia; order Bacteroidales; family Prolixibacteraceae. The sequence continues at coordinate 502,104 of CAWENX010000009.1, read as the reverse complement.
GAGAGTTGGAAACCTCGTGGCAGGAACTTACAGAAGCAATTAATCAACTAAAAAAATAGCTATATTCAAAACAAAAAAGGAACCATAAAATGAAAAAGACTTTTACAATAAATATCAGCGGAAGAGTTTTTCACATTGACGAAGACGCCCATGAAAAGCTTCACAACTATCTGACCAAAATTACAAGATACTTTGGTAATGATGCTGATGCAAAAGAAATTGAACAGGATATTGAAGCCCGCATTTCTGAACTTTTTTCAGAAAGGTTGAAAGCGGGTAATGAGGTAATTACAATTGAACTCGTTGAAGAAGTCATTCAGATAATGGGCATGCCGGAAGATTTTTCTGAAACCAGGGAGGAAAAAGCTGAAGAAAAGAGTCCATTGATAATGCAGTCCCGGCGCAGAAAACTTTACCGCGATCCTGACAATCGGGTCCTGGGAGGCGTTTGCAGCGGATTGGGCGCCTATTTTAATATCGATCCTGTCATTATCCGGCTGATTTTTATACTTCTTGTATTCCTTGCAGCCGGATCTGGCATTCTCATTTATATTATTTTATGGATTGTTGTCCCAAAAGCAAGAAGTATTGCGCAACGGCTTGAAATGAAAGGCGAACAGGTCAATGTCAACAGTATTTCCAAATCCGTTAAGGAAGAAATTCAGGAAGTGAAAACCAGCTATGACAAATTTCGTAAAAGCAAAACTTATTCTCAAGGGGGTGATGTTTTGTTGTCAATATTGCGTGCCGCCTTTAAAGTAATCACAGTCGTCATTGGTGCATTCCTGATACTTGTAGGCATCTTACTCTTTATCAGCGTGATCAGTACGGCCTTTATACCTGAAGGATTTATGCCTCTAAATTATTTACATCTTTTTGCAAGCCCCCATGTGATGTTATGGTTCTGGATTGGAGTTGTCCTTACTTTGGCTATCCCGCTTATCTTCCTGATCTATATAGGATTAAAACTGATATTTCGTTTCAGACCCATCAATGCACCAATTGGGCTTTCAATGTTCGGATTATGGCTGATCGGATTGATCATTTTGATTGCATCTGCAGTTTCAGGTGTCACAGAATATAAAATATCAGGCCAGAATATTAAACAGGAAATTATTCCTACTAAATCGGATACCTTATATGTGAAAATCGGGAAGGATGAATTTACCGACTATATTTACACAAAATTTAAAATAGGCCGATTAACTGTTGCATCATTGAATGACAACAAGGATGTCATTGTCGGCAGGCCCCTCTTTACTATTGAAGCAGGCGAGCCGGGTAATTACAGTTTAATGATCAAAGCTAAGGCACGGGGAAATGATCTTCAGAAGGCCCAGGCAAATGCAAAGGAAGTTTTATACAAGTATGAACAAAACGATTCACTGCTCACATTTAATCCATGGTTTGTTATTCCAGGTCGATCGCACTGGTACGACCAAGATATTGAAATTTCGCTCAGAGTGCCAATGAATAAAACTGTTTATTTAAGCAAAGGAACTGAAACAATTATCAAGGACATCAAAAGCACTTCCAATACCTCTGATGAAGATATGGTTGGTAAATACTGGACCATGAAGCCGGAAGGCCTTGAACTGGCAACGCGTAAACCCGCTTCCCTTCAAAACAGCCAAAAATCCAGGAAATGAGTTCAGCCAGCTAATCCCGCATTTGTCGGAGACGGTAAAGGTTAAAGGATTACTTCCTTGCCCTTTCCATCTCTCTTGCGGCATCCTTAGCTTTCAGACTCTGTCGTTTGTCATATGTCGCCTTACCCCTTGCAAGGGCTATTTCAATTTTAGCCAGGCCTTTATCATTTATAAATAACCGTGTAGGAACAATGGTCAGTCCGGACTCCTTAACCTTACGGTCAAGTTTTTTCAATTCCCTTTTACTAAGCAATAATTTGCGCTCCCGCCGGACTTCATGATTGTAATGCGTGCCGAATTCATATTCCGATATGCTCAAATTCTTCACGAAAAGTTCCCCCTCATAAAATTGGCAATAAGAATCATTCATACTGACCTTTCCTAATCGGATAGATTTAATTTCAGTGCCAAGCAAAACGAGACCGGCCGTATACTTTTCAATGAATTCGTAATTGAAACCCGCCCGTTTGTTACTGATATTGATATTTTGCCGGAGTGACATCTGATTTTAAGAAAATGAATATGCAAATTTAACTAAATCCATCACATAAATGTGACGGCAATGGATAAAGGGATATAACAATTTTCCCTTGTTTTCCGTCTGGACTCACTCATACCTTCCCCGTACCATCCTCATATTAATTACACTTCATTTCCATATTTTCTCCATAATATTTCCACTAATTAGTGCAGAAATAGTGCAGATGTAGTGCAGAAATAGTGCAGATAATATGGTTTTGATATTATGTTGGTATAGGGAAAGCAGATTGATGGCACGACGTGCGACCATACAGAATTTGCGGGAAAGGACAGTTAAAAGATCTATTAAACCTGAAATGGAAGGTGATAAATTTTTTGTCGGCAAGACATGATAATAAGCGGGCTGATACTGAACTTAAATGACTCAATTATTTCATTTAGTTCAAAATGATTTAACGCATAAAATTAAATGTTTTATAATTTAGCAATTTAATGGGACTAATAATATAGGATGTTCAGGACAAAATTCGATTTGGTTACTATTTTGGGGCCTACAGCTTCAGGAAAAACAGAGGTTGCAGTTAATCTTGCCCACGAAATTGGCGGCGAAATAATATCGGCTGATTCACGGCAGGTTTACCGGAATATGAATCTGGGAACAGGAAAAGATCTGGATGAATATAATATTTCAGGGCAAATAGTTCCATATCATTTGATTGATATTGTCAATGCAGGATATCAATATAATGTTTATCAATACCAGCAGGACTTCTTAAAAATATATCTTGATTTGAAACAAAGGCATGTTTTCCCTATCGTTTGCGGAGGCAGCGGAATGTATATCGAATCAGTTTTGAAAGGTTACAGATTGATCCAGGTGCCGATAAATGATTCAAGGAGAATTGAACTTCAGAAACTATCGATTGAACAACTGGCCGACATTTTAAGAGGGTATAAAATACTTAACAATACAAGCGATATTGAAAATAAAAGACGGGCAATCAGGGCCATTGAAATAGAAGAATACCGAATTGCCCATCCTGAAGAAAATTTCTCATTCCCTTCCATTAACAGCCTGATTATTGGGATAAAATTTGACCGGAATTCGAGAAGACAGAGAATTACTTCGCGCCTGAAAGAACGTCTTAAAAACGGAATGGTTGAGGAAGTGCAACTATTGCTTGAAAGCGGGCTCAAACCTGAGGATGTAATTTATTACGGCCTTGAATACAAATACATTACATTATACGTTACAGGAGAGATAACTTATGAAGAAATGGAAAACAGTCTCAATACGGCCATTCATCAGTTTGCCAAAAGGCAAATGACATGGTTTCGAAAGATGGAGCGGGAAGGATTTTCAATTCACTGGCTGGACGGATACTTGCCGATGAAAGAAAAAATTGAGAAGATTCTTTCCCTGCTTGATTCCTGAAAACCTGAAATTTCCCGATACCTGAACAAATGGTATACCTCAGCGTTATTTTGATATTATTGAATTTTTGTTCACTTTTACATGATTTAATATAATAAAATGGGTATTATTATAAAGAATAAAGAGGAAATCGAGGGTATCAGAAAAAGCTCAAAGCTTGCGGGTGAAATTTTGATATATATTGAACAGTTTGTAAAAGAGGGTATCAGCACTGAATATCTTGACCAGCTTATTCATGAATACATCGTTGATCATGGTGCTTTATCTGCGACTATGAACTATAACGGTTATCCAAAGTCCTGCTGTATTTCACTAAATGAAGTAGTCTGCCATGGTATTCCATCACCGGATACAATTCTGAAAAACGGTGACATACTTAACATTGACATTACAACTATCCTTAATGGCTATTATGGTGATACAAGTAAAATGTATACCGTAGGGGAAGTCGATGAGAAAGCACAGAAATTAATCTCTGCGACCAAACATTGCCTTGATCTGGGTATTCAACAGGTAAAACCGGGAAATTATTTGGGGAATATTGGTTATGTCATTTCGCGATATGCCCATTCTCAGGGATTTAGCGTAGTGTATGAGTATTGTGGGCATGGCGTAGGGATCGAATTCCATGAAGAACCACAGGTAGACCATTCTGCGTCTAAGAACAGCGGCATTAAACTTAAGCCGGGAATGATATTCACAATTGAACCTATGATTAATGAAGGAAAACCACGGGTAAAGATTGATGAAAGAGACGGATGGACAGCCAGAACAATTGACAACAAATTATCCGCTCAGTTTGAACAGACAATTTTAGTTACTGATACGGGATATGAAGTATTGACGGATGTATCGAACGAATATCCGATAACATAAAGTAGCAGAGAGCAAAGGGCAAAGGGCAGAGAGAAGCTGATTCAGGGTAACTTATTAAAATAATAATAGTTACACAGAGAACACGGAGAATATACAGAGATTTAGAACTTTATAGCTTATTGGTAGTTATTGCTTTACAAATAGTTTCTGATATTACTGAAACTGATCAATTCAATGCCCAGGTTTTTCCAATTCGCAAAAGGAAGAGGAATTTTAGGAAGTTCCTTTATTGCATCCTCAAATATATAAACTTTTATACCTTTTTTGATCAGACTTGTTGCCTCACTGTCCACGCAGACATTTGTAGCTACACCATACAGGAATATTCTGTTTGGACTAAGAATCTTAAGGATTTTCTCAGCATGGGGATTCCCATCAAAAACATCAAATGCATCTTTACGGATCACAATATTCCTGTACTTTTCAGGGTTATCCAATTCGGGGAAAATCCCAAGATCACTATCCCAATCAATTATAATTGGGTATTCGGGAAGAGTTTCAGGAATGAACTCTGCACCTGAAGTTCCTGCCATACAATGTTCAGGGAAAGTTGATATATAATCCGGATTGCTTGAAATTTCCGCTGAATTAATGTGATGATAATCACAAGTGCTTACCACCCTTATTCCTTCAAGTCTTGCAAAATCTGTGATTTTTCGTAATACGGGCCTTAACTCTTCAGCCCCGGGGACATAAAGTTTCCCTTCCGGTTCCATGAAATCGAGCTGCGTATCGACATTCCAGAAAAGAATTTTAGCCTTAACCATCACCTGATGAAATATATCTGTTTTAAACAAATATACGATGCTTTTAAGGGAATTGTTTATTCAATCTTTATGTCTTTTTTTATACTCTGAAATTCCCCGGTCAAGAAAATCAAGAAAATGATCCGGATTAAGGTCTCTGGCCATAGGTTCGGTCAATAAAGTCTGATTTGTGTCCAACAAAACATAATAAGGTTGCGCATTAACTCCAAACCTGGTAATTTCAAAATCGGCATATTTTTTACCCAGACTTTTCTTCACTTTATGGTCCAGAGTCGAAGTTACCCATTCACTTTTGGGTAGAGTAGTTTTATCATCGACGTAAAGGGCGATTATCACAAAATCATTTTTCAATTTCTCAAGTACGCGGGGATCGGACCAGACATTTGCTTCCATTTCCCTGCAATTAACACAGCCATGACCCGTAAAATCAATAAATATGGGTTTATTGAGAATTTTTGCACAGGCGAGTCCCTGTTCATAGTCAAAATATCCGTTTAATCCGTGAGGAAGTTTAAGAAATTCAGAATATTTTGGTTTTTCACAACCGCTATTGCCGCTTAAATTAAGATTGCCAGTAAAGGTGGATGGAGAATTCATTTTAATCTCATCCCTGATTATTCTGTTAATATTAAAATTTTGTGAAGTCATCGGAGGGAGATAACCGGATATCGCTTTTAATGGAGCGCCGAACATTCCGGGGATCAGGTAAACAACAAAAGCGAAAGTGACAATGGCCAGCATTAGTCGGGGAACCGAAATATGCTTTAAATCACTGTCGTGGGCAAATTTCAGTTTTCCCAACAGATAAAAACCCATCATGGTAAAAATAACTATCCAGAATGCAAGATATACGTCTCTGTCCAGAATCCCCCAGTGATAAGTCTGATCAGCAATACTTAAAAATTTCAATCCCAGGGCAAGTTCAATAAATCCAAGAATGACTTTCACCGAATTTAACCAGCCTCCTGATTTTGGCAAGTTGATCAGCCAATGCGGGAAAATGGCAAACAGGGTAAAAGGTAAAGCGAATGCCAGTGAAAATCCCAGCATACCTATTATAGGTTTCAGCACCATTCCTCCGGCTGATTCTACCAAAATGGCGCCCACTATTGGCCCAGTACAACTAAAAGAAACAAGCACCAAAGTAAAGGCCATAAAAAAGGCTCCGCCAATTCCTCCCTTGTCTGCTCTTTTATCGCTCTGATTTACCCATTTTGAAGGAAGCGTGATTTCAAATGCACCAAAAAATGAAAATGCAAAAATTACGAAAATAATAAAGAATAAAATATTAGGTAACCAATAGGTGCTCAGCCAATTGGCAAAATCTGCCCCTAAAGTCAAAGCCACAACAGACCCGATTAAAGTATAAATCAGTATAATCGATCCGCCATAAGCAAAAGCTTGTATTCTTCCCTGTATTCTGGACTTGTTGCTTTTCATAAAGAATGAAACAGTCAAAGGAATCATAGGAAATACACAAGGAGTAAGAATGGCTGCTAATCCGGCCAGAAAACTAAAAATCAAAAACCACCATAGTCCATGTTTCTGTACTGCCGGAATCGGAGAGATATCATTATTTACCACCGGCAGATTCTGAGCAGACATCTGATTGTTGTTGACTTCAAAGGTAAAATCCTTATCATTTAAAACACAGGTTTCATTATTACAACTCTGATATTCGATTGTTCCTTTTATTAATACCGGATGATCTCCAAGAACCTTGATTTTTTGTGCAAAAACTGCTTCTTTACTAAAATATTCAAGATCCATGTTGAAGATCTTATCATGTTCCTTAATCGGAATTGATTGTAAGGTTATTCCCCCTATCCTTTGTATGAGAGAGGTATCGACATCAAAACTAAATGTTGTTTCAACAGGTCCTCCTTTTGGAAGGTTTATGGAATAGAGATGCCAACCCGGATCAATTGAAGCCTTGAACAACAGCTCAATTTCATTGGTTCCAGTGGTTTTTTTATCGAAACTCCACTTGACAGGATTTAAAATCTGGGCGGACAATATCTGCCATCCAACGATTAAAATCACTATAGACAACCACTTCTTCATTATAATCAACAATAAAAAATAAAAAGTCAAAATTATTAAAAAAGCTCATGCACGATGCAAGAGCTTTTATTGCTTAGAAGATGATTTCTTCTTTATTCTCATCATAGAAGTGTGAATCCAGAAAACTTATGGAGTTTACCTCCTCTATTTTTACCTTTCTATGATACTTCCATCTCCATTTTAAGGATTTAGAGGGAAATCCCCTGGTAAGGTAGGCTCCGATAAACGGATGCAATTTAATAGTTAATTCCTTTTTATGAAGCTCCTCAAATATATACCTTACTTTTTGTTCTACCTCCTCGATGAACAATAATGTTGGGGTTACTTTTCCCGAACCTTTACAAACCGGGCATACCTCAGCTGTTTCAATCGCAATTTCCTGCCTTACCCGCTGGCGCGTAATTTGCATAAGACAAAATTTACTCAAAGGCAGTATATTATGCTTTGTTCTGTCAGAAGCCATTGCTTCCTTCATTTTCTCGAAAACTTTTTGCCGGTTCTCATTACCGTGCATATCGATAAAATCGATGACTATGATACCTCCCATATCTCTGAGGCGAAGTTGTCTCGCTATTTCTTCGGCTGCTGCGAGATTGACTTCCACTGCATTGGTCTCCTGATCGCCCGTTTTGGACCTGTTGCCGCTGTTTACATCAATGACGTGAAACGCCTCAGTATGTTCGATAATCAAATAGGCACCGCTTCTAAACGAAACGGTCTTACCGAAAGATGCTTTTATCTGTTTGTCAATGCCGAAATGTTCAAGAATTGGAATTTTGCCATTATAGTATTTAACTACTTTTTTCTTTTCAGGATCAATTGTTTCTATATATTCTTTGATCTCTGCAGCAATTTCCGCATCGTTCACATATATATTTGAGAAATCAGGAGAATACAAATCCCTGATCATCGCAATGGTACGGTCCAGCTCTCTTAAAACCAGTGATGGTGATGACAATTTATCAAGTTTAGCAACCGCATTTTCAAATTTTGTCATCAATCTTCTTAATTCCTGGTCCAGTTCTGCCACCCGTTTCCCTTCAGCAGCAGTTCTCACAATTACTCCATAATTTTTGGGGCAGATGCTTTGAACTAATTTTTTTAACCGGTTCTTCTCCTCAGCCGATTCGATTTTTTGTGAAACAGAAATTTTATTGCTGAAAGGTATTAAAACCATATTGCGTCCGGCAACCGATAATTCTGAAGTCAAACGCGGACCTTTTGTCGAAATTGGTTCTTTTGCAATCTGCACCAATATAGTTTGTCCGCTTTTCAGAACTTCGGTGATTTTTCCTTCTTTAAGAATATCAGGCTCCGGTTCAAATTTCATTCCTGGTGAAAGCTTAATCTTTTTAGCGCTCGCCAGCCTTAGAAATTTATTTAATGTTTGGAACTGAGGCCCCAAATCCAGATAATGAAGGAACGCATCTTTCTCGTAACCTACATCAACAAAGGCTGCATTTAACCCCGGCATGATTTTTTTTACCTTTGCAAGGTAAATGTCACCAACACCATATTTAAGGTCATTGCTTTCTTTGTTAAGTTCTACCAGTTTTTTGTTTTCGAGTAAAGCAATTTCAACATGTGAGGGCGATACATTAATAATCAGTTCCTTACTCACGATCTTTACTCTGTTACAATCATTTATTATTAAATATATAAAATGAACCTAAAGCACCATAGGTACTTTAGGTTCAAAAATCTCTCACATCCACAAAAATTTACTTCTTCTTTTTGTGGCGGTTCTTCCGTAAACGTTTCTTACGTTTATGGGTAGCCATCTTATGTCTTTTCCTTTTTTTACCGCTTGGCATATCTGCTTATTCGTGTTTAATTATTTTACATTATTTTTTACGCGGCTGACAAAAGTCTTAGCCGGTTTAAATGAAGGAATATAATGCTGAGGGATGATGATCGTCGTGTTACGCGAAATGTTACGGGCAGTCTTTTCAGCGCGTTTCTTTACGATAAAACTCCCAAATCCACGAAGATAAACATTGTTTCCTTCTGCCAGTGATCCGGATACGGAATCCATAAATGCCTCTACTGCTTTTTGTACAGCTACTTTCTCAATTCCAGTGTTTTTTGAAATTTCATTTACGATGTCTGCTTTTGTCATTGCTATAAGTTTAAATGATTCAACTTTTTACTTCAATTTTGGTTCACAAATATAAATCTTTTGAATTAACTAAACACATATTAATCAATATTTTTTGTTTTTTTCGCAAATTATTTTCAAAAACAGCAATTTTGTGTCTGAATTTCATAAGTTATTGAACCTTTGGTATCAGCAAAATAAACGTAGTTTACCCTGGCGGTTAAACAACGATCCCTATTCAGTGTGGGTCTCTGAGATTATTCTTCAGCAAACAACGGTTAAACAGGGCAGGGATTATTATTTGCGATTCATTGATCGTTTCCCGGACGTTAACTCATTGGCTAATGCTACGGAAAATGAAGTACTCAAATTATGGCAGGGATTGGGATATTATTCCCGGGCCCGCAATATGCACTTTACTTCAAAGTTGATCGTCAACAAATATCAATCGCGTTTCCCTGACTCATATGATGAAATTCGGAAATTAAAAGGGATCGGGGATTATACTGCCGCGGCAATAGCTTCCATATCATTTGGGATTGATAAGGCTGTCCTCGATGGCAATGTTTGCCGGGTTTTGTCAAGAATATTCGGAATTGACATTCCCATCGATACTTCAAAGGGTAAAAAAGAACTATCAACTTTAGCCTGGTCGCTTCTTGACAAAAAGAATCCCGGGCAATTTAACGAATCTTTAATGGATTTCGGAGCACTTCAATGTATTCCGCGAAATCCTACCTGTTCCATATGCCCTTTTAAAAACAAATGTGTCGCTTTTAATCACAAAAAGGTTGATCTTTTACCTGTCAGATCAAAGGAAACGAAACAAAAAAAACGTTACTTCAATTATTTTTATATTACCTTTGGAAGATACTTCTTTCTTGAACAGAGAAAAACGAAAGATATTTGGCGCAATCTTTTTCAGTTTCCATTGATAGAAACGGAAGTACGCGCTGATCTTAAAACCCTTACAGAAATTAGGGAATTCACCGATTTGTTCAAGGGACAAAATAATAATATGAAAATAGAGTCCGTGTCACCCGAAATTATTCATCCTCTTACTCACCAAAAATTATTCATCCGGTTCTTTGATATTCATCTTCAGGAATTACCAGCCAATACACATTGGATAATGACAGACAAAAAAGAACTTTCAAAATATCCCTTGCCGAAACCTGTTGAAAATTATTTGTCTTATAAATTCCCACACGAAAAAATTTTATAATCAAATAATTTATCCTTTTTATTTACCTTTGAATATTTGTAATAATCTCTGCTATTTTGTAATTTAGATAATCATAACTTAAAACATAATAATATGTCAATCAACAAAGTTATTTTAGTAGGAAATGTCGGCAAAGATCCTGATGTGAGACATTTGGATAGTGAACTAGCTATAGCAACTTTACTTTGGCAACATCGGAAAATTACACCAATAAAAACGGTGAAAAAGTTGAAAACACTGAATGGCATAATATTGTTTGCTGGCGCAAATTAGCTGCTCGCGTAGAAAATTACGTAAAAAAAGGAAGCCAACTATATATTGAAGGCAAGATCCGGACACGTTCTTACGATGGGCCTGATGGTACTAAAAAATACATTACGGAAATCAATGCATTGACAATACAGCTTCTTGGCAAAAAAGGAGAATCCACTCAGGCAGAGACAAATAAAGTATCCCAGCCAACTGCTGTGGGTGAGCCTCCTGTTGACCAGGATTCTTATAATGGTGGCAATGAAGAGGATGATTTGCCATTTTGATTAATTAAATAATTTCTTTTGGAAACAGGAGAGCTTTTTACTTTTGAAAACCTGTTTAAGGGCATTGGTTTTAAGCATTTTACGACCGAAACTCTTATAGGATTTATTGTTTTGGTTATATTACTGTTAACTTCAGCCTTGATATCCGGTTCTGAGGTTGCATTTTTCTCTCTTGCGCCCAAAGAAATTGATAATCTGAGGAAAAGAAAAAAAAGGCGATCTCGTCTTGTTCTGAATTTATTATCAAATCCCGAAAATTTACTGGCAGGAATTCTTGTTGGCAATAACTTTATTAATATTGCCATAGTTCTGCTTACTGCGCACATTACAAACAATCTCATTGATTTTACAAATTCTCCAACACTCGGATTTATATTCCAGACTGTTATTATTACCTTTATGATCCTTTTTTTTGGAGAAATTATCCCTAAAGTTTATGCGGCTTATTACCCTCAGAAGTTTGGCTTAACTATTGCGCCTTTTCTTAATGTCCTGATTAAAATAACTTATCCTCTTAATTATATCCTGATCCATTCATCCTCTTTGGTCAATAAGCGGTTGCATCGTTACAAAAAGGATCTTTCAATTGAAGAAATATCCAAAGCCCTCAAATTGACAGATAGAAAGGAAATCTCTGAAGACAAGGAGATGTTGGAAGGAATTGTCAGATTTGGAAGTAAAACAGTCAGCGAAATCATGCGTCCCAGGCTTGAAGTGTCTTCCATAGAAGTCAGAAGTAATTTCAGTGAAGTTCTTCAGATTATCCGCGAATCAGGCTATTCCCGCATCCCTGTTTATAAAGAAACTTTGGATGATGTAAGAGGTATTCTTTACATCAAAGATCTTCTGGCTCATTTGGATAAAGGATCAGGGTTCAGATGGCAGCCTTTGATGCGCCTGCCTTTCTTTGTGCCGGAAACCAAGAAAATCGACGACCTCCTCGAAGAATTTCAGAAATCAAAGGTTCATGTTGCCGTAGTAGTTGATGAATACGGTGGTACCGCAGGACTGGTTACACTCGAAGATATTCTTGAAGAGATCGTTGGCGATATATCAGATGAATTTGATGAAGAAAGCAGGTTCTTCACAAAAATTTCTGCTAATGAATACCTTTTCAATGGAAATACTTCATTACATGATTTTTACAAAGCAACAGGGTTTGAGGATAATATCTTTGATGAGATCCGGGGAGAAGCTGAAACCCTTGCCGGTTTAATCCTCGAGATCACTAAAGAATTTCCTCAACTTCATCATAAAGTAGAATATAAAAATTTTACTTTTGAGGTGGAAGCAGTTGATTTCCGCCGGATCAGTAAAATAAGGTTCAAAATCAACCCATTTCCCGAATTGTCCTGATAAATAATGATGAAAAAAACACGAAATAATGTCCTTTTATTGAGCCTTGGGATTTTCCTTATACTATTTTTTTTCTCCTGTGGTGAAAAATATACACCTAAACCCCGCGGTTACTTTAGAATATCATTCCCTCCTAAAAGCTATAAATCTTTGAATCTCCCTGTACCTTATGATTTTCAGATACCTGTTTACTCTTATTCAGAACCCGATTCCTTTGATCTCGATCAGCCATACTGGCTTACCGTGCAGATTCCTGCAAATCATGCTCAGATCCATATCAGTTACTTTAAATTAAATAAAAACCTGTCCACCCATATAGAAAATTCCCGTTCCCTGGTGTATAAACATATAGAAAAAGCCAGCTCCATTGAAGAACAGGTATTTATCAATTCGGCCGCTAAAGTATACGGCACCCTTTATACCATAAAAGGTAATGCCGCTTCCCCGATGCAGTTTTATCTGACTGACAGTGTTTCCAATTTCCTCAGGGGAGCCCTTTATATAAAAGAAGTTCCAAATGCAGACAGTCTCAGGCCGGTAATTAAATTTTTATCAGGGGATATTCTTCAATTGGTGGAATCCACAAAATGGAAACATATTAACTAATTGTGAATGGCGGTAATACAAACTGACAAGATTGAAAATGGCCTTCTGGGTTTATGGGAAATAACCGAAGAAATTGAAGAACTTCTTCTGTTGGTAAATTTATCCCCTGAGGATTTGGATACCTGGAACACATTTAAAGCCGTCCAACGCAAAAAAGAATGGCTCGCAACAAGAGCTCTTCTGTATGAATTAACAGGTCAGTTTATCCGGATCGGTTACTATTCTGACGGACGTCCTTATCTGAAAGATTACCCTATGAACATTAGTATCTCCCATACAAGAGGTTATGCTGCTGTTATGCTTCACAGTAAGCCAAATCCGGGTCTGGATATAGAATTGTTATCACGCTCTGCTGAAAAAGTTGCTGACAGAATACTTTCTCCTGATGAGTTGGAAGCTTGCAGGACAGAAAACGGCTATTCAAACAAAAAGCTCCTGATACACTGGTGTGCAAAAGAAGCAATTTTTAAAATGGTACCTGAAAAACAAGTTTCCTATTTAAAAAATATCCGCATTATCCTCAATGATCAGTATGAAGAAGCATTCCCGTTAGCACATCAGCACATCAGCACTTTTTCAGGAACATTCCAATCTGAAAATCGGTTACTGACAATTCGTCTGTTTTACAAAGAAATTAAAGACCTGATTGTTGTATGGGGATGGCCAAATTAATCTGAAATTTTGATTGCAACTTCGGATCCTTCTCTTCCACTTCTTTTTAACAAATGCAGCCTAAACTTTGTTAATCCATAAAATAGAAACTTGTAAGATTTTTTGTTTCGGCTTATGGAACGAATTTTGTAACTTACAGGAAAATACATTTTATTACTTACATAAAGAGAATGATTGTTTCAGATCCACATATCGTTGTCATATTCGGAGCATCAGGCGATCTGACCAAAAGAAAACTGATTCCTGCCATTTATGAACTTCATTCAAGGCATCTTTTGCCTGAAAAATTCGCAGTGGTAGGAGCCAGCCGTACGGAACTCACTGATGACAACTTTCGAAAAAGGATGCAGGAATTCCTTCCAGATGATGAAAATCAGAATGATGATTTTCTGCAACAAATTATACTATCAGCCGCTGGATTTCAGTGATCTTGCAAGTTTCGAGAAACTAAAAAACCGGTTAACAGATATTGGTAGGTCACTGAATATTCCCTCCAATTTTTTGTTCTATCTCTCAACACCTCCGGTTCTTTACAGTACAATCCCAGAAATGCTTTCAAAAATAAATCTCAATACTATCCGGGATGGTTTTAAAAGGCTGGTTATCGAAAAACCTTTTGGTTCAAACCTTGACAGCGCAAGGAAACTTAACCGCAATCTCCTGAATTATTTTAAAGAGGACCAGTTGTACCGGATCGATCATTATCTGGGCAAGGAAACTGTTCAAAATCTAATGGTGACCCGATTTGGCAATGGTATTTTCGAACCTATCTGGAACAGAAATTTTATTGAACGGATTGAAATCACTGCAGCTGAAACTATTGGCATTGAAAATCGCGGTGGATATTATGACAATGCCGGGGCGTTGCGTGATATGGTGCAGAATCACCTTCTCCAGCTTATAGGAATTGTAGCCATGGAACCTCCGGTAGTAATCGATGCAGATGCAATCAGGTATGAAAAACTTAAGGTCTTCCAATCCCTTCGCCTTTTAAAACCAGGGGAAGTCTCAAAACATGTGATCCGTGGGCAATACACTGCCTCTGAAATTAATGGCGAAACTGTGCCGGCTTATCGCCAGGAAAACGGCGTTAAACCTGACTCCCGCACAGAAACCTTTATTGCTATGAAGTTTTATATCGACAACTGGCGCTGGGAAGGAGTGCCTTTTTGTATCAGAACTGGAAAAAGACTCCCAATCAGGATGACTGAAATAGTGATAGAATTTAAACCCACTCCGCACCACCTGTTCGACGAAAGCGCCTTCGGCCATTATTCAGCCAATCAGTTGATTATAAGAATTCAACCCGATGAAGGCATCCAGCTAAAGTTTGGAATGAAAGAACCTGGCGCCGGATTTAAGGTAAGACCTGTGAGCCTTGATTTCCATTACTCTTCTCTTGCGGACATTACCTTACCAAGTGCCTATGAACGTCTTTTGCTTGACTGCATGCGCGGCGATGCAACCCTTTATTCAACAGGAGACACTGTCGAGGCTGCCTGGAATTTCATTCAGCCCATACTTGATGCATGGGGAAAAGATAATTCTATACCTTTGTACGGTTATCCTGCCGGAACATGGGGGCCGATTGAATCAGACAGCCTGATGAAAAGCGGACAGACGTGGCGCTGTCCTTCTAAAAACCTGACCGAAGAAGGATTTTACAGTAAATTATAATGATATAAAAAATTAATTTATGATTGAATTGATCCACTTAAGCAAATCCCCCGAAGAACAGGCGAATCTTTTTGCCGTCAGATTAATTTCATGGATCAATGAAAGTTCACAAAACGAGTTTCATATCGCCCTGTCAGGCGGGCATACTCCTTCCCTTCTTTTTGAACTGCTTGCAGACAAGTACCGGGAATCTTTCCCTTGGCATAAAGCCCACTTCTGGTGGGGCGACGAACGTATGGTCCCGCCCGATGATCCGGAAAGCAACTTTGGAACAGCCAATGAACTTTTCTTATCAAAAATCCCTGTTTCACCTGACCATGTGCATAGAATAATAGGTGAAGCAAATCCAAATGAAGAAGCCATACGATATTCAGAAGAAATACGTTCTCTTCTTCCTGAAATAAATCAAAAACCGGCCTTTGACCTCATTATGCTTGGCTTAGGTGAAGACGGTCACACCGCCTCCATTTTCCCCGGACAGCAAAACCTCCTCGACTCAGACCATTTTACAGCCGTTTCAACTCATCCTGTCACATCGCAAATAAGAATTACTATCACAGGTAAAGTCATAAACAATGCCCGAAAAGCAGCCTTTCTTGTAACCGGCAAAACAAAAGCCAGGGTGCTCGGTAAAATTCTGCATCATCACAAAGATGCCGTCATTTATCCGGCAGCCCATATCCGTCCCGTCGAAGAACTGCACTGGTTTATTGATAAAGACAGCATGCCGGTTAAACCTGCTGATTATTAATCCGGAATATCACACAGCATTGACTTAATAATAACAAATCCATTCTATTTCCCCCATTTAAATGATGTATCTCTGATCTGATTATATCCTCTTTATAATCATAAATTAACTTTAACTCGTTTAGCGGCTGAAAACAAAGTCGAAGAATTGAATTATAAAAGGATACTAATCAATCCCTTTATCTATAACATCCGAACGTGATTCTTACGGTTATAACGGTATAAAATTGGGTTTTCTGTTTCTGATGTAATGCTGTTTCCTGGCATTATAACCATGATAACTCCGTATTTAAAATTGTATTTTATTTGATTAAATACAGTATTTGAATTGTTATAACTGTAGAAATACTGTAGAAGTACAGTAGAAGTACTGAACAAGGTACGAATAAAGTATAGCATTAAAGAAAAGAAAAATACGGAAATATTTACACAGAATTCAGGAAAAAGGATTCAGTCTGAGTTTTGAGTTTATAAATATTCAAGCAGCAAAATTTTGGTTTTAAGGTGGGATGGATAAGATTGATCTACCCGTTGAAGTATTTTTTAAGTATCTTTACTTTTCAATAAAAAGTAATATAAATTGTTCTAAAATAATCAGATAAGGAATCAACAAGCAAAGATTTTCCTGAATGATTTGATAGCCAAATGAAGAAAATAGTAGAATGTGTCCCCAATTTTTCTGAAGGAAGGGATTTGACAGTTATAAGGCAAATTACCGACTCAATTGAAAGTGTCGAAGGGATAAAATTGCTCAATACTGAGCCGGGATTCGGAGCTAACCGGACTGTTGTGACTTTCGCGGGAGGACCGGAGGAGGTGACTGAGGCAGCATTTCTGGCAATTAAACGGGCATCGGAACTGATCGATATGAGGTTCCACAAGGGAGAACACCCAAGGATGGGAGCAACCGATGTTTGTCCTTTAATTCCTTTACACAATATTACAATGGAAGAAACAGTTGAAGCGGCAAGAAAACTTGCGCAAAGAGTTGGCAGTGAGTTAAATATCCCGGTTTACTGTTACGAATATGCCGCTTACAATGAGAAACGAAGAAGCCTTGCCTATTGTAGAAAAGGGGGATACGAAGGATTGGCAGAAAGAATGAAGCTGGCAGAATGGACACCTGATTTCGGGCCCGTGGAAATGAATGTCAGATCAGGAGCAACGGCTATCGGAGCGAGAAAAATCCTTATTGCATTCAATGTTAACCTGAATACCACTTCAGTGGAAATAGCCAAATTAATTGCAGCCGAAATGCGGGAGTCGGGCAGAATTAATCCCTCACAGCCCACAGCCTATAGCCTAAAGCCTAAAACAGTGCGGGCAATCGGTTGGTATATAGCGGAATATGGCTTTTCTCAGGTATCAATGAACCTGACTGATGTTGAGGTAACTCCTCTTTACAAGGTCTTTGAGGAAGTATGTATTAAGGCCGAAATGTTTGGCGCAAAGGTAACAGGGTCGGAAATTATAGGACTTGTTCCTCTTCATTCGATGGTAGAGACAGGAATCCATTTTCTGAAAAAGGCAGGTAAATCGATTAACCTTCCTGAGAATGAAATAATTGATTCTGCAATTCAGGTATTGGGACTGAGTAGCATTTAAAGTTTGATCCCTCAAAAAAGATAATTGAATATTTACTTGCCAGAAATTAAGGCTATCAAGATAAAGACAGCCGAATGAAAATCTCTGTAAATATTCTTCTTGATAATCAAACAGACTAACAGCCAAAAGTCTAAAATTAATGATCGTTCTTAACATTAATTATACTACTCATTTTCAGCTAATGTTTTTTTGGAGTAAGTTTGCACATTCCATTCTTCGATCGGTTTTATGATGAAAAAAGATGGCAGTTATAAAAAATATCTGAAAATATTCTGGGGAATTTTTGTAACCGGGATATTGGCAATTGTAATCCTTTTTACCCTTGTAGCAAAAGGGAAACTGGGATTTATGCCCACTCTCGACGAGCTTGAAAATATTGAGACATCGCTTGCCTCTCAGGTTTATACCTGTGACAGTGTTGTCATAAGAAGGTATTTTCACAAGGAAAACCGCACGTATGTTCCTTATGAGGACATCAGTAAAAATGTGATCGTTGCCCTGGTAGCGACTGAAGATAAGCGTTTTTACAAGCATTCCGGAATTGATTTGAAAGGATTAATCAGAGTAGGTAAAGGAATTTTGACGGGGAATGAAAGCGCCGGAGGGGGAAGCACAATCAGCCAGCAATTGGCTAAGATGCTGTTCCCAAGAGAGGAAATATCAAGTAAATCTGATCTTATTTTGAGGAAATTCAGGGAATGGGTCATCGCGGTAAAACTTGAAAGGAACTTTACCAAGGAAGAAATTCTCACGATGTATCTCAATAAATTTGACTTTCTTAACCTTGCAGTGGGTATAAAGTCTGCCGCACAAATTTATTTTGGGGTTACGCCGGATAGGCTTGATACAGTACAGGCGGCACTTCTTATCGGGATGGCAAAAAATCCCTCGCTTTATAATCCGGTTCGAAGACCGGAATTGGCTAAAGCCCGGCGAAATGTTGTGTTAGATCAGATGCGAAATTACGGGTTTCTCAATCGTGCCCAGTATAAAGAGCTCAAAGAAAAACCTCTTGGGCTTAATTTCCATAAAGAAGATTATAAATTAAGTCCCGGTACATATTTCACCGAATATCTGAGAACAACTCTCACGGCCAGGAAACCAGACTGGAAGAATTACGCTGCATGGCAGAAGGAACAGTATCGTGAAGATTCAATCGAATGGGAGACAAATCCTTTATATGGCTGGGTTGCTAAAAATCCCAAACCTGATGGAACGCTGTATAATATTTATTCAGACGGACTTAAGATTTATTCAACGATAGATATGCGAATGCAGACATATGCAGAGGAAGCGGTTAAGAAACATCTCAGCATTGACCTGCAGCCGGAGTTTAATCAAAGGCTGAGGACATTACGAAACCCTCCTTTCCCTGATGAAATGACTGATGCCGAAGTACAGGATCTATATAATTTTACAATCAGACAAAGTGACCGCTACAGAATGTTAAGAGATCAGGGAATGAATTTCAATGATATAAAAAAGGAGTTCAGTAAACCTGTTGAAATGACGGTGTTTTCCTGGCGGGGCGACGTTGACACGATAATGACACCAATGGATTCCATCCGTTACACTCTTGGGATTCTCCGTTCGGCAATGATAACAATGGAGAATAAAACGGGATATGTAAAAGCTTGGGTTGGAGGGCCAAACTACAAATACTTCATGTATGACATGATAAAACTCGGGAAAAGGCAAGTTGGATCGACAGTGAAACCCTTTCTTTATACCCTGGCCATGCAAAACGGCTTTTCACCTTGCACACTGGTTCCCAATGTTGAACAGACTTTTTATCTTCCTGACGGGACAACCTGGACAGCCAAAAATTCAGGGAATACGGATTATGACGGAAAGATGGTTACCCTTAAATGGGGTCTGGCTAATTCTGTCAATCAGATTTCGGCATGGATTATGAAGCAATTCAATCCTGAATCAATGGCCGATATGATGAGAAAAATGGGGATCGTAAGTCCAATAGATCCTGTACCTTCCATGTTTCTGGGCACCTCTGATGTGTCGCTGTACGAAATGGCAGGCGCTTACGGGACCTTTGCCAATAAAGGTATTTATACCAAACCGATAGTCGTAACACGGATAGAAGATAAATACGGCAATGTTCTTTCAAGATTTTCGCCCGAGCAACACGATGCTATCGATCCGAATACGGCTTATCTTATGCTTAACCTGATGGAAGGAGTAGTCAATGAAGGAACAAGTCAGCGGCTTAGAAGAGAAGGATTAAACTATGGAAATCTTACAGCTGATATTGCCGGAAAAACAGGGACTACACAAAATCAGTCGGACGGATGGTTTATGGGAATCACACCGGAACTGGTTACCGGAGTATGGACAGGGGGTGAACTCCGAAGTATTCATTTCCAAAGTCTGTCTATGGGACAGGGTGCAAATATGGCTTTGCCGGTTTACGGATATTATATGAACTGGTTATATAAGGATAAAACTTTGGGGTATTCACAGGATACAAAGTTTGAAATGCCTGAGGGTTTCAATATGGATCTTGATTGCACTAAAGTGATGAAAGATGAGAAAAGTCCGGCCAGTGACAGTGACTTCTTTTAGACTGCAGGCTTATAGCAAAGAACTGAGGGCAAAAAGCACAAGGGTAACAAACTCTTGGCTCTTTGCTATTCAAGCCGGATCTTTCCATTCGCCGTACTCCATCATCAGTTTCTTCAGTTCATCTACTGCAAATTCGGCAGCGACATGGCGCTTGATTAATTTTTGTCCTTTATAGAGATTGATTTTATCTTTTCCTGCACCGACAAAACCATAATCAACATCTCCCATTTCACCCGGGCCATTAACAACACATCCCATAATCCCGATTTTAACGTTTTTGAGATGATTGAAATTTCTTTTTATCTCAGTGACGGTATCCCTTAAATCGAATAAAGTCCTTCCGCAGCCCGGACAGGAAATAAACTCGGTTTTTGTCACCCTCATACGGCTG
The DNA here is from genome assembly GCA_963810555.1 of uncultured Bacteroidia bacterium. Taxonomy (GTDB): domain Bacteria; phylum Bacteroidota; class Bacteroidia; order Bacteroidales; family Prolixibacteraceae. The sequence continues at coordinate 481,337 of CAWENX010000009.1, read as the reverse complement.
GCCTGGAGGATCCCAAAAGAAAGGTTTTTCAAATCATTATAGCCGATCTTTCCTTCATTAGAAAGAAGTATACCGTCGCCATATCCGTCGATAAACAAACCTCCTAAATCGGTAGATGCTTTGAGCAGCAGGTTTTCGTAATCATCTTCTTTATATTTACCGTGCACAATGACCGGATTCTTACAAATATGGGCATCCAGTTCCATGAAAAAAGCCCTCATTTCAGCAAAACAGTTGAGGTTGTCGCTTTCCATGATCAGAACTGCTTTACGCTCATTTTTTAGTTTCTCAACGATCTCAGGATAATCAATCCTTAAAATGTCATATTTATTCTTGCTTACCCTTACAAAGCGCATCCTGCCTGTGTATTGATCATTGAATAAGTAATCTTCAAGCGCAAGAATCGGGTATATTTTCCCGCTCCGGTCTAATATTCTCTTCCCGTCATATAAATATTCAGGTTCCGCTCCCGAATTGATCGATCTTATTTCTTCCTTTGTATAATGGTTCAGGCTGGCAATAACCACTGCAGGTTTTTTCCCTCCTATATCATTGACCGGTCTGTTGGAACGACGTTCATATTCAAACGGATTCGTTCTTGCAACCAATGGAGCTTTTATTGAAGCATGGTTCTCCCTCCCCTTGAAAATATCAACCAATTTTCGTGCAAAAGGAATTTCTGCCACCGGGTCTTCCGTAAGAGATATCCGTATGGTATCACCAATCCCGTCCGCCAGAAGAGCCCCTGATCCGACGGCTGATTTTATCCGCCCGTCTTCTCCTTCTCCAGCTTCTGTAACTCCGATATGAAAAGGGAAGTTCATATTTTCCAGACGCATACGGTAGTTCATAAGCCGCACCGTATAAACCATCAATCGTGTATTGCTCGATTTGATCGAAATGACAACGTTATTGTAATCCGCTTTTTTACATATCCTGAGAAATTCCATAACAGATTCCACAATACCTGCCGGCGTATCGCCATAGCGGCTCATGATCCTGTCAGAAAGTGAACCCTGGTTGGCTCCGATACGAAGAGCAGTACCCCTTTCCTTGCATTCCTTTATAAAAGGAAGAAACCGGTCTTCAATTTTTTGAAGTTCACTTCGGTATTCTTCATCTGTATAGGTCAGCTTCTCAAATTTTGCTCTTTTGTCATAAAAATTGCCTGGATTAATCCTGACCTTCTTCACATATTTGATGGCAATCTCAGCCGCAGCAGGATTGAACTGCACATCCGCACATAATGGATTGCTGTATCCCAGCCTGTCGAGTTCCGCCCGTATATTTTTCAGATTCTCTGCTTCGCGTACACCCTGTACCGAAACACGCACAAAATCGGCTCCTGCATCAATAATTTTGATGATTTGATTTACAGTTGCCTCTGTGTCTTTGGTATCTGTATCAGTCATTGACTGAATACGGACAGGATTACCTGCCCCAAGGGTGATATTACCTATTCTGACCAGAGCAGTATCCTGTCTTTTATACTCTAAAAGGGAATCAATATAATTGAAATTCTGATTCTTCATCTAATTCCGGGAATTGCACCTAAAACCGCGGCAAATTTATTCTTTATTTTTAATATTTTTAGTGAAGGGATCAAACGAAAAAGTCCGTCTCCTTCCGATTAGTCCAATATCTCAATAAAATATATATCTTAATCTCTGCCTGCAGAACTGATTTTTTGGAAATAGAATACAAGTGCATTGGAATGTTCAGATGATTAGAATTATATTTGCTTAAAATTGAAGAGATGTCAGTAAGATTAGAGGGGATATCGAAGTATTACGGTAAAGAAAAAGCTCTTGATAATATATCCTTTTCAGTCAATTCCGGAGAGGTAGTCGGTATTCTTGGTCCAAATGGAGCAGGAAAATCGACAATGATGAAAATTATCACAGGTTATCTTAATCCTGATAAAGGAACAACCTGGATCAATGGAATCGCTAATAGCGGTGACAACCTTGAAATCAAACAGAAGATCGGTTATCTGCCTGAAAACAATCCTCTTTATCCTGACCTCTATGTCATGGAGTATCTTTCGTTTGTTTCGGGTCTGTATCATTTAAAAGGGAAAAAGGACAGGATAAATGAAATAATCGAACTCACAGGGCTTGGGAGAGAGAAACACAAAAAAATAGGAGTTCTCTCCAAAGGTTACCGTCAAAGGGTAGGCGTTGCGCAGGCCCTGATTCATGATCCTTCAGTTCTGATACTTGATGAACCTACTTCCGGATTGGATCCCTCTCAGATTGTTGAAATCAGACAACTTATCCGCAATATCTGCTCTGACAAAACCGTTTTGCTGTCTACCCATATTATGCAGGAAGCTGAAGCAGTCTGCGACAGGATCATCATTTTGAACCATGGAAGAATTGTTGCTGATGATATTACCTCCAATATTAAAGCACTTTCTTTCTCAAGGACCAGGAAAGTTTTAGTCGAATTTGGGGAACCAATTTCCATAGAAAAATTATCCGCAATTTCAGGCGTTGATAGAGTTGAGGCCGTCTCTGAAAAAATCTGGGCTGTTTTTAGTGATGATCCGGAAATCCGTTCTGAAATATTCCGCTTTGCGGTTTCAAACGGAATGACTATCCTTTCTTTATCACAGCAGGAGTCCAGCCTGGAGAATGTATTCCTGGAAATAATAAAATAAATCCTTGGCATGATTTCAAATCAGTATCTGTCTTTAGGTATCTTTACCACTGCCTATTGTCTCATTCTTCTATGCTCTTAGGTCTTTGCATTCAGCCCTTAGCTCATAATTCTAACTTTTATTTAAAAATATTTTAGTGCACATAATGATTATATAAAATATTTCCGGTATCTTTGTACCAGGAAAGTGGATAAATTTGATTGATTGCAACCACGGAAAAAAATGCTAAAGCAATATTTTACATTCCCTTCTTCAATCAAATATCCTTAAAAATTTTAGTTATTAACCTGCCATTGACAAATGGTTTTAAAAATTTATTATGGGATATCTTTTTACTTCAGAATCAGTGTCCGAAGGACACCCTGACAAAATTGCCGATCAGATTTCGGATGCAGTACTTGATGAATTTCTGGCCTGGGATCCGAATTCAAAAGTAGCCTGCGAAACACTTGTAACTACGGGACAAGTTGTGCTGGCAGGGGAAATTAAATCAGAGACCTATGTTGATGTCCGAGAAGTAGCTCGCAGGGTCATCAACAGGATTGGGTATACCAAAGCCGAATACCAGTTTGACGGGGATTCCTGCGGAGTACTGACCGCATTGCATGAACAGTCTCAGGATATTAACCGGGGAGTTGACAAAACAGACCGAGAGAACCAGGGAGCCGGAGATCAGGGCATGATGTTCGGATACGCTTCAACCGAGACAGATAATTACATGCCTTTATCACTTGACCTCGCTCATCTGCTTCTTCGTGAACTTGCAGAAATCAGGCACAAAGGCAAATTCATGACCTACCTCAGACCGGATGCAAAATCACAGGTTACAATTGAATATGATGATCACAACAAGCCTTTAAGGGTGCATACCATCATTGTGTCCACACAGCATGACGAGTTTATCCAGCCAAACGGTACCCCGGAATTCAGCCAGGAACAGGCCGATGAGATGATGCACGAAAAAATAGAGGAGGATGTCAGGGAATTTCTTGTTCCCGCTGTTATGGCTAAACTGCCTCCCCATTTACAGGATTTGTTCCGGCACGATTACAAATTGCTTGTCAATCCCACCGGTAAATTTGTTATCGGAGGTCCCCATGGCGATACCGGACTGACAGGCCGTAAGATTATAGTCGATACCTATGGCGGTAAGGGAGCCCATGGAGGCGGCGCTTTTTCAGGGAAAGATCCTTCAAAAGTAGACCGTTCGGCAGCCTATGCGGCAAGGCATATGGCCAAGAATCTTGTGGCCGCCGGTGTGGCTAATGAAGTATTGGTTCAGCTGGCTTACGCTATTGGCGTTGCTCAGCCTGTCAATATTTATGTCAATACTTTCGGGACGGCCAAAGTGAAAATGACTGACAGTCAGATAGCTGAGAAGCTGACTTCCCTATTCGATCTTCGTCCTTTTGCGATAGAAAAAAGACTGAAACTCAGGAATCCCATCTATGAAGAAACAGCCGCATACGGGCATATGGGAAGAAATCCAAGGACAGTTGTCAAAAAATACTCCTCACCATATTTTGGAGAAATTGAAAGGGAAGTGGAACTGTTCACATGGGAAAAGCTTGATCATGTGAACAAAATCAAACAGGAATTCGGACTTTAAAGCATTACCCCAGTAAAAACAAGAGGGTGTACAAAACGATCTTTATAACCGCGGAGCACGCAAAGAAGGCACAAAGTACACCAAGATAAATACTTTTATATCAATTCTTTGCGATCATAACGAAAAAACTTCGTGGCCCTTGCGGTTAATTTTGTATGCATTTTTGGATGCCTTCTTGTTTTTACAATGAGATTTTTTTGCTGTCTTATGATTTGCGATTATCAGGTTTCCTACAGATACTACTTTCCTACACTTCTGATTTCACGACTACGTATTCCTGTATTTTTCAAGTTCCTTCTCTTCATGTTTTATATAATCCCAGTGAGGAACCAGTTCATATTCGTTTAGGACATCTTTTATCCTCAGATCAGGTGAGCAGCTTTCAATGGTCAACCAATCCTCATCGTTATAATATCGGATCAGGATTTTTCTTCCGTACTTTTTCTTGATCTCATTCAATTTTCCTGAATAATTGGCAATCTCGAGAAAAGCTTTCTCAAGATTCAGCTTTGCAAAAGCCCAGTGCTGCCACTGCCCGCTTTGGGAAATCAGGTCGCCTGTCATATCATAAACAGTTGCCGGATCGCGCCATGAACATCCGACCACGTAATATTTAAACATCCATGCATACGACGGAAGCATCCTTCCGGCCGGATAAGCAGAAGGCCAGAATACTATCTCTGCTTCCTGCTCTTTCAGGCTTTTCCATCCATCGATCCAGTTGACATCAAAGCAGATTTGGATACCGATCTTACCAAAATCAGTATTGAATACAGGGGGTGGATAACTTCCGGGCGTCACTCCTTTCTCGCACTCAACCGATACAGGATGAATTTTTTCATATCGTCCTGCGATGTTGCCTTCCCGGTCAATAAGAACCGCTGTATTGTAAGCTTTCCCTTTTCTTTTGGCATGAAGAGGACAGATGATATAAGAACCCAGATCTTTTGCGACTGCCGCCAGGCGAGAAGTTGTTGGACCCGGAACCTCTTCTGCCTCTGTGGCAGGTTTTCCGGTAAATATTTCCGGCAGGCAAATAATATCCGGTTTATAGGATGCCATGATCCGGATTCGGTCGATCATCCCTTTTACCACATCACTGCTGCCTTCCAGCCCGCTTTTGGCTACGCTCATCACCCATACTTCCCTGGAGGATGTTTTTTCCTCCCCGGGCATTGAACTTTCGGCATCAATATTTTTTGAATACAATCCGGAAGTGGTAAAACCTAATCCTGTCAATCCGGCACCGGATTTCACAAGGAAGTTCCTTCTTGAAAAATGATCATTTTCTGACATAAGTTTTCCTGTTATTATTAGTTATCATCAATATTCTCGCGGTTAACAATATTACGCATAATTTCCTTAAATCTGTTCCTGTGAGAGCCTGAAATAAAATTTTGCCGGATAAGGACTGACCGTGCATATCCAATCAGCCGGGGCTACAGGCTAAATAATAAAGAATCACCCGCTCTTAATAGAATCCTTTAACAGGAGGGGAATTTTATCATACACAAGTCTTTCTGTTTTTCTATTCTCAATTCCGGGCTGACTCTTAAAAGGTTTTACCTTTCCATCCCGCCATTTTCCCCATACCATTACCATATCGCAGACATATTATCTCCGGTCTTTATTCGTAGATTATTCGTATTTTATTCGTAGATCATTCGTATATTATACGAATAATGTATGTATAATCTACAAATAATCTACGAATAATCATTGGACCTGGTATGAATATAAACCTGGGAAATTATGGCTGTAATTAAAGGAGGAGGGGATCTTATAGTGTGAGTGGGAAATTTGGGGGAATATCAAGGTTTGCAAAACTGAGCCAGTAAGGGATTTCCTTCATATGGTTTAACGGTTTTCCCACAGTTGTATTATTAAATGTAAGAAGAAATTCCCGATTTTAGAAAACGGCTTTGGCGATCTGTTTGGTGTTATCTGAAATTCCGTAGGTATAAATATGAAGGCAGGGAACATTGTGTTGAATAAGATCGCGTGCCTGGGCGATAGCCCATTCGGTGCCTACCTTGCGCGCCTCTTCATTGGTTTTGCATTTTCTTACTTCTCTTGCAAAATCCTCAGGGATATCAATGCTGAAAACCTTTGGGAGTATGGTTATCTGGTTGATAAGTGAAAGCGGTTTGATTCCGGGAATAATGGGTACTGTAATACCTGCAGTCCTGCATTGGTCAACAAAACGGTAATATACCCGATTGTCAAAAAACATCTGCGTTACCACATAGTCAGCTCCGGCATCAACTTTCTTCTTAAGGTACTTCAGATCAATCTCCATATTGGGCGCTTCGGCATGCTTTTCAGGATAACCGGCTACGCCGATGCAAAAATCCATAGGGGTGTTATTTTTAAGTCCGGGATCGAGGTATTTCCCCTGTCGCAGACTGACAATCTGTTCAACCAGTTCATTGGCATGGCTGTGTCCTCCGGGCTCAGGGACAAACCTGTTTTCAAACTTCAGCCCGTCACCCCTTAAAGCCAGAACATTATTAATTCCAAGAAAATGAAGGTCAAGAAGGATGTTCTCGGTATCCTCTTTGGTAAAACCTCCGCATACAAGGTGAGGGACGACCGGAACCCCGTATTTGTGCTGGATCGATGCGGAAATAGCCACAGTTCCCGGGCGTTTGCGCACGATGCGTTTTTCGATCAATCCGTTGGGAAGCTCGCGGAATTCCACCTCATCCCGGTGAGTAGTAATATTGATATATTGAGGCTTATATTCAATCAGTTCTTCTATTGTACGGTATAATTTATCCGCATCCTGGCCTTTTAAGGGAGGAAGCAGTTCGAAAGAAAAGAGTGTTTTTTTTGCCTTTCGGATGATATCGATGACTTTCATTTCCAGATGAATCGTAAAATGCGGGAAAAATAACTAATCTACATCTCGATATTTTCTGTATCGCCTACGGACATCTTGCATTGGCCGTTAAATCGGGCACCGGGTTCAACTGTCAGTTTTCCCATGACCAGATTGCCATCGATAACGGCGCTGTTTTTTAAAGAGAGCATTTCAGTGACAATAATATCACCTTCTATGTTTCCAAAAATTTCAGCATTGCTGCATTGTATCTTTCCTTTAACCTTTGCTTCAGGCCCAATGACAACGCGTCCTTTGCATTCTATGATTCCCTCCATTTGTCCGTCGATCCTGATATCGCCTTTCGACTCGATATTTCCTTTTATGCTTGTGTCCTGTGCAAAAGTGTTCAAGGCCTTTACTTCACTTATCAGCGGTTTACTCATGATTCTTCAATTTTTATTCTTTAATTTATATTTAATTGGGTCAATGGTGATTCAAAATATCGATGGCTAAATTAAAAATCATTGTGCGTCTTTAAATGGTTAAATAATTTTCAAATTAAGCTGTATTTGTAAATATATTTTACATTGATGTAAAATAATGCAAAAAATGTTTGCATTATTGTAAAAAAATATTTATCTTTGGTTTTTGGATATTTTTTAATCTATATCAACCAGTGAAAAACACCCTAAATTATTAAACCATGGCAAATATACTAAACAACAACGGAAATCCTCCAAACAGAGAAAAGGGAATTCCAATTCTGATCCCGGAAGAAAGTATTCTTGAGGGATTCATTAAGACAAAAAAATCATTCCGGATTGAAAGCATTTTTTTCGGCACCCTGATTTCGGCTCAGAAGGTAATTATAGATGTAAATTCATTGGTCTTTGGAGATATAATCTGTTCCGAGTTGATAATAAACGGTACTTTTGAAGGAAATATATTTTGTGCAGGGAAGGTGGAATGTCACGGTAATGCCAAAATAACGGGCAAAGTTTTTACAAAATTATTTCAAAACGAGGAAAACTGTGATCTGAATTGTATTATACAGGTTCCCAGGAATGAGGTTTTCCTTAAAATTAGGGAATTGCTGATGAATATTGATGCTACAACAAAATTATCTGCAGATTCAATCCTCAGCAGGATCGTAGAAATGTTTTCAAAGAATGTTTATACAAGCCCGGGTGTTGCAACAGAAAAAAAAGAAACACCCAGAAAGGGTGAATTTCCAGTCCCGGTGGAGTTTGAATCCCATGAACGAATCGCAAAGAATTAACCGAGAGTGACTTGTTTTCAGTAATCTTTGTTGTTATTCTCCGAAGGAGTCATTATTTCCATAAAAAAAATCCCGTATGGGATTTTAATAACTGATATTTCTGATTGTAATTGACTTTTGAGTTCAGATCATCACACAGCGGCCACTTTTTCGATTGCCAGTTTTCCGCGGTAATACCCGCATTCCGAGCAAACAGTGTGATATCTCACAGTTGCACCACAATTTGAACAGGTAGCCAGTGTCGCAGGGGTTGCTTTATCATGAGTCCTGCGCTTATCTCTTCTCGTTGATGAGTGTTTGTGTTTCGGATTTGCCATTTTTAGTCTTATTATATTAATTACCAAATATTTTTCTTAACTCGCTCCATCTTGGATCAATGTCTTCATCAGTTTTATGACTTTGCTTTACCGAATGTTCCTCAATTTTCTTAAGCATTTCCTGATCACAAAGACTTCTTCCATTCTCATCCTCAGGATGTACATGCCGGATAGGAATACTTAATACAACAAATTCGTAAATCAGTTTTCCTATACTGATTTTATGTTCGCCCTGTTGAAGATAAACTACCTCGTCTGTGTCCTCATTTTCAGTATCACTGAATTTAACAAGAATTGGCGTAACACTTTGCACTTTTTGCATGAACTTCCCGAGACACCTGTCGCAAATCAGCTCAACTTCTCCAGAAATAAAAAAATTCAGACGCAGATAAGCTGATCTTTTTTCCAGTTCGACCTGGATATCAATGGCGCCTTCTTCTATCTCAGTCTCTTCGAATTCGGCGAAAAACCTTTTATCTGCTGAAAAGTCGAACAGATGAATCCCATCAATCAGACCTGAAAAGTTGATTTCATAATGTGAAAGCCAACTCATATCTAACCCTCCTTTTCAAGTGGTGCAAAATTATAAAAATTTACAATACAACGAATAAAAAGTTGAAGAGTTTTAAAGTTTCAAATTAAGGTTAAAGACTAAAGGCTCATGGCTAAAACTGTAATTAACTGTTCACTGTTCACTTCCTATTGCCTATATTCTTATACAATCTCATTCATCATCTGTCTGACAGCTTCGCAAATCCCCTCTGCATCGAAACCGCATTCCCTGTAAAGCTGCGCCTGTGAGCCATGTTCTACAAACCGGTTGGAAATGCCAAGTCTCCTGATCTTAATATTTCTGCCGACCGAGGAATAATATTCAATAACTGCACTTCCGAACCCGCCTTCTATAATGCCGTCTTCAACTGTGATTATCCTGTCGAATTTTTCTGATACCTCTTCAAGGATCTCTTTGTCGATAGGTGAAACAAAGCGCATATCATAATGAGCCACTGATATTCCATTATTTTGCAAAATCTCAGAAGCTTCGGCTACAAAATTTCCGGGATGCCCAATGGATAAAACAGCAATATCTTTTCCTTCCCGGATAAGCCTTCCTTTACCGACGGGAATCTCCCCGAAATCTATTTGCCAGTTCATTACAGAACCGTTTCCTCTTGGGTATCGGATGCTGAACGGTCCCTTTCCCGGCAACTGAGCTGTATACATAAGGTTTCTCAGTTCAACTTCATCCATCGGCGCTGAGACAATCAGATTGGGGATATTGCGCATATAAGCCAGATCAAAGATTCCGTGATGAGTCGCGCCATCAGCACCCACCAGTCCTGCCCTGTCCAGGCAGAATACCACATTGAGTTTCTGAAGGGCTACATCATGAATGATCTGGTCGTATGACCTCTGCATAAATGAGGAATAAATATTCACAAAAGGCAGCAATCCGCTCACAGCCAGTCCTGCTGCAAATGTAACAGCGTGAGATTCAGCAATACCTACATCAAACGTTCGGTCGGGGAAAACTTCCATCATCATATTAAGAGAACATCCCGTCGGCATCGCAGGAGTTATAGCGACTATTTTTTCATTCTGTTCTGCCAGTTCGATCATTGTTTTTCCGAAAACATCCTGATACCTTGGAGGTTTTGAACTTCTTAAAGGATCGGTAAATATTTCACCTGTTTCTATATTAAATTTTCCAGGTACGGCATGCCATTTGGTGGCATCTTTTTCGGCATGAATAAATCCCTTGCCCTTTTTAGTAATAACATGCAATAATTTTGGCCCGGGAATCTCCTTTAAATCAGATAATATCTTTGTCAGTTCAATTACATTATGACCGTCGACCGGGCCGAAATAGCGGAATCCGAATGATTCGAAAAGATTGCTCCCGCGAAATACAACCGATTTTAAAGCCTGCTGATGCCGGGCAAGCATATTTCTTGCAAAAGGCCCCACACTGTTAAATTTTCCAAGCGTCCTCCATATCTTTGATCTTAAACGATTATATGTTCTTGACGTTTGCATATGAACGAAGTACCGGCTGAGGCTTCCGACATTGGGATCAATTGACATGTTATTGTCATTGAGAATGATAAGAAGGTCGGTATTGGCTGCCCCTGCATTATTAAGCCCTTCGAAAGCCATACCGCAAGTCATCGATCCGTCTCCTATCACGACAATAATGTGCCTGTCCTTTTCTCCTTTTAGATTATAAGCTATGGCCATACCCAGTGCAGCAGAAATGGATGTGGACGAATGGCCTACGCCAAATGCATCGTATTCGCTTTCATCCATTTTTGGAAATCCGCTGATCCCTTTGTATAAACGGTTGGTATGAAAAACTTTGCGTCTGCCTGTCAGGATTTTATGGCCGTAAGCCTGATGCCCCACATCCCATATCAGCTTATCATAGGGGGTATTATACACATAATGAATGGCTGTTGTCAGTTCAACAACACCAAGGCTCGCACTGAAATGTCCCGGATTGCAGGATGCCTCACTGATTATAAATTTCCTCAGTTCATCGCATACCTGCGGCAGATCGTCTCTTTTTAACTGCCTGAGATCTTTGGGATAATCTATTGAATCAAGTAAATTTCTCTTTGTATCAGTCATTTAAGGAAAATTCCAAAAATAAATTTGCGGGTACAAAAGTAAACTATTTTTTTTATCACAACCTAACTAAAAATCAGACAGCTCTCCAAAAAGCCGGTATACAGAACAGACAACTTATATAATTACCAGTGAACCATTTTTCGCTTATTTATCTGAATTTCTGATAAATAGGCTTTGATCTGTATCAAATTTATTTATTCGAAAAGTAATGTTATTTTGTCCGCATATTAATGAAAAAAACGAATGACAAGAATTATATGAATTGCAGGGAGAGGATGAAGAGGTGATGCGATGAATACAGGATAAATGGCAGGCCGAATAAAATCAAAGAATAAATACCAACGGCAGGTTTTTTAAACTTAATACAGATTATTACTGTTAAATGAAAGAGATTTATTAAATTGCATATAAGGTTTAAAGATGAAAGTGATTTTGTGAGAAAGCTCTATCATCAAAATGCAATAAGTTAAATAACAATTAAACAAAGAAAGTATGAATCGAAATGCGACCGCCGTCTGGACCGGGACGGGAAAAGCGGGTAAAGGAACATTATCTGTACAAAGCAAACTGTTTATCAACGCGGCTTACACATCAGCTTCGCGGTTTGAGCAAGCTCAGGGGACCAATCCCGAGGAGCTTGTCGCCGCCGCCCATGCAGGATGCTTCAGCATGAAGCTGGCTTATAATCTCGATGCAGCAGGATTTTACCCCGACAGGCTGGAAACCAACTGTAACGTGATGCTTGAAGATGGATGGATCAAAAAATCCCACCTAACACTGAAGGCCCAGGTCAAGGGAATAACAAAAGAAAAGTTTGACGAACTGGTAAAGGATGCGGAATTAAACTGCCCGATTTCCAAATCACTTAAAGCTGAAATCTCGGTTGATGCGACATTAAACTGAGCAATCAGCCCGGAAAGGACATTCTGATCAATCCTGATTAATTTAAGGATAAGAAGTATCCATTATTTCAAATGTAACGTTGGAAGATACCCGATAAGTGAAATTTACAGATATCCGGGAATTGTTCAGATTTACAAGGCGGGAAAGGACCGGAATTATTGCCCTGCTGATTGTTATTTTCATCTTCGCAGGAATCAATATTTCACTTCCTTACCTGGTCAGAAATAAACCTGCCGATACTTCTGCATGGGAAGCGGAAATAAAAAAATATGCAAAGCGCAATGAAAATCCTGAACGACAAACAGGGCAAGTGGAGATCAGACAATTTGATCCCAATAAAATCCGCATGGATGAATTAATTCAAATGGGCGTCCCGGCAAGGATCGCTACAAACTGGACAAGGTACCTTGAAAAAGGAGGGCGTTTCAGGGAAGCAAAAGATATCCGGAAAATTTATGGAATGACAGAAGAATTGTTTGACAGATTGCAAAATTACATTTGCATCCAGGCGGAGAAAAGGATTGATAAAGAGATCAGGAAAGACAAGAGTATGATAAAAAATCTCCTAAATAAAACGAGCAGTAATTTTAATCTCGAAGAAGTTTCCGCGTCAATAGATTCTGTTGAGCTAAATCTTGCCGATTCGGCGGAACTTGAACATCTTCCGGGAATAGGGCCTGTTCTGGCAGCAAGGATAATTCGCTACCGCAAACTGCTCGGAGGATTTTATTCTGTAATCCAATTAAAGGAAATATATGGTTTAAGAGAGGAGCATTATTCGAAGGTTTTGCCGCATTTGTATATAAAGGGTGAACTTTTCGGAAAGTTTAACATCAACTTTGCTTCACTGGAAAAGCTGGGAAGGCATCCTTATATCGGATTCAGAAAAGCCCGGGAAATAGTAAGCTTAAGGGACAAAAAGGGGAAATTCACCTCGTTGAATGATTTGTCGGAAATTATGACAGCGGATTCCATCGGAAGATTAGGTCCCTATCTTAAATTCAATGAATGATTTATCACTGGAATCAACTTTTTGGATGATTATTATAAAAACCCTGATCAATTTTTGTAAATTATTGGAAAGTATATAACTTTGCACGCCCAAATAATGGGAATTAAAATTTTAATATTAAAAAGAGAGAATATGATCATTATTCCAGTTAAAGATGGTGAAAATATTGAGCGTGCATTGAAGCGTTTCAAGAGGAAATTTGAGAAAACAGGAGTTGTGAAAGAGCTTCGCGACCGTCAGGCTTTCGAAAAACCTTCAGTTATCCGCCGGACAGAGATCAAAAGGGCAATCTACATCGAAGAATTGCATCGGGCTGAAGATTAATTTTTGAAAAGAGACCGGACGGTGTTGAGCGAATGATAATTTTTAGTAACTTAAGAGCCACAGTTATTCTGAAGATCAATGCCGAACATCCAACTTTTCCTGGATTATTTGAGATATGAAAAGCGGAATTCCCCGAATACATTTACCGCTTATGAAAACGACCTTAAACAGTTTGTATCCTTCGGAATAGAATTAAGTGAGGATTTTTCAGTTGAAAATGCCGATCACCATCTTATTCGTCAATGGATCATATCTTTAATGGACCAAAAAGTTACTTCCAGGAGTGTAAACAGAAAAATTTCTACTTTAAAAAGTTATTATAAGTTCCTGATGCGCCAGGGAATAATTGATCATAATCCGACCGAAAGGGTGATTGTCCCCAGGATGGGAAAAAAGTTGCCGGTTTTTGTCCAGGAAAGGGAAATAAACGATCTTCTGGATATGAAGTATTTTTCAGATGATTTTCAGGGTAGAAGGGATAAGGCGATTATTTCCCTGTTTTACGGAACAGGAATACGTTTGTCGGAATTAAAAAATATCCGTTTTCAGGACCTGGATATTAAGGGGAGGATGGTGAAAGTTCTAGGTAAGCGGAATAAAGAGCGACTGGTACCGTTTCCTTTTGAAATGGCGGGGGTGCTCAAAGATTATCTTGAATTAAGGAATGAATTGTTTGGTGAAGAAAGCAATATGATTTTTCTCACTGAAAAGGGTGAACCGGTTTATGTCAAACTAATATACAGAATTGTTAATAAATATCTTGGATTTGTGACAACGATTGAGCAGAGGAGTCCTCATATATTAAGGCACAGTTATGCAACCCATTTGTTAAACCGGGGTGCAGATTTGAATGCCATAAAGGAATTGCTGGGACACTCCAATCTTGCTGCGACTCAGATATATTCGCATACTACATTTGAAGAATTAAAAAAAATCTACAAACGATCCCATCCAAGGGGTTAAATTAAAGGAGGGAATATTTTATGGATGTTAATGTACAAAGTGTTCATTTTAAAGCTGATCAGAAATTGATCGACTTTTGCGGGAAAAAGATTAATAAACTGGATTCTATATTTGAAGGATTTATTGCGGCTGAAATTATTCTTAAGCTCGATAATGATGGTGAGAATGAGAATAAAGTGGCTGAAATAAAAATTTCGGTGCCTGCGAATGAATATCTTTTTGCCAAGAAACAAGCGAAGACATTTGAAGAAGCGGTTGATTTGGCCATCGATGCCCTTCGTAAACAGGTAGATAAATTCAAAAAGAAGCTCAGATCAAAATAATTTTTAAAAAAGTAAATATTTTTGAGTTTGAGAGAAAAAAATAGATTAAATTTGCAAACCATTTTTGAGGGGTAATCCTTGGAAATGATCTGTACTTTTTAGAATGATAAAACGCTTATCCTAAAAGCAGGGAAACCTCGGGGAGATACCAAAGCGGTCAACTGGGGCAGACTGTAAATCTGTTGGCTGATGCCTTCGTAGGTTCGAATCCTGCTCTCCCCACAGACTAAAGCTTCTCTGTTAAGAGGAATAGGCGAATATGTCGATACGGATTAAAAAAGCGGGAGTAGCTCAGTCGATAGAGCATTAGCCTTCCAAGCTAAGGGTCGCGGGTTTGAATCCCGTCTCCCGCTCATTTTGAGATTGAAGTTTTAAGAAAATAACTTTATACTTCTGTCTCATTATGTATTAATGCCGGAGTAGCTCAGGGGTAGAGCGCATCCTTGGTAAGGATGAGGTCACGAGTTCAATTCTCGTCTTCGGCTCAATAAATTATATGAATTAGATAAATTATAAACGAAAAAACTTAATTATTATGGCTAAAGCACATTTTAACAGGACGAAAGAACATGTCAATATTGGTACTATCGGCCACGTTGATCATGGTAAAACGACCCTGACCGCTGCTATTACAATGGTATTGGCAAAAAAAGGTCTTTCTGAAATCAAATCATTTGATTCTATCGACAATGCTCCTGAAGAAAAAGAAAGTGGTATTACTATTAACACTGCACATGTTGAGTATGAAACGGAAAAACGTCACTATGCACACGTTGATTGTCCCGGTCATGCTGACTATGTTAAAAACATGGTTACTGGTGCAGCGCAGATGGACGGTGCGATTATTGTTGTTGCTGCAACTGACGGACCAATGCCACAAACGCGTGAACATATCCTTCTTAGCCCGTCAGGTTAATGTACCTAATTTGGTTGTTTTCATGAATAAAGTGGATATGGTTGACGATCGGAAATTCTTGAACTTGTTGAAATGGAAATTCGCGAATTGCTTGCATTCTATGAATTTGATGGCGAAAATACTCCTGTTATTATGGGTTCTGCTCTTGGCGCTATGCATGGTGAGGCGAAATGGGAAGAAAAAGTGCATGGAATTGATGGATGCTGTTGATACATGGATTCCGCTTCCGCTTCGTGATATTGATAAACCATTCCTTATGCCGGTTGAAGATGTATTCTCAATTACCGGGCGTGGTACTGTTGCTACAGGACGTATTGAAACCGGCGTTATTCATACCGGTGATGAACTTCAGATTATTGGTCTTGGTGCTGAAGGACGCAAAACAGTTTGTACGGGAGTAGAAATGTTCCGTAAGATTCTTGATGATGGGCAGGCCGGGGATAATGTTGGTCTTTTGCTGCGTGGTGTTGATAAAAAAGAAATCAAACGTGGACAGATTCTCGCAAAACCAGGATCAATCACTCCTCATACCACTTTCAAGGCAGAAGTTTATATTTTGAAAAAAGAAGAAGGTGGACGTCACACTCCATTCCATAATAAATACCGTCCACAGTTTTATATCCGTACGCTTGATGTCACGGGTGAAATCAATCTTCCGGAAGGAACTGAAATGGTTATGCCGGGTGATAATGTAACAATTACAGTTGATTTGATTTATCCGGTTGCACTTAACCTTGGTCTTCGTTTTGCTATTCGTGAAGGTGGACGTACGGTAGGTGCCGGGCAGGTAACAGAAATTATTGAAATAACAGAAATTCGAATAACAGAAAATACAGTCCTGTACTTCGGTATGGGACTGTATTATCGGATAAACTCATAATTTGGGAGTTACTGTAGGTTCGATTCTTACTATCCGGCAAAATTATAATGCATTCAAATATTCCGAAGCGATGAAATGGACTAATTATTTTAATGAATCCTATAATGAACTTGTAAACAAGGTTTCATGGCCCACTTGGAGTGAGTTGCGGAATAGCGCATTAGTAGTAATGGTTGCTTCCTTTATAATCGCACTGTTAATTTTTTTCATGGACTCAATTTTCCGTTGGAGTTATGAAATTTATTTACGGTTTTTTCTATTAATTTTTGGGAGGTCCTTGGATGAGCGATAATCAGAAAAAATGGTATGTTCTTCGAGCTATTGGTGGTAAAGAGAAGAAGGTCAAAGAATATATCGAAAATGAAGTAGCGAATTCTGGACTTCAGGAATTTGTAACTCAGGTTTTGATCCCTGTAGAAAAGGTTTATCAAATCAGGAATGGTAAAAAAATTGCAAAAGAAAGAAACTTTTTTCCTGGTTATGTTCTTATTGAAGCTGCATTAGTGGGTGAAATTACCCATATGCTCAGAAATGTTCCAAATGTTATCGGGTTTTTAGGAGACACCAAAGGGGGTGATCCTGTTCCTATGCGGCAGTCATGAAATTAACCGGATATTGGGTAAGGTTGATGAGCTCCAGGAAAGCGGAGAAGAATTTGATATGCCATTTATTGTAGGGGAAACCGTAAAAGTGATCGATGGACCATTTAACGGCTTTAACGGAACCATTGAGGAAATCAATGCGGAGAAGAAAAAACTTAAAGTTATGGTAAAAATTTTCGGTCGTAAAACCCCTTTGGAACTTAGCTTTATGCAAGTTGAAAAGGAGTAGTAAATTTTTTATAAAATGTTATGGCTAAAGAAATTGCTGGATTAATTAAATTACAGATTAAAGGTGGTGCGGCTAATCCTTCACCTCCGGTTGGACCTGCATTGGGTTCCAAAGGGGTGAATATCATGCAATTCTGCAAACAGTTCAATGCAAGAACCCAGGATCAGGCGGGTAAGGTATTACCTGTAATTATCACAGTGTATGCAGATAAGTCATTTGACTTTGTGGTAAAAAACCCTCCTGTTGCTGTTCAGTTGGTTGAAGCATCGAAGGTCAAAAAAGGATCTGCTGAACCTCATGTCAATAAAGTAGGATCAGTAACCTGGGACCAGGTTAAAGAGATTGCCCAAAACAAAATGCCTGACTTGAACTGCTTCGATCTTGAATCGGCAATGAGAATGGTTGCCGGAACAGCGCAGGAGTATGGGAATAACTCTTACAGGCGAATCACCATTTATAACTAAAAAGTTAAGTTAGATATGGCAAAAGTTACCAAGAATAAAAAAGCTGCATTGGAGAAACTCGAAGCCGGAAAGGCCTTTGTAATGACTGAGGCAGCTGATCTGGTGAAGAAGATTACCTTTACCAAGTTTGATGCTTCGGTAGATATTGATGTTCGACTGGGAATTGATCCAAGGAAAGCTAATCAGATGGTTCGTGGTGTAGTAACTTTACCCCATGGCACTGGTAAAGAGAAACGAGTTCTTGCATTGGTCACCCCTGAGAAAGAGAATGAAGCCATTGAAGCAGGCGCAGATTTTGTCGGACTTGATGAATACATTGAGAAAATCAAGGGCGGTTGGACTGATGTAGATGTTATTATTACAATGCCCCCGGTTATGGGAAAAGTTGGATCATTAGGACGTATTTTAGGTCCCCGTGGTCTGATGCCTAATCCAAAAAGCGGCACGGTTACTATGGAAATCGGTAAAGCTGTCAAAGAAGTAAAGATGGGGAAAATCGATTTTAAGGTCGACAAATTCGGTATCGTTCATACTTCAATCGGAAAAGTTTCATTCGATCCACAAAAGATTGTCGAAAACGCAAAGGAATTTGTACATACAATTCAAAAGTTAAAACCTGCTGCCGCAAAAGGTACTTACATTAAAAGTGTTTATGTTTCAAGTACCATGAGTCCTGGTATTCAGGTTGAGCCAAAGTCATGTCTGGAATAAGCAAATATTGATGTCGAAATGAAAAGATCAGAAAAATTAAACGTAATTGAACAGTTGACCCAAGAGATCAATTCATACAGCCATTATTATCTTGCAGACATTTCCGACCTCAATGCTGAAGTTACCAGTGAACTCAGAAGGTTGTGTAATAAACGCCAGGTGAAATTGGTTGTTGTTAAAAATACCCTCTTGCGTAAAGGCTCTCGAAAGTTCAAAGAAGAACTCTACTGAGTTGCATCCTACACTTGTTAATAATACATCCGTTAATGTTATCCAACACCGGCAATGTTCCTGCTAAACTTATCAAAGAGTTTAGCAAAAAATATAAAAAACCGGTATTAAAGGGCGCTTTTGTTGAAGAATGTGCTTATTTCGGCGCTGATAAACTCGATGAATTGATAAACGTTAAATCGAAAGAGGAATTAATAGGTGGTATTATTGCGACTCTCCAGTCTCCTATCAGGAATCTTATGTCTGCTCTTCAATCCGGAGGACAAATATTACAGGATTATTGAAAGCGCTGGAAGAACGTAATGCATAATTTATTTTGTTAAAGTAAATGAAAAGTTAATATTAAAAATTTCTAATAAAATGGCAGATCTTAAAAAACTTGCGGAAGAACTTGTTAACCTGACTGTTAAAGAAGTTAATGAACTTGCAGGTATTCTCAAAACAGAGTATGGAATTGAACCGGCTGCAGCAGCTGTTGCTGTGGCTGCTCCGGCAGTTACAGCAGAAACAGAAGCGCCGGCTGAGAAAAATGAATATGATGTGATCTTAAAATTTGGAGGTCAATCGAAACTTGCAGTTGTAAAATTAGTAAAAGACTTAGCAGGGATTGGGCTTAAAGAAGCAAAAGACCTTGTAGACAATGCTCCAAAAGCAGTTAAAGAAAAAGTGTCAAAAGAAGAGGCCGAGTCTATTAAAGCACAACTTGAAGAAGCTGGCGCAGAAATTGAAATTAAATAGGATTTGGACCTATTATTGAGAAGGTTATTTCGGTTTAGAATCCTTTTGGAGGATTCTAAACCTTTTCATGTTTATATTGTAGTTCCTTAATTTGGTTGGTAATGTCCTCAAATAACACAGATCAAAGGATTAGTTTTGCTTCTACCCGAAGCAATTTTGAGTATCCTGATTTCCTGGAAGTACAGATTAAATCTTTTAAAGAATTTTTCCAATTGGGGACTTCTCCGGAAAACCGTAAGAATGAAGATCTTTATCGGGTATTTCAGGAAAATTTTCCCATCACAGATACAAGAAACAATTTTGTACTCGAATTTATCGACTATCAGGTCGATCCTCCCAGATATACTATTGATGAATGTATCGAACGTGGACTGACATTTAGTGTGCCACTGAAAGCGAAGTTAAAGCTTTATTGCACAGATCCGGAACATGAAGATTTCGATGTAGTGGTTCAGGATGTTTATCTTGGAACAGTACCTTATATGACTCCAACAGGATCATTTGTTATTAATGGAGCCGAAAGGGTTGTTGTGTCTCAACTTCATAGATCTCCAGGAGTCTTTTTTGGACAGAGTATCCATGCAAATGGAACTAAACTTTATTCAGCAAGGATAATTCCCTTTAAAGGTTCATGGATCGAATTTGCAACGGATATCAACAATGTTATGTATGCGTACATCGATCGTAAAAAGAAATTACCCGTCACAACCTTGCTTCGTGCAATTGGTTATGAAAGTGACAAGGATATTTTGGAAATATTCAATCTGGCCGATGAGATAAAAGTCTCAAAAACTGCTCTCAATAAGTGTATTGGAAGAAAACTTGCCGCCAGGGTTCTAAAGACCTGGGTAGAAGATTTCGTTGATGAAGATACCGGTGAAGTCGTTTCTATAGAACGTAATGAAGTGATTGTTGATCGGGAAGTAATTATTGAGAAAGATCATGTTGATGAAATTCTTGATTCGGGTACAAAAACTATTCTGTTACATAAAGAAGATCCGGGAACGGGAGACTTTGCCATAATTTATAATACCCTCCAAAAAGATCCTTGTAATTCGGAAAAGGAAGCTGTCTTGCATATTTACAGGCAATTAAGAAATTCCGAACCGCCTGATGAAGCAACGGCGCGTGATGTAATTGAAAAATTATTCTTTTCAGAAGTTCGTTATGATCTGGGAGATGTTGGTCGTTTTCGGATCAACAGGAAGCTCGGTCTGGATATCGATATGGCTACGAGGGTATTGACTAATCAGGATATTATTGAAATTATAAAATACCTTATTAAACTTATAAATTCGAAAACCGATGTGGATGATATCGATCATTTATCTAACCGTCGTGTCAGAACTGTAGGAGAACAAATGTACACTCAGTTTGGAATCGGATTGGCACGTATGGCAAGAACAATTAGAGAGAGAATGAATGTGAGAGATAATGAGGTATTTACACCCATTGACCTGATTAATTCTAAAACGCTTGTTTCTGTTATCAATTCATTCTTTGGTACGAACGCTTTGTCGCAATTTATGGACCAAACAAATCCACTTGCCGAGATGACACATAAACGTCGAATGTCTGCGTTGGGACCAGGTGGACTTTCGCGTGAACGTGCCGGATTTGAGGTCCGTGATGTACACTATACTCATTATGGAAGACTTTGTCCAATTGAAACTCCGGAAGGACCCAATATCGGTTTGATCTCTTCGCTTTGCGTCTTTGCTAAAATCAATGATCTTGGATTTATTTCAACGCCATATCGACATGTCACAAATGGGAAAGTTGATCTTGAAAATGATAATGTGAGATTTTACACGGCAGAAGAGGAAGAAGGAAAGATTATTGTACAAGCTAATGCTACGGTTGATGAAAAAGGTAATTTTATTAATCCAAAAGTAAAGGCGAGATTGGATGCAGATTATCCTCTTGCTAATAAAGAAGATACAAATCTTATGGATGTTGGTCCTAATCAGATAGCATCAATTGCAGCGTCCTTAATTACATTTCTTGAACATGATGATGCCAACCGTGCCTTAATGGGATCAAATATGATGAGACAGGCTGTACCTTTATTAAGGCCTGAAACCCCCATTGTTGGTACTGGACTTGAAAGAAATATCGCTCAGGATGCCAGAATGAACATTACTGCTGAAGGTAATGGAATTGTGGAGTATGTTGATGCAACAAAAATTGTTGTGCGTTATGATATGACTGAGGAGGAACGATATGTCAGTTTTGATCCGGATTGGAAAACATATCTGATACCTAAATATAAAAAAACAAATCAAGGTACATGTATTGATCTTAAACCTATGGTCAAAAAGGGTCAGCGTGTAAAAACTGGAGATGTAATGACTGAGGGGTATGCTACCGCTAATGGGGAACTAGCTCTTGGAAGAAATCTTAAAGTTGCATTTATGCCTTGGCAGGGTTATAATTATGAGGATGCCATCGTTATTTCGGAGAAAATTGTTCGAGACGATATATTTACCTCAGTTCATATTGATGAATATTCACTTGAAGTTCGTGATACAAAACGCGGTGCTGAAGAATTTACTTCAGACATTCCTAATGTAAGTGAAGAAGCAACAAAAAATCTTGATGAAAATGGTTTGATCAGGATTGGAGCTTCAGTGAAGCCAGGCGATATCCTAATAGGCAAGATTACACCAAAAGGCGAATCAGATCCTTCACCGGAAGAAAAGTTACTTCGTGCTATCTTTGGAGATAAAGCAGGTGATGTTAAGGATGCTTCATTAAAAGCTTCTCCATCTTTGACTGGAGTTGTAATTGATAAAAAACTCTTTTCAAGGGTCGTAAAAGAGAAAAAAGGAAAAGTTGCAACCAAACCTTTACTGGATCAAATCGATCAGGAATTTGATGTCGAAGCTGTCAGACTAAGGGAATTTCTTATTGAAAAACTTTTTAACCTGGTAAACGGTAAAACTTCGCAAGGTGTAAAAGATTACTTTAATGTGGATTTAATTGCCAAAGGAAACAAGTTTACTTTAAGGCAATTACAAGGTATTGATTATCTTAGTGTCAACCCTAACAAATGGACCACAGATAAAGATAAAAATGATATGATCTCGGCTCTCGTAAATAATTTTATAATGAAGTATAAAGAGGCTGAGGCAGTTGCCAGGAGAAAACGTTACAATGTTACCATTGGCGATGAATTGCCTGCAGGTATATTACAATTGGCAAAGGTTTATATAGCCAAGAAACGGAAATTGCAGATTGGTGATAAAATGGCCGGTAGGCATGGGAATAAGGGAATTGTATCGAGAATAGTACGTGATGAAGATATGCCTTTTTTGTCAGATGGCACTCCGGTTGATATAGTCTTGAATCCTCTTGGTGTACCTTCGCGGATGAATCTGGGACAGATTTATGAGACTGTACTTGGATGGGCAGGCAAAGAACTTGGGCTGAAATTTGCGACCCCGATATTTGACGGAGCGTCTTTAAATAATATATCTGAATATACAGATAAAGCAGGATTGCCACGTTTTGGTAAGACTGTCTTACATGATGGCGAAACAGGGGAAGCATTTGATCAGCCAGCTACCGTGGGAGTTATTTATATGATGAAGCTTGGACACATGGTCGAGGACAAAATGCATGCCCGTTCCATAGGTCCATACTCGTTGATCACCCAGCAGCCTCTTGGAGGTAAAGCACAATTTGGTGGTCAGCGTTTTGGCGAAATGGAAGTCTGGGCGCTTGAAGCATTTGGCGCGTCAAATATTTTGCAGGAAATCCTGACTGTAAAGTCGGATGATGTAATTGGTCGTGCAAAAGCATATGAATCCATTGTCAAAGGTGATCCACTTCCACATGCAGGAATACCTGAATCTTTAAATGTATTATTACATGAACTTAGAGGTTTGGGATTAAGCGTAAATCTGGAATAAAATTTTGTGTGAATCAGAAAAGGATCATATGAGTATCCTGTTCTGTTAATTGATTAAAATAAAATTATTTTTTTATATTTATATAATTATGGCATTTAGACGAGATAACAAGATTAAGAGTAACTTCACCAAGATCAGTATCAGTCTCGCATCCCCGGAAGAAATTCTTGAACGATCGCATGGGGAAGTGCTTAAACCAGAGACCATTAATTACAGGACATATAAACCCGAACGGGATGGCTTGTTTTGCGAACGAATCTTTGGACCAGTGAAAGATTATGAATGTCATTGTGGAAAATACAAACGTATCCGTTATAGAGGAATTGTTTGCGACCGCTGTGGTGTTGAAGTGACTGAGAAAAAGGTTCGACGGGAAAGGATGGGACATATTTCCCTGGTCGTTCCGGTAGTTCATATCTGGTACTTTAAATCATTGCCCAATAAAGTTGGGTATTTACTCGGATTGCCTACCAAAAAACTTGATTCTATAATTTATTACGAACGATATGTAGTTATCAACCCGGGAATCAAAAGAAATGAGGGTGTTAAATACCTTGATTTCCTGACCGAGGAAGAATACATAGATATAAAAGAATCTTTACCGAAAGATAATCAGTTATTGGAAGATGATCATCCTGATAAATTCATCGCAGAAATGGGTGCTGAAGCCCTTTATCAACTGCTTGAAAGATTGGATCTGGATGAACTCTCCTATGATCTCAGGCATAAGGCAGGAAATGAAACTTCGCAACAACGGAAAAATGAAGCTTTAAAACGATTAAATGTTGTTGAGGCCTTCCGTTCGTCAAAAGGAAGAAATAAGCCGGAATGGATGATTGTGAAAGTTGTTCCTGTCATTCCACCGGATTTGCGCCCTCTTGTACCGCTGGATGGCGGTCGTTTTGCCACCTCTGATTTAAATGATCTTTATCGCAGGGTAATTATTCGCAACAATCGTTTAAAAAGGCTTATTGAAATCAAAGCTCCGGAAGTGATTCTTCGAAATGAGAAACGAATGCTTCAGGAAGCAGTAGATTCATTATTCGATAATAGCAGGAAATCTAATGCTGTCAAAACGGATAACAACCGCCCGTTAAAATCATTATCCGATTCATTGAAAGGTAAACAGGGCCGGTTTAGACAGAACCTGTTAGGTAAACGTGTCGACTATTCAGCGCGATCAGTTATCGTTGTGGGACCAAATCTTAAATTACACGAGTGCGGTATACCCAAAGATATGGCTGCTGAACTTTACAAACCATTCGTAATAAGAAAATTAATTGAAAGAGGTATTGTAAAGACAGTTAAATCGGCGAAAAAGATTGTGGACAGAAAAGATCCTGTAGTTTGGGATATCCTTGAGAATGTTATGAAAGGACATCCGGTTCTCCTGAATCGTGCTCCAACACTTCACCGTTTGTCCATTCAGGCATTTCAGCCGGTGCTGGTTGAAGGTAAAGCAATACGTCTTCATCCGTTGGTTTGTACAGGTTTCAATGCGGACTTCGATGGTGACCAGATGGCAGTGCATCTCCCTCTTGGGAATGCTGCAATTCTTGAAGCTCAGATATTGTTGCTATCCTCGCATAATCTTCTTAATCCAGCCAATGGGGCACCAATTACTGTTCCTTCTCAGGATATGGTTCTTGGACTTTACTATATGACCAAGCAACGCAAAGGAGCCAAAGGGGAAGGGTTGTCATTTTACTCCCCTGAAGAAGCCGTTATTGCTTACAATGAAGGGAAAGTGGATATGCATGCAATTGTTAATGTCAGGACAATTGACCTTAATGAAAATGGTGAATTGAAACCGGTAACGATAGAAACAACTTTTGGGCGTATTTTATTCAATGAACATGTCCCAAAAGAAGTCGGATTTATCAATAAGATATTAACAAAAAAAGCTTTAAGAGATATTATTGCAGATATATTGAAACGTACCGACAACGCCACGACCGCACAGTTCCTGGACGATATTAAGGATCTTGGTTATAAAATGGCCTATCGGGGCGGCCTTTCTTTTAATCTGGATGATGTAATTATTCCTGACATCAAATCGGAAATGGTTTCTGAAGGTTATGCCGGTGTTGAAGAGATACTTAACAACTACAACATGGGTTTCATAACCAATAACGAGCGGTATAACGGAGTTATCGATATCTGGACTCATATCAATGCCAAATTGACTCAGAGTGTAATGCAAACTATCAGTAATGATAAACAAGGCTTTAATTCTGTTTATATGATGCTTGATTCTGGAGCCCGCGGTTCAAAAGAACAGATCCGTCAGTTATGTGGAATGCGCGGATTAATGGCAAAGCCACAGAAATCCGGATCAACCGGCTCTCAGATCATTGAAAATCCAATACTTGCTAATTTCAAGGAAGGACTTTCTGTACTTGAATATTTCATTTCAACACATGGTGCAAGAAAAGGACTCGCTGATACAGCATTAAAAACAGCAGATGCAGGTTATTTGACAAGACGGTTAGTCGATGTAGCTCAGGATGTTATTATCACTCAGAATGATTGTGGCACTCTTCGGGGGTTGGTGGCAACGGCACTCAAAAACAATGAAGAAATTGTTGCTTCCTTACCTGAAAGGATATTGGGACGTACCACTGTGCATGATATCTATCACCCGCTGACAGGAAAATTAATTGTAAAAGCAGGAGAAGAAATTGTTGAGGAAATTGCTGAAACAATTGAAAACTCGCCAATTGAAAGGGTTGAAATACGATCAGTCTTGACCTGTGAAGCTGAAAATGGCGTATGCGCCAAATGTTATGGGCGAAATCTTGCAACCGGTAAGATGATAGAGCTGGGTGAAGCTGTCGGCGTTATTTCCGCACAATCCATTGGGGAACCGGGAACACAGTTGACACTTCGTACTTTTCATGTCGGGGGTATTGCAGGAAATGTATCAACGCAATCAACGATTGTTGCAAGGTATGATGGTCTGGCTGAAATTGAGGAACTTCGTACAGTCGAAACCGTTGATGAAAGAGGAGATCATGTCGATATAGTTGTCAGTCGTCTTGCTGAGTTAAAGATTATTGATATAAATACTGGAATCACGTTGACTACTCATAGTATGCCTTACGGATCAAAACTTTATATTAAAAATGGTTCTGAGATCAAAAAAGATACTGTTATTTGTGAGTGGGATCCTTATAATGGTGTTATTGTCAACGAATTAGATGGTATTGTTTCATACAGGGATCTGATAGATGGCATCACTTTCCGTGAAGAATCTGATGAACAAACCGGATACAGAGAAAAGGTAATTATTGAAACAAGGGATAAGTCGAAGAATCCAACCTTGAGAATTGTAAATGATCATCAGGATGAAATCAGATCTTACAATCTACCTGTTGGAGGACACTTAAGTGTCGAAGAAGGTCAAAAGGTCAAAGCAGGTGATGTTCTTGTTAAAATCCCCCGTGCCTCAGGAAAAGCTGGTGATATTACAGGAGGACTCCCGAGAGTGACTGAATTATTCGAAGCCCGTAATCCATCAAATCCTGCTATAGTTTCTGAAATTGATGGTGAAGTTTCTTTAGGTAAAATTAAACGTGGTAACCGCGAAGTGATCATTACTTCCCGTACAGGTGAATTGAAAAAATATCTGGTTCCGCTTTCACGGCAGATTCTTGTTCAGGAAAGTGATTATGTCCGCGCAGGTACTGCTTTTCAGATGGTGCAATTACACCTTCGGATATTTTGGCAATCAAAGGTCCGACAATGGTACAGGAATATATCGTAAATGAGGTTCAGGATGTTTACAGGATGCAGGGTGTGCGTATTAATGACAAACACTTTGAAGTAATTGTCCGTCAAATGATGCGTAAGGTAGAAATTGAGGATCCTGGTGATACACGTTTCCTTGAAAAACAAATTGTTGATAAAGGTGAATTCAATCAGGAAAACGACTGGATCTTTGGTAAGAAAATTATAACAGATGCCGGAGATTCTGATAATCTGAGAGCAGGTCAGATTATTACTGCCCGTCGTTTGAGAGATGAAAACTCTATGCTGAAGCGTCGTGACAAAAAAACCGTTGAAGCCCGTGAGGCTGTGCCTGCCACATCAAGCCAGGTTTTACAGGGAATCACACGTGCCTCCCTTCAAACCAAATCATGGATGTCTGCTGCTTCATTCCAGGAAACTACAAAAGTATTAAATGAAGCAGCTATCAACGGCAAAGTCGATTATCTTGAGGGATTGAAAGAAAATGTAATTTGTGGTCACCTTATTCCTGCCGGTACCGGAAATCCAATGTTTAAAAACATTGTTGTAGGTTCAAGAGACGAGTATGATCGTCTGATTGATTCAAAAAAGTTTGAAACAGTTGAGGAAGATGATGACTATTAAATAGATTGTTATGAACAAAGACGAACCGCAAAATCAGCAGCTGGCAATAGAGTTAAATGAGGAGATCGGTCAGGGAATATATTCAAATCTGGCCATAATTACACATTCTCCCTCTGAATTTGTTGTGGATTTTGTACGTGTAATGCCGGGAATTCCCAAAGCCAATGTAAAGTCAAGAATTATCCTGACCCCTGAGCATGCCAAAAGGTTAGTCACGGCCCTTCAGGAAAATATTCTTAAATATGAAGCTTTGCATGGGAAAATTCAGGTAAAACAAGACAATGTTGTTCCGATAGTTTTTGGGGGTCCCACAGGCCAGGCATGATTAGATAGGAAAATTTTAAGAAGCCTCTCCTTCCTGGAGTGGCTTTTTTTGTCATATGCTTATTAGTAAACCATATCCGAAGGGTCATCCGGGAAAATGTTATACTACGGATCCCTCGAGAAAATAGGCGTTAAATTCAACAGACCTGAACAGTTCTATTGTATAATCATTCTAAATTATTATAGCTGTTATAGGAGATTAAATTTTCGAATGATGTTATTTTTTGTTCTAAAGCCTTAATGGATTTGACTTGTGACGGCCTGTTTTAAGCCATCCTGTATAAATTAGTATAATCATGATTATTTAATACCTGAGCGGAGTGTTAATAAATGTTGGTTACCTCTGACTGAAGTTTTATCTTTGCCGTCCGAAAGATTTAAATTTATTTAAAATATATGAAGGGTTTGAAAATTATTGTGCTTGCCAAACAGGTTCCTGATACAAGAAATGTCGGCAAGGATGCAATGAAAGCAGACGGAACTGTTAACAGAGCCGTACTTCCTGCTATTTTTAATCCGGAAGATCTTAATGCCCTTGAACAGGCTTTGAGGCTAAAAGATGAGATTCCAGGAACAACAGTCTCAATTTTATCAATGGGTCCGGGCCGTGCAGCTGAAATAATACGCGAAGGGTTATACCGCGGAGCAGATGATGGTGTATTATTGACTGACCGGGCTTTCGCAGGTTCCGATACTTTAGCTACATCTTACGCTTTGGCTCAGGCGATAAAAGAATTAGGTCAGGTTGATATCATTATTGCAGGCCGTCAGGCAATAGATGGCGATACTGCCCAGGTTGGCCCCCAGGTTGCCGAAAAGCTTGGCCTCTTTCAGGTCACTTATGTTGAGGAAATCTTAAAGGTGGGGAAATCTGAAATCACAGTTCGCCGCAGATTGGAAAACGGGATTGAAACTGTGGAAGCTCCTTTACCAATAGTTCTTACGGTCAACGGAAGTGCTCCTGAGTGCCGTTCACAGAATGCAAAATTACTTATGAAATATAAACATGCCAGAACAGTAACCGAGCGACAGGAAGCAAGTGAAGATTATCTCTTTCTTTATGATTCCCGGCCTTTTCTCAATATCAGGGAAATGACCGTAAATGATATCAAAACTGATCCGGAACAGCTTGGCCTTTCGGGGTCCCCGACCAAGGTGAAAAAAATTGAAAATGTCGTTTTACAGGCTAAGGATGCCAAGGTTCTGACTCCTGCCGATGAGGGAATTAATGAATTGATGAGGGAATTAATTGAAAGCCATGTAATAGGATAAATTCCGGTGATAACTAAACGGTGATTTGTCCTTTGCCGTCAGCTTTAGCTGACAGAACACTAAACAGTAAAAAGTAAACAGTCAACAGATGAATAATATTTTCGTTTATTGCGAGGTTGAAGATGGATTAGTTGCTGAAGTTAGTCAGGAACTTTTGACAAAAGGACGTACTTTGGCAAACCGGTTAAATTGTCAGCTTGAAGCAGCCGTGATAGGGAAAGATCTTGACGGAATTGAGAAACAAATTTTTCCTTATGGAGCAGATAATCTCTATGTCTTCGACGATCCACGGCTTGCCCCCTATACAACTCAGCCGCACGCTTCGATCCTGATTAAACTTTTCAGGGAAGAGACTCCTCAAATTGCTTTGATGGGTGCAACTTCAATCGGTCGTGATCTTGGCCCGAGGGTTTCATCTGCTCTTCACAGTGGATTGACGGCTGATTGTACAAGCCTCGAAATAGGTGATCATGAAGATAAAAAAGCAGGGAAGGTGTATGAAGACCTTTTGTATCAGATTCGCCCCGCTTTCGGTGGAAATATAATAGCCACCATTGTCAATCCTGAATGCCGGCCCCAGATGGCAACCGTTCGTGAAGGTGTGATGAAAAAAGAAATAATCAGCTCTGTCTACCCAGGCAAATTGATTAAAGCTGATGTTTCCGCATACGTTTCAGATACGGATTTCCTTGTGAATGTGATCGAGAGGCATCTTGAAAAACGGAAACTGAATATCAAAGGAGCATCAATTATTGTTTCCGGCGGTTATGGGGTAGGGTCAAAGGAAAATTTTAAATTACTCTACGATCTTGCAGCTGCCTTGGGTGCTGAGGTGGGGGCTTCACGGGCAGCTGTCGATGCAGGATATGCCGAACACCAACGTCAGATTGGTCAGACTGGAGTTACAGTTCGTCCCAAGCTCTATATAGCTTGTGGTATTTCCGGCCAGGTACAGCATCGGGCAGGAATGGAAGAATCAGCCCAGATTATTTCAATCAATACGGATCGTGAAGCTCCGATCAATTCAATTGCCGATTATGTGATAATTGGCGATTTATCTGAAATTATTCCTAAGATGATCAAGTATTATAAATTAAATACAAAATAACGTTTCAAAGTTTCAGAGTTTCAAGTTTCAGAAAAACCGGAAACATGAAACCCTGAAATCCTGAAACGTTAGAACATTGAAACATTGAAACTCTGAAACTATTAATATGGCAAATTATTATACCGATAATAAAGATCTGAAATTCCACCTGACGCATCCGATGATGCAAAAACTGGTGACGCTCAAGGAACGTAATTTTGCTGATAAATCAACTTTCGACTATGCACCGATTGATTTTGAGGATGCCATGGACAGTTACGAACGCGTCCTGAATGTGGTCGGCGAAATCAGCGGCGAAATTATCGCTCCGAATGCTGAATCTATCGATGCAGAAGGTCCACAAGTCATTCACGGTAGAGTAAAATATGCCCGTGGAACCCAGGAAAATCTCGATGCTTTGAGAAAAGCTGGATTGCTTGGTATTACTCTTCCCCGTCGTTTCGGCGGCCTGAACTTTTCTATTGTCCCTTATATCATGGCGGCTGATATCGTTTCACGGGCAGATGCCGGATTTGTTAATATATGGGGATTACAGGATTGCGCCGAAACACTCAACGAATTTGCCGATGAGGATCAGAAAAAACGTTATCTCACCCGTGTTGTCGAAGGGGATACCATGGCCATGGACCTTACCGAACCCGATGCAGGCTCTGATCTCCAGGCTGTTCAGCTCAAGGCGACTTACGATGAAAATAAAGGAACCTGGCTGCTGAATGGTGTGAAACGTTTTATAACTAACGGCGATGGGGATATTTCCCTTGTTCTGGCCCGTTCAGAAGAAGGCACCCGCGACGGCCGGGGATTGTCCATGTATATATATGACAAACGCAAAGGTGGGGTTACTGTTCGCCGCATTGAGCATAAGATGGGCATAATCGGTTCACCGACCTGTGAACTTGTATTCAAGGATGCACCTGCCGAACTTGTTGGTTCACGGAAGCTGGGATTAATCAAGTATGTGATGGCTCTGATGAATGGTGCCCGTCTTGGAATAGCCGCTCAGTCTGTTGGTGTTTCGGAAGCCGCTTATAGGGAGGCTCTTCAATATGCAAAAGGACGTCAGCAATTTGGGAAAGCTATAATCGAATTCCCGGCTGTATACGAGATGCTTTCCGTTATGAAGGCGAAGCTTGATGCTTCGCGTTCCCTTCTTTATGAAACGGCAAGATTTGTTGATTTATATAAAACCTACCAGCACATATCAGAGGAACGAAAACTCGAGCCGGGAGAAAGGGAAGAAATGAAGGAATATCAGAAGATGGCTGATCTTTATACGCCAATGGTTAAAGGAATGGGATCCGAATATTGCAATCAGAATGCTTACGATGCCATACAGATTCACGGAGGTTCGGGATTTATGAAAGACTATGCTGTTGAACGCATATACCGCGATGCCCGTATTACATCCATTTATGAGGGTACCACACAGTTACAGGTTGTGGCTGCCATAAGGGGCGTTACGACAGGCGGTTACCTGAAGCAGATTCATGTGTATGAAAAGATGGAGCTAAAACCCGAACTTGAAAAATTCCGCCGTATTCTTATTTCCCTGACCCAGGATTATGAAGAAGCAGTTGCCAGGGTTCTTTCAGTCGGCGATAATGAATTCATTGATTTCCATGCCCGACGCCTTGTAGAAATGGCAGGATACATCATCATGAGTTATCTTTTAATATTGGATGCCAACCGCGATATGGAACATTTCCGTTCTGCCCAGGTATTCAACAAAATGGCGAAAGGTGAGGTTAAAGCCCGTGCTGAATTTATCCGTTCGTCATCCTTCGAAGACATCGGCCAATACAAATACTAAGACGAAACCAATATATATATAAGCGGGCCGGGGTCTTTCTCCGGCTTTATTTTTGCCTTTACGTAAAATTTTATTCACTCCTTCTGATAAAATCTCACCTGAAAATCAAACTATTACAACCGCCATTCAATCGTAAGTTAATCATTTGTCATTCGTAACCTGAGTTCGAAATAAAAAATATACGCCTCCTCAACAGAACTCTGAGTTAAACTCCCGGAAATTAATTGGCTTTGACGATTCCGGGTTCCTTTACCTGATCCCCGAAGTCCTTCCCCTAACCTTCCCCCTGCCATGGCGGTATCATCCCCATAATATAAACACTACATCGACACTATTTCTACACTATTTGAACACTAATTAGTGCAGATATAGTGCAGAAATAGTGCAGATATAGTGCAGAAAATATGGCTTTGGTATTGCTTTAGTATCGTGTTGAACCGAAGATTGCCGGAGCTAAAGAGACAGGATAATTTTCGTAGAAAAGCAATCCAGATAGATGAGGGGAGCGTCTGTAAAGAAAAGCAGACCGGGGATTACAGGCGGAGACGAAGAAAGGATTGGCATTAAGAGTGACATAAGAGCGGGTACAACGTCATGGCAACAGGAATATTCATTACTGCCTGCAAAGATGAATCATAATTGAAAACAGATTTGTAATAAGGCAATTGTTCGGGCTGGCAGCTTATATCGGACTCGCCTCCTATATTATCCATTTATATATAAATAATCTACTGATAAACTGTGGAGAAAACCGGTAAGAGTCAGTTATCATTCCATTAATGATTGCCCTGTTTGAAACTGTTCCGGCCCAAATCCTTGATGCGGCGTAGTGTGAACCTTCCGGATTCTAAGTCAGTTTTGACAAATATTCATTATAGCTTGCCATATCTTTTAAATTCCTCTAAAATTGTTGATTATTTTATCTTTGCATAAGTTGTTTTCAAGGTTAAAGACTTTCAAAGGGGAAATCCGGCCTTGAAAATTGATGGGAGAATTGCTGCGACTCAACTGTTGATAATTACGAAGGAAATGATACCTTAGAACTTTAAAATGATATTTACTGGAAAATGATTGAAAAATTTTATAAAACGATTGTTTTACTTTTTTTAACGGGACCTTTATTCTCCCAGAATGTCATAAATCAGGATAATTACCTTGAGAAATTGAAGGAATTCAAAGTGGGAGATCCTGCGAGCTATAAGGAAAAGATCAGGGATTTTGAAAATGCTTCATGGGGCGATCTGACATTCCTGAACAAATATGGCAGGGATAAAACAGGCATTTTTCTTTACGGGATGGGTAATTTCGGATGGGGAAACCAGATTACCGGGAAGGCCCGGCAGGTTAGTGAACTGGGGATTAAAAACGTAAGAGCAATGTTTGCCGATGACGATATTTTTATCAAAACGGCAAAGGCAGGGATCGATTGCACTCTTTTGTTGGGAGGCAAATACTACTCCAGGGGTGACACAGCCGGATGGAAGAAAAGCGTTGAAGCGGCTGTTAAAAAATACGGCCGAAACGGATTATTCTGGAAGGATCATCCCGAACTGCCGCCGCATCCTGTGAAATATTATGAAATACTCGGGGAAACCAATATCGATTCATATACGCCTCCCCCCGGAATAAATTCCGATAAGTACTATTTTGAATTTCTGAAAGATGCATACACGATCATCAAATCGATTGATCCATCTGCTTATGTTATTGCATTCGGAACTGCCGGAGGGAATATCGGCACCTGGTTTGGAATTTCTTATTACTCGCAGTTTGATTATGAATACAAACCGGGTATGAAAATGAAGTTTTACGGATGGCTTCGTTTTATTGAAAATGTCAATAATCTTGGCGGTTACAAATATTATGATGCCATTGGCCTGGATTGTTACTCTCAGCCTTACGGGCCGGATTACAAAGGGAATATTGTCAAGGCCCTTATTGTTTTAAGGGAATCGATGAAGAAATACGGTATTGAACAGAAGCCCGTCTGGTTTACAGAAGTGGGTTATCCCATGAAATACCGTAACGACAAATATGAATATGATGATCAGAAACAAGCCGATTTTACTTTGAGATTATACGGGCTTTGCGCATCCCATGGCGTGGAGCATGTTCAGTCGTTCCATGTTCTGGATTTCAGTCAGGAAGGTGATCCGACTTCCATGATGCGTCTTTTTGGT
Source organism: uncultured Bacteroidia bacterium (assembly GCA_963810555.1). Taxonomy (GTDB): domain Bacteria; phylum Bacteroidota; class Bacteroidia; order Bacteroidales; family Prolixibacteraceae. The sequence continues at coordinate 446,740 of CAWENX010000009.1, read as the reverse complement.
TTCTTCGATAAGAACGGCGAGGTTCGTAAACAGGGACAGGCATTGAAAACAATGATAAGTCTGCTTCCAGAGCCAAGGCTGCTTAAAACGATTAGCGATGGTCAGGATAATTATTACGCTTATGTTTTTCGCGGTGCAGGCAATAAAAAAGTGACCATGCTTTGGGTAGCCAATGAGGAGACTTATAAGGATAACGGTATCCTGAAATATAAAAAACCTGAGAAGAGCGTCGAAAAGATTATACAGGTAAAGGATAAAAATGCTTTACTTGTGGATATATTTGGTAACCGCTCACCACTGGAAGTAAATAAAGGTAAGGCAAAGGTAAAAGTCTCACCGGCTCCCGTATTTATTGTGAGTAAATAAATGTTATATAAATCGTAATTATGGGAAAAATAATTGTTCTATTGATCAGTGTTTTATGCACTATGGGTACAATGGCACAGCAAGAAACGGGGAAACAGTATTCCCTGGTTACTGATCTGGCTGATACTTCTGCTACAATAAAATCTATGGGAATGCTGCTGAATCATTTGCAGGTTTTTTCTGAAAGTAAAGTAAATGAGGGTGAAATTACAGGTCGCAAAGACGGACTTGTAATTTTGTTATCGGATGCAGGAAAAGTCACATCTTACAGGAAGCTGATTAAGAAATATACTTCAGAGGGTGGAACTGTTGTAATGGATATTCGTGCCTTTGCCGCTTTAAACGGGCTTAAAACAAAGAGCGTGGATCTGAAAACCATAAAAGTAGTTAAGGAGAGTGAAATTACTTCAGGCTATAAAAAAGGAGAACCTATCGTTTATAACAACAAAGGGACACTCATTGCTTTGGAAAGTCCGGTAAAGGGTAGTATAACGATCCTTGGTGAAAGCGATAAAGGTGATGCAGTACTTGTTTCTCAAAAGGCCGGGAAAGGTAAAATTGTTGCTGTGGATATGCTTTCATTAAATGAGCCGAAGGTTTATGCCGGAACTGAGAATAAATACCTCTTTATGGTGAATGCCATAGGCAACAGGGTAAGGTTCGGAAGGTATTTCCCTGAGAAGATAAAATACCCTGATTATGTGGAAATGATGAAGCAATTTGTAAAGAATAATCCATCCGTTAAACTTACCGAAGAGGGAGAGGCGACTGGTGATTACAAGATTTACAGCCTGAGCATGGGAAATCCTTCGAATCCGGGAATTTTCATCTACTCCAATACTCACGGCAATGAATGGGAAAACAGTTACGGGACATTTAGTTTCGTTGAGTATCTGGCAGAACATCCTGATCAGAAGATCATTGATTTAAAGAAATATTACCTGAAAGTAATCCCTCTTTTAAATCCTTATGGTCATGAGAACATGACCCGGCAGAACGGCAACAAGGTCGATCTGAACAGAAATGGTGATTATCAGTGGGAACAATTTTCCGGAGAAAAGCCTTATCAACCCGGCGTATACGATTGGAAGGGGACTGCTCCCTTTTCCGAACCTGAGGCACAGACTTTAAGGAAAGCTGCAGAATCTGGCAATTTCATTGCTTTTCTGGATATTCACGGCAATCCGTCGGGAACAGGTTTTAACAAATCGCTCAGTGTTTCAGGAACTGCAAAACCCGATGCTTTCGAAAAGGGACAGCAATTCGAAAAGACATTCAACGAAGCCCTTGCTGATCGTTATATTTTGCAGCAGACTCATGAAAAGATTGTAAAACCAATGCTTATTGATTACATTGGGAAAGATGCAAAATCTCCGTTACTTTATCTCACACTTTCAAAGGATAAATACGGTTATCTTGTCGAGTTGCTCTGCGGTTACAGTTCCACTCAATTTATTGTTATGCAGGATGACATGGTTGGTGAATTATGCAAGGCATTCTGTAAAACCTTTACAAAATAGGAACATATAACCCTTTCGGGGGTTTACAACCCCGAAAGGGTTTTAAACTATAACATTTACAATACAATATGACAACCATTGAACACAACAGGCAGCCTTCCCTGCAATCCTTTATAATACTTCGGAATCTAATTTTTTGCGCTGGGATTTTCATTTCAGGATACTCAGTTGCCCAGGAAGCGAAAAGCGGAGATTGTATTGTTGAGACAAGGGAATATCCCGGCAAGGATCCCTATATGTGGAACGGTCTTTATGCAGCCTCAAACGGAGATGTCTATTCCTGCCTGATTACGGAAGGAGAAAGCGCCCATTTCTATGTTTACGACAAAGCACAGGACAAAAACTTTATGCTTTACGATATGGCTGAATTTATGGGCGAGCGCGGCAAAGGTATCAGGGTTTCCGGGAAACTTCACAACAAACCGGTTGAGGATAATGAAGGAAATATTTACATTGTTCCGATGAGCAATGGCAGCGGACCTACGACTATAGACTATACAAGCTGGAAAGGAGGGGCGTGGCTTCAGTACAATCCTAAAACCAAACAGTTTACCAATCTTGGACCTGTCGATCAGGGAGTAGGCTGTTACCCCCTGACCATTGATAAAAAACGCAATTACCTTTTTGGCATTGGTTTTACAGGCTATTTATACCGTTTCGACATTAAAAACAGGGTCACAAAGAATCTCGGGAGGGTCAGCAACTGGGACACCTGCCGTGATATCTTCTGCGATGATGATGGCAATGTCTATATGAGTTTTCCTACCGCAAGGGTTGAGAAATATGATGCCAAACGGGAAGAGGTTTATGACACCCCTCTGCGTACGCCCTATGATCCGACAATTTATCCCACACAGCTGAGGAATCCTATGATTGACCGGTCCAACGATTGGCGGGCAGTGGCCTGGGACGATGAAGAAAAAGTGGCATACGGGGTGACCTGCGGCAGCGGATCAATTCTTTTCCGCTTTGATCCCCACGACGGGCCTGAAGGTAAAATCACCCCGCTGGTAAAGATGTGCGACAGCCGCTATCTCGAAGGCGACCGGAAAGATATTCCATATTCCACACTTGCGTTTGCTGTAGACGGTAAAAACGGTAAAGTCTATTTCGCTCCCTCCGCAAGAGGATTTAATGTTCAAAAATATGCTGAAACTTTTGGAAGTGAGTCGGATCACCATCTTATTATGTACGACATTAAGAAGGGAATACGTCAAGATCTTGGCGCTATGAAAACAGCTGATGGACGAAGGGTGTTCGGATGTGAGGGAGCTTCTGTCGGATCGGACGGCACAGTTTATCTTTGCGGACAGGCTGAAGTAAAGGATAAAAAAGATGCAACTCAGATGATCGGCTCAATACCCTGTGCCCTGCAATTGATTATTTATCACCCGCAAAACAATTGAGAATTACGGAATTACGAATTTTATCAACCTGAAGGACAAAGATTATGAACAACTGCCAAAAAATATATACGGGATTCATTATTCTGCTCTTAGCGGTTTTCGCTACAAATATTGGTTTCTCACAAGACTGGGCTAAAACATTGATTCAGAACCGCCAGCGCGTCGACCTTCGCGATCCTGGGTATCCCGACGTAAACGAAGTGCCGGTCAACAGCAGCGCCATCACCTCACTGATCACCGCCTCAAATGGGATTATATACGGAGGGACAAGCGGTGATGATGCTTATCTGATCATGTTCGATCCTTCCATAAATAAAGTAAGGCATTTGGGTAAAATTCCGGGACAAACTGCCATTCTTCACTCTCTTGTTGAGGATAAAAACGGATATATTTACATTGGAACAGGTAAAAATATGTTTGAAGATGTTCCCCTTTCAAAATACGGTGAAGGAGATGATAAACTTGATGTAACCCTTTGGAAGGATATTAAAAAATATTTCAGTGATTATCCAGGCGGTCACCTTTACTGTTACAAGCCCTCAATAAGCAATAATCGCGTGAAGCTCCCCGATGCAAACGCCGACGTAGAAGATCTGGGTATGCCTCTTGCCAACAATTCCATTTATGCCCTTACCATTAATCCCAAATTGGATGAAATTTACGGCCTCACTTACCCCGACGGTCATTTCTTCATTTATAACATCTCAGCTAAAAAATTCACCGACCTGGGAGAAGTCGACAGCAAAAAGGTCTATCATGGTCCCGAACGCACCTGGCGCACTCTTCCAAGAGCCCTTGTCTGTGACGATTCGGGAAGGGTTTTCATGTCTTCAACCAACGGGATGCTGAAATATTATGATCCTTCTTCGGGTAAGCTTGTTCCGACTAAAGTTGAAATTCCCGGCGATTATTATTACCTCCAGTTCTTCCAGGATTATACAGCCGTTGAGTATTTTGCAAAAGATGCAAAAGGATTGATCTATGGCGGAACGACCGACGGTTACCTCTTCTCATTTGATCCCAAAACAATGGTATTAAAGAATCTGGGCAAAGTCCGCGAATCCAGACGCCTTCGCTGTCTCACGGTGGGTATGGATGGCAAGGTTTATATGATGGCCGGTGAGCGTTCTTCCACACGTCCCTGCCAGTTCTATTCTTACAATCCTGATGGAGGAGGATTCGAATCATACGGTTTGTTGATTGTCGACCGCAGTCCTTATTATTACTGGCGCGGACAGCAGTTCGACTGCATGACCACCGGCCTTGACGGTACAATATATTTAGGCGAAAGCGAACGGAAGTCGCATTTGTTCTTGTATATTCCCTGATTCTGTTTACCCGGAACTATACATACTGGCGGTGCAAATTCTTGTGCCGCCTTTTTTTATTCTTCGGCAGTTGCTGAAATCCTTTAATTCTTTAATCCTGAAAATCCTGATTCTAACATTTGTAATTTAAAAAATAAATTGTATGTTCGTAAGGGAATGAAAGACGAACTATGATAAAAAACTGCATCAATGGAAGAAATTAAGAGTATTTTAAATGAAATACGGGAACAGGCTAAGGAATTTCGAACAAACTATGAAAGAAACGAACAGGCAGTAAGAACTCAATTAATTGAGCCGGTATTGAATGTAATTGGATGGAAGACGTCTAACCCTAAATTCGTGAAGCCGAATGCTCCCGACGAAGATGGAAAAATCCCTGACTATACTTTACTTAAAGACGGTACGCCAACTCTGATTGTTGAAGCAAAAAATTTATCCGTTGATTTACAAAACAAAAATATTATAGATCAGCTTGCAAATTACTGTTTCAAATCCGGGATCGACTTTGGAGTTTTAACAAATGGAGTAAAATGGCTTCTTTTTAAAACTTTTGAGAAAAATCCAAAAGAGCGAATTGTTTGGCAGGTAGATATAGAAAAAGATAAGATTGAATACATTGCGAGAAATTTATCGTCATTTGCTTATTCAAATATTGACGCCTTAGACACATTATTGAAAAAAAGCAAATTACTTGACAATGGTTGGAAAACATTGATTGAATCAACCGACAGCATAGTAACTATAATATCCCAGGAACTTTTAAGGAAAATAAAATCCACAGAGCCAACTTTTAAAATAGACTTTAATGAGTTGAAATTATTCACAAAAGGTAAAATTGAAGAAATATTTGGATTGGATAACCCGATAAAATTAAGCGATCCAAAAGAGAGTCCAGGTGTTGCTGTAACTGTTAAAAAACCTGTTGTGAAAAATGAAAAAATATACAGATTCTTCGAACAGTTTTTATCCCTTTGTAATCAAAGGACTCAACTCTTTAATAAAATATCCCCCCCACAAGGACATCAGAGTTGGATAAGTGCGACAGCCGGTAAAGGAGGGCTCAGTTGGGTAATTCAAATTTTAAGAAGGACCGTAAAGATTGATTTTTTCCTACCCGCTTCATCACAAGGAATAAACAGAAATCGATTTGAATATTTACATTCCCGAAAGGGAGAAATTGAAAAACAGTTTGGAGAACCATTGGAGTGGAACTTTAAAGATGACCGTAAACAACAGTATGTTGGGACTTACGTCTCGTTTGGCGGTCTGGATGATGAGGATCAATGGCCGGCAATTCAAAATGATTTAGTCGATAGGTTGATTCGATTTGAAAGCGCAATAAAGCCATTTTTACAAGACATATAAATCATCATCAAATACTTAGCCAATTAGTTAAACCATTAGTATCTCTGATCCTGTGTAAACTCATCACTCATAATTCATAGTTTTTGTTAGGAAATCTCATTCCCTCTGCCTAATTTCACTTCTCAAAGTTTAATCCTCAGAAGCCTGAACTTTAGGGGGAAGATATATCTATGAAAAATAAACAGTTGCGGAAGTTCATCTCTTTATTTAACTGCCTCTCTTTAGCGGATGCAATCCTTCAGGGAGTGTATGATCATGTTCCCGAAAGAATGCCGGAAGCGATGGCTTTACTTAATATTGCCTATGGCAAAATTGTTAAAACGATCAGCGGTTCTCCCGAAAAATTTATATATAAGGTGTATGACGAAATCAATGAAAACCTGTACCGTTATGAGTCGAACCGTACAGAATACATAAAAGACCTGCTTGAGGAATTGAGCAAAATTATCCCGTTCATCGATCAGGAAGGAAAATTCAAGGACGGAAGCCTGCCTGACGGTACTTTTTGTTATGGCGCTACAAACCGGCTGCTGATCAGCTATGATAAAAATCATGAGAAAGTTATTCAAACTGTAGTTGAGTCTTATGTGATTGCCTGCAGAGTCTTGTACGATTTATTTCAAAGGATACTCAGGCACCGGTGTACCCGTTTTAAAATTGATCTTACAGAAATCGAGAATGAATTCTATGATTACCTTATGGGAGACGGATCACCGGAGGATCAGGAAAAGCTTTTGCCTGATGAAAGCGGATTAAAGCAAATTCAGAACGAAAAACAAACATTATCCAAAGCCTTACCCGTTCATCCTTCCGGGAACGTGACAGTTAAATCTTTTACCGACTGGCTCGAACATGATCAACCCGCCAAACTGGCTGAAATCTGCAAAAAAATATTCAATCAGAAACAAAGCCCGAAAGAGTATGCCATTATGTTCGTCCTGCTTTCAAAACTTGGCATCATACAGATAATAAGCGGGCAGCGAAAATCTTTTCTCAGGGCATGGTACACCTTTATCGGAAAACCGTTTAAATCAAGCTCCAGTTTTAACGAGATTACCAAATATATCGATCATAAGTCGATATCCGGCTACTGTTTTAACGGTGTGACAGGTGATTATAACCTATTGTCACAAAAATTCCAGGAGTCATTGACGAAAATTTCCTTTTGAAAGTTGACGAGGTGACGATGGGTGTCCGTCACCTTTAAACACCAGATAATCAATATTATAACTATACAGCTTACACTTTTTATGATTATCTTAGGGGTATGTTTTACTAATAATTTATACTCCTATGGAACATCTTGATTCAATACCATTTTATCCGAACGATTCAGCGGACGTGAAACCGCGTGGAACAATCGTCCGCCGCCTCGATAATACTGCTCCTGAAGATCCTTATTTTAAGGCAAGTTCCTTCAGCAAAGTCGTTGAGGATGGAAGTCTTGAGCCTGACCGGAAGAGCATCTGCGGGGCTTTTGTCTATGAAAACACGATCACCTATTTCTTCTCGCGCACCAACTACGGCAAGTCGATCTTTGCTTTCCAGGTGGCCTATGCCGCCGCAACAGGCACCGGCATCGACCCCTGCCTTGCCTTGCGAAATGATTGCGAGCCGATGAAGGTGCTGCTTTTCGATCTTGAAAATGATAAGAAAACCATCAGCGAACGTCACGGGCGGGCTGTAGAAGTGACTAAACCCGAACTGCTTGAGAACCTTGTTTATATGTACGAGAATAACGGCAGGATGATGGCCCTCGGTTTCGACCTGCTGGATAAAATTGAGCGGTGCGCAGTGGATCACGGGGCAAAGCTGATCATTATCGACAACATATCACGTCTGCTTCCCGATTCGCTCAAACCCGACATAGTCACACGGATCATTGCCCGCCTTCAGCAGATAAGGGAAAAAACGGGCGCAGCATTGCTGGTCATCGGCCACACCACCAAAGGCGACCCGAGGACGGCCGTTTCGTCGGTATCCTATTATGGCAGCGCCATGCTTCAGAATTTCTTCACCGAAATGTTTTATCTCGACACAACGAAGGACGGGCGGTTCTTTCTCTCCATGCCAAAACCAAGAAAGATGAGAGGTATATCGATATGGTGCCGGTCTTTACAAGGGGCGATCATCCTGTTGTCGGCTTGGGATTTACTTTCGAGCGGCTTCGAACCTTGCCGATATCCAGCTGCCGTTTGCATTACAACCTGATAAGATCAGACGTAAGATAAACCTGAGCCATCATATCAAGGCTATTGAAAATATGCTAAATAACGGTACAAGTGTCGCAGAAGTCGCTGAGATTTTTGGGGTCGACCGCCGGACTGTTTACAGGGTTACGGAAGAATCCAATAAATATTTTCAAAGTCACAAATAATGTCACAATATTTTTTATTATAAATGATTATATATCAATAATATAATATGAATAATTCAGGTAAAAATGTCACAAAAAATGTCACAGTTATGTCACAAATCAACAGTTTCGGTTGTGACAAATTTGTGACAGAAGTAGGGGTTTATATATTGATTATCAATAATATGCGTGTGACATTTAGATATAGTGCCTGACTGAAATATTTAAACACTAAAACAATTTTTACTATGAAGGAGATTTTCGATATCATTAATGCCGTCAACCGCCTGAACAGCAGGATGGATGACCTTGACGCGAGGATTACATTCCTGTGCAAATACCCTTCGCTGGTGGCATTCAACGATTACGTGGAAGAGGGAGTGGCATGTAAGTTACTGCATGTCAGTCCGGGCAAGATCTACCAGATGAGAAAGAAGGGGGTGATCGCCTATTTTAAAGACAAGCGGAAAATTCTTTATCCGGTTTTAGCACTTAAGCAATATCTTGCTAAAAACACCGTACTGATCGCAGAAAGTGCATGAGCTTTTATTTATGCTGTCCTTTCAGGACGCCAATTGGATGATTGTCCTGTTTACCCAAGGCGTTGCCATTGGGCCAGATTATATTGCCACTTCGTGGCGGTTGAATCCATGATTGTCCTATATAACCAAGGCGTTGCCATTGGACAAGATTATATTGCCACTTCGTGGCAATCCGGCACGTGAGGATACAGTAAGAATATAGTGATTGATTGGATCAGGAGACAGAAAGGGCAAGCCTGTGGGTAAGAAAAATCGGGTGAAAAAATCGGTATTATGATAAAAAAGTGTCACGAGGGAGGTGCGAACCAAATACGACCCAGATACGAACCGGGTCCCTGCCGCAAATTTTACCATATAAAGTTAAGCAGAGATTGTGCCGATTGATTGAATTGAGGCTTAAATACTGGTTAATGTGGGTTAATAAGGCAAAAAACTTCAGTTAATGAGTGACACAGGTACGATTTTAGTTACAGAAAACCTTGATTTGGGAGCAAATAGTATCTTTTAGCAACTCGTTATCTGCACTTTATCAACTTTAGTTTTCTGTGATGCCCATAACCGTATTTTGCCTTGATATTCTTCTCAAGGTCTTTTTCTCTCAATGTTAAACGAAGAACTTTTTGTAAATCGCCGCCGGGAATCGGTCATGCCAGTTAGGAACAAATATTTTGGCAGCCCCAGATAAATTATGCTTTCTGTTGGTTTTTGATGCCCCTGCATCATACAGCGATAAGAATTTAAACAGGCTCTAAACGAATTTTATATTTTTTTAAGGAGAATTAATTCCGTTGCAGGAATTCATTTTCCGGACATTTTATTGCTTTTTTTCGAGCATGAAAAATAATGTGTTATTTGTGTAATAACCTTATAATATGTATGTTGTAAAATGTTATAATAATTTATATTATCCCGATATTTTTGTGCTGCTGAAGAAATTTGAAGGGAAAGCAGAATTTTTGCAGCATATTTTCAGAAAATTCATTGCAGTAAATCTGTAAAGCGTCTTATTTTTGTACACCTGCTTTCAAAAGAGCATCGGGACTGGTTTTAAAAATCAGGGAATAAGTATTACTTCCGGTAGTTTTGAAAATTTGCTTTTAAATAATAAACTATATGCTTAGAACAAAGAAAACTTTGAACAATATGCAATTATCCGTACTGATCCTGTTAAGAATTGCTGTAGGATGGCATTTTTTATATGAAGGAGTAACAAAAGTATTTAATCCAAATTGGTCGGCTTACGGGTATCTTATTGATTCAAAAGGATTTTTGTCAGGATTTTTTCATTCACTGGCCCAGAATACGCTTTGTTGCCCGTGGTGGATTTTATGAATGAATGGGGATTGATCCTGATAGGGCTGGGGCTTATTCTTGGATTTTTACACGTTTAGCGGCCTGGGCGGGTATGGTATTGCTGGCGATGTATTATCTGTCGCACCCTCCGTTAACAGGACTAAAATATGCACTTCCAACAGAGGGTAATTATCTTATTGTAGATAAAGTTTTTATTGAATTTTTAATCATGTGGCTTTTGGCCCTTATCCCTACAGGGAGAATTGTCGGTTTGGACCGGCTTATATACAGATCAAATCATTGAGGTATTAATAAAATGAACAATCAAAAAGAAAATCAGGAAAACAATTCAGAAAAGAAGAATGTAAAAAGACGCGATGTACTGAAAACATTAGCAACAATACCGGTTGCCGGGGCTGTAATTTATGGCGCATTCAGGAAGAAACAGACTGAGCGTTTTATCAGCAAAACAATAAGCGGAGAAGTGGGAATGAGCCATGATGCGCCGCCTGCAATACCACCCTCAAATACTAATAAAATTATCCGAATCGGATTGATTGGTCATGGAATAAGAGGAAAACAACTTGCCAAAGGATTGGGATTTGTTCATCCTACAATGATTGACAGCTGGAAAGAAGGTGCAGCCAAGGATAGGGGAGATAAACGATATGAAGATTTTCTTCAGCAGGATAATTTAGGTGTAAAGGTTACGGCCATTTGCGATATATTTAAAACTTATGAAAAAATGGCTGCTGAAACAGGAGCCAATATCCATCGTGAAGGCACAGGGGGTAAAATGGGCGATGAACCAAAGATTTTCAAGACATACGAGGAATTGTGCGCTTCTCCTGATGTGGATGCCGTGATTATAGCTGCTCCTGATCACTGGCACGGTCCTATGACGATGGAAGCGGCAAGGAACGGGAAGCATGTTTATTGTGAAAAACCGATGACCTGGACTGTGGAGGAGACGTATGAAGTACGCCGTATTGTTAAGGAAAACGGAATTGTGTTTCAACTCGGGCACCAGGGAAGACAGACCGACAGTTATTTTAAAGCTCAGGAAGCTATTGAAAAAGGCGTTCTCGGTGATGTGAATCTCATTGAGGTGACCACTAACCGGAATGATCCGAACGGGGCGTGGGTATATCCTATACCTGACAGCGCTAACCAGCAGACGATTGACTGGAACCAGTTTATAGGACAGGCACCGTGGCATGAGTTCAGCCTGGAACGGTTTTTCCGATGGAGATGCTGGTGGGATTACAGTACAGGGCTTTCGGGTGATTTGCTCACACATGAGTACGATGCCATTAACCAGATCATGAAAGTGGGTATACCTGATTCGGCTATGTCTACAGGAGGAATTTATTACTTTAAGGATGGCAGAACTGTGCCGGATGTATTGACGACAGTTTTTGAATTTCCTAAGCGAAATCTATCCCTGCTTTACAGTGCTACCTTATCGAGTCAGAAAAGCCGGGGAAAGGTTGTTATGGGACACGATGCCTGGATGGAAATGAGTGAGACACTGATGATTTATCCTGATCCGAGGTCAACAAGATATGCTGAAAAAATCAAGGAAGGAATTATCGATGTGAATAATCCGATTTATTCCTATATACCGGGAAAAAATAATGTGGATGTTATTACCACAGCGACAGAGAAATATTTCGCCGGACGGGGTCTCCTATATACCTACAGGGGAGGGAAGAGAGTAGATACCACTCATCTTCATATTAAGGAATGGCTGGATTGCATCAGGGATGGAAAAACTACGAGCTGTAATATTGACCAGGGATTTATGGAGGCTATCACAGCCCATATGGGAACTTTGTCCTATAAAAACAATAAAAAGGTATTCTGGGACAGGGATAATGAGAAGATCATTTTATAATTAAGGATTAAGAAATGATGTGCTGATTCTTAGCTGCCGCTAATTTTTAAGGTTTTTTCCTGAAAAACAAAGGCTTATTATTTTACTGAAGTACCGGTAAAGAATGGAGTTAAAAGTGTTAAATTTGCATAAAGGAGGACAAAGATGAATATACAGGCTAAAAAACTCGAATTGGTACAGCTCATTCTTAATACAAGCAAACCATTAACTTTGAGGAAGGTAGAAGAGGTATTGAAAAATGAGAAAGATTTTGACTGGTGGGATGAAATCAGTGAGGAAGAACGCCAATCAATTGAAAAAGGGCTTGCAGAGGCTGACGAGGGGAAGCTTATTCCACATGCAGAAGTTATGAAAGAGGTTAGGGCTAAATATAACCTTAAATGAAAATCAACTGGACTCCCGCCGCCCTCCTTACCTACTTTAAGGTGCTTGACTTCATTTATAGACAATGGTCAATAAAAGAGGCGGAAAACTTTGTTCATTTAACTGAACAGACGATCTCCAAAATAGCCGAATATCCTTACCTCTTTAAAGCTTCAAAGAGAAAGAAAAATGTAAGGAAAGGATTTATTACGGAACACAATAGTCTTTATTACAGGGTAAAACCAAGAAAAAAGGAAATAGAGATTATCTCCTTTTGGGACAACCGACAAGACCCATCGAAATTAAAACACTGATAAAGTGATTCTGATGTGAAAAAATTGACTGCCGATAACAACGGAGATGATTATTTCTTCTGAGTAATCGAGCTGAAGACTTTTTGGAGGAGGTCGGTGGTTCTTGCTTTTGTGTCCGTTCTGATCTTGTTTTCCTTCTTCCGCCAGTTTTATAAATAATCCCTTTAATGTTTCCCTGGTGACGTAATCATTCAGGTCAGTATTGGCTTTTCTTACAAAAGGGATGGCATTATATTCAGACATTAAAGAGGAATAGGATTTTGAGACGCCGTACTGATCCAGCACCTCTTTAACTTTTGGTTTAAAGGCGGCGTAAAGGCTGTCATTGGTTTTGGTCTGGAAATATTTTGTAGCTGCTCCATTTCCACCCAGGAGGATTTTAGAAGCATCTTCGAAGGTCATTGTCCTGATTGCATCCAAGAGAATAGGCGCAGCCAATCCAACAGCTTTTTCAGCACCCGTATTCAATTGTTTGATGAAGTCGTCGGACACTTCACCCAATCCTACGCTGCGCAAAGTCTGGTCTACTCTTTTAATATCATTGGGAAAAGCAATTCTGACTTCCTTATCAGCCAGGAATCCGTTTTCTTTTGATAAAATATCCACAGCTTTTTTGACCCCGATATCAAGGGCTTGCTTTAAGGCCGAAGATGTTTCCAGGGGGGTAGGTGAAGTGATTTTACCAAATATCTGTGCAGATAACTGATTTGTTGCGAATATGCTTATAATCAACAGCAATAATAGTGTTCTTTGTTTCATTAGCTCTACGAATTAGTTTTCTTTATTTTTTGCATGGCAGGTGTAAAGATAGTTCTTTATAGATGGGTTAAAATTAGAAATTGTTTAGATTTTTTCAGGCTTTCAAGTTTCTTTGATTTTATTAACATTTGACGTGTTTGTGCAGTTAAGAGTTCATCTGAAGATCCGACCATTTAAAATTGCGTTCTTGTCATCTAATATAAACACAAAACACACTAAATATTTATTGTCTTGATTAAATTAAATGGGGAATTTCAGCCATTTCTGATAATGGAGGGGGATTCCTGATATACCGTTAAGTGGTCATATTCCGCTGGCTATAAAAAGTATAACTTTTGAAGAAGAAAAAAACTTAAAAAAGAGTTTAAAAGATTTTGGCGGGATATAAAATAGTATTAATTTTGCCACACTTTTCTACAGGGGTTTCTCTAAAAGAAGAGGAGAAAAAAAGAAACAGGTTCATTGAAGATTATTAAGAGAAGGTAAGAAGACGGGCTTTAAAGATTAGAAGTTTCGTAAATTCTTTACAGGGAAAAAGAAAATAGATTCGACAGGTAGTTCCGGGCCGGGTAGAAAGAACAAACGATTAGGTTTATAAGAATTTTCTATACAACGGAGAGTTTGATCCTGGCTCAGGATGAACGCTAGCGGGAGGCTTAACACATGCAAGTCGAGGGGTAAGGAGATGTAGCAATATGTTCCCGAGACCGGCGCACGGGTGAGTAACGCGTATGCAACCTGCCCTTTACAGGGGGATAGCCCGGAGAAATCCGGATTAATACCCCATGGTTCTGTAGATTCGCATGGGTTTACAGGTAAAGCTTCGAGGCGGTAAAGGATGGGCATGCGTGACATTAGCTTGTTGGCGGGGTAACGGCCCACCAAGGCTGCGATGTCTAGGGGTTCTGAGAGGAAGGTCCCCCACACTGGTACTGAGACACGGACCAGACTCCTACGGGAGGCAGCAGTGAGGAATATTGGTCAATGGGCGAGAGCCTGAACCAGCCATCCCGCGTGCAGGAAGACGGCCCTATGGGTTGTAAACTGCTTTTGTGCAAGAAGAATGGTATCCTCGTGAGGGTATTTGACGGTATTGCGTGAATAAGCACCGGCTAACTCCGTGCCAGCAGCCGCGGTAATACGGAGGGTGCAAGCGTTATCCGGATTTATTGGGTTTAAAGGGTGCGTAGGCGGTAGGATAAGTCAGTGGTGAAATACTGCAGCTTAACTGTAGTTGTGCCATTGAAACTGTTTTACTTGAGTTATCCTGAGGTAGGCGGAATGTGTAGTGTAGCGGTGAAATGCTTAGATATTACACAGAACACCGATTGCGAAGGCAGCTTACTAAGGGTCAACTGACGCTGAGGCACGAAAGCGTGGGGATCGAACAGGATTAGATACCCTGGTAGTCCACGCCGTAAACGATGATGACTCGCTGTTGGCGATATACCGTTCAGCGGCTTAGCGAAAGCGTTAAGTCATCCACCTGGGGAGTACGCTCGCAAGAGTGAAACTCAAAGGAATTGACGGGGGCCCGCACAAGCGGAGGAACATGTGGTTTAATTCGATGATACGCGAGGAACCTTACCTGGGCTTAAATGTGCTGTGACCGCTGGTGAAATCTGGTTTTCCGCAAGGACGCGTACAAGGTGCTGCATGGTTGTCGTCAGCTCGTGCCGTGAGGTGTCGGGTTAAGTCCCATAACGAGCGCAACCCTTATTGTCAGTTGCCAACAGGTAAAGCTGAGGACTCTGGCGAGACTGCCACCGTAAGGTGAGAGGAAGGCGGGGATGACGTCAAATCAGCACGGCCCTTATGTCCAGGGCTACACACGTGTTACAATGGCCGATACAGAGGGCAGCTACCTGGTGACAGGATGCTAATCTCGATAAAGTCGGTCTCAGTTCGGATCGGAGTCTGCAACCCGACTCCGTGAAGCTGGATTCGCTAGTAATCGCGCATCAGCCATGGCGCGGTGAATACGTTCCCGGGCCTTGTACACACCGCCCGTCAAACCATGGGAGTTGGGGGTACCTGAAGTCTGTGACCGCAAGGAGCGGCCTAGGGTAAAACCAATGACTGGGGTTAAGTCGTAACAAGGTAGCCGTACCGGAAGGTGTGGCTGGAACACCTCCTTTCTGGAGCCTTGCCCGGCGCCCGGAGTCTATTGAAAGAAGTATCTGTTAAGGATAATCTGGGATTGAGAATTAGAGAAGCAAGTCTTCTGCCTTTTTTTAAATATATTACCAGGGATTGGATTGAATTAGGAATTACGAATCAGGAATTGCGAATTAAGGGTGATAAATCCAGGTTTTTCATTCATCATTCGTAATTCGTCGTTCGTCATTTGTAATTAATAAAGTCCCGTAGCTCAGCTGGTTAGAGCGCTACACTGATAATGTAGAGGTCCCCAGTTCAAGTCTGGGTGGGACTACGCAGCCAGAGGGAAATTAAGAATGAAGAATTAAAAATTAAGAATTACAGGACAGAGCAGAGTAAGCTGGATCCGATTCTTAATTAATAATTCATTAATTCTTAATTAAAAATCAGGGGGGATTAGCTCAGTTGGCTAGAGCGCTTGATTTGCATTCAAGAGGTCAAGGGTTCGACTCCCTTATTCTCCACCACCAGCTCAATTAAGGAATGAAAGAATTAAATTGCGACTGTGAAACAGGCTGGAGAATAAAAAGTCAAAAACAAGACAACGTTCATAATAGGAGATTGAAGAGAGTAATCTGGGTGAGAAGTTTTTGCAGTGAATTGGTGATTTATCACTGATCACTGATTACTATCAGTGATTACCTAAGAAAAGAGGTTTGCCTGGGGGCTGAAAAATACAGGGTTCGATTCCCTTAAGATCTACTTAATCGGTATGGATTAAGGAAATAAGAGAAGAGCGGATAAGCAAATATTCGTCATTCGTCATTCGTAATTCATAATTGATTTAAAGTTCTTTGACATGCTGGAAAGAAAATAAGCAGAATAGTAAGAAGTAAGAGAAACGCGTAAAGGAAGGAGCAATCCTGACTTAAGAAAAAAGGCGAGAGAAAGTTAAAGAAGGGCGTACGGGGGATGCCTTGGCTCTTTGAGGCGAAGAAGGACGTGATAAGCTGCGATAAGCCGCGGGGATTGGCAAATACGAGTTGATCCGCGGACATCCGAATGGGGAAACCCACCTGAGCAATCGGGTATCCAATAATATTGGAGGCGAACCCGGGGAACTGAAACATCTTATTACCCGGAGGAAAAGAAAACAATAGTGATTCCCTTAGTAGTGGCGATCGAACGGGGAAGAGCCTAAACCGTTTATGTTTCGGCATAGGCGGGGTTGTAGGGCCGCGAGGTACGGCACTGATTGAAGTGGAAGCGCACTGGAAAGACGCACCAGAGGGAGTGAAAGTCTTGTACACGTAAGATCAGTTGTAGTTAGCGGTACCCTGAGTAGGGCGGGACACGAGGAATCCTGTCTGAATCGGCCGGGACCATCCGGCAAGGCTAAATACTACAAAGAGACCGATAGTGAACCAGTACTGTGAAGGAAAGGTGAAAAGCACCCCGAACAGGGGAGTGAAATAGTACCTGAAACCGTACGCTTACAAGCGGTCGGAGTCCTGAGTAATCGGGATGACGGCGTGCCTTTTGCATAATGAGCCTACGAGTTACTCCTCACTGGCGAGGTTAATCCCCTTGAGGGGAGGAGCCGAAGCGAAAGCGAGTCTGAACAGGGCGGCAATAGAGTCAGTGGGGGTAGACGCGAAACCTTGTGATCTACCCATGGCCAGGTTGAAGGTGAGGTAACACTCACTGGAGGACCGCACCAGGGAGCGTTGAAAAGCTCTTGGATGAGCTGTGGGTAGGGGTGAAAGGCTAATCAAACTGGGAGATAGCTCGTACTCCCCGAAATGCATTTAGGTGCAGCCTCGGTTAAGAGTCTTGCAGAGGTAGAGCTACTGATTGGATGCGAGGGCTTCACCGCCTATCAATTCCAGACAAACTCCGAATGCTGTAAGATGTTTACCGGGAGTGAGGGCGCGGGTGCTAAGGTCCGTGTCCGAGAGGAGAAGAATCCGGACCATCGGCTAAGGTCCCCAAGTGTATGTTAAGTTGAGGCAATAACGAGGTCTGATTGCAGAGACAGCTAGGATGTTGGCTTGGAAGCAGCCATTCATTTAAAGAGTGCGTAACAGCTCACTAGTCGAGCGATCGGGCGTGGATAATAATCGGGCATCAAACATACCACCGAAGCTGTGGAATTCCGCGTAAGTGGGTATTGGTAGGGGAGCATTCCAGATCTGCGTTGAAGGTGTGTTGTGAGGCATGCTGGAGCGGCTGGAAAAGCAAATGTAGGCATAAGTAACGATAATCCCGGTGGGAAACCGCCACGCCGATAGACTGAGGTTTCCTGATCAACGTTAATCGGATCAGGGTAAGTCGGGGCCTAAGGTTTAGCCGTAAGGCGAAGCCGATGGACAACCGGTTAATATTCCGGTACTCTTTACTGCTGTGATGGGGAGACGAAGTGATGAAACGGCCGCGTACTGACGGAATAGTACGTTAAATGGTGTAGGTTATGAGAGGGGCAGGCAAAACCGCCCTTTGAGCCGAAGCCAGACAGTACCGTGAGCCTTCGGGCGAGCGGATAGTGCCGGTAAGGGCTTCCGAGAAAATCCTCTAAACTTCAGGCAGTAAAGACCCGTACCGCAAACCGACACAGGTAGTCAAGGAGAGAATCCTGAGGCGCTCGAGTGAATCATGGCTAAGGAACTAGGCAAAATCGACCCGTAACTTCGGGAGAAGGGTCTCCTGCCCAGTGATGGTGGGACGCAGAAAATAGGTCCAGGCGACTGTTTATCAAAAACACAGGGCTTTGCTAAATCGCAAGATGATGTATAAGGCCTGACACCTGCCCGGTGCCGGAAGGTTAAGAGGGGATGTTATCTCGCAAGAGAGACGCATTGAATTGAAGCCCCGGTAAACGGCGGCCGTAACTATAACGGTCCTAAGGTAGCGAAATTCCTTGTCGGGTAAGTTCCGACCTGCACGAATGGTGTAACGATCTGGATACTGTCTCAGCCATGAGCTCGGTGAAATTGTAGTAGCGGTGAAGATGCCGCTTACCCGCAACGGGACGGAAAGACCCCGTGAACCTTTACTGCAACTTCACATTGGTTCTGGGTAAGTGATGTGTAGGATAGGACGGAGGCTGTGAAGCGGGTTCGCCAGGACTCGTGGAGCCATCCTTGAAATACGTCCCTTTGCTTGCCTGGGGCCTAATCCCGCAGAGGGGAGACATTGTGTGGTGGGTAGTTTGACTGGGGTGGTCGCCTCCAAAAGAGTAACGGAGGCTCCCAAAGGTACCCTCATGGCGATTGGTAACCGCCAGCAGAGTGTAATGGCATAAGGGTGCTTGACTGTGAGACAAACAAGTCGAACAGGGACGAAAGTTGGGCATAGTGATCCGGTGGTTCCGCATGGAAGGGCCATCGCTCAAAGGATAAAAGGTACTCCGGGGATAACAGGCTGATCGCTCCCAAGAGCTCATATCGACGGAGCGGTTTGGCACCTCGATGTCGGCTCGTCACATCCTGGGGCTGGAGAAGGTCCCAAGGGTTCGGCTGTTCGCCGATTAAAGTGGCACGCGAGCTGGGTTCAGAACGTCGTGAGACAGTTCGGTCCCTATCTGTTGTGGGCGCAGGAGACTTGAGAGGACCTGACACTAGTACGAGAGGACCGCGTTGGACATACCTCTGGTCGACCAGTTGTTCCGCCAGGAGCACCGCTGGGTAGCTAAGTATGGAAGAGATAAGCGCTGAAAGCATCTAAGCGCGAAGCTTCCCTCAAGATGAGGTCTCCACATAAGGGCCGTTGAAGACTACAACGTTGATAGGCCACAGGTGTAAAGGCAGTAATGTCAAAGCCGAGTGGTACTAATTGCCCGAACACTTTCCAATGCCTGGATATGTCCGGCTTTGCGATTTTGTTAAAACGAAACACTGCAAAAGTTTCTTTCAGCTGTTAAAATATTGCTATTATGGATATCAGAGATGTTAAAAGATATTAGTAGTCATTGTGTTCATTTTCAAAGTCATTGAAACTGTCTCATTGCAAATTGAAAAGATTTAGGTGGCTATAGCGACGGGGTTCCACCTCTTCCCATTCCGAACAGAGAAGTTAAGCCCGTCAGCGCCGATGGTACTGCGATATTAGTGGGAGAGTAGGCCGCCGCCAACCTTATCATAAAGCCCCGGTTCAGAAATGCGCCGGGGCTTGTTGTTTGGGAAAGGGGAGCACGGGAGACCGGGAGTCTGGAAACCGGAGACGGGAGACGGGAGAACGGAGAAAGGGGAAAGATCCAAATACAGAATTGTACCCGGGAATGTCGAAAACAAGTTTGGGACCAAAGATTAATTTGGGGTTTGATTTTATTAAGGATTTTGTTCTTCAATAGCATCAATTTTCAAAGCTATCATATCACAGGGGCAGCTTTACGGAATCGAGTCTTGTTCCGGATTTTCGGGGTAAGAAACAGCAAAAACCAGAAAACATTGTCAAGAACATTTCAGAGGATTGCAACTATGGAAGGTTAATACCCTGTTGATTGATTGAAGTTTTCCTGTTTGGACACTTAATCTTGATCATAACCAAAGAATCAGTTATTTTTAGCGAATTAAAACACCTTAAAAGATTTCTAATGGCTGTAAGAAATTCAGGCAAATCAAGCCAGGCACTGAGACCTGAAAATTATATAAGGGACCGGGCCCGTGCGCTTCCCATTTATGAATGCCTGGTGAGTCCGGAATGGAAGGAAACGGGTTTGATCCATGTGGTGGTATCACGGACCCATACCAATGGGAACATTACTTCATGCATTTACCTTGTGGATCTGTATTGTTTGGGCGTTAAAGATTGTTTTTACCTGTTTAATGTTACATTGAACTATTACAGGGAAAAAATGGAGACTTATCATTTTGAACAAATCAGTTATGCACTTGCCCACAATATTATTTATTCTGCAGTGGCTTTCGCGGAAGAATTCGGATTTAAACCCCATAAAGACTTCAATTCAATTACCAGGTTTATTCTCGAAGAGGATACTGAAGATGTGGAGCTGATTGAAGTTGAATGCGGCAAAAACGGGATGCCATTTTATGTTTGCGGCCCTCATGATGACATGAAAAAAGCCGGAGCTATTATTGCACAACTGGAAAGAACGGCCGGAAAGGGGAACTATGAATACATTTTGCCGAGATCCGATGCTGATTATCATCAGGGGGAATAAGGAATACAGACGATCGAGAATTCTGTAAAACCTAATATGTATTTTATATTCGACATAAATATCTTATATTTGTCTTTATAAATCGACAAAATGGATATATTAACAGAATATCAGGAGAATCTGCTTCGTCCGGTAAGAAATAATTTTAGAAGATATCTTCATCAACAGATCAACTGGAACCAAAGGATGATCGGTATCAAAGGGCCGCGCGGGGCGGGAAAAACAACTTTAATGTTACAACGTTTAAAATATGATCTGGAGTCAAGTTCATCGGCGATGTATGTCACAGCTGATCATACATGGTTCTATAAGCATTCTTTGCTGGAAACAACCAATGACTGGTATAAACTTGGCGGCAAAATATTGTTTATAGATGAAGTACATAAATATCCAAACTGGTCTGTAGAATTAAAAAATATCTACGATGGATTACCGGAAATGCAGGTTGTATTTTCCGCATCATCCGCCCTGGATATTTATCGCGGTGAAGCTGACCTGAGCCGAAGAGTGATCAGTTATTCACTCTCAGGTTTGTCATTTCGTGAGTATCTTTTGTTCATGACCGGAAAACAATTTGATCCTGTTAATTTCAAAGATATTTTAACAACCAACAGGGAACTGAGCCGCATGCTTACTGAAAATTTTCATCCGCTTCCTTATTTCAGACAATATTTAAAGTTTGGTTATCTTCCTTTTATTATAGAAGGTGAAGATTCTTACCTAATGAAGATTGAACAGGTAATCAATACCATTGTCGATATTGATCTATCCTATATCGCTTCTTATAACTCAGGCACAGCGATAAAAGTAAAAAAACTGCTGGGTGTGATTGCTGAATCAGTCCCCTTTAAACCCAATATCGCTGCAATAGCAAGAAAACTTGATCTTAGCAGAGATAGTGTTTATCAATATATTTACCAGATGAGAAATGCGCGTTTGCTCAATACTTTGAGCAGCAAAGGCAAAGGTGTTTCAACCTTACAAAAGCCGGATAAGCTGTATTTGGAAAATTCCAATATAGCTTATGCCATGAAGGATCTGCCTGATATTGGAAACATCAGGGAAACATTTGTTCTGAATCAATTACTTAATGCAGGGTTAATAGTCAATGCTCCTGATCAGGGAGATTTTGAGGTAGATGATCTTATCATTGAGGTGGGAGGAAAAAAGAAGGATAGAAAACAGGTCAAACATTTTTCCAAATACCTGATTGTTTCTGATGAAATAGAGGTCGGAACGGGAGAAAGAGCGCCAATATGGTTATTTGGCTTTTTGTATTAAAGATACTTTATAAAAATTTCAGAGATTGAAGATGGATTTTGACGAACTTCTAATAAAATACCATGCGCTCTTAATTGAAAACGATATTCTGAAGAGAGAAATAGACAGATTGAAGGCCCAATCAGAATCCAGAGAACAAAACGATAATCCTAATGAAAAGATCCCACGTAATCATTACAAAGAAGAATCAGATCCGGAATTGAAGCAAGAGTCCCGTATATGCGGGATCAGTTCTGTTACTGATGTAAATAATCAATCCGATCCGCACGAAAAAGTCAGGCTTTTTATGTCACATTTTAAAGGACGAGATGACGTTTATGCAAAACGATGGGAAAATTCCAAAAAAGGAACTGCCGGATATTCCCCTGCCTGTGCCAATGAATGGAAACCAATTATCTGCCAAAAGCCAAAAATCTCATGTTCTGATTGCAAAAACAGGGATAATATCCCTTTTGACGAGAAAGTCGTTGAGGATCATTTGCGTGGCCGGCACGGTTTTGTTGCAGGAATATATCCCATGTTAACAGATGAAACCTGTTATTTTTTGGCAATTGATTTTGATGATGAAGGATGGCAAAAAGATATCCAGATACTCAGGGAAGTATGCACCGAATATAAAATTCCATCAGCAATTGAACGGTCACGTTCAGGCAAAGGGGCTCATGCATGGTTTTTCTTTGAGCGACCGGTAACTGCTTCATCAGCCAGAAAATTCGGGAGTTCAATGCTTACACATGCGATGAGTAAATGGCATCAAATTGACTTCAAATCTTATGACAGGCTTTTCCCCAATCAGGACACCATGCCGAAGGGCGGTTTTGGCAATTTAATCGCTTTACCTTTACAAAAGGCTGCAAGGATAAATAATAACAGTGTTTTTATAGATGACCATTTTCTGCCTTATGAGGACCAATGGGCTTTTCTGGCTTCAATTCAAAAACTTTCAGGGGATGTTATTGATAATCTGACATCAAAATTGTGCCATGGGAGCGAACTTGGAACTTTGAAAAAAGATGATGAAGAAGATGCTAAACCGTGGGAGTCAGACAAAGTTAAACTGCAAAAAGATGATTTTCCGCAAAGACTGGAAATTATTAAATCCAATATGCTGTTTATAAGCAAGGAAGGGATATCTCAAAAGGCATTAAATCAAATAAAACGATTGGCGGCCTTTAAAAATCCGGAATTCTTTAAAGCCCAGGCCATGCGTATGCCTACATATAATAAACCCCGGATTATTTCCTGCGCTGATGAAACAAACAAATACTTGTGTCTGCCAAGAGGATGTGAACCTGACCTGGTTCGTGTGTCTGAAGAATCCGGGGTGGAAATTTCCTGGACTGATAAAACCAATAGCGGCAGAAAGATTGATATTGAGTTTAACGGCACCTTGAGAGACGAACAACCTTTGGCCATTGACAGATTACTTGAACATGATAACGGCGTTCTTTGCGGGACAACCGCGTTTGGCAAAACGGTAGCTGCAATTTATCTGATCGCCAAGAGAAAGGTAAATACACTGATCCTGGTTAACAAAGTCAACTTATTGTCGCAATGGAAGGAAAAACTTTCTGAATTCCTGATAATCAATGAGACCTTACCAATAACCAACCCTGATAACAATAAAAGAAAGAAAAATAAAGAAATAATCGGGCAGACAGGCGGTGGAAGCCATTCACTAAATGGAATTGTTGATGTCGCGGTAATGCAATCCCTTTTCAGGGAGGGTGAGGTAAAGGAGTTCGTTAAAAATTATGGTATGGTTATCGTCGATGAGTGCCATCATGTTTCGGCATTCAGTTTCGAAATGATACTAAAAAACGTGAATGCAAAATATGTTTATGGATTAACGGCGACACCCACGAGAAAGGATGGGCACCATCCCATCATTTTTATGCAATGCGGTCCGATAAGATATCGGGATGATGCAAAAAAGCAGGCGGAGAAGAGACCTTTTGACCACTTTATCATACCAAGGTTTACATCATTCCGGGTTCCGTCATGGTGGGATATCGAAGATAAGAACTTGTCAATCACCAAATTATATGCTGAAATAGTATCAAATGAAGCGAGAAATCAGCTCATTATTGATGATGTAGTCCGGTGTTATGAAAACGGCAGAAATTGCATTATTTTGACAGAAAGGACAGCTCATGTTGAGTTACTTACAAAGAAACTCTATAATAGGATTCCGGATGTTATCTCAATTACGGGTTCAGCGGGCGCTAAAGAAAGAAGAGAAATCATTAACAGATTAACAAATACCGCTAAAGATAAACCGCTGACTTTAGTTTCAACCGGGAGGTACATTGGAGAAGGATTTGATGAACCCCGGCTCGACACCTTATTTTTAGCAATGCCTGTATCATGGAAGGGAACCTTGCAGCAATATGCCGGAAGGCTCCACCGTCTGTTTGACGGAAAAAATGAAGTACTTATCTATGATTATGTGGATATTCATGTCCGGATGTTTGAGACGATGTACAATAGGCGTCTATCCGGATATGCATCAATTGGTTACAAGGTAAAGGGAGAAAGTTTTAGTGAAGAAAATATTAGTATTATATATGATAAGTATAGTTTTTTGCCGGTATATTCAAATGACATTGAAAATGCTTCCGGTGAGATTCTGATAGTAAGCCCTTTTGTCACAAGAAAGCGTGTATTGTATATGATGGAAATTTTCCAAAATGCAATTGCAAATAATGTGAAAATAACCATTTTGACCAGACCAGAGGAGGAATATAAAGGAAAATATTTGTCAGATTGGCACGATATAATTGAACTTTTAAAGGGGATAGGGGTAACCCTGATTCTTAAATCACGCATTCATCAGAAATTTGCGATTATAGATCAAAAAATTATTTGGTACGGAAGTATTAACTTGTTGAGTTTTGGTAATTCAGAAGAAAGCATGATGCGGATCGAAAGTCAAAATATTGCTTATGAGTTAATTAAAAGCACGGAGAAAATCCTGAAGGCCGGTTGACATGGCTTAGGTACCCGATTACATATGATGCTTTTCCGAAAGTAGGCTCGTTTTATTTGGGTGATGTGCTCATGTGCTAATGTGCTGATGAGCTCATGTGCTGATGTGTTCGGCTAAAGCTGGAAGAAAGGGCGGTAATTGCTATCCGTCGGCTAAAGCCAACGGCAATTTATGATGTGCTGATGTGCTGATGTGGCTATGTGGTGATATGCTGATATGCCAGGAGTCGGACAAGTTGTGGTGATATGAGAATTTGAAAATTTGAAAATGTGGGGAAGACCTGAATGGTTTTGGCGCGTCATGGGAGTTTGAATTCTTGCCCACTTTTTTATAAATTTGTGGAAAGGAGGATTAAAATGAATACATCTGCGATAAGGGAAAAGTTGTATGAGTACATTAAAAAAGCAGAAGACAAAAAAGTCAGGGCTATCTACACCATAATTGAAGGTGACCTCAATGAAATGGAAAAATGGCAGGATGATCAGTTTATTGCTGATCTTGAAAAGCGGTCATTGGACCTGAAGGAAGGAAAAGACAAAGGTATTTCATGGAAGGAGTTGAAGAACGAACTAACGGACCATAACACTGACAGTGATTAAAATAATTTTTTCATCCAGGGCAGCAGAAGAAGTCAAGGATTCCTACAACTGGTATGAACAGCATACTACCGGGCTTGGTAAACGTTTTATTCATTTTATTGATTTGACGATTGAATTAATACGAAGAAATCCTGAGAGTTTCGTAATAAAAGAAAACCTTTTCGAGAAGCAGCTATCAAAAAATTTCCATATCAGATCATTTATGAATATCTGAATGAAAAACAGACAATCTATATTTTGCACATTTTCAATACCCATCGTCATCCAAGGTTGAAATACAAGTGATCAAACAGGCGGTTTCATTAGTTTCAGAGTTTCAGGGTTTCAGATTTCACCACAGATTACACAGATTTTCACAGATTCATATTTGACACACATATGTTTTTGTAGTAAAAAATAGTAAAAAGGAAAATGGGGAAACGGGGAAAATTAAAAGGAACCCTTTCGGGGGTTTTGAACCCCGAAAGGGTTAATAGTCAAGAGGCTTTAGACTGTAGGGAAATTAAAAGTGAAAGAATTAAGGAATGAAAGAATGATGTGCTGATGTGTTTTAAAGGATAGATCTTATTTCAAATGGAATGAAACAAAGCTAAACTAAACAATTTAACAGGTTATCGCCGACTATACCTCAATATATTTAACCGATATCCGTTCCTTGTATTGCTTATTACAGGGATAATTTAAGCCTATAGTTTTATCCTTTGAACCTTGACATTCATTCCCTCAACGAGAATTTCCTCTTCGCCAGCTTTTCTCATCGAAGAGGGAATACCTGCTTTCACAAGGATCGATTCTCCCGGCGCGAGTGTGAAATAATTGGTACTCCAATAGGTCGGAAGGATCTCTTCACCATCAGCGGTAATCTGAGGATGGACAAAGAACGCAATCTTATCCGTATTATTGGCGAATCTGAAGGTCCAGCTTGTCTCACTCTTCAATTGTTCCTTTTTCAGGATTTCGGTCTCGAATTCCCGTTTTGGGCAGATGGTTCAGCGCGGCATCGTTATTTTCCCCGGAAAGCCAGTAAACATTGTGTGATACCAGTTTCCCGGAAGTATTTTTCAGATTGAGAACCACAAATTTTATCCCCCGCGCGTTCACCAAATCATCATTAAGGGAAAGGGTCTCTTTAACTTCGCTGGATGAAAGATCCGTTTTGAAGGTTTTGCGGGAAATCAGTTTTGAATCCAGGTCATAAACCTCAGCCTGCACCGTGAGATTGGGTTGTGAGTGATAAGTCCGGTTTACCACTGAGACCTTATAATCAATGGGATTC
Source organism: uncultured Bacteroidia bacterium (assembly GCA_963810555.1). Lineage (GTDB taxonomy): Bacteria > Bacteroidota > Bacteroidia > Bacteroidales > Prolixibacteraceae. Next base: position 419,807 of record CAWENX010000009.1, on the reverse strand, counting down.
AGCTGAATATGCACTGTTTCACAGGCATTCTGCATAAAATAGTACCCTGCATTTGGTTCGAGATACCAGTCAAAAACCTGCCAGACCACACTCGGGAAAGCGGCATTGAGTTTCCAGAGCATCACCCCTCCGATATCGTTAAGCTTGTGACCTGCGGCTTCAAAGATTCCCTGGTAGGCGGCAGCATTCATCAATTGCATCTTGTTTGAAAAATCCTGCATCGACGAAGGCTCTCCGTACTGCTTTACCATCTTTTCGTAATAAAGATCATACCTTCCGTTACCGGTAGCGGCGTCATGATAACCCCACGAATTGTTCAGCGGGAAGGGCAGGGTTTTATCCCATACCAAGTCGGGAATGATCTTTTTCAAGGAATTGTAAGGCGGTTGGGAGGGTAATCCAGTTTCATCCTTAAATACCCAGTCTTTTGCCTTGTCAGCCAGGCGGTAATATTCCTTTGAATCCTGCCATGTATAGGGGCCTCCGCTATAAACCCCCGGAGCCAGTTCATCCGGCCAGGAGGCTTTACACCCTTCCGGCAGTTTTGCAAAGCCGGAGGAGCAGGGGATAAAAGGTCTTGTTCCATCCAAATCGATCACGCTTTGCCTCATGGCACTATATAGTTCTTTACGCACGTGCCCTTCATTTCCCCCGGTCCATACTAAAAGCGAGGGATGGTTACGGATGCGGTAAATCGTACTATTAACGTTACGGATAAAAACATCTCCTTGCAGTGGGTTTTGGCCGGAACCCTTAAATTCGCCGTTGGTATCACCGGTCACCCAGAAATCTGACCACACAAGCAAACCATATTTGTCTGCCAGGTCAAAGAATACATCTTCCGGGGTAATTCCACCTCCCCATATCCGGACCAGATTAATTTTGGAATTTTTAAAAAGGTGCATCTCTTGTTCATACCTCACTGAATCGCGGTTAAGCATCATATCAGGAACCCAGGCACCACCTGTGAGATGTATTCTTTGACCGTTTACAAAAAAGTCTCTCCGGAGAAATTTCCCGGGGACTTCAACGGCCTTTGAGCTTACAGTTCGAATCCCAAAGACAAAGGAGGTATCGTCCAGAACCTCGCCATTGGATTCATAGCTTAATTCCAAACGATAAAGGTTTGGCTTCCCGAAACCATTTGGCCACCAGAGGCGGGGCTGTCTGAAAAGCAGCGTTGTGGTATTTGAAGCATTTAAATCCACATTTTCATCCGAGTCTGCGGCTATTGTCACCCCTTTTGAGACCTGTACTGTATTGCCCGGAAAATTTTCCGGTGTAATCTTCACTTTCAAGCTCCCCTTTTCGATCCGGTCACCGTGATTGATCAGCCGAAGATTCAAGGAGATCCGTGCGATAGTGGTATCGGGCAGACGGGGCAGATCGGTCACCAGGTGGGGGCGGTCAATGGTTACCTCACCGGAGGATCTTAAAATCACCGGTTGCCAGATTCCCATATTGCGATCACGAACCGGAGGCATCCAGTCCCAGCCCACTGAGCAGAGCATCGTCACATTTTTGCCGATATCACCCGTGGGTCCTCCGTTTTCAAAGAAATCACCCAGGGCCTTTAACTGTTCCTCAGCCGGCAATCCGGGGTAATCCAGGGGATAAATCTTCACAGCAAGGGCATTCTCCTGTCCTGACCTGATGATCTTACTCACATCAAAACTATATTCCGCGAACATCCCCACCATCCGGGCTGAATCTGCAATAGCCTTTCCGTTCAACCAGACCGCGGCTCTGTAATTGATCCCTTTGAAGATCAGTTGAAAATGTCTTCCCTTTTCCGAGGCCGGTACCAGAAAGGTTGTCCGGTACCAGTAGGGCTTCTTCCAGGGATTCGGATCATTGGGCAGATGGCTGTACTGCCCGAGGTTATACTTTTTATTGAATTCATCGGAAGCATCCGGAATCAGCATATTGTTCATCCCAATATAGGGATCAGGATAGATCCGGTTAGCCACCAAACCGGTAAGTACCGTACAAGGCACTTTGACCGGAAACCAGTAAACCTTAGAGCGATAATCCGGATTGGAAAGATCTTCCCCACTCTCATCAATCACAGCAGAAGATTGAAGTTCAAACTTCATCAGTTTTTCCTGCCGGATATTTCTATCCCGGGCTTCTGCAACAAGAGGCTTTAAAAACGGAATCAATGGCAGTGTTAAGGCCATGAAAATTTTAATCCTTTTACTCATAACACAGATATATTCTGACTTTTGCATTACTTTCACATTGCTCACTTTCTCCCCTTGTTTATCTTTTCACCCTTTAATACACGGGACTAATCACAAATCCATATTTATACTTTTTATCCGTGAGCCTGTAAGCTGGGTGCGGCAAGGCTCCCCAGCTGTTGTCTCCGCCAAGACCGCACTGGGCAAGATCCACAGCGAGGGTAATATCGAACCGTTTGAAGACATCTTTGGGATGCTGCGGTTTTTTAGTGAATCCCGGATCAAGATCCTCAGGACGGTAGTTTAAAGCGCTGAAATTTAAGGGCTGAAGACCATCGACCCGGATTCCCTCTCCCTTTTGATTTGTAAGGGTTAACCAACGCACATCGGTCCGGTTGCCAAATTCCTGAGGACGTACATAAGGTATTGATTGCTCAGAAACTTTATACTGATATTTTCCGATAAAGCTTGAAAATTTCCGGTCGCTGTAATTTTCCAAAGGCCCTCTTCCGTAATAACTTACATTGTCCGTTTCCAGGGGCAAGGTGAAGAGCATCCCAAACCGGGGCATTTCGGGGAGTTCATTATTTCCGGCCTGATAATCCGCCTCGATCTTTAAAGCCCCTTCCCCGTTAATTGTGTAAGTCATGGTGTATCCGGAAGCTATATCCGTAAGAAGATATTTTACGGTAATCGTAACTGTGGAATCGTTTTCATCAACCCGGAAATCCTTAACATTTTTTGCTTCGCCGGCTTCCCGCCAGATGTTGCACCTGCGCTGCATTTCATTTCCAAAATCGTTATCGGTGGGAGCGCGCCAGAAGTTGATTTCAGGACCTTTCTCAATTAAATTCTTCCCGTTAACAGTATAACTGTCCAGAGTTCCCTGCTGTTTGTTGAAGGTTAAAACCACATTTCCCGCTTCAATCCGAACTCTTCTGTTATCCGTAGTCATTACCGGTTTTTTGCTGCCGGCAGTAAAAGGGGTAAAATAATTGTTCCCGTTACAGGTGAATTGCTCCCTTGCAACTTCAAAATCAGCAGGCACAAGTTCTGTCGCCTTTTTTGTGTAAGCGTAAATATTTAAGAAGTATTCTGTTCCCGGGGCATACTGCAATGCGGGATGAGTAATTTTGAAATCCTTTTCACCCTTTGGCTGAAGATCGAGATCGAATTTTCCACCGGCTTCCAGGTTCCCGTTTTTTATTAATTCCCATTTGAACCAGAAGTCATTCAGATTGGTAAAATCATACAAGTTTTTGACCTTAATCCATCCGTCGTCGATATTCTTTGCAGAGAACTGAATGTTCTGATAAGTTTTTTTCACTTCGGACAACCCGGGATGGGGAATGCGGTCGGGAGATACGAGTCCGTTGCAGCAAAAATTCTCATCATTGTGATATATCTCACCTCCCAAATCTCCGCCATAGGCCCAGTACATTTTCCCATTCTCATCTTTGGCGTATAATCCCTGGTCGACCCAATCCCAGATGAAACCTCCCTGCATGTATTTGCTGGATTCAATGATGTCCCAATATTCCTGGAAATTACCCGTGCTGTTTCCCATGGCGTGGGCATACTCGCACATGATAAAGGGCCGGTTTTGGGGTTTCGAGGCATAATCCTGCATGGTTCTCATGGAAGGGTACATCGGGCAGACGATATCGGTATTATTTCCCCGGCCTGCCTGTTCAAACTGTACGGGACGCGAAGGATCACGCTGTTTGATCCATTTATAGATGTCCTGAAATACAGGCCCGTTGCTGCACTCATTTCCCATGCTCCAGATAATTACCGACGGGTGGTTTTTATCGCGTTCCACCAGGTTGTATTCCCTGTCCTTATGGGCTTCGAACCACTCTTCATGATAAGCCGGATTTTCCTTGCCATATCCAAATCCATGCGATTCAACATTGGCTTCATCGACTACGTACAGACCATATTTATCGCACAGATCATACCATTCCGTACAATGAGGGTAATGGCTCATTCTTACCGCGTTGATGTTGTTTTGCTTCATCAGCCTGATATCCTTCATCATCAGATCGGTGGTTACATGCTGGCCTTTCCAGGGATCGATCTCATGGATATTTGTTCCCTTGATCAGGATATGCTGACCATTTACGAGTAATTGCCCGTCTTTGATCTCTATCTTCCTGAAACCTATTTTGCACGAAGTTGCCTCGATCATTTTCCCTTTGTCATCTTTCATGGAGATAAGCAGGGTATAAAGGTTTGGCGTTTCGGCTGACCATTGTTCAGGGGCTTTTACATTGCAAGTTATTGTATTTTCAGTTATTCCCCCAGCCGGAATATTTATTTTCAGCGATTTGGAAATTATTTTCCCGTTGTTTTTATCCAGGAGGGTAATTTCGGTCCTCTGATTTTTCGATTCAACGGACTGATAATTTTGCAATTTAAGGTCAACTGAGAGTATTCCGTTCCGGTATTTTTCATCCAGGTCAGGATGGGCAAAGAAGTCTGCAATTCTTACCTGGGCGGTGGAGTAAAGGAAGACATCGTTGTCGATGCCTGAGAGGCGCCAGAAATCCTGGTCTTCGAGGTAAGAACCGTCGCTCCATCGGTAGACTTCAACGGCCAGCAGGTTTTCACCCGGGCGGACATATTTTGTGATATCGAATTCACAGGGGCTTTTGGTCACCTGGCTGTATCCCACCTTTTGGCCATTTACCCAAACATACATTGCCGATGTTCCCGAAGCGAAATGGAGGTAAACGCGGCGGCCGTCCCAGGAAGAGGGAATCTGAAATGTCCGGCGATATGACCCCACCGGATTGTCGTTATGGGGAATATAGGGAGCATTGAGGGGGAAAGGAAAGACAATGTTTGTATAGATAGGAATTCCGTAACCTTGCAGTTCCCAGTTGGAGGGGACAGGGATTTCCTTCCAGTCACTGACATTGTATGACTCTTTATAGAAGTCTACAGGCCTATCGGCGGGCTTTGGCGCCCAATGGAATTTCCAGTTTCCGTTTAATAGGATATACCAGGGAGAGGCGGAATAATTGTCTTCGATGGCTGATGTTTCATCCGCATAAGGAAGGAAAGTAGCCCGGTATGGTTCACGATTGATCTGGAAGACACGGGGATTTTCCCAATCGTTGGAAGCGGTTTGTGCTTTCAGTGAATTTCCCGAAAAGAGACCAACCGTGATTATTATCAGAGGTAATAGTTTTTTTAGCATTTCTCAATATTTATATTGCGAAATTAAATAATCCTTGTCCAAACATCGCATTTTGGACAAGGATTATTAGTAATTCAAAGAATTCAGTTAATTATTCAGGTATTATAGAATGCCCTTTTTCTATTGCTGAGATCTTTCAAGGTAGCTGTCATGATATTGCTGTCCTCGACGACCTGGTAATCGAATAGTCCAACGCAGGCAAAGTCGGCGCCGTTTTCGAAAGCGTATTTAAAGCCGTCTTTGGGTTTGATAGCGCCGGCGGCGAGGATCTTGAAGGCGATCCAGGGTTTGTTGACCGATTCCATGTATTTAATGGTCTCCTCAGGTTTTCTACACCAGAAATTATCGAGTTGGTTCAAAACAATATCTCCTTTGGGTTCATCTTCCTGCCAGGACCAGTAGTTCGGGCTATGGAGGGTTTTAAAGTAGAAATCGACAGGGAATTTCTGCTCTTCCATTGTTTTGACGACTTCGATTTCATGGGCACCTATTCCAAGAGGAATCCCTTTTCCCTGAAAATGGGCAAACCATTTCTCATAAAGGTCGATGCGCCCTCCGGTGATCCAGCGGTCGGCAATATTTCCCATGATGAGAACGGCGTCGGCCCCGTTATCGATGGCTTCCTGCGTGTTGGTAAAAAGATCTTTTTCATCGGGATAGGTAGCCGCCAGCCATTGAATCTTTCCTCCCTGTTTCCGGTATTTGTTCAAGGGAACAAGGACATCGGGGGCCGTGCGCAACAGGGCGGTATTAACCCCGCAGGCTTCACAAAGCCTGAACGTTTCCCATATTTTCTCCTGAGTGAAATATCTTTTTATCAGGCCGGAGACATAGATAAGATCGCGCGCATGGGCATAACCCACGATCAGGTTTCCGCCGCAAATGAGACGGCTGATTTCCAGGTTTCCGATTTTGCCTTTGGGAACCTGTTCCTTCAAATCGGCAAGGGTGGAAAAAGTATTGTATTTGAACGTGGCCGAGGAGACCGCATTGACTTCCCTGTCCGTTGTGAACGACCTGTTTTTCAGATTCTTTTCCTCATGGCTCTCGTAGCCGAAGTTCTTTAGAACGGCATAGGAAAATCCTCCCATGACGGGAAGGGTGATAAGATTTTTCAGCATCCGGCGCCGGTCGAAAAGCGGGAGTTCAGTAAAGGCGGGATTGTCGGTTTCGGGAACCATTATTTTTCTGTCAGCCACTATGCTTTTTCTTCCGTCAGCTGAAGCTGACGGTAAAGGATAATATAATCTGATGGCAAAGGATAATCTGAATCTGATGGCAAGGGACGGCGAAGAAGATTGTCGAGGCCGAACATGCGCTGTATTGGGCTAACTGCAATGAATACCAGGACGGCCAATTCAATCAGGTTTTTGTTTACCCAGATATAATTGCCATCCATGGCAGGCCCTTCCATAAGCCCCGTAAAGGGAGGGCGCGCAATATAATAGAGAAGGAGAAGCAGAGCGCCTGAACATGCCGCGATGCGGGTAAATAACCCGAAGAAAAGGCCGGCGCCTATTAAAATCAGGCCCCAGATGTTCAGGAAATCCACCACAGCCAGCGTGTGGGGATTAAGGGCCATCGATTTGAAGATTCCTGAGAACCACCAGGTCGACTCAAGAAGATAGGGGCCGGCGCTCCAATAAGGACTGACCACTTTGACGATGCCTTCATAAAGGAACTGCCAGCCGATAAGAATGCGTATGGCGGTTAAGAGCCAGGAGGTGGTTTCATTGTTAAGACGCAATTTACTTTCATTGTCAAGACGCACGCCGTGCGACTCTACTTCTGTCTTATGTTTCATTTTTTATTCAATGTTTAATTAAAAAGTCCGTTGGCTAAAGCCATCGGCAAAGGATAAACGAAACTTCGGGATCATTTGCTTCGCGTCATTCGATAGTCATTCAATAGTCTGAAGCCTTTTATTTGGCATTTTCTACACCTGCATTGAAGGAAGGAATTGTTTCACCGTACTCGGCATAATGGGTGATCCCTTCCCGTTTGGCTATATCAGTGAAACGCTGGTAGGTTCCATCGTATCTTGAGAGAACGGGATTACGCTTGCATTTCAGATACATGACCGGAAGGTAAGATAATTCCACACGCCGCTTTATTTCATCGTTGTCGGCTGCTTTTATTGCTTTTTCGAAGAGTTCACAGGACTCAACCACCAGATCGTCCGAAAAGAGCTTATCTTCCGGCGTAAGCCTGATGTGTATATGCGTATCGGGGGTAACCCTGCTGTTCAGCAAGTCGAAATACTGATGAATATATTGTCCGGCCCTTCCGTAATAGCCGTAAAGGAAATCATTAATTACTGCCTCGGTATTGCAATCAGGATTCCAGAGGAGCCTGGATATCAGGTAAGATTTCAATTCGGAAAATTCACCGCCCCTGCTCTGATAAGCGGCCTGTTCCATGATACCGATGGCATGGTTCTTCTGAAAGGTCTTGATATTTGACTGAAGAACATTAATGTTGGGATAAGGCATGATGTAATGGGCAAAATTGACCACATAATCCCATATATAAAGGTGAGGGGCGATAGCTGACCATCCTGTCAGGTCATCCATAAAAGACTTGTTCTCCGGGCAGGAATCAAGAGTATGGGAAACACAGGCTTCAATGGGACACAAGCGGATGACGACATTATTTCTCGGACGTAATGTTTCAGGCGGTTTACGGGAATACTGATAAGCCAGAGTGCCGATAAATTTGTCGGGGAACTCCTTTTCGACCGCTTCGGCCACCTGATTGACAAACCAGAGAATAGGACCCGATTCGCTGCCTTCCTGTTTCGCGATGGCCTGGCATTTCTCGCACTGGCACGGATTACGCCAGTCGTTCTGGGAAACCGAGTAAATCAGGTATTCCGGATTGTCACGCATACGTTTCCTGACCCTGTCGATGACTATTTTCAATACATCGGGATTGGTAAGACAGAGCTGAGCGCGATCGGCAACGCGTTTCCCGTCAATCAGGCTGAAATATTCGGGATGGGTGGCATAAAACTCTCTTGGCGGAATAAGAGAAAAGAAAGTATGAACGGACATATAGGCTTCCACACCGCCGGGCTGGGTATTGTAAGTCATCCTTCCATTCATCCTGTTACGGGCGGCCCAGACCGGATCAAATGCCTCATAATAAAAGTCGTTGCGAACCCTGATGCCGGGAGCCTCGCTGTGCTGATAACGGCTGAATATCATCTCCTGGCGTTTTGGTATAACAGAAACGGAAGGAGTGTACCATCTGCAGCCGAATTCATTTTCAAGAAAAGACATGACGCCGTACATTGATCCGCGCATTTTGCCCCCATAGATCAGAATATCCGGGCCGGAATTGCAATAAGTGAATGACTCATCGAGATCTGCGGGAGCGGGAGCATTAGTCCTGGCCTTGACTGTATCATTGTATCCAATGATGATCTGCGGACCCTCTGAAACGCTGCTGACCCATTGTCTGAATGGGGAAATAGGCGCCGCTGATCTCACTGAGCCAATGCTGCAGCTCGTTAGCCGCCCATTTTTCCGATTCCGAGGCATTGGCATCGAGAGCAATCCTGTATCTTGTTTTACCATTCGAGAAAAGAGTATATTCTGAACGTGTCCCGGCAGAGAAGGGAAGATCCTGACGGAGTGTTTCCCCGTTGGTTAACCTGACGATGAATTTTGCCTTGTATGGTTGAAATGCGGCAGTTTCGATGTTCAGTTTACCCAGATAATCCTCTTTGTTCTGTTCTTTAAGAACGACTTTATCCTGGTCGTTGATGACTTCCAGATCAATATTTTTGATCAGCTGCTGAAGCACAGGAGCCATAAACCTCGAAGCAAGCAGGGCATCGCCGTTATCATCGGTGGTCATTTTAAATATTTCGCCTCCCCTGACCAGAGATTCTGCTGAGAAGGGGAGAAGCCTTGCCATGAAGAGCCAGTTGGTCCTTCGCCTTTCAATTTTGAAAAGAAGAGTGTTTTTACCCGCTTTAAGGCTGACAGGGATCATATCGTTATCGGGAAGAAGATTTCGCTGGGGCTGGTAATCCCAGACTTTGGCACCGTTTACCCAGAGGCTTCCGCCTTCTCTCGAACCGAAAGAGACAAACATCATCTTAGGATCGGTCAAATCGACTTCCTTATAAGCGTATCCGGCAACGGGAGCATTTCTTGAGATAGCCGCATCAAGATTGATAACTGAATCGGGTGAGGTATAAACGAAGCATTTAGCCGAACCTCCTTTATATCTTACCACATTGCCCTCTTTAATTTTAAGGTTCGATTCGCCCCCTTTAGATTTAAGGAAATCGGTATCGAAGCCCGGAAGGTGTTCGCCTATTTTTAGAGGATCTTTGGATTCCTGGAGAGGAAACGGTCCAATCATGAGCCATGATTTTATCCATTCGCCGGGAACGACAGGCTGATCAGATGAATTCTGCGCTTTTGAAAATCCTGTAAACAGGAGAATAATTGAAACAACAAGGATGAAAGCTTTTTTCATTGTTTAATATTAACAGGTTAATTTATTGGAATACTGATTTCAGCCGACAAGAGCTGTGATGACAAATATATCAAATTATTTTCTGCAATTATTATGAATTATGAGATTCGAATTTAGTTTCGCCGATCTTCGATTCACGAGACAATGACAAATTTCACGAATTATAAGTAAGGAAAAGAACTTTCAATCAAAAGATTCCTTATTCTGCCTGGCTTCATTACCAATGACAGATTGGTTCAAGGAAAGGTACTTAGGGAAGAAAGATTCTTCACTTCGTTACCAATGACATGTTAGCATAAATACTACACAATCAATTATTTAGGAGATTCCTCACTTCGTTCGGAATGACAGGCCGTCATGTAGTTGGGGGGGTGGAGAGGAGGCGGCGAAGCCGCCTCCTCTCCACCCCCTTTGCCATACTCATGTGTCATTCCGAACGCCGCGCAGCGAAGTGAGGAATCCTTGCTGAATATCCCATGAAGTTCTCTCTGTCATTATTGCATCATGCCACATTTTTATTGGGGTAGGTGTTCAGAATGACAGATTGGTTCAAGGAAAGGTACTTAGGGAAGAAAGATTCTTCACTTCGTTCAGAATGACAGTCGGTACGGTATTGGAGGGAAGCTTAGGGGAGGGCTTTGCCGTCCCCTAAGCTTCCATTTTTTCATAAAGAAGTGTTATTCCGATTTGAAGTGAGGAATCTCACAAAGATGAAGGTTGCCCTGAATATGGTTTAACTCTGCAGAAAAACTTTCTGATGAACAGTATTTCATGAAAATAATTACCTTCGAAAATTAATTTCATTGTTCTGTGGAAATTTTAATGTACAATGTTCAATATACAATTTTCAATAAAGACATTAGTTTGCAAGATGTTAGATTTCAGGACGATGATAGGAAATTAATTTATGATTGAACTAACCGGTTAATCTTTTATAAAAATGTTCGATTTGTTAAAGAAATTTATGATTTTTCCGGCCTTAGTGGTCATTGGCATGTGCACTGCAAAAGCTGAAATCCATGTGTCGGAAATGAAGGTACAGTCTATGACCAATCCGGTCGGGGTAGGAGTGGAAAATCCTCAATTCAGTTGGGAGTGGCAAAGCAGCCGGCGCGGGGCACTTCAGTCTGCATATGAGATCATGGTCTCCTCATCGGTCGAAAAGCTGAAAAAGGAGATAGCCGACATCTGGAAAACAGGATGGATAGAAAGTCCTGCACAGACTTATATTGAATATTCAGGCAAACCGCTTGAATCTTGTAAGACATATTTCTGGAAAGTAAGGATTCGCGACAATAGCGAACAGGTATCGTCCTGGAGCAGCGAAGCCTCTTTTACGACGGGGATTCTCCGTCCCTCGGAGTGGGGCGCCACTTGGATCACGTATGATACCGCTCAAGCCACGGCTCAACCGATATTCCGTAAAATTTTCAGTGTTGATAAAAAGGTAATCAAAGCCATTGCCTGTATTTCGGGGCTTGGCTACAATGAGCTGTACATCAATGGCAAAAAAGAAGGTGATCATGTGCTCGATCCAGGGCAGACCAATTATGACGATTATGCTCTTTATTCATGTTATGATGTGACTTCACGGCTTAAGACAGGAGATAATGTTATCGGCGTTATGCTCGGCGACGGATGGTACAATCAGAACCGGGTGTGGGGGAAAAACGGATTGTCTTACGGGAATCCCCTTTTGATTTTCCAGATGGATATTGAATATTCTGACGGATCAAAGGAACTGGTCATTTCGGATCGAAGCTGGCAATGGGCTAACGGGCCTGTGATCAGCAGCAATGTTTATGCCGGAGAGGTATACGATGCACAGAAAGAAATTTACGGGTGGAGTTCAGATCCCGGCACCAAGGCTGAATGGCATCCTGCTATTCCCGCCGGGATCCATCCTCCCGGGTTGGTTGCCCAGTCGGAGCCTCCAATTAAAAGAATAAAGGAATTGCCGGCTAAAAGTGTAACACAGCCTTCAGCAGGGACTTACATTTTCGATTTCGGGCAAAACTTTGCCGGCTGGACAAGGCTGAAAGTCAAAGCCCCGGCAGGCACTAAGATTACCATCCGTACAGCCGAAGAGGTGGACAACGAAGGAAAACTTAATATCTGGAGCACGGGAGTGACCGCCACAAAGGTTGAACAGACCGAGGTTTATATTTGTAAAGGCACAGGAACGGAGATATGGGAGCCCCGGTTTACCTATCACGGATTCCGTTATGCAGAAGTGACCGGTTTGCCTTTTAAACCGGATGCCGGATTGCTTACCGGAATAGTTGTTCATTCATCGGTAGGAGAAGCAGGCAATTTCTCCTGTTCGGACGAGCAGTTAAATGAATTGCACAAACTCGCGGTATGGACCTTAATCAGTAATATTCACAGCATTCCTACCGACTGTCCCGCGCGCGAAAAATGCGGCTGGCTCGGCGACGCCCATGCTATGGTACAGATGGGAATCTATAACTTTGGTATGGAGAACTTCTGGATTAAATATCTTTATGATATCCGTTCCACATCAAGGAATGAGGCAAAATCTTCGGTTTATAAGACATGGAATAAACAGGAATCAAGAATAAAGCCTGCCGGAATTCCTTATATGATCGCCCCGGGCAAACGTCTGGGAGGGACGGCCTCGCCGGATTGGGGAACAGCGGTTGTACAGATTCCCTGGTATATTTACCTATATTACGGCAATTCAGACCTTCTTAAGGAATTCTATCCCGATATGAAGCGGTGGACTGATTATATTGAAGGATTTGCCGTTGATCACATTGTCGATTGGGGCCTTGGGGACTGGTGCCCGCCGGGTGAGATCGTACCATCGGCAACGCCGGTAAAAATATCCTCTTCGGCCTATCATTACCTTGACCTCAAAATCATGGAACAGGCTGCTTCACTGCTTGGGTATAAAGAAGATGCAGAGCACTACGCCAAAATAATGCAGAGACACAAAAGAAGCATTTATCACCGCTTTTTATGATAAGGAAAATAAAACCTTCGGCAGTCAGACTTCCAATTCCATGGCGCTTGATTTTGGCCTTGCTCCTGAAGGAGAGGAGAAGGCTGTTTCGGATGCCATTGTGAGGACATCGCAAGAAAAGCTTGACGGATTTTTAAATACCGGAATCTTCGGAATTGCGAGGATTTTCAAGGCTCTCAGCCGCAATGGCAATGAAAAGGCTGCTATTGATATTCTTGACAAAAAGGGATATGACAGTTTTGAATACATGTGGTCAAAATATCATGCAACTACTCTGTGGGAAATATTGCCGGTCGACAGTTTTTACCTGAAGATGAAGAGTCCCCGCAGCGACCGTTCGCATAATCATCCGATGCAGGGTGGTTATGACAAATGGTTTTATGAATGTGTGGCAGGGATAAGTCCCTGATGCACAGTATCCCGGCTTTAAGAAAATCATTCTCAATCCGGGTATGACGGATGAGATAAAATGGGAAAAATGCTCATACAAATCACCTTACGGAGTCATCCGTTCGGATTGGGAGAACAATGGAGGGCAGTTCAAATGGCATGTCACGGTCCCTGCAAATACGACTGCCGTGCTTTATTTTCCGACTGTTTCTGAAAAACAGGTGAAAGAAGGCGGAATTCCTGCATCGAAAGTTCAGGGAGTACGTTTCCTGAAATCAGAAGACGGGAGGTCACTTTTTGAAATCGGATCCGGAGATTACAATTTTGAAGTAACGAATTACGCGAATTAAGGACGAATTACACGAACTGGGTAATAGACCTGATAGGTTTTCGAAACCTGTCAGGTCTATATCTTAATAAAAAGAAAAACTATATCTTCGGCTTATGAAAATAGACCTTCAAGGTTTTAGAAACCTTGAAGGTCTTGTTGGAAGTCTAAATAAACAGATAAATATTGTCATGAAGAATCTATTTGTTCCTTTTTTAGTATTGAGTTTCATTGTACTCACAGGATACCGGGCTTGTGCAGCTGATCCGGTTGAAATAAAGCCTTACCTTAGAGATTCGACAGTGTATAAGAGCAGGGCGCTCAACAGGGATATTCCCGTCAATGTCTATTTTCTGAATAAGACGACCTGGGATCCTGCCACTGAGACCGATGAGGCAGAGGTAATCGTTTATTTCAAGAATATTGCCCAGGAACGAATTGGCCAGGAATCTGACCTTTCCATCCTGAGTGATTATATCAAAAAAAGGTTTATAGTCATCACTGTTGACTGGGAAAATGATAAACGTGCATTTTCACCCAGTTTTGATGAAGATATCGAGTGGTTATTCAGATGGGTTTACGGATATACGCCTGAAAAAGGGTATGATTCACCTTCGCTGGTAAAAGATATTCATTTAAATCCCATTGAATACCGATGTTTTTTTCTTCCCGCAGGATACCGCGTTGCTGAGAACCTTACGTACTGGGATTTAAAGAAATACGGCTCATTCGGCACTCTTGAATACATTATGAATTCGTACAATAAGGACATTATCACCAAATATCCCGGCAGAAAACCTGTATCTTCGCCTGCCGAACTGGTGGATAAGCTGGGCAAGCCGTTTGATTACAGGGTACAGATGGATATATTTTATCCCTCGCAGCCTAAAAAGAAACTTCCCTGCGTATATAATTCAGAAACTGTTCCTGCGCAGGAATCCCGAAGCCCAACCTAACGGCTATTATCCTCACCTTGCCGGTTTTACCATGCGGGGTTATGTAGGGGTAAATATGGGCCATTGTTTCAATCCCTGCGTACTGCATTTCTTCCATTTTATCAGTTTTGAGATGGACGGATGGGACGGCTACAAATGTTATTCGGCAGGAGTTCGCTATCTTAATGCCAATGCGGACAAGTATGACATTGATACAAGATATATCGGGGGTATGGGGATATCGAAAGGGCAGTACAATATCACGAGGATGTCGGATCCCCATAATGCTGACCTTGGATGGAAAGAGGTCTCCACCTTTAAAGGTTTTCCTGAAGGTACGCCGGAACCTCAGCCGTGGCAGGGATATCCTTCAAAGATTATCTGCGGATGGCAGGCCGCGGGAGGAGGACTCTGGGATACCCAATTTATTACTCCGGATTATGTGCCGACTATTATCTCGGTGGGTGATCATGACCGGGATGTGATTACCAAGGAGGGACATCCGAAATTCGTGAAGAGACTGGAAGAATTGGATTGTAATTACATAGAGCAATGGATGAAAGGTCTCGGGCATGAATTTCCCCACGGATATGATGATGTGATGGGTGTCGACAGATACCAGCTTTTTGTGGATTTCTTTGACAGATATCTGAAGGTGGAAGACAAACTGCCTCCTGCAGTGCTTCTTGTTTATCCGCGCAACAATAAGGATGATGTTGCAACAACTGATCAGATATATATTCATTTTGCACCGGTCATTGATGAAAAGACCATTCTTGACAATAAGGGGGTAGAAGTAGTCCGTATGAAAGATAACAAGGCTGTTGCGGGAAGCTGGAAAATGTCGCGCAAGGGGACAAAATATACTTTCATTCCGACTCAGCCCTTTGCTTCAAATGAACAGTACAAAATCATTATCACAACCAATATTAAGGACACAAGGGGAATCAGGCTGGATAAAGAAAAGGTTTATCAGTTTAAGACGGCAAGCTAAGGGCAAAGCGAGAGAGCTGGAGACGGGAGAAGGGAGACCGGAGACCGGAAAAGGGTAGACGGGAGAAGTGAAAAATTACGAATTACGAATTACGAAAGAATGAATTAGAAGGGAAAGGGCAGAGGAGGTCAAAGAGATAAATACTAAGAATTCTTTGCAGGGTTTTGAATGTAATGAATTACCGGATCAGCAATTAAAATGTAGTGCGGTTAAAAATAAGGTTAAAAAGTCTGTAAGTTGCGATGAAAAGGATTATGGACGATATTGTTAAACATAATGAGGCGTGGTCAATTTTCAGTTTAGATGCTATATTACCTTTAAAACGCTTGTTGTGAATATTGATATTATGATTATAAGGGCTTCCGAGGCGAATACGGACTTAAAGCGGACTTAACACGGAGCAAACATGGAGCTGGAATTTTGGAGATATTGTTAAATATATGACTTAAATGTCATTTTTTCAAAATTCGAGACTTGGTTGAGAGGAAAACATAATGTTGATGCGACATCAATAGTCATTCGGTTGTCATTCAATAGTCATTCAATAGTCATTCGATTGAGGTTGAAGACGAAATGCCCAGAAAAGTCCTGTCGGTCAGAAGAGCCTTTTAATTAGAGATTATCGACTTTTTAACTTTGTTTTTAACTTTGTTTTCAACTGCAACATACATCAGTATATAATAAAAACAATATGAAACAACTAAACTACCTGCTGTTCCTGATCATGTCAGGATTATTTATTGCATCCTGTTCAAATTCAGGAAGTGATGATCCGGTGGAACTGAAACCTTACCTGAGAAAAAGCATTCAATGGAAATGTGTAAATCTGAACAGGGAAGTTCCGCTGAATATTTACTACCTTAATGACAGCACTGATTCCGATGGGGCACAGGTGATTGTCTATGTGAAAAACAAAGCGTGGGAAAGGGTAGGACAAGAATCCGACCTGTCGATCCTGATGGATGATATCCGGAAGAAGTTCATTGTCATTACTGTTGATTTCGGGAATGATCCCAAAGCTGTTTCCACCTTTATTGACAGAGACCTTCATGATATCTTTCGCGCGGTGTATGGTACCCCGCCAGTCAAATCAAAGGATAAGAGCCTGGCTGTTAATATATTGAAAGATATTCATCTGAAACCTGTCAACTTCCGTTGTTTCTTTATGCCGGCAGGATACCGGGTGGCCACAGATCTGGTTTATTGGGAACTTGACAAACATGGGGTATATGGCACGCTTGAATATATTATGAAGTCTTATAATGAGGACATTGTTCCTAAAGTACCGGGAATGAAACCTGTTACCTCGCCTTTGGATATGGTTGACCGAAAAGGTAAGCCGTTTGATTTTACCGTGAAGATGGATATTGTTTATCCGTCACAAGCTAAAAGGAAACTGCCTGTGCTGGTCAATTCGGAAACCATTTCTGAAAGAAATCCAAATAGTAGTCCAAGCTCATACAGGCCGCATTACATCGGCTTCACCATGAGGGGATATATCCATGTGGTGATGGGGCATTGTTTTAATCCCTGTGTGAATCATTACTGGCACTTCAACAAGTTTGAACTGGATCACTGGAACGGGCTGGCCTGCTATACTGCTGCCATGCGCTATATCCATATGAACGGGGACAAGTACGACATGGATCTTGATCATATAGGGATGATTGGCAATTCGAAAGGGCAATATGCTGTAACGAGGCTTTCCGATCCTCATCACGCAGGAGGGGCAGAGAGCAAGAAATACCCCGGATTCCCTGAGGGGACTCCTGAAGAACAGCCGTGGCAAGGTTATTCATCCAATATTCAGTGCGGGTATCAGTCGATGGGAATGGGGACATTTGAACCTGAATATATTACCTCGGATTATGTGCCGACAATTTATGCCTGCGGGGCTGATGAAAGGGATGTGATCAGCAAGGAGGGCTTTCCAAAGTTTGCCAAACGGCTTGAGGAGCTGGATGTCAATCATATCAGTATGCTGGAAGAAGGACTGGCGCATGAGCTTCCTTACGGATGGGACAGCAAACTGGGAGTAGACCGGTATCAGTTGCTTCATGACTTTTTTGACAGATACCTTAAACCGGGGGATAAGCTTCCGCCTGTAGTCCTTATGACAACTCCGCGGGACAGCGCCGAAAACGTTTCACCGGCTTCTGAGATTGCCGTTCATTTTGCTCCTATTATTGATGAAAAGACGATCAGTGAAGATCATGCACTGAAAGTGATTCGTGTTTCGGATAACAGCGAGGTGAACGGAAGCTGGAAAGCCACGCGGAAGGGAACACGGTTTGTTTTTGTGCCAGGGCAGGCTTTAAACAGCAACGAGACGTATAAGATCATCATCACGACAAAGGTAAAGGATCAGGCAGGCACTCCGCTTGCAAAGGAACGAGTGGTGAAGTTCAGCACGGGAGCATGACATGAATAAGTGTAAAGGTTTACGCTAATTGAAGAATTACGAATTACGAATGAAGGAATGACAAAGGAATCTTTCAGTGAGCAATGATTAATAATGATTCAATAGATTTGACTGACAGACGTTCTTTTCTGAAGAAGAGTGGAATGGCGGGAGGTGCGATTCTGCTGGGAGGGGAATTTGCTTTTGCCGGAGGTAGGGGGAAGAAGAAAAAAGTTACACTCGCGGAGGCCTGGGAGCTTCATAAAAAATGCCTTATTATCGACGGACATACGGATACACCAGTCGAGCGGATGAGCGGGCGGCATGAATTGCCCATGCGATGGATGAATGATGATCCTTCGTACCAGGAAGATATCCCGCGGATGAGGATCAATGGGCAGAAGTATACCGGCTTTATGATCATCAGTGCCGGGAGGGGCACCTCACCCGATGCTTTCCGCAATTTTGCCGAGATGGAGAGGCAGTTCAGCGAATATCCCAATGACCTGAAGAAGGTCCTGACCTCTGAAGATGTGCTGAAAGCGGCTTCGGAGGGTAAGATCGGTGTGATCTGCTGCCATCGAGGGAGGTTGGGGACCTCTGGACGGGAAAATAGAGAACCTTCAGAAGTTCCATGAGATGGGACTGCGGCTTGCAGGGATTTCTCATGGCGAAGGGGGACCGGATGCCAAATATCTTCAGGGTACCTGGAGCGTCAACAAACATATCGAGCCGTCTGACCGGGCAGAAGAATACCGTAAGGCCATCGGACTGACACCTTTCGGACTGGAAGTACTGAAGTATTCCAATGAGCATCATATTATTACCGATCTTTCCCATATCAATGATAAAGCCTTTTATGACGTACTGGAGAAATCGGAAAAGATTCCCATAGTCTCTCACACGGCGGTTTATTCCCTTTGCCAGCAGGGACGATGCCTTACGGACGATCAGATCAAGGCGCTGGCTCAAAAGGGCGGGGTGATGGGGATCACCTTTGTCCCTGAGTTTATCGATAATGATCCTGCCAAAGCTACAGTTGAACGGCTGATCGATCATGTCTGTTATGTTGTTGATAAGGTTGGTATCGATCACGCGGGGATCGGCACGGATTATGACGGCGGAGTGCCCCATCCCATTATCCCTGAGGTTTCAAAACTTGTTGAACTTACACAGGGACTGATGGAAAGAGGATTCAATCAGAATGAGATCAAAAAGATCTGGGGAGGCAACTTCCTGAGGATCATCAAGAAGGTGATGGACTGATCCCTGAAGACGGATTTCCCAATTTCCTGATCTATTTCTTCCTTAACACAATCAATTCAATGCCCGGAGGAGGGAGTTCGTCCTGCAGTTCTGCAATTCCTCCCTTGCCTGATATTTCACCCACAGGGTCAAGGTTTTCCTTTTCTGTAACGCGGTAACGCTGTACCGTGAATTCTCCTTTTCCCCACGGCAGATTGCTTACCGTCAGATCATAGCCGCCTTTGTTTTCGCTGCGTATCCCCTTTCTTCGCATGAGGCCATGACTTCCAGGTGCGGCTGTCTGGCGGGGAGGCTCTTCGGGGGTGTGAATCTCATAATTGCTGATCAGTACCTGGATTGTTTTGCCGTCATCAGAACGTCCTGCAAGAACGGCAAATCCGTAAGTATCTCCGCCTGTAACCTCCAGTCGCTGAGGGGTATCCAGCATCATACCGCAGGCTTTGAAAGCATAAGCCTTTTTCCGGTAGGAGCCGTCCCTGCTGAACAATCCCATTCCGCCTGCCGTACCGGTGTAATAAAGCGACATATCGAGCGCGTCCTGCATATAGATCATCGCAGAACATACAAACGCTCCGCCTGCCATCGTTTCATCGTCACGTGTTTCGACGGTAAGGTTCCATTCGCTGCAATGATTTTCGGCCTCAAGGAAACCGTTGTCGTCAAGCAGTCCCCTTACGGTTTTGGCCACCCTGACAAAGTCGTAGGGATCGTTTGAATCACCCGCATAATGGTGCCATGAAAAGAAATCGAGGGGGACCTTGTTGTCGGCACACCAGGATATAAAACCCTCGCGGAAGAGGCTTTCACGCTGGCCTTCCGCCATACCGCAGGCTCCCACTTTCAACGCGGGATCGTAAGCTTTGATGGCCCTTGCCACTTTCTCATAGAGACGGAAAAAGCTGATGGCAGGGGCTCCCCAGGGGACAGGGAAGGTGCCGGGTGTCCAGTCGGGGGCGATGTTGGGCTCATTCCAGAATTCCCAGTAACGTATGTTGTAATGAAAGCCATTGGCCCACCCGCCGTTGTAATGCATCACCACGTGTTTGCAGATGTTGGTGTATTTGTCGAAGTCGTAAGGGACGGTGGGATCGTTGGAGAAGGTCTGGCCGAGGCGGTAATAGACCTGTGCGCCGGCATCGATAATTCCTTTGATGATACGGTCGCTGGGGCCGAAGTCGTAGCTTTCGGGTTTTTCAGGATCGGCCTCCCAGTTGGGGAAGATTGTTCCGGCAACCACCTTTCCTTTTTCGACCTCGTAGATGTCGGTGGGGCCGTGGAAATCGTGTGTTCTCACGAACTTAACGCCTATGTCGCGGTACCGGTTGGTAAGGTCGATGCTGTTGGGACGGGCGGAGAGGGGGCCGCGGTTGACTCCCCGGAGGTTTCGGATGACGCCCCGGACTTTTGAGGCGTCGATGGTGAGTTTTCTCAACTGTGCCGGGGCATGAGCGCTCAGCAGTAAAAGCAGAGCAAAGGCAAAGGGAAAGGCGATGGTTTTCTTTGACATGGCGGGTTAATTTTAGTTTTAACACATTAAAGATAGAGAATTTATGAGGAATTATCCTGCAGAGAGAGGGAAAATTGTCAGAGGAAAAGCGAAGGGAAAGCGAGGGGAGAGCGGAGAAGGGAGACCGGAAACCGGAGACCGGAGACCGGAAGAGGGAGGGGATCAAATTTAGAAGATGAGAGATGAGAGATGAGTGACGAGAGAACAGTAATTTGCTGATTAGGGGGCATTCAAATGGGTTATAAATTGATGAGGAGTGAATTTTATCCCCTTCTTTATCAATGGTTTAATGTTCATTATAACTTTATTCATATTATTTAAATTTTTTCCTGATTTTTCTTTCGGGAATCAGTTTTCATTATCTATTTTTAAGGCAGGCGATCTGTGAACAGGGCGTGATCGTCAAGATGCTGTAATACCGATGAATTAACCTGAAGCCATGAATGACAAATCCGATCTCTTTGGCCGTCCATACGGCGGTGATTCTTTTGACCCGGAAGAAAAGCAACTGAATTTGAATCCGATTAAATTTCTTGAACTCGAAAAGCAGAAAATCCTTACCATCTTAATAAGTGAATCCGGTTATTCGCATCAGGAAGCTTCGGGGCATTTCAAGATGATGAAGGATATCCTTCTCCGTTTGAAGCCTTTGCGTACGAGCCGGGCTGATACGGATAAATTCCTGAAGGAGATCTTTGCCATCCTTCGCCGGGATTCGAAACTGATGATTATCATACAGTTGTTAAGGGCAACGGCAACCTGCGATACATGGTGTTATGCCTATAACATGTTTGTCGCTTACATCAACAGGATACTTATCCTTAACTTTCCGCGCAAAGAGTTTTCAGAGCTTGATCTCCAGCTGGATATAGAACTGGAAAAGAGGGCTGAAAGGCAGGAAATACCCGACACGACAAATCCTCTTGTATTTGACAAGACGCTTTTAAATGCCTTTTACCTTGCGTTTGACGGTTTCCTGTGGAAGCATTCTTCGCACGATGATTTTATCAACTGGTTCAGGGTGTATCCTGCCGGCAGGCCGGTGTTTAAAGAGGGGATGACCAGCTATTTCTGTTACGCGGTGGGGAAGATAGAGGACAGGATGCTGGGACTGCTCAGGCCAAAGAACCTTAACCGGTGGATCGGCCCGGTTATCAACGGCAGTAACTATTCGGCCATGAAAAAGCGCGTATCGAACAAACGAAAGATTGCTGAAATCAACAACAGACTGGCGATGTTTTGAATGTCAGGTCATTCAATAGTCATTCAGTAGTCATTTAAGGATCATTCTGCTTTACTTTCATTATTCATAAGTCATTTTTAATTGACAGAGTTTTTCAGGGCCTCACTGAAAATTATGAGTGAAGGTATCCAGGTTTATTTTGTTTGGTTTTCCTGATTGAATATTTATATTTGCATAGATAACCTGAAACAGCCTGATCTTATGAAGCAATCCCTTGAATTTGTTTTTCACGCAACTGGATTATTTCAGGTAAATTATGCATGTCCATTAAAAACTAAATTATAATCAGATGAAAATAATTACAGGAGTCTGCCTTTCTTTCCTTATGCTGTTTGCTCTGATTTCAAGAGGGCAGGAGACGGTAAAGGACAGGGACGGAAATGTTTATAAGACAGTTAAAGCCGGCGGCCAGGTATGGATGGCCGAAAACCTTAAAGTGACCCATTACCGGAACGGGGATGTCATTCCCAATATAACAGGGGAACAACCCTGGGATGTGCTTACAACAGGCGCATGGTGCGATATTGTCAATGATCCTGTCAAGGCAAAAGCCTACGGGCATTTTTACAACTGGTACGCGGTTGCTGACCCGCGCAATGTTTGTCCTGCAGGATGGCATGTTCCTTCAGAAACAGAGTGGGTTGAACTGCTGACTTTCCTTGCCGGGGAGAAACTCTCACCTTTCAAGACTTCAGCGCCAATACCTGCTGCAACCAAAGATATCAATGCAAGCCTGTTCCAGGTGCTTCCCGAAGATTTCAGGGGATGGGACCTTGAAAGTTCTCATGTTGGTTACGGCGGCGGAGGCTGGTGGACATCAACTCCTGTGACAGAGGGAACTGCTTACTTTCACGGCACCAACTATGATACAGCAAGTAAAATCAGGATGGAGGGAAGGAAGAGATTCGGATATTGTATAAGATGCATAAAGGATCAATAGTCTGAACTATGATGTCTGAACTGTGATCCCGATAGCTATCGGGATGATTTAAATGATTCATATGATTTGAACGATTAATTAAGGTTACAAATATTCAATATGAGAGACATGATGAGATATTTTGTTATTCTGCTTTTCGTCTTCGTTACATTCACGGTTAAAAGCCAGGATATTATAAAGGATCGTGACGGAAATGTTTATAAAACAGTAAAGGCGGGATCACAGACCTGGATGGCTGAAAACCTGAAGGCGACTCATTTCAGCAATGGCCAGGCCATTCCCAATGTGAAGGAAAAGAAACAATGGGACTCACTATCCACTGCGGCCTACTGCGATATATCGAATGATCCGAAACGGTCGGAAGTGCCGGGGAGATTGTACAACTGGTATGCCGTTGCTGATAAAAGGAATGTATGTCCTTCAGGATGGCATGTGCCCTCTGAAACCGAATGGCAGACGCTGGTGAAATATCTTGCTGAAACACCCGGAGCAAAAGAGATAAATGCCGCTTTATTTACATTATTGCAGGAAGATTTTCGCGGGTATGACGGTGATTTCTCAGGAAATGGATACGGCGGGGGAGCCTGGTGGACCTCAACGTCGGCAAGGCAGGAAACAGCTTACACTCATGGAGTTGAATTACGATACAGCCAGCAAAAACAGGCTTGAAGCAAGAAAGAAATTCGGATACAGTGTACGGTGCATCAAGTCTGAACCATGATTTACCTGATTTTCTCGATTGTCATGATTAATTCAATTAAAAAGGATTACAGCTATTCAAAACTGACATCAAAGATTATCGAGCGGGCATTCAGATTAAGTTTAAATATTTAACGGGCAAAAAGAATAAATAAACACACAAAACAATATTTTATGAAACACACTATCAAACCAATAACACGGAGTCATGATCATCATATCCATCATGATAATCTCAGTTACTGAGTTCCTGTGCTCCGAATCCGACCTTTCTTCATTAAAACCTTATTTAAGGAAATCGGTATCCTGGAAATGCAAAACCCTGAACAAGGAAGTGCCGATGAACATTTATTACGCGGAAGATAAGACCGGGCCGGAAGGGAAAGACGTTATTGTTTACCTCAAAAACCGTGCATGGGAGAGGCTGGGGAAAGAAAGTGATCTCTCCATTTTAAACGACTATATCAATAAGAAGTTTATAGTGATCACGGTGGACTTTGGAAATGACAAGAAGGCGGTTTCTCCGTTCATTGACAATGATGTCAACGATATCTACAGCGCTGTGTTCGGGTATAAGACCACCCCTCTTTTAAAAGACATCAATCTTGTGCCTTTACAATACAGGTGCTATGTCCTGCCGGAAGGGTATCGTGTGGCAAACGATCTGGTTTACTGGGAAATCGATAAAAACGGGGCCTACGGATCGCTGGACCGGGTAATGCAGCAATACAACCAGGGAGTGGTGGGGAACAGAAGAGCCCCCAATGCAAAACATGTTTCAGATCCATCCGAACTGAGGGATAAGGATGGCAAGCCTTTCGACTATACCATCCGTATGGACATTATTTATCCTTCCCAGACGGACAAGAAATTGCCGACATTTATTTATTCAGAGACTTCCCAGCTCAGGAATGCCCATACCGAGCCCACAACCGAGACACATGTGCCCTGGTTCCAGATGAGAGGTTACGTCTATGTTGTGATGGGCCATTGTTTCAACACAGCTACTGTTGCTTACTGGCATTTCGGTGAATTCACACTGGACCATTGGGACGGACTTGCATGTTATGGTGCGGCTCTTCGTTACCTTAACAAGTTTTCGGATAAATATCATATCGATGGCGATCATATGGGAATGTATGGCATTTCCAAAGGACAGTATGCCGTGACCCGCCTCTCTGATCCGCACAATGCTGAAGGGACAGAAAGTAAAAAATTCGCAGGTTTTCCGGAAGGCAGTCCTGAGCCTCAACCCTGGCAGGGATATCCTCAAAAGCTTGCCTGTGGTTGGCAGGGAATGGGAATGGGCCTCTTCGAATCGGAATATATTACTCCTGATTATGCTCCTACAATACTGGCATGTGGCGAAAATGACCGCGACGTCATTACACAGGAAGGTACCCCTCGGTTTGTTAACAGGCTGGAAGAACTCGATGTCAACTACATCCCTCTCTATCAGAAGGGTCTTGGCCATATGCAGTCGTGGGGATATGACACAAGATCAGGCGTTGACAGGTATAAGGTGGTTCTCGATTTCTTTGACAGGTATCTTAAAGTGGCCGATAAACTTCCTCCGGTTGCCCTGATGGTTTCTCCAAAGGACAGCGCTGAGAATGTTAGTCCGAAAAGCAATATAGTAGTCTATTTCGCCCCTGTCATCGATGAAAAGACCATTCTTCAGGATCATGGACTGAAAGTTGTGAAGGCTGTTGACAACAGGGAAATCGGCGGATCGTGGGAAGTTTCGCACCAGGGTACGAGGTTTACCTTTATCCCCTCTCCGGCTTTGGAACAAAATCAGGACTACAAGATCATCATTTCCGATAAAATAAAGGATACACGGGGAATTCCGCTGAAAGAGGTGAGGACTCTACGGTTTAAAGTGGGAGTTGAATAAGGCTGAAGACTAAAGACTAAAGGCTAAAGGGAAGATTTAAAAACTCTTAAGTACTTTTAAAGAAACAATATTCGATGAAAATAAACTTTATTCTTGTTGTATTATCAATGTTAATGTTCAATGGACTTTGGGCACAGAATAGTTCTCAAGAGAAACCATTCTGGCAGAAACCTTGGGAAGGAGTTCCTGAACATTATCAGAAATGGCATTATCCGGATTTTCAATTTCCGGCACAACTGTCGCAATGGAAAGATGAAAGAGTAAATGTAAAGGATACGCTGTTGAAATTGTTGGGAGATATACCTCCCCGTCCAAAGAATTTAAAGGTTAAGACAATCTCGCGTGAGAAAAAAGATGGTTACATTCTTGAGAAGTTTGTGTTCGATAATGAAGTCGATTCATGGGTGCCGGGTTATTTTGCCTATCCGGCAGATGCCAAAGGCAAAGTTCCTGTCGTGTTGGCCCTTCATGGTCATAGCAGCAGTAAAGACAACGTTTTTGCCGCCGATTCTGCAAATCAGAAACCGGGAATCATAAATCAGGGAGTTGCCCCCATTCTTCTAAAAAAAGGATTTGCCGTCATGGCAATAGACAGCTATTTTAACGGGGAAAGAAGAGGAGAAGGACCAGCCGGTAAAATGGAGATGCAGGATAAAAACAATCAGGAAATGTCCCTTTTTAAGCTTAATCTTTGGTTTGGACGTTCGCTGTGGGGAATGCAGCTTCGGGATGAGCAGATCGCATTGGATTACCTTGTAACCCGTCCTGAAATCGATCCCAATAGGATAGGAGTGGAGGGAATGAGTATGGGAAGCACCCGTGCGTGGTGGCTTGCTGCACTCGATGACCGTATAAAAGCAGTGGTTGGTGTAGCCTGTTTTACAAGATACAAAGAGCTAATTCAGCAAAGGAAATTAAAGTGGCACGACATCTATTATTTTGTTCCGGGGATGTCTGAAGCATTTCGATACCGAAGCTATTATGGGCCTTATTGCACCCCGTCCTTTCCTTGTCCTTACAGGTGACAGAGATGATGGTTCTCCTCTGCCTGGAATCAAAGTCCTTGAGAAAAAGCTTGATACCGTTTACTCTCTGTATAACAAGAGTGAAAATTTCAAAAGCATTATCTATCCCAATACAGGACACGATTATACCTGGCAGGAGAAAATGGAAATGCTTGCCTGGTTTGAAAAATATCTGAAACCTTAAATCAACATCTTAACTCATATGAAAAATTCAGCGATAATTATTCTGTCTTTCCTTTTTCTGATGATAAGTAAATCAGTTTTATCAAGCCCTTCCGGTGATGAATTGACCCAGTTGAAACCTTTCTTAAAGAAATCACTGGCATGGAAATGCAAAGACCTCAACAGGGAAGTCCCCATGAATATCTATTATGCGGAAGACAGTACAGGCAGGGATGGGAAATATGTCATTGTTTATCTTAAAAATAAAGCATGGGAAAGAATAGGGCAGGAAAGCGACCTTTCAATCCTGAACGATTACATCAATAAGAAATTCATAGTTATCACAATGGATTTCGGCAAGGATAAGAAAGCCGTATCCCCTTTTATTGACAATGATGTGAATGATGTTTACAGTGCGGTTTTCGGATATAAAACAAAATCACTGCTAAAGGATATCGACCTTATCCCTAAGAATTATAAATGTTATATCCTGCCGGAAGGGTATCGTGTGGCTACTGACCTGACATACTGGGAGGTTGACAAACATGGCGTTTACGGAACACTGGAATACATCATGAAATCCTATAACAGGGAAATTGTTCCCAAAGTGCCGGGACTGAAACCAGCCCAAAAGCCTTCTGATATGGTTGATCGAAACGGCAAACCTTTCGATTATCGGATTCAGATGGATATTCTTTATCCTTCGCAGGCGAAGAAAAAACTACCGGCCTTTATCTATTCGGAAACAAATCAGCGCAGGAATGCTCATACTGAGCCTACCACTGAGGTGCATGTGCCCTGGTTCCAGTTGATGGATTATGTCTATGTCGTGATGGGCCATTGTTTCAACACCGCTACAGTGGCGTACTGGCATTTTGGTGATTTCACCCTCGACCACTGGAATGCCGAAGCCTGTTATTCAGCGGCATTGCGGTATATTAATAAATATGCTGACCAATACAGTATCGATACTGATCACATGGGAATGATGGGAATATCGAAGGGACAGGAGGCGGTTACAAGGATGTCTGATCCTCATAATGCCGGCACCAGGGAAAACTCTAAATATGCAGGTTTTCCTGAAGGTACGCCGGAACCTCAGCCGTGGCAGGGTTATCCGTCAAAGATTCAGTGTGGATGGCAGGGAATGGGCGCAGGACTCTGGGAAATTGAATACATTACACGCGATTATGCTCCCACGATTCTTGCATGCGGAGAGAACGACAATGCCAATGTTGTCAAGGAAGGCACTCCCCTGTTCTGGAAGAAACTGGAAGATCTGGATGTCAATTATATTGCTTTCTATATGCAGGGCCTTGGACATTCCCAGTCATGGGGATATGACAAAAAGTTGGGAATTGATCGATATCAGCTTGTGATTGATTTTTTGACCGTTACCTGAAAGTGGAAGATAAATTACCTCCGGTTGTTCTGATGGTTACTCCAAAAGACAGCGCAGAGAATATAAGCCCTTCATCTAAGATTGCTATCAACTTTGCACCCGTGATTGATGAAAAGACAATCATCGAAAATCAGGCTATAAAAGTGCTGAAAGTTAGTGATAATAAGGAAGTGAAAGGAACATGGAAAATGACGAATGGCGGTTCAAAATATACTTTCTCACTCCGAGCAGCCTCTGGAAAAGAATGAACAATACCAGGTGATTGTTTCAAAAAAGGTAAAAGATAAAACCGGCACACCGATGGCTAAAGAAAAAAATATCAGATTTAAAGTAGGAGAAGTTTAAGTGTCTTCTTTTGCGACTATATAACTTATATCGCATAACTCAAAACTCAGAGATGGAACTTTTTAAGGCCAGTATATATTTTATATTCATCCTGACCATCGGGATGCTGATTCAGTGTAAACAGTCTGAACAAAAGGGTGATATTGAAATCGTCAGGAATAGAATCATCGCACTGAATACGGGAAATGGAATAAACGCTGAAGGTCAGTTTAAAAAAGAGGCCGTAAAAGAGCTTGAAAATGAAGTTCAGGATATTCTTGAAAAGAAGAGCTACATGACTGAACTGAATATTGAATCACCGGGAGTTGAAAACAGGGTGAGCGGTGTTTTCGGCAGAATACAGACACTGGCAAAAGGTTACACTACTCCGGGACAGAAGTTTTATCATTCCAGTGATCTGTTGAAGGAAATAGAAAAAGGACTTGAACACGGAGAACAGTGGATAAAGCCCGGAACGCCAAGGCCGGGGAACTGGTATTACTGGAAAATTGATGCACCAAGGAATATGGGACCTGCTTTGATCCTTATGCAGGATTATCTTGATAAAGATTTGATGAAATCACTGCTGGTGTGTATGAATGATATTATAACTAAAGGACCCTATAACGAGCAGGGAGTCAATTTAACTGGTGCCAACGGTGCTATGATGGGCATGAATTACATTTATTATGCTGTCCTTACAAATGATGAGAAAGAACTGGAAATGGGACTTGATCTGATAAAGATTGAAATGTCAGTGACCAATACAAAGTCAGGTATACTTGAAGATTATTCTTACCAGTTTCACGACCAGATACTCTATACAGGAGGATATGGTCAGGAGTTTACCTATAATGCGGCATTGGCTTTATATCTGATGAATGGGACTAAATTTGAAATACCGAAAGAAGAAACAGATATATTTTCTAAATTTATTATTGAACATGTTCAATGGGTATTGATTGGTGACAAGTATGACATTGCCGTTAAGGGCCGGGGAGTAAGATCGAGCCCAACGGTCAGGCCTACTGCTTTTTTACTGATGAGCACCTTTCCGTCTGAATACCGGGACAGCATCAAAATTATTACCCGGAGATTGCTCTTTGCCCACAAAGGATCCTATGATTTAAATGACGCTCCGTTTGCTGATCTTTACCCTCATCCTCTGAAAACTCCGTTGAACGGATTCAGGTATTTTCCTAAAACAGATTACGGAGTATCACGAAAACCGGGTTTCTTTGTCAGTGTCAAGATGTTTTCTGACAAGAACAGGGATTACGAGATTTTGACAGGCAGTAATCCGGGAGGTTATAACCGATGCAACGGCTTTACATATATAAGCCGCGATGGCAATGAAATCTGGCAAAATGCCAGAAATATCGACTCTGCTTACGACTGGGATCATCTTCCGGGAACAACTTCAAGGCTGGACAGGCGTCCGCCCAATTTTGGCAATTTCAGCAAATCCAGGTTTGCAGGCGGAGCAGGCTCGGATGAAAACGGAATCATATCTCTTCTGCTGATTCCGGCTGTTGCTGATTTTCATGCAAGGAAAACTTATTTCACTTTCGACAAAGGTTTTGTGGCTTTAGGGAGTGACATTACCTCCGGCAACAAAGGCCCGGATGTTTCTACAACGGTCACACAATGGGGAACGAAAAATATGAGTACACCTCTTATACTTTCAAATGGGGAGAAAATTATATCGACACCTGTGAAAGAAATTTATTCTTTGCCGTCAGCTTTAGCTGACGGATTGAATTGGGCATATTGTGATTCTGTGGGGTATGTTTTTAATGATTGCAGAAATATCAATCTCAGGAAAGATTCTCTTTATTCTACCATTTACTTAAATCACGGGCCTAATCCTCAGAAGGCATCTTATACCTATACTGTCTTGCCTGCATGTTCACCGGAGGATGTAATAAATTATAAAAAGAATCCCGAGGTCAGGGTTCTTGAAAATACAGAGAACATTCAGGCCCTGAAAGATTTAAAGAGTAATGCCACCGGAATAGTTTTCTGGAAGGCAGGCACATTTGATAAAATTACAGTCAATCATCCGGCTATTATTTATTATGAGGAAAAAAACGGGGGCTTGTCGCTCTGTGTAACTAATCCTTTTTATAATCAGGATACTATGCAGATTACGGTTAATGGGAAATTCGACAAAAATGATCTGCCTTCAGAAGCTTCAATTACAAATCAGGAAGAAAAAACATTTATCACTTTGCGGACTGCAAACAGGAGGCAATACCGCATAGGTCTTGGGGATATTAAGGTAACACAGGTCCCGAGAGAGGATAATTTACCTTATGAGGATTTCAAAATCTTAAAGACTGTAAATACGCAGACAAGCACTTTTCTTACAGTCAGGATTCCTGAAATTGCAAAGAATGATTATCATCTGTATATTCATTACTGGCAAAGTTTTTTTCAGAAAGAACTGCTTCCCTCTGACAGAACTGATACTGTAGCTCCAGGAATTTACACCTACAGATGGGATAACCCGAACGTAGAACTGAAGAAACATTATAACGGGGATTACAATTATAACCTTCGTCTGATAACTCCGACACATAATGTGTGGGAACACTTTACTGTGGAAGTAGACCAATTCCGATGGCTATCGGAATAATGAAGTAATTAAAGAATAAATAATATATTGAATATGATCAAATTAAGTGTTTTTGTGTTCATTGCTTTATTAACCTTTCCGTCTTTAGTTTTTAGGAGAGACGCACGGCATGCGTCTCCGACAATCTCAGGGAAAGATATCAAACTTAAAGATCTTCCGCTTAAGAAAAGTATTGAACAATACGGAATTACATGGACTTTCAATAAGCCCGTAAGAGTGGGGCAGTTTGTTAACGGCGACTATTATATTGTCGGTCCTGCAACTATAATTTCAATTACTCCTGAGCCTAAGAACGGAAGAAATGGCTCGTGCCTTAATCTTCCATCAACCACTGATAAGATAGGCTTTGATGATCGAATTCTTTTCGGAAGGTATGATCCTAAGCTTTATATGGCACCTCCCATCAATCTAAAACCTGGAGACAGGCTTCTGTCTTCCATTAGCCTTGATCAGATAAGTTCCTTAAAACCATGGCTATGGTATTCACATAAGGACCAGCGCAGCCCTATTCGTACAATTGCTGCTCTTACCTGCCTCAAGGCCCCGGTACCGGCAGACGCTTTTCGTCCTGCTTATTCAGGAAATAATCCTAAAATATATCTTGCCCGGAATATCAAACGTGATCTCCTTCCGAATCTTTCTAAAGGAGGGTATCACCTTTAAAGTCCATCAGGGAGGACCGGATCAGTCTTTTACTATTAATGATTTCGTTCGATGGTTTCAGCGGCCATGGACTGACTTTGTAATGGATGAATTCGGTGCTCCGTTTGAAAACATGCCGGTTTACGGCCGGGAATTTACAAGAGCTGTAGGTATGGCAAGTCTTTTACTCTGCCTGGATTATACACCCCAGGAAAGAAAGAGCCGCTTCTGATCAATTTCATCCAGGTGGGCATCGATATGTGGGGACTGGCAGGTCAGGGAGTACAGCCTTCCAATTGGAATGCTCTTGGCGGTCATTCCAACGGGCGTAAATGGCCTATCATATTTGCAGGAACCCTTCTTGGAGATAAAGAGATGCAAAGTCCTGATAAAACTTATCCTTATCTCCGATTCAGCGAGGATACCCAAACAATGTTCGGACCATGCTGGACAGGAGCAAAGGTTGTCTGGGCCGGGCATGTCGGCAAAAACGGAAGTCAAAAGTATCCTGACTGGGGAGCTTACGAGCATTTACAGCCAAAGGATTGGAAAGGTAAAACAGGTGAATCTTACCGCAGATGCTGTACAAGCAACGCCTGGGTGGCAGAAGATTTGGCCGCAAGGATACTCCATCTCGAAAAAGCATGGAACCATGATGCTTTTTTTGCCTACACAGACCGTTGGATGACAGAAGATGATACTGAGTTTCTGAAAATAATCAAAGAGCAAAAGGGATGGACCTATAACCCGGATGTTCGTCAGGGTTCAACATGGGATCCTTTCACCAAAGATATGTGGACGAAATACAGGGATAATATTCCACCCGCTCCGGACGGGACTGTAACGCCTAAGGCGGAAGATGACCTGGAAGTAAACAGGAAAACCGGTTGATTACTTATGATGAAAACAGAACTGCCTGATTGTTGATTTCTGTTTTCTTATAGCGCTGATTTAAAAGGTCCTGTAAACCAACTTTTAAGCATATCCTATACAGATGTTCATCAGTGTCTGATTATCAATAGACAGTTGTTCTAATGTTTTTAATAAGATTTTGCACTTATTGTGGGAAACCTGAAGAGCGCGCCTCTCTACCACATTCTTTAACGATTATTTTAACTATTATCTCCCAAAGTTTTAAAGTTAATCTGCGTTTTGCTGTTTTATAACCAATACTCATTTTCTGACGATTCTAACCACAATTGAGCGCTTAAAATCAGGCAACCGGATCATTGCATCATTTTTACCAACCATCCATTCATTTTTCCACGGATCGTAAACTTCTATACTTTTGATATTTCGTTTTGGTAAAAGACTGGACACGTCAACGCTGATCCCTTGCAATAATCCGGGTGAAATTCCTTTCACCAGTTCGGTCTGCCAATCGTTTTGCTGATCCCTGCACCACATCAGAATTGTTTTATTCCCGATCAAGGCATAAATCCGCAGTCTGGCATGGGGAATTTTAACCGGAATAAACTTTTCCTGAACAGGTTTAATTCCCTTTACGGCTTCGCTAAATCGCTGAAAATGATACCATAAATTATTCTTATCAATATAACTGTCCCAATGCCAGGCATGACCCGGACCTGCTGCTCCGCTGAAAAAAGGCGCAAAAAGCAGGTCGTGTAAAAGAATCCCGTCTTTATCTGAAGCATACAATTCAATTGGTCCGGTATGTTTGGGTTCTACCCCGCCAACTTCGGCCAAAAGCATGGGTTTGAGAACCTGATACGACCGCAACTCGTCAATAGCATTGGCCGCAAGCATATCCATAGGCCCTTTACAAATATCGAGCAGTGCGCCCAAATCAAGGTAACGGTGAATCTGCGCAACATCATTTGATGGCAACAGGTTGATGAACCGATAAATAGTTCGGGAACCTTCTCTGTCAAAACTTCCCAAGCTCTGCATCACCATGTTTTTAGGGAACATCGCATGAACCCGGGGAAGCATGTATTCATTCCACTCCTCGATTCCTTTACTTTCAATGGCATTCATCTCGTTCCACAATTCCCAGCCAAAAATAGCGGGATGGTCACCGAATTTCTTCCTGAGCATTTCCAATCTGTTCAAATAAGCCTGGCGTCCATTTTCAGTATTGATGTATTCGTTCATATCTGCGAACGGTCCTCCGTTTTCTTTGTTATACTGAGGCTTGCTAAAGACGTCTTTCTTAGGAGAAATCCTTCGGAAGCTTTCGATGCACAATTTCACCTTGATGTTGTATTTCACTGCCATTCCCATGATCCGCTCAAGGTTTTTCATGTTATTCTCATCTACCTTTCCATATTCCGTTTCAATTTCCTGCGTCATGTAATTCAACCATATCCGCGCAAAGTTCCCTCCGTTTTCAGAAAGTTTTTTGAAATAGGACTCCATCATATCCATGTCTTTCGCAAAACAAATATTGGCACCGATCGGGATATAGTTTTCGCCATTGGTCAGCTCAAAATAAAAAGGATTTTCGGGACTGACTCTGACGAAAGATGATTGAAACGAATTGCTGTTATTTACCTGCTGGCCTTGCAGCAGAAACTGAAAAGCAATTACAAAAAGAAGAAGAAATGGAACTTTGGTTTGCATGACTTTCGATTTTATAAGCTTACTTCTATTTGACAGATTAATAAATCGTTGTTAAAACTCTTATAAAAATAATCCTTTCAGGGAGATATAAACGCAGCGTTTTCGTAATCTGCGTGTATGTAAAACACAAATAAAAAATACAAAAGAATAATTAAATACATTCCTTATACACAAAAGTTTTTTAAATCCCAAAATACATATCCCCCGAATAAAGCTTCCTCTTATCCGAGCCAAAAAAAAGAAAAATCACCTCAATAGTTTCTATTCTCGATTTGCAAATCAGCACCAGTTGCTGTCGCTTTTAAGCATTGGATGAAGATCAGGAAAGCTGGTGTGAATTTGTAATTCACACCTATTAGCCAGTGATTTATAATCACTTAGAAAACCTGAATTCAATTGAAACTTACAATTGCAATTTAATTTAAACAGATCACAGATCTGTAGCTAAATGGTGAGAATTGCAAATTCTCATCAGCCACCCACGACTTTTCATATCCTTATGAGCAAGGGAAATCTATACAGCTGTTCATAAGTATCAGATTATCAATAGTCAGTTGTTCTAATGTTTTCAATAAGATTCTGCTCTTATTGAGGGAAACCTGAAGAGCAAGTGTAGTGCTTTATCATTCTTTTTTCAAAGGTTTAAGCATTAACTCTTCAATAATTTCATATTCTTTGTCGCCCCAATTACTATCACCAGGCAATGTTGGAGGCTCTAACCAATGAGTAACTTCATTTTTTTCAAGTCTTGTTTTCTTGGGAAACAAATCACCTCTTTGGTTTTGCGTAATTGTGTTTAATGTTTTTGATAAATAATCTGTTGATTTATATTCACTAACTATCAGCGAAATTAATTCAAACAAACCAAACAAAGCATTATCCACTTTTTCTTTTGTTAATTGCTTACCATTATGAACAAAATCGTTTCTTGTCTTTCTTGCTAAATTCAATAATTTATAAACATCAAATGGAATGATGTCTTTTTGAAATAATGTCTCTATTCTTGTTGATGTTGTCCATGTTCTAAAATCCTTTAAAAAATCCTTTCGACCTTCAATGACCCCTTCAATTTCTTTATCAATTATTTCGTCCCCCCAAATTTGATTGATTAATTGCTCAATAGATGTCCACAGAAAAATTAAACTTTCAGACCACTGATTACTAACATAATAAGATGTGCCATCTAATAACATATTTGGAGAAAGGTTTGGTATTTTGTCAAATATCTCTTTTCCTTTTTTAAAAGCATTCTGTATCTCAACTGTTGAAATTGATATTGGATTCAGTAGATTAATCGAATCCATAGTTCCAACAAGTTTGTTTCTAATCGATTTATGAAATCCTGCAATTAATCCCGAACTACCTCCATGAATTTTTATATATCCGTCAAAAAATAAGGTTCCATATGAAATATTATCAGGCTGAATTGATTCGGAATATATACCACCTAACAATAAAATACCTAATGTTTGATTAAATTTTTCCAAGGAATTCTCTTTTGTCGAAAAATCTTTAGTTGCTGGAAGAACTAAACTTCCATCAAATCCAATGCCAAGAGAAAAAGGTGCTATTCCAATGTCAATAAAAGTCGACATTCTATTAAGTTTGACATAATCATAATCCTTTTTATTTATTTGCTCAAGCGTTGGATTCCAATAATCTGTGTCTCTTTCAACTATTCTGAAAGGTCTACAATTTCCTATTATTATCGGTATATGATTCTCGTCTCTCATTTCTTGGTATTACTCACTACGTCTGTGTATACGCATATAGCACATATTTCGCATATATGTGGGGTGATCCTTACCCGTAAATAATTCAACTAAGATAAAGAATATTTATAGTTATTCGAGCATCAATGACTTATTTCCTATTCATAAAAGTTTTCATATCCCAAAGTACATATCCGGAGAATAAAGCTTCCTCTGTTCCGATCCGAAAAAGAGATAAATGCCGTAGATTGTACCAATACCTGAAGGAAGCTGAACCAAAGCCGTTTCCTGTTTTCGTAATGCGCCGGTTTTTATAGGCCCGGTGAACTTGTCATCGTTTGAAATCATCATCATCAGCTCATCACGCGAGCTTTCAATCCCTTCTCCTTCGTCAAATCTCAACACTTAATTTCAAGTGCCCTCCAAGGCCTTCACGGATGATTCTCATCAACGTTGAAAGGCGTATGTCACTGGCATTGTTCTCAATACGTGATATATAGTTCTTTGTGGTCCCGCATTTCAGAGCGAGTTCTTCTTGTGTAAGGTTCTGCCGTTTCCTTGCTTCCTGAATGAGAACTCCCAATTTGAAGTTTTCAAACCCTTCTTCATATTTGTCTCTTGCCGGAGTACCTTTTTTGCCGTATTTATTGTCCAAATGGTCGTCCCATGAAACAAGCCTATTTTCCCGATTTGTCTTCATAATATTTCTTTCTTAAACGTTCTGCTTTTTCGATTTCACTTCCCGGAGTTTTTGCGCTCTTTTTCTGAAAACCATGTAACAGGATGATCAAATTTCCTTCATCAAAGAAGCATAAAATCCTGAAAATGTCACTACCTGATTTAACTCTGACTTCATAAAGCCCGCTTGTCCCTTCAAGGTGTTTGAAGAATTTTTCCGGGACCATCCTCAAAGTTCTGACCAAACCGATTACCCAATCTATTTTGTTTTGAACTACAGGCTTTTGGGCATAATAAAAGTCCCAAAAATCGTTTCCAAAAACAAATATTGTCCGCATAAATTTTTAGTCAACAAAGCAAAGT
Organism: uncultured Bacteroidia bacterium; assembly: GCA_963810555.1. GTDB lineage: Bacteria > Bacteroidota > Bacteroidia > Bacteroidales > Prolixibacteraceae. The sequence continues at coordinate 382,813 of CAWENX010000009.1, read as the reverse complement.
TACCTTTTTAGGCAACCAATTCCAAAGTTTATTTGCGAAAAGTTCTTAAATCCCAAAATACATATCCGGCGAATATAGCTTCCGTTTGCCCGATCCGAAAAAGAGATAAATCCCGTTTATTGTTCCTATGCCTGCAGGAAGCTGAATCATAGCCGATTCCTGTTTCAGTAAAGCGCCGGTTTTAATAGGCCCTGTAAACTTGTCATCGTTTGAGACCATCATCATCAGCTCGTCTTCGGGCATTGCAAGAACTTCATCCTCGTCGTACTGCCAGGTCACCTCAACCTTATCCGGATCGCCGGGCACGCGGTTTGCAGTAAGTAAGTGGGGCAGAGGCAGCTTGCCAGCCGAGAAATGAAGCCTCTCCCTGTCAAGCAGTATCCCGTCCTTACCGAATGCCGGAGAATTGGCGCTGATAAACAAAGTTATGCCCTCTTTTCCCTTCTTCTGCAACACTCCAGATCTGCTCAACCATTGTACCGCTGAACTGCATCCAGAAATCAGTCAATGCCCTGAACCGCTTCCAGTTCTGCCGTTGCTTTTCGGTCCACGATTTTTTCGATCGTTTTCCCGGCGCTATCCGAACGTAGTTATTGCCATTATAGCTGTAGAAAACAAGGTTTCCCACTCCACCAACTATGTTACTTCCTATTATTTTCCCCATATCAAAGTCGTATTTTAAAATTAGTTTTATCGTATCAAATATACACTTTATTTATTAATTATCGAACAAATATCGAACAAAGTACGAATAAACATCGAATAAGATATGAAGTTAGTACGGCGATGAATAGGGTAAAAGACGATGGCGTTATGCCCGGACGGAAACTTTAGTCAGATATTTAAGGGCAAATTCCCTGCGGAAGTGAACAACAAAGATTCAACATCTGACTTTCTTTATATATTTGTATGGATCGGGATTCTGTTAAGTCAGGAGATTCCGGTTGTTGGAAGATAAAATTGTTTACTAATTAATTTAACGATGAAATTTTTTCTGATATCTGTTATTGTGCTGATTTGCAACATTAATACCTCAACTGCACAACCGACAAGTCTTGAAGCTGCTAAACCGGGTGAAAGCCTGACAATTAATGGTCGGAAAATAACTGTAATAGAGAAAGATATTACTCCTGTGGTAGAAAATGCTTTCAGTAAACGAGGGACTTATGAAAAGGCAGATAATCCCAAACTGATAGAATTGCGCGAACAGGAAGGATTTGATAAACTCGTTGCAGGCTCGAAAGATGAGTTTGAACAGATGCAGAGGATTGTGGATTGGGCACAGAAACGCCTACCCAAATTCGGTTCTCCGACAAGTAAAGCACTTGCCCCAATACGATATTATCAAAGCTGCAGATGAAGGAAATACCTTCTTTTGCAATCATTATGCCTGCATTTTCGTCGGAGCGTGCGCCAGTATGGGCTGGCCTTGCCGCACTCTGGCCCTTCATGTTGGGAATCATCCCACAGGAAAAGGCGCTCCGGAACATTCTGTGGCTGAGGTATGGTCGAATCAATATCGTAAGTGGGTATTGTTTGATCCATTATATGGCGCACATTTTGAAATGGACGGTGAACCGCTAAACGCCTGGGAAATGAGACAGGAATGGTTTTACGGAGACCGGAATAAGATTACGATTGTAATGGGAGCTAAAGGAATGGTGCATAAATATTCTGAATTGCCTATTCCGATTAAAGAACAGCCGGGATATGGCTTGCTGGCATTGGGTCCGCATACTATTGATAAACTTGCACTGATTGGCTATGTTCCAGGTAACAATGTAATCGACAACGGATCGCTTAATTATACGGATATGTTTATCAGCACCGATACCCTTGCCAGTAGTATTAAATGGCACAAACGGATTAATCCTGAAAATCCGGCGGTGGATTCTTACTTTCCGCTTAACCAGGCAGATCTTAAATTTACAGAAGTGCCTGAAGGATTAAAAGTTGATGTTCGCACCAATACGCCAAATTTTGCTAAATTTCGGTACAGGATTAATGAAGGAAAATGGATGGACGGTGAACCGGGGGTGTGGAAACTTAAGAGGGGAAGGAATTCACTCGAAGTTAAGCCGGTCAATACTTTTGGCGTTGAAGGCATTACAAGCAGGGTGGTGCTGGATCAGGAATAATTACGAATTACGAATGACGAATTACGAATTAATGAGTAAGCTGAATATTTTGTGAATTAAATAATTAAGATATGATCAAAATTAAATTATCAATAATTCTGTTGTTCTGTTCAGGTTTGTTGGCCTATTCTCAGCCGGTTGAAAAGACCAAGCCTGGTGATATCGTAACAATTAACGGTAAAAAATACACTGTTGCTGAGATTGATATAACTCCAGTGGTGGATAATGAATTCAGCAAAAGGGGTATTTATGAAAAGGCAGATAATCCTAAACTGCAGCAATTGCGCAAACAGGAAGGCTTTGATAAGATGCTTGCAGGCTCGAAAGATGAGTTTGAACAGATGGTAAGGATTAATGCGTGGGCACAGAAACGGCTTCCCAAATTCGGCACTCCAACCTCTAAAGCTTCAGCACCCCTGGATATTCTTAAGGCTGCAGATGAAGGCAATACTTTCTATTGCAACCATTATGCCTGCATTTTTGTCGGAGCCTGCGCAAGTATGGGGTGGCCTTGCAGAACACTTGCCCTTCGCTACGGCAATCATCCGGTTGAAGGAGGCGCTCCGGAACATTCTGTTGCTGAGGTCTGGTCTGATACATATAAAAAATGGGTATTGTTTGATCCACTTTTTGCCCTTTATTTTGAGAGGGACGGAATCCCTCTGGATGCCTGGGAAATAAGGCAGGAATGGTTTTATGGCAATCGTGACAAACTCAGCTTTGTCATGTTTAAAGACCGCAAAGTTTATAAACATACCGATCCTTCAGTATTAATGGGTCAGCATCCGGGATTTGGCCCATTGTATCTTAATGAACGTTCATGGGCGGATAAACTGGCCATTATTGGTTATTGTCCGGGAAATAATGTGATTGAAAACGGCGGATTGGCTTACGGTGATATGTTTATCAGTTCCGATACCCTGGCCAGCAATGTTAAGTGGCATATCCGTATTCACCCAAAAGATCCCTTCAAAGATCCTTATTTCCCTCTTAACCAGGCTGATCTGAAATTTTCCTCTGTCCCGGAAGGATTGAAAGTGGATATCAGCACCCATACACCAAACTTTGAAAAGTATCAGTACAGAATTAATGAGAGTAAATGGATTGATGGAGAACCGGGTATCTGGAAACTAAAGAAAGGGAAAAATATTCTTGAAGTCAGACCTGTCAATACTTTTGGGGTTGAGGGGGTTACCAGCAGGATAGCACTTGAACGGGAATGAAAGGTTTAACAATTAAGAATTAATGTTGTTTGGTAAAGCCGAAAACGATGAATCTAAGGTTCACGCAAAGTTCGCAAAGTAAGATTAAGTTCGCAAAGTCCTGGCGTTCTTTGCATCTTTTCATTGCGTGAACTTTCATTTCGATTTTCTTCACTAAAGGACATAGAATTAAGAATTAAAATTAAATTTTAAACTGGATATGTTAAAAATCAGATTGTCATTACTTTTTTTGTTTAGTTCAGGATTGTTTGTTTATTCACAACCGGTTGAAAAGGCAAAACCGGGCGACATTCTCAATATTAATGGGAAAAAAGTTACAGTGGTTGAGGTGGATATCTCACCCGTAATTGAAAATGTCTTTAGCAAAAGGGGCACCTATGATCCTGCAAGCAATCCGAAATATCAGCAACTGAGGAAACAGGAAAACCTGGATAAAATCGTTGAAGGAGCTAAGGATGAATTTGAAAAGCAGATTCGCATCCTTGACTGGGCACAGAAGAGGCTTCCCAAATTCGGGACTCCGACCAGCAAGGCATCGGGCCCGCTTGAGATCATCAAAGCTGCCGATGAAGGAAATACTTTTTTCTGCTCCCATTATAACTGTATTTTCTCCGGGGCTGCTACCAGCATGGGATGGATAACACGCTCAATCGCCTTGCATGTTGGTAATCATCCACACGGCAGGGGATTTTCAGAACATTCGGTTTCTGAAATATGGTCAAATGAATACAGGAAATGGATATTTGTCGATCCTCTTTACGGGATGTATGTTATGCGGGACGACAAACCTTTGAATATATGGGAAGTAAGGCAGGAATATAATTACGGTGATCCTTCAAAACTTCGTATTATGCTTGCAGCAGGAACCAAAGTGTACAAAATATCGGATCTGCCGCTTGCTTTTGCTTATCATCCCGGATATGGCACGCTCGAACTGAACCTTCGTTCATTTGATCTGCTTGCGATGATAGGCTATCTTCCCGGTAACAATATTATTGACAAAGGGAGCGTAAATTATGGGGAGATGTATATCAGCACCGATACTCTTTCCAGCAAAGTGAGCTGGCATACGCGTATCCATCCTTCCGATCCTGCAACCGAACCCTATTTCCCGATGCAGCAGGCCGATTTAAGCTTTACTCCCGATAAAAAAGGACTGGCTGTAAAGGTAAGGACCAATACTCCCAATTTTTCGCATTATTGCTACCGGATTAATGAAGGCAAATGGATTGATGGTGAACCAGGTATATGGAAACTAAAGAAAGGGAAAAATATTCTTGAAGTCAGAGCTGTCAACGCTTTCGGAGTAAAGGGGGTACCAAGCAGGGTAGTATTAAAAATGTAAAAACATAGTATTATGAAAAAATTAAAGTTATTTATTGCACTTATTTTATCCTCCGGGATATTTGTTTTGGTCGATTGCAGTCCTAAACCTACTGGTTCTGATTTTATCAGGCACGATATTGACACAGCTCCCCCGAAGAATCCATGGGTTAAAATAGCGGCTGATGTGGATGGCGACGGTTATACGGATATTGTAGTGGGCGGGCAAAAGGGACCCCTTGTCTGGTATCATAATCCTGACTGGAAAAAGCATCAGATTGTTGAGGGAGGTTATGATACGGTCGACGGGGAAGCTGTTGATATGGATAATGACGGAGACATGGACCTTGTTCTGGGAGGATTGTTTTGGTATGAGAATCCGGGAAATCTGGCTCAGAATCCTGATCAGGTCTGGAAGACACACAAAATTGCGGATCACAAAACCCACGATGTTGAAATAGCAGACATCAATAAGGATGGCCTGCCGGATGTGGTCACACGTAATCAGTCTGCCTTTAGCAATCCATCAGGAAATACAATTCATATTTGGTATCATCCTGCCATGCCGGATACAGTGTGGAAGGAAGATATCATCAACTGCCCTCACGGGGAAGGGATTAAATGCGCCGATCTGGATAATGACGGTGATGATGATATTGTGATCGGAGGAATTTGGTTTGAGAACCTTGGAGGAACCGAAAAAGCGGAGTGGAAAGAACATAAATTCTGTGACTGGCATCCGAATGCTTCGGTTGAAGTGGCGGATATCAACAAAGACGGACGAAAGGATATTTTTCTGACTCCCGCTGAACTTGCAGGACAGTATTACAAAATATCCTGGTTTGAAGCCCCTGAAAATCTTTCTGACGGAACATGGAAAGAGCATCTTGTGGAGGATTCAGTTGAATGTGTGATCCACTCTTTGCGGACAGCTGATTTTAACAACGACGGTTGGCCTGACTTTGTTTATGCGGAAATGCACCAGGGGAAAGATCCTGATAATGTGGTTGTGGCATTGAATGAGGATAAGGGAAATTCATGGAAAAAACTGGTTGTATCGGACAGGGGATCACATTGCATTGCGGTTCTTGACTATAATAATGACGGTAAACCTGATTTCTTTGGAGCCAACTGGAGCGGGAACTATCAACCACTTCAGCTTTGGGAAAACAGAATGAATTAAGAGAGAAGGTGAGAAGGTGAGAAGGTGAGAAGTTGAGAAATTCACATGCTCACACCTTCTCACTTTCACACACTCTCATCTTCTTTTTCCTAAAGCCTACAGCCTAAAGTCTTTTTTTGAAAGAATTTTTTATGATTTGCGGATATTTTTTACGTTCTTTATTGATCAAAAGGTGTTTAACTAAGTCTAATATCCTATAATTGATTAAAATATAATAATTTAAAACAAGGAGGCATTATTATGGATTCAGGAGATCGAAGATCGACGAAGTCAAATCGCAGAGGATTTATAAAGAAAACAGGTATGGTATCTGCGGGATTGGCAGTTGGAGTGCCCGCATATATTAAAGGGTACGCTCAGAAGAAACCAAGTGAAACGATCAATGTAGCCGTTGTGGGTGTCAATGGCCGGGGTGGGAAATATTTCGGAGGAACCGGGCACACAGCCAACTATACTTTGATTAAAAATGCAAGGGTACATACTATTTGCGAAGTGGATCAGAATATAGTTCCCCAGGCAATTGCAGATATTGAAAAACTCGGCGGTAAAAAGCCCAATGTGGTAGAGAACTTCCAGGATTTGCTTACAAACAAGGAAATAGACGCTATATCCATTGCTACTCCTGACTACTGGCATGCTTTGATGACCATTTGGGCCTGTCAGGCAGGAAAGGATGTTTATGTTGAAAAACCGATTTCCTATACAGTTGAAGAAGGCCGTAAGATGGTTGAAGCAGCCAGAAAATACGACAGAGTAGTACAGACGGGCACACAGAGCCGCAGCGGCAGAATCGTAAAAAAAGCTATTGAAATGCTGCACGATGGGATAATTGGTGATATTTATATGGGACGGGGAATTGTTTACGGTTTCAGAAAGAGTATAGGCAGAGTTAAAGATAGTCCTGTACCCCCGGGTGTCAACTGGGATCTGCATCTTGGACCTACAGCCTGGAGACCTTTCAACCTGAACCATTTTCATTACAACTGGCACTGGTACTGGGAAACAAGTACATCCGAGTTTGGCAATAACGGCGTTCATGTTATGGATGAAATACGCTGGGGAATGAACAAACGCATTCATCCTAAGAAGATTGCCACAGTCGGAGGATTCTATGCATGGGATTCTGATCAGGATATACCCAATCTTGAAGTGGGTACTTTTGAATACGATGACGGGAAAATTATGGAGCTTGAGGTAAGAAGTCTTTATACAAATCCGGAAGAGGGAGGAAAAGATGGATTGTTCTTTTACGGCACCAAGGGATGGATGCACCTGGGCCCTCCGGGAGTTGGAGAAGAAGAATGCAAAATTTACCTTGGCAATAAGAAAGAACCGGATCAGGTTTTATTAGAAAGGGATCTGCCTGAGGATCCGCTTATCAAGGCAGGCATCGAACCTCATTTCGTCAATTTTCTCGATTGTGTGCGCAGCCGCAAGTGGCAGGATCTTAATGCGGATATCGAAGAAGGTCATATGTCGACCGCAATGATGCATCTTGGCAATATAGCCTATCGTACAGGACGTAAGCTTATCTTTAACGGGCAGGCTGAGAAGTTTGTTGACGATGACGATGCCAATACCTACTTAACCAGGGAGTATCGTTATCCATACGTGATGCCTGATCAGATTTAGTATTTAGGTACTTATGATTTCAGAGTTTCAGAGTTTCAGGGTTACAGTGTGTTTCTGTAAATTTGGAACTCTGAATCTTTTATGTACTACTGATTAGTAAATTAACCTTTGCAGCATTTTAAACTTGAACTATTTTAGCTATGAAGCAAACCCGTCGTGATTTTATTCAGAAAACAACATTTACTGCTGCAGGAATCTCGGCAGTCAGTACGTCTAAATGCCGGTTTTCTTAATCCACAGGGGAAAAAGTCCGGCTCAGATTCACTAACAAGTATTAAACTTAAGCATCCTTTTCTCCATTTTGATGCGACAGGATTGAACCGGATGCGCAAGAATAAAGAAGATAGGCACTTACGTTATGTGAACTTTCTCTATCAATGGGTTGAGGAGAATAAAGACTGGATGCCTCCCTACATTACAGGAAAAGACGGCGAGGAGGTCCAGCTTGAAGAGTGCGCTGCTTTTGTGACCAATGCTGCACTGGCTTACTGTCTGAGCAAAAAAAAGGAATATTTCGATCTTGCTCTCAAATGGGCATTGAAGATGTGCGAATTGCCCAAAGGTGCAGTGACAAATTATGCTGTGGGAATCTACTTTGCAGGGCTTGGAAGGGCTTACGACTGGCTCTGGCATGATCTTAAACCTAAGGACCGTGAAACGATTAAATCCACCATAGCTGATTTTATGAGCCGCATGTATTCAGGGACACTTCCCGGCGCTAAAGTTCCGATGTGGTGGACCGATTCACCTATTCATCACGATCACTGGATTGCAGTAGGCGGTTTGGGCGAGGCTTCCCTTTCAATAATCGGTGAGGTTGAAGAGTCTGCAAAATGGGCTACCTACGTAAAGGAAAACCTCGATTACGCGTTTACATGGCTTGGCAACGACGGAGCATGGTTTGAGGGAGTTGCCGACTGGTGCTATGCAATGTCTCCGTTAATGTGGTTTTACGGGGCATGGGAGAGTGTTACAAAGGAAAAGCTGTATGATAAGCCCTGGATCAGAAATACGGCAACTTTCAGACTTTATCACCGCCTTACCGACCATGATTACATCTATCTCAGCGATTCATTCCGCAGCGGGCGGTACAGTACAAGCGGGGCAGCTTCCTGCCATCTTTTAAGAAGACTTGCTTCGTTGTTTAAAGACGGTCATGCGCAATGGCTGGCTGATCAGGATGAAAGATTTGATATGCTGCCTTCACCTAAAGGGTGTTTACCAGGCTCCTTATGAGAACCTCTCATTTGGCGGTAATCCGAAAGAATATCCTCATCCCACTTCTCAGATCGCTTCATGGAATATAATCTGGTATGATCCGTCCGTTCAATCAATTGCTCCTGTTGACCTTCCGAAAGCTCATCATTTTGACAACCAGGATATCGTGATTATGCGTTCGGGATGGAGTGAAAATGATGCTGCCGTTTCGCTGTCATGTGCTCCTCTGGTTGGGCAGGTGGCGGCCGAAAAGGTGAGAAAAGGGAGAACGGCCTTCCAATATCGGCCATGCTCATTGCAATCCGAGCACATTCACCTTCTATGCAAAGGGGCAGTATTTTGTCATCCCGTCGGGGTATGCAAGGCGAAGCAGCGACTTTCAGAATGTGATCAGCTTTAACGGGGCCGATTTTGTTGCCGATGCAGCTCTTCAGGTTAATATAGCGGGATTCAGGAATGAGGAGAATTTTTCTTATGCCGTAGCCGAAGCAACCAAAGCTTTTCAACCCAATCTTGGCGTTGAGAGTTACCGGAGGCATGTGCTTTTGTGGGAAAACAAATGGATGTTCCTTTTTGATGATATAAGGGTAGGCCGTGCGGGAATGAGAAGCAGCGGTTATAACCATTTTGCCTGGACCGCACACAGCGAACCTTTAACCCATATATTTTCAATCGACGGCAATAAAGTGACCTGGCATTCGGTAGGTGAGGAGAAAACGCCTCTGACGATGTTTGTTCTCGATCCCAAACAGTACGCCTGGGAGAGAGAGATTTATCAATCTATAGCCGGCAAACCCATGATGTCGGCCCTGAGAATTGTAAAGCCTGAATGGTACAACGGACGGATGCAGCTTCTGACGGCCTGGGCGTGGGAGGAAGGTGTTGAAGCTCCGCAACTGGTAAAGAGCGATAAATATCTCATTGTCCTGACCGGTAATGATAAAGCAATTGGTTTCTCACTTACAGCAAGCGTTCCTTCTGATTTTCCTGAGCCTGAACTGAAAGGTAGGGAAGTGTTTCTTTTTGGAACCAATCCTGATAAAGCGGATGAAGTTTTGAGAAGAAAGGTTTGATTGTTTCAGAGTATTAGAACTTTTTGAGACTTATTGAGAAACTTCGTGCGACTTTGTGTAATATTTTTATCATCGGATGAGTTACACAATGTTTCACAAAGTAAAAAAACACAAAGTTTCACAAAGTTGATAATTAGTTTGTCAGGAGTTTAGACTTTAGACTATTTGTAATAATAGAAATTGATGTGAATGCATAAGAAGGTGGGTATATCGTCACAATTTATGATGACATGAGCAACCGCTTAAAGCTTAACTCAATTCCCTTAAGCCTACAGTATACAGCCTTACGCCTAAAAGCCTAATGGTCTTTCACACAGCGGACCGATTGTCCGTAAGTCGGGACGGCATCATAGCGGTTTACTGCCTCGCTGAGATAACCCATGCTGCGGCTCCAGGCGCCGCTCTGATTATCAGAGGGATCATAAAGTGTAGAACTCCACCAGTAGCCCCCTGCAAGAGTATTGAAATTTCCGAATCCGTCGCGGTAGCCGCCGGGGAGAGCTGTGAAACCGGCAATATCCGTGGCTCCTTTATTCGGGGCGGGCCAGTGGGTTGTTCCTTCCTCTTTCAGTTTGCCTCCGGCTACCTTTTCACCTCCCAGATAGTTTATCAGTATACTCCATTCGGTGTCAGTAGCCACATGCCAGCCTTCGGGGGCAATATTGCGGTCGTCGGTCACGGCAAACCTGTTGTATAATTTTCCGTAAACAGCTGAAAATTCAGGGTCGTTGTTATGATCACAGCAGGCTCCCTGAGTCTGAATTGACCAGGAATAATCATCTGTAATTTCGGGAATCGGATCGCCATTGCTGTATCTTGTTGTTTTCAGGTTCCCGACCATCCAAACCTGTGAGCCTATTTTCACTGTTTGGTAAACATTGCCATCGATATCGGTTACCGTTTCTTCGGGAGTAATTTCGATCCTGGAGCTTTTTTTGCAACTGCCTGCAAAAAGAAGAATGCATATAAAAATTAACGGAGAAATCCGGGCAATGTTTTTATTGGTCATTATTCTTCGGTTTTATTCTTCAGGTAATCTTTTTCAATATATCTCTGTCCAAAATATCTGCAATGATATTTTCACGTGCAAACTTAGTCAAATAAAATTCTGCGGGGCTGAAAAATGATCATAATTTTTCCACTATCCTTATTATTCGGGCCACCCAATAAATAAAGATTAAAATATCTGCTCCGGGGTTGCCTGAGAAGGGAAATAACTGGTCTCACGCAGAGGTACCTGGAGTCACAATTTCAATTATTTAGATATCAATTTCATCATTTATTGATTAAATTTATGTGAGGTTTTGTTCGCTAAATGAGGATTTTTCGGGAGCTAGAAAGGTACGAACCAAACACGACGGAAACATGGAGCAAATATAGGGTTGAAGAGAGGCTGGCAGAGAGCGGGCGGGAGTACTACGTTTAATTAAGAATTATAGCTTTTAGGCGGATTGCCATAAACAGATGGTCATTTTATCAAAGTTTCTTCCTTGCAATATTTCTGTCTCGCCGAAAAGGCTTCATTATTACCTAAAATGCAAGCTTCATTTAAATCAAGACATCCGCTGTCTTTTTGTCCTCTTTGAATTTTATGATAATCCGCATATTGACCTAATCAAAAATAGATATTTAATCAAGTGAAATTAGTTCATAAAAGTCCTATAAATATTTGCATAAATAATTGATATTCATTATATTTACATCATATTAACCATTACAATTCATCTCATGAATATCATCAAATTCAGTTCACAATTCCCAGATGAAAATGCCTGTATTGCACATTTTAAAGCACAGAGAGACGCTGCCGGGGTGGTTTGTCCCAAATGTGGAGGCACGCATCACTTCTGGCTTTAGAACAAACTACGTTACGAATGCAAGCACTGTCATTACCGTCAATCCTTGCGGTCGGGTACCGTGATGGAACATAGCAAACTGCGGTTTATGTACTGGTATATTGCCATGCACCTGCTCACAAGTACCAAAAAGTCCTTCTCGGCAGCGGAGCTGCAGCGACAATTGGGGCACAAACGTTATCAGCCGATTTGGGAGATGGTATGCAAATTACGTGATGTGATGGGCAAACGCGACAACCTTTACCAGTTGAACGGTCAGGTTGAGCTTGACAATGCCTTTATAACAACACTGGTTCCGGAAAATCAAAAGAACGAAGCACTTAAACGCGGCATTGGCAGCCAAAAGCAATCCAAGGTGGTGGTTATGAGCGAAAGTACTTTCATCGATAATCCCAAACCAGGCAAAAAGCCCAAACGTGTCAATCACCTTAAAATGGTGGTTATTGACGATTTAAAGGCTGATACCGTTTCAAAGATTGTCAAAGAGCAAATGAATCCATCCGTGGAACTAACCACTGATGATTCAACTTCTTACAAGAAGTTGGGTGAACACGTCAAGTCGCACCTGGCACAGGTTGTAAAACCCGAAGACCTTCCAAAGATTCTTCCCTGGGTGCATATTGCTATGGGCAATGTCAAACGGTTGCTTCTGGATATGCACCACCAACTTACCAAAGAATACTTACAATACTATCTGAATGAGTTCTGTTATAAATTCAACCGACGATATTTCGGTGAGGCAATCTTTGACCGCCTGCTTGTTGCCGCTATAAGCAACAATACAGATTTTAAGTCGAGAATTTACAATAGGTCTTCATGCGGATAATCATTTTGAATTTTGCACAATCCTCTCAGAAAATAAGCGTTTGCATATTCCGGATTTATTTGTATTGCAATTGTATAATCTTTGATTGCACCCTCTAAATCTTTTAGTTTAGACCTTGTTACACCCCTGTTGTAATATGTATCCGCATTCCTGGGATCAATTTTTAAAGCTTTTATATAATCATTGAATGCTCCTTTGTAGTCACCTAAATGAGACTTTGCATTTGCCCTATTACAATAGACACTTGCTACCTTATGATCAATATCTAAAGCTTTTGTAAAGTCCTTGATTGATCCCTGATAGTCTCTGAGCCAATATTTTGCATTCCCTCTTCCAAAAAAAGCATTTTTATTCTGTGGATTAATCTCAATAACATTAGTGAAGTCTCTTTCTGCAGAAATGTAATCTTCAAGATTAAGATTTATGAGACCTCTCCGGTAATAAGCACTTTCATACTTTTCGTCAATTTCTATTGCCCTAGTATAATCTTCAACTGCTCCAACGATATCATTAAGTGCGTACTTTGCTATTGCTCTGTTGTAATATGCCAGTTTAAAATCAGGAATTATTTTCAAAGCATTTGTATAGTCTTCAATGGCTTCAACGGGTTTATTTAGTTCCATATTAACCAATCCTCTATTACTATAAGCACCGATATACTCAGGATTAATTTTTAAAGCTGTGTTATAGTCATAAATTGCCCCGGCTCTGTCGTCAAGTAATCGCTTTGTATTACCTCGCCATACATAATAATCTGCATTACCGGGATTAATGCTTATTGCCTTCGAGAAGTCGGCCATTGCCTTATCATAACGTCTCAGATTAATCTTCTCAATTCCTCTATTGTAATAAACCGAATCAAACTCAGGGTTGATTTTAATGGCTTTGGAATATTCTCTAATTGCTCCTTTGGGATTTTTAAGACCGGTCTTCGCTTTTCCCATGTAGTAATAAGTATGAGCATTCTTGGGATCAATCCTTAATGCTTTTTTATAATCATTGATTGCACCAGAGAAATCGTTAAGTTTCGACTTAGCAATCCCTCTTCTGATGTAAGCATCTTCATATCCGGGATTGATTTCTACAGCTTTAGAAAAGTCTACAGAAGCGCCCTTGTAGTCTTTCAGGAGATATTTGGAAATACCATGTTCTATAAACTCTTGAAATGTTTGGCTATGACTATTAAAAGTTAAAAAAAGGAAAGAGATGAATATAAATAAGCATAGTTTACTCATAGGTCTGTATTTGTTCATACAAATTTAAAATTCAGAATATATATTAGCAACAATAGAGGAATATTTTATTGTTTAACGGAGAGCCAAAGGGCGGGAGTGAACCCTGTCCTTATGAGGATAATGTATTTTGCCTGATATTTCAGTAAATCGGCTGCGGAGTAGAGTACACGGCGGTTGATCTGAAGGTGAGGGATGCGGCCTTGTTTTCGCAGTTTATAGAGTGTGTTGGGATGGATACCCAGCAGACGAGAAGCCGATTCTGCTTTGATTGTCAAGTTTTTAAAAGGCGATTTTAGCAGCAGGTCTATTTTTGAATTCAGACCGTTCACATTATCTTTCAGTGCGTTAACCTTTCCCTCGAGACGATTGATTCCCGTATTATTTCAAATATTTCCGGTTCCATGATCAGTTAATTAAGAATTACGATTCAATGTCGTTTAAGTTAAGAAACTCTCTGGAATGCTTTATTATAACGGGAAAATAGGGATAAATAAGTTAATTCAAAAGTTTGTAGTCTCAGGATAGTTGATTATCTTGTATGGGTATATAGTGGGTAACCCAAGTATAAACCTAAACAAACTTACTCTTTGAATTACAAACAGTTATGAATAACTCTTAACTAAACGACACTGAATTACTAATAATGCGATGGGGATTAATTTATCAATGAATTTAGCTTTACATTTATTTAATGAAGTGAACAATTCTTAATTTCCTTTAATTCATTTATAATTTATGTAGTTTTAAATTCGTAATTCGTTTCATTGGCTTTAACTGTTAAAATATGAAAAATCTGTGTCTCCTTTTTTTTCTGCTGCTTTTTATTCAATCGCACAATGTTTTTTCACAGGTTGTAATTTCCTGGTGGAATCCTGAAGAGAGCAAATATGACGTAATAGAAGGGCAGGGGTGGCCCGGCAAAGTGAAATCTCCTTATGACCGTCTTCCCGGAAAGGCTGAACAGATGGTCAGGAAAGAGGTTTGGAACCTTTCACATAATTCTGCCGGAGAAGTTATACGTTTTCGTACCAATTCCGACAGGATACTTGTTCATTACAGGGTTAAGGAAGGTTTTGCCATGCCCCATCTTCCTGCAACAGGAAGGAGCGGCGTCGATCTTTATGCCAAAAACAGTGATGGTGAATGGCTTTGGTGCCGTGCAAAATATTCATTCGGCGATACTGTGAAATACGACTATCTCAGTATCGACCCCTCAGAACGCTATCATAAATTAGGACGGGAGTACCGTTTATACCTGCCTCTTTACAACACAATAGATTGGCTTGAAATAGGAACAGCTGAAGGCACTCTCTTTGAGGTGCTTCCCGTCCGTTCCGAAAAACCCATTGTCGTTTATGGCACATCGATAGCACAGGGCGGATGTGCCTCCCGTCCCGGCATGGCATGGAGTTGTATTCTCGAAAGGTCATTGGACCGGCCTGTGATCAATCTTGGTTTTTCGGGCAACGGGAAACTGGAGAAAGAAGTCATTGACCTGATGACTGAAATCAATGCACAAGTGTATGTTCTCGATTGCCTTCCCAACTTGTCACCAAATGATGATCTTGAACAACTGATAGTTAATTCAGTCAAACGGCTGAAGCAAAAACAGCCATCAGTGCCTGTTCTTCTTGTTGATCACGCGGGTTACGGGAATATGAAAACAGATAAAGAAAGTGCAAAAAAGATAGCGGAAATGAACGAAACTGACAATGAAGCCTATGCACAGCTTATGGAAGAAGGAATTAACGGGATATTTCTTCTGACACAGGAAGAATTAGGACTTGGCATTAACAGCTTTGTCGATGGCGTTCATCCTACCGATCTTGGTATGATGCAATACGCAGAAGCGTATGAAAAATGCCTGCGCGGGATCCTCAAAGAACCAGTCGGCACGATTTCAACAACCATTCCTGTCACTCAACTTCGTGAACCTGAAAAGTATAACTGGGAAAAAAGGCATGAAGAATTACTGCATATGAACAGGGAAAATCCGCCCGTAATTTGTCTGTTCGGGAATTCTATTATCCATTATTGGGGCGGAATTACTGAAGGTCCTGTAACCCGTAACAGTGAGGCATGGGTTCGTAATATGAAACCTTTGGGTGTCAGGAATTACGGATTCGGCTGGGACAGGATTGAAAATCTTCTTTGGCGTATTTATCATGGAGAGCTTGACGGTTTTTCTGCAGAGAAGGTAATCGTCATGATCGGAACAAATAACCTTGGGATCAATACCGACCAGGAAATAGTCGACGGGTTAAAATTGCTGATCAAAGCCATTAAAGTCAGGCAGCCCTATTCCGAATTGTTTATATGTGGACTGTTACCCAGAAGGAACCTTGAGAAAAGAATATATGGCCTGAACCTTCAGATTGCCCGGCTTGCAGGGGAGGCAGGGATAAACTATACAGATTTTGGTGCAGTTTTTCTTAAAGACAATGGAAAGATCAATGAATCCCTCTTTTCTGATGGTCTGCATCCCAATGCAGAAGGTTATCGTTTGTGGACTCCGCTTCTTCAGAAGATATTTAAAAATTAAGGATTAAAGAACTATTTTACAGACAAGGCACGCCTTGTCTCTGCGAATTTCCTTCAGCCTGTAGCCTGATTTGAAACATTTTTTGAATTTGTACCGCATCGTATATTAAATGAAATAAATTATTTACATTCGTCATTCGTAATTCGTTATTTGTCATTCGTAAACTGTAACCTGAACGTTATTTATTAAATTGATATTTAGCTGATTAAATTAAAAATTAAATTATGAACAAACATTTTTCAAGAAGAACATTTCTTCAAACTGCTGCTGTGACAGCTTCTGCAGCTGTGATTCCTGACCTTGTATCTGCAAAGAAGACAAAATGGAGTGAAATTGCCCTGAACAAAAATCCTCTTAAACTTGGGATGATGACTTACAGGCTTGGTATGAAATGGGACATTGATACCATTATCAAAAACTGCACTGAAGCTAAATTTGAACATGTGGAACTGCGTACAACCCATGCTCATGGAGTTGAGGTCACCTTATCTTCTGCTGAACGGGCAGCAGTTAAAAAAAGGTTCCAGGATGTAGGACTGGCTATCAGCCTGGCAAGCGGATACAGGTATAATTCACCTGATCCGGCTATATTGAAAAAGAATATCGAAGGTACAAAAGAGTATACTTTACTTGCCAAAGATGTCGGAGCAATAGGGATCAGGGTTTTTGGAGATAATGCCAAAGATGATAAAATGATGCAGCAGATTGGCGAAGCTCTTGCTGAAGTAGGTGAATATGGCTATCAAAACGGTGTTGAAATCAGGGTTTGCGATGATGGGCCAGCTATTGGAGTGATCAAGCAAAATATAGAAGCTTCGAAAAGCCCCCATGTCTATGTAAACTGGAATTGCCCCATGTCGGACACGGAGGGTGAAGGATTTGAGGCTAATTTTAATTCAGTGGCCCATCTCATCAGGAATGTACATCTACGTGATTTGTACAATGAGTATCCGTGGCGGTTGTTTTTCTCTCTCTTGAGCAAATCCGGTTACAAGGGATACCTTGATGCTGAGATTCCCGGTGTGGAAGGGGATCCGGTCAGGTTTATGAAATATTACCGTTCTCTGTTCCTGGCTTTGCAGAACGCAGTTTGATATTGAAAACCTAATGAAATAAATAAACCAGCATGGCACAAAGAAGGGAATTCATTAAAAAAAGCGCCCTGGGGTCTGCAGGGATTACCATAGGCGGCATGGGTTTTAGTCCCAAATCATATGCTTCCATCATTGGGGCCAATGAACGCATCAATGTGGCTGTCATTGGTATCCGTAATCAGGGAAGCGTACATATAAACAGATGGTGTGCCTTGAAAGACAGCCATAATGTTATTGTAAAGACTATCTGTGATGCCGATGAAAGACTTTTTCCCTCACGTTCAAAAATAGTGTCTGATAAGACGGGGCTAACGCCTAAAACGGAATGGGACATGCGTAAAGTGTTTGATGATAAGGACATCGATGCAGTATCTGTCGTCACTCCGAATCATTGGCATGCACTGGCAACCATCTGGGCCTGCCAGGCTGGTAAGCATGTATATGTTGAAAAACCGGTCAGTCACAATATTTTCGAAGGACGGAAAATGGTTGAGGCAGGTATCAAATATAAGCGGCACATTCAGCACGGAGCAAGCCCTGCAAGAGGTGAAGCCCTGGATTTTCTAAATGGCGGGGGTATAGGCAAAGTTTATATGGTTCGTGTCCTTTGTCTGCACCACCGGGATTCGTATGGCTTTGCTGCGAAAGAAAATGACGCTGCCCCTCCTGCAGGATTTCATTATGACACGTGGTTAGGTCCTGCACCTTATCGGCCATACAATGAGAAAAGAAGTCATTACTGCTGGCACTGGTATTGGGACACAGGCTGCGGGGATACTGGCAATACCGGGCCTCATGCCATACATTCTGCCCGGACCGGAATACAGAAGAATGAGAACCCGGTTTATGCAGTCTCAAACGGCGGGGTTTATGGATTCAGCGAGACTGACAAACATGTTCCCGGAGTTCACTCTTACGGTGACGTAGATACCTACGGCGATGACAGAACGACCCAGGAAACTCCGAATATTCAATCCTGCATATTCAAATATGACGATGGAACTGTATTTGAGTTTGAAGAAAGAGGGCGATACACCAATGCGGAAGGGGTCAATAATATCTCTGATGGAGTAATATTTTACGGAACTGAAGGATATTTGGAATATACAGGGGGATGGAAAGCATTCCGCAATTTTGAAAAACAGCCTTTTGCCGGCGCCGGAATGGGTGAAAGCAAAGCCCTTGAAGGACGTGGCGCAGGAAGACCAAATCTTTTTGCCAATTTTCTTGACGTAATACGTTCCGGTAAGGATGAGGACCTTGTTAATCCGATCATCACCGGCTACTACGGAGCAGTACTTGTTCACCTGGCCAATATATCCTATCGTCTCGGGGGAAGGTCACTGAATTTTGACAAAAACAAGGAAAAGTTCATTAATGATCCCGAAGCAGATAAGCTTCTGACAAGGCCTTACCGTGCTCCTTATGTCGTGCCGGATAAGGTCTGAGACATATAAGTAAAAAGCAGATAAGAAAGTGTGAAGGTGAGAGTGTGAGATTTTCTCATATTCTCACCTTCTTTTGACTTAGAGCCCTCATGATCACTGATCATTGAACAATGATCAGTGAATAATGCAACCTTTAGAGGATATTATCGTATGTATTTAATAAACAAAGAATTTAAAAACTATGAGTGATCTTAAAGATATTAAATGTGTCCCCTGCAGAGGGGACTCTGAACCTGTTTCAGGGGAAAAATTGAAAGAATATCTTCTGCAGCTGCCAAATTGGAATGTATTTGAAGAAGACGGAATTAAAAGACTGAAACGTTCTTTTACATTTAAGGATTTCGCTGGTGCTCTTCAGTTTACAAACAGGGTAGGAGAGATAGCAGAAACAGAGGATCATCATCCTGAGATCATCACTGAATGGGGTAAGGTTACGGTAATCTGGTGGACCCATAAGATCAATGGCCTGCACTTGAATGATTTCATCATGGCAGCTAAAACAGATGAACTTTTTTAAATCTGTCCTGATTTAATGATTAGTCTGAATTTCTGATATTTCTCGGATATTTGTTTTCCTCGTAAATATATATTCAATTCATTAAATTATAGTTTTCTTGATCTTTTTGATTAAGGTCATATTTGTATTGAAGCAATTGTGAATGTTAGTGTTACGCCATTCTGTTCTTGTAATCTTCAAAGGTAAACTTTCTCAGCAAATGGAAACCTTCCTTATCATTCCAGATGCCGATAGAGGGGTGGGGAACCCCGTTGAACATGGTGGTTTTCACCATGGTATAATGGATCATGTCTTCAAATACTATAATGTCGCCCGGCTTTAACTCATGATCAAATGACCAATCGCCCATATAATCACCGGCCAGGCAAGAATTACCGCCCATTCTGTAAGTCGGCTTATCGGGAACCGGTTCGTGATAAGCGCCAATTATCTTTGGTTTATAAGGCATTTCGAGACAATCCGGCATATGGGCTGTGAATGAAACATTCAATATCGCGGTTGAAATTCCTTTATTTTTAAATATATCGATGACAGTTGAGACCAATACTCCTGTTTCCCAGACAAATGCACTGCCAGGTTCAAGAATCACATTGATATTTTTCCACCTTCGCCGGAAATCCTTTAAAATACTAATGAGATGATCGGAATTGTAATCTTTTCGTGTTATAAGGTGCCCGCCACCCATATTCACCCACTTTATCTGTGAAAGGTATTTCCCGAATTTGTCTTCAAATGCAAGAAGAGTGTTATCAAGATCCTTGGAAGATGATTCACAAAGGGTATGAAAATGCAATCCTTCAACACCTTCAGGCAGTTTATTGCCAAGCTGGTCAGCCGTTATTCCAAGCCTGCTGCCTGGGGCACAAGGATTATATAACAGTGTCTGTACCTTCGAGAATTCAGGATTTACCCTCAATCCGACTGATATTTTGCAGTTGAATTTCTTTACCCTCGGAAAGAATCTTTCAAATTGGGAAATTGAATTGAAGGTAATGTGGGAAGAATATTTCAACACTTCATCAAAGTCATTTTCCGTAAAAGCGGGAGAATAAGTATGTGCCAGCGATTTCATTTCTTCCGCAGCAAGACGGGCCTCCCAAGCACCACTTGCGGCTGCACCTGAAAAATACTCATGGATAATCGGAAAAGCCTTCCACATTGAAAATCCCTTAAAAGCAGGAATTATTTCAACACCTGCATTTTCTTTGACAATTTGGATCAATTCAAGATTTTTCCGCAGCAATTCTTCATCGATTACATAACAGGGTGAGGGTATTTTTGAATAATCTATCGGCATAATATTTAATTACGAATTACGAAATTACGAATTAAAATTAGTCAATATGCAACTGGCAAAAGTAAGTGATCAGTAATGTCTCTATGCAGCACTTTTTTTGCTCAGTGATTTATGTGAAAGCATTCTTTATTCGTAATTCGTAATTGTTCTGCTATTTTACTATAATTTCTTTAATAATTTCGAATCCAGCCCTCTCATTTATTGCCCTCATAAGATCGCTCCTGACCATTATCAGTTCATGCCTTACAATGGAGGATTTCATATAAAGGAATAATGTTCCGTCTTTGATGGATACAGAGGAAGTTGCTCTTGCTATCGGTCTTCCAATAATTGATTCCCAGGAGCTTACAATATCTACCTCAGCCAATTTCCTGTCGAATTTTCTTTCTTTGAGATATTCCTTAATCACGTTTCCAATAGGCTGTATTTCTGTTCGTCTCATAATTATCAGTTATCATTCAATAGGTGTTTATTTGGCCGTCAGTTACAAGGAATATCTTATAATCCGTCCCGCCTGCTTCTTTAATAATCCCTGCGAGATGTTCCCTGTTTGTATCCGTTATGAAAATCTGACCGAAATTATTCTTCGAAACCAGTTTGACAATCTGTTCAACTCGGGAACTGTCAAGTTTATCGAAGATATCATCAAGTAATAAGATGGGGACCTGGTCATTGACTGAGCTTATAAAGTCATATTGAGCAAATTTAAGCGATATGAGGTAGGTTTTATTCTGCCCCTGTGATCCCATCCTTTTTATGGGATAGTCACCGATTCTAAGATCCAAATCGTCTTTGTGAATGCCTGCCGATGTATAAAGCAGGGATCGGTCTTTTGAAAGTGATCCTTTAAGTATGGTCCTGAAATCTCCATCATTTAGTTGTGAAAGATATTGCAGTTTAACTTTCTCGTGATTTTCTGAAATAAATTCATAATATTTCTGGAAAACCGGTTGAAGGGCTTCCAGAAAAGCAGTTCTTTTCTGATGGATCTTTTCCCCTGCAGTTATAAGCTGTTCATCCCATATTTCAATGTTATCGGCATCAAAGCTTTGATTTGCTCCGAAGTATTTTAAAAGATTGTTACGTTGTAATAAAGCACGGTTATATTTGAGTATCAGATCAAGATATTGACGATCGTATTGTGAAATGACACTGTCCATAAACCTGCGTCTTTCCTCGCTTCCTCCCTGTATAAGTATGGAATCAGCAGGCGAGATTATCACCAAAGGTAACAGGCCAATATGATCGGATAATCTTTCATATTCTTTTTTGTCACGGCGGAATTTCTTTTTTTGAAGATTTTTGTAGCCACAGTAAATATCCTCTTCTGATCCGTTTAAATTGTATTTGCCATGTAAAACAAAAAATTCCTCATTGTGTCGGATATTTTGACTGTCGGGCAGATTAAAATAGCTCTTACAGAATGATAAATAATAAATGCAATCAAGAAGATTCGTTTTTCCGACTCCATTTTTACCGATAAAACAGTTAAGTTTTGGAGAAAAATTCAAATCAGCCTGGATCAGATTTTTATAGTTTACGACAGACAGTTCGCGTATAAACATTCCATAAATTAATTTTAAGCATTTACTAATTTATTATCAAAATCATTTAGAAAGCAATTCTTCGGCATTCATAATGGCACTCTGCGTAATACTTTCACCGCTTAACATTTTGGCAAGCTCTTTGATACGTTCACTTTTTGACAAAAGTTTCAGATGAGTAGTCGTTTGAAATTCTTCATCGTGTTTATAAACAAGGAAATGATGATCGCCTTTGGCGGCAATCTGAGGTAAATGTGTAATGTTGATAACCTGCATATCACCTGATATTTCCTTCAGAATTGACCCCATCTTATCTGCAATCTCTCCGGATACACCTGAATCAATTTCATCAAAAATTATAGTGGGCAACATTTTCGATTTGGAAATTAAAGTTTTGATTGCCAGCATTACACGTGAAAGTTCACCTCCTGAAGCAACTTTTGATATTTCATTAGGCATGACATTTTTATTGGCGGAAAAGAGAAAACTCACTGAATCAAATCCTGTCGGACCCGGTAATTTGTTCTGTACAATTTCAACAAGAAATTTTGAATTGGGTAGCCCAAGTTGCAGTAACATCCCGATAATCCGGGATTCAATTTCCGGTATTACTGAGATTCTCCTTTCTGATAATTTTTTAGCCAGAGAACACAATTCCGTGTATTTATTGCTTAGCAACTCCTTAAGTCTCTTAATTTCTTCTTCAAAAGAGTAAACGGAAAGTATTTTAGCTTCAAATGAATCACGCATATTTATCAACTGACCGATATCTGGCACATGATATTTTTGCAATAAGGAATAGAGCAGATTAAGACGTTCAGTTATTACACTGGACCGGTCAGGATCATGTTCTGTTTTTTCTGACAGTGACTCAGTTTCATCAGATATATCCTTTAATTCAAGATAAATACTTTCTAACCTTGAATAATAATTATTCCCATCAGGCAGGAAATCCTTAATCCGTGTTATAATGCTGAGTGAGTTTTTGATCTTTGCAAGAGAAGAGTTTTCATCTCCATTCAGGATACCTGCAATATTGGCAAGCCCTGACTTTATTTCTTCAGCGTGATTGAGTATTTCCAGTTCCTTTTCAAGCGTTTCCTGTTCATTCTCAATTAAAGCGGCTTTTTGAAGCTGATCAAACTGGAACTGATAATAATCCAGGTCAGCCTTTGATTTTGATGCCTTTTCTTCGGAATTTTTCAGTTCAGCCTCAAGGGTTTTGTAATCACTGTATAATTTCCTGTAAGAACTGAGTAGCCCAATGTTCTCTGCACAAATATCCATTACCGTAAGCTGAAACAGATGATTGCTTAATTCAAGGGTTTGATGCTGGGAATGGATATCAATTAAATGACGTCCGATTTCTTCCATTACTTTGAGGGTCACCGGCGAATCGTTAATAAATGCCCGGGATTTTCCTGAAGTATTTATCTCACGACGGAAAATGGAGTAATCTTCATAATCAAGATCATTAATATCAAATATCTCCTTCAGTCCGTAACCTTCAATCTTAAAAACACCTTCAACAACACATTTTGGGGATTTGTCATACAATACTGAAGTATCAGCCCGCTGTCCCATTATAAGGGAAAGTGCACCTAAAAGAATGGATTTTCCTGCG
Source organism: uncultured Bacteroidia bacterium (assembly GCA_963810555.1). GTDB lineage: Bacteria > Bacteroidota > Bacteroidia > Bacteroidales > Prolixibacteraceae. Next base: position 359,040 of record CAWENX010000009.1, on the reverse strand, counting down.
CCTGTTTCGCCGGTAATAATGGTAAATCCAGGATTAAACTTAACATTAAGTTCTCTGATAAGGGCATAATTCTGAATTCGCAGCTGATTTAACATTCAGGGGAAAGCATTAGGTTAAAATATTTTTTGCTCCATTATTTTCTGATATTTCCCGGAATTAGAGGGATCACATTCGGTAAGGATATTCATTACCCTGCTTTTCTCATCTGTACTCCCTTTGGAGAAAATATTAACTATCTCGTCCGATTTGGCATCAAAGAATATCCTGTTGATGTATGTATCCGGTTTTGTTCTGTAAACCCGCTGCATATTGATAAGGGCATCTGCAATCTCCGCCCTTCCGATATCGGGTTTGTCAGCCATCACATCAAGTCCAAGACGGTGATACCTGTACATCAGTTCCCTGAAAGGTCCGTATGCTTTATTTGTCAGGTTTTCTATAAGCCAGAATCTGTTGTAATTTCCTTCGAATGCTCTCCATCCTTTTTCTCTTGCATTCTGTGATCTGTTGACAATATCTCTTGCTTTTAAAAAATAATTTGTACCCCCAAGAGGTGAATATGTATCATAATCAAATCCCAGCAAAACGTAAGCATAATAAGCCAATAAGTTGGTGAGAGGATTGGTATTTGAAGTTTCATCAAATTCCAGGGGCTGAAATTCAACGTATCTGAATTGTATGTCATTGTCCTTTATATTCAGGATAGGACTATCGTAAGATGAATTGAAAACAGGACGGTTTAACTGAACCTGAAGAGTGCCTTTAAATTCATCAGCTGATACCTGCTCGGTAATCTGAAGAAACATGTTACATTCAATCCGCTCATCAATAGTAAATACATTGTCTGACCATTTACGATTATTCATGAACTCGTACATATCCGTTCTCAGTGACTCGAATATCTGTTTGTATGTTCCTTCAATCCGGGAACTTGATACACTCACATTACAACGGAATTCCTGTCCTGAAACCTGGAAGGACAAATAAATAAGCAGGATAGGAAGAAAAATTTTTTGCATAGGGCTTTTAATTTCACCTCCTAAAAATAATAATTTCAAACGAATGTTGGCAGTAAATCCTGCATTTCAATCAATTTATCGACAATATCAATGGCGACCTCTTTTTTCGTCTTTAAATCAAATTCCTTGATAGTCCCCTTATTGTCGAGTATCGATACTTTATTGGTATCGTATTGAAAACCTGAATCCTTTTCCTGTAATGAATTCAAAACAATGAAATCCAGATTTTTGTATTTTAATTTTGAAAGGGCATTTTGTAATTCCTGATCGGTTTCGAGAGCAAATCCTGCAAGAATCTGATCGGCTCTTTTAATTTTACCAAGACTTGCAGCAATATCCGGGTTAGAACGCAGTTCAATGAAAAAATTCTCTCCAGAACGTTTTAGTTTCCTGTCTTCAATTTTTACAGGAGCATAATCAGCAACCGCAGCCACCATAACAGCACCGTTACATGAACCAAAAAGAGCAAGGCAGGATTCATACATTTCATTGGCTGATGTAACGTTTATTCTGTTGATATTTTGGTGCTTACATTTAAGGCTGACCGGACCTGCAACCAGATGAACCGTCGCACCCAAAGCGGCGAGTCTTTCTGCAATGGCAAACCCCATTTTTCCTGAGGAGTAATTTCCGATATATCTTACAGGATCTATTTTTTCGTGAGTGGGACCTGCCGTGACCAGATAGACTTTATTCAGCAGTTTTTTTTTTCATCGAAATAGTCGATGATTTTGTCCACAATAATTTCGGGCTCTTCCATTCGCCCTTTACCTTTCAATCCACTTGCAAGTTCACCTTGTACCGGATCGATAATAATATTTCCGTAGGAAGAGAGAAGTTCAATATTTTGTGAAGTTGCAGGATGCTTCAGCATGTCAAGGTCCATGGCAGGGGCAATCATCACAGGACATTTGGCTGATAAATAGGTGGTAACGACGAGATTATCCGCAATTCCGTGAGCCATTTTACCCATTGTACATGCGGTAGCCGGTGCTACAATCAGCAAGTCAGCCCAGAGCCCTAACTCTACGTGACTGTTCCATGTGCCGTCGGATTCTGTAAAGAACTCACTGAGTACAGGGCGGCCTGATAAGGTAGAAAGGGTGAGAGGAGTAATGAATTCTTTTGCCGAATGTGTCATAATAACTTGAACATCAGCCCCTTGCTTGACGAGGCCCCTTAATAGGCAGGCTGATTTATAAGCCGCTATGCCTCCCGTTATGCAAAGAATGATTTTTTTCCCCTGGAGCTTCATCCTTTCAAATTATCTTATTTCGATTTCGAATGCCATTCTCTTAATTCAACAGTAAAAGAAGAAAACATGTTATAAATCAGTCTTCCGGCAATTTGAAAGAAATTTTACTTTTTCTCCCTTGCAGGGTTGCGATAATATATCTGACCTTCAACAAATTCCTCGTACGCTATAAGTGTCGGCTTGGACAATCTTTCGTAATAACGCGAAATCTCAATCTGTTCTCTGTTTTCAAACACTTCTTCAAGATTATCGGTATACGATGCAAATTCCTGGAGTTTGGTATTCAGCTCTTCTTTTAATTCAGCATTAATCTGGTTGGCCCTTTTGGCCATAACCATTAATGCTTCATAAATATTGCCTGTAATAGCTTCCACTTCCCTTAAATCCCTTGGGACAGTTGTTGAAGCTGCTTTCGATTTCTTATAATCCATCTTATTGGGGTATTTTATTTATTTCTTCGTCACTCAAATTCATCAATTTCTTTACACTGTCAAAATAATGATCTGCTTCTTTCCTGTATTTGCTTTTTGGAAATTCGTCCACAAAGGTATAATATTCATCGATAACATTATTTAGTCTCTCACGTTTCTTTTCTTCAACACTGTTTACTCCAAGAAGATATCTGGATTTTAACAGGTAAAACATTAACTCTTCACGGTATTTTGAACTTGGATATTCTTTAAGACTGTTTGTCAAAGAAATGACTGCAGCCCTGTAATCCTGCAAATCGTAATAAAGCTTTCCTGAAAGGTAGGATTTATAAACAAGTTTTTCCTTTAGTTTTTCTATTAACTGATTGGCTTCATCCACTTTTGAGCTGATCGGGTATATATTCAGAAACAATTGTAAGGCATCAATTGCTTCATTGGTGGTCTTCTGATCCAACCTGGGATTGGGTGAATCAAGATAGAGACAGTACCCGATTAAAAATTGCGATTCTTCTCCAAAAGGGCTTCTCGGAAATTCCTTGATTAAAAGACGAAAATAATGGCTCGCAAGTGTATAATCCTTTAACCCATAAAAACTCTTTGCCAGATAATAATAGATCTGGTCTGCACGGTTAGTCCCGCGATATATATTCACCAATTCCTGGTATAATTGTGAAGAACGGGCATATTCCTTGTTATCGTAATACTCTTTGGCTTTTTTTACTTTGAATTCGTAGTCAGTACTTTTGACAACTTTCTGAAAATCACCACAGGACATTATTCCCAACAGCAGGACTATCCAACAGATATATTTTACTTTCCGAATCATTTTGCAAAGTTATATAATTCCGGCAATACTTAATACTATTGATTTGTAACGAAATCAATGCCTGATTGTCTCATTTTGTTCCACTTTAACTTCATATCCGTCATTTTAAGGATTATGAAAACTCTCAATTGGTTGCTCATTTGTAAAAAAGAAAACCTTTTTCAAGTTGATCAGGATGAGATTTGAGATGTCTTATAACTGATCAGCCGAATTGTGTAATAATTTGTAATAATTTGATATCCAGTAATATCATAGCCTTATAATAAATCAATCCATTATCGAATAGTCATCCGTTTCAGACCATTAATGGAAAAATCGGGCAATTTTTATGATGCGTCCTAAAAAAATGTATTTTTGTACTCTCTGAACAAACCAAATAATCATTATAGATCGTGGATATTTTTAATAAAATTAAAACAGACAAAGGTGATCTGGGTAAATACCAGAAAGAGGGTCATGGCTATTTCTTTTTCCCAAAGCTTGAAGGTGAAATCGGAGTTAGGATGAAATTTCGCGGGAGAGAAGTACTTAACTGGAGTCTGAATAACTATTGCAATCTTGCTAACCACCCTGAAGTAAGAAAAATTGATGCCGAAGCTGCTGCTCAATATGGTCTCGCTTATCCTATGGGAGCAAGGATGATGTCAGGACAAACCAATTTACACGAAGAACTGGAAAAACAGCTGGCCCAGTTCGTTAAAAAAGAAGATGCTTTTTTACTCAATTACGGCTATCAGGGAATGGTATCTATAATTGATTCAATTTGCGGCCGCAATGATGTTATTGTATATGATGCTGAATCCCACGCATGCATTCTGGACGGAGTTCGGCTTCATATGGGCAATCGTTTTGTTTACAAGCACAACGATATGGACAGTTTACGTAAACAACTGGAACACGCATCCGCTCTTGTTGAAAAATCTAAAGGAGGAATCCTGGTTATTACGGAAGGTGTTTTTGGTATGTCGGGAGACCTTGGCAAACTTGACGAAATCGTTGCTATGAAAAACGATTTTGAATTCCGTATCCTTGTTGATGATGCCCATGGTTTCGGAACTATGGGTCCTACAGGAGCAGGAACTGCTGAGTTTTTTGGTGTTATGGACAAGATCGATTTGTACTTTGGAACATTTGCCAAGGCAATGGCGGGAATTGGTGCTTTCATTGCTTCTGACCATGAAATATGCGATTATCTTCGTTATAATATGAGATCGCAGATATTCGCCAAGTCTCTCCCAATGGCTATGGTAGTAGGGCTGCTTAAACGACTTGAGATTATACGTACACAACCTGAAATCAGAGAAAAACTCTGGACTATTGTAAATGCTTTACAGTCAGGACTGAAAGCTGAGAAATTTGATCTTGGCAAATCAAATTCACCGGTAACCCCTGTTTATCTTTTCGGAACCATTCCTGAAGGAACGAATATTGTTGTGGATTTACGTGAAAATTACAATATTTTTTGTTCAATAGTTATATATCCTGTTATTCCCGAAGGGGGAATTACTCCTGCGCCTGATACCTACAGCCGGGCATACCCTTGAGGATGTGGAATATACAATTAAAGCATTTTCCGAAGTTCGTAAAAAGCTTGAGACAGGGAAATACTCAGGGACCAAAGTTGCCCAGGAGTTTCATAGTTAATGCATAATAAAAAAGCCCCTGATGGGGCCTTTTTTTTATCTGGAACTTAACTGTTTTTTTCTGAAAGATACCGTTCTGCATCTATTGCAGCTTTACATCCTGATCCTGCTGCTGTAACAGCCTGGCGGTAAATCGGATCCATTACGTCTCCGCATGCAAATATTCCCTTGACATTTGTTTTGGAACTGTTGTCAACTGTAAGAATATATCCTACCTGATCTGTTTTGAGGTATTTTTTGAATATATCTGAATTGGGTTTATGACCGATTGCAAGGAAAAAGCCGTCAATCTTTAGTTTCACTTCTTTCTCATTGGCTTCTCCTTTGTTTTTAACGAGTGTGGCTCCTTCAACAACACCATTGCCGTAAAGGCCTTTTGCCTGATGTTTCCATAGAATTTCGATATTGGGAGTCTTCATCACACGGTCCTGCATGATTTTTGACGCACGAAATACATCGCGACGTACTATCATATAAACCTTACGGCAAAGTCCTGCAAGATAAAGGGCTTCCTCACAGGCTGTATCTCCGCCGCCAACAACAGCAACATCTTTCCCTCTATAGAAAAATCCGTCACAGGTCGCGCAAGCTGAGACTCCTGAACCCGCATATTTTTTTTCATCGGGAAGCCCAAGGTATTGTGCTTCGGCTCCGGTAGCAATAATGACAGCTTCCGCTTCAATTATTTTTTCATCATCAATGGTTACCTTATGTACGGTCCCGCTGAAATCAGCACCGGTAGCTAATCCCCAGCGTACTTCTGCTCCGAACCTTTGAGCCTGGGCTTTAAGTTCTTCCATCATTTCAGGACCTTTAATGCCGTTAGGATAGCCGGGATAATTTTCAACATCGGTCGTCGTCGTCAATTGGCCGCCCGGCTGTAATCCTTCATAAAGAACAGGTTTAAGATTAGCCCTCGCAGCATAAATAGCAGCGGTATATCCTGCAGGACCGGAACCCAGGATCAGGCATTTTACATGTTCTGAATCACCGGTCGGGAGGTCTTTATTAACTTTCTCGCCACTGACATTCAATGAATTAAATAATTCCATTCCTTTGAAGTTTAATTTTTAGCAAACTTACACAATTTCTGTTACAATAGCAATATTTGCTAATAGAAAATAAATATTAAATTATTTTAATTTCAAACTTAAACATTAATAACATATTGTACGCTTGAATTCAAAATTATATGGTTGATTTTTGATATGATTTACATCGATTTCTAACCTGGAACTATCCTAACGTTATTATTGCCGAAATAAGTTAAAAAAACATAGTTTTCTGACCCTCCAACAATAGTTCTTCCTCATATCAAGCTCATGTTTTCTTCGCTCCATAAAATAAGTATTAAAATATCAATAATACACTTTTAATATTAATTATCGAAGAAGAATCGAATAAGGATCGAACGAGGTACGAAGATAGCAGGGTGATGGTATAACGTTGAATAGAAGAAGGAAGATGGAGGACAAAGGACAAGCTGCCCGGAAATGAGTAAAAGATTATTATCTGTTTGAGCCAGGGCATTAATCCAAGATTCACATGTTGTGGTGAATTTCTGATGCAATAAGATTGAAATAAATATTTTGCAAAGACCAAAATGAGGATTACTTTTGCATGCATATTTTGATAACGTTCTCACATTATATTTTAGGATGAATGTTCAGAGGCTTTATTAAGATGATCGTCAATTTTATCGGGGTGTAGCTCAGCTTGGTTTAGAGTACGCGTCTGGGGGGCGTGGGGTCGCAAGTTCAAATCTTGTCACCCCGACGGATTGAAAATGAAAGGATTGGATATATATTTCCAATCCTTTTTTGTTATATCGTTATTTTAATTTAACTGACAATCTTTTATCTGAACTATTTGGAATTTATTTCATATAGATCCAAATTTCTAATGCGAAACTTGAGATTTAAATATACCACTCATTATATCTTTTTGATCATAAAATAAATCTTCTTTAAATTCAATTCGGGTATAAAGAATTTATTATATGCAAAACAGAATCGTTAATCAAATGATTGATTTGGGCTGAGAAATAAATAAAAAGTTTTAAAAATGAAACCTTAATTATGTCATTTATCTCTGAAAATCAGCACTATAAATTATCACGTTAAAAACAATACAATATTTTTTTTTATAAAATAAGTTTCTTATATTTGTAGTGATCAAAACAAATTGTATCAGGAATAATTGTAAAAGGGGAAATAAACAAAAGACAAACATTTAATTTAACAATTAAAAAAAAAGAGAAATGAAGGGTATTACTAACGAACTGATAGGGGCAACAGCGTCTTCTATGATTTTAGCCATTTTAAGAGAAGGAGATAGTTATGGATATGAAATAGTCCATAAAATGAAAACAATCACTGATGGAAAGCTTAAATGGCAGGAAGCAACCATTTATCCTATGTTAAAACAACTTGAGAAAGATGGTTTGGTAACTTCATACTGGAAATACAATACCGGCGAAAAGGCCAGAAGATATTATTCTATCCAGGAGAGCGGAGTAAATAAACTCTATGAAAACAAGAAAGAATGGAACATGGCGCAATTGATATTCAAAAAATTCTGGAGTTTTGAATAAAAATTGAATCTATTTCCATCTTCTAATTTTTTTTCTCCCTAAAATCAAAATGGACACGGTCGCCAAAAATCTTGTGCAAGATAGGGTTGACCAATGGTACGATCGTATAAGGTCGATAAACTCGCTTACCGAATATGATTGTTATAATTTAAGAGGTCATCTTTTGGACACAATAGATGAACTCAAAGCTACCGGTTTCAATGAGGATGACGCATTTGAGGTCGCTGCAATGCGTTTAGGGAAAAATGTCAATCTCGATAAAGAATTTGCCCGAACTAACGCGGATATTCTTCTAACCCGGAAAGTAATATTGGTACTTTCCGGGATGATGATATACTTTTTTTTCTATTTTTTCATGAGGGTATCCGCCAAAGGTATTTTTTATTGTTGTCATGATATTACCATTAATCCTGCCCATCTTTCATGGTTTATTTTAGGTTATATAATTGCCTGGCATTTTCTGCTGGTCATTTTAACTGTCTTATTTTATTTAAAGTGCAATAATATTCTTGCTTATGCCAAAGCTCTGAAGATCAAACCATTTCATATAATATTGCTGGTTATATTCATTTATAGTCTTGCTATTCTTGATCTTGAAATGAATCAATTAATCTGGCGTCATGTTCCATTAAATTACCTGGGATTTTGCAGGTACGATTCGACCTTTGGTTACTCAGGTTACACATTCTCCTTTTCAATGGGCATTTGTTACCTTATATTATTAAGGAAAAACAAAAAATCAGTCATTAAGGATATTAAGACAGAACCTAAAAATAAAGAAATTGTAAGACAAATAAAACAGGAGTGGAGACAGGAACTCGAAGATTTAAAGAATGCCGGATTAGATGATGACGAAGCAACAGCTTTGGTTTTAAGACATAAAGGATTCCAAGTAAATAAGGAAAAGGAAGAAAATATTGATTTTAAATCAGTTAATTCTGTCTATATTGCCTTGTCCGGAATTTTGGTTTATTTATTCCTTTTTTATTTGTTGAATTCGACTATACCTGCATATCTTACAATTTTACAGCACTTTGATAATGATCCGGTAAAAAATTTCAGGTGGATTATATGGTACATTGTAACCTTCAACCTAATCATTATTTTTTTTACAACGAGTGTTTATATAAAAGACAGGAATCTGTTAAATGAATTAAGAAAGCTAAATATTAAAAAAAATATAATTCCCTGGATTTTCGCTTCGGATATTGTTCTGGCCATCATTGATCGCTTTACATTTCCAATGGCAGTGACTTCTTTAAAGGATGTTGCGGAATTGAAGATGCAATTCAAAAATATAATGCAATACGGAGATTTATGTTTTTCTTTTGTTATCCTGATGTGTTTCCTGATTTTGTTCAGTAAATATTACAAGGAGAATATGAAGGTTTGTTAAGATAACTTTTCTGATTCTTTAGAAGAGTTATAAAAACTGACAACAGTTTTATTCATCTGAAAAGCAGATTATATAGGCATAATTCCCTGAATTTCTTATTTATTTATTATTCTCTGAACAAGCTTTCAGGGCATCCAGTGTGCCCGGACCTTCGTTAAAAAGCAGATCCAGGATGGTCAGGTTTGGCATAAAACCAAAGCGGTCGCTGAAAACCTGGTGATAGGGTACAGGATTGAATTCATTATCTGTCTCCTGTCTGTGAGGTTTGGGATGAATTGAATAACGGAAATCATCTGTTCCATCGGGTGTCTCTCCCTGGCGTACATAAGATGAAGTGTATTGAATATTTGGTTTATAATTTATGGTTTTCATAAGGATATCCTGTATCTCACTATTGTATTCAATCAGGTATTTCCATTTTCGCTGATGATAAAAAGGTGCCAGATCGTCGGCATAATAATCGAAGAAAGGCGAATTTTTATATGATGAAACAATGCTCCTCCAGTGAATTTGCTGCCAGGAATGATCCCAGGAAAGTTTCTGATCTTTCATCAGGGCTTTTGCCCCTGGTCCTTCAAACACAGGAACGGATAAGGTTAAGGGTCCGTTGGCACCCATGATGACGCATCGATTTCTGTAAGATTGTTTAATGTAGGTTTCAAAACGCTCGATGAGTATCAAGGGATAACTGACCAATTTTGACCAGTACTGAACCGGGCCAAGGTAGGCACTGCTAAGAAGAGCGATCCGGTTGGTATGACCTCTATACATCTACTCATCAAAAAACTTATTCCCGGGATCACCGTCTATCGACATTCCTTCTTCAGATATCATTTCCTGAACTTCCTTTTTTTGCCGCAATTCCTTTAATTCCGATTCAAGCGAATCGATTTCATCCTTCAGAACTTCAATCTCTGATTTGTACCTGTTTTTGCCTGTCAGCGAAAAGATCACGGAAATAATCACCCCAAATAATATTGAAAGGATCATAAACAGGGCTACAGGCACATCAACAACTTTCCATAAAAGGAATTTCACCTCAATGTTTGCAGAGTTCTGGAGAGTGAAAATCACCATTAAAAGGGCCAGAAAAATACCAATAATCAGTCCTTTTTGCATCTTTGGTCAGTTTAGAAGATTAAGAACGGATTCCTTCAGCCTGTCCCGCATGTAGGGGATTATCTGACTTTAATAAAAAACCTGTTCCAACGGATATCGGATGGGAAGCTTTTGTATTTATTCAGAGACAGCCAGACAAACCAGGCTTTTCCGACAACATGATCTTCAGGAACAAATCCCCAGTACCTTGAATCCGCCGAATTATAACGGTTATCGCCCATCATCCAGTAATAGTTCATTTTGAATGTATAGGTTGTGGCAGGCGAGCCATTAATATATATCGTATTGTCTTTTACTTCGAGTTTGTTTCCTTCATAAACGCCTATCACTCTTTTGTATAAAGGAAGATTGTCAAGGTTGAGATTAATGGTCACACCTTTTTTCGGTATCCACAGCGGACCGAAATTATCAAGGTTCCAGGAATATTTAGGATCATTTGGAAAAATATCGGGCATTTTCTCATCTGCCGGTACGGTTACTTTTTCAATCGATTTAATGAACCTTAGCTCACCGAGTTTTTTTGCCTGTTCTGCAGTCAGCGACATCCTGTAAACCGACTCCATCCCTTCTACCTGGTCAGGTTCGATATCAAGTCTGTCAAGAGCCTCCTGGTTAAATGAGGTGCCGTTGATGATCACCATATATTTGTATTCTATTCCCGGAATCACTTTTTCGGGTATGTTGTTAATAAATACCTGGCCCTTTACTATTTTCATAGAATCTCCTGCAATAGCCACACACCTTTTAATGTAATTTTCCTCTTTATCGACCGGCCTGTAAATAATGTCCCCGAAAAGTCTTTTGTCTTTCCATACTCTTTCACGGCCGTAAGTGCGAATAAGTTCGTAATAGCTCCTGTCCTGCATTTTTAATGCCACAGTATCGCCTTCAGGAAAATTAAAGACGACTACATCGTCATTTTTAACATTGCCGAAACCTTTAAGCCTTTTGTAGGGACACTGAATAAGAGTGGAATAGGATTTAACATTGGTTGTAAAAGGCATAGTATGATGAACGAAAGGAAAGGAAAGGGGAGTGTTGGGAAGTTTGGGGCCGTAAGCTACCTTGCTCACAAAAAGATAGTCACCAACCATCATTGATTTTTCCATTGAAGAAGTTGGAATGGTATAAGCCTCAATGAAAAACAGCCGGATAAACGATGCTGCAATAACAGCAAAGATAATCGCGTCGATCCATTCGACCAGTTTGGTTTGTTTTCCATCCGGTGGATTCTTCTTTTTCCAGAATGCCCAGTGAACTTTTTGAGTGATGTAAATATCAAATATGACAATAAGTCCCAAGAGCCACCAGTAATTTCCCATCCAGATCACCCAGAGAAGGTAAAGGCCTCCGACAAGTCCAAATGCAAACCATTTGCTTTTCAAAATATTTTTCATTCTTTTTTTAATAAATCGTTCATTGAATAAATACCCTTTTTCCCGGCGCTGAATTCTGCGGCCATGACTGCACCGAGGGCCAGGCCCTTGCGGTTGTATGCACTGTGGGTTATTTCTATATAATCAACATCCGAGTCGTATTTTACAGTGTGGATTCCAGGCACAGTTCCTTCACGAACAGGGTGTATATAAAGCTCGTTCTCCGATACAGGTTTTTCGATGGTCCATTTCGTTTTCGTTCCGTGTTCAGAGATAATATCCTTTGCAAGCGAAATGGCTGTCCCGCTTGGAGCATCCAGCTTTTGAGTATGGTGAACTTCTGTCATTGTAACATCATATTGCCTGTAATCTTTCATCATGTGGGCAAGCTTTCTGTTAAGTTCAAAGAAAATATTCACCCCCAGGCTGTAGTTGGAAGAGTAAAAAAAACAGCCGTTCTTTTTTCTGCATTCTTTCTCGACCAGTTCCTTTTGATCAAGCCAACCCGTTGTGCCACACACCACAGGGATTCCCGCATTAATACAATTAAGGCAATTTTTCACAGCCGTTTCCGGCGAGGTGAATTCGATGGCAACATCTGCTTTTCTAAGGTTTTCAGCCGTAAATTTTTCAGGATTATGAATGTCGATGATTAAAACAACCGAATGTCCGCGGTTCAGAGCAATCTGCTCAATCTCTTTGCCCATCTTCCCGTAGCCGATCAAAGCAATCTTCATGGTAACGAATTTCACGAATTTTAGACGAATTTCACGAATGTACAAAGGTATGATTATTAATTTAATGATCAATGAAGAAAATATTTTAGGCTGTAGGCTTTAAGGGATGAAAAGTAATCAGTAATCAGTGATCAGTGAGGAATCAAAAATGATTAAGAATTAATTGGGCTAAAGCCCGGGTGGTTTTTTGAAATCAGATATCCGTCAGCTAAAGCTGACGGCAATTTATAATGATCAGTAATCAGTAATCAGTGAACCTGTAGCCTATTTAAAGAGTTTGTCAAGTCCAAGATTTTTGATTGCATCTTTAAATTCCATTCCGGCCTTTTTCTTGAATTCTGTTTCGACCAGTTTTTTTGCATCTGAAAGATCGACCTTCACATCCGGTTTTGTCATTGTTCCGTTAACCACAACTCCGATAGGCAGTTTTTGAATATTTTCGCTTCCGGGAACAAATCCGAAATATTTATTGACTTCTTCACTCAGGTCTCCCTTGTTGACTTTGAAATCGAGCCTGTAATCAAGGGTTTTGTCTGCCGATTGTTTACCCTGGATAACAACATCCTGACCCGCAATCCGGGTATTGAAAGGAGCAATAGCTAATCCACCGTCGGTTATCTTGAATTTAGTCGTAAAATCGCCAATCCGGACTTGTTTAAACATATCCTTTTGGAAATATTTTGCTATCTGATCAAACATAGCGCTTCCGGCAAGCTGAATATTCCTGGCCGATAAAAGGCCATCACCATTCAGGGAAGAGTAAATTGGTGAATAATCATCAGCAAGTTTGCCGCTCATAGAAAGATCTGAATCAAATGAACCGGTGCTTTCAGCGGCTATCGGGACAAGGTACCTTATTGTACTTATCGATTTAAAAGCTGAAGGCAAATCAAAGTTTTTGATGTTCATTTTCAGGTCGAATAACGGCGGTTGCGCTTTCGGAGTGATGTAGTTTCCTGAGATCAGCATCTTGCCTCCCAGCATATTCATATTGAGTCCATCGAGAATGACCTTTCTGCTTTTTACATTGGCTGTCCCGTTTAATCCTGTGATGTTCAGCTTGCCGAAATTCATTCTGTCCACAACAGCCCTGATAACCAGATCGACATTTTCAGGGATTTCAAATGGTTTACTTTTAACGGTTGTATCAGGTTTTGAGGAAGTTGGAGTCAATACATTGACATCGAGGTTCTTTGAATTGAGGGTCAGGCTTCCGGCAAGAGTGCCCTTGTGGAGGATATAAGGCCAGTAATTTGACAGTGAGCCGGTTGCTGAAAAATCACTCGGTCCCATATTTCCTGAAAGACTGGTAAGGGTGATCGTTTTAGGATCCAGGTTTATCCCGGCTGTTGATATATCCACTTTTTGTGTCAGGCTTTTGGATGCATACTCAAAATTTCTCAGCGATACGGTTCCTGTAGTTTTAAAATTCTCATACTCTTTCTTTTCTATAGAGGAATATTTCCCGTCGAAATCTGCTGAAATGTCCATAATTCCCTTTAAATCGGCAGATTCCATTGGGATGGCCTGCCTGAGTGAGGCAAAATCAATCTTCCCTTTCATTGCCCCTTTTAGCATTGGATCACTTAAAGGAGTCGCAATATGAAACGAAGCTGAGAGCGGATTACCTGCAACCGAGGCTTCAAGTCTATCCACATCAATGCGCGTCAGGTCCATATTCCCTTCATCCTTACTTATTTTGGCCGAAACATTGATATTTTCAATCTCTTTGGGAAGTTTTGGATATTTCACCCTTCCATTGTCGACTTTAATGTCCACGTTGAATCCCGGAAAGTTTTTCTCGTCATATTTTCCTTTGAAAAATCCACTGAATGAAACGTTACCTCCCGTTTCAACATCTTTCATGTATTTTTGGTATTGATCAGGAATAAATCCCAGAAGATCGCCTAACGAAGACGAGGGCGATTGAAAAGTGACATCATACACCTGATCTTTTTCGCCTATGATAAAAGTTCCCTGCAGTTCAACCGGCAGCTTGTTTACCATGAGGCTGTTTTTCAGAAAAGTGAACGACATCCTGTCAAAATCCGATTGCAGGGCACATTTTACCGATGCTTTCAGATTTTTGGCATAACGTGTTCCGTCATAATCATATGTAAGACTATCGGCATTTCCTTCAATGTCGAGGAGACTGTTACTTCCCTTCATTTCACCTGACAGTGTGAATTCTCCGTCAGCGAGTGAAAAGATCATGGGAGCACTTTCATCATCATAACTCAGCGAAGCATTATGAATGCCAATATTTTTCAATTCGATTTTGGTTGAAGATTTTGTAGCCGTAGCCTTCGTTGAAGGCGTGGACTTCGATATCTCCCAGTTCACTTTTCCTGCTTTGTTGACTTTTAAGCGGATGACCGGCTTATCGAGAATAATCTCAGAAACCGTTAATCCGTCTGATTTCCAAAGACTTGAAAGATTGACAGAGGTTGATATTGCATCGGCTTTTAACAGGGGATAATTTTCAAAATCTCCTGTCCCAATGACAGAAAGGTTTCTCAGGCTGACGTTGAGTTGGGGAAAACTTTTAAAAAGAGAAATCCTCACGTCTGAGAAATCGACTTTGGCATTGACAGCCTCATTTGCATATTGTTTGGCTAAGGTTTCTATCCTGCCTTTAAAGATAACCGGTATGGCGATCATTAAAACGATAAGCAGCCCGATAATACTACCGGCAATAATCACGATACGTTTCATATGCTAAATATTTTTTATATTCCTATGTATATGTACTAATTTGTGATTCGATATAATTTATCAACATTAATAAGACGTGATTATTTAAAAACACGTTGCAGCAAGTAATGTTTCAATAATTAAATTTACAATACTCAATTTTGAGATTTGCACCCTGATATGTACAATTTAAAGAGTTAAGGCATTTAAGAAAGGATATGAAAAAATAAGAAATTCTGACATTCTCACCTTCAAACACTCTCTCATGATTTTTCTTTTATTCATTCATTCATTCATTCTTTACTTTTTCCATCAAGTAAGAGTCTCAGCATATTCAATGCTGACTGGCTGGATCGTATAATCGTCCTTTCGCGGTCATTCCCAAAGTTATAAACTTTTGAGATTAAATCCTCAGGTCCGGCCACGGCAATCCACACAGTACCTACAGGTTTTTCAGAACTTCCTCCCATTGGCCCTGCTATTCCTGATGTTGCAACAGCCCAATCCGTTCCAAGCAGTTCACGAGTTTTGACCGCCATTTCTTCAACCACCTGCTGGCTAACGGCTCCGTACTTCATTATCTTCCCTTCATCTACTCCAAGGATTCCGATTTTCACCTCATTAGAGTAAGCCACCACTGATCCTTTGAAATATTCCGAGCTTCCCGATACCGATGTTATCAGGTGGGCAATGTATCCCCCGGTGCAACTTTCGGCTGTTGATACTGTCAGACCTCTTTTTTTCAGTATATTGCCGATTATTTGTGTCAGGGTGTCATCTTCTTCCCCAAAAATATATTCGGGGATTATGCTGTACAATTCCTCAATCTTTTCATCCACTGTCTTTTCGAGTTCTTCCTTTTCCCTGCCGCTGGCCGTAAGTCTTAGCCGGATACTATCGGGGCTGGGAAGCCAGGCCAGCTTAATATCCTTGGGAAGTCCGGATTCCCATACCGACAGTCGTTCCGCCAGCATAGATTCGGCGAGGCCGAAAGTCTGGATGGTGCGATGAACGATAGGGGAGGTGCGAAACTCTTTCCTGATCCAGGGGATTACCTCGTATTCTATAATATACCTCATTTCGTAAGGTACACCGGGCATAAAGACATACCTGCAATCTTCATTTTGTAATAACAGTCCCGGGGCTGTTCCCATTTTGTTTTCAAAAACAACCGCTTTTTCTGGAACCAGAGCCTGGTCACGGTTCAGAGTATTGGGCGTTATCCCGCGACGCGTTAAAAGATCAAGGATATGGCTGAGCACCTTCGGATCTTCAATGAGCCGGGTACCAAAGAATTCACAGATAGCTGTCTTTGTCCGGTCGTCGCGCGTAGGACCGAGTCCTCCTGTAATCAATACCAGCTTTACTCTTTTCCCTGTCCCAGCCAATGTTTCTTCTATTTGCCTTGGATCATCTGATATACTGCTAATCTGACTCACATGCACCCCTTCCTCGTTCAGCTTCTGAGCCATCCATGCCGAATTTGTATCAACCACCTGGCCTATCAGTATCTCATCCCCTATAGTAACTATCTCAGCCTCCATTAACCAATGTAATTAAATTAGAATTACGAATTACGAATTACGAATTACATGAATTAAGAAATAGGACTGGTTATCAAACTGTTAGTAATTAAAAATTTAGGAATTGAAAAATAGTTTTTATGTGTTGTTGTCTCATTTTTTCATTTATTAATCACTAAAAGCCTGTGCCATCAGCCTATCATTCCTTTTCATATCTCTATTTTGATGTGTGTAGCTATTTAATTATCAATTGCAATTTATAACTCACCCTCTAACTCATCACTTATCTCACTTTTAAAAGCTCCGCTTCACC
This sequence comes from uncultured Bacteroidia bacterium, assembly GCA_963810555.1. Taxonomy (GTDB): domain Bacteria; phylum Bacteroidota; class Bacteroidia; order Bacteroidales; family Prolixibacteraceae. The sequence goes on along the minus strand of CAWENX010000009.1, from coordinate 342,115 downwards.
AAACCACTCCGGTCTGTGAAAATCCGGCTCCGGTACAAGGATTGGTGCCCAGGTTACGTAATGGGGTACCTTAGTTTTATCCCCGCACTTGTAAAAGTTGCACCTGAATTTCTTTCCCGGCTTCAATTTGATCAGATCCAAAGGTATGCCAGTCGTCAGCGTCCACTTAGCCTGGCTTCCCTCTGGCGGAAGATTGTCCCTGGTTAGCGAAGGGTAGCGGAGGATTTTTTCCAGATTACCGGTCTCAAGCGGGATTCGGTAATAACGGTCGGGCCCAATCGCCGAAAGGCATACTCCCAGACAATTAAACTCAAAATTCCTGTATTTTTTATCCACACTCAACGAAAAACTCCACGCAGGCATCCTGCCACACGGGGTCCTGGTCATTTCGTCCCTCTGCACGGATGTAGTCTGATTTCACGTCAAAATGCAGGAAAAGGTATTGGTCGTTATATCCTGCCCATACCGTAGTTTCGGGTTTATGGGGGTGCTCTTTCCAGTTAATGGTGTCGATGTGGATAACGGCCCCTTTTGTCGTCAGTTCCTGTTTCAGGGTTATGGGATCACCTGCCTTAAGTTCTTTAAGATAAGGAATTTTCAGATCTGCCATAATTTCTTCTTTTTTAATTGTTCTGCCTGATAATAATGAATACCTCCTTTCTTGCAGGGGTATACGCAAAGGTAATTCTTATTGAACAATGTTTATGTGATAAATGTGTGAACAAAATAAAAAACAACTTGACTTAATCCTCATTAAGTTTGACATCCATTTCTATTATAAAAATTTCAAAATATATGTTAAGAAATTCGCAAAAAACATGATTAATAATTTTCTATATTATGATGATTAGGCCTCCTAAAGCAAATACGGACTTAACATGGAGCAAAAGCGGAGCAAACATGGGGGTGGAATTTTAAATATATTGTTTAATATTCATTAATTTAAAAGTAAAGCCATTATTGTTAAACAACCTGGTGTTTATTCTTTACATAAAACGTTTCCTGGATTTCTCTACTCATATCTGAGCGATTCTGCCGGATCTGCGCTGATCGTCCTCCTTAGCTGCCGGTAAACGGTAAAGACGGCTACAAGAAAAACCGCTATAAAAACAAGGAGATAATTGAAAAGGCTTACCGGAACATGGTAAGCAAACCGTTTGAGCCAGTACCACGACAATATATAAGCCACGGGCAGAGCAATCAATCCGGCAATTACAATCAGCTTGTAAAGCTCGGTGGTAAGCAGCAAAGTAAGCTCCCGGCTTCCTGCACCGAGAACTTTGCGGATGCCGATTTCCTTGGTGCGGAAGACTGTAGTTAAGGCAAGAAGTGAGTACAGTCCCATACAGGCGATAAAAATGGCAAAAAACGAAAAGACAAGGGCAACCCTGCCGGTCGACTGTTCTTCCTGGTAAAAAGTCCCAAGGTTTTCATCCATCGAAAACTCTACAAATGGTATACCGGGAACATAACTTTCCCACAGTTCCCTCATCTTGTTGATGGTTCCTGTGTTCAAAGGAGCCCTCAGCCTGATAGTGATGTAATGCATTGGCTCGGTGCTTTGGGGAAGCATCACAAGAGGCTGGATCTTCGTATGCAGCGATTCGGTATTGAAGTTTTTGATAACCCCACGGATAATCAGGTCTATCGTTTCGCCGTTATTTCCGATCATGTAAAAAGTGGATCCGACAGGATGGCTCAGCCCCATATAATTTACGGCCTCTTCGTTGATGACTGCATCCAGCGTATCGCCGTTCCGGCTTTTATTCAAGATTAACTTCCCTTCTGCGACCTTCATTCGGTAAGTGCTGAATATCATGGAGTCAGACTCCATTACATGCATCAGGTGATTGTTGCGCCGGTCTTCACCTGACTGAAAGCTTTTCATGCCGAAAGGCTTGCCCGGTACAAAGTTGGAGTAGCTTACCTTTTCAATCTCCGGAAACTGAAGCAGCCTTTTCCTGAAATCTTCTGCATATTGCTCCATTTCATGCGGATTCTCAATCACCACCAGGTTTTCCTTGTCGAATCCCACACCCTTATTCTGTATGTACCTGATCTGCCGGTAGATGGTGGAGGTGGAAAAGATGATCGTTATTGAAAAGACAAACTGCAGGATCACAAGCACACCCCTCAGGTTTTTTCCTCCTGCGCTGATTTGCCTGTGCTGCCTGAGGATCATGGCAGGTGAGAAACGAATAACATAAAAAGCGGGATAGATGCCGGCTATAAGACCTGTAAGTAAGGTTACTAACAAAGACAAAAGGAGAGATTTTCAGCAACATAAGCTGAATATTGGGATCCGGGCTTCCGGGAATAAGGTTAACCTGGGGATAGGAGAGTTCAACGATCACCAGGGCAAAAAACAGTGAAATAAAACTGATCGTAACCGATTCAGCCAGAAGCTGCCTTGTCAGCTCTCTGCGCTTTGAGCCGAGGATCTTACGGATGCCTGTCTCCCTGACCCGTCCGGCGAGCCGGGCAGTTGAGAGATTGGCATAATTGATGCATCCGATCAGGATGACCAGCAGCGCAATACCTGCAAGGATCAGGAAGGTCTGGATGTTCACATTCGGTGAAATCTCATATTTAAGGTGTGAGAAAAGATGGATATTCTTAATATTCTGCAACCGCAGCACAAAGTAGTTGTCTTCTTTTCGAAGGTCTTCAATGTTCATGCCGACAGTCTGTTTGAACTCATCCTTTGCTTTATTCAGAAAAGCTTCAGTGAGCTTGTTCTCAAGGGCGGTCAAACCCAGGAAATTTGGATTGGCAGGTTTGTTAAAATTAGTGCCCTTCCTGAACCGGTAATAGGTGTAAAGATAGTTGATAGTCCAGGCATTTCCCGGCAAGTCTGCTGATTTAAAGGATATAAGAGCTTTGAACTTCAGATGGGTGTTTTGGGGGCAATCATCAACGATTCCTGTAATTGTCCACTCTTTGCCTGATTCCATCACAAGGGTTTTTCCAAGTGCATCGCCCTGGGGATAAAACTCATGTGCAAGCGACTGCGACAATACTATTGATTTTGGCTGGCTAAAACATGTAAGGGGATCTCCTTCAAGGAGTTTGAATCCGAACAGATCGAAAAAGGTTGAATCTGTCAGCAGAATGGTGCGCCGGTCGAGGATTTTTGCAACAGGTTTTTTAACCGGGATATCGCGATCAGGCCTTAATATGCGACATGCCTGTTCGATCTCCGGTACTGCTGATTTTAATTCATACGCAAACAGGGGAGAGGTCAATGCCACCTGAGATTCGAGACCGCCCATTTTCGTGTCTATATAAACCCGGTAAATCCTGTCGGATCCCGGATGAAAATTATCGAATTCTGACTGTTGCCAGATATTGATCAGCACCAGAATGGCACAGGCGAGGCCTATGGCAAGCCCGAATACATTGATAATAAAATATTCTTTGTTGCGCAGGAGATTACGGATCGCTACTATCAGCCAGTTTTTGGTCATAATTAAGCTAAAAATTGGTGAGATTCCCGGTTGCTGCCACACGTGAATAGCTTTCGGTAACGATGTGTCCGTCAAAAAGATGAATGATTCGATGTGAGCGCTGGGCCTGCATCATCGAGTGGGTTACCATGATAATGGTCGTTCCGTTCTCATTCAGTTTCGTAAGCAATTGGATAACTTCCTCTCCCTGTGTTGAATCGAGGTTTCCGGTGGGTTCATCGGCAAGGATGATGCGAGGTTTTGCAACAATTGCCCTTGCAATCGCAGCACGCTGCTGCTGTCCTCCCGACAGTTCATTGGGAAAGAATCCGGCACGGTGCTTCAGGTTGAATTTCTCAATGATTTCATCAACACTCTTTTCTCTCACAATCGAAGGGACTTTCTGATAGATAAGCGGGAGTTCAATATTTTCCCTGATGGTCAGTTCGTCAATCAGGTTAAAGCTTTGAAAAACAAAGGCAAAATTCTCTTTGCGTATATCGGTGCGGTCGCGTTCGGAAAGATTTGATACCAGTTTATCATCAAGCAGGTATTTCCCGGAAGTGGAAGTTTCGATCAGCCCTATAATATTCAGTAAGGTCGTTTTTCCGCACCCTGACGGGCCCATAATACTCACGAATTCGCCATCGGCGATTGTCAGGTTGATATTGACCAGGGCTTTGGTATCCACATCTTTGTTGCGGAATACCTTCGAGATATCTGTCAATTCAATCATAATCCGGTTATTTTCCATTGGGAAGTTCAAAGTTAATTTTTTTTAAATTCTTTAAAGTCAATCAAAGTCTAATGTTCAATTTTGCAGTCCTGAAGTTTCGTGACCACTCACTGTTTTCTTCTTTACTTATCGATTTTTAATCACATCTGTTATTCCCTGATTTTGATAAATCTTTACTCATAAATCATACCAGCTTTACAAGTCTGTTCATATTTAATCAAATACGAAAATATTATTATTTTAATTGTCCGGATTCGTACAATGTGTGAACGATTTCGTACATTTACATCATAATTATCCTATGAAATGAAATACGAACTTCAGGTTCCGTTCTATCAGATTTCCTGAGAATTAAGCTTTTCAGGATCTGAATGGCGTGATGTTTGCTGAACCGTTGAAAAACAAATCATATGGATAAATTTGGTAAAATACTGGCTGTTGATGATAATGAAGATATCCTCTTTTCTTTACGTCTTCTGCTGAAGTCCCATGTGGAGAAAATTACTACGACTTCAAATGTTTCTGCAATACCGGATCTCCTTAAGAATGAAGAATATGATGTAATTCTTTTGGATATGAATTTCACCAGGGACGCCTTCAGCGGGCAGGAAGGTTTCTTCTGGCTAAAGAAAATCATTGAAATTGATCCTGATGCGTGCGTTTTGTTCATAACTGCATATGGCGATATCGAAAAGAGCGTGAGGGCAATAAAAGAAGGAGCATGTGACTTTATTCTGAAACCCTGGCAAAATGAAAAACTCCTGGCAACGATTAATTCTGCACTGAACTTGCACAAATCGAAAAAGGAGATTGAAAAATTAAAGTTCAGGCAGAAGGCTATCAACAACATGATGAACAAAACTTTCAAAGATTTTATCGGGACATCAGGTGAAATGCAGAAAGTTTATACCACCATCTCAAAAGTTGCATCCACCGATGCAAGTGTATTGATTCTTGGCGAAAACGGCACCGGCAAGGAACTTGTTGCCAGGGCGCTGCATAATAATTCAGATAGGGCTGAAGAACCCTTCATCAGCGTGGATCTGACTTCCATAAGTGAAACATTGTTTGAGAGCGAACTTTTCGGACATACAAAAGGATCATTTACGGATGCCAAAGCCGATCGCCCCGGGAGATTTGAGGTAGCATCAGGAGGAACCCTTTTTCTTGACGAGATAGGCAATCTGCCTATGCCCCTTCAGGCAAAGATCCTAACAGTGCTTGAAAGGAGGGAAGTGACAAGGGTGGGATCCAACAAACCGATCCCGATAGATATTCGCCTGATATGCGCCACCAATATGCCTCTGCATCAGATGATTGAAGAGGGGAAATTCAGGCAGGATTTGCTTTATCGTATCAATACGGTTGAAATCGATCTGCCCCCGCTGAGGGAACGTCAGGGCGATATTTCACTTTTGGCTGTCCATTTTTTCCAGGTCTATGCAAAGAAATACAAAAAAGCGTTGCGCGGATTCACCAAAGAAGCCATGAAAAGGCTGGAGGAAGCACAATGGCCGGGGAATGTAAGGGAACTACAGCATGTGATCGAAAGAGCGGTGATCATGACCGAATCGGAGTGGATTACCCCTGAAGACTTGCAGCTCCGCGCATTGAACAGGACCACAGAGGATTTGGAACTCGAAAATTATGAACTCGATAAGGTTGAAAAAACTATTATTCTTAAGGTGATGAAAATGCACCAGGGTAATATTTCGAAAGCTGCCGCTGATCTGGGACTCACCCGTACATCACTTTACCGGAGAATGGAGAAATATGGGCTCTAAAAACTTTCGCATATCATTGATAATAAGAGTGCTGCTGCTGGTTGCAAATGTGATTGTGATCATCTGGCTCCTGTTTTCAACCAAATACTATTTTACGATACTTCTTGCGGTAGCTGTCGCTATTTATCAGGTGGTTAAGTTGATCAGCTTTGTCGAAACGACCAATACCCTGCTGACAAATTTTATTGAGTCGCTAAAGTACTCTGATTTTTCCAGGACGTTTGAGATCAAAGGATTGGGCCATTCATTCGACAGGATGACCGAGGCATTCAGCCAGGTGATCAACGATTTCAGAAAAGTGAGGGAAGAACGGGAACAGAATTATTTTTACCTCGAAACAGTTGTCGAGCATATCGGTATTGCACTCATCAGCTACAGGGAGGACGGTGAGGTGGAACTGATCAACAATTCAACGAAGAAACTATTTAAGATTAACAGCCTTAAAAACCTTGAGGAATTGAACAATTTTTCCATGGAACTGGTATCAAAGTTGAGATCAATTGCCAATGGAGAAAGCGTAATGGTCAAAATACGGAATCAGGACGAAATTCTTCAGCTTGCTATTTACGCCACTGAATTCAAAGTGGCCAACCGAAACATTAAACTGGCCAGCATTAAGGATATCCAAAGCGAATTAGAGGAAAACGAAATGGAGAGCTGGCAGAAACTGATCCGTGTACTGACTCACGAAATCATGAATTCCATCACCCCGATAGCTTCAATAACTCAATCGCTGGATACAATTATCAAAGAGGTGAGATACAAAAACGGAAATTCCATTGGGCCTGAAGAGAGGGAAGAGGCAGTGGATGAAATTGAAATGGCAGTTGATACGATACATAAACGAAGCGTCGGTTTACTGCATTTTGTGGAATCTTACCGCGATCTGACCCGCATACCAAGCCCCAAATATTCCATATTCCCTGTGAAAGAATTATTCGACAACCTGAAGGGGCTTATGAAAGAGGAATTGTGTAACCATAACATCGAATGTGTTTCAAGTGTTGTTCCCGAAAATCTTGAACTGTCTGCTGATGAGCAGCTGATCGAGCAGGTTTTGATCAACCTGATTAAAAATGCCGTGCAGGCCACCGGGAAAACTGAAAATCCAAGGATTGAACTGAAAGCATTTCTTGATTTGCATGGTAAAATAATTATTCAATTGATTGACAATGGTCAGGGTATCTTACCCGAAGTTCTGGATAAAATATTTGTTCCCTTCTTCTCAACCAAACCCAAAGGCTCAGGTATAGGGCTAAGCCTGTCAAGACAGATTCTGAGACTGCACGGAGGTACTTTAACCGCAAGGTCAGTCCCGGATGAGGAGACAGTCTTTACTCTGAAATTTTAAATTACAAATCACGCGAATTATTGATCTGCTTTCATCTGATCCAGTAAAATCTTTCCAGTATTATCATCCATAACAAGGTATATATTGGTTCATATTTACTGTACACTTACTCTATTATGACTGTACATTTACTGTACAATTTAAGTACAGTAAGTGTACAGTAAGTGTACAGTAAGTGTACAGAAAACCCCTCTCTGGTCTTATCCTGGTATGCGGAAAAACAGACTGAACCGATATTCAGTTTTTCAAATAACCGGAGGTACAATTTATGATTCAAAGGAAGCAATCTGTTGAAAACCAAACCTGAATTATTAATGGATGTTCAATAGAAAAAATAATTCAGTTTTCCGGAGAAGGTGATCAGGTAATTCATTACGAAATTCCAGCATGTCACAACGCCGACCGCGATTAATTTTGAGAGGTAAAAATTCAGCTTCAGTTTATCATTTAGTATAAAAATGACAAAATTATTTATGGCAAGACCAGCAAGAGAGATGATTATAAATGAAGAGTATTCAGTAAATATGTGCTTGTTTACACTGTGAAAAGTCCATATCCTGTTCAGAAAATAGTTTGATGTTGCCGCAAGGGTAAAACCAGTGGAATTGGCAATATATTTATTGATCCTAAGTTTCTCCTTTAACAGCCAGGTTGTTCCAAAGTCAATGATCAGGCCTGAGAAACCGACAAGGCAAAACCTGATGAATTTTATGAGCAGAACCTTATCAAAAGCCACAATATTAATTAAGAATTAAGAATTAAGAATTAAACTTTAGACTTTGTGCTGTTAGACTGTCAGGTTTTAAAACTCTGTGTTACTTTTTGTTTTTCTCTGTGGAACTCTGTGTAATTACTTTTTAATCGCAAAGCTAACAAAGCAAATCATAAAGAACGCGTAGACTAAGACCTAACTGCCTAACAACCTTTAGCCTGATAAACTTTGGGCTGCCAAAAATAGGAATAAAAAGTGAACAGAGAACAGTGAATGGTAATCAGTGAATAGATGTAATTCATTATTCGTAATTCTTAATTCGTAATTAATTTCTAATTTTCGGAATAATTTTAACTCATCAGATTAATTTAAATGAACCTGGATAGCTTGACTGGGAATAAAAGAAAAGAACGGTTATTTTTATTAATTGTCGTTTCTATTAACCTGGCTATTAAGTTAATTCCCGCATCCCTTATTGAACTGGGGATTGATGAGGTTTACTATTGGACCTATGCCTTGTTCCCTGATTGGAGTCATTTCGATCACCCGCCAATGGTTGGATTGACAATCCAGCTTTTCACCCTGAATCTTAAATTGACAAACGAACTATTTCTTCGATTGGGCTCTTTAATTTTCTCTTCTGCCAACATTATCCTGCTTTACTACCTTGTTAAGAAGATTTATTCCGCTAAAGCCGCTGTTATTTCTGTATTGCTTTTTACGGCTTCCGTTTATTTTAACATTATCAGCGGATTATTTATACTTCCCGATACACCCCAGGTTTTCTTTGTCATGCTTGCCTTATACTTTGGAATTCCTGCAATTATTTCTGTCAATCCTTCGAAAAGAGATTCCCGTAACATGATTTTGTTCGGATTGTTTGCCGGTCTGGCATTTCTAAGTAAATACCATTCCTTATTTCTTTGGTTTGGTTTTGGTTTATATATAATTTTCCATGACAGACGATGGCTGAAAAAACCCTCCCTTTATTTAAGCATCCTGATAACTGCTGTTTTAATGATTCCTGTGATATACTGGAATATAGAGAATAATTTTATAAGCTTTACCTTTCATGCCTCCAGGGTGGGATTATTCACCAGTCCGATCAATTTCAGTTCATTTGTACAATTTAATGCCGGGCAGTTTTTATATCAGAATCCTGTATTATTTATTGTTTTTATTCTTTGCCTGATTTCATTATTCAAAAACAGAAAAGAGAAATTAACACTGCCGTCCGGTCACATAAGCCCATCAGCACATCGGTCCATCAGCACATCGGCAAATATCCTGCTTCTTTATTTGTCTTTACCTTTGATCTTTGTTTTTACCTTATTTTCATTATTCAGAGACACTTTACCACATTGGAGCGGACCGGCATTTATTTGCCTGATAATATTAAGCAGTGAATGGCTGAATGAAAAGCTGGACATTCATCCCAAAAGAGTCTTACGGACAATTATTGGTGCAAATTCTCTGATCTTTATAGTTCTCGTCCTGGCCTTCCTGCAAATAAATTATGGTTTGTTTTATTCGCCTCCGGGGAACCAGGAAAAGAAAAATTTTGGTGAAAATGATGTTTCGCTGGATATGTATGGCTGGAAACAGGCAAGTGTTAAATTTCAGGAGTTTCTTAATAAAGAAGGTATTCAGAAAAAAGATTATCAACAGATTAAAATAATATCTGACAAATGGTTTCCGGCAGCGCATATCGATTTCTATATCGCTCATCCTTTAAATATCGATCTTCTTGTTTCCGGCAACCTGGATGATGCCCATAAATACTTCTGGATCAATAAGAAAAGATCCGTTAATCCGGGAGACAAAATTTACTATCTTACAACCAGTCATCAATATACTGATCCGGAGAAATTAATTTGGAAGTTTACACCACGCATATCCGGGATTACTCCCAAAGACACTATTGAAATTAAACGAAATGGTAAAACAGTTTATGATATATTCATATATCAGATTAAGTTATGAGTCATGAGTTTTTACTGTACACTCATCACTCATCGTTCATCACTCAAGCCTGAAGCCTTTTCTTTAATATATCTTGCCAAATCATATAAAGAATCAAATTCGATCTCTGGACCTCCTTCTTTTAGCTTCCAAAAGGGATAGGAAATTTCAACAAACAATGGAGGATCAGATAAATCAGCATCCTTTTCCTGTATCACCTCAAAGCCTGTTCGTTCCAGCATTTTTGCTGTCCAGGTCAGTTCAGTCCCGGTGCCCTTGACAACAGCTTTCCTGATGACTTCTTTTTTTATACGGAAATCCCCTCTGTCGGCATCAAACAGGAGATGATCGTTGCGAAATACCGAAGAAAAACTGCCATTCAGAACGAGATCTTCAGGGGCCCCTTCTGTTACTTTGTCTCCAAGCATTAGCCACAACCGGTCTGATTCTGCAAGAGCAGTTGTCAGATCATGGGTTGAGAAAAGGATGGTTTTTCCTTTTTCATTAGCCAGCTTGTGCAGAATATGAACAATTTCGTATTTATTTGACAAATCAAGAAAGGCTGTCGGCTCGTCAAGTACTATTATATCAGTGTCTTGTGCAAGAGTTCTTGCGATCATAGTTTTCTGACGTTCCCCGTCGGAGATGTTATTGATCATCTTATTCTCATAACCCTTTAAACCTGTCATTTCAATAGCCTCTTCAACGATGTATTTATCGTGATCAGTCAGTATCCCTGACCAGTTTGTGTGAGGGTAGCGTCCTAAAGAAATCAGATCAAAAACGTTTAAATTGGATGCCCGGATGATTTCGGTAGATACAAAACTCATGATCAATGCCAGTTCTTTTTCACGATATGAGTCAATTGACTTACCTCTAACTTCGATACTACCCTCTATTACAGGCTGAAGGCCTGCAATAGTTCGTAAGAGTGTACTTTTTCCAATGCCGTTACTGCCGATCAGGGCGACCAATTCTCCTTTAGCGGCGTGCAGCGAAATATTTTCCCGGACAATAATTGGAGAACCGGATTTTTGCCTGTAACCTATGCTGACATTATTTAAAGTGATTATTTCTTTCATAGTCATTCAATAGTCATTCAATAGTCATTCAATAGTCATTTTAATCCTACAGTCTATAGCCTAAAACCTCTTACAGTGCGCCAATATTTCTGTTCTTCAATATAATCCATATCACTACCGGTATTCCCAACATTGAAGTAACAGAATTTATTGGTAAGATGCGTTCTGTTCCCGGCAACTGTGAAATGATATCACTGATAAGCATCATTAATGCTCCCATTAAAATTGTTCCGGGTATCAGCATTCTGTGTCTTGCTGTCTGTAAAAGCATCCTGACGATATGCGGGACAGCAATACCTATAAAACCGATTGGACCACAGAATGCCGTTATACTTCCCGCTAATATACAGGTGGAGATAAATATGATAATTCTCGCCAGGCGAACATTCATACCCATTGTCTTTGCATAATTTTCGCCAAGTAAAAATGCATCAAGAAACTTTGATGATAACCAGGCAATACCCAATCCAATTATAACCAAAGGCAGAAGCACTGACAATTGAGAATTGGTTATACTCCCAAGGCTTCCCAATGTCCATATTATAAATGATTTAAGCATGGACTCATTGCTGAAATACTGCAGAATGCTAACAATGGATAATATGGCGCTGGAGAAAAGAATGCCAAGAATCAAAATTGTAAGAATATCTTTTACCCTTGCTGATATCAGGACAACAATTAAAAGTATTGCTCCCGATCCAATGCAGGCAGCTCCCGCAATACCCCAAGAGCCTGCGATGGAACTGATTTTGCTGCCGATCAGGCTTCCTGTTCCCAGAATAAGTAAGGATACACCTAAACTTGCTCCTGAACTAACGCCGAGAATGTCAGGACCTGCAAGCGGATTCCGGAAAACTGTCTGCATCTGTAATCCTGCTATGGATAAAGCAGCGCCGGCAAGAACAGCAGTTACAGCTTTTGGTATCCTGAAGTCTCTAACAATTGTAAGAACCTGAGGCACGGAATCCGATGGGTGGAATATGGATTTAATAATTTCAGAGATGGAAATGGAATACGATCCGATAAATATGTCCAGGAGAAAAAAAAGAGGAACGAGTAATGATAATACAATAAAGACAATAATGCCCTTATCCATTGCCGTCGACTTTAGACGACGGGATATATCAGATTTTACATTGTTATTCAAGTCTTTTATAAAAATTAAATATCTTGTCACTGTCACATTCGGGATGAAAAATCTTAACAAGATCGGCAAGTATCAGATCGGGTCTGACAACTCCTCTCTCCCAGTAATCACTCCCGCCTCCATTGTTTCTTACCAAATTGTTATTGTATATGGTTCTTTTGGCAACCTGAGGAAAAGAATTAAAACGGCTGTCTGTTGCCAATAATTCGCTGATGGAGTTTATATCCCCGCAGTTAATCCAGTAATCTGCTTTTTCAAAACGCATTACTATATCTTCCATTGAAACAACAAATGCATCTTTTGACTGATTGTCATTCCACAAATATTCACCTCCTGCATCAGAAATCAATTGGGCCAGATTCGATTTTCCGCCTGCCATCCACCATGTATCTTTAAAAGGTAAACCTGTAAGTACTGAAGGTTTGAATCTGACTCTTGAAACCTTGGTTTTAATGGCATTGTAATTGTTCTCAATCTTTCTGAAATACTCATCAGCTTCTTTATCTTTTTTATATAAGGCCCCGATAAATTTTATCCATTCTGTCTTTGCAAGGGGACTTTCTTCAAGGTACTCACCAATTAATATAACATTCAGGTTTAAGTCTTTCAGTTTATTGACGATACCTGTGATTTCACCTCCAATGCTGTAAATCATGATCAGATCGGGCTTTAATCCCAGGATGGTTTCATATTTTAATCCTGTATCATATCCAACATCCAAAATAGATTTATTCTCAATCAGATTCTGGACAGTTGTATCTGATACATAATCTGCTCCGGATATGCCCTTGATGGATTTTAATTCTCCCAGTGCACTTAGAAAACCAATATGTGAAGTTGATAAACATATAACTCTTTTAACCGGGAACCTGATAATTTCTTTTCCACTTAAATTCTCAGGTATTTTTTTCTCCCGGGGAATCAGATAGTAATCGAAACTTATTCCTTGTGAATTTTGCCAGGGAGACAAAACGGTTAGTTTTTTATAATTACTGAATTTTTCTATTTTGAATCCTTTCGCATAGGATACAGGCACTATTTCGCCATGACTTACAGAAACAGGTGTTTTATTTGTTTTAAGGTTACAACCGGCAAGACCTGACAATATGAGGGCAAATATCGGCGCAATTAGTTTGAGCATAACAACTATTTGCAGCAAATTTATAACAACTGAATCAACGGGCAATAGTAATTACGAATTACGAATGAGAATTAATCAAGCAACGGACAAACTGATCACTGTTCCGTCAGCTAAAGCTGACGGCAAAGGATACACCAACATTTACTGATTACTGATTACTGATTACTGATGACCGATGACTGATAACTGTTTACTGTTTATCCTCCTTTATTAATCCTGAATTTTATCACCTGTAAACCGCTTTGGGATTCAATTGTCATAAAATAGACTCCCGAATTGTAATTTTCCATTGAAATAGTTTGCGGAACATCAGTAACCATTCGTTGGAGAATAAAAAGTTTCTTACCCAGAATATCATACAAAGTGATAGTCACAAATTCCTCCGCTCCATTATTCTTCAGGTAAACATAGTTTGAAATGCCCGATTGAGGGTACAATACCTGGAATTTATTAACCTCATTACCGGGAGGGGGATTTTCTCCTCTGGATAGAGTGCTTTCACATCCATGTGAATTAACTAACAATGATGTCGATATTCCTATTTCAGGTATTGAGTAGAAGGGCTTCCAGTAACCGTTTATTTTGGCATAAGCCTTGTTATTGCTGATTTTTACCCTGTCAGGTGTGTGATATACTGCAAATGTGTCGGTTGAATTTGTATAATTTATTTCATAACCAATGAAATAATTGTTTTTAATTACCATCGGATTGTCAAGGGTAATGAAATTCATCTGTTCCGGACTCAGCAAACTTATAGGTAGATTCATTGAAATAAGTTCGTTGCCCGGAAGGCCGTACACAGAATCTTCTTCAAATACCTGAAGTTTGATCATACTGTACTCGTTGTCTGATAGTGATACTGCCTTTGCTATACCTAAAGAGACAGCAGAAAGCAGGGTTTTTGTTGTTTGGGTGAATTTTTCTGCGTAGTTTGTTATTCTCAGATAATTCTGGCCGGTGATATATCCTCCGGATGCGTTTCCCGCTTTTTGAAGTGTATAGGTTTCTCCGATTGCCGTATTTGAAAACAGCTCGCAGGCAACGGTAGTATCATATGGATTGATGGAACTAAGCTCATGTATTCCTGTATTATTCGGGTCCAGCCATGCTTTTAACTGTTGATCTGCCGAGGGATAATGATCCCATTGTTTGTTAAACATAGCAAATAGATCATCTGTCGGATCACTGCACGTAGAAGTGCCTCCGGTAAGTGATCCGACCACGAGTCTGTTCTGATTAAACAAAGGGCCTCCCGAAGAACCGGCCTCTGTGGTTCCTGCCTCCCATCTTCCTATTACCCAGAAGGCATCTGAGATAAAATCAGGATTAAAACTGCCGACCGTGGGCGGATTTTGGTCGTAACTCACTTTCTTGACATCTCCTTTGGGGTGATGTATTGAGAAATCGGAAGCAGGAACGGAGGCTGTGTTATTCCAACCAGCGTAATAAGGACGGAATTCAGGAGGTGGAATAGTTTCAAGTTCTACAAGCGCAAAATCCAGTGAATCAGAACGTGCCCGTAAAATACTGCCATTTAATGTTTGATTGGCATATCCGTTAAGGCTGCTTTGACCATTTGCACAATATGGGCTTTCATAATTGAAGCAGAGTATTGTCTCCCGGGCATCAATGTCACTTGTGATGCAGTGTCCCGCTGTCATCATATATGGAGTCTTGTCCTGGTTTGTGTTATTCAGCAGCATACCTGTACAAAGTTCACGCCCTGCTATGATGATATCAACGACAGCCTGTTTCTCTTTTTCCCACTGTATTACATCAGGACAATAAACATCCCTGTTGCACGGCCCGGCTTCACCTAATGGTCTTGTACCGAAGAGGTTTTTATAATCATGATTCACCTTGGTGATGTGTATCTGGGCTGGACTTATAACTTCTCCCGTTTCATTGTACTCAACAATAATTTCATCTCCGGGAACCGGGAAGATTGAAAAATAACCTGAGGACTGTTCATTCTTTGATGTAAAGGCGCCTGCAATCTTTGAATGATCCGGTGTATAAATAAATATTTTGCCTTCTTTGGGAAGGATCATCTTATCGAAAATAAGATTTAATGAATAAGCGCCTTTTGAACGTATTCCGACACACCATATCCTTTGATTTCCGATTTTCTTCCATACTCCTGTTTTGGAAGGATCTATATCAACCTGAAAACTCTTCGCAAAACGGAACGGCTTTAATTTGAATGACTCCGATTTTTCTTCTCTTAAGAGTTCCTCATTGTTGACAGAAGGCATATCAATAACCGGTATTTCGAATTTTGCACGTTTTAACTTTGAAAAAGAGGCAGGGACACCTCCGTGCGAAATCTGTCCTAAGGAATTAAAAGCCAGGGAAATAATTAAAAGGAAAGAAGTCAGGGATAGGATTTTCATAAATTATTGTTAATTTCACGAAAATATAATTTATCCTCGCAATATTTATTTAAATTATGAAAAATTTAGTAGATTGGCAATTATTAATTTTAAGAATACTTTGAAAGTTTTAGTCATTTATTGTAAAGAGTTTTCGTATACCCCTGCATCCAAAACTATCCCTGATGCCGAAGACATTACATCCGGGAATAAATTTGAGAATTGTATTGCCGCTTTTATACAGGTAGAAGAAGCTGATGAAGAAAAAGATGTTTTAAGCCGTGAAAAAAAACTGGTCAACCATCTGAAATGGACAGCCCGGAAAAATAATACAAATACCATCATCCTCCATTCCTTTGCCCATCTCTCCGAATCCCGTGCTTCTGTTGAATTTGCCAAAACCTTGTTTGATGAAGCAGAAAAAAGGCTTCAAAATGCGGGATACATCACTGCCCAAACTCCCTTCGGCTGGTTCCTTGATCTGAATATAAATGCACCGGGTTATTCCCTGGCAAGAATCTGGGCAAGCCTTTAATTAATTAAGAATTAAGAATAAAAGGAGAACCGGAAACCGAGATAAAGGAAAGGAATACGGAATACCAATAGCAATACTCGGTCTTCCCTTCTCCGGTTTCCGTATACCGTTCACTTTCCCTCAAGCTGCATATCTGCAAAATCCATATACTTTTGCCAGTCGAATGAATTGATGGCATGTTTTCCTGTTTGTATATGATAGCCGATTGTACCAACAACAGGCTGATTTACAGGAGGAATATTTTTTACCGGTAATCCTTTCATCCCAAGAAGTTCATAAACTGGCGAAGCCGCAACGCAGGAAAGGAACTCACCTCTCGGGTCGGCCCATAAATCTTCGTCAGCGCTTTTCACATAAAGGGGCCGCGGGGCAATAAGGGCAAGAAGTTCATGCTGATCAACGGGCAGATCTTCTTCTTTATCATTGTAATTTTTGAAGTTACCGCAAAACCAATGAGGAAAGGTTTTATTGATAAGATGAACCGTTTCCCCGATTCTTCTTCTCGAAAGGGCAGCTCCCCCGCATCCCGAACAGTTGGAAATAACAATGGCAAACCTCTGATCTGATGCACCGGCCCATAAGGCAGTTTTCCCCAATCTTGAATGCCCTATCACCGCGACTTTCTTTGAATCGATAGCCGGAACTTTTTCCAGATAATCCATAACTCTTGATAATCCCCATGCCCATCCTGCAATGGTTCCCCATGATGCTGCATCCCGTTTCTGATCATATAAACCATGAACTCCGTTTTTAAATCCGTCATCAAAATCAGGATCTGCATCACCATAATATAAAGTGACAAGTCCATATCCTCTTGCAATTAAATCCTTTACACACCACGAACCTGCATCCGACCCCCTCGATGATTCCCTCGCCTTGTTATCATTAATACCGGCACGGCTGTTGTTCCTTACCCATGATGTCGTGACTGCAATACCTGGTTCATTCGTAACGGTATGATTGCCGCTGAAATTATATCCTAAAAATACCGGAACAGGCTTATCGGAATGGGGCAGAAAAATAAGAAGATTCAAATCGAGCGATTTATTCCCGTTAATTAAGGTGAGCTTAACTTCTTTACAAACAGCTATTCCGCCCAAGGCATTATCTTTAGAGGAAGTTTCAGTCACTTCAACCTTGCCGTTCCATTTCGGACTGATACCATAAACCTCATTTTGGAACATCTTGTATATTTCCGCCCGCCGTTTTTCCCAATCCGTTTTGCTCTTAACCTTTGAACCGTTATTAAAGACAAAAGGATCAGGTAGGGTATATGCAGGTATTTTTGATTCGTCATAATTCCCACTGGGCGGCTGTGTTGAAACAACCTTCGGATTAGTATACTGCTGTGCCTGGAGAAAGCCCGGCAATACCAATAAAAGTAAAATGTAAATAAGGTTCTTCATCTTGTAGTGATTTAATTTGAGATCAAATATAAAACAATCCCCCGCATTGACAAATTCTGGTCATATTCTTAACTTGAGGAGCCAATTTGACACTCCAATATGCCCTTTGCTCCTCTTGCTGGCGAGGGTGAAACGATATGTTTTTAAAGATTATTTTTTAGATATAGTGTTTCAGTGTTTCAAAGTTTCAAAGTTACGGCGTTGCAGAGTTAACGCTGAAACGATGAAATTCTGAAACTTTTAAATTCTGTGGTGAAATGAAGTTATTATAGTCATGAATGAGACGAAAACCATGATTATCATTACTAATTTATTGAAAACACGAATTGGAAATTCTTTTTTAAAAACCATTATAATCGCTGAGATTAAAAAAGGAATTAGAAAGAATAAAATAAGATTCAAGAAGGCTTGGCTGGAATATACATCAAATGAATCATTTAAATAGTCTCCTCCTCTGATTATACCAATTCTGTTCTGTTCAATCAGCGTCCTGATCAAAGGAAGAAATAATCCGGTTAAAACAGCGATTAATACAATTATTCTTGGTTTCCAATAATTTATATCATTTAATTTAGTTTCTCCTTCTTGTGCGATCTTTTTATGTCGTTTCCAACTATAGTAAAAAGAACCTGATATAAATATTAATAAGAAAACAAGAAACAAGCCCGGCGGTCCATCACCATGAAATCCAATAAGTAGGATATTATTCATAGGTATAATTTTAAAAATCAAAGATAATTTTAATTTAATCACATAAACAATTGAAAAAAGAGTTACAAATATCTTATGAACCCACGTGATTGCACCTTAAATCCGCAGATCGAAATTAAGGTACAATCGTGAGACAGAAACGGATAATCTATGGATACCACGAATAAACACGGGACTTAGTATGAGTAAGCAAAGGCGACTGTATGGGGAAAACAGAAGGATGGTAAGGTTAAACCTTTTAAGAGATGACATGAAATTATGGACAGAATTGGGGCTGGGATATGAATTTACATATGATAAGCAGAAACACTTAATCCTTGGGAATTATAAATATTACTCAGGTGGGTTGAAGCAAGATCAGATTAGTTTAAATGATGAACTTTTAAGAAAACCCGGCAATTCAATTTAATCCTATAACCATTGAAATATCTGAAACATGAAATTAATATTTATTAGGGCAATACTGTATGCATTACTCTTAAAAGACTGATATAGTCAGTGACTACAGGATAATGGAACAATCGAATTTATTTACATTGATATTTACATCCCAAAGTATTGATATAAAATAGGTTTGCACTAAAGTCTTTCATTCTGCATCCTGATCGTCTGATGTTTTATCGTAGACCTGTGCCTTGATTTCATCTCTTGCAACCAAAAGGGCATTCATTGCAAGGGCTTTGAGTTCATCCTGACCAGCATAAATAAATACCGGTGCAATAAATTCAACCCTTTCGCGGATCTGTCCCATCAGATCCCTGTTGTAGGCAATCGCTCCCGTGATGAGTATGGCATCAATTTTTCCTTTCAGGACTGTGGCCATTTCACCGATACTTTTTGAAGTCTGGTAGGCCATGGCGTTAAGGTAGAATGCAGCTTTCTGATCACCGTTCTTTGCCGCGATTTCAAGATCACGGGCATCATTGGTTCCCACGTATGCGACTAATCCGCCCCCTCCTGTAATCATATTATTGATTTCTTCGCGTGTATAATTACCGCTGAAACAGATGTCGACAAGCTGGCGAGCCGGCAAAGTGCCGCTGCGCTCAGGTGAAAAAGGCCCTTCTCCGTTAAGGGCATTGTTCACATCAATTACTCTCCCCTGGTGATGCACTCCGACGGATATACCACTTCCAAGATGAACTACGATCAGATCCATATCTTCATAACGTTTGCCTATCTTGGCGGCATGTTGTTTTGCCGTAGCTTTCTGATTCAACGCATGGAAAATGGACAACCGTTTGAACAAAGGGTGACCTGACACTCTTGCTATATCGTCCAGTTCATCAGTCACTACGGGATCGGCAACAAGCGCTATGGTGCCGGGATTCATTTTTGCAATATCGTAGGCGATCATTGATCCGAGATTTGAAGCATGCTGCCCCATCACTCCTTTACGGCAATGCTCAACCATTAAATCATTGATATAATAAACGCCTGATTTAAGGGGGTAAGTGAGTCCGCCCCTCCCGATTACAACATCGATTGTTTTCAGGTCGATCCTGTCGTGTTCAAGTTCTTTCAGGAC
This sequence comes from uncultured Bacteroidia bacterium, assembly GCA_963810555.1. GTDB lineage: Bacteria > Bacteroidota > Bacteroidia > Bacteroidales > Prolixibacteraceae. Next base: position 322,202 of record CAWENX010000009.1, on the reverse strand, counting down.
ACAGTCTTTCCTGTATTCAAACTGATCATTAATTGATTTATAGGGTGAAAGATCTGCCAGTGTGTGATAAAGAGTTTTCAGCAGAGAGCAGACTGAATCTTCATAAATTGCAATCCTGGTTGTTGTTGAACCCGGATTGATCACAAGAATTCGTGTGTAGGACATGGTTGGTTTTAATTTATTAATTTGAAAATTTGATAGGTTTTAAAATAAGTTCTGATTTCATTTATGTACCTAACATTCAGGTGTTGAACAGAGTTTGTTTCATTAAAACTGCCAGGGCAATGGAGTACAGTTTGGTTTTCACCGAATCACCTCTTGAAGACAATACTACGGGGACTTTTGCCCCGACCACCAAAGCCGCAGTCTCCGATTTAGCAAGTAAAGTGTTTGTTTTGTAAAAAACATTGCCGGCATCTATATTTGGAAACAAAAGGCAGTCCGCATCACCTGCTACCGGATTATTTATCCCTTTTATGTTTGCCGCTTCTGCATTAAGAGCGGCATCAAGAGCAAGCGGACCGATTACAATTCCACCCTTTATTTCACCCTTTCTGTTCATATCAGATAATTGTAAGGCATCTCTTGTTGAAACGATTGATGGTATAATCTTTTCGGTGGGAGCTATAACAGCTATTTTGGGATGCTCGATCTGAAGGGCATGGGCTGCTTTAATCAGATAATTGAGAATAACAATTTTCTGATTGAGGCTGGGTTGAGGGATTACGGCTACGTCGCTAACTATCAACAACTTGTGATAATTTCTGTTTTCGATGACCGTAATATGAGTAACCAATTTTCCCGGATCAACCAATCCATTTTCTTTATCCAGTATTACTTTCATTAACTGATCGGTGGTTACAAGACCTTTCATGAGTATATCTGCTTCACCTTGTTTTATCTTTTCAACAGCAAGCATAGCTCCCTTTTCAATATCAGGCTCGTGAATAATCCGGAAAATTTCAGGATTGATATTCTTTTTATGGCAGAGTGAAATGATTTCAGTTTCATTTCCAACTAATACAGCCTTTATCAGATTTTCTTCAATTGCCTCTTTTACAGAAGTGATTGTATGAAGATCATTTGCTCCGACTGCAATCAGGGTCAGAGGATCATTCTTTTTCGCTAAACTTATCAGTTCCTCCAATCTGCGAATGGTCATAAATTTAGTCTCTTTTGATCACAAGATAGATAATTTTAGCCAGTTATACAATCAGTCGCCTGAAATAGTGAACAGTGAATAGTGATCAGTGAAGAGAGGCTATTAGGATTACTAAGCAGGATAGAAGTTCATTTTTGAATGACTGTCTTTTTTTAAACTTACAAAAATCTTGCTGGTTTCATAAGTGCAGGAATTGTAATTTATCCGCATTCAATAGGATTCCTGATAGTGTTCCCCCATTTACCTCTTATGTAACTTATATAAAAAATGAGGTCCGTTACTCTGTTTTGGACTCTATCTACAGATATTGAAGGACTTATTATATTTTCTAAATCAGGGTCAAAGCAGCTAAAAGAAAACCAGTAGTTCTTCTATAATAGCTAAACTAATGTTGCTGAATTGTTATTTAACAATGAAATAAATAATAATAAAAATTCACACAAATACTGGTCGTGGGCTTAACCCAAAAATTATTTATTTTTGAAAAAATAAAACCAAATAATTTAGAAATATTATGTTTCTTCTTAAACCGCTGTTAACTTTCTTCATAACATCTCTTATATGTGTTGGTGCTGGTCCTATCCAAACCCAGCAGAATAATGATCCTCAAAAGGATAAAAATTATGAGCAACTTTATTCATCAATTTCAAAAAAGGTTGATAATGAACGCATAAGGAAAGGAGTATTTTATCTGGCAAATGATCCGCTGCCAAGACGCGTATTAAATTGGTCGCGTCCGGGACAAAAACTCTCAAGTCTTGAAGAAGCCGATGCCTGGATCATGCAACAGCTCAGGAATTACGGATATGCACCAAAAACGGATGAAACTAAAGTCCAGGCCTTCGGACGGGATTTCACAAAACCTATTTCAAAGCAATTTGCACCACCTCCCAAGGGCGCTCCCTGGTATACTGCCCGAAATATCATTGTCGAGAAAAAGGGAAAGGATCATCCGAAGGACCTGATTATTGTCATTGCACATAAAGATTCGCAAAGCTGGATTGCTTCACCCGGCGCCAATGATGATGCTATTGGGACTTGCGGAGCCCTGGAATTAGCTTCTGTTCTGAGTAATTACCAGCCGGAACACACATTGGAGTTTATTTTTTGTAACGAAGAACACACTCCATGGACTAGTGTGACGGCAGCAAAGGCTATCAAAGCTGTCGGTTTGAACGTACTGGCATTGATAAATGTGGATGGTATTAGTGTCAAATCTCCCGAGAAAGCAGACACCATGACCAACGTGACACGTTATGCTACACCCGAAGGTGAGAAATTAGCCGATTTGATGGCTTACCTGAATGAGCATCACAAACTCGGACTTGAGCAAACAAAATATCACAGTGAAACTCCCGGCGATGATGACGGTTCATTTATCAAAGCAGGATTCCCCTGGTCGGTGCGCAATGCAGGATCGATGCCCAACGCAGATCCGAATTACCATACTGAAAATGATAGAGCTGAAAACGTGGATATCGCCAATGCAGCCAGAACTGTTCAACTGACCCTGGCAGCCATCCTTCATCTGGATATATTCGGAAGGCCTGAGTAAAAGGTAAAAGCATCAGGTTCCCGGGAAACTTTTTGCCGGAAAGGGTAGCTCTTGCCCTTAACTAAGTGAACAAATCCCTGCATGTTGGATTTGTTCAATCACATCATTTACCATATAAATGTAAAGGTAAAGGATAAACGTAACCCTTTATCCTTACCATCCTGCTATCATAGTATTACCAAAGCCATAATAATTACACTATTTCTCCACTATTTAAACACTATTTTTCCACTAATTAGTGGAGATATAGTGCAGATATAGTGTAGAAATAGTGCAGAAGGTATAGTCTTGATACGTCTTTGGCATAGTGGTGATAAGGGGAAAAAAGGATTTGAAAGAGAAGAATGGGGGAGGAAACTGAAACTTGAAAAAGCGGCCTCAACCTGCTATCCGTCACATAAATGTGACGGCAAAAGATATACGAAATTCTTTAACCTCAGAGTCGCCTGTTAACTATCAAGCACTATGAATGCAGGAACTTTAAGCTGAAAATCAGTTATGACTGAGAATCCACTACTGCAATAGTGGTCATATTTACGATTTCACGAACTGAACATTCCATTGGGACAACGTGTATAGGTTTTTTCATACCCATCAGAATTGGTCCTACTACTTCGGCTCCACCGATTTCCTGCATCATTTTGTAAGCAATATTGCCTGAAGTGAGATTGGGGAATATGATTGTATTTACATCCCTGTTTTCCAGAAGTGTAAATGGAAATTTCTGACTTCGCAGTTCTTTATTGAGGGCAAAATTCATCTGAATTTCACCATCAACAATTAATTCAGGATGGTTTTTGTGGAGAAATCTGATTGTTTGTCTTACTCTGTCCAAGGTTTTGGTATGTTCCGATGATTTAACGGATCCGAAATTTGAGTAAGATACCATTGCAATTACAGGTTCAATATTGAATTTTTTTACTTCATCGGCTGTCAATAAAGTAGTTTCGACAAGAGTTTGAACATCTGGATCCAAATTAACAGTGGTATCGGCAAAGAAAAGAGGTCCTTTCTTTGTCATTACGATATACATGCTGGAAATATGGTTCAGGTTTGGTCTGGGGCCGATTAATTTCAATGCCGGGCCCATCACATCACCATAATGACTTGTAACACCCGAAATCATTGCATCAGCCATACCCATTTCCACCATCATGATGCCATAATAATTGCGGTTAAAAGTCAATTCATAGGCTTCTTCCAGATGTTACTCCCTTGCGCTGACGTTTCTGCCATATTAAGCCTGGCAAAATGCATTTCGTATTTCCTCACTTTCCTTTGAATGCGGATCGATAATAAGGTACATTGACTAAATCGAGATGGTTATCAGCAATCAGTTGCTTTATTTCTTCTATATTTCCCAATAAAATCGGAACTGCAATTCCTTCATGCAATACTTCGTTTGCAGCTCTGAGTATTTTCAGGTTGTTGCCTTCGGCATATACAATTTTTTTAGGGTTCTTGCTTTGCTTTTATGACAATGCCGTTGAATAACTGGTTATCTAACCCCAGACGCTGGCTTAATTCAAGTTTATACTGGTTCCAGTCTCCGACAGGCTTGCGGGCTACTCCGCTATCCATTGCCGCCTTTGCAACAGCCGGGGCAACAGTGGTAATAAGCCGCGGATCAAGAGGTTTGGGAATTATGTAATCTTTGCCGAAAACCAGGTTGTCAACATTGTAAGCCTTGCTCACACTTTCGGGGACGGTTTCTTTGGCAAGCTCTAGCAAGTGCATATACAGCAGCCAGTTTCATTTCTTCATTTATACATGTAGCCCGCACATCGAGTGCACCACGAAATATATACGGGAAACCAAGAACATTATTTACCTGGTTGGGATAATCCGAACGACCTGTTGCCATGATCAAATCATCGCGAGAAGACATGGCTTCATCATATGATATTTCAGGATCAGGATTGGCCATAGCAAAAACAATTGGGATTTTTTGCCATAGCACTCACCATTTCCTTTGTAACAATGTTGGCCTTTGATAAGCCGAGGAATATATCAGCCCCCTTCATGGCTTCTTCCAACGTATTAACATCCCGGCTTGTAACAAATTCCATTTTATATTTATTCAGGTCCTTTCGGTCTTTCCGAAGCGCTCCTTTTGAATCGAGCATAACAATATTTTCTTTTTTTGCCCCCAGCGAAATAATCAGGTTCGTGCAGGCAATGGCCGCTGCTCCTGCTCCATTAATCACAATTTTTGCTTCATTTATTTTCTTCCCTGCAAGTTCAAGCGCATTAATTATTCCCGCACGAACAGATAATGGCTGTTCCATGCTGATCATCATGCATCAGTGGAATTTTAATTTCCTTTTTCAGCCTTTCTTCGATTTCAAAACATTCCGGGGCTTTAATATCTTCAAGATTGATACCTCCAAAAGTGACTGCAATATTTTTAACAGTTTCAACAAACTTATCTATGTCTTTTGTTTCAACTTCAATATCGAAAACATCGATATCTGCAAATATTTTAAAGAGAAAGCCTTTACCCTCCATGACCGGTTTGCCTGCGCCTGCACCGATGTCGCCTAATCCAAGAACAGCAGTTCCATTGGATATTACAGCTACCAGATTCCCTTTTGATGTATACTTGTAAATATCGTCAGAGTTTTATTGATCTCCAGACAGGGACATGCCACTCCGGGAGAATAGGCCAGTGAAAGATCACGTTGGGTGGTATGTGGTTTTGTAGTGACTACTTCCAGTTTTCCCGGACGGCCTTCAGTATGATAACGCAGGGCGTCTTCTTTGGTTATCTTAGCCATGGTATTATATTTTTAAGGTGCGATTCATTCCTTTAAGATTGATATTGAAATGTCAATTAAAGTTAATGATAAAATTTATCATTGTCATAATTACGGATATTTTAATGCAAACTATTTTGCTTCCCTTTGCAGTTAATAAACATTTGAAGCAAAAATAGACAGAAGACATTTTTAGGTAAGATTATGATCAATTTGATCCCTGGCAAACAGCGAGCCGAGTACGAGGCAAGAGCGAAGGGAGCAGGAAGCAATTATATCTTAAATCAGTAATCAGTAATCAGTAATCAGTAATCGGTATAGCATTAATTCTATTAAGTAGTATCAAAAAGCAATAATCAGATAGTAATTCTTCTTACCCTTTTGCACCAGAAGGTATTTGTTTGCAATAAGATTGGCTGAGGTGATTATTTCGTCCTGGGTTTCTACTCTTGTTTTATTGAGAGAAACCCCGCCTCCGGCAATTGCTCTTCTTGCTTCTCCTTTTGAACCAAAGACAGATGTTTTTTCAGCAAGAAGATCTATTATTCCAATGCCGCCATCCAATGCTGATTCGGGAACTTCAAACTTGGGAACTCCATTGAAGACCGACAAAAGCATTTCTTCTTTCATGGATTGGAGGTATGCAATAGTTGTCGTTGTTGTTGTAGTTGAAAAAAGGATTTCAGAGGCTTCCACGGCTGCCTCATAATCCTCTTTTGAATGAACCATACAAGTTACTTCTTTGGCCAGTCTTTTCTGCAAAAGCCTCAGATGAGGAGTCCGGCGTTGTTCTTCAATAAGGTTATTCGACCATTTCACGGGTCAGCAATGTAAATATTTTGATATATTTTTCAGCATCTTCATCGGAAGTATTCAGCCAAAACTGGTAAAACTTCATAAGGTGAGGTCCGTTTTGCGATCGAGCCATACATTACCGGATTTCCGTTTTGCCGAATTTTGAACCATCGGCTTTGGTAATCAACGGACATGTTAAGGCATAGGCTTCACCGCCTGATTTTCCTCGGATCAATTCAGTACCTGTGGTAATATTGCCCCACTGATCGGAACCGCCCATCTGCAGTCTGCAGTTCATGGTTTCGTATAAATGAAGGAAATCCGTTCCCTGGACCAGTTGATAGGAGAATTCAGTAAACGACATTCCCGATGCCACTCGGTGTCGAGACGTTTTTTCACCGAATCTTTCGACATCATGTAATTTACTGTAATATGCTTGCCGATTTCGCGGATGAAACCAAGGAAACTGTAATTCCTTCATCCAGTCGTAATTGTTCACCATTTCGGCTGTATTGGGCAATTGCGGATCAAAATCAAGAAATTTTGCCAATTGAGATTTGATACATTCCTGGTTATGACTGAAGCGTCGATTCATCCATAAAATTACGTTCCTGTGATTTTCCTGACGGATCGCCGATCATTCCTGTTGCTCCGCCAACCAGTGCAATGGGTTTATGTCCAGACAATTGAAAATGTTTTAGCATCATCACACTGACAAGATGCCCTATATGCAATGAATCGGCTGTCGGATCGATACCGATGTACGCCGAGGTCATTTCTTTCTTCAATTGCTCTTCCAGACCGGGCATCATATCATGGATCATGCCTCTCCAGGAAAGTTCTTCAACAAAATTCATCCGATTTTAATAATTAGGAATTACGAATTTTCGGGCAAAGATACATTTTTTTAAACGGAAGAAAGGTAATATCGATCAAGATGCCTGTTTAACATTGAATTTAGATATGACAGGGACAATCCTTTCGTTTTCATGGGGTCCGGGGTGCTGATATTTCTTCAGAAAGGGAAGAATATTTGGAGCGAAATTGTCAATAGGGCCATAAAGTTTTGACTCCTCCTTTGTTTTGGGGGGAATGATTGTTACAGTATAATATTCTATTTGTGTAATAACGATCAGCAAGAGGCTCAAAATGAATGCCCCTTTCAAAGCCCCAAGCAAGCCTCCGGCAAGCCGGCTGAATATTCCAAGGGCAATGGCCCTGATGGTTTGCTCAAATATTCTGGCTATAAGATGGACAATAATGACTACGATTATGAATATCAGAATGAAGGCAATCAATCTTAAACTTTCTGGACTCCAGTTTATAAAATGAGACAGCCATCGTTCAATAATACCGGAAAAAGATACTGCAGCCCAGATTCCCAATATGATAGATGCTATCGATGCCAGCTCGATAAAAAATCCATTGGAGAATCCGCTGATTGCTGACACGAGAATCAAAATCATTAAGATTATATCAAGAACATTCATGAGGAAATAGATTAACTTTGTGAGCTATAAATTTATGAAAATAATCCTAAGGTTACTGTCTTTTGAAGGAAATTTGTTAAATTTCATCCGTATATTGAATTGTATATTTGAACAACACTAATGACTAATTATTAAATTCGTAAATGGCAATTTTAAATTCAATAATTAAGTGGATCAATTATAAGCGTATTTACGAAATTGAACTTTACAGAAATCATGCCAGAGAGATTCAGGAAGAGGTTTTGTTTAACCTTTTGAATAAAGCAAGAAATACCGAATGGGGAAAAAATTACGGATATATTAACACCAAATATTGGGACCAGTATAAGGAAAAGGTCCCTGTATTTCGTTATGAACAGATTGAACCTTACATTCACCGGATGGTTATGGGAGAAAAAAACATTCTCTGGCCGGGTGAAATGAAATGGTTCGCAAAATCATCAGGTACGACCAATGCTAAAAGCAAATTCATTCCGGTATCAAAAGAATCGCTCGATTTCTGTCATTTCCGGGGAGGGAAAGACGTACTGGCCATCTATTATCACAATCATCCCGAAACGTCGCTCTTGTCCGGTAAAAGCCTGACCCTTGGAGGCAGTCACCAGGCCAATAATTTAAGCCCCAATTCTTATTATGGTGATTTGTCAGCCATTATCATCGAAAACCTTCCTTTCTGGGCAGACTTTCATCGCACACCTCCAACCGAAATCGCGTTGATTGAAGAATTTGAGGAAAAAATCAAACAGATCACGAAAACATCTGTGCAGGAAAATGTCACCTCTTTTGCCGGTGTGCCGTCCTGGTTTCTTGTGCTTCTTAACTATGTTCTTGAATTTACCGGGAAATCAAATATTCTTGAGGTCTGGCCAAATCTTGAGCTTTTTATTCACGGAGGAATCCGTTTTGATCCTTACAGGCAGCAATACATGAAGCTTGTGCCATCTGAAAAAATGCATTATATGGAGACTTATAATGCATCAGAAGGCTTTTTTGCCATTCAGGATGATCCGGCCTCCGGCGATATGCTCCTAATGCTTGATTATGGCATTTTCTTTGAATTTATACCCATATGCGATATGGAAACCGAATTTCCAGTAGCTGTTCCTGTCTGGGAAGTTGAGACCGGTATAAATTATGCGATGGTCATTACAACAAACGGAGGCCTTTGGCGTTATATGATCGGGGATACTGTAATGTTCACTTCAAAGAATCCATACAAACTGAGGATTACGGGACGAACAAAACATTTTATCAATGCATTTGGAGAGGAAGTCATCATCGATAATGCCGAGAGAGCTATTAACCGGGCATGTGCAGAGACGAGGGCCATCATCAGGGAATATACCGCCGGTCCTGTATATATGTCTGATAATCAAAAGAAAGGAGCTCATCATTGGCTTATAGAATTTGTAAAAAAACCGGTTGATCATTGAAAAATTTACTGATATTTTAGATATAACTTTACAGGAATTGAATTCTGATTATGAGGCCAAAAGGCATAACAGCGCAACGCTTGAAAGGCCTCATGTTTTGCAGATTGCTGAAGGAACTTTCATTCAGTGGATGCGTGAACGAGGAAAAATAGGCGGACAAAATAAAGTGCCAAGGCTTTCGAACAGTCGGGAATATATTGATGAATTGATCCGGATAAACAACGCAAGAAAGTAATCAGTAAATAGTAATCAGTAAAAATAGGCTGTATTCTTTAGTCTTTTTAATTTTTAATTCTGACAAATATTATGAAGAAAGAACTGCCAACCATGCATATTGCCATTGCGGGAAATATTGGTTCAGGGAAAACAACCTTGACGGAATTACTTGCAAAACATTATGGTTGGGAATCCCATTTTGAGGAGGCTGACGGAAATCCTTACCTCAATGATTTTTATCACGATATGCAAAGGTGGTCATTCAATCTGCAAATCTATTTCTTAAATACCCGCTTCAACAAGATACTTGAATTCCGTAATTCCGGGAAAACTGTCATCCAGGACCGCACAATTTATGAGGATGCTGAAATATTCGCCCCCAACCTGCATGATATGGGACTAATGAGTACCCGTGATTTTGAAAACTATCACTCACTTTTTAACCTGATGAGCGGGCTTGTTCAGGCTCCTGATCTTATTATCTATCTTCGGGCATCGATATCCACACTTGTCCAGCAAATCCAGAAGCGTGGCAGGGATTACGAAAGTACAATCCGTCTTGATTACCTCAATCAACTGAACCAGAGATATGAAGCCTGGGCAACCCGTTATGCACTCGGCAAAATGTTGATAATCAACGTTGATGAAATGAATTTTGCGGAAAACAGGGAAGACCTTGGTAAAGTAATTGACAGGATAAATGCCCAGCTCAACGGATTGTTTTAAACTATGTGGAGACAAACGATATACATCTGGTAAATTTATTCTTAATATTTATTTTTATTAATTTTCGACTAAGTATCAAACTTAAATATTTTAACCTTTATGAAAAAAATAGTCGTTTTTATTATGGCTGCCATACTATCATTTGGAGTATTAGCCCAACAGGAACAGAAGCTTCATGTTCTGGTATTCTCAAAAACAAAAGGATTCAGGCATAAATCAATTCCGGCAGGAATAAAAGCTGTCACAAGCCTTGGTCAGGAGAAGGGATGGGTTGTAACCGCGACAGAAGACGCCAGCCTCTTTACAAATGATTTTCTTTCAAAATTTGATGTTTGTGTCTTTCTGAATCCAACCGGAAATGTACTTGATGAAAAGCAGCAAAAAGCATTTGAGGAGTTTATGAGGAAAGGAAAAGGATTTGTAGGGATACATGCATCTGCTGATTGTGAGTATGACTGGAAGTGGTATGGAGAACTGAACGGAGCGTTTTTTAAGACACATCCCCCGTTTCAAAAGGCTACCATCAATATTGAAAGTACTAACCATCCTGCAATGAAGCCTTTCGAGGGTATGAAAACCTATACAACAGAAGATGAATGGTATTCATTCAGCGAAAATCCTCGGGGAAAGGTTACAGTTTTGGCCACACTTGATGAATCGTCGATTAAAATTCTTCCAAAAGAAGATACCGGATGGAGAATGGGTGATCATCCGGTGATATGGTATCATGAATTTGAAGGCGCACGGTCGTTTTATACTGTTTTCGGACACGGCGACAATGCCTTTGAAAATGAAAAGATCATACAGCATATCGGGGCTGCGATAGAATGGGCAGGGAAAAAGTAATCATTAATCAGAATGATTAAGAAGTATTCCTACTAAAATTCTATGAAAGTTAAGAGGAAATAGTCAAGTATTTATATACTTAAATTAAAGTTTTTAATTTTGCTGCCTGAATTGTTGTTATAAAAAATCAAGTGATGAAATTAAATTATTTTCTGATTGTTTTGTTTTTAGTTGTCAGTTCTTGTGGTTTTAATAAAACCAGCCAGCAATCCAATTCCGGCACTTCCCAGCCACAAGACGAGACACAAAAGATAAATAGCACAGTACAAACTCATGCAGTGACAGTCACTGAAGTAATCCAAACCAGCAATTACTCGTATGTGAAATTAAAGGAAGGGGATAAGGAATACTGGGCTGCAGCGCCAAGATTTGATGCGAAAACCGGTCAGACTTATTATTACACCCAGGCAATGGAAATGAAAAATTTCAAAAGCAGGGAATTAAACAGAACGTTTGAAAGTATCTGGTTTCTTGAAGGGCTGAACGATAAACCGGTGCAAGTGAATAAATCAAGTACAATGGCCTCTCCGGGAAGGCAGACAGTTGGCTTTGTAAAGAACATATCGGTAAAGCCTGTCGAAGGGGGGATTACCATTTCAAAACTGATGGCAGATAAAGCTCAATATGCAAATAAGAAAGTCCGAATCAGGGGTCAGGTCGTAAAATTCAATCCTGAAATAATGAACAAAAACTGGGTTCATTTACAGGACGGGACAGAAGCTTCAGGTGAATATGATTTAGTTATTACGACACAAGATGTGGTTAAACCAGGCGATGTTGTGACTTTTGAGGGTATGATTGCAACGAATAAAGACTTTGGATACGGTTACAAATATGATGTGATTATGGAGGACGCTATGATCAGTAAAAAGTGAACAGTGATCAGTATTCAGACCTCCGCGTTTAAATTTACCGCGGAGGTCTGATTAATGTACAGACGCGGCGTGCCATGTCTCAACTTCAGGACAATCTTTTAAAGTAAAACTGAAAATGCATCCTTTCCCAGGAATATTTTCACTTGTTGCAGAAACTTCACCGCCTAATTTCTCAATTATTCGCTTGACAATGGAAAGCCCGAGACCGTTACCTTCAACATGTTTTTCGCCAAGCCTTTCAAAATCATTAAAAACTTTTAAACAGGATTCATTCGAAAGCCCTTTGCCATTATCCTGAATCCAGAACCGATATTTGTCTTCTTCTATTTTATCATGACCAACCCTGATTAGAGGAGGATCGCCACCATACTTTACTGCATTACTGATGAAATTAAACCATACTTCTTCAATCCATTGAGGATGGCCATATGCTTCCGGCCATGAATCAGGAAGTTCAATTTGGATATTATCGGAGGAATATAATCCATGAAGTCTTTTTCGTGCTTCGCCGAAGATTGAGGCCATATCCAGCTTTTCCAGCTTAATGTCCTCCTTCCTTATTCTTGACAGCAGGAGCAGTTCATCCACAATTACATACATCTTGAGGCTTTGCTCATGAGCCAGATCGAGTAATTCGAAAGCCTCTTCCTGTTTGTGATTAATGAAGTCGCTTTTCAATAATTCACATAACCCCATCATTCCGCTGATCGGATTTTTAAGATCATGTGCAACAGATCGGGCGTATGCATCCAGATCGGCAATCAACTTTTCCTTCTCCTTTATTTCCCTCCTAAGTTGTTGATTTGATTCTACAGCAATAAGGAGAGCTTCTTTCCTTTTTGTAAAATCATGAAGTGTAATTATTTTACCAATTAATTTCTGTCTCGGGCTAATAACAGGATTATAAGTCACTTCATAATGTTTTTCTTCGTCGTCCACTTTAATTACTTTTTCGGACGAATTTTTTTTGAGATCTGAATCTCTTAAGCCCATTGGCAGTAAATATCCCCTTAAAGGTTCAAAGGATTTACCGATCAATTTATTTCGTTTCTCCCCTGTAATTGTTTCGATTACGGGATTTGCATCAATAATCCGATCGGCCATATCTACCACTATAATTCCATCGCTGAAATTATCTATTATCTGTTTACGTGCAATCGGTATTATATCGAACATTCCCAAAATATAAATCCCCAAGGCCAGCAATATTCCTGAAAAAATAAAAGCAACAGGTGTCAAATCCGTTCTAAGAGGAGTTAATTTAAATGTATACAAAATGGTAGCTATCAAAGGCAGAACAGCGGCAATAATTAAATAAATAATCTGTTTTCTGTATATATTGTAAAACCGGAAAGTTCCGATCAGAAGGATAATCACCGATAAAATGACTAATCCTATCTCATAAAACACATAAATCCAGAACCAATTTCCATAATGGTAGACACTTTCATTAACCGGGGTGATCAGATCAACCTTTTCCCATATCAAATGATGAGATTGATTGGTTGCCGCGAGGTATAATGTAATGACAGGAATTACAAACAGAAGGGAGACCGTTCGCCAATTGATTAATTTATTGTTTTGACTAAAAGAAAGTGTAAATAGCAAAAAAAGTACCGGAATTGTTGAGGCTCCCAGTATTGAGAACTGAGACCAGAATATTTTAAGACTAATCGTTGTTGCAGAATGTTCAAAAGCATCAGCAACTGCCCAAATGGCTGCTGCACATTCGAACAGGATCAGATACAAAACGCCATCAAAAAGCCTTCTTTTCCATAGTATCCAGATCAGTATAAATGCAAAGAAGCAAGGTATTAGCTGGAGAAGAAAAACGCTTTTAAATTGATAATCCATTAGTTAGGAATTCTGGTAAAAACGAATAACAGATCAGGATCAAAATTAATATTAAATAGACAATTAGGAAGTGTAATGTTTATTTATTTTTAAATTTGTTAAAATAGTATAATAAGAGAGCATTTAAACAATCTTTCTGAAAAAGAGGAAACGGATTAGACAATGAATATCCGTATAAATTATCAAAAAAAGTCGGTCAACGGTGAGCAATTGGATCGGGATTTTCATCCGGATCGTTTCTCACATATCCATCCGTATTCACAAGCCCGAGTAATAAAAGTCCTGCTACATGCGGCGCAGCCTCAGAAGTCCCGGTCATAAAAGCATAACGACCGCCTTTGTATGTAGAATAAATATCAACTCCCGGAGCACAATAATCAACAGGCGGGTTGCCGAAATTTGAAAAATACGCCCATTTGTCACCTTTGTCCATTGCTGATATGGTATATACATTTGGGCAATTTACCCGCCCCGGAGAGTAATTGCTCGCATTATCCGCATCGTTTCCTGCAGCTAAAACAAATATCACTTTGGATGAGGCGTTAATAACAGCTTCGTCAAGTGCATCCGAGATGCCACCGCCAAGACTCATATTAGCAACGTCTCCCTGACCCGCATTAGCTGCCACATAATTGATTCCGCTGATAACTGCTGAAACGGTTCCATTTCCTTTGCGATCAAGGACTCTTACGGAAACAACCTTTGCTCCTGCTGCAACACCTGCAACTCCTATTCTATTGTTTTTTGCTGCAATAATTCCCGCGACATGTGTCCCGTGACCGTTTTCATCATCCGGAGTAGTTTTTGGACCGAGAAAAGTAGCTGATCGATATACATCAACATTCAGGTCGGGATGAGTCAGATCAATACCTGTATCTATAATCCAGGCTGTTTTCTTTGTTGCCCTTCCAACTCCACCGACTCGTCTTACCCCCCATGGAATTGTTTGTTGTCTTGTAATTTTTGGCCCTGCTTTGCATTCCATTTCGATCGGGGATAAAGCGATTACCTGATCTGGTTCAACCGATTTAATTGTGCCATCTGCGGATAATTTTTTAGCCTGCTCTAAAGTCATTTTTGCTGTAAACCCCTGCAGAACTGATTCATATACATCTTCAATATCTGAGGCGACGGAATGTTTATTTAACAAGCCATGCGCCCTTTCCCTTATCCTTCCATTTCTGGTCTGACGATCGGATCCTGCAAGTCCGGCATCATCCTTAAATACGACAATGTATTTACCATTAAGTGATGCCGATTTTAATGAGTAAGATTTATCCTGAAGAGTCGCCTGAACCTGCAGAGGATTTTCATTTTTATTGCATCCTGTCAGAAAAAGGAGGATCAGGACAATTAATTGGAGCAAATTTTTAGTTTTCATAGGCATTGATTTTAAAGTATAACGATATAAACACCCACAGGAACAAGACAAGGTTCCCTGTTTTTAGTCCTCCTTAAAGGTAAGTAGAATAATTGAAAAATCAATTCTTAATAACCTAATTTCCAGATAAGTTATTAAAAAGTTATCAACTTTTTACCGTAAATTTCATATTAAAAATGGTCTGGCTTATTCGCACTATTGTGAATCCAGGTCATTTCTCTGACCTTTGGGGCAAGGAAAAAAATGAGAAAAACTATGGGATATTTTACGAATTACGAATAATGAATTACGAATTAAAACTGGCATTAGGCATAAAGAGTAAACAGTGAACAGACCCCCGCGATTAAAAAGCGCGCGAATGGGAACTAACCGTCATTCAATAGTCATTCAATTGTCATTTTGCAAATTGCATAATTATAAGTAATTACATTGCGGTTGGATGAAAGTAAACAGTGATCAGTAAAGCATGAAGGTTAAATCAGAATTGGATTTAAGAGCTTTCTGATGAATTTCGAAAGGGATTTAAAGAACGGACTTATTATTTGAACGAACATCGCATTTGCGTGACGCATAGCAAGAATTTCATTTCCAATTTTTTTTATGATTTCGAAGAACTTCTAATTTTTGTGTTTGAGGAAATATTCGAAAAAGAGATAAATCTGTTCATTTGATTCCGGAGTTGGTGTATGGGCAGGACGATTGGTCATCGCCACACGGTTTTCATATCCTAACAATCTGTTTACCGCTATTGAGTGATTCAATGCCAGCCATCTCCTGACTTCGACACTGGGACACCCTAAAAAATTTTCCAGAAATCTTCATTAAAAAGCATTTCGATCGATTTTTGCTTTGGGGTGATGAGCATTGTCTTAGTCATGGTGGTGTTACTTGTTGGCAGCTTTATCTTGATTGTGGTAACTGTTTTTGCAATGTCCAACACTTTCCCAACGCTTAAATTGCTCCCCGATATTTTCAGTATTCGCTCCAGTTCTTTATACACTTTATAGGCTATAAAGCAAATACATACATGGGACTTCAATCCTTCGGGGCGTAAAATGGAACATCGGGCGTATTTCGATAGTTCCCTTTGTGACACGAAATGCGTTCTCGACAACCCACAGCCCATTGTATTGCTCGTGAACCTCTTTTGCCGGAAGTGAAGTATTGGTCATATAACCTTTTAATCCATCCCATTTCTCATCTTCTGATATTTTTTGTGCTTGATTGTAACTTTAACATTGTCGGATATTTCTAAAAATTTGTTATAACCTCGCTTATTAATGTTTTCTTTATTCATGTTCCCCTTTTGTAGGCTTTCTGTAGACGTTTTACACCCTTTTCTCTATTGTATTTGTCTTTTTTTGCCCTTTTTGTCCGAATAACTGACAATCAACCTAGCTTTACCTCATTTGTAGCTCATTGAATTCACCGTTGTGTTTCTCAAGGGATAAAATCCACTGCTTGGTCTTTTCCGATTCATTTTTTATCCTTGCCCCGAGGATATAATTATAACCGCCCGATTCCAATAAACTTATATTTGTTTTATTCATCAATCCAGAATCGGCAACAACCACGAAATCATCCAGATTAAAACGTTGCACAAAATCCTCAATCAATGGAATCATCGTTCTGCCTTCGTATTGGGAACCGTTAAAAAGTGAATAAGAAAGTGGGTAGCCGTCTCGGCTGACCAATAAGCCCTAGCACCACTTGTGGCTGGCTGTGCTTTCCGTCTTTCGAGAAGCCTGATTCACGCAGTTCATCACCGTTGTCGATTTCAAAATAAAGCGTGGTAACGTCGTAAAACATCAAACCGATTTTTCCCTCCTAGTATCTTCGTGTGTGTTTTATGCTGATTTCCTGAATCTTATCCTGTTGGGTATTGTATAGTTTATCCAAATAGCGGTAAATCTTATGCAACTGTACATCTTCATCAAAATGCGATTTTAAATAGTCAACCGTGGCCGACTTGCTAAATGGCTGGCTAAGGCGGGCAATTACCAAATGCTTCAATATGTCATCGTTCAAGTGATCAAACCCGATGGACTTAAATACCTTGTCCAATATCAACTGGGTGCCATTTATCAAGATGTTTTCAACCTTGGTCAGCAAGAAATCGACAACCTGCTTCTCGTCAGCTTCCTTTGCCGCTTGCTCAAAAATATCCTGTTCTCCCAAATAATCAGAAATCCATCTCTTCCCTCGCTTGACTACAGCTCGTCAACAATCTGCCTGTCCATACTGCTGCCAATAGTTTTAAGCACACGGTACTTGCCGTTGCTTTTGTCTATGACCTGGACGCTGATTAGTCCACTATGGTTTTTCTTTTTCCGTACAAACATGCCATAAAATTACCGGTTTTTATGGCTGGGACACCCAAATGGGTGTCCGAGAGAATCTATTCATCTGTTTGGGTGGATGTTGTGTGTCTTTATAGATGTTAAGTGTCGAAGTCAGGTGTAGTTTTTGATTCGGTTTTGGTAACAGGATGGTAGCCGGATTGTAAGACGTAAGTATTCTGATAAAAGTTACCAAACAGAGATTTGTAAACTGTTTTTTATCACACAGCTTTGGGGCAGATGGGTCGATCCGGCATTTAATTGATGCAATAACGTAACCCGCGGTGATCGATTCTTAAATCGAACTCAGGTTATTTCTTTGATTTCAGTTTATCTGCAAATATTTTTCTGAACTTTTCTACTTTGGGCGTAATAACCAACCGGCAATAAGCCTGATTGGGATTCTTTTCGTAATACTCCTGGTGATAATTTTCTGCGGAGTAAAATTTTTTAAACGGGACTATTTCTGTTACAATCGGTTTGTCCCATATTTTTTCCTTATTAAGACGTTCCTTATACTCAGTGGCCAGTTTTTTTTGATCTTCATCCGTATAAAAAATCACCGAACGGTATTGTGTCCCGACATCGGCGCCCTGCCTGTTCAACGTCGTGGGATCATGTGTATCCCAGAATACCTCCAGCAATTCAGGATAGCTGATTTCCTTCGGATCATACGTAATCTCTACACTTTCCGCGTGACCTGTTTTCCCGGTACAAACTTCCTCGTAGGTAGGATTGGGGACAGTCCCGCCTGAAAATCCCGAAACAACTTTTTTCACACCCTTTAACTCACTGAAGATTGCTTCAGAACACCAGAAACAGCCTTCGCCAAATACGGCAATTTTGTACTCAGGCTCTTTGCCCTGTTTCGCAGACTTAGCTGGTTCTGCACTTTTGAGATCAGTTGGATTCATAATTGTGATTGCGAATATAAACAGAAATATAGATTTCATACTTAACGCTTCATTATCTTCATATGAAACGAATTATCTATCAGAATGTTTCAGTTTGCAGAACTGAAACTTTGTAATACCGGAACTTTGAGACGTTTAAACTCTGAAACCTCTTCGTGTAATTCGTCCTTAATTCGTGTAATTGGTTAGTTCAGAATTCTGTCGTAAAATGAAATTTAATTTCTGGATAATCCCGAATGGCCATATCGAGCATGAAGGCTGATTCAGCTAAAAACACATCCCTTCCATGCTTGTCAAGTGCCATCCTATTGTATTTTCTTTTCTTAAAATCTGCAAGGATGGCCGTATCATCACTCTGGATCCAGCACGCCTTATATAATGACAGTGATTCCCATCTGCACTTTGCCCCGTATTCATGTTCAAGACGGTATTCGATTACCTCGAACTGAAGAGCCCCCACAGTACCTATTATCTTTCTTCCGTTAAGCTGACTGATAAAAAGCTGTGCAACACCTTCATCCATAAGCTGATCAATTCCTTTATTCAGTTGCTTCGCTTTCATTGGATCGGCATTCTCGATATACCGGAAAATCTCAGGGGAAAATGAAGGAAGTCCTTTGTAATGTAAGGATTTCTCCTTCGGTCAGCGTATCTCCTATCACAAAATTCCCTGTATCCGGAATACCAACTATATCTCCCGGGAATGCCTCTTCAATAATCTCCTTCTTATCAGCCATAAATGCTGTCGGGCTTGAATATTTAAATTGCTTACCCAGTCTTATGTGCCTGTAGTTTTTATTTCGTTCAAAACGTCCTGAACAAACTTTCACAAAAGCAATCCGGCTCCGGTGGTTTGGGTCAATATTGGCATGGATTTTAAATACAAATCCTGTAAAAATATCTTCATCAGGTAAAACCAAACGTTCCTCTGCCTTTTTAGGACGTGGAGAAGGGGCAATTCTTACAAATGTATTCAGCAATTCCTGCACTCCGAAATTATACAAGGCGCTTCCGAAAAATACGGGGGCAAGATCACCGGCAAGGTATTGATCAAGAAAAAATTCAGGGTAAATTCCCTCCACGATTTCAAGTTCCTCTCTGAGGACTTCAGCATCATTACCTATATAGGATTCGAGTTCTGGATTATTGATATCCGTAAATTTTATTCCTTCAACAATATCAGTAATACTTGGATTAAACAGAGAAAGGTTTTTTTCATAGAGATTGTAAACTCCTTTAAAATCAGGTCCGTTGTTGATCGGCCAGCTTAAAGGACATACCTTAATATGCAGTTGGTTCTCAATATCATCCAAAAGGTCAAACGAATCATCTGCCGGGCGGTCCATTTTATTGATGAACACAATGACCGGTGTCTTTCGGCTTCGGCACACTCCCATCAATTTTTCAGTCTGAGGCTCAACTCCTTTGGCGGCATCGATCACAATAATTACACTGTCAACTGCGGTAAGCGTGCGAAAGGTATCTTCCTGGAAGTCCTGGTGACCGGGGGTATCCAAAATATTGATTTTATATTGCTGATACTCAAAACCCATTACAGAGGTGGCAACAGATATTCCTCTCTGCCGCTCTATCTCCATGAAGTCTGAAGTGGTGGTTTTCCTTATTTTATTGCTCTTTACTGCTCCGGCCACATGTATTGCCCCGCCAAATAACAGGAGTTTCTCTGTCAAGGTGGTCTTGCCTGCATCAGGGTGACTGACTATTCCAAAAGTCCTGCGGCGTAATATTTCCTCTTTGAACTTCATAACCAAAAATAAGGGTGCAAACTTAGCTCAAAATAATTGTCCCCCCAAGAAATGAATTTTATATTTCCTCAATCTTTCTCTAATAATAATTTCCCTATCTATCCCCCCTTTCACATTAATCCTTTTAATTTTTATCTGAGGAGTAATAATATCCACCTTTGACATTTTTTCAGCCAAATTAACCTGATCATTTTACGATTGAAATTTTGGAATTGTCTCCTCCTATTTTTGAGGAACCAGTATTAATCTTGAAGTTTCATATCCCCTTTCCTGTGCCCTCCCGATCAGATCATTGTAAATGTCTTTTTCCATATGGGGTGTCCGGCTCAGAATCCAAAGATAATTTGGGGTAGAACTGCCAATCAGCGCCCACTGGTAATTCACCGAATCCAGTTCAAGTATATTGTACTCAGCATAAAAAAAGAGGAAGAACGCCACTTTAAGTTTTCCGGGAGTATTTGTAACTTTTGCTTTACCGTGAGCCGACTTTTGTTCACCGTGAAAACTTTTTTTATAACCCTGATTCAGGACATCAATCCTTCCGTTTTTCCCAATACTGTATTTAGCCGTTACTCCCACTAAATCTTTTTCAAAAGAATGAGGGAAACGGGCGATTTCATACCAGGTGCCTAAATATTTTTCAAGTTCAAATTCTTTGATCGTGGTTTTATTGATCATGGGCTGATTGTTTTGAGTTTTACAATTTAAGCAAAGTAAAACGGGAATAATGAACAGAATTATTTTCAAGATTCGGTTATATTATTTAAAATCATAAATTTACTATTAATAATTTAAATATCAAATACTGATTTATACGGATATTTTTTCTATCGTATTCTGATTTAATGAATATTTATTTATAGTTTAGTGAACTTTTTGAAACTATTAAATTCTATGAATAATATGGAAAGAAGAACTTTTATCAAAGCATCAGCGGTGACGGCTGCCGCATCAGTCACAGGAACAGCAGTTACTGCCTCCCCGGCAGTTCCTTCCTCTAAAAAAGAAATCTTTGAAATGAGGATTTATCGTTTTACCAGCGGCGCCGGTAAAGCCAAAGTGGACAATTTTTATCAGAAAGCCTTCATTCCTTTCCTCAACAAAAAAGGGGTGAAAGTAGGCGCCTTTGGAGCATACAGCAAGGCTGAACCTCCTGTCGGATATTATTTGCTCGTTTATCCTTCAATTACTGAATACCAGCAGATCAAAAATGATTTGTGGAATGACAAAACTTTTCTTGATGCTGCTGCATCCTATTTCGACTCTACCACACAAACAGGAGCCTACTTCAGATTTGATACCTATTTACTTGAAGCTTTTGATGAATGGCCTTCATTAATATACCCTTCAAAGGACAGAAAACTGATCGAACTTCGCACTTATGAAAGCAACAATGAGGAAGCCGGACAGAGAAAAATAAAAATGTTCAATACTGAAGAGATAAGTATATTTAAATCCGTTGGTTTAAATCTTGTCTTTTTCGGCGAAATCCTTGCCGGGCCTCAAATGCCCGCTCTGATGTATATGCTCTCTTATCAGGATATGAATGAGCGCGATGACAAATGGAAAAAGTTCAGCGACAGCGATGCCTGGAATAAACTGAAGGTAAAACCTGAATTTGCTAATACGGTCAGTGTTGTAAATAAAGTGTTCCTGATTCCGTTGGATTATTCACAGATCTGATTTGACAATATTATATTAAGAAGGGTCCCAAAAATCATTATAAATTAACCGCCCCGTTCAATACATCAGGATGATCAGTCGGAAAGGAGGATATTTAACAATATCTTTCAAATTATAGTTTCGTGTTAGCTCCGTAATTTGCCCACAGTGGTTTTATAATCATAATGTATAAATTTGCAAACAACTATTTTGAAGGTCTCTCCACATCTGAAAGATCTGCCCGGATGACTTGGTCGAACAGGTCGACGTACTCAATTATGATTTATAGGATAAGAATAAAGATATAAAATTTCACTACTGAACGAGGAATAAAAATAAAAGTTAGGGCTACTCCCCGAAGGTTTGGCCCCATGTTGTAGATTTGTTTTGCGAACAATAAACAACATGAGCAAAAATACAGAAATAAAATTTGTCGGACAGCCGATTTTCAAACAGGTTATAAATTTGATTGACGGAATCAATTTAACCAGTTTGGTGAAGAAGCATAATGCCGATTATTATTATAAAGCCTTTAAGGCAAAAACACAGTTGATAACGGTTCTTTTCGGCATCTTTAGCCGCTGCGACTCGATGACTGAGATTTGCGAGGGGCTCCGGGCGATGAGCGGGAAACTGAACTTACTGGGACTTGAAAAAGCCCCGGCCAAAAGTACCGCTTGCGATGGGATGCGCAACCGCGACAATAAGTTCTTTGAAGATGTTTATTTTAGTTTGGTACGCCATTATCAAAGTTTTTTGTCGGACAGCCGGACTTTTGGGCTCACTTTTAAAGAGGTATTGTTGATAGATTCCACAACAATCCGATTATTCAGCGATATATTGAAAGGTGTTGGCCGTAACCCGAAGAACGATGGAAAGAAGAAAGGCGGGTTAAAAGTCCACATGCTCATCGATGCAGTTCAATCGGTTGGACGGTTTATCAAGATTACCGAAGCCAAAGTACACGACAAGAATTTTTTGAAAGAGCTGGATTTGATTTCGTATAGTATGGTTGTTTTCGACAGGGCTTATAACTATTACCATCAGTTTGCTTTGTGGACAATGCAAATCGGTATTTTTTGTTACCCGTATCAAGAAGAATGCTGTTTACACGGTTATAGAAATACTCCGGGAACACAAAAAAGAGGATGGAAAGGCAATGGTACTGCGCGAAGAAATTATAGAAATTGAGTACTGCCCCGAAGATGAAAACGGTAAAAAGCAAACAAAGCAGAAGAAAAAACTTCGCCTGAAAAAAGTATGCTATCAGGATGAACAGAACCGGTATTTTGAGTTTATCACCAACAGCATGGAAAGTACGGCAGAAGAAGTGGCATTTTTGTACAAAAAACGGTGGGGCATCGAGACTCCTGTTCAAGAAAATGAAACAGAACTTCCAACTTCATTACTTTTACGGGGAGAACGAAAATGCCATCCGTACGCAAGTTTGGTGTACGCTAATTGCCCAACTTATTGATGACAGTCATCCAAAAAATGGCACAAACTAAAAAAGCATTTTCCGTTGTGGCATCCCTGGTGCGGATACATCTGATTAGTCTTCTGGATGTATATGAACTACTTCGGAGCACTAAACGGGAATACTTGAAAAAAACAGAATTTACCGCTTCATCTTTGCAAACAAAACTTGCATTTTAGGAGAGGTGGCTTTTAAAACTAAAAATAATAACATCTGACTATCAGACAATTATTGAGTATTTTACTCAGGGTTGCAGATTAGTCGGATAATAGTGATTTAGTATAATTGTTAGCTTTACCAGTATCTTAAAAAACAACCTGATCAGCCGCTCCCACAAAGTTAGCTCCAGAAGGTATTGCTGGGTTTCACGAAAGAGTTCTCCCATTGTTTCATAAGAACTAAAACGTTTCTGAAGCGACAATATCATATGGGTTGCCAAGGTAATTGTCACATCGGCAATTTGTCCATCGAGATCCGTATTCTGATTGCCGCCCAACCTCAGGTATTGCTTGCATTCTTTAAATAAGACTTCAATTGTCCAACGGATCTGATACAACTCAATAGCCTGAACGAAAGATAAACTCAAATCGGTTGTCAACAAGCAAGTCCAGCTCCTGGCATTGTTATATCTAGTCGAACGTGAGAAATAGGATTATTGAGGTATAAATATTTGATTATCAACAATTGTATGTTGAAAAGTTTAGAGATTTATGCCTTATAAATTGCAGGATTTTCGGTAAATTGGCGGAAAACCTTGCAGAAATGATTGGAAAAATAGAAAACGACCCTCAGTTAGAAATGTTTAAAGTTCCGCTTAAACATTTCATCAAAGAAGACCATGAGTTAGTACTACTGTCCGGTAAGATTAAGTGGGAAGAACTGGAGAGAGAGAGTTAAGCATTTATTATTGTCAGGACAATGGAAGGCCCTGTGTTCCAATTCGTACCATTGCAGGTATAGTTCTTTTGAAACGGATGTTCAATGAAAGTGATGAGAGCGTATTGGACCGTTGGGTTGAAAACCCTTACTGGCAATATTTCTGTGGGGAATTTTATTTCCAGCATGAACTGCCCTTTGACCGGACAGAACTGATCAAGTTTCGTAAACGTATTGGAGAAAAGGGATCGGAGCTTCTTGCTCAGGATGTCTGTCCAGTTGTTTCCGCGTAAAGAAATCCAGGAAGACGAGGTTTTGATTGATACCACTGTTCAGGAAAAGAACATCACCTTTCCTACCGATGTGAAACTGCAAAAGAAGATCATCGGGAAGTGTAGGAAGATAGCAATTAAAGAGAAGATACAATTGAGGCAGAGCTACCAAAGAGAACTTAAACAGTTGATGATTGATCAGCGGTTCCATAGCCATCCACGTCGCCGGAAAAAAGCGCTGGCCGCTGCCCGCAGGATAAGAGTTATTACCGGCAGGGTTGTTCGCGACATTGAGCGTAAGATGGACAGGGAACAGAAAGAAAAATATGCCGGACAGTTATCCATTTTCAACAGGGTATTGACACAGGAAAGAGGCAGTAGCGACAAGGTTTACAGTTTGCATCAGCCTCATGTGAAGTGCATCGCCAAAGGGAAGGAGGCAAAGAAATATGAATTCGGCAACAAAAGTTCGATAGCCAGAACACGTAAATCCGGGATCATTGTTGGGGCAATGGGTTTTACAGACAATGTTTATGATGGCGATACTCTTTTGCCACAGTTAGAACAAACAGAAAGGATAACTGGCCACAGACCGAAAGCCGGGATTGTGGACAGGGGTTATAAAGGGAGGAAGACCATAAACGGGGTTCAGATCATCATCCCATCAAAATTACCGGCTTGTGCGAACAACTATCAGAAACAAAAAATGCGCAAACGATTTAGGGCAAGGGCAGGCATAGAACCGGTGATAGGACACCTTAAACAAGACCATAGAATGGGCCGTAATTATCTTATGGATGAAGTAGGCGATTTGGTCAATACCCTGCTTGCCGCAGCAGGGTTTAATCTAAGGAAAATGCTTCAGCGATTAAAAGCTGAAGTATTGGCCATTTTTGCCCGGTTAATCTGGCACCTATTCGCCAAGGGATGGAACCTGAAATACACATTTTGAAAAAACGGGGTTTTTCACGTTCGACTATCTAATGAAGAAAAGCCTGACCCGTTCACCCTTGTAATCTACCACCAAAGAGATATAACGAGACTTGTATTTTCTGCAATATTTGCTGTTTAGCCTTTCATTCTTTTGCATTATCTGGTGTGAGTTCATTTCTTTTTCTTTAACCAGATATCTTCGCTTGTCAAGTTTGTATGCTTCCTGCAAGTGCATCGCCCCGTTCTTTATGGCACGAATTCTTTTGATTAAATTATCGGTGACAAACCAACTGTCCATCAGAACTTAACTGGCTAAAAACCCTTATTTACAGCTCGCTTCAACATGGAAATGGCAACCCTCACCCTTATTCATGTCCAGTTCTTCAGCTCTTTTATGACCAGGCGATTTTATGTCACATTTTTTCCTGAATTGTGATTTCAACTCTTTTTTGATAAACCGTAAGTGCCCTTTTGCCTTTCTCACGATTGAGTGAAAAATCAGTTGAAATAAGGCTCTTACCATCCCAGAAGTCCAATGAAAGCATCTTAAAACCCAATGGGTACAAATGAGTGACATGACTAAACACCCTGCTGATGAACTCTATTGTTTTAACCGTTTTCTCGATAACAGTATCATCCAGAACAAAGCATGTTATATCAGAGGAAAGATTTCCCTTGGATTTTACGTGGGTTGTTGGCAAATTTCATCAGCAATTTACGCCAGTTCATCCATTGATTGTTCATCAGGCGATAAAAGTAATTGTCGTCAATCCTTTCAAGAAAATTCTTGCCCGGATTTTGCATTCTGCAAATACTTTCATTCCTAAGCCTAAAGATCAGCAGTGAAAGTAAAAGCGCTGAAACATTAAAACCCTTGCTCTTGAAGGAATCAAATGTGCTCCAAAGGCGCCCGATTTTAAAGTCAGAAAAGAAATAAAGAACCCCTTCGTTTGTTTTATCATTATTGCAAAGAACACTTTCTAATTCGCTTAAATGTCCTATTTTTGATGTTATAAGTAGTGGTTTTGACGATAAATCGCTTTTTGTATTGTAACGAATTCAAATATAGCAATTTAAGTCAATTACTCCATTATCTTTATCGATTTAATAACATTTGATCATCTACATATTCCCTCCTGGGAAACTTTAATTGTTTATCGCGGATGAATCGCAGAAACATCGCAGAAGGATCGCAAATGATATGAATATGATATGGCGTTAGGGAGAGGAAAAGATGGAAAAGCTTACACCGGATTCAGGGTAAAGCAATCTTCAATGTTTAACTTTAAATCGCCTTCCTTGACGAAGTCCCTTCGGACGGGCCCGCCCGGATGACCAGTCGGGCAGGTAAGGGGAAGGATTTTTACTTAGGCATGACAGGATAATCATTAAGGGAAACAATAGACTTAAATCAGCCTCAGGTATTAAAATAGCTGCAGGATAAGGAGGCCTCACAAAATTGTATATCAGTCTGACTTTCTGTCTGGACGAAGATCAGTAACCAAAAACCGGGCGGGCAGGGGTATGATCCGGTAACTGGTTTGGCATGAATATTCTTTTTAACATTAACATTCTGAATTCCAAACAATAATAATACCACGCCTGGGACCATAAAAGCAGCAATATTCTTAATTCATTAATTCTTAATTCTTAATTCTTATTTGTATTATTGTATTGTAAATAACCGGAAACTTGCTTTTTATGAAAAATGGCCGATTCTGTAAGATCATAATCCTGTTTGTTTCATTCACTTTTGTTTATAGCTACAAGATTTCAGCGCAGTCGCTTACTGCACCTGCGTCTTCATTTTCAGAAATGACTTCTTATCCTGTTTTCTCTCAGAATGACAGGATCTTTTATTTTTGTGGTCAGCAGGGACAGCTTAATGCGGGATTGAGGGCTCAGTCGTCCGGTCAGTCGGTTACATTTATTTGGGAAAAATTCAATCCTTCAACAGGGAATTTCGATTTTATTTCAAATGATACAGGCGTTTCATCCAATTTAACAGGTTTGTCGGATGGCTGTTACAGGGTCAGATTCAATGATTCAGGCACTGATTATATATTCCGGGCATGGGTATTTAACGGATGGATTCAACCAGCAGCTGCCATATCCGAATCCTCTTGTGAATCTTTTACACTGAATGGTTCAGCAACCGGCGCTCTTTATCAGTATTACGACCTTTCATCAGGACAGCTAATTTCATTAAATCCTGATTATAAATATGCGTGGTATGCTGACAACACTCCCTTTGGAGCAGTTCAAAACCCGTATGTAAGTCCTCCTCCTCCAAAAAATACCGTATACAGAGTCGAGGTTACTGACAGGGGAGGATGTATGCAAAGTGTTGAAGTTACTTATGAATCGATTGTCCCAAAGGCAATGTTCTCATGGACAACTGATCAGAAGATGGATCCCCAGTATGTTTATCCTGAGGCCCCGGTGACCATCCAGTTTCACAACGAATCTGAAAATGCCGATCCGGATAAATACGAATGGTTTCTGTTTAAAGACAGGACAGTAATTGATAATCTTGGACAGGGCGGTGGACAGGTTGATTCCATAATGAAAGTGATATATGATGTCAGTCCGGTTTACACCTATGAAAATTCAGGGAGGTATATGGTTAAACTGGTTGCGGCCAAAGAATCACAGAACTATACCTGCCGTGACACCTTTTATCTTAAAGATTATATCGTTGTGGATACCTCTTTGGTAAAAGTTGCTCCAGTTTTTACGCCTAACGGTGACGGGATTAATGATATTCTGATTATTAAAACGAGGTCGCTTCAGTCACTCGATTTTCAGATATTCAACCGCTGGGGGAAGTCGGTTCATCATTTCAGCCGGAACGATTATATCCCTGCAGATTCTGAACTCGCAGCATGGGATGGCAGGATCGGAGGTAAACTTGCTTCTCCGGGAACATATTTTTACCTAGTCAGTGCAAAAGGAAGGGATGGTAAGATCCGGCGAAAAAAAGGATTCGTTCAGATGATCTGGTAGTATTGAGGGAATAGTGATCAGTGATCAGTAATCAGTAATCAGTGAACAGTGAACAGTAAACAGTAAACAGTACATGAGTATATAACATTGAAACTCAGAAACTCTGAAACACATCCTTTATTCAACTCTTATATCTCATAATCTCTCACTTATAACTCATAACTCATACCTCATATCTCATCTCTCTTTTTGTTATCTTTACCCCTCATTTTCAATTATGGATAACAGATTATTAAAGTTGTACAAGCTTCTGATGCAGGAGAAGAATTGGCCTCAGGTTTACTATTTCAAATTCATCGTTCCAAACGACAATGAAAAAATCAATACAGTTAAAGATCTGTTTCCCGATCCTTCAAAAATTACTTACAAAACTTCCAGGGATATCAGGTTTATAGGAATATCCTGTAAGGAAATGATGCCCGATGCGGAGTCTGTTATCGCTGTCTATGAAAAGGCAGGCAAAGTGGAAGGCTTGATTGCATTATAAAAATTGATTAACTTGAGGACAAATAACGCGAATTCAATGACTCTTCAATGACTATTGAGTCCCGGGAATTCGGGAGTGATTGACTATCAAAAGACTATTGTATGAAAGTGAAACCTATGACTAAAAAAATTGCTTTTTTGCTGATTAGCCTTTTGGGGTTTTTGCAAATCGGGTATACCCTTACTCTCCGTGAAAGGATACTCAATCTTCCCGACGTCATTTCGGTTGACTCAATGCAGCATAATCCTTTTTTCGAAGAAGCATGGATCATTATGGTTCGTCAGCCACTGGATCATCAGCACCCTGAGTTGGGATTTTTTCCACAACGGGTCATTCTTTCGCACCTAAGCTATGATGATTCCGTTGTTATGATCACCGAAGGATATGATGCGGACAAAGAAGCAAATCCAAAATATCTGAACGAATTATGCCCTTTGTTGTATGCGAACCAGTTGTTCATTGAACACCGTTTTTTCGGAAAATCTGTGCCCGATACAATAAATTGGAAATACCTTACTGTTGAAAATGCTGCAGCCGATCATCATCATATTGCTGAACTCTTTAAAAGCCTCTATCCCCGAAAATGGGTCAGCACAGGAATCAGCAAAGGAGGCGAGACAGCTCTCTTCTACCGAATGTTTTATCCCGGTGACGTGGTTGCCACTGTTGCTTATGTTGCCCCTCTTTGCTTTTCAGTCGAAGACAGGCGTCAGGAACAATTTATATTGCATAAGGCCGGGATTAAGGAGGAAAGGGATACGGTCCTGAATTTTCAGAAGACGCTGCTGAAAGACAAAACTTCATTGCTTCCCCTCTTTACAAACTTCTGTAACGATAATAAATATCGCTTCAATGCTTCGCAGAGTGAAATTTATGACTATTGTGTCCTTGAGTTTGCCTTCTCTTTCTGGCAGTGGTGTCATAAGGTATCTGAGATACCTCCGCCCGGTTCATCTGATCAAAAGATTCTCGAATATTTCATTAAAGTAATCTCCCCTGAGTATTTCAGTATTGCCAATGACAGCAACACACTTCCTTTCTTTGTCCAGGCTTTGCGTCAGTTGGGTTATTATGCTTACAATACAAAACCCTTTCACGGACTTATGCAATTGCGTTCCACAAAGGGTTATGTAGCGAGACTTTTTGTTCCTAAAGCTGCACGTTTTCCGTGGGATCCATCTGTCAGCCTCCATTTAAAAAAATTCATGCGTAAAGAAGCAAAAAACATCCTTCTTATCTATGGCTCAAACGATCCCTGGTATGCTGCCTCGGTCAATCCGGATCATAATCCTGGTGTCCTTAAAATCGTTCAGCCCGGGGGATGCCACCTGACGAGAATCAGTACTCTGCCTGAAAAATTGCATGATCTGGCTGTGGATACATTGAATGATTGGATGAAAAATAATTAAGAATTAATAATTAAGAATTCTTCCAACAGCCTATAGCCTGATTTAGCTTTTAACTCTTTTTATTTTAAACAATTAGACCAATTAAGTGTTAATTTATAAAGGAATTAAAAGAAACCTCAGATGAAAAAGAAAATTGGAATTATCGGTTCAGGTGCTGTTGGTCAGGCTCTCGCCAACGGTTTTATCAAACATGGTTATTCTGTCGTTTTAGGTACCCGGGATCCTTCAAAACTTGAAGAATGGAAATCTCATGCCGGAGAGCATGGTTCGGTTGGTTCTGTTGCCGAAGCCGCCGCTTATGGAGAAATCATTGTCCTTGCCGTCAAAGGTACAGTAGCAAGGCACGCCATTGAATATGCAGGAATAAAAAACCTCTCCGGAAAGACCGTTATTGATGTAACGAATCCTATCGCCGATCTTCCCCCCGAAAACGGAGTTATCCACTTCTTCACTGATCTCAAATCATCCCTGCTGGAGGAACTGCAGAGTGATTATCCTGATATAAACTTCGTCAAGGCTTTTAACAGTGTTGGCAGCGCCCTGATGGTCAATCCTGACTTTGGTGGCATAAAACCTTCGATGTTCATCTGTGGTAACAATGCCAGTGCGAAAAAAGAAGTGGCAGAAATTGTCAGGCTATTTGGTTTCGAGGTCGAGGATATGGGTCATGCCGAAGCGGCAAGGGCTATCGAACCCCTTTGCATACTCTGGTGCATCCCCGGAATGCTCCATAACGAATGGTCACATGCTTTTAAAGTTTTAAGACAGTAATGATTGAGCAAAGGGTAAAGGGCAAAGGGCTAAAGGGCAAAGGGCTGAGGGCAAAGAGCTAAGAGTTAATCTCATACCTCATATTCCATAACTCATAACTCGTTTTAAAACATCTTTGAAACCTCTTTTTTAAGCTCTTTTAAAGCGATGGCAATAGGATCATTCTCTTCACTCATCCAATTGTCGAAGATTTTCTTGCTCAGGCTAAGCGCTGAAGCGTTATCTTCGGTCTCTTCGGATGATTTATTGATAATGCTGATAAGATTTTCCCTTGCACCTCTTAAAGTTTCCCAAAGAATTGGAGATATATAGATTTGTTGAGAGAGATTGTGCTCAAATTCCTGCCTTATCGTGTTTAATAACTCCTGGTGATATTTACCCGCCGTTTTATCATGAGGATTAACTCTTATAAGCAATGATTGCGGAGACAACCTTTCCAGGAGCAATGTGAACCGTTCGTAAGCCTGCAGCCTCACAGGGGTGATCTTCCCGGAATTTTGAACACGGAACTCAAATTCCCTCTGTTTTTGGGAATTTTCAAGCATATCCCTGAAAAGGAAATAGGCGGTTAAAAAAACGACAAGCGCCGGAAGCACTATCTTCAGAATTTCCCAGAAGGAGTTGATATCATTTCCCATATATTAAAGAATTAAGAATTAAGAATTAAGGAATAAAGCGCATCACTTTCTTCATTTTTTAATTTTTTCTTTTTTTTATTTGATTGATTTTATCATTTAATATTTTAAAATTCGTGACGATAATTTTTTAAATATTTCTTTCTTTAATGGTTCATAAATATTAATCCTCTTAACCCCCTGAAACCATTAACTTCTGAAACTCTGTACCTTTACTGTTTACTGTTTGGCTTTGTGCCCTGTTGGTCTGATCCTGGTATTCCACCGTTGGTTTTGCTTTAGGTTTCGAACGCAAAATATGATTGAACTGAAAAAAAACAAGCATAAAATAAAGCACTGTCAATATCGCAAGAAATCGGAAATACCTGTTCTTCGTTCGTTGGAAAAGCCAGGAGATGGCAGCTAAAGCGGCTCCGGTGGCGCACTGCCATCCCGCTGTAATGAGCGTATTTATCCTTTCATCCCGCTGTTCATGGATTATCCCCGCCAGATTGAAAGACAGGGATATTAAACCGGTTGCAATAAGAACGATCCATCCTGCAGTTATCCATCGTTCTTTTTTATCTATATAACCGATAATTACGCAGACAATTCCGGCGAAAATACCCCACTGGGGAATATTGGCAGCAAGGTAAAACTGGTTATAAGTCATTTTTTAACGATCTGGATATAGATGCAAAGTAACAAAAATCCGGCGAAATATCTCTTACAGTAGCAATTTCTCCGTATAATGGCTATTAATGGTTAATTTTGCACCCTTAAATTAAAATCCGATGAAGAAGGAGCTTACTGTAAATCCGAAAGCCAAAGGACTGATATTCGATGTCGACGGGACCATCTGTGATACCATGCCTGTTCATTTTATTGCCTGGCGTGAAGTCTCTGCCGAACAGGGGATCACTTTCACACCTGAACTCTTTGCCGAAGTTACGGGTCTTCCTGCCCTGCAAACCAGCATTTATCTGAAAAATAAATTCGGTAAGGACTTCGATCCTGTTGAATTTACCCGTAAAAAAGAGGAGATTTTTGAGAGGAATATGCACAAAGCAAAACCCATCCTGCCCGTTGTCAATCTGATCCGGGCTTACAAAGGAATATTGCCGATGGCTTGCGGGACAGGAGGATCACAGCACCTGGCTTGGAAAACACTCGAAATTGCAGGAGTAAAGGATTGTATCGAACATGTGGTGGCCGCCGAAAATGTGACCCGTCATAAACCTGATCCTGAAACCTTTCTTAAGGCGGCTGAACTGATCCATGTTCCCCCTTCACAATGTCAGGTCTTCGAAGACGGCAAACTTGGCATACAGGCTGCCCGAGCCGCGGGGATGATGGCTACCGATGTGACCGAATATTACGAAGTCACCATAGGCCGGGAAATTTAAAAAGTCATTCATCTTTTTCGAAACGTCGGGATCATTCGCTTCGCGTCATTCTGCTTCACCGTCATTGATTGTTAATGACTATTGAATCCCGAAGCTTCGGGATCGAATGACAATTGAATGACTTTCCCACATTATGTTATTCTTTTATTCAGGTTTTAAGAACCTTCAAAGACATTATTTAACAATATATTCAAAATTCTATCGCGATGTTTGCTCCGTGTTAAGTCCGTGTTAAGTCCGTATTGCCCTTGGAAGCCCTTCTAATCATAATAAAAATAAGCAGGCAAGCGTTCTAAAGATGGAATAACACCTGAATTATGTTTTGCATGACTCTAATACAATTACAAAATAATATCTTATAAGACTTCATCCCTGATTTTCCTTTTACAAAATCAATTTTCACTTTTTTTATAAATCGGCCCTATGTTTTTTGTAATTTAGTCTTGTAATTATTTTTGTTTAAATGGATTTTAAGATTATCTCCGATTTTCAGCCCACAGGCGATCAGCCTGAGGCAATAGAACAGCTCAGTAATGGAATCCTGTCAGGGATTCCGTACCAGACTCTCGTCGGCGTTACCGGCTCGGGGAAAACCTTCACCATGGCCAACGTAATTGAACGGGTACAGAAGCCGACCCTGATATTAAGTCACAACAAAACCCTTGCCGCGCAGTTGTACGGCGAAATGAAGCAGTTCTTTCCCCAGAATGCTGTCGAGTACTTTGTCTCTTATTACGACTATTATCAGCCCGAAGCCTATCTGCCTGTTACGGATACCTATATCGAAAAAGACCTTTCCATCAACAAGGAGATCGAAAAACTGAGGTTAAGCACAACTTCTTCATTGCTTTCGGGCCGGAGGGATGTGGTTGTTGTTTCATCCGTTTCCTGTTTGTACGGCATCGGCAATCCTGAAGATTTTCACGCCAATGTCACAACGGTCAGGGTAGGGGAGACGATAAGCCGTAACCTTTTGCTTCACAAATTGGTAGATGCCATGTACTCCCGCAGCGAGGTACTATTCGAAAGAGGAAATTTCAGGGTAAAGGGGGACACGCTTGACATCTTTCCCGCCTATGCTGACCAGGCTATCCGGATCGTGTTTTTCGGAGACGACATCGAGGAGATTGTGACCTTCGATCCGGATACAGGTTACGGCATTGATGAACAGGAAATGGCCGTCATCTATCCTGCAAATATCTTCGTCACTTCAAAAGACAATATTCAGGTTGCGATCAGGCAGATACAGGATGATCTGGTCGCTCATATCGATTTCTTTAAAAAGCAGGGAAAACATGCGGAGGCAAGGCGTATTGAAGACCGCGTCACCTATGATCTGGAAATGATACGCGAATTGGGATACTGTCCGGGCATAGAAAACTATTCAAGGTATTTCGATCGACGTGCACCGGGAACACGGCCTTTCTGTCTCCTCGATTATTTCCCGGATGATTTTCTGATGATAGTTGATGAAAGCCATGTTACAATGCCGCAGATACATGCGATGTATGGCGGTGACCGGTCAAGAAAGGTAACTCTTGTTGAATACGGATTCAGGCTCCCCGCTGCAGTGGATAACAGGCCTTTGAAGTTTGAGGAATTCGAAAACATTGTAAAACAGATCATCTTCGTAAGCGCCACCCCTGCCGATTATGAACTCCAAAAAAGCGAAGGGGTTGTGGTGGAACAGATTATCAGGCCCACCGGTTTGCTCGATCCGAAGATTGAAGTGAGGCCAAGGGCCAATCAGATTGACGACCTTATGGAGGAGATCCATCAGCGCAGCGCAAAGAATGAACGTATTCTCGTTACCACTCTGACAAAAAGGATGGCCGAGGAACTGACCAAATATTTCCTCAGGCTCAACATTCGCTGCCGCTACATACATTCTGATGTTGAAACCATCGAACGGGTTGAAATAATGGAAGATCTTCGGAAAGGTGTTTTCGATGTTCTTGTCGGGATAAATCTTTTACGTGAAGGTCTCGATCTGCCTGAAGTCTCTCTTGTGGCTATTCTTGATGCAGACAAGGAAGGCTTTCTTCGCTCTGAACGTTCACTGACTCAGACAGCGGGAAGGGCTGCCCGTAACCTAAACGGGACGGTAATTATGTATGCCGATGAAATCACCGAATCGATGCAGCGAACCATTGATGCCGCCAATTACAGGAGGAACAAACAGCACGATTTCAATGTGGCTAACGGAATTACCCCGACCCAGATAATCAAACCTACCCGTGAGATAATCGGTCTGGAATACCGTCCTGCAAAGACATTGAGGTCGGGAGCTTATGTCTCGCCTGAAACTGTGGATATTGCCGCCGATCCTGTTGTAAAATATATGACTGTTGATGC
Source organism: uncultured Bacteroidia bacterium (assembly GCA_963810555.1). Taxonomy (GTDB): domain Bacteria; phylum Bacteroidota; class Bacteroidia; order Bacteroidales; family Prolixibacteraceae. The sequence goes on along the minus strand of CAWENX010000009.1, from coordinate 286,826 downwards.
TTTGGAAAAGTCGATACTGAAAACTAAAAAGGAGATGGAAAAAGCGGCGAAAGAACTTGATTTTATCGAAGCTGCCCGCTTGAGGGATGAAATGTACCGTTTGCAGGAAATATTAAAAATCAGGAATAATGGATAAAACAATTGCTTCAGTTGCCATTGCCATGATGGAGAAAAACTCCGGTAACAAGAAAAGGATCGAACATTCCCTGAAAGTATTTGCCTGGGCTCAGGCTCTTGGAAGGCTCGAAGGACTTGATCAGGAGAACCGGAATATTCTTGAAATCACCGCTTTGCTTCATGATATCGGTATTCATGTTTCTGAACAGAAATACAAATCATCAGCATCTCATTACCAGGAAATTGAAGGCCCGGTAGTAGCGAGAGAAATTCTTCAGAAGTTTTCGGTTGCGGAATATATTATCGAAAGAGTTTGTTATATTATCAGCCGCCATCATACTTACACAGCAATCGATGGTCCTGACTTTCAATTATTGGTGGAATCCGATTTTCTTGTAAATTCGGTTGAAGATAAAATGTCTGAATCTCAGGTCACTTCCTTTGCCCAAAATATATTTAAATCCGAATCAGGAAAATATTTTCTGAAACTGTTGTTTCCTGATATTAAAATTTAGTATCTGCTGAGATCGATTTCTTTATTTTAACGCTATTCTTATATAGTATCTCCGGATCTAAATCAGCTTCATTTGCCCACGCTACAGTATCAAAGCTCAATCTGACGGTTTTAAATAATGAAACATCCTGCAGTTGTTTAAATATCCCTATTTCAAGGTAAGGAGTCATATCAAACAAACGTTTTTCGCCATTCTCAAAAGTCAGAATGAGTTGATAATTATCAATGGCTTTTACATCTTTAATAGCTAAATACATACCAATTATTTTAGGGGTTCAATTGAGAAAGGCTTTTCACCGTTCCTACATAATTCCCAATCAGCAATTAACTCATCTTTATGAATTTCGGTCCATGCAAGAACAAGTCTTAATTGTTTTGACGGTAATTCGCCTTCCATCAAATCGCCGGATATAATATTTATAACTGACTTAAATTCATGATAGTAAGCATGAATATGTGGAGGATTATGTTCTTTTGGGGCATAATACATTCTGATAATAATTCCAAAAAACATTGAAATCGTCGGCATATTCTTATCTATTGATACAAATATAGCACTTTTGATGCTTAATTTATTATAATTCATTAAGAGACATTCAGTGAAAGTATCCATACCCGGTATTAATTAGTTGAAAACTGATTACAGATCACTGATTACTGATTACTGATTACTGATTGCCGATCACCGATCTCTGATTACTGATCACTGATCACTGATTACTGAATACTCTTTACGGTAAATTATTCCTGTATTTTGTCCACATTTCATTGACAAATGGATCCCATGTCTGTCTCTGCCAGGCATAATCCTGGTTTGAGAAATCAAGGCCGTTCGGGGCATACGAAAAATTGGTGTAAGGCGCTTTATTGGTCTGTTCTTTAATGATCTGTATGGCCTGCGTATCGTCTTCCGTCATCCACCGGTCCACATAATCGAAAAAAGCATCATGGTTCCAGTTCTGTTCTGCGTGCATAATCCTGGCAGCCAGCGCCATCCCTACCCACGCATGGCTAGTACAGCAGCGACGGTACATCTCATTCATTCCCGGTTCTGCCGAATCGATGGGCCAGTCTTTCGGCTGATACTGTTCATACTGTCCCCATCCCGGAGTCTGGTCCACATCGTTCCCGTCTTTGTCAACGCCCCTGTGACCTGCATAAACAACATTTGCTCCTGTCCATCCGTTATCGTATTTGGTCTGCATATCTTCCCCAAAGAGAAGATTCGGTAAAGTGACGGTAGGCTGCGACATTTCGCTGTCGCCAAGCATCATCCCTGCAAAGATAACAGGCCATTTCCGTCCTGAGCCATGGCCTCCCCATGCCGGCCATCCTTTGAATCCCGCCTTCGCAATTCCCCAAAGGTCAATTCCGTTCTGGACCATCCCGATCAGCAGTTTCTCTTTTTTGGAGGCAGGAATATCGGTCATTAAAATGAGGCTGGCAATACCCATGGCCCTTCCAAGATCACGACCGTATTGGGGCTGATACTCGATAGGTGCATCGAAGGAGAAAAATACAAGATCGAGCCACACCCTGATAAAATGATCCTCAAATTCCTTTATGGTAAGCGATCCCTGGTCTGTGTCAAATGTTTCCCTGCCGTATGGGAGGTTGGGAAGCAGTTCCCTTTTGAGATTGTTTGCATAATAGATTTTCTGTGATCTGTCGCAATACGAAGGACGAAATGCATCGGCAGGCAGTGCTTTTTCTACGCATGTCAACACACAGACGCTTTTCACAGGGCATTTCGATTTATCCGATCTTCTAAGCCAGTTGGGAATATTTCCGTATTCTGCAGTACTGGCGCTGATCGTCGAAATAAGCGCATCGCCGGGCTTCATATTGATAGGAAGAGTTGCACACATCCTTGAGTCATAGCGATTCGATTCTTCCCGGCTGTCGTAACCACTTTTTGCGTCATTCAATGGCGGATTAAGTTCTGAACCATTTCTCCCATTTCCCGGCGCCGGAGTAATCGAAGTGATCGTGCACGGCCCAACGACATAATAATCTCCGGTCACAAACTGTCCTGTCTGAACCTCTGTGCTGAAGGTCCATGTAATACCGTACTGGGTAATCGAAGTGTGTTTTGAGTTGGGCGGATTTGTATTTGAATTCCCGTCGGGTTCGGATATCTTTGATGAACATGCTCCCAGGAAAAGGAAACATATCAATACTATTTTTTTCATTTTATTCAGTAAGTTTCTGATTGTCTTTCAATCACCGGAGATTATAACCGTTTTACAGAAGTTTTAATAACCAGTGATCTTCAAAAATAGACAAATTTCCTGAATTCATTGAATTGACGAAAAAGGTTGAAATTCCCTTGGCTACCTTTACATTTAAATCAAAGACTTTATCTTCTGTTCCCGGGAACGAAAGATTTTTGAACCGACCTCGCAAATCGTTGCGGCGGACGTTGCTGCAGAGGAACTTTTACCGGGTGATGATCCATTAAAGGGAATGGATGATTGTCGATCACAGGAATTTTCTTACGGATCAGTTTTTCAATATCGCGCAGATAGGGTTTTTCGTCGGCATCGCAAAAGGAGTAAGCAGTTCCTTCGGCGCCGGCCCTTCCTGTACGGCCGATCCTGTGAACATAAGTCTCTGAGATGTTGGGTATCTCATAATTGATGACAAATTCCATATCCTCGACATCAAGGCCGCGTGAAGCTAAATCAGTCGCTACCAATACACGGGTTGTCTGCGCTTTGAAATTGGCCAAAGCACGCTGGCGCGCATTCTGGGCTTTATTGCCGTGAATGGCTTCAGCTTTGATGTTATTTCTCTCAAGCACTCTTACAACCCTGTCGGCGCCATGCTTAGTGCGGGTAAATACAAGGGCAGTTTTAATGTTCTTATCCTTAAAAATATCCAGCAGCAGGGCGCTTTTATTCCCTTTATCGACGAAATAGATGATATTGCTTAATAATATCAACAGTAGGTGATTCGGGAGTAATTTCAACCTTTGAAGGGTTTCTAAGTATTTTTTCTGACAGCTTAACAATTTCGGATGGCATGGTTGCTGAGAAAAAGAGCGATTGCCGTTTTGCCGGCAGAAATGCTATGATCTTTTTTATGTCATGGATAAAACCCATATCCAGCATACGGTCAGCCTCATCCAGTACGAAAATTTCGATCTCTTTCAATGAAATATAACCCTGATTCATCAAATCGAGCAGTCTTCCGGGAGTAGCAACCAAAATATCGACGCCATGCTGTAAAGCCCTGACTTGCGGGTTTTGATTCACGCCGCCAAAGATCACGGTGCTTGAAAGGCGGGTGTGCCTTCCGTAATTTTTGAAGCTTTCAGCGATCTGAATCGCCAGTTCCCTTGTCGGAGTTACGATCAGGCTCCTGATCTTTCTACTGCCGAATGATTTATTGCTACTTAACAATTGAAGTATCGGGATAGCGAATGCCGCTGTTTTTCCTGTTCCTGTCTGAGCGCAGCCCAGCAGATCTTTCCCTTTTAAAACTATCGGAATGGCTTGATTTTGAATGGGTGTTGGGATGGTGTAACCTTCTTCCTGTAATGATTTGAGAAGCGGTTCGATGATGTTTAAAGACTTAAAAGGCATGTATTGTTTTTAGAAAGGGTATTCATTTTTGTATGATTATTGAATATCCGATAATGAAATTTCGCGCAAGATACTACTTTTTTATTGATTTACTGCAAATTAAAGATTAAGCCGTGATCTATGTGCTGAGAATAGTAAAAAGTAGTATCAGAGGGTTCTTTATTTTCTTTTAATCATAATTGCATTATCTTATTATCTGTGCATTATCTGTGTATTATTTGTGTATCATTTGTGTTATATTAACACAGAAATAACACAGATAATATATAAATAGACCTCTGTTAACAAGAGCATGGTATGGTGTTGGCAGGAGGAATTAGGTTAGAAATCTTTGGATATATTTAAGAAAATGGTATGGTCAGGAATTAGATCGCTAACTTTACAAAACCTAAAGATTTGAAGGCAAGATTTTTAAAAAATTATTCAGATTGACTATTGGATACTATAGTAATGAACACTACCTTTGAGATCACAATAATAATTTATTAAAACAAACAAAACTAATCCTTATGAATCCTGTCGTTGGTATTTTATTGATCGCGATCGGCAGTATCGGCGCTGCCAGTTTTTATGTACCTTTTAAGAAAGTAAAATCATGGGCCTGGGAATCCTATTGGATCGTCCAGGGAGTGGCGGCATGGCTGATCGTTCCATGGATATTTGCTTATTTTACAGTACCTTCAGGACAACTTTTACCTATCATTTCTGAATCTCCTGCTTCGGCAAAATGGCTGGCCATGTTATTTGGAGCCTTGTGGGGAGTCGGCAGCCTTACTTTCGGATTAAGCATGCGTTATCTCGGCGTGGCAATGGGGCAGTCAATTGCACTTGGTTTCTGTGCTGCTTTCGGGACGCTGATCCCACCGGTTTTTATGCCCGGGCTTGCCCTCACGCCAATTGTTATTCTTGGTGTGGCTATCTGTGTTGCAGGAATTGCAATTATCGGATATGCCGGTGCCTTGAAAAATAAAAACCTCACGGAAGAAGAGAAGAAAAAAGCTATTGCAGAATTTGCGCTCAAAAAGGGTATCATCATTGCGGTTTTTGCGGGAATAATGAGCGCAAGCTTTAATTTCGGATTTACTTTCGGCAAACCGATCGACGAGGTAACGCTTGCCCACGGCACCAATCCGCTTTACCAAAGTAATGTCACTTTAATTTTTATCCTTTTGGGCGGATTGATCACCAACCTGATTTATTGCCTGTACCTTAATTTCAAAAACGGAACGATCAAGGATTATTATACGGTAGACGGGAAAACATTGCTGAACAACATTTTCTTCACCTTCCTCGCTGGGTTTCTCTGGTTTCTCCAGTTCCACTTCTTCGGGATGGGAAAAAGCCTGTTGTCGGGAGCGATGCTGGTGATGAGCTGGAGTATATTAATGGCATTGAACATTGCATTTAGTAACATCTGGGGGATTTTTCTTAAAGAGTGGAAAGGGACGGGAACAAAAACGATCGTTGTTCTTGTAATAGGTATCCTTGTATTGATTTTCTCAACCTTTGTGGTTAAATTGTAGGTTAAAGTCTTAGAATGTAAACTGATAGGGAAAGAATTAAAGAATGAAGGAATTAATCTCTTAATAAATCATTAAATTATACATTAAAAAAGATGAAAAGATATGCATTTAAAATGAAGCTCAAACCGGGCTTTGCAGATGAGTACAAAAAGCGGCATGATGAAATATGGCCTGAACTGAAAGCGCTTATTCAATCGTCGGGAGTCTATGACTATTCCATTTTTCTTGATGAAGAGACCAATACCCTTTTCGCTGTGCAAAAACAGGGTGGGACGACTTCATCGCAGGATCTTGGGACCACTGAGATAGTAAAAAAATGGTGGGCCTGGAATGCTGAGATCATGGAAACCAATCCTGACAAGTCGCCTGTTTCTATTCCTTTGAAAGAAGTATTTTACCTGGAATAATTCGTGAATCGAAGATCAGTGAAGCTAAATTCGTTACTTTGATAATTAATAACTTAAAAACACAATGAAAAAAGAATTTGTAGAAAAAGCTTACGCGTTAGCCAAAGAGCAGTACGCTGCAATAGGTGTCGACACCGACAAGGCAATTGAACGAATGAAGGATGTTACAATAAGCCTGCACTGCTGGCAGACAGACGACGTAGGCGGATTTGAGAAAGCTGACTCCAAATTAGGGGGAGGCGGCATACAGGTCACCGGTAATTATCCCGGCAAAGCACGCACTATTGCTGAAATGAGGCAGGATCTTGAAAAGACCATGTCATTATTGGCCGGCAAACAAAGATTGAGCCTTCATGCCAGTTACGGGGAATTTGGCGGTAAATTCGTTGACCGTGACCAGATTGAGGTGAAGCATTTCCAGGGATGGATAGATTGGGCAAAGAAGGAGGGAATTGGTCTGGACTTCAACTGCACATTGTTTTCGCATCCCAAGGCTGATGACGGCTTTACTCTTTCAAGCAAGGACGAATCCATCCGGAAATTCTGGATTGAACACGTAAAACGGTGCCGTATTATTGCCGCAGAAATGGGTAAACAGCTTGGAACGCCATGTGTCCATAATATCTGGATTCCGGACGGAGAAAAAGATACTCCAGTTGACAGGGCGGGGCACCGTGCACTGCTTAAAAAATCACTTGATGAGATACTGAAAGTAAAATTCCCCAAGGAACACCTTAAAGATGCAGTTGAATGCAAACTTTTTGGTATCGGTTCGGAATCAATGGTTGTTGGCTCGCATGAATTCTATATGGGTTATGCAATTAAAAACAATACTTTGCTTACCCTTGACATGGGGCATTTCCATCCGACTGAATCGGTGGGGGATAAAATCTCCTCAATCCTGCTTTATATCGATGAACTCTTACTGCATGTATCACGCGGAGTGCGCTGGGACAGCGATCATGTCATAACATTTAACGATGACGTTATCCTGATCGCCCAGGAGATCATACGTAATAATCTTTTAGGACGCGTTAATGTCGGCCTTGACTTCTTTGACGGGAGCATGAACAGGATCGGCGCTTATGTGATCGGCACAAGATCGGCACAAAAAGCATTCCTATATGCCCTGCTTGAGCCAACAGCCCAGATTAAGGGTTGGGAAGAGAAAGGCAAGAATTTCGAAAGGCTTGCTGCTTTTGAAAACATGAAGACCATGCTTTTCGGAGCTGTTTACGATAAATACTGCCTTGACAATAAAGTCCCCGACAGCCTGGATTACGTTGCAGCAATTCAGAAATACGAAGCTGAAGTATTAAGCAAAAGATAGTGAATTGTGCCTTTAAAGCGCAGAACAACAAAAGTAAATTTCCGGCCGTCGTGACTGAAGGCCGGAATTTTACTTTCAATTTATTCAATTACAGTCACCTGATATCAGAAATAAAGCTTTATTAATATTGTTCCATTGAAATTTAAATTATGAAGACAAAAGTTATCGCCATATTCGACATCGGTAAAACAAACAAAAAGTTGCTTCTCTTTAACCAGGATTTAAAAATTGTTTACGAGGATGAACAGAAATTTCCTGAGATTAAGGATGATGACGGATTCGAGTGTGACGATATTGATAAGATTGAGAAGTGGATACATGATTCACTCAGGCAAGTTATACAAAGTCCTGAATATGATGTTAAAGCCTTAAATTTCACCACTTATGGTGCTACCCTTATGTATCTTGACAAAGCAGGTAAACGGCTTACACCGGTTTATAACTACCTGAAGCCGATGCCTGAAGGTATTGTTGAGCCGTTATATGCAAGGTATGGCGGAGTTGCAGAATTCAGCCGAAAAACCGCTTCCCCGGCGATGGGAATGCTTAATGCAGGCCTCCAGGCATTGTGGCTGAAGAAAGCTAAAGCTCAGATATTCGGTAAAGTTGAATCCATTCTTCATTTTCCTCAATATCTTTCCTGCCTGTTTACGGAGAAGCTGGTTTCTGAGCGGACATCAATAGGCTGTCATACTGCTCTCTGGGATTTCGATCATCAGAAATACCATCAATGGGTGGCAGATGAGAAAATGCCATTCCCTGAACCGATATCAAATTATACCCGATATGATACCACGATAGATAATAAACCGATTAAAGTCAGCATCGGGATGCATGACAGTTCCGCCTCACTTGCACCCTATATCGAGAACAGTACAGAACCTTTCATCCTCTTATCGACTGGCACCTGGTGCATCAATATGAATCCGTTCAATGAGGAGCCCCTGACGATGGAGCAGTTAAACCGTGACTGTTTATGCTATTTAGGTGTGCATCAAAAGCCCGTTAAGTCATCCCGCCTTTTCATGGGCTACATTCATGAGGTTAATGTTGAGCGTCTGGCAAAACATTTTTCAAAGGATGCCGATTATTTTAAGCATGTAAAGACTGATGATGATTTGATGAAATCTGTCATAAAAGCTGAAAAAGTTTTCTTTAAGAACGGCATTCCAAAGGATTATGTTGATCAATCGGTAGACCTATCCAAATATAATAGTTTTGATGAAGCATATCTTCAGTTGATTGCTGATCTTTCTCGTGAAAATGCCGATGCTGTCAAGCTTGTTGTACCTAAGAATGATATAACAAAATCAATCTATGTTTCAGGCGGTTTTGCACGGAACGAGACTTTTGTGCGTATGCTGGCAACAATTTTCCCCGATAAAAAGGTTTATACCTCTGAAGTGGACAATGCAACAGCATTGGGGGCGGCCCTGATGGTTTGGGATGCCTTGGAAATAGAAGCAAAACCGGCTATTAATCTTGGATTGAAAGCATACGAGGGATTTTAGGGAATTACGAATTACGAATTAAAAATTTAAAAAAAATTGGACATTCATAGCTATTGAGTTTTTGTCACCTCAAAGCTTTGAAGTTATTGGATGATATTCAGGTTTAATAGGAGAAACAAATATTGGGATAACAACTGATTGATATAGGAGAGGAATTGTAAACTATTCATTAATAACTAAAGGTCATGGCAACTCTTTTTGTTTCCACTACCCGCAACTATTTATTGCGCGGTATTTTAACAATTCTTACCGGCTGTTTATTGCTTTTTATGCCCGGTCTGACTATGCAAACGGTGGTGATGGTTGTTGGAGGAATGCTGCTGTTAAGCGGTCTGATCAACCTGATTTATTCCAACAGAAAAAAAGCAGGTAATTTAAGCGGTTTCTGGTCGTTTCAGGGCATCTTCAGTATTGCTGTCGGTTTAACATTTATCATTGCACCTTCAACAATGATAAAAATATTCGCTGTCTTTTTCGGTATTATCCTTTTGATAATGGGATTAATGCAATTGATCAGCGCATTGGCAACCCGATCATGGTCCGGTTGGTACTTGCTGATTATTATCCTTGCCCTGCTGACTATTACCGGTGGAATCTTGTTGCTTTACAATCCTTTTAAAACGGCTGAGGCGATTTTAATATTTATTGGTGTAATTCTCCTGGTATATGGAATTTCAGAGATTTTTATGGCCGGAAAAGTTAAAAATATAAAGGAATATCACCGGGGAGCTCCTGTAAAGGATATTGATCACGAAGAACTCTGACAGAGGGATGAGACCTTAGAAATGAGTTATTTAGTGAGGAAGCTTAACCGATGCAGATTTCAGGTTAAGGGAGATTCAGAAGAAGTTGAATTCTCACAACTCTATTCTGCGCTTAGAGTTTTTTATAAAAAACTACTTTATGATCATCAATGTCATAATAGTCTTTAAAATATGCGACCTCCTCATACCCGCAATTTTTATAAAAAGACATTGTTGGTCTGTACATCTCCTTATTTGAAGTCTCTATGTATATTCCACGTCCTCCGAAAGCTGAGATATCCGACTCCGTCTTTTCCATCAGCAGACGTCCGAATCCTTTGCCGCGGTAATTATTGTCAACTGCAATCCAGTAGAGATCGAAATTTTTTACGGTTAACGGAATTTCTCCATAACAACTGTACGCTACAGTTTTTCCTTCGATTTCGAGAAAATTAAAGCGGTATCCGCTACCATCACCGTTATTGAGATTCTCTTCAACAAGTTCAATGGCAATATCAATCTCATGGGGCTTAAAAAATCCCGTAGACTTTAAAATATTTGCGACATTCATTAAATCGCTCGGTACAACTGTCTTCCTGTAATTCAAAGCTTTAATTACCTGTTTTTTTTCATTCTGCATCTTCGATAATTCTTTTTATTACTTCGATTTCTGTCAGTCCTGCTTCTTTGCATGCGGCAATAAATCCACTGTCAGGGGCAATGCAAGGATTGGCGTTAATTTCAATTACTTTGGGTATATTATCGTATCCGACCCGTACATCAACGCGTGCATATCCTTTTAAACCAAATACCTTCCAACATCTTTGAGATATTACCTTTAATTCTTCCAAAAGAAGGGAATCCTCTTTTCCAAAGTTAAAACTTCTTGACGTATTTTTATACTCAAAAGAGTTTTCTTTCCATTTAGCCTTATATCCTAATATTCTTGGCTTAGATTCCGGGTAGTTATTAAAACACATTTCAGCGGGAGGTAAAACCTTAATGCCATTTTTCCCGTCGATAAGAGAAATGTTAAACTCCCTGCCAGGAATATATTCCTCTGCGAAGTGATCTTTGGGTATCAAAGTTATTTGTTCTCCTTTAAGAACATTATTCTCTTCTATCCCTAGTGATCCATCCTCCGCAATGGGTTTTGTCAGATATACTTTGTCGTCAGCAATTTCATCAGTTGTCGTTGACCAATCCGGTGTGGCGATACCGTGGCTTCGGAGAATCGTTTTGCATAATAATTTATCGGTTGTGGAAAAAATAGCTTCACTTCCTGACCCTGTATATCTGAAACCGAAAGATTCAAGAACTGCCGGGGCAATAAAACTTAGCCGGCCGGTATTATTTACTGTCTCGACAAGATTAAAAACGATATCGGGATTTATTGCCCTAAGGTTAATCATCAATCCTTTTATATCCAGGTTAAACTCAATCCTTTCAGAACTGTATCCTAAAGAATTAAGAGCTTCTTCAATCAATTGCGCCTGATTCAGCACATCCAGTTCGTCTTCCCCAGATTCTCCGGATACCGGATTATGAAGTATAACAGCATATCTCATTATCTGATTCTTTCATCTTTTTTCTAATCGTTGATAGCCTGTACTTTATAAGCCCAGCAGCCTTTTAGAACTCTTAATTTTTAATTCCCTTTAGCCTAAAGCCTACAGTCTACAGTCTTAATTTCGAAGTCCTGCCCTTTTTAAGGCTGATTCCATTATACCGGCAATCATATCGTTATAATCGAGCCCTTTTAATCTTGCCAGTATGGGCAGATCCGAATTGGTCGGATTTAATCCTGCCAGCGGATTGATCTCAATCAGATTTGATTTTCCTTCAGAATCAAGCCTGAAATCGATACGTCCCACATCTTTGCCTTTAATGATTCTCCAGGCTTTGATCGCTGATTCAATACATTCCTCAGCTTCCCTGTCATCCGCCAATTTGTAGGTTACATATTTTTCCCAATCCTTTTTTACGGTGTATGAGTAAATAGAGTGGGGAGCTTTTTTGTTCAGGATGATCTCCATAACCCCAACAGCTCGGGATTCCGTTCCGCTTCCAAGTATACCCACAGTAAACTCACGCCCGGGAAGAAATCTCTCCGCAAGAACAGGCTGTTTAAATGTATTGATCAGAAAAGCCGATGAATTATAAAGTTCAGCCTTGTTCTTAACAATAGAATATCCGTCTATGCCTTTGCTTGTGCCCTCTGCAACGGGCTTGACAAATAAAGGGTAATCAAGATCGATATTTTCAACATCATCAGCCTGATGAATCACCCTGAATGGAGCCGTCCGTATTCCTGCTTCTTTCAAAACAAGTTTTGTCAGTGCCTTGTCAAGTGTGAGACTCAGAATATCAGGACCGCTGAAAACGTAAGGAATACCGTAAGCATCCAGCAAGCAGGGAACCTGGGCCTCGCGCGCTGTCCCATGCATTCCTTCACAGATATTGAAAACGATATCACATCTGTTGCCTGAAGCCAGAAATTTAACAAGGCCGAAAAGATTTCCTATTCTGATCACACGGAATCCGATGGATGATAATGTATCATCTAAGGCGTCAATGGTTTCAAGTGAATCAAATTCAGCAACTTCCTCATGGGAATAGCCAATGTGAAGGTAATCATCCTTCAGGTCGAAGGTCAATCCTATAGTAATCATTTTCAGTGTTCAGATCAGATCAGGTCTCATCAGGATAGAAAAACTCCTTTCCTTCGTAATTATACAAAGTGATTCCATCCTTATCAATGCTTTTAATGTAATCGGGTAAGAGAGGGATTTTCCCTCCTCCGCCGGGTGCATCAATCACAAAATGAGGTACAGCATATCCGGATGTATAACCCCGCAGCCCTTTGATGATTTCTAATCCCTTTTTCACAGGAGTCCGGAAATGCCCCGAACCCGGAATGGGATCGCACTGATAAATATAATAAGGACGTACGCGCACTTTAAGCAATTCGCGATTGAGTCTTTTAAATATTTCAGGATCATCATTGATGCCTTTTAACAGCACAGACTGGCTCCCCAAGGGTATCCCCGCATTGGCAAGCAGGTTGCATGCCTCCCTCGTTTCTACGCTCAACTCATCGGGATGCGAAAAATGAAGGCTTATCATGACTGGATGGTATTTTTTGATCATCCCGACAAGATTCCTGGTGATACGCATGGGAAGCACTACCGGGGTTTTGGTGCCTATCCTTATAATCTCCACATGAGGGATGGATCTCAGCCTGTACAAAAGGTACTCAAGCCTGAAGCCCGGCAGGGTCAGCGGATCGCCGCCCGAAATGATCACATCGCGTATCTGGTGATTTTCCGCGATGTAACGGATGCCTGATTCCCAACTTTCATTCGAAACATGGCATTTGTTCTTTTTAACCACCATATGGCTGCGGGTACAGTAGCGGCAGTAAGATGCGCAGAATCCAGTCACCGTGAAAAGCACCCTGTCCGGATAGCGGTGAACGATATGAGGTGCCGGGGAATAGTTTTGCTCATCGAGAGGGTCACTCTTTTCTCCCTGTCCAGTGATAAGTTCTTCCCTCGAAGGGATCATTGTCCGGAAAAGAGGGTGTCCCGCGGGCAGGCGGCTTAACAAACTGGCAAAATAAGGAGTGATACGAAACGGCAAATGATTGGAGGGCAGGGCGTTGATCACATTCTCATGCGCCTCGCCGAAAATCTCCCTGAGCCGTTCGGCAGTATGGATGCTGCTCCTGATTTGCCAGTTCCAGTTGTTCCAGTTATGTATGGTCGTTCCAGGGAAGTATTTCTTAATGAAAGGGATAACAGATTTATCGTATGGAAATTTCAGGTTGGAATGAAGTTTCAGATTCGTGAGGTCGGGCCGCCCGCCAGGTTCCGGAGGGACGGAGGGATCGGAGGATGATGATTCACCCGTTGTGGTATTTACAAAAGTCATTTCCGTTTTCATAGACTGTTGTTTCTCTTTTTTAACTGTTGAATAATCAGATGTATAACACAATAATTCAGACGATTACATTTAAATCTTCCGTCAAAATCAACTGCAAAAGTATATCAAAATTAAGCAGATTATTAATTAATTTTTTAAGTAAAAAAAATGTTCACGCTTTTTTTTATTTTTTGGCAAAAAAACCGGGATTCCGATTGCACAAATATTCCGGACCTTAACAATACAACATCCAAATATTCAATGATATATATTTGATATTATGAAACGCGTCACTGCCGGAATTGTTGATATTTCGGTTAATAAATTTTTTTATTTATTTCGATAAATGATTCTGTCTGGAACAATATTTTGATTTGTTTTCAAGACGAACCCTTCAATACAATTTAAAATCTTCAAATCATCACATTTCTCTTCGTTTCATTCGGATTAATTCGTAAAATATTTAAAGATATGAAAACATTCTGCATCATTCTTACCTGTATTCTATGCTTCCTGATTTTCTTTTCAGCTTGTATTGTCAATATTATCTGGGCATCTCCGGAAGTTTGTGTTTCTGAACCGTCTATACTGAAACTTCGTGGTTCTTGCTCTTTTGGCGGTCATGAAACCGGGGTAAGAGTTGTCCCTTCCCTGGGAGATTACTCACTCGTCTCATAGGTGATCAAATTCCTCAAAAAGGTTTCGGATATGCTGATTGTGACCAAAAGCTTATGGAAAATAAGCAAAAGCAGCAGTAAGCAGGGGCATTATTAACTGTTCACATATTATGCTGCTTTATGTCAGTGAAAGGGATCCTCTTCAAATGCATCATCCCTGGTGCAATTGTCACATTATTAAAATTTTATTAATAAACCGGCCTGAACAATTGAAATTGACTTTATTTAACGGATTTAATGTATTTTAGCGAAGTGAAATTGAATAATTATATGAAGACAATCGACTGGAAAAATCTGGGATTCGGTTACAGTAAAGCAGACTATAATGTCAGATGCTGGTACAGTAACGGCAAATGGGGCGAACTGGAAGTGTCGGATTCGGAAACCGTTACCCTCCACATTGCCGCCACTGCATTTCATTACGGACAGGAGGCCTTTGAGGGATTGAAAGCTTTCAGGGGTAAGGATGGAAAGATTCGTGTGTTCAGGATGGATGAAAACGCCAAAAGGATGATCCGTTCGGCAAGGGGAATCCTGATGGCTGAAGTTCCAGTTGAATTATTCTGCGAGTCCGTTAGAAAAGTGGTCAGGCTGAACATGGATTATGTGCCTCCTTTCGAATCAGGAGCCTCACTGTATATCCGTCCCGTGCTTTTCGGCACAGGCCCCCAGATCGGAGTAAAGCCTGCCGATGAATACCTCTTCATGGTTATGGTGATGCCGGTCGGTCCTTATTTCAAGGAAGGATTCAAACCGACTGACCTTGTAATTTACAGGGAATATGACCGTGCAGCTCCCCTTGGAACGGGAAAAATCAAAGTCGGCGGGAATTATGCCGCCAGCCTTGTCGCCGGAGAGCGCGCACATAAAAATGGCTATTCATCGGTATTGTACCTTGATGCCAGGGAGAAGAAATATATTGATGAATGCGGTCCTGCCAATTTTTTCGGGATAAAAGAGAACACTTATATAACTCCAAAGTCGGAATCCATCCTGCCTTCCATCACCAACATGAGTTTACGCCAGTTGGCTCAAGATATGGGAATGAAAATAGAAGAACGACAGATACCGGTGGAAGAGCTTGCCGAAATGGATGAAGTGGGTGCCTGCGGAACTGCTGCGGTCATTTCTCCTGTAAAGAGGATATATGATGTGGACAATCATAAGGAATATCTCTATGACAGCGAGCCCGGAAAGATCAGCGTCAGGCTTTATGAAAAGTTAAGAGCTATTCAGTATGGTACAGAGCCTGATCCATACGGATGGACTGAAATTATTGATTAGCCTTTTAAATCATTGTTTACAATTACCGGCCTTGATTTCCGCATAGGTCGGATTATAGGCATTAAGGCTGATATAAGCCGTTCCGTTAAAAGATGTCAGGTTCAGGGCACAGTAGCTTGCCAGAAGGGGATTATAATATATTTCAATATTACCGTAAACAGCAATCAGTTTTTCCAGTCCTTCAAGCGAGGTAAGATTGTTGCATTCGAGTATCTGTAAATCGCCGGTAAGAAATTTCAGATTGTCTAAACCTGAAAGATTCACAAGATTAGCGTTATCGTCAAAGATCATGCTTCCGTTTATTCTTATAAGTTCTTTAAGCCCGGCAAGAGATGTTAAGGAATTACACTGAACAATACGTAGATCTTTCTTAATACATTTTAATGAGTCGAACCCGGTAAAGGAAGTAAATGCAGAAAGATTGGTAAATTCAGCCTTTCCACCGATAGTATCAATTTTTGCCAGACCCTCCACGTTTACCAAATTAGAGCAGTTAATAAGGCTTAAATCTTTGTTGATGACATCGAGATTATCCAAACCGGACAGATTGGTCAGTTTGTTGCAGTCGGATATGAGTACTGAGCCGATTGTATCCTGAATGGTATTTAAAGCAGTAAGATCGGTAAGCTGAGGAAGCGAGTTCAAGGATAATGTGCTCTGCATTTTAACCAGGGAGGTTAATCCGTTAAGACTTGTCAGTGAAGGATTGTTTGAGAGATAAATACCCCCGTAAATGGATTTTATCCCGCCCAGTCCTTCAAGTGAAGTCAATATTGGGTTATCATTTACAATCAGTGAACTGCTCAATGAATCTACATTCTGCAGTCCTGAAAATGATTCGAAAAGCGGGTTTCCCGTCACTGTAATACCTGCCAGATTTGTTATTTGCTCTATTCCTTCACAATTTCGGATTTTGGGATTATTTTCAATAATCAGGTTACCCTGAATTGTGTCCAATGCAAAAAAACCGGTAAGTGAAGTAAGATTGGGACAATTGGAAATTCTGAAATCACCTGTAATTTTTTCAATCGCAGGAAGAAAGGAAAAATCAGGAAACGGAATTTTGTACAATTTCAATGAACCGTTTATTGCTTTTAAATTACCAAGGTATTTGTGGTAATCAATCGGATCAGAAGTGTAAAGTTCAAGGGAACCTGTTATTGTATTGTAATTGCCGTCCAGGAATCGTTGAAGAGTAGTGTCATTGCCGCTTGAATAAATGGAAATTGACCCAACCCATTCACCTTCGGCCGGAACATAAACTGAAGATTCTTTTGATTTTCTACAGGATGTGTACAAAAATCCCGTAAAAAGGAGCATCAATATAATAAACTGATTTATTTTCTTCATTTATACTTTTAATTTCAGGATTCAGAAATCTGTCGGTCGTGAAAAGAAATTATTTCTGATTCTTGTTACATTAGCTTATTTTGAATTGTGCAAAGAAAATGAATTTATATCATATAGATGTTAACTTTAAGCTAACAGTTGTCTTCAAATACCGAAACTTCGGGATCATTGTTATTTTGAGAGTTCCAGCATCCTTAAAATGGGTTTTTTTGCCTTCTCTAAAAGAAGAGTATCCATCACAATTTCAGGCTGTTCAAATTTCAGGGCCAAATACATCTTCTCCAGAGTATTCATTTTCATATAACTGCAATCGTTGCATCCGCAGGTAGAATCCAGGGAAGGTGCAGGAATAAATATTTTACCGGGACAGCTTTTCTTCATTTGATGAAGAATGCCGCTTTCAGTAGCAACAATAAATTTATTCTGCCGGCTTTTTTCTGCATACTTCAACAGGGCAGTGGTCGATCCCACATAATTTGCAACCATCAATACAGGCTTTTCACATTCCGGATGTGCAATAAATTCAGCATCGGGATGCTGCTTCCATGAGGTTGATAATCTTTTCAAGAGAATATTTTTCATGTACCATGCAGGCGCCGTCCCAGAGCAGCATATCTCTTCCGGTCAAAGAATTAATGTAATTTCCAAGATTCTTGTCAGGAGCAAATATTAATTTCTGATCCTTTGGGAAAGATTCCACAATTCTGACAGCATTGGATGAAGTGACAATTACATCGGATAAAGCCTTTATCTCTGCTGAACAATTAATATAAGAGATGACTTTATGTTCCGGGTAAGTTCTTATAAATGACTCAAAAGCTTCAACCGGAGCCGATTCAGCAAGTGAACAGCCGGCCTTTAAATCCGGTACCACAACTTTACGATCAGGATTTAATATCTTGGCTGTTTCAGCCATAAAGTGAACCCCTGCAAACAAAATCATCCGAGCATTTGTCTTCCGGGCCTCCTGGGAAAGAGCCAGAGAGTCGCCGATAAAATCAGAAATGTCCTGTAATTCAGGCGGCAGATAATAATGGCCCAGAATCACAGCATTTTTCTCTTTCTTTAAAACTGATATTTCCCTCTTCAAATCCAGACTGCCTGAAACCGGCTGATTGATAAAGCCCCACTCCTTAATCAGTTCACTGTATTTATTCGATAACATTGTTTTCCTCTATAACTAAGACTGCAAATTTATAAATTCAAATCATTCACGAGTTATTTTTTTAATTAAGCCCTATATAACAGCGTTCAGAATAATCGTAAAGAAGTATAATAAAATAAAAATAGGAGAAAATACTTAATTTTGCGTTTGTATAAATAAATAACTATGATGATCAAACCTTCCATTCCAAAGGGAACACGTGACTTTTCTCCTCAACAGATGGCCAATCGCAGTTTTATTTTCGATTCGCTGAAAAATGTATTTGAATTATATGGTTTTCAGCCTGTCGAAACCCCTGCGATGGAGAATCTTTCCACCCTTTTGGGTAAATATGGTGAGGAGGGTGATAAATTGTTATTCAAAGTTTTAAATTCCGGTGATTTTTTATCAGAGGTTTCTGATAATGAATTAAATGAAAGGGACAATATAAAACTTGCCGGTAAAATTTCTGAAAAAGGTTTACGTTACGATCTGACTGTTCCTTTTGCCCGTTACGTAGTTCAAAACAGGAATGAATTAATCTTTCCCTTCAGGCGTTATCAGATACAACCTGTCTGGAGAGCTGATCGGCCCCAGAAGGGGCGTTATCGTGAATTTTATCAATGTGATGTGGATGTAATCGGATCGGATTCCCTGCTTAATGAAGTTGAATTGATCAAGATTATCGATGATATTTTTGGGAAACTTGGGATACGGATAACTATCAAAATTAACAACAGGAAAATATTGAATGGCATTGCCAATGTAGTGGGTGAATCAGAAAAGTTTACAGATATAATCGGAGCAATCGACAAACTGGAAAAGATCGGATTGGATAAAGTGCTCGAAGAACTTAACCTTAAAGGGATTTCAAAAGAGGGAATTACTAAATTGAAGCCAATTTTAACTCTATCAGGAACAAATGAGGAAAAAATTATTTCAAATTGAGCGTATTATATCTGATTCTGAAACAGGATTAAAAGGGATTTCTGAAACCAGGATAATATTTGGTTATTTATCTTCACTTAATATTAATGCGGAGGTAAAATTCGATCTTACACTTGCAAGAGGATTGAACTATTATACCGGATCTATTATTGAAGTCAATGCAAAAGATGTTCAAATCGGTTCATTGACAGGCGGCGGCCGTTACGATAACCTGACAGGCATATTCGGGCTTCCCGGTATATCGGGTGTAGGTATATCATTTGGGGCCGACAGGATTTACGATGTAATGGAGCAGCTCAATTTGTTTCCAAACAAGGCGACTTTCACAACCCAGGTGATGTTTGCCAATTTCGGTGAATCCGAAGAAAAGTATTGTCTTCCGTTATTGGACGGATTGCGGGGAGCAGGGATTCGTACTGAAATTTATCCTGACTGCGATAAAATGAAAAAACAGATGAATTATGCCAATCGAAAAAATATAAAGTATGTTGCTTTGGCTGGAGAATCCGAAATTGCTGAAGGGATGGTTACCTTGAAAAATATGGAATCCGGTCAGCAGGAAAGAATTAAATCAAACAGTTTACTCGATTATCTTATCCAACATTTATAAATCAAAAGAGGCTGTCATTAAATCTGTGTTTTGAACACATTTTAAGACAACCTCTTCATCGAACCAATTGCACTAAACTAACAAAACTTAATCAATCACCTATCTCTTTTTACTCCTTGGTCTCCTCTTAATTCATGCATCAGCATTTCCCTGAATTTTCTTTCTGCATGGTATAACTTGCATACTTTCTCTGCCGGCAGGATTTCCAGGTATTTTGCATTATAAATTTCCAATAATCGGGCTTCTTTTACATGGGTGGCAACAAAATCATCTGCTATTTTACGATAATCAGCATCCGTCAACCCTGTTTTGTTTCCTTCAAGTTTTTTCTCCAGCGCCCTTCTCTCACTCATTAAATTCATTCTTTCCTTATCGAATGCGTTATATAAGGGCCAAAATTTCTGGGCTTCCGAAGGTGTCAAACCGATAATATCCGTAAATAATGCAATTCTTTTTGTGCGTATCATTTCCCAAAACTCGGAATTGTATTTATCAGATTTTGATTTATCCTGGGGAAATACATTAATCGTAAAGATCAGAAGGAGCAATAATGTGAATGTCTTTTTCATGTCCATTTCTTTAGTTAGCGGCGATTAAATCATATTCAGTAGAATTGTCTGCAAGATACTCTTCAAGTTCCTTTTGATCAATCTGGGGCTGTTTAGCCTGATTAATATCTGCTTCAAGTGTTGAAAGGAATTGGCTTTGAGACAATTGCACCAAAGATTCAAAAGAAGCAGTCAACTCATCGCTTAAGCTGGATGTGACCTGGTTGGCAGAAGGGTTACTTTTCAGAAGTGTATTCTCTTTGTTGGCCAATAAATTCTGATCACTAATTGACAATTTTACCGGAACTTTGATCAAGCAGGAATGCAATAGTCAAAACCGCTGCAATTCCAAGTGCAGGTTTCAAATACATAAACCAGGAAAGTTTAATAACCGGCTTGTTTTCCTCTTTTATACGTGATCTCAGACGCTCGGCAAAATTGTCAAAATAATTATCCGGTACCCTGAATTCTTTATCCTTCTTCAGTGCTTCAAGACGTTGTTCAATATTTTCGTTTTCTTCTTTCATTTTACTTCAAACTGTTGCTTTGACTTTGCGGAATTCAAAAGGTTTAATTATTTTATCAGTCTTTATCGAAATATTCTTCAATTTTTTTAACAGCATGATGATAGGATGCTTTCAAAGCCCCTACTGAAGTTTGCAATATCTCCGACATTTCTTCATACTTCATTTCTTCAAAATATTTCATATTAAAAACCAATCTTTGTTTTTCAGGCAATTGGATAACAGCATGTTGCAATTTTTTCTGTAAATCATCCCCATCAAAATATTTATCCGATTCTAATGATTCTGCAAGATGATCTGATATCTCATCCATTGAAAAAACTGATCGTTTTCTTTGTTTCTGGAGAAAACTCAGTGATTCATTTGTGGCGATTCTGAAAAGCCATGTATACAACGTTGAATCTTCCCTGAATCCATCAACATTTTTCCACACTTTGATGAATACATTTTGCATAATATCATCAGCATCATCGTGGTTCATTACAATCCTTCGGATATGCCAGTACAACCTTTCCTGGTAAGTTTTCACCAGAATATGAAAGGCCATCTCCTTTTTACCTTCGGTTTTCAGATCGGCAATAAGCTCCTTGTCGTTCAATTTGGTTTCATGAATTAAGGAGAAAATAATTTATATATGATATTAAGACAAATCCTGAATTCAAAGGTTTAACCCTTTTTAAAACTCTTCATAAAATTATCTTCAAAAATAATCATTTGTAGCAATTGATTGTAATATTACAGATGCCTGGCCGGAATAAACAGTTATAGTTATTAATAGCACTAAAATCTTAACTTTGCTCTTTGTATTAATATTTAAAGTTTTCAATAGAAATGACGCTCCAATGTGGAATAGTTGGTCTGCCGAATGTGGGAAAGTCAACTTTGTTTAACTGTTTATCAAATGCTAAAGCTCAGGCAGCAAACTTCCCTTTTTGCACGATTGAATCCAATTTAGGAGTAATAACTGTTCCGGATAAACGGTTAATAAGGCTGGCTGAAATTGATAATCCCAAAAAGGTGGTTCCAACGACAATTGAGATAGTTGATATTGCAGGCCTGGTAAAAGGGGCAAGCACAGGAGAGGGTCTCGGGAATAAGTTTCTTGCCAACATTCGGGAAGTCGATGCTATTATTCATGTTTTGCGCTGCTTTGATAATGATAACGTGGTTCATGTTGACGGGTCCGTTAATCCTGTGAGAGATAAGGAAGTTGTGGATATTGAATTGCAGCTGAAAGATCTCGAAACTGTTGAAAACCGCATAGCTAAATTAGAGAAACAGGCCAAAGTCGGTAATGATAAAACAGCACAACGCACAATTGCTGTGGCTCAGAAACTAAAGGAAGTGCTCTTAAAGGGCCGATCGGTCAGGACGTTGAACCTTTCTGAAGAAGAAGACTTATTGGTGCACGATTTTTTTCTTATCACAAAAAAACCTGTACTCTATGTGTGCAATGTCGATGAAGCTTCTGCAGTAACTGGAAATAAATATACTGAAATGCTTGAGCAGTCAATAGGAGATGAAAATGCTGAAATATTAATTATTGCAGCATCTGCTGAAGCTGATATAGCTGAATTGGAAAATTATGAAGAAAAACAGATGTTTCTCGAAGATATGGGTTTGGACGAACCGGGAGTTAACAAATTAATACACTCAGCCTATCGTCTGTTGAATCTGCAGACTTTTTTCACGACCGGAGCTGATGAAAGTCGCGCCTGGACTTTTGTCAAAGGCACTAAA
Source organism: uncultured Bacteroidia bacterium (assembly GCA_963810555.1). GTDB lineage: Bacteria > Bacteroidota > Bacteroidia > Bacteroidales > Prolixibacteraceae. The sequence continues at coordinate 264,345 of CAWENX010000009.1, read as the reverse complement.
GCGCCAAAAGCTGCCGGCATCATTCACAGTGATTTTGAGAAAGGATTCATCCGTGCCGAAGTGATTAAATATGATGATTATGTGAATCTTGGATCTGAAGCAGCATGCCGCGAAGCGGGAAAGTTATATATTGAAGGTAAGGATTATATAGTTCAGGACAGTGATATTATGCACTTTAGATTTAACGTTTAATTCCAATTTGATAAGATAAGATATTAAATTCTAAGAAAGTATATGATTGAATGATAGTTTCCACAACGATATAATTAATCATATTAATTTAATAAATAAAACATTTGAAATATTTTTTCAAATAATCAGATATTCGCTTGTTTATTCATTTAAAAGTTTTAATTTTAGTTCATAATAAAACGTTTCAGGAGGAATTATATTATGGCAAAAAAAACTTTTAACTTTAGCATCACTCTTGACGATAATGAATTTATCGAAGTTGAGGACCACCTGTTTACAACCCGCGAATCGTTGAAACGGGAAGAACATTTGGTAGAAATTATCGGCCAAAGATGTCTTTCCATTTTAAAAGAATTTGAAGGCCGTCTCACTATGAAGGTTGTAAAAGAATGGCTCATGCTTTCTGTCGCTCTTGATCAAAGCTGCAGCTATCATTCCAACTGGGATGACCATAAAATCCTTGAAGAACTTATCGTCGGAAATGAACATCCGATTTCCTGGTATGTCGAAAATTGCCATCGCATGACAATTCATGCCAATTAATTTTTCGACATTCTGTTTGACGATAATATGATTCTTTATAAGAGTTAAAAGGGAAATATCTCTCAAGGATCAATTCCCTTGCAAAATTCTTTATTCAGGAATATTTTGCCCGAATAACTATCCTTAATATTAAACTGCTTGCCCTGTCTGTCTGTTCTCCTGTTTTAATTTGACCCGAATTCGATATAAGCTGCCAACCTGACCATCCGCCCGTATGACTTGCCCGATGGGATAACCTGATTTTAGTTCGCATTTCAAATCCGATTAATCTTGACCGGCATTAATGGATTTTCCACCTGCCATAATGTTGTGCGCGTGCACCTTTCATTCTCTTTGCCGGCTCTTCACAGCATCAGATCACCGGGCTGTTTTGGATCGTGTTTGCCATGCGAAGGAAATTACTTTACTCCTTTCAAAGCCGTATCATGTCCATACCAAAGCCGTACCTTGTCCACTACTCCTCCACTATTTGTGCACTATTTCTCCACTAATTAGTGCTCAAAGAGTGGATATATAGTGAAGAAATAGTGTTATTACTATGGACTTGAAATAGGCATCGTAGAGGGATGGTCAGACGAAGGATTTCGGAGGTCGTGAAAAAGAATTACTGCCGGGAAGTTTCATCCGGGATTCTGCCGGGGAGTTATACATAGTTTATCCGGGACTCAGGATAATTTATATAAACCTGTCCGGAGAAAATAATCGATTCAGAAATTGTCAGATTGTAATAGAGTTCTTTTAAATGGTAAAATTATCAGAAAGTAAATGTATCCGGATGAGATCCAAAATGTTTCTTTCGTTCAAGTGAATCAATCGATTTGATATCCTCTTCGGATAATTCAAAATCAAAGATATCTGCATTTTCTTCTATGCGTTCTTTTTTTGATGATTTCGGAATTGTAACTATCTCCTTTTGCAGATCCCATCTTAGGGTGATTTGAGCAGGGGTTTTATTATATTTTTTTGATAAATTTTGCAACAAAGGAACATTAGAAACTGCACCTCTCATAAGCGGACTATAAGCTTCGTAAACGATTTTTCTTTCCCTGCAGAAATCCTGCAAATCCTGTTGAACAAGATACGGATGACATTCAACCTGGTTAACCATGGGGATTATTTCAGATGTCGTGAACAGGTCCTCCAAATGATGAACCAGGAAATTGCTGACACCTATGGCACGTGCCCTCCCTGATCGATAAATATCCTCAAAGATTTTCCACGTATCTTTAAATTTTCCCCTCACGGGCCAATGAATCAGGTAAAGATCAACATAATCAGTCTGCAGGCGTTCAAGGCTTTCTTCAAATCCCTGCATCACTTTGTTTTTCCTCTGGTTCTCGTTCCATGCCTTTGTCGTGATAAAAATTTCTTTCCGGGGAATCCCGCTGGCTTTAATTGCTTTGCCTACACCTCTCTCGTTACCATAAATAGCAGCAGTATCAATATGCCGGTAACCTTGTTCCAGGGCCCACATTACTGCATTTTCGACCTCTTTACCTTCATTTATCAAAAAAACCCCTAATCCGAAATAGGGCATTTCTACCCCGTTTGTTAATCTAACTGTTCCTTTCAGGTCTGTTATTTTCATTTATTGTTATTTTTATATTAAACAAAGATAACACGAATTGTTCATTGAATAAATTTAAAGCAATTGAAAGAATTATAATAGTTGATTAATATGATAAAATTAGCCAAATTTGACACAAATATTAAACTGACAAAAATTTTCGTAACTGTTGCAGTTATAAGATTCATTATTTACAATTTAGACTTTTAAAATAAATCAATAATCGATTTGTGAAAAAAGATATCACTTCTCTAAAAGATATCCAGTTTCTTGTGGACAGGTTTTACGAAACGGTTCGTTCAGACCCTTTTATTGGTCCTATATTCAATAACCGGCTGGAAGGCAGATGGGAAGCCCATCATCAAAAACTTTACAGGTTTTGGGATACCATTCTTCTTCGACGTGCTGATTATTTTGGCAATCCGGTACCGGTTCATTTCAGTCTGAATCTCGGTGAGGATCATTTTAAGCACTGGCTAACATTATGGAATGGTACAGTGGATGAATATTTTGAAGGGAAGATCGCCGACAGGGCAAAATACAGGGCGAAAACTATGGCCGCGGCTTTTCTTTCCCGAATTTTAAAGGATAAAGCAGATAATAAGAAATAAGCTACATTTTCGGTAAATTTTATATTAAATTGGGTTATGCCGGATCAATTTGTAAATCATTTTTTAGATGAATCCATTAATCTGGAGATGAATGTTTCCGATCTGTATCAACTGTTTTATGTAAAATTTCCTGTAGATGCTAATTTTTGGTGGCAGCTTTCATTGGAAGAAGTAAACCATGCTGCCTTAATCAGGACAATTAATGATATATTTCTTCCTGAGAAATTTCTTCCCCATAAAATTTTGCAAAAGCATATTTTGGATTTGCAGCAGCTTAACCAGTCAATCAAAGAAAGAATATCCAGGTATAAGATGAATCCGCCTTTGCGATTCGAAGCCTTTTCCTATGCCTATGAACTTGAAAATTCGGCCGGTGAAGCCCATTTCGAAATGTTTATGAGCGATAGTCCGGAATCAAATGTCGAAAGAATCTTTCAAAAGCTCAACGGAGAAGATAAAAACCATGCCCGCCGGATAGCTGAATACATGGAATTAAATAACATAAAGGTTTAATTCTTATTTAGGTTGTTGGCTTTAGAACGTAAGCTATAGTTGTTTAAGAGTTTCAGTGTTCCGGGATTACAGCATATAATTCTTTGACATTGAAACTTCGAAACACTGAAATATGCTGTTGCCTAATGCCTGTTTTTATTTGTCATTCATCATTTGTCATTCGTAATTCCTTACCAGCTATCTATTACAGGAGGATTTTTTTTCCAGTCTTCCTGCGAAAAACGATTGGTAAGTATGGTCAGAATTTCATTGGCTGAGGATTCAATCGGTTTGTTTGTAATTTGTATTTCAGTAAATCCCCCCTTTCTGAACATTCTTTCCGCAAAAGCAATTTCTTCTGCAACTTTTCTTCTGTCAACGTAATCAGAATCCTCCCCGATGGGTAAATTTCTGATTCTGTTTGCTCTCTGACTTATCAGGTAAACCGGTGAAATATTTAATCCGAAGACTCTTTTGGGATCGATCTCAAATAATTCCTTCGGAGGTTCTATCCCGTTGACTATCGGGACATTTGCAACTTTCCAGCCAAACATGGCAAGATACACACTTAAAGGTGTTTTCCCCGTTCGAGATACTCCTGTAAGCACAATATCAGCCTGGATTATTTTCTCAATATTTTGCCCATCATCAAGTTTAAGAGTGAAATCTATGGCTTCAACCCTTTGAAAATAAGCGAGGTGACTCAAGCGGTATAATCCGGGCTTGCTGATCGGTTTTGTTTTCAGGAGATCAGATAAATAGTCAGACAGATTACCCACAAGATCAATATGATTAACGCCATTTTTCTCACAATCTTTAATGAGCATCCTTCTCATTACAGGATCAACCATCGTATGAACCACGATTCCTTTGCTCGCAAGCGCTTTGGATATTACCTCATCCACCCGGTCCTGATTGAGAACATTTGGTTCGATTATGACGGGTACTTTATTACCCGGAAATTGAATAAGCACTGATTTGACAACTGAGTCACCGGCAAGGCCCTTTCCTCCTGAAACAATATAAATTGGAGGAATTGTATTTTCTTCAAAACCGTCTTTCATAATAATTCGACCTTTAATAAAACAAGGAATAATTTAAGTTTTGATCAAATATATCTAAATTATACGAATTTCATCTGATTTTGATAATTGTCGGGAGAAAGCTGAGTGTATTAAAACCAGGAAGAAATTGTATAATTATGTAATTAATATGAATAATTATTCAGATGTCCGGACCAATTCAATAGCGAACCAAACACGAACCAAAAGCGAACCAATCACGAAGGAAATACGGAGCTGATCAGGATGCATATTTTGCATAAATATTCGCTGCAGAAGTTTATTGTTTTATTCATAGAAAAGTAAAAGCGACATTTAGAAACAAATTTTCGTGATTCGAAATTCGTAATTTGTACTATTAGGGCTGCAATCATTAAGAGTAAGGGAAAAATAATTATTTATCTTTGTTAAATTCATTTAAAACGGAGAATTATTCAAGCCTTATAACATGAAAATAAAACTTGCATTTGTCATTTTGATTTTTACTCTTCAAGGTCTAAAAGCACAGAACCCGATTGTACCGGCAGGATTGTATATTGCTGATCCATCCGCACATGTATGGAAGGACGGGAAGATGTACGTTTACGGTTCAAGAGATGAGAGTCCCGATTATTATTGCTCATGGGATCATTATGTACTTTCTTCATCTGATCTGATACACTGGGAAATAACAAAAGATGCATTTGCATCGAAGGGGCCGAATGACCAGGTTCCATACAGTGATGCCAAGCTGTATGCCCCTGACTGTAATTACAAAAATGGTACCTGGTATCTTTATTATTGTCTTGCAAGTTCTAAAAATACAGAAGGAGTTGCCACAAGCAAATCTCCCCTCGGACCGTTTAAAAATGGTAAAGTTATTGATACAAATGGCATTAATGAGATCGATCCATGTGTTTTTATCGATGATGACGGTCAGGGATATTATATATGGGGCCAGTTTACAGCAAAAATGGCCAAGCTTAAACCAGATATGACCGAGATTGATCTGAGCACCGTCAAAGACAGCGTCGTAACTGAGAAGGAGCATTATTTTCATGAAGGGGGCTATATGGTTAAAAGAAATGGAATTTATTATTTCATTTACGCTCACATGGGACGGGCCAACAGACCGACCTGTATCGGTTATTCGACCAGTAAATCACCGATGGGACCTTATAAATACGGAGGTGTGATCATAGACAATGATCATTGTGATCCGGCAGTATGGAATAATCATGGGTCCATCGTAGAAATGAACCATCAGTGGTATGTTTTCTATCACCGGTCAACTCATGGAAGTGTGACGATGCGAAAAGCATGTATCGAACCGATTCATTTTAATGCGGACGGTAGTATCCCGGAAGTGGAGATGACAACCCAGGGGGCCGGTAAGGCATTAAGCGCCTTAAATCGAATGGATGCTGAAAGGGCCTGTCTTCTCTTTGGTAATGTGAGGGTTATGGATTTTGACAAGGACAAGGAAGATCTCGAAGGCATTTACAATGGTGATAAAGCAGCTTATAAATATATTGATTTTGGCAATGGAGTCAATCGTTTTACAGTTCGGGTGCTCCCCGGAGCACAAGGAGGTAAGATTGATTTACTGATAGATCAGCCATGGGGTCCTTCGATGGGATCAGTTGAAATTTCTGCTGATAATGGCGGAGGAAAATGGATTGAGGTTTCCGGAAAGATAAAAGAGATTAAGGGTGTACATGCATTATGGCTTAAATTTGATACTAAAACTGCTGAGCCAAAAGAAAATCAGTCATTCAAGGTTGATTGGTTTGTTTTCAGGGAAACGAATTAAGCGAATCAGAACGAATTACACGAAAAAAATTAACTGCTTGGTTCCTTATTGCCTGCTGCATAATGCCTAATGCCTCAATTTAGAGTTGAATTTCCCCAAAATTTTTCTTCTTTCTTAAAAAACTTTAAACATCACAGCAACGTATAAGACTTAATTTTCATCTTTGAAGAAATAATTGCAATATTTTCAATTATTTTTTCTATATTGTTGAAGAAGATGGGAAAGTAGTTCATTTTATTGTTAGGCAATAATTATTTTGCAAAAAATTTATGCAACTTGATTACGACTTTTTTAAAATAAGCAGAAAGCTCGCTCCAAAACAGGGGAGACTGATCATATCTGAGCCTTTTTTGCCTGGAAATTATTTCAGCCGTTCTACTATTCTTTTAGTTGAACATTCTGAGAAAGGGGCGATCGGGTTCATTCTCAATAAACCTATTGAAACTCCGGTCAAAGAATTATTCAAAGACTTCCCGGAATTTGCGGGAGATGTTTACGTCGGAGGCCCTGTAGGCAGTGAGAGCATATTTTATATTCACACTTTGGGTGAAAGATTGCATGGAAGTATTCACGTAAAGGACAATCTATACTGGGGAGGTGATTTTGAAAATCTTAAATCACTGATCAGTGCCGGATTGGTTGAATTAAATCAGGTAAGATTTTTTATCGGGTATTCAGGATGGAGCGAAGGTCAACTTGAAAATGAAATAGCTGAAAATTCATGGCTGGTTACAGAAGCTCCTGTTGATTCTATTATGAACAGTGATGAAGATTTTTGGATCGACAGTGTAAAGAAAGCGGGTGGTCATTATGAATTGTGGCAGCATTTTCCTGAAGATCCGACATTAAATTAATTACGGATTACGAATTAAAGGAAATTAATGTTCTGTAGTTTCTTTAATTGCGAGTTCATTTAATTTCAATGCAATGGCTGTTGTTCTGGTATTGTAATATCGCCTTTCCCCCAATCCAAGTACTTTTTGAATTCCCAGGCTGTTATCAATCAGGAAAAGCTCGTCGGCGTTTAACAATTCTTCTGAGGAGATATCATTTCTCAAAGCTGTCCGGAATCCGCAGCTTTTTGCGCATTTAATAATTTTTGCAATCAAAGGCGGCTGATATCCCAACGATGCCAGGGAGGGAAAGACTGCAGTTTCTTCTTTCAGGTAACAAAAGGATGTGTTGATTCCTTCACAGGCGTGACCTTTATCGTTGAACAGGATTACATTGTCTTTTGATTTTAAAAGCGCATTTTCGAATGCAGTAATCCAAAGGAACCGGCTGGAGGTTTCAAATCTACTAAACCGGGAAACTGCTTTCACTCCTTCGCAATAAAAGTCAATCATAAGTCCGGGTTCAATAATGGGGAAATATCCCCTTGGAATCTCTTCTGCACTCAGAATATAGTACGTACTGTCGGTTCCTTTGAAAAATCTGATCTGAATCCTTGAAGCAAGAAACAGGTGATTTTTATTTAACAGCCTTGAAACATCATGTTTGAGCCTTGAAAGATCCCAATCGGGGGGAACCTTGTAATCAACTGCTTCGAGGGCCTTTAAAAGATGATTGTAGTTCTCTTCAGCAAACAATATCATATTGTCTTCAGCCCGAAACTCTTCTTTTATTCCATCAGCAAATCTTTGAATATCAAGGCTTGAGAATAATGGTTCGTTTTCGCGGTAAAATGTGCCATTCAGGAGAATATAACCACCCTTCATTAAAATTGAAGAATTAAGAATTAAGAATAAAAAAAGAAATCATTTGGCATCAGGCAATTAGTAATATTTCAGAGATTTCAGCTTCACAGTTCACTGTTGTACAGACTAGGCACGCTATGTCTTTACTAATTATGATGTTCTGAACAACATATCGAGAAAATCCATAAAAAGCTGGGGCCTGATAATAATGGGGAGGAAAAATCCAAAAACAGCGCCGAGAAAATGGGCATCGTGTCCAATATTATCTGACTTTTTCCTGCTCATATACCAGGAGTAATAGAGATAAGCCGCTCCGAAGATAATTCCCGGAACGGGCAATAATCCAAAAAAATAAATCGAGCTCCAGGGATTAAAAAATATTGCCGAGAAAAGTACTGCTGAAACGGCACCAGAGGCTCCGACAGCATTGTAATAATAATTATTCTTTTGCTTGAATAATGACCAAAGGCTTGAGAAAATGACTGAACCGAAAAAGAGAAAAAGATAATAATAAATGCCGTTTCCCCCGAAATAATTATTAAAGTAGCGTTCCACTACTGTTCCAAACGACCAGAGAACAATCATGTTTATAATAAGATGTTCCCAATTGGCATGGACAAATGCATGGCTTATAAGCCGGTAATATTGTTTCCTGTGATAAACAAGGAAGGAACTGAACTGCAGCTTCTCCATGATTTCATGTTGATAAAAAGCTGCCACTGAAGTTATTACGATAATAATAATCAGCATTATTGTTATTGAACCCATAACTTAATAGTGTAAGATTTTATATATTAATTCTCTTAGAAGTTCACCATTTTCAATACTACCGCCCCTGGCTCCTTTTGACTTTAAATCGTATTCCCGCATCATAAAGATAATATTAATTACTTTGTCAAGATTATAATTGCGTGCCGCAGTGATATAATCATTCAGAAAGAAAGGTGTTACTCCAAGCTTTTGTGCTAAAAGAGCCGTGTTTGATTTATTCTCAGCCGAATGATATAAAAGCAGTTTCCTGAAAAAATTCGTCAGCATCCCGATAATTAAAGGGAATGGGTGCATTTTCTCATTATCGATGAAATAATTAATAATGCGGTTCGATTTTAAAAGATCCTTTTTCCCCAATGCGTTTTGCAATTCGAAGGAATTAAAATCCTTGCTGATGCCAATATTTTTTTCGACATCCTGCGGCATAATACTCGTGCCGGGGACAAGAGAAATCGTTACTTTTTCAAGTTCGTTAACGATGCGTTTCAGGTCGCTCCCTACATAATCAGCTATAAGCTGGGCGGCACGAGGATCGATTCCGTAATTCTGCGACTGCAGATATTTTGTTATCCATGCCGGTATCTGATTGTCGTATAAAGGTTTGGATTCAAAATAAATACCTGATTTTTGAACGGCTTTATAAAGCTTCTTCCGTTTATCAATGTTTTTGTATTTATGGCAGATAACCAGTATCGTTGACATCAACGGCCGTTCGATATAGGGTGTAATCTGTTCTATATTCTTGATATTCTGGGCTTCCCTTACAACCACCACTTGTCTTTCGGCCATCATAGGAAACCTTTTAGCTGCAGTCAGGATAGTGTCGATTGTCAGATCTTTTCCGTACAGGATGGTCTGGTTGAATCCCTTTTCATCTTCAGTAAGTATATTATCTGTTATATAATCGCTGATCCGGTCAATAAAATAGGGTTCTGTTCCTTCCAGAAAATAGACGGGAGCTGTTTTCCCTTTCTTTAAATCATTTATGATCTGATTAAAATCCATATTAACGAATTACACGATCCCGGTAACTATCGGGAGACAAATTACACGAATTTTTAGAATTTCAAATGTTTAACCGACCGGCCGTCAGTAATAATTTCTGTCAATGCACCAATCCCTATTTCAAGATGGGTTTTTGCAAAGCGTGTGGTTACTTCCCTGTCGCTTGCTTCGGTTTTGATTCCCGTGGAAATCATGGGTGCGTCCGAGACCAGTAAAAGAGCTCCGGTGGGTATCTGATTATAAAATCCGACCATAAAGATAGTGGCAGTTTCCATATCAATGGCCATTGCACGCATATTGGCCAGATATTTTTTAAAGCGTTCGTCATATTCCCAGACCCTTTTGTTCGTGGTAAGAACTGTTCCCGTCCAGTAATCGAGGCCCAAATCACGGATTGTTGAAGAGACTGCCCGTTGAAGGCTGAAAGCAGGCAGGGCAGGAACTTCTGGCGGAAAATAATCGTTGGAAGTCCCGTCGCTCCGGATAGCCGCTATGGGAAGGATCAGGTCGCCTAACTGGCTTCTTCGCTTCAAACCGCCGCACTTCCCCAGCAGCAGAACTGCTTTTGGCATCACCGCGCTGAGCAGGTCCATGATTGTGGCTGCATTGGGGCTCCCCATTCCAAAATTGATAATGGTGATTCCGTTTGCCCTTGCATTGGGCATCGTTTTATCTTCCCCGATAACGGGGACATCAAATTTCTCAGCGAATATTTCAACATAATGCTGAAAGTTTGTCAACAGGATATGTTCGCTGAAATCTTCAAGTTCACGGCCGGTATATCGCGGGAGCCAATTCTTAACAATATCGTCTTTTGTTTTCATCATTTATTTTTACAAAATTATCTGCTTTTTTACAAAATAAAGCTAAAAGATAAAAGAATTAGACAAAATTTCAGAGTTCTTTGCCCTCTGCCCTCTGCTTTTAATTCGTCATCCGTCATTCTCCAGATAGTTATCGGGATCGTAATTATTATTAGCTTTATACAGTTTAAATAACAACCTGATGTTAAATCTACCTCAATATTCGTTCAGAATTAAAGAAAGAAGCAATAAAAGATACATTTTTGATGCGATACGTCAGAAATGGGTCGTTTTAACTCCTGAAGAATGGGTAAGACAGAATTTCATACGTTATCTTATCACGGAAAAAAATTACCCCTCTGCTTTGATAGCCATTGAGCATCCTGTCCGGATGAACCGGCTTAATTTCAGAAGCGATGCTGTTATTTATACTAAATCGGGAGCACCCCTGGCTATTATTGAATGCAAGGCGTCGGAGGTTAAGATTTCGCAGGCTGCTTTCGACCAGATAGTGAGGTACAATTTTGACTTGAAAGTGAAATACCTTATAGTTACCAACGGAATGAACCATTATTGCTGTAAAATCGATCAGGATATGCTTGGTTATATATTTCTGACTGAGATTCCGGATTATAATGAGCTTTGACCAGCAGAGCATATTATATATTTTCCTCCTTCCTTCTTTTTTATGCCACTTCGAAGAGTTGGTCAAGCTCTTCCCAGTCGGCTTTATTAAAATGGTGTTCATACATTTTAAGTTCAATTTGATGTCCGCTAATGGTTATTTTGGCAGGCACTGCAATAAACCAATCAATAAAAGTGCTGTGCTCCTGTCGTTTAAATTCATTTTTCCGTTGACGCATCATTACTGATATGTTATAGGTCAATGCGCTTAACTGCCATAATACATCATTTGCCCGGAAGTCTTCAATCAGCGTACTTCCGGCCATCGTGTGCACTTTTACCTGCTCAATCCATGTCTCACTGATAGAACGTCGTTTATAATGCTCATGCAACCCGATGGCAGTCATGTCATAACTGCTTGCTTAACAGACATATCCTACCCGAAAATGATAATGGCTTTGAATCCCTAAACAATGCATTTTAACAAAATCAGAGTTTTGGCATGGAATTTGATATGTAAAGTTTTGGTAATTAGATCATTGCTGTCTATGTGTAGAATAAGAATTAAATTAATCTGCTTGTTATGACGAATGTGAAAAAATATTATCCAATTGAAGATTACGGATTGATTGGTAATCTGAGTACTACAGCGCTGGTATCGAAACAAGGGTCAATTGACTTTATGCCTTTTACCCGGTTTGATTCGCCAACGTTATTTGGAGCGTTACTCGACAAAGAAAAAGGTGGATTTTTCTCTATTGCTGTGAAAGATGTCGCAGTGAATCATAAACAGTTGTATTTGCCCGACACCGCAGTATTGCTCACTCGTTATCTTACCAGTGACGGAATAGCCGAACTTACTGATTTTATGCCTTTGGCTGAGGAGGAAAACACGTTGGTTCTGGTTCGAAAACTTAAAATAATTAAAGGAAAACATACTTTCCGCATCGAAATAAATCCACGTTTCAACTATGGAAGGAATGGTTTTACTGCTGAGAATAAAAACGGAATGCTTGTGGTTAAAAGCAAAGGTAAAGAAAAATTAACTTTTCAGTTGCTTAATGATTTGGATTTCAAAATCGGGGACAATTGCATATCGACTGAAATAGCGCTAAAATCAAAGGATGAAGTTAAAATTGTTTTGGTAGCGTCCGAAGAATCGGGAAATACGGCAAAACCCAAAAGTCTTAAATATTATACAGAAGAGAGTTTTGAAAAAACCGTTCGTTTTTGGCGAAACTGGGTTAATAAATCAACCTACAGCGGACGCTGGCAGGATGTCGTCAACCGTTCGGCAATTACGCTGAAACTGCTTACCTCGAGCCGGTACGGTTCAACAGTGGCAGCGGCTACCTTCGGATTGCCTGAACGTATTGGCGGCGAAAGAAACTGGGACTACCGATTTACCTGGATTCGTGATGCTGCTTTTACCATGCGTAGTTTCCTGCAACTGGGCTACACCGATGAAGCGCGTCAATTTATTTCGTGGATTCAGCAGCGCAGTCTCGAAATAAAATCGGCCAGCGAACTTAAACTTATGTACCGTGTGGATGGCTCAACCGACCTCAGGGAAACTCAACTGAAACACCTCGAAGGATACAAAGGCTCAGCGCCTGTTCGCACAGGAAACGGCGCGTTTAGCCAGTTTCAGCTCGATATTTACGGAGAACTGGTTGATACCATATACATTTATAACAAAAATGCAGAACCCATTAGTTATGAATTTTGGAAGAGCCTGATGAAATTCATCGACTTTGTATGCGAAAACTGGAAAGAAAAAGATCGTGGCATTTGGGAAGTACGGGACGATAAAAGAGAGTTTTTGATTTCAAAAGTGATGTCGTGGGTAGCCATTGATCGTGGAATTCTGATTGCCGAAAACCGTTCGTTCCCGGCTCCCCTTGAACGTTGGCACAATACGCGGGACGAAATTTTTAATGAAGTTTTTAACAACTACTGGAATGACAAGCGAAAAGCCTTTGTGCAATACCGCGGGGCTAACACCCTTGATGCATCGGCGCTGCTTATTCCACTGATGCGTATGCTCAGTCCGAAGGAACCGCGCTGGATTTCCACATTACGGGCCATTGAAAAAGAGCTTGTAACCGATTCGCTGGTGTATCGTTATAAACTTGAGGACGGCGCCAGTGATGGTTTTTCAGGCGAAGAAGGAACGTTTTCGATGTGTTCATTTTGGTATATCGAATGTCTGGCCAAATCGGGTGAAGTGGACAAAGCCATTCTTTATTTCGAAAAAATGCTGGGATATTCTAATCATGTAGGATTGTATTCCGAACAAATTAGTTTAAAAGGAGAACTTCTCGGTAACTTTCCACAGGCATTTACACACCTTGGACTCATAAGCGCCGCTCAACAGCTCCGAATGTTAATGGAACAAGACAACATATTAAAAACAAAAAAGGAATAATCGATAAAAGGAATTATGAAATTACTTGAAAATAAAATAGCATTGGTAACCGGCGCTGCGTCGGGCATTGGGAAAGCCATCGCACTGCGTTTTGGTTACGAAGGAAGCCACGTAATTATAAACTACCTTGACAAGGAAGAGGCGGCTGAAGAAGTCGTTCAGAAAATTAAGGCAGAAGGCGGCAGCGCCGCAAAAATTAGGACTGATATCAGTCGCGAAGATGAAGTTAAAAATATGTTTTCGTATATAAAAAATCAGTTTGGACGGCTCGATATTTTAGTGAATAATGCGGGGCGCCAAAAAGATCGAAATTTTATAGATATGACCTTAGACGACTGGAACGCAGTTATTGGAGTGGATTTAACAGGTCATTTTTTGTGTTCCCGTGAAGCTTCCCGTATCTTCATGGAACAGCAGTCTGACGACGATAGCCATTCATCGGGAGTGATGGTATTTATCACTTCTGTCCACCAGAACATTCCATGGGCCAAGCGGGCTAATTATTGTGCAGCCAAAGCAGGCGCCGCCATGTTAATGAAAACTGTTGCACAGGAGCTGGCTCCATATAAAATCAGGGCCAATGCGGTTGCACCGGGAGCAGTAAAAACCGCCATAAATAGGGAAAATTTTAATGATCCGGTAGCCAGGGAACAAATTATGCGGAAGATTCCTTTCGGCCGCGCGGGTAAGGTGGAAGACATTGCTTCAGCTGTCGTTTGGCTTGCCTCCGATGAGGCTGATTATGTAACCGGTGAAACCCTGTTTGTAGATGGAGGAATGGAACTTTTTGCGGATTTTGCACATGGCGGTTAGTCCAGGTACATAGAGCAAAGAACACCGGGAATAGAATAATGTGTTATGTGTATAAAATTGGCAAATATTTACCGGTTTTGCGCAATGCAACACCCTAATAGAACTTGTTGAGAATTGAATAAATCGACTTTTGATCATCATCCCTTCTTAAGGTTAAATTCTGAGGTCATTTTGTGTCAGGCAAAGTATGGGTTAATTTATAAATATTTTTCGTCAGCTCTATTGCCATCGCTGCGGTAAGATTGCACCATGCGACATTATAGTTTCGGGTAAATACATCTAATGATTCCACAACAGCAAAACTTAAAAATAAACACCCTCCGGATTATGAAATTTGTAATTTGGGCTCATTTGACAAATCCCGCACCTGCGGGACTGCTCATAAAAACCACGTGATGCAATCCGCGGGAGCAGAGTAATACAATTAGAATTATACATCTATAGAAATATTCACTTTCCCGCCCAGTCCCCTTTCAACAATATCAAAAAGAGTACTCAGTGTAATATTGCTTCCATTGTTCTCAATACGCGAAATGTAAGTTCTTTTTTTGTCAATTATCCGGCCTAATTCTTCCTGTGTCATATTACGCGACTCCCTTGCCTTTTTTAACAACAGACCAATCCTGAATGATTCAGCTTCCCGTTCCAGGTTGTCTCGTCGTTCTGTCCCTTTTTCCCCATAAACCTTGTCTTTAATTTCAGACCATGTGGAAATGTCTTTGCTCTTATTTTCTGTTTTCATAATACTCTTTCATTAAAGTTACTGCCTTTTCAATTTCATTTTTTGGCGTTTTTCGTGTCTTTTTCTGGAATCCATTGAGCAGGATTACTAATCTGCCGCTGTCGAAAAAACAAAATACACGCCAAATGTCAGTTCCCAATTGAATACGCGCTTCATAGAGTCCGCCTGTTCCTGCAACGAGTTTTAAATAGTTTGCCGGAATCCGCTCTAATGTCTCAATAGCCTCTAATATTTTGAAGATTTTATCCTGAACCTTAGCTGGCTGTTTGATCAAGAAATCTTCAAAATAGTTTTTATATGCTACTATTTCGCGGATTTTCTCCATGAATGATTCAATACCATGCAAATGTAACTTATAAGTTACAATTATCCAAATATTTTGTTAGGATTATCAGGGGTGAATGAATTGATAATTAAGAACAAATCATTGGTCATGAGGGCGGCATTTGCTTCCTGTCCCTCCGTTGCCGCTCGATTGATCGTGTGGCATTATAGTTTCGGGTAAATACATCTAACCATTACACAGCAGCAAAACTTACAAAATAAAATAAACACCCTCCGGATTATGAAATTTGTAATTTGGGCTCATTTGACAAATCCCGCACATGCGGGACTGCTCATAAAAACCACGCGATGCAATCGGGAGCAGAGAGAATCTATTGACGACAACAATTAACCTCTTCCTCATCCCCGAAAGGGTTTGGAACCCTTTCGGGGATTAATATACCAACATTCCGAATCTGAACTTCGCCCCTTTTTCTATCTATATTTCGCCCTACCATCTCCGGTCTTTATTCGTAGATTATTCGTATATTATTCGTAGATCATTCGTATGTTATACGAATAAACTACGAATAATCTATGTATAGTCTACGAATAATCACCGGAGAAATCATGGGGTTGTTATAAATGAAAAAACCGGATGGCAGCGCAATGTATAAGCGCCTGACTCTTTAAAAAAGGTGCACAAAATAAATAATATCCGGATTTTCAGGCAGACAGACTTTAGGTAATTACTTTGTCCGCCTCAATTTCTTCAGATTCAACTGCGACAGGCTCAGCGACTGCCATGTCTCCTTCAGAGAGCCTGAATTTTGGCTTTCCTTTGATCCATTTGGGGATGGCCTCCGTTATAATCAGCAAAACACAAATCAGAATAAGTCCTGTCAGGAGGGTGTTGATGGTTCCCTGGATTCTTGTGGCCTCTTCAAGCATCTGTGGAATGTAGAGATTAAACATGTTCATTATCCCTCCCGTGATGGTCGTAATGCCGACAAAAGTCATTGGGACAAGGGTGATCCAGGCATATCTGCGTTTGCCGTTGTTGATCAGATAGGAGGTTCCCACGGCAAGGGCAAGAGTGGCCAGCAACTGATTGGCTACGCCGAACATGGGCCAGATGGTGGAAACGCTTCCCGTATAGATAAAATATCCCCACGCCATGACAATCAGAAAACTGGTTATCAGATTGCCTGTCAGCCAGTTTGTTCGTGAGAAGGGATGATAAAACTTTCCGAAGGACTCCTGGAGAATAAACCGGGCAATACGGGTTCCGGCATCAATGGTGGTCAGAATAAAGAGGGCTTCAAACATTATGGCAAAATGATACCAGTAGGACATCAGTCTGCTGAGTCCGGGAATATTTGAAAATATC
The DNA here is from genome assembly GCA_963810555.1 of uncultured Bacteroidia bacterium. Classification (GTDB taxonomy): domain Bacteria; phylum Bacteroidota; class Bacteroidia; order Bacteroidales; family Prolixibacteraceae. Next base: position 247,550 of record CAWENX010000009.1, on the reverse strand, counting down.
TGCGCCATTCCCACAGCAAGAGATACCGCTCCGCCGGGCCGGCCCGCGATTTTCTCACCCACTTCGGCAGATAAGGTGGTCAGATTGGTATCAGTAAATCCCATGGAATGAAGCTGGGGAAGGATCTGGGTAAACTTTTCAGGAGATACATTGATCTGGAAATAATCCAGCGGGAAGAGGCTGGTGGCGGCAATTAAAGCCAGAATGCTAACCATTGCTTCAGCTAACATTGAACCAACGGCTATCGGTTTGATGTGCGATTCTTTCATCAGCATTTTCGGCGTAGTGCCTGAGCTGACCAGTGCATGAAATCCGGAGACGGCTCCGCAGGCTATCGTTATAAAAAGATAAGGGAATAAAGTTCCGGGAATGACAGGGCCGCCGCCATGGACAAAAGCAGTAAAGGAAGGCATCTTAATGGCGGGAGCGACAAGGATGACGCCGCAGGCCAGCATGGCGATCACTCCGAGCTTCATGATTGAACTGAGATAATCCCGCGGGGATAGAAGCAGCCAGACCGGTAATACTGAGGCAAGAAATCCGTAAGCCGCCAAGAGAATAGTTAGTGTTTTGCGGTCAAACAGGAACCAGGAGGCGAACGGAGAACCCGGAATATATTTTCCATAGATCACGGCGAGGGTTAAAAGGATAATCCCGATAATGGTTGCCTCGGCAGTTCTTCCTTTCCTGAACTTAAACATCCAGAATCCCATAAATACTGCGATAGGAATGGTTGCCGCAATGGTAAAGGTCCCCCACGAGCTTTCGGCAAGGGCATTCACGACAACAACCCCAAGTCCTGCAAGAGCTATAACAAGGATGATCACGACTAGCAACTGAGGCAATACCCCCGCTGAAAGTGCTGATTTCAGCCTTTGCTATTTCAGCAAGGGATTTGCCGTCCCGCCTGGTGGAGGCGGTCAAAATGACCAGGTCATGAACGGCGCCAGCCATTACCGCTCCGATAAGCATCCAAAGGAAACCGGGCATAAATCCGAACTGGGCTGCCAGTACTGGCCCGACAAGGGGCCCGGCGCCGGCAATGGCCGCAAAATGATGCCCGAAAAGGACCCATTTGGGCATCGGATAGTAATTGTGCTTATCAAACAGCCTTACGGAAGGAGTAACATGCCGGTCATTCAGCATCAGCACCTTTGCCGAAATAAAACCGTAATAGAACCGGTAGGCCAATGCTAATACTCAAGCGCCCCTATTACAAACGGCATTGCATTCATAGGCAATTCATTGTTTAACCGGATTTTAGGTTTATTGTTATTTCATTATTTAAGTTTCTCATCACCATTAGACCACATTTAAGGCAGTCTTCATTTTTATGAGATTCTTCTCTTCGCTCTGAGACCTCACCCCAAAAATGGAGCATGATGGAATAAAGACAGGAGATTCCTCATTCCACTTCGTTTCATTCGGAATGACAATGGTGGTTTTATCAGGGGAGGGTTGAGTGGGGCGGCGACGCCGCCCCACTCAACCCTCCCCTGATATCGGATCGGTATGTCATTCCGACACGAAGTGAGGAATCTCTTGCTGTAACCTCAATGAACACTTACTTTACAATCTGTCATTCCGAATGAAACGAATCGGAATAAGGAATCTTTTTAACCCTGAATCTCTGTAATTTATTTAAATTTCCAATCAATCTTTTTCAGGCTTAATTCCTAATGCCAAACTTCACTAATTTATAAAACTCCCGATATGGAAATCCTAAATAATCAAAGAAAAAGAAAAAATTCAATTTTAGGTCCTCTTTTTCTCAGGAATTGTTTAGAATGAATCCGACCGGGATCATCCGATTAATCTGTTTTTAATTCCAGTACCACACTTGTCATAGGTGTATTGCCGGAAACATGCAAACCTTCTTTCATCAGATAATCACCTGAATAAGATTGATCTTTATCCCGGAGAAACGGTTTTCCAAATACATTTATCTCATAGATCCTGTATGTTTTTTGAGGATCGAGGCCTTCAAACCTTACCCGGTTAAAGTTTTCGCCGAAACGGCTCTGCAGGGTATAGGAAAATAAAACGGCATGGCTCTTGTTTTCATTCACATACATCAGCACTGCGCGGTTCTCTTCATAAGGCGATATCAAACGATACAGGTCACCTTTCCATATGACATCACTCAGTCTTTTGTAATTCCGGATGGCTTCCTGGCTGAATTTCAACTCTTCAGGCGAAAGCTCCTTTACCTGGATATCATACCCCAACTTGCCCATCATGGCCACATCGGTGCGGAATTTAAGCGACTGTTTTCCCCATGATGTCACATGATTGCAAACAGATACAGCCGGGAAGAAATAAGAGTATCCCCACTGAATGAACACCCTTTCGAAAGGATCGGTATTATCGCTTGCCCAGAATTCCGTGAAGTAACGCAGCGCCCCGTAATCAACCCTTGCACCGCCTCCTGAGCAAAGCATAACCGGCAAATGGGGATACTTCTCACGAATGCGTTCGAGTACTTCATAAAGGCTGTTTACATATTCATAGTACAGATGCGACTGGTGATTTTTCAGGTAAACGGAATAAGGGTTGTTAATCATGCTGTTGCAGTCCCATTTGATGTAAGCAATTCCGGGATTTTTTACCAGCATATCCACGACTGTGTGATACACAAACTCCTGCACCTCAGGATTGGTCAGATCGAGGACAAGCTGGTTGCGGTAATAGTGTTCGGGACGGTTCGGAAGCTTTAAAATCCAGTCGGGATGTTTTTCATACAATTCGCTCTTGGGATTTACCATTTCAGGTTCGAGCCAGATGCCAAACTTTACACCTTTGGCATCAGCCATTTTCACCAGAGAACCGAGTCCATCGGGAAGCTTTTGCCTGTTTTCCTGCCAGTCGCCAAGGCCTGCATGGTCATCATTGCGGGGATATTTATTGCCAAACCAGCCGTCATCCAGTAAAAAGAGATCAACTCCCAGGGTTTTGGTATCATCGATCAATCCGGAAAGTTTCTGCTCATTAAAATCAAAAAAAGTTGTCTCCCAGTTATTTAAAAGCGTCAGTCGGGGTTGATTGCCATCGAGGATACCATAATTGACGGCCCAGCGGTGGAGATTACGGCTTGCTTCTCCCCTGCCCTTGTTTGAATAAGTAAAAAAGAAGGAAGGTGTTTTAAAAGTTTTATCCGGTACAAGGCTGTATTCCGAAGCAAACGGATTGACGCCTGAAATGACACGCAGGGAGTTTTTCTCATCCAGTTCAAACTTGAGCTGAAAATTTCCCGACCATCCTATCGAGCCGGCAATCACTTCACCATGATTTTCATCCGATTGTTTGTCCAGTGAAAGAAGGAAATTGGGGCTTTGGTACATATGCGCCCGGGTACCCAGTTTGCTGTCGATTATCTTTATGCCGCTTGTCAGCTCGCTCTCCTGCATCCTCATCTCTTCCGCCCAGTCGCCATGAAACTGTGTCAGCCAATAATGCAAGGCATCGAAGTGAAGCATGGAGGAGGCATAATTGTAAAGCGTTACGGGCTCCTTTTCCTGATGACGGATTTCAGCCCACTGCTCAATGACATTCTCGTTGTAAAAGGCCCTGAAATTTAAAATAACCTCGACGGGATAGACCGGATCCTTCAGTGTAATTCTTGTAAGGGTCACGTCACTGCTTATGTTTTGAACAGACTGATCAATATACTTCAGTTCCAGAGAAGGATTGCCGTCGTTATGCGTTACCCGGATGGCCGGTTCGAAGAGATTATCGGTCCCGAAGGTGGCATAAGCCGGATGGACGGTTGAGGAGGCTTCAGCGGCTTCCTCCTTTCCGTCAAGCCTTGCTCCGAGATAGGACTGATACAACCGCTGATCCTTGCCGACGGTATAGATCAGACTGGTATTCTTTGTATTTACCGTGATCTGAATGGCCGGATTCTGAGCGCCGGCAGTAAGAATGACAAAGAAAAAGAAGAATGTCAGGTATAATTTGTTCATTTTATTTAATCAGATATAAATAGTCCGGATGATTTGGTTTTATTGAAAAGGTAAAGGTATAAATTTCCCCGGATGGTTTTTTATTCGTCCATAAAATCTCTGATTACATTGCAGGTAATCCTTTTTTTCGGGAACAAGAAGAGATTTTTGATGTTGGAAGTTTAAAAATTTATGTAATATTGGGTTGAGAAATTTCGCGGAATAAATTTTGAAATCGGCAGAAATCATAAGATCGGGAAGAAGGATTGAAAATATAAAGTTAAAGGGCATGAATTACAAATTGGCATCGCCGATCTTCGATTCGCGCTAGCTGGGAATCCATATAATATACAGTTTAATTAATAAAATACGATATTATGAGAAAGCCGGTTTTTATTTTATTTATAGTAATTCTTAATATTTGTTTTATCAAAATATTGCGCAATTAATTGAGATACTTCTTTTATTAAAAAAGATAGTTTAGTTGGAATTTGGCAAAAGGATTTTGATAAATTTGGAATGGTTTAAATCAGAATTTTGAATTTCTCGAGAATGGGAACTTCATTTAGACCTTCAGTGGTAACTATGATGATGTAAGATCTGTTATTAAATTAAAGGTAGATATCGACTACTAAAGGATAAATTATATTTTACTATTATTTCGAAATCATAAGAGAAGTAAAATTGAAATGGTCGACCCTAATGTAAATTCGGGTATATTTGTAATTGATGATTCAAATAATAAAGAAATAATTGATCCTAATCCTTAAAGAACTTAATCGATCCGTGTTTCATTACAGTGATTAAAAAAATAAAATAAAAATTAACGATGAGACATATTATAAGATTAAATAATATGATTATCCGCATAATGACCTAATCAAAAATAGGTATTTATTTAAGCGAAAATAGTTCATAAAAGTTTTATAAATATTTGTATAATTAGTTGATATTCATTATATTTACATCGTATTAACCATTACAATTCATCTCATGAATATCATCAAATTCAGTTCACAATTCCCCGATGAAAATGCCTGTATTGCACATTTTAAAGCACAGAGAGACACTGCCGGGGTGGTTTGTCCCAAATGTGGAGGCACGCATCACTACTGGCTTCAGAATAAACTACGTTACGAATGCAAGCACTGTCATTACCGTCAATCCTTGCGGTCGGGTACCGTGATGGAACATAGCAAACTGCGGTTTATGTACTGGTATATTGCCATGCACCTGCTCACAAGTACCAAAAAATCCTTCTCGGCAGCGGAGCTGCAGCGACAATTGGGACACAAACGTTATCAGCCGATTTGGGAGATGGTATGCAAATTACGTGATGTGATGGGCAAACGCGACAACCTTTACCAGTTGAACGGTCAGGTTGAGCTTGACAATGCCTTTATAACCACACTGGTTCCGGAAAATCAAAAGAACGAAGCACTTAAACGCGGCATTGGCAGCCAGAAGCAATCCAGGGTGGTGGTTATGAGCGAAAGTACTTTCATCGATAATCCCAAACCAGGCAAAAAGCCCAAACGTGTCAATCACCTTAAAATGGTGATTATTGACGATTTAAAGGCTGATACCGTTTCAAAGATTGTCAAAGAGCAAATGAATCCATCCGTGGAACTAACCACCGATGATTCAACTTCTTACAAGAAGTTGGGTGAACACGTCAAGTCGCACCAGGCACAGGTTGTAAAACCCGAAGACCTTCCAAAGATTCTTCCCTGGGTGCATATTGCTATTGGCAATGTCAAACGGTTGCTTCTGGATATGCACCACCAACTTACCAAAGAATACTTACAATACTATCTGAATGAGTTCTGTTATAAATTCAACCGACGTTATTTCGGTGAGGCAATCTTTGACCGCCTGCTTGTTGCCGCTATAAGCAACAATACAGATTTTAAGTCGAGAATTTACAATAGGTCATCATGCGGATAATCATTTTAAATAATGTTTAGCGAATCCCTACACACTCGCTTGTGCAGTTTTACAATCCGTGTTTTGTTTTAAAGTCTAAACTGTGATTTTAAAAATGATTATTTACCTGCTCTTCGGGATATGGCTAAAAGCTGGTTGCTGCTGATGGTATTTTGCAATTACCTGCTATTTAATCCAGTATCTGTGATCATATAAGTCCCTGAAATTAAACCGGTTCAATATTGAACAATCCTTATTTCTCCTGAATAATCACGTGCTGAACTGTACAGATATTCTTCGGGATTTGCAACTTTTTAAGACCTGACCGGAAGAATTAGATCGTTTTTCCTTCAACTTTAAATGTTTCACAGAGCTTTGGAATTTGAAACCTTTCCACCTTAGCCTACAGCCTGTGACAGTCTCGTTAAGAATCTGAACGGCTAACAAAATGTACACCTTTGATATTTTTTAGTTTTTGCATCAGGAATTCCAGATGTTCCAGATCGTTAACAAACACTCTGAGGTTCCCTTCGAAAGCTTTGTTTTCCTTGTCAATTGCAATAGAACGCATTTGAATCCCGACTTCTTTTGTAATTATCTTTGAGATATCAGTTACTATACCGCTGCGGTCAGATCCGGATATATGCAGTGATGCCTGAAAAGAATTTCGTTTACCCGTATCATTCCATTTGGCTTTTATTAAACGATAGGGAAAACGCTCAATCATCTGTTTCGCGTTAGGGCAATTGAGCCTGTGAATTTTAATGCCATCTTTTATTGTCACAAACCCGAAAATCTCGTCTCCGAAAATAGGATTACAGCATACAGCCAGCTTATAATTGATATCTTTCAGATTATTATCAATAATCAGATAATCGTCACTTGTATCAAATGACAACTCCTTAATTTCCTGAAGAGGAAGAATTTCTTTCAGTTTCTCCTGCTGAGATTCTTCTCTTTTTCCTAAAACCAGATCTTTGATTTCCAAAACATCCAGCTTTCCCGTCGAAATATTGTAATATAAATCCGCAGCAAGCTTTAACTTATAATGTTTCAATATATTACGGATCACCTGATCATTCAGATCTATTTTCCAGTTCTTGAATTTTCTTCTTAGTATTTCCTTGCCATTATCAGCCTCCCGTTTGTGCTCTTCATTAAGGCTGGCCTTAATCCGTGATTTTGCCTTGGATGTAACGACGAAATCAAGCCAGTCAATTTTAGGATTCTGATTGTTTGAAGTTTCAACAGTCACCTGATCACCATTATTCAACCTGTGTTTTAATGTCACCAGTTTACCGTTGACCTTACCTCCGACACAGTGATCGCCAATCTTTGAATGGATTTCATAGGCAAAATCCAGCAAGGTGGAACCCGCTCTCAATTTTATTAAATCACCCTTGGGAGTAAAAACATAAATCTCGTCCTCATAAACGTTTACTTTGAATTCATCAATTACATCCGCTGGATTCAAATTCGGATTCTCAAGTATCTCACGTACGTTCTTTAACCATTTGTCAATTTCCTCTCCTCCTTTACCTCCTTTGTAACGCCAGTGGGCGGCCAATCCGTTTTCAGCCACATCATCCATCCGTCTTGTACGGATTTGTACTTCAATCCATCTCTTCCCGGGACCAAGCACTGTTGTATGCAAGGATTCATAACCATTTGATTTCGGAAATGTTATCCAGTCACGCAATCTGTCGGGATTTGAGGTGTATTCCTCTGTGACAACCGAAAAGACCTGCCAGCAGGTGGCTTTCTCATCTTCCGGTTTTGAATTTAAGATGATCCGTATGGCAAAAAGATCATATACTTCATGAAAGTCGACTTTTTGCTTTTGCATTTTATTCCAGATTGAAAATACAGACTTTGTCCTGGCTTTGATTTCAAAATCAAAACCACGATCCTGCAATTTATTTTCAATTGGTTTAACAAATGAGGAAACAAAATCAGCTCTCTCCAATGCTGTCTCTTCAAGTTTTTTTACAATAAAACTGAACTCTTTCGGATGAAGGTACTTAAGAGATAAATCAAGAAGTTCCGAATTGACTTTATACAATCCCAACCGGTGAGCCAAAGGAGCATACAAATGCCAGGTTTCAACTGCTAAACGCTGCTTTACTTCGGAGCTGGCCACCTCAAGCATCCGCATATCCTGCAGCTGATCAGCAATCTTTATCAGTATAACCCTGACGTCGCCTGACAAGGTCAGCATCAGGCGGCGGAAATTCTCACTCTGAAATATGAGATTTTCCGTGTTAAGTGAGTTGATCTTTATGATGCCGTCAAGAATTTCAGCCACACTGGTTCCGAACAATTTTTGTACTTCTTCAAAAGAAAATGGAATCCCTTCCGGGCGAAAAACATTGTGCAGAAGAGCGGCAACCAGGGAATCAGCAGTTAATCCCAATTCAAGAACTGCTATTCTGGCTACTGAAATGGAATGAATCAATATCAATTCGTCATTCTCCCACGTAGTGTTCCCAATATGTTGACAAGCATAATCAAATGCGCTTTCAATAAAAGGCATTTCACTTGCTATCATGCTTTCAGGACAACTATCTGTCAGTGCCTTAAATTCATACCGGATTTTCTCATTTATAACTGTTTCCATTGGAATTTCTTTAAACAATTAAACAGGAACCTCCCATTAGTAATCGGGACAGAAGTGTAATTTATGGAACATAGCCTCCGTTCATCCAGGGAGAATCATACCGGTGAATGTTCATCCCAGCTTTTATACTGAATTTCTCAGAGAACTTATATCCGACAAATATCGAGCTGTTAAAGCTATTCCCGTTAAAGGGCCCGGTAATTGTTCCTGTTTTGTCAGGAATAAGCATCGACGTTCCCAGATAAAGTTTATCGTTTACTTGTCGAATCGAAGTCCCGTAAAGTCCAAAGTAACCCATGTTTCCGATCGGGCTATATCGGAAGGGATTATAATTCCAAAGAGTCATATACCCGTAAGTAACATTACCTGAAATTCTATTCTGGTCAAATTTCAAGACTTTTAAGGCTTGAAAATTTACTTTCGGTAAAAGATAAACACCGAATAGATGGCTGTTAAAGCTGGGCATAAAAAAAGAATTCCCCAACCCAATTTCGGTCTCGGGTTGCTTTTTTAATTGAAAAGTATCGGATTTTGAATCAAGCTTTAAAAGTTCGTTCAAAGATTCCTTATCCTGGCCGGCTACTCTTCCTGTCAGTACAACAACATTAATAATCAACAATATCTGTAAATGTAATAATCGCATTTTCTATATCTGTATTCAATCAACCGGTAACTCTCTTCATCATAATGTATTCACGATTTGTAAAACCAGGTCTAAGAGTCCACCAACAAATATAATGATTTAGTCAGATTTATGTTTTGGGATAGCACCATTTTATAACAACTGTTTCAACAGACAACAGGAGAAAACTATGAATTATGAGTTATGAGTTTTACAGTACACTCAACGTTCATAACTCATTGTTCATGACTTAAGCCTTTAACCTAACCTGGATAAGCCAGAACCAAACAGGAAAAGTGCTTAACTTTACAAGATGAAAATACCAACTGAAACATACAAAAAAAAGAGGTTTCCTGCGTACTATCATGTTACGACAGGTTGATTCTTTGCGGAACACTGCCTGATCTATCCTATAGCCGGGGAATGACAAGGTACATGTATAAAAATGAGATTAGGGTATTTGATTATCGCGGGTTTCCCGAACCATTTAAAGAAATAATACGGTCAAATGCTGAAAGTATAGCCAAAAGAACTGCATGGGAATCGGGTTCATCCGCACAGTGAGTGTCCGTAAAGAGACAATTGTCATGGCTCAGAAAATCAAAGAATTGGTGTTGATTCCATCGTATTGATTTTGAATATTATGCCAAAAAATACTTCAAATTTGAAGATAAGGTACTAATTCCCAAACCTATTCAAAAAAATGTCCCTGCGAACGTTATGTTAATTTTAAAAGTTTTGAAATTTGTGATTGCTCATTTAAAAAAATGAAATAATAAGTTTCAATCTTTCAAGGCATAATTCTGTAACTTTGAAATGCTATAATTCATAATTCCCGATTCTATGAAAAACTCTTTAATAAGCTTCCTCATTTTATTACTCCTGTTCGGCTGCCAGTCCAAAAGGCCGCAGGTACCTTTAACGTTTCAATTCGATCTTCCCTGGTTAAGCTTAAAGAATAAATCGGTCTGCACTATTAAACAGAGCGATCAATTTAAAAAGGATGTAATGATTTTTCATCCTACTGATCCCCAAAATACAGCCTTAATTGCCGGTATTGGATCCAGGGTGGACTGGAGCAGTTCAAAATACCTTGTTTGTGAAGTTTATAATCCGAATGAATGCGATGCAACGCTTGGCTTTGAGTTTTATAAGAAGAAATCCCGCTCCGAAGCCCGGAATGATACTGCAAAAGACACTCCCATGATTTCTCCTCAGATAGGTTTCTTGCCTTATATTAAAACAAAGCTGGTTTTGCCTCTCTCATCCCTTGACGGACAGAGTGTTTCAATCGAAAGAATGCCGGGGCAGCTGACAACTTTTATTCTTGGAAACCGTCTTGACCCTTCTGAAGTGGGAGAGGTGCGCCTCAGGTTGTCAACGCCCTTTCGTCTTCCATATCCCCCTAAGATTGAGATTGCTTCGATGTATCTGACCAATGATCTGCCCGAAAAATTCAGTGAGCTGGACAAACCGGTTGTTGATAAATTCGGACAATGGAATTACAAAGACTGGCCGGGTAAAACAAAAGATGAAGCACAATTGAAGAATGACATACTTATTTTGGAAAAAGGTGCGATAAATTCAAAGTACCCGGCCGAATGGAGTAAGTATGGTGGTTGGAAGCAGAAAAGATTTAAGGCAACAGGATTTTTCAGAACACAGTTTGATGGTAAGCGTTGGTGGCTGGCTGATCCCGAAGGGTATGCATACGTCTGCAATGGCATTGATGTAATTTCACCTTCAATGCTTACCCAGGTTTATGAAAATATCAATGAGAATTTCTTTGAGTGGCTTCCATCGGGAAATGATACTGTGACTTACAAAGATGCAATCACCAGGAGATCAGTAGAGACGCACGGCGTGCGTCTCATTCAAGGCAGCAGTTATGGTTATAATTTTTATGTTAGCAATCTCATCAGGGTATTTGGCCAGGATTGGCGGAAGCATTGGGAAGATATGACCATCAACCTGATTAAAAAATGGAGGATCAATACCATCGCCAATTGGTCGGATATCGATCTGGCTAAAAAATCCAAAATTCCCTATATGATCCCTCTTCGCGGATTTCCAACGACCAAAACACTGCTCTATCGTGATTTTCCTGATGTTTTTTCGGAAGAATACCATGAAAATGCTGTTCGCTTTGCCCAACAACTGGAAGTCTTTAAAAACGATCCTTATCTTGTCGGGTATTTCCTTAGCAATGAACCCAAATGGGCTTTCACACCGAAAGTAATGGAATACGATGAGTCATTTAATCTGGCCTTCGAAATGTTGGGCACTGATCAGCCCTCTTATACCAAGAAAGCTTTGATTGCCTGGCTGAAGGAACGGTATAAAAATAACCTCGAAAATCTCAATAAGGAATGGAATATTCAATTGGCTGATTTTGAATCCCTGGAATCCAGGATATTTCAGGATCAGTCTTCATTGACCGTCGCTGCTGAAAACGATTTGAAAGAATTCTCACGAATCATGGCTGATAAATATATCAAAGTTGTTTGTGATGAAGTAAAAAAGGTCGATCCCAATCATCTTAATCTTGGGCATGCGCTATGCATGGATCAGTAATGAATATCTTTATGTCGCGGGCAACTATTTTGATGTCTTCTCAATCAATGGTTATTTTTTCGATCCTCCAAAGGTAACGGCTGAGATTTATAAAAGAAGCGGAAAACCGGTCATGGTTGGTGAATTTCATTTCGGTTCCATCGATCGCGGACTGCCTCATCCGGGATTGAGGGCAGTAGCCAATCAGGCCGCCCGGGGCGAAGCCTTCAGATATTATATGGAGCAGGGATTTGCCCGTCCCGAAATTATTGGACTGAATTGGTTTGAATGGCTCGATGAACCAATCAATGGACGTTATGATGGTGAGAATTTCAATATCGGTGTGATGGACGTCTGCCACCGCCCTTATAAAGAATTGACTGATGCCATTACAGTCACAAATGAAAGATTATATAAAGTTGCAGATGGACAGTTGAGTCCCTTTGATAAAAAAGTCGAACCTTACTAATTGTAGAGACGCACGGCGTGTGTCTAATAAATTTTTGATAAAGTTTACATTATGATCATAAACATTCATTTTTAGCCTGCCACCTGCTCCGTATTTGGCTCGTACCAACTCCGTACACGGCTCGTAAACCCCATTATTATTTATTGTTAAGCAAGGAATATTTTAATGATATAAATAATGTAAGCTTATCCTTTGCCGTCACATTTATGTGACGGATAATATTGAATCCTCTCTCCATCCGGGCTTTAGCCCTGATCATTCAGAACGAATTTTATTGTAGAGAATTAATAATTTGCGTCTCCTTGATTTTGTATCTCTCAGCTCTTTTAAATCCTTGAGTTTAAATCATTGATTACTGATTACTGTTCACTGTTTACAGCTTTCCTGCCGCCGCTCCTGCTGACTGCCGCTATTTCCTCTTGACATATGCCAGTTCCCTAAAAAAGATTGAATAGTTTGGGATATCTCACTAAATTTCTAATTTTATGGAATATTTACCAAAAATAACGACTTAACTTCTTACTCATGATCAGACTTGTCCTTTGTCCGGCTTTTCTTTTGATTTATTTGGTTATGTCTTGTAGTTCAGATTATTACTCAGAAAAGGATTTTTACGAGGTTCCGAAAATCGATGCTCATTTTCATTTCAATACAACCCGCGATGCTGTAATCATACAGGCAGAGAAAGATAATTTTAAACTGCTTACCATCAATGTCAATACCGGCGATTGCAACAATGTAAAAACCCAGTATTCTCAGGCTGTTGAATTGAAAGAAAGATATCCCGGCAAAGTATATTTTGTCGCTACTTTCTGCATGGATGGATTTGGAAGCCCTGATTGGCTGTCAAATACACAGCAATGGCTCGATAGCTGTTTTCAAAACGGTGCAGTTGCTGTTAAGGTTTGGAAGAATATCGGAATGTCATATCGTGACCAATCTGGTAAACTGGTAATGATCGATGACCCTCGTTTTGACCCTTTATTTGATTGGCTTGTAGCAAAAAAGATTCCTGTTGTCGGCCATTTGGGAGAACCCAAAAACTGCTGGCTTCCCTTATCTGAAATGACCACCCGAAACGACAGCGCCTACTATGCACAGCATCCTCAGTATCATATGTACCTTCATCCTGACCTTCCCTCTTACGAAGATCAGATGGCCGCCCGCGACCGGATGCTTTCAAAACATCCTAAACTTCGTTTTATCGGGGCCCATCTGGCAAGCCTTGAATGGAGTGTCGAAAGAATTTCCGCTTTTCTTGAAAAATACCCCAATGCCGCTGTGGATATGACCGAGAGGATGGGACAACTGTTCTATCAAACCCGTCAGGATCGGGAAAAAGTCCGTAACTTTTTTCTTATTTATCAGGACAGGATTTTATATGGAACAGATATGGGAGATGACGGAACAGGCAATCCGGATACTTTGGTTCGGAAAATGCATGAAACAAGACTGGCAGATTGGAGATATCTCACTACGGATCATACAATGACAAGCCCTTTAATCAAAGATAAATTTAAAGGTATTGAATTGCCGCGTAGTGTGGTTGATAAAATATATCGTGAGAATGCATCAAAGTGGTATAAGCTTAAATGAATGTTACAAAGTTTCAATGTTTCAGTGTTTTGTAGAGACGCACGGCGTGCGTCTCAAACTGATCACTGATCACTGATTACTTTTAACGTTGATCAACTCTGAAACCTTGAAACTCTGAATCTTATTCGTGAAATTCGTCCCCCGATAGCTATCGGGATCGTGAAATCCTATAACTGAAACTATTTAATACTTAATTCAACTTATATGAAATCAATTAAAATTCAATCAGTTATTCTGCTCATTGTCTGTGTAATAATGTTATGCAGTTGTGCTCAAAGGGAAATTGTTACCGATTGCCTTAAGGGTCACACCTATGGATTCTGGGGTGGTTTGTGGCATGGAATCATTGCCCCTTTCGATCTGATTGCCATGTTGTTCAGGGATAATGTAACCCTCTTTGCACAAAACAATAACGGCTTCTGGTATGGTTTCGGATTCCTGATCGGAAGCGGCGGATGGGGATTTGCAGGCCATAGGGGAATCGCCGGTAAACATTGACATTGAGAGTGTAAATTCGTATAATTCGTCTTAAATATTTAATTGGATCAGGATGAGAAATTTATTCATTCTCTCAGTGGTACTGATGGTTTATTCAGGTTGTCAGACTGATAAACCATTTCTTCAACAACAGGATCTCTTCACAGGAGGTAAAGAAGGTTCCAAATTTTACAGGATTCCCTCGCTGGTGACGACAAATAAAGGCACCCTCATTTCTGTATGTGATGCAAGGATTGAGCGCTGGAATGATGCCCCCAACAATATCGATCTTGCCATGAAGCGTAGTTTTGATAATGGTAAAACTGGACTCCCCTGAAAATCATTGCCGATTATCCCGGCGAAGAAGCCGCGGGCGATCCCTCCATGCTGGTTGACAGGCAAACAGGAACCATCTGGTTGTTTTTCGATTATATCGTTCCGAAAGAAGGTTTTAATCCTGAAATGCTCAAGGATTTTAAAATGGCTGAGGACTACGATAAATGGAGGACGATCTGGTTATATGCCATGAAAAGCGATGATGACGGCGAAACCTGGTCAAAACCTGTCGATCTGACTTATCTCAAAAATCCCGAATGGGATTATCTTGTTGCGGCTCCTGGAAACGGAATCCAGTTGAAAAGCGGCAGGCTGATCATGCCGACTTATTCAAGCCAGTCACATCTCACAGTAAGTGCCTGTCAGACAGTTTACAGCGATGATCACGGAATAACATGGAAGATTGGCAATTCCATTGGCGAATATAATGGAGAACCTCAGATTGTTGAACTTGAGGACGGATCCTTGATGATGAATATGCGACAGGTAAAACAAAAAGGGCATAGAATGTCTGCTGCTCTCAAGACAAAGGAATAAACTGGACTGATCCTGTTGATGAAGTGACCCTTCCTGAACCCGGATTCGGCTGCATGGCAAGTTTTATACGATTTACTGGTAAACAGGACGGTGACTCCCAAAACAGACTTCTCTTTTCAAATCCCGGCACTACAAAAGGTAGAGAGAAGATGACTATCAGGGTTAGTTATGACGAAGGAAAAACCTGGCAAAATAGTAAAGTACTCTATGAAGGGCCTTCCGGTTATTCCAGCATGACCATTCTTCCGGATGGTTCAATCGGTATACTCTATGAAACCGGCGAAAAATCCCTCCTTGAAAAAATAATGTTTGCACGTTTCAATCTTGCCTGGCTTACTGATGGAAAGGATAATTTCAAAAAGAAAGTCAGAAATAAATAATGCAAATTCAATCCAGTTTAGTCAAGAATATTTGGAAGGAAACGAAAACCACGAAGTGGTTTAATTTAAATACCTCCCCGATTGATCGGGGGAAAATGAAGGAGATGGATCCGGAACCCTGAAGGGGTTCAACATTCAGATATAAACTTAACATTAACTAAAAGATATTAAACTTCTTACAAACTATTAATGCATAAGTCATAAAACGAGCATCATGAAATCAATATTGCTATTATCTCTTTTCTCGATAATTACTTTAAGTGCATCCCTTTCTTCTGCCCAGAATGATATATCAGCAGAAATAACCCCCGAAGCAATAAATGCCCGAATTGCAGAAATCCGCATGGGTGATATGATCATTTCCACCAAACCGGGTGCGGATATAAAAATTCAGCAGATTCGTCATGAATTCAAATTCGGGACTGCCATAGCCAACCAGGTTCTCGAAGGTCAGAGAGGATCAATGTCTCCTGAAAACCGCAAGATGTATCTTAAAATTCTTGCTGAAAACTTCAATTATGCCGTCCATGAAAATGCTTTAAAATGGTATGATTGCGAGAAGGTGCAGGGCAAAGTGGATTATTCTCATGCCGATAGTATTTGGGAAATATGTCACCGATTGAATATCCCAATGCGCGGACACTGCATTTTCTGGGCAAAAGAAGAATTTGTTATGCCCTGGCTGAAAAAACTTAACAATGATGAACTCCGTGCGGCAGTAATTAGCAGAGCCAAGAGTGTTACTGAACACTTCAAGGGAAGGATAGAAGAATTCGATCTGAACAACGAAATGATTCATGGCGACTTTTTCAGACGCAGGCTTGGTTATGGCATAGTCGATGAAATGGCCTGGGCGGCAAAATACGGCAATCCTGATGCCCGTTTATGTGTAAATGATTATGGCATTGTGGATATCGGTTATAATGCGGATGCCTATAAGATTCAGATCAAAAATTTCCTTGCAACCGGTGTTCCAATTGGAGGCATTGGTTGTCAGGCTCATGCTTCTGCATCATTTCCCGTCATTACTCCTCCTGAAGTAGTACAAAGAAACCTCGATGCGCTGGCAAAATTCAATCTCCCGATTAAAATGACCGAATGCAATTTCATATTCGATGACGAAAAAACACAGGCCGAACAGCTTCAGAAACTTCTGCCCATCTATTTTGCCCACCCTGCTGTTGAAGGAATTCTTTTCTGGGGATTCTGGGCAGGAGCGCATTGGCAGCCTAAATCAGCCCTCTGGAGAAAAGACTGGACGATAACTCCACAGGGACAGGCGTTCAGGGATCTGGTCTATAAAAAATGGTGGACACAGATCACTGATAAAGCTGATAATCAGGGACAATTCAAAACCCGCGCTTTTTACGGTGATTATCTGATCACCTCAGGAGGCAAAACAAAAAAAGTTACTTTTAGCAAAAAAGATAAATCAATTCAGGTATACTTCTAAATATTAATTTGATATTTCTAAACCAATGAAAATAAGACTGTTCATTTCCATTGTATTTATCGGTATTTTGAGTACAGTAAATTGTTTTGCTCAGAGCAATGTTAAAGCAGAAATTACCCCCGAAGCCATCGATGCAAGAATAGCTGAAATCCGTATGGGCGATATGATCATCAAAACAAAGCCTGGTGCTGAGGTAAAGATTCAGCAGGTACGCCACGAATTTAAGTTTGGAACCTGCCTTGCCACAGGGATGGTTGAAAATCAGAAAAGTTCTTTTTCTCCGGAAGACAGGAAAATGTATTTAAAAGTGCTCGCTGAGAATTTCAATTATGCGGTGCATGGAAATGACCTGAAGTGGTGGGATAACGAACCCGAGCCCGGCAGGGAGGATTACACCAACGCCGACAAGATGTGGGAGATTTGCCATGAACTGAATATTCCTATGCGCGGTCATTGCATCTTTTGGGAAAAGGAAGAATTCATACGTCCCTGGATCAAAAATCTGAACAACGATGACTTAAGAGCCGCCATCAAACGCCGTGCAATAAGTGTGACTCAGCATTTCAAAGGAAGGATCGAGGAATTCGATCTCAACAACGAAATGATCCACGGCGATTTTTACCGCCGCCGTTTGGGTTATGGGATCATCAATGAAATGGCTTTAATGGCAAAGGAAGGAAATCCAAACGCAAAACTAACTGTAAACGATTACGGTATTCTGGATATCGGTTACAATATCTATGCTTACAAACTGCAGATAAAAAACCTTCTCGCAACAGGCGTTCCGATTGAAGGTATTGGCTGTCAGGCTCATGCGTCGGCTCCTGTTCATGTTATTACACCGCCTGAGGTGGTGCAGAGAAACCTGGACGAATTGGCAGAATTTAATCTTCCCATAAAAATTACAGAGTGCAATTTTATCTTTGATGACGAGAAAACCCAGGCTGAACAGCTTCAGAAGTTCTTCCCTATCTATTTTGCCCACCCGGCCGTTGAAGCCATTCTCTTCTGGGGATTCTGGGCCGGGTCGCACTGGAAGCCCAATTCGGCTCTATGGAGGAAAGACTGGTCCATTACTCCCCAGGGACAGGCATTCAGGGATCTTGTTTATAAAAAATGGTGGACTCAGATCACCGATAAAGCCGATAATCAAGGACAATTCAAAACCCGCGCCTTTTATGGTGATTATGAGATTACTTCAAACGGACAAACTAAAAAAGTTTCTTTTGGTAATAAGGACAAGTCAATAGAGATTACATTTGATTAAGGTGTAATTCTCCTTTACGGCATTGCCTTCTCTCTTGAAATTTTTAGTCCAGCCTTGTATTTAGTCTTATCTTTGTAAGGCATTTAATTCTCTTGATTTGATCAATATTGGAAAATACAACCTCCTCCGGGTAGTCAAAAAAGTAGATTTTGGCGTTTACCTTGACGGAAAAACGGATGGCGAGATCTTGATGCCGGAACGCTATGTTCCTGAAGGCACATTGATTGATGATGTCATAAAAGTCTTTGTTTATCTCGATTCTGAAGACCGACTGATCGCTACGACCGAAAAGCCTTACGCCCAGGTTGGTGAGGTGGCAATGCTTAGAGTTAAATCTGTCGATCGTTTCGGCGCCTTTCTCGATTGGGGATTGATGAAAGACCTTTTGGTTCCTTTCCGCGAACAAAAAACCGATATGATCGAAGGCCGCTCTTACCTTGTATATGTTTATCTTGATGAAAAAACAAACAGGATCGCCGCTTCCGCCAAATTAAGCAAATTCCTCAACAATACTGTTCCGCAATACACTATCGGTGAAGAGGTTGATATTATCCTTGAAAGCGAAACCGAACTCGGTTTTAATGCCATCATCAATAACAGCCACTGGGGACTGCTTTATGAAAATGAAGTCTTTGAACAGCTTGAAAAAGGCCAGCGCCTGAAAGGTTACATCAAAAAAATCAGGGAAGATAACAAAATAGATCTCTCCCTTCACAAACCCGGCTATGAACGTGTCGAACCTGTTGAACAGGCAATTCTGGAAATGCTGAAAGAAAAAGGCGGCAAAATTCCTGTCTCCGACAAAAGCGATGCTGAACTGATTTATCAGCTATTCGGTGTTAGCAAAAAAACATTCAAAAAGGCGGTCGGGGCTTTATACAAAAAGCGCCTCATCATCCTTGAGCCCAACCAGATCAGAATAAAATCCTGAATTTTACCTGTCCCCAACCTTATGCCAACCTTATATTTGTTGTGCTATCGTTGTACACTGATTGTGCTATTGCTGTGCTATTATTGCACAACAAGTGCACAGCAAGTGCACAGCAATAGCACAGCAAGTGCACAGCAAACCCGGAAATGGTATAAAGAAAGTAGCAAGATTGAGAGGCTGATTCCAAAGCTGTTTTGGAATACAATTTTGAACTCTTATCGGCAATAAATAGAGTGAATAAAAATCATCCTGAATGTTTGATCAGGATAAAAATGTTATTTTTGAAAGCTGTCAATTTTTAAACAGTAAAAGTGAATTGTTGATTAAACCCTTAACAAATAATTCAGTCAAATACTTAAAAGCTTATGAAAAGTATTTTCTTGTGCCTGATTTCCTTGTTGCTTTTAGGGAACATTGTTCTTGCACAGAGTAACGGAGATATTAAAACCAATTCATCTTTTTTCCCGATCGGGGTATGGCAACAGGCTCCTGAAAATGCTGCAGCTTACAGCGCCATAGGCATCAATATGTTCGTTCATACATCAGGCAGACTGGATGAAAATAAACTGGAGATGCTCAGAAAGGCAAATATTAAAGTGATTACATTCCAGAATCGGTTTGCATTGAACCATTTGAAGGATAGTACTATTTATGGCTGGCTTCAGACAGATGAACCGGATAATGCCCAATCGAACGGGAAAGGCGGATATGGCCCTCCCATAAAACCCGATACCATTATCGCGCGATATAACCGGATGAAGGAAAAAGATCCGTCAAGGCCTGTTTATATAGGTTTGGGACAGGGTGTGGCTTTGCCTGATTGGGGCGGCAGGGGAGTAGATACTCACAAGACATATATGTATCCTGAATATTGTAAAGCTGCCGACATAGTTTCGTTTGATGTTTACCCGGTTAATAATAATTATAAGCTTTCCTCTGTTCCCAAAGGCATCGACAGCCTTCGTGCTTATAGCAAATATAAAAAGCCGGTCTGGATTACCATCGAGGCATCAAATTATAACAATACCCATATGCCTGCACCGGGACAGATTAAGTCAGAGGTATGGATGGCTCTGATACATGGTGCCAACGGATTACTCTATTTTTGCCACCAGTTCAAGCCTACATTTATTGAAGCTTATCCGATCAGCGATCCTGTAATGAAAGAAGGTTTAACGTCGATAAACAAACAAATTGCCTCACTTGCACCCGTACTGAACAGTCCGACAATCTCCTCTTTTGCAACGGTCACTAATGATAATCCTGAGGTGCCAATTGACATAATGGCCAAAAGTTATGGTAAAGACCATTATCTTTTTGCTGTCGCAAGAGAAGATGGTAAGACGAAGGCGACTTTTAAGGTGAAAAAAGGAAAACGGGTTGAAGTCCTGGGTGAAAACCGAACAATTCAAATAACAAAAGGTAGATTCAGTGACGATTTTTCATCCTGTGCCGTTCATTTGTATAAAATTTCAAACTAAATAAGAAATCTGAAAACCAATAATTGAAACAATGAATAAATTTTATCTGATCTTTTTGTCTACTCTCATTTTTGGGAGTATTTCGTTTGCTCAAACTCCCGGAAATATTAATCTTCCGAAGGATTTTTTCCCTATTGCGGTGTGGGCGCAGAATCCCACCAATGCAGAGGCTTATAAGAATATTGGCGTCAACACGTTTGTATCCGTTCGCCTGAATCAGCAAAACCTTGACCTGTTAAAGAAGGCAGGGATGAAGGTGATCGCTCATCAGAACGAGTTTGGATTGGCCAATCTTAAAGACCCTGCAATTTACGCTTGGATGCACGGAGATGAACCTGACAATGCACAGGCGAAGAAAAATGGCGGGCAAGGATATGATCCCTGCATTGATCCTGCTATAATTATTGCCGATTACGAGAAGATTAAGAAAAGCGATCCGGGCCGTCCTGTTTACCTTAATTTAGGCAGGGCGGTTGCGTATACAAAATGGGGCGGACGCGGAGAATGCACCGGTAATACTGATTCTTATAAAATTTCGAAGAATGGTTATCTGAAAGGCTGTGATATGGCTTCATTTGATATATACCCTGTAAATGCTTCAGAACCTGATGTAAAGAACCGCCTTGAATGGGTTGCTACAGGTATTAAGAACCTGATCGAATGGTCGGATTATTCAAAACCAATGTGGTGCTGGATTGAAACATCAAAGATTGGGGAAAAGACAGACAGGAAGCCAACGCCGGCTGAAGTAAAATCAGAAGTATGGATGGCTTTAATTCACGGGGCAAAAGGATTTGGCTATTTCTGCCATTCGTTCATTAAGCCGATGGATACGGCTGCACCTCTTCATGATGCTGAAATGTCGGCTGCCCTTAAATCAATTAATGCACAGATTACCTCGCTTGCAAGCGTTCTCAATAGTGATAATACTAAGGAATATGCCTCAGTATCAAGCAGCAATGGAGATGTCCCCGTTGATTTAATCACTAAAAAAGAGGGCAGGGAAAATTATATATTTGCCATTGCCATGAGAGGCGGCAATACCAAAGCTACATTTACCGTGAAATCAGGAAAGAAGGTTGAGGTATTGGGCGAGAACAGGTCGATTAAGGTTAAGAAAGGGCAGTTCAGCGATGATTTCTCGTCCTATGCAGTTCATATGTATAAAGTGAAATAACTTTAAATGTTTAATAAATACTGTTCGTTATCCTTTCACGTCAGCTTGAGCTGACAGAAATGATAAAGGCAACAGCCAACAGGTTTTAGAAAAAAGATAATTAGATATAAATGATAAAGATATTATATATCAAGTAATTAAATTAAATTTATGAAAAGGAGAATTATTTTCTTAGTGATTGGTCTTCTGGTACTAAACTTTGTGTCAACGGCGGCTGTAAAGGTCGAAAACCGTAAGGAGATCAGCCAGTACGGCATCACATGGACTTTCGACAAGCCTGTAAAATCAGGTCAGTTTATTACAGGGGACTGGTGGGTGATCGGACCGGTTACAATTGTCAAAATCACTCCTGAGCCGGGCCCTGTTCCGGTAGATGACAATAAACTAAAAAACAATCAGTGGGGAGATACAAGCCTTAAAATTGATACCCGCATGCGAAATGGCTCAATGGTGGTACCTCAAGGCAGGATACGACGAGGGTTATGATTCAAGGAATGCCTCTTACAGTGAAAGCGCAAGTATTAAATTGCCTTACGAACTTAAAACAAATCTTACACTTATTTCAACAATAAGCAATCCTACTGTACCGGTTGATAATTTCTGTAAGAATATCATGTGGGATGCTGAGAAGAAATCAAGGGTCACTTTAAAAGTTGCTGCTGTGCTGACCTGTCTGAATGAAGTTCCGCCGGCAGATGCTTTCCGTCCTCCGTTTGCAGGAACAGAAAAACCCATTTACAGGGCTAAAGACATTCAATGGGATTTACTTCCCAAATTGAAACCGGTAGCTTCAGTTCCTTCATGGGAAGAGTTTGAAGGATATTTTTCAAAATGCTGGATTGATCATTTGCTGAGTTGGGAACAGCAGGAACTGGTTCCGAATGAAAATATGCCGAATTACGGCCGTGAACACGCAAGGCTTGTTTCGATAGCAAGTCTGATGACAATGCTGGACGTTCCAAGAGAAAAGAAGGAGAAGCTGGTTATCGGTTTCATTCAGCATGGTATTGATCTTTCCGGAACGGCTAAAGTCGGAGGTTTCTGGAATGAAGGCGGAGGTCATTCAAGCGGCCGCAAATGGCCTATTCTTTATGCAGGTTTGATGCTGAATAAACCTGAAATTTACGATCTTCCTTCTTCTGCAATTTTTCAGGAAGATACTCAGACTTATTATGGTAAAGGATGGTTTGGGCAGGATGTATTGTACTGGATGGTTCAGCACCACGGACAAAGATCTCATTATGAAGAGAAAATGCCTGATCAATGGGAGCGATGGGACAAAACCACTGAAGGTTACCGGACATGCTGTAATGGCGCCGCATGGGTCGGTGAAGCTCTTTCGGCAAGATATATGAAAGCCGTTAAATTGTGGGGACATGATGCCTGGTTTGATTATGTCGAACGCTGGATGCGTCCTGACGATCCTTATAAGGAAGAAAGAGCGGCAGGTAAACGTCCGCGTCCGGGCGCTGAAACAAGAGCAAATGATGATTTTGTGACAGACATGTGGAGGACATACCGTGCAAGCGCTCCTGAACAGGAAAAGTCAGGGAATGATCTGATGTGGATGTGGAAGGGCAGAGGCTGGGAATGGCTTCCTAATCCAAAGGTCTATGTGTCAGGTAAATAGCCGGAAATGACAATGTGGATCAGTAGAGATGCACGGTGTGGGTCTCAGGGAATCAAACATTAACATGGTGTGCCTCACCCGGAATTTAAGTTAAAGAATTAAATATTAAACCATTAATGAGAGATTTATGCGTAAATTATTAGTAACTGCAGCAATTTTGTTATCGGCTGGTTTTGTTTTTTCACAGGAAAAGATCAAGGGATATGAAAATAACTGGCCTCAGTGGAGAGGTCCCGATGCAAACGGAGTGGCTTTAAAAGGAAATCCTCCTGTCGAATGGAGCGAGACCAAAAATGTGAAATGGAAAATCGAAATTCCGGGCAAAGGACATAATACTCCCATTGTTTGGGGAGATCAATTGTTTATCACAACTGCGGTCGAGGAAGATCCTTCGAACACTCCTTCAACCGAACCTCCCAAGACGGGAATGAATGCAAACAAAACTGACAAAGTACATAAGTTTGAAGTACTGTGCATTGATCGCAATAATGGAAAAATGATATGGGAAAAGACGGTGGATGAGGAAGTGCCTCAGGAAGCTACCCATGAACTGGGGAGTTGGGCTTCTAATTCATCGGTAACCGATGGGAAGAATCTTTACGCCTTTTTCGGATCACGCGGACTTTATTGTTTGGATTTTAACGGAAATGTAAAATGGGGACGCAAGTTCGGACAGATGAAAATTGCCGGAAATTTCGGCGAAGGCGCTTCACCGACAATTTATAAAGACCGTATTATTATGATTTGGGACCACCAGGGGCAATCCTTTATTGCAGCGATCGATAAGAATACAGGTAAAGATATCTGGAAAGTGGACAGGGATGAAGGTACTTCATGGGCTACTCCTCTGGTTGTTGAAGTCAATGGAAAATTGCAGGTAGTTACAGCGGCCACGAAATTTGTAAGAAGTTATGATTTTGAAACGGGTGAATTGATCTGGCAATGCAGCGGTTTAACCGGAAACGTGATTCCCTGTCCTGTGACTGCTGATGGAATCGTTTATGTTATGAGTGGATTCAGAGGGTTCGCTTTGAGAGCTATTGATATGGCAAAAGCTAAAGGCGACATTACGGATAAGGATGCCGTTCTTTGGAAATACGATCAGGATACGCCTTATACTCCTTCCCCGATGCTTTCAAACGGCAAATTGTATTTCCTTAAAGCCAACAACGGGAGTCTGACCTGTCTTGATGCCAGTGACGGTAAAGTGAATTATGCTATTCAAAAACTCGAAGGTACAGGTAACATTTATTCTTCGCCAACTGGAGTTGCAGACAGGTTTTATATTGTCGGTGAGAACGGCCTGACTTACGTATTAAAACAGGGTCCTCAATTTGAAGTCATTGCCAAAAATAAGCTTGACGATGGTTTTCATGCTTCACCTGTGATTGTTGGAGATGATCTGTATCTCAGAGGATTTAAACATCTTTATTGTATTTCTAAAAATTAAATTTCGAATAATAAGGTGTATTGTCAAGATTAAAGAACTAATATTCACTTTATTTTAAATTGTATATTTTATTCAGTCTTGTTATAAATAATAGGGAAATGTGCTGTCCCCTATTAAACTAATTAAAAGTATTTTAGTCTAATTTTTGTAATTTAATACTTCTTATTATGAAAAAAATTCTTGTATTTGCATTGATGATTATGCTGGGATTGGGATCAGCATTTGCTCAAAGAGGCGGAACTCCTGAAGAAAGGCTTCAGAGGCAGGTAGATCAGTTGAAAGAAGCCTTGTCTTTAACGCCCGATCAGATTACCAAAATTACTCCTATTTTGAAAGAGGCTCAGGAAAAACAGGCTGCTGAATTTGCAAAAATGCGCGAAGCAGGTGGTAATTTTGATCGCGAAAAAATGAGGGCTGACCGTGAGAAAGCTCAGGCTGAAACTGATGCCAAAATTAAACCTATCTTAAAAGCTGACCAGGTTACCAAATTGGCTGAATACCGTAAGCAACAAGCCGAACGGATGCGTGAAAGAATGCAGAACCGGTAGATAAAGAGATTAAAAAATCATTTAAACAAATGCCAGGATATTCCTCAGAATTCCTGGGTTTTGTTTTTTATACATTTAGCTTCAACAACTGGATATTCATTAACAGACTAACAATCAACATGCAAAGTGCGACAGTGAGAATACCGGTATAAATAATTGCTTTTGCTTCTTTCAGAGATAATTTATCGGAAAGAAATGAATTTATCCGAATGAATTTTGTCTTAAAAATGGATAGCAATTTATAGACGACTATACCATCCAGAATTCCGATTATTATACCGCCCAGAATGTCGCCAGGATAATGTAGTCCAAGATATATTCGTGTATAGCAAATCAATAAAGCCCATGGAATTATAAAAAATGTAAACTTGCGGTTTTTAAACAGCAGGATAAAAAATGTAGCAAAAGAAAAGGAGTTGGCAGCATGACCTGAAACGAAACTGTAAAGTCCTCCTTTAGTGAAGACTATATGAGTGAGCTCGCTTAAGACAGGATCATGCGATGGACGCAGTCTTTTAACAGAGTGTTTCAATATATTTGCGGCCTGGTCTGAAAAGAGAATCAGCAATGCCACTGCAATGATAATCCACAGGGATTCTTTGCCGTACTTTTTTATAATGGTTGCCAGTATTACCAAATAAAACGGAACCCAGATAAGAGGCTGGGTGAATAAGGACATGACATAATCCCACCAGACATTATGATATCCGTTAAGGAGAAGAAAGAAATTCCTGTCAAGTTGTTCTATACTACTTAATATTCCCATTGCCTGTTAAATTCGTGAAATACGTAATTAATTCGTGAAATTCATTATTGCAACATTTTCCAGATTTGTTCTTTGAGCAGCGGAATTCCTGCGCCTGTAACAGAAGATATAAAAGTATGGGGCAAGTTATTAAATTCCTTGCTGATTTCGGTCATTAGCACAGGATCAAGAAGATCACACTTTGAAATGGCAATGATTCTCTGCTTGTCAAGAAGCTCGGGATTGTATTGATTAAGTTCATTTAAAAGAATCTGGTATTCGTTAAAATGATTTTCACAATCAGCAGGAATAAGAAAAAGCAGAATGGAATTTCTCTCGATGTGACGTAAGAAACGTAATCCCAGCCCTTTTCCCTCATGGGCACCCTCAATAATACCCGGGATGTCAGCCATAACGAATGATTTGTTGTCCCGGTAGCTGACTATACCGAGGTTTGGAACAAGGGTAGTAAAAGGATAATCTGCAATTTCAGGTTTTGCCGCCGAAACTACTGAAAGTAAGGTTGATTTTCCTGCATTTGGAAACCCAACGAGACCAACGTCGGCCAGGATCTTCAACTCAAGTATTTTCCATCCTTCTTCAACATCCTCGCCAGGTTGTGCGAAACGCGGAGACTGATGGGTCGCTGATTTAAAATGCGTGTTGCCCAAACCTCCCCGGCCCCCTTTGGCAATGATAAAGGTTTCACCGTCATACATTATTTCACAGATCACATTTCCCGTTTCTGAATCTTTGGCAACTGTTCCAAGAGGTACGTCGATATAAATATCCTCCCCATCTTTGCCTGTGCTTCGTTGGGCACTTCCCGAACCACCATGCTCAGCAAAAATGTGTTTTTGATATTTAAGGTGCAAAAGAGTCCATAACTGCTTGTTTCCCCTGAGTATAATATGTCCGCCTCGTCCGCCATCCCCTCCGTCCGGACCGCCTTTAGGAGCGAATTTCTCTCTCCTGAAATGTTTTGATCCCGATCCTCCATGACCTGAACGGCAGAATATTTTCACATAATCAATAAAATTTGACTCCATTTTTCGGTAATGTAAACAAAGACAAAAGTACGAGCATAATTGGGATTATAATAATTTCACTATGCATAATCTTTTAAGGAAAAAATTTCGTCCGTTTGAAAATCATCTGCATTGTATAAATGGTAAAAATTCGTGTAATTCGTCATCCGATAGCTATCGGATTCATGAAATTCGTTACTTTTGAATTGAACTTTATAAAAAATGCTAAGAATAGCTGAAGATTACCAACAATTAATCATATTCAATATTTTTATCTGGAGGAGAAATAAATGAGAAATTTATCCAATTCTTTGAGGCATGTAATTTATATATGTCTGATCTTTTTTACTGTAAGTATTACAGGAGTTAAAGCACAGCAAATTCCTCAGCAATACCGTGAGGATTGGTCAGTTTCCTGGCCAAATCGCAAGGCTCAGCACCTTGAGATAAAAGCCTATGTTGATAAATTGCTGGATGAGGATATTGATAAATCCATGACAGTATTTCAACCCGATTTTTTTAGTCCGGAGAGTTACAAGAGTTCGCTTTATCCCTATCGCAAGACTTTGGGTGACTTTTATGGATATCCCCCTCCTAAGGCAATGGAAGGTAAAATCACCAAATTTATTAAAGTCGGTGAAGATGCCTACTGTGATGTTTATCGAGTTTGGGTTGAGGTGATCGAAGGTGTTCATGCCTATGGTATTTACATGGTTCCTAAAAACCTGAAAGGGAAGGCCCCGCTGATTATTGCCCAGCATGGGGGAGGAGGAAACCCCGAGGCAATCTGCGGTATCGGCGAGCGTGTAAACTATCATAACTTCGGACATGAAGCCGTTAAGAGAGGATATATCGTCTGGGCTCCCGCATTGGCTATGAACAGCAGTTATGCCAAAGATCCGCAAATACCCGGAGCGGAACGTGAACTATTGGATAAAAAGCTCAAATTTGCCGGAACCAGTATTATTGGCGTTGAAATTCAGAAGATCATTGAAAGCACAAAGGCATTGGTAAAGGAACGTCCTGAAATCGATGCAACGCGCATAGGGATGACCGGATTATCATGGGGAGGATTCTTCACAACGTATACCAGTGCATTATGTCCATTTATTAAGGTGGCTTGTCCGGCTTCCTATATTCAGGATTCGGAAGTCCAGTTAAAAAAGGCTGTTGCCGATGATTCAAAGGCTCTGCCCGACCGGATGATTTTTGACGGGGTAGGGCATTTCCAGGCACTTGGATTGATCTGTCCCCGTCCCTGCATGGTGCAGCTTGGTGCCAATGATCAATTGTTTAATATGGACGATGCTAAGAAAGAAACTGAACGGGCAGCAGAATTCTATAAAAAGCTGGGCGTGGGCGACCGGTTTAAATTCGACGTTCATCCCGGAGGGCATGAATTTGAAATTAATGCTATCTTTAAATTTTTCGGAAAATACCTTTAAAGAAATAATTAAGAATTAAAGGGAGAATAATACTCAATGTTTTCATTTGCCGTTTCCCGCATATGCAGGATTAGCTGACAAAATGTAAAAGATTCAATTTAATATGATATTTTCATGAAACTATTTTCCTTATTATCAGTGATCTGTCTTTTATTTCCCTTTATTGTGAAAGCACAGGATTTACCTCAGCAATACCGGGAAGACTGGTCAGTGTCATGGCCGAATCGTAAGGCCCAGCATCTGGAGATAAAAGCTTATGTTGATAAACTTCTCGATGAGGATATCCAAAAGTCAATGGAGAAATTCAAACCTGATTATTTCAGTATTGAAACCTATGAGAATTCGCTTTATCCTTATCGTAAGGAGATAAAAGACTATTACGGTTATCCGCCTCCTGGAGCAAAAGAAGGGAAGATTACAAAATTCCTGAAAGTTGGTGAAGATGTTAATTGCACAGTATACCGCGTTTGGGTTGAGGTGGTCGATGGTGTAAATGCCTATGGCATTTATATGGTTCCCAAAAAAATAAAGGGAAAAGCTCCCTTAATCATAGCCCAGCATGGAGGAAGTGGCAATCCTGAAGCAATCTGTGACATCGGCACCCGTGTAAACTATCATGCTTTTGGCCAGGAAGCCGTAAAAAGGGGATATATTGTCTGGGCCCCTGCACTGGCGATGCAAAGTGAATATGCCGGTGATCCTAAACTGCCGGATGCCAATCGCGATCTTCTTGACCGAAAGCTTAAATTAGCGGGAACAAGTATGATCGGGTTGGAGCTCTATAAAATCATCGAGAGTACCAAAGCATTGGTGAAGGAGAGACCTGAGATTGATGCTTCGCGTATAGGGATGACAGGCTTATCCTGGGGGTCTTTTTTTACTTTATATACCACTGCTCTGTGTCCATTTATCAAGGTTGCTGTGCCATCAGCCTCCTACAGGGACTCTGAACTTGAAATGGAAAAGGCTGTTTCGGATTCTTCAAAACTCACTCCTGACAGGTTTTATTTCAGACAAATTAACCGATTCCAGGCTGTCGGACTGATCTGTCCGAGGCCTTGCCTGATTCAGGTAGGAGAAAAAGATCCCCTCTTAAATCTGGAAGGGTCCAAAAAAGAGGCTGCCAGAGCAATGGAGATTTATAAGAAACTGGGAATCCCTGATAGATTTGAATACAGGATCCACCCGGGGGCTCATGAGTTCGAAAATGAAAGTATCTTCAGGTTCTTTAAGAAATGGTTGTAGACAATGAAAATAGCAGAGACGCACGGCGTGCATCTGGACAGGATATTTGGCAAGGAAAAAGAGTACAGGCAATTCTGCATTTGCGGAACATACAGTAGAGACGCGATTAATCGCGTCTCTAAATAAAATATTTAAAAATTCAATTATTAGAGATGAAAATTGTGAAGAGAACAAGTTTGATTTTATTAATCACTGTAGGATTGGCAGTAATTATGTATAGCCGTTCCAATGCCCAGGTACATCAAGGATGTGATGATGCTGAACGGGACAGTGGATTTCGAGCAAACAGAACTGGCCTTCCCGCCCGCAGAATTTAAGCATAAAATTCAGGTGCCCGGATTAATCGATCTGGCAGAACCTAAGATCGATCAATATGACAAATATTTTACAGGCCGCCAGGAACTGAAATACAGCTGGTACCGCTTTAAATTCAAGGTGCCGGCAAAATATGAGCACAAATTTGCTGAACTGACCCTGCTGAAGAGCATGTTCAACACCCAGATATTTCTGAACGGATATGATTGCGGGACATATATGCAGTGCAGCACGCCCATTGAGACCAATCTTACTCCTTATTTGAAATACAATAACGAAGAAAATATTCTCCTGGTCAGGGTAGATGAGGAAAAAAGACTGCCCCGGCAATCCGCTCTTGGTTATGACCGTGAAAAGTTTGCCTATATTCCCGGAATCTGGGACGATGTTTTCATCAGTTTCACAGGCCCGGTGAGAATTTCAAGAGCTCTTGTACTTACAAGCTATCTGAATAAGGAAGTTACGGTTAAACTTAAAGTTGAGAATCTCTCCAAAATATTCCAGCGCAATATGGAATATGCCTATGCTGATTATACAATCAACGGGATATATCCGGGAAAAGAATTCAGGAAAGCGGGTTACCCCTGATTTTACAATTCATGACAAGGTAAAATCCCAATTGGAGAATAAGCATGAAATTAACGGTTCCTGTTACAGATCCTCATCCCTGGTCGCCTGAAGATCCGTTCCTGTATCAGATCGTATTAAATGTTAATAATGACTCTATTACAATAGATCATTACGGCAACCCTGAAAATTTAAAGAGAAAATACCCGGATTATTTAATGGGGACTTCTGATGTCGTTACTGAAAACATCGGGATGCGTGATTTCAAGCCTGACGGATCTTTCCTTGCGCTTAACGGGAAAAGATACTACCTGGCAGGTTCCTCCATAACCCTTCTTCGTTTCTTTGAAGACAGGGATCGTCAAAATCTGCCGTGGGATAAAAAATGGGTGGAGCAGATGTTTGTCAATATTCCCAAAGCGCTGGGATGGAATGCTTTCAGAATAAGTATCGGATTGCTTCCCCGTTTC
Source organism: uncultured Bacteroidia bacterium (assembly GCA_963810555.1). Lineage (GTDB taxonomy): Bacteria > Bacteroidota > Bacteroidia > Bacteroidales > Prolixibacteraceae. Next base: position 216,344 of record CAWENX010000009.1, on the reverse strand, counting down.
TGGTATGATCTGGCAGATGAATATGGCTTTATTCTTCAGAACGGCTATCCGATGTGGCAGTACCGTGGAACTGATCCTGAAATCGAAAACGAATACACCGACTGGGTATGGTCAGATGGTTCCCATCCTTCCATAGGAATCTGGGATGCCCTGAATGAACAGAAGAGCGATTTTATCGGTAACAGGCTGATCCCTGAATTGCTTAAACTGGATCCTACCCGTATTTGGGATGCAGGTTATATGACGGAAAAGGATATGAAGGTTCAGATTCAGGATTCCCATGCCTATATCATGGGATTTGGATGGTGGACAACGGATGCTGAGATTAAAAGGGATCGTGAAGCTTATCATTTTGGTAAAATCACTCCGACGAGACAACACCGTTTACGGCCCTATCCGGTATTGGTTAATGAGTATGGATGGCTGTGGATGACAAGAGACGGTAAAGAATCCGGCATCCGTGTGAATGGGGAATTCCTGCCGGGGCAGATAACTCCTTCAACTGACGATTATGAGTATTATGAACCGGGAGGCAGTGTATTGTACCACAATCGTGATATTATCCAATACTATCTTGGGAAAGGCGCTTCTGCTGAAGAACGTTTCCGGTTCCAGGCTTATCTTCTGGGAATTCAGAGTGAACAATTACGTGCTGCCAAGGCCTATGCCGGAATACTTTCCTTTGCCTACCTGGCTAACAACAGGGGCTATACTGGCGACTGGTTTATGGATAATGTGGCCGATTTAAAACCAAGTCCAGCGCTTGCCATGCAATACAATATTGCAAAAAGGTTTGCTGTATTTATTGATTACGAAGATCAGCGTTACAACAAACAAAAGAATTTCGAGCAGCCCGGCTCCACTAAGAGCATCCCTTTATTTGCCACCAATGAATCAGGGGATAAGAAAACCGGAAAGGTGACAGTAACCTTAACCGACAGTAAAGGCAAAACAGTCTTTAGCAAAACTGAGAATGTCACCCTGGATGCCTTCGGATCTGCAACTATTCCGGTTTCAGTAAAATTTCCCTCCAAAACAGGCGGATATTTACTCAAAACAGAACTGAGCGATTCATCAGACAGTCCGACAGTTCAGAAACAGGTAAGCATTCGGTATCTGCAGGTTGGAAATGAAGGATCTCCGGAGTTTTATAATTATGTATTCAAAATGCCGGAAGTTGTACCGATAGCGAAGTAGTCATTCAATAGTTTCATACTTCTTATGTTAACGTAAAGTTTGCAATGTTTCGTATTCGTAATTCATAATTCGTAATTCATAATTCGTAATTCGTTAATGGTTATTATTGAAGGCAGTGTCAGTAACTATATAAAATCAGACGATAAAACATATTCCTATTTTGCCGGGAATAATTATCTGGGATTGGCCAATCATCCTGATGTTGTCAAAGACGTAATCCGGGCCGTTGAAAAATATGGGGTAAATTTTTCTGCTTCACGCCAGACTACAGGCACATCGGAACTCCATCTGGAACTGGAAAAACTCCTTTCAGAGTATACTGACAAGCCTGCTTCTGTCGTATTTGCTTCAGGATACATGGGCAACCGGATATTGCTTCATATCCTGAAAGATAAGTATTCGGCAATCTTTTTTGATGAATTGTCCCATGTCAGTTTCAGGGACGGTTTTCCTGCTCAATTGTCTGAATTATATCCATACGATCATTGCAATATTGAGCACCTTGAAACCCTTTTAAAGAAGCACAGGAAATTCAAACCAATGATCGTGACGGATGGTATTTTCCCGGTTACCGGTGAAATAACACCCTTAAATGAAATAGTACAGTTAGCCCGACAATATGATGCCACCGTCATTGTTGATGATGCCCATGCCGTCGGAATTCTTGGCCCAAACGGAAGAGGAACAGCCGATCATTTTTCCATTGATGCAACAGACAAAATTTATCAGTCTGCAACAATGAGCAAAGCTTTTGGGGCGTACGGAGGATTTATTTCTGCCGGAGAAGAAATTATTGATGCTATCAGAAAGGAGTCTTCGATGTATCTTGCTTCAACTGCACTGCCTCCTCCTCTTCTGGCAGCGGCTTTATCGGCTGTGAGAATTATAAGGCAGCAGCCTGAACTCCGCAAATCTCTTATGGTGAATGCAAATCGTATCAGGGAAGGTGTGAAAAACCTTGATTTAATAACGAATAATGAAGGCACTCCGATCATACCCTTGTTTTTTAATTCTGAAAAAGAAGCAGTTGATCTTTCTTTATTCCTTGAGAAAAACAATATTATCGTTCCCTATGTGAAATATCCTGTGAAATTGGATAAATTTATCGTCAGGATTACAGGCTCTGCAATTCACACAAACGATCAGATCGAAAATTTATTGTCAGTTCTAAAAAAATGGAAAAACAGGTATGGAAGCAACAAAGATTAAAAAGGTGATCATTGAACCTGTCGATGTTCCGCTGGATGAACCTTTTACTATTGCGATAGGAGTGCAGTACAGCATTAAAAATGTACTGATTACCCTTGTTCTTGAAAACGGCATTGAAGGATATGGCGAAGCGGCTCCCTTTGAATCCATTAACGGTGAGAATCAGGCGACTGCCCTTGCGGCTTTAAATACCTGTAAAGAGTATCTGATCGGGAAAGATGTTGCTGATTATATTAAAATATCAAGGCATCTGAAGAGTGTTTTCTGGGCACAGGTTACTGCCCGCTGTGCCATTGAAATGGCCTTGCTTGACGCTTTCACCAAAACGCTTAATCTTCCCTTTTTTAAATTTCTGGGAGGGATGGAAAATAAGATTGAAACAGATTATACCGTCGATATTGTTTCCCCGGAAATGGCGAGGAGCAATGCGGCAAGATTGGCATCCAAAGGATATAATCTTTTAAAAATAAAGGTCGGTAAAAACATCCATGAAGATATTGAAAGGATATTAGCTATTCAGGAGGGCGCACCTGCCTGTGGAATTACACTTGATGCCAATCAGGGTTTTTCGCCGATGGCGGCCGTTCATTTTCTTGAGGAATTAAAGAAAAATAAAATACATCCTGTACTCTTCGAACAGCCTGTTGTTAAGCATGATCTTACGGGAATGAAATTTGTGAGAGATCACAGCACCATACCCATTGCCGCCGACGAATCGGTCTTTACAAGCGCTGATGCCATCAATATTGTAAGAACAGGATGTGCCGATGTGATCAACATAAAGATCATGAAATCAGGAATAATAGAAGCTATGGATATTGCCGCCATTGCCCGAAGTGCAAATATAAAGCTGATGATCGGCTGTATGCTTGAGACCAAACTCGGATTGAGCTGTTCTGTCCATTTTGCAGCAGGATTAGGAGGATTCAGCTTTGTAGATCTTGATCCTCATATTAATCCTGATGACGAGCCTTTTACAGGCGGACCTGACTATAAAGATCCTTTTTATACATTGTCTGAAAATATTCCCGGAATCGGTGTAACTAAAAAATAAAATACGAAATGAAAAATTCACGCAGATCATTCATTAAAAAAGTAAGTTTATCCGGGGCATTAATAGCCGGAGGTTCTTCATTATTATTGAAAACTGCTGCCGGCAAAAGCAAGGGAAATAAAGTGCCTGTCTGTTTATTGATAGACGACAGCGCCCCGTTAATTCATGTATACTATTTCCATGTGAAACCGGTTGATGGCAAAGGCCCTTTTACCAAAGACGGTCGCCCTTTAGTGAAGAATGTGCCCAACAGTTTCCTGGACAAGTTCTGTGATGTTGTAAATGAGCATGATATGGCCGGAAAAATATCCATTGTCCCTTCTCCGGGAGGAGTGGGCGATATTGTACACGGCATCCCGGGATTTGATATTTCCCTTGTCAAACAATGGCTGAATACGGCTAAGAAAAGATTATCCCCGAAGTTTGATTTCAGCCCCGAAATGCTGACACACAACCACGCCCTTGATTTAAAGACCGGTAAATGGTTTATGGATGAAAATGAAGCGCAATGGTCTATGCATCAGGACAGAACAGTCTTAACTCCTTATATAACACACTGTCTCGAGTTAGAAAAGGAAGCAGGTGTTAATGCCACCGGTGTCACCTCTTGCTGGAATTTCGGCGAAAAGGTGGAAGGGTGAGTACACGGAAGCGATAATGGCCGCCCAGAAAGTGGTTTACAACCGAGATATCTCATGGTATTTTCTGAGCACCTTTTATAATACGCCGGGGAAAAAACCCAGGGTGGCCTTGAAAAAGGGAAACGCTGCCCTCGTATCCATAGCGGCCAATATGAAAGATCACATCTGGGATACCATCGATTCTCCAAGAACCGATAAAGAATATATTCTCAGTATTGCAGATAAATACATAACGGCAGACGGCAAACAGGGCAGCATCATCGATGGTATTAATGCAGGAGGATGGCCTGTTATGGTTACTCACTGGCAGTCCTTATTTTCCAATGGAAATGAGACAGGGCTTAAGGGCGTTGAATGAAGTAGGCAGAAGGGTAAAAACTCTTCTGAAAGATAAGGCAGAATGGGTAAGCTGTATGGAACTGACAAAACTGACCATGGAACAAGGATAACTTAATACAATTCATAATGAAAAATTCCTCCCGATCACGCCGTCAGTTCTTAAGGAACACGGCAGCAGGCGCAGGTTTGATATCACTTCCCGGTTTACTGAGCGCACAGGTCAAAAATCCCTCAGAAAAGAAGAAGATTGTTTGTGTAGGCGCCCACCCTGATGATCCTGAAAGCGGCTGCGGCGGAACGCTTGCCTTACTTGCCAAAGCAGGGCATGAGGTAACGGTTATTTATGTTACTTCCGGTGAAAGAGGAATTCAGGGAAAAACATGGGAGGAGGCAGGAGCGATAAGAAAAGCAGGAAGGATTAACGCCTGTGCCATACTAAATGCAAAGCCTGTCTTTGCCGGTGAGATCAATGGTAATATTATCGTGAATTACGACTGGATGAATAAAATACAGGAACTGATTGAAGCCGAAAAGCCCGATATCGTTTTCTCCCATTGGCCGATTGATACGCATGAAGATCATCAGGCCTCGAGTATGATGGTTTCACAGGCCTGGAGACGGACAAAAACAAAGTTCACGCTTTACTTCTTTGAAGTCTGCACCGGCGAACAATCCATGATCTTCCATCCCACTGATTATGTAGACATTACAGAAACCCAGGAGCAGAAAAGAAAGGCCGTCTATTGCCACGTAAGCCAGGACCCGCCCGGAATCTATGATTGCGGCCACACTTCCATGGAAGACTTTCGGGGAAGGGAACTGGGAGTCAAAGCAGCCGAAGCCTTTATCCGCCTGAACGGCAGAGGGCAGGGCGGGTTTGTGTTATAATTTATTTATCATAAATATTGATCCAGTTCAAAGAGTAGTCAATATGATCATAATCAAAATAAATTATATTTTAGTCTAGTAAATAGTGGATTTATTTTTGTATCGAGGAATATTATGAAGTTTTGTATGCGTAGAAATAAACTGCAAAATCCTAACTATCATGATCAGATTAACGAAACACCTAAGCAACTTTATTTATTTTTTCAATGCAGCAATTTTAGTACTCATTGGTATTATAGTTAAATACTTCCTTAATAACACCAATTTAGGCGCTCGTTTTAAAAATTTCAATAAAGACCTTTATGAATCAGACATTATCTTTATCTGGGCTATTGTCCTGATCTTTATCGGTTTTGTTTTTCTAGCCATAAAGAAAAGTAAAAATGCTACTTTGAAAGATATTACCATAATCATTAGTCTGATTCTTACTTTGCCAACAACTTTTATTCTTGTATTTACACCATTTTATGACACTTTTAATCCGGGTGAAGTTGGAGACACACCTCTCGCTTCTTTCATAATGTATCTCACCGGCATAGGCATGTTTGCTTTATTTGCTTGGATCGTATTACTGCTTGTAACTTTTCTTAAACAATTAATTATAATATTGACAAGAAAAATTGAACAAAAATGAATTTATTTGTGGCATTCAATAAAAGATCATATCGAACAGCACAACAATATAGATAATTAAAAAAGTTGTCACTGTAATTCTTGCATAAAACGATTTAAGAACCATATAAGATAATCATGATGAAACTTACTCCCAACTTTATATTAATTAGTTTTTTATTTTTGACAGTAATATCATGCATCAATATACCTCCTTTTATTGATGGGAAAATTGTAAATAATCGGTACGAAAATAGTTTAATAAAGCTTCAAATTCCAGACAGTTGGAAAATAAGAAAATCCGGAGGTAACGAATTATTAGTTCTTCAAAAGGAAATTAAAAAAGACGATGATTTTATATTTCCGACAGTGATACTGGAAGCGGGATCACTAAATAACAATAATTTTCATACCTATTTCGATAATTTGTCTTCCCTTGCCTATGGTTCCTTTAATATGTTTAGGAGGAATGATTTATATAAAACAAGAAATGACGTCGATTCAATAAATATAAATGGCATAAAATTTTATTCCTTCGAGTCGATATTAGATATGAGTGACATTAAAAGGCCTGATTTGATTCAGAAACATTATTATTTTAATATCGATACGGTTTTTTTTCATCTAAGCATATCAGATTATGAGATAGCTAAAGAACTCCTTCCTGTTTATGAATCTTTATTAAAATCGATTGTAAGAAAGGACATTAATTGATATAAGTATTCCTCAAATCCTTTTTTAATTTCGAATTTACTTCTCTATTATTCCTGATTAATTCCAATGGGTCAATAAAGGTTTATCTCCCTATCTTCGTCGTATCATCTTCAAGGTTTGTGTAATGTTTCTGTAATGTTTGTGTAATATTCCTGTAATAAATTATTACAGAAACCTTACACAAACCTTACACAAAAGTTACACAGACTTAGGAGATGGTATGGCCTTATGATGGGGAATAAACTGACCGGATACCAATTCTAAAGATGGGTTGGAAAATGGAGTTCTGAGAACCTTCTTTTTTTGAGGATATAGAAATTCCAGACAATACTGCCTTTGTAAATTTCGGGATGCTTAACTTTTGAGCCGTTCTTTAGCAGGTCATTTCTTTTCCGGACAAGAGAAGATATACTTCTGTGAAAATCCCTTTGGGCGATGAAGACTTTTGAGAATGCTTTGGCCTGTCCTGTAACAAGAAATTGTATAGCTGCAATGACATCCAATATTATCCTGACAGAGAGAACAGGGATCAACATGCCTTTGGGGAGGTTTTTGAAGAGAAGAAAGAGATTATTGCGGAAATTAAGGTAAATCTTAACGGGATGGCCGTATGAAAGGCTGCCTCCGCCAAGGTGATAGACGACCGATTGAGGAGAGACGGCCACTTTGTAACCAAGGTTTTTCATTCGCCAGCAGAGATCGATCTCCTCCATATGGGCATGGAAGTCAGCGTCAAAACCTTTAAGCTCTTTCCATATATCGGCCTTTACCATCATGGCTGCGCCAGATGCCCAGAATATGGATATCGGCGTATTATACTGCCCCTCATCCGTTTCCATGACATTTAATATTCTTCCGCGGCAGAAAGGATAGCCAAACCGGTCGATAAAACCGCCTGAAGCGCCTGCATATTCAAATGTTCCGCGATCGTTAAGGGAGAGTATTTTAGGCTGGCAGGCGGCGATGTTACTATCTGACTGCATGGTATCGAGCAACGGATTGAGCCAGTTTTCCGTGACTTCCACATCTGAATTGAGCAAAAGGTAATAATCCGCTTCAATCTGCTGCAATGCCCTGTTGTATCCTTCTGCAAAACCATAATTCTTTTCCAGTTGAATGTATCTGACTGAAGGAAATTCCTTTTCAATGATTTCCCTGCAATTGTCAGTTGAACCGTTATCTGCAACAACAATCTCTGCCCAATCATAAGAAGAATATCTTATGACAGAAGGCAGGAATCTTTGCAGATAATTGCTTCCGTTCCAGTTTAGTATAACAATTGATATTTTCAATTTCAAATAATTATCAATCATTTGTCATCAATCCTAACTCTTTCAGTCCAATTGTTGAACCCCTTCAGGGTTCCGGATTGTTGTTTGCTTCTTTCCCCGGGTTGAAACCCGGGGTTATTCAAATTAAACCACTTCGTGGTTTTTCTTCCAATCCGAATCAGGCAAATAACAGACGACATTAATTCTTAATTTTCTTTTAATCTTTAGTCTATAGTCTTTTGTTGAACCCCTACGGGGTTCCGTGTTGCCGGGCGTTTATTTCCCCGGATTCCATCCGGGGTTATTCAAATTAAACCACTTCGCGGTTTTTTTCTTTCGGAATCTATCAATTATTAAACGACATTCATTATTAACTTTCCTTTGGCCTATAGCCTTCAGCCTACGGCCTTTCCGGTTTCTTGTGTTTCCACCTTTTATGCGACCAGAGCCAGTATTCCGGTTTTTCACGGATTATATTTTCAAGCCACCTTGTGCATTTTTCGGTAATCTCAAATTTATCCGTATCTTTTGAATTGTCAGTAATAAGGCAATATTCTGTTTCATAATATCCCCTTTTTATTTTTTTCATATGGGCTCCGATCACAACAGCATTTATTTTCCTGGCAATCTTTTCCAGTCCTACCACAACTGCTGTATCCTGATTTAAAAAAGTCGTCCAGTACTGTATATCATTTATTCTTGGAGTCTGATCTGCAAGGAATGCTGAAAATGTTGGTATATCATTTTGTTTATCCTCTATAAGTTGACGGTAGGTATTTGCACGTTCAAGGGGAATGCCTCCAAATCTGCTTCGGAGATTATAATAATAATGTTCAAAAGCTTTATTAGTCAGTTTTTTATAGACAGGATAAAAGCGAAAACTGCTGAATAAAGGCCAGTGGGACATCCACTCCCAATTGTTGTAATGACCTAAAAAAGCCACTACCGGCCTTCCCTGATCAAGATATTGATTAGCCAATTCGGGGTTAAGAAAATTAGCCCTCTTTTTCGCCTCTTTTTCAGAAATGCAGTCAAAATAAAGTGTTTCGATAAAAGTATCACAAAGGTGATGAAAAAATTTTCTTTCTATTTTAAGACGTTCCTGATCTGACTTTTCGGGGAATGAGTTCCGTAAATTTTTTCTGACGACTTTCTTTCTGTATTGTACAATATAATAAGTAATCAGAAATAAGAAATCCGATATGATATAGTTTAGACGTGCGGGCAGTGCATGAATTACCCAGGATAATACTTTGAGTAAACCAAATACGATTTTATCCATGTTCTGTCAATGGTAAATACATGAATGATAAATATTCCTGTTGATTCCAATATTTATGTTGAGGAAATCAGAAGTTGGATCAAAATGGATACAAGATCTCCTTTTTTCCTGGCATTTAAAAAGGTTTTCAATCCCTCTTCCTTTTCTTTTTCAGGAAGAGTCAATAATTTATGCAATTCATCCATTTCTTTTCCTGTCATTTCTTTTTGGAAAACTTCAAAGATTTTTGAAGACGAAGCGGATTTTAAAGGAGAGCCAAAAGTTTCAAGTTCCATTATTGCTGCTTCGAGGATTTCCAGGGCTCTTTTTCTTACCGGATCGGTTTGTTGTGTGCCGCCAGAGGTATCCCTGAGGCTCCAGCTTGAATAGTCGTACTTTAAATCCCGTATCAGCCTGGCATGTTCACTGGAGGCTCCGAAAATCCTTGAGATAAAAACCAGGGTATGTGATTTCCAGGCTTCGAGGTCAAATTTCTTTTCCTCAAGACTACTGATTTGCTGCTTTAACAGTCTGATCTCATTTTCTGACATGGCTAACCTGCAAAATATTTATTGACAATTTGAAAAAATTCATTGTAATAAGCTTTGTTTGAAGCTACCATCTCTCCGCCGAAGAGGAAATTATTATTGCCGCTAAAGTCCGATACTATTCCTCCCGCCTGCCGAATAAGAAGAGATCCCGCTGCAACATCCCAGGCATGCAATCCGTGTTCCCAGAAGGCTTCAAATCTTCCGGCAGCAAGATAAGCCATATCCGTTGCGGCAGAACCCAGTCTTCTCAGTCCATGCGAATTTAGCATAAAATATTTCATGGCGGAAATATACGGGTCGATTTTATCGAAAATATAATAGGGAAAACCGGTGGCAATCAGAGAATCTTTTGTAGTCGAGGCTGATGAAACCCTTATTTCCTTATCATTCAGATACGCTTTGCTGCCTTGCCACGCGTAAAAAGATTCGTCATGAGTAACCTCGTAAACCACTCCCAGAATGACTTCATCGGCTTCAAGAAGAGCAATGCTTACCGCAAAAGGAGGGACTCCGTGAATAAAATTGGTCGTTCCGTCAAGGGGATCAATCACCCATTTGTATTTCTCATCAGAATTGCCCGCGGTGCCTTCTTCAGTAATAAATCCGGCTTCCGGCAAGAGCTTTTTCAGCGATTTACAATCAGTTCTTCCGATCCTTTATCGACATAGGAAACGAAGTTGGCAGTTCCTTTTACTTCAACACTGTCGAGTGTAAATTTTTTCCTTTCTCCTGCTATAAAATAACCCGCCTCTTTTGCAACAGACTGAACATCAAAACAAAGTCTTTCGAGATTCATTGTCATAATTTTCACAATTCTTAATTATTTAACCGCTCTGATTAATCCCCTTCTGAAATAGGGAGCCTTGATTTTCTTGTCAGTATAAAAGAGCATATATCCGTCAGAATGAGAAACATTGAATCCTTTATCGCTTAAAAGTTTGGTAAATTCGGCCTCATCATCCTGTTTGTGGTAAGTGCAAAGTGCTATTTTAAGGGGTGACTGGCGGGAGAGTATATTTTCAGATCCTTTAAGTAAATCGGCTTCGGCACCATCCACGTCGATCTTTAGAAATGTAAGAGGAATATCTTTGAAGAATTCATCAAGGGTGGTTTGATTTGAGCTTATTTTTCCTCCCGCAAATTTGTTGATGATATGAACTTTTTCCTTCCATGGCTCAAATGTCGCATTCAATGCCTCTATCCATTCCCCGTCAGTTTCAAAGAGGTAAAGTGTTTTTGCTTTTTCAACTGCACCCAATGCGAAATTGCCTTCGGCAACTCCGATATCAGCCAGGATATCACCTTCTTCAACCTGGAAACCGGTATTTAAGTAACGATGGGGGCTTTGCGGGTCCTGTTCCTCTTTTCAATTCATTAAAACTGTGCCTGATTCTTTTTTCTGACCATCTCTTTTTAAAATAGAGACGGTGACCGTCTAAAAGAACGTAGCGCAATTTTTTATTCTCGTCCCAAAATACTTCTATCTCTTTCTTATTGTACTTGTGCTGAAAAGGGTAGGGGAAGATGCTGACAGGATTTGTTTTTAAGAAATCGAGAACGATATTTAATTCATCTGAAAGGGGAGAAGATGATTTTGAATAATAAGCAAGAATTTCAGTCCGTAATATTTTGAGCCTTATTTTTTTACGGATAAATTTAGGTACCACAATCCTGTAAACCTTGTAAAAGAATTCATTCATTCCTCAGCGGGGTATTTGGATGTGGTAAAGGTAATAAAATTAGGTAAAAGGTGATAGAGAACATGGAGACCGGAAGAAAGAAGGGGTGAGAGTGTGAAAGGTGAGATTGTGAGAATTTCTCATTTTCTCATCTTCTTTTTTTGTTTTTACTATCTCTGTGTATCCGTTTTCCGGTCTCCCTTAGTACTGATTATTGATCTGACCCATTGAATATTCCCGAAACTTCGGGATTGAAGATTGATCACTGATCACTGAAAGTAACGTTCATACTTCCGTTGCTGTTTATTCCTTTCAGGATAACGGACCGGAACTGATTTGACAATCCGGTTTTGTGAGGGATTTCAACCCTGATGTAATTTTCCGTCCATCCCTCAATCTTTCCGAAACCCTCAAGGTTTTTAAAACCTTGAGGGTTGAAGGTTTCAAAAAGAACGGTAGCCTTACGGCCAGCGTTTTTATGATAGAATTCATGCAATTTCCTTTCTGACAATCCTATCAATACCTGGGCACGCCGCCTGCGCTCCCCGACAGGAATAGTGCCGCTGATCTGTAATGCCCTGGTATCTTTTCTTTCGGAAAAAGGGAAAACATGAAGCTCCGAAACATCGAGGCTTTCGAGGAATTCAAAGGTTTTATGGAACAATTCATCTGTTTCGCCATTCATTCCTGCAATTACATCCACTCCGATAAAGGCATAGGGAAGAAGGTCCTTTATCTTTGCAATCCTTTGGACAAAAAGAGCTGTATTGTAACGCCTTTTCATCAGTTTTAAGACCTGATCAGTGCCAGATTGGAGGGGAATATGAAAGTGAGGGGCAATGCGTCTTGATGAAGCTATAAATGAGATAATGTCATCAGTCAGGAGATTGGGTTCAACTGATCCGACACGGATTCGTCCGATGGTTTCCACATCGTCAAGGGCTTTTAAGAGTTCAAGGAATGATTCGCCTGTGCTGTGACCGAAATCTCCGATGTTCACACCGGTAAGGCAGATTTCCTTTATTCCCTGATCAGAAACCTTTTTGGCTTCTTCCACAAGACTGGCAATGGATGGATTTCTGCTTTTTCCCCGCGCAATAGGTATAGTACAATAGGTGCAAAAGTAATTGCACCCGTCCTGCACCTTTAAAAAGCTTCGGGTACGGTCCCCGAATGAATAAGCGTGCTGAAATTGAGAAATATCTTTGAAAGAACAGGTATGCAGTTCACTTTGAGAGTGTTTCTCAAGATTTTCAAGATAATCATGTATGTTGAATTTGTCGTTTGAACCGATTACAAGATCGACACCCTCAATTGATCCTGCCTCGCCGGGATTTAATTGGGCATAACATCCTGTGACTACGATAAAAGCGGCCGGATTTTTTCTTATCAGCTGACGTATAACCGCCCTGCTTTTTTTATCTGCCGTATCGGTAACAGAACAGGTATTAACTACATAAATATCCGCTTTCTCTTTAAAATCGACTCTTTTAAATCCCTTATCGGTAAAAGACCGTGCAATCATCGATGTCTCAGAGAAATTTAGTTTACAGCCCAATGTACTGAATGCAACTGTTTTATCCTTATAGTCCATTCCATAAATTTCAATGCTGCAAAATTAAGAATTTAGACCATTAGGCTGTTAGACTCGTAACAATTAAGAATTAACAATTAAGAATTAAGAATTAAGATCAGGCTATAGGCTTTAGGAAAATTAAGAATTAAAATTTCAGGAGAGAAATCGGGAAGGTGTGAATATGAGAATGCAGGAAAATGTGATCCCGATAACTATCGGGACACTTTCTTATCTTCCCACACTCTCATCTTCTTTTTCCTTAATCCTAAATCTTTTTTATTCCTGTGAAAGTAACGGATTGGCTACAGGGGGCAATTTCTGTTTTGGATTCTTATCTTTTTCGATACCGATATCATTGAAAACCAAAACCTGCGGAGTGATATAGGATACAGGAACCGCCGAACTGAACATAGTGTTATAAACAGTCTGTTCATTACTCCCAAGAAAGATATCCTTAAATTTGCTTAACTGGAATTCACTGACCACAGCCGATCTTACCAATTGTTCCTCACCCGTCTTTACCATTATTCTGTAAACACCTATTGGTTTTGAAACTGCCAGACTCCTTCCTGCCATCATGGAGGCCATCGAACGGACCTGGCCCGGATTCGTAACCTCAAGCTTGCGAATAAGGTAGATGTAATCAAGCCCATTATTCTGAGCTTCTTTTAAAGTTGCTTTTCGAATTTCTGAGGCGGATTGACCATTGTTGTAAGAGATATTGATTATGCCCGGAGCTTTCATATAACCTACAGAAGCGCCTGCAAATGCGAAACGTCGGTGACCATTTGATTCTTTGATTTTTCCGGAAGGGATACGGTCATTCAACAAGTTCCTTAAAAATCCCTTGTCAACAAGGATCAATTCATCTTTTGGAATAACTCCCTCTGCATCAACATTGAAAGAGCCAATAAGCGGAATGTTGTTAAAAGATTTCACCTTAGGAGTTTCCGTTATGGTCAGATTTTCCGAAAATATTTTCTGGTTGATGCGGTCATCAAGCCTGTTCACACTACCCATATTGGGACGTTCAATTGCATAAACCGGTTCTCTGTAGGCTATCAGACCATTTCCCCTGAATAATTTCTGGGAACACAACTCGGCAACTGCTTCACCTTCAAATATCACGGGTCCTGAGTAAGAATCTTTTATGGGTTCTGCTTTACTCAAGGCCAATAGATTTTCTGCCATTTGATTAATATCCTGTTTGATTTTATCTCCCTGTGGAAGCTGTTCAGGATCCAACATATTGTAAATGAGCTGGTCGTTCAATGCTTCACCATCTTCGGCCAAACAACCGGCATTGATTATGAGCATTGCTACAGAGATCGGGATTTTAAGCTTTGTCTTTTCATTTGATATCATATAAACCCGGGCATTTCCCAGGATCAGGTATACTGAGGAACTGCTTATATGAGGTGAAGATTTGAAAACTGATGAGATATCTTTAACGAAAGTCTCCCACTTTGCTTTGTCATACTTGACCGGTGTTGCTTTCTCAATCATTTCTACGGGGGTGATCCTTGAATAATCATCAAGTTTCTCTTCATCCGATTTATTTTGTTGTTTAAGGGCCGTAAGTTTCTGACTATAGTTCTCAACAGCTCGTTTGTACATCTGATCGCTGGCAATCCAAAATGCTCTTCTGATGCCGTCATAATCGTTTTTAAGGGGCAATGGCAGGCTGCCACTGCTGCTTGTTGAAACACCCGGGCTCCCTGAAACAAAATTTTCGTCATTCAGGGAATAATCTCCGACCATAAGTCTTTCTGAGAGCATTCTTGCGGGAAATTCAACCGAAGAGATCAAGGCTCCCAATGTTGCCTTAACGAAGAGAGATTGAACATCGCTTAACTGATAGGAAATAAAAAACGGGGGATTGAACTGCTCAATGGAAAGATTGGAGAGGTTGCGGTTCAATTCATCGTCCATGGCTTTAAATATAACAGCATCAGAACCTTTTTGTGCCTTCAGGATAAAATTGCAATTCAGTGTCAGGATTGCAATTATTACAATGTGTTTTATAACAAGTTTCATAATTTTCAAATTTTAGATTAGTTACTGTCGGGACGGGGGAGAATCAAAGGCCGCTCCTGGGATTTTTGTTTCTTCTGGGTCTCGATAATTTTGACAACTACCATAGGTGAGACGCAGGCTACTGGAACAGCTCCGGATTCTGCTCCACAATATCCGTTAAATATTTCCGTTTTTCCTCCTGCCTCGTCAATCTGGGAGAAGATTGCAAGCGGGGTACCCACCAGATCAACACCCCTCACAATTTCATCAGGCCTCCCATCAGTAAAAATTCTGAATACCAGCACAGGCGTTACATTGAAAGCATTGGGAATATATCTGCCGGTCATGGTAAAACCACCTACCACTTCGTCGAAGAGATAACCATAGGGCTTGTTTTGTTCCTTTACAAGCCTGATTAATTCTTCACGCAATTCCTGGTAAGTCTTTGGCTGGGAAGTTTCTACGATCAGATTGGATTGTCTTGCAACAGGCTGCAATCCGGACATTGCCCTTCCATGACCATTGGATTTGGGAAAATTATTAATAGGAGTCCGCGACATAAGGAAATCCTTTAAAATGCCGTCTTTTACTATATTTACGCGCTCTCCTTTCGATCCCTGGTCATCGTAGGCATAACTGCCGCTCAGTTCCATATCCTTGTAAGTCAGGCTTTGAGGATCACAGTATACTGATAAGGCTGAAGGAAGCACCGGTTCATTGACTTTTTTCTTGAAAGTCTGTGCATCATCTTCATTTTTAAGACGCTGTCCCTCTACGCGGTGGCCAAAAATTTCGTGGAAGAAGACTCCCGCGGCTTTACCCGTGAGAATGGCAGGGCCCGAATAAGGCTCTGCAACGGGAGCAGTTTTCAGGGCGATAAGATTATTCACCAATGTATTTGCTTTGCCGGTCATGGTTTGGTCGGATGGCAGTTCTTTGGGAGTGAATGCGAAAAAGGATTCATACAGAGGCATTTCCATTCCGTCTTTTGCCTTGATTATCCCACTGAACTGAACCCTTGCTTCAGTTCTGTTTTGTGCTATTTTGTCACCATCGCTGGAGACATAATATTTACGGGTCATTTGCCACAAGAATATCCCGGAACTGTTAAAGATAGCCGAATCTCTGAGGGAAACCGCGGTATAACCGTTAATTCGTTTTTCCCATTCGGGAATATCGATTTTAAAAGATTCGGATTTTAAAGGAGGTTCTATATAGTTTTTGGGTTCTTCGAGGGTGAAATCCTGAGACTTGTCTTCCTGTTCCACTTTGACTGCGTCATTGACTTTCGCTCTTGAAAATTGGGAAACCGCCTGATGATAAGCCTCTCTGGTAGCATTCCACAGAACCTGCTTAACAGCAATTGGCTCTTCCGGAAAAGGGAGTTCAACCGAAGTCATAAACATAAAGGGGTTGTTCTGGGAGGCTCCCCTGACCGGGTGATAGTTATCGAATTGCGGACTGCCCACCCTTACTGTGACAGTGAGACGACGGCTTTTGTTTTCACGAGAGCTGGTCAGGGAACCAAAACTGGAGGAAATCTGGTAACTGTAAATATCATCCACTCGGTAAGCGATGTAGTAAGCCGGGCTTTCCTGTTGTTTTAGGATTTGGATTTCGCGCTGAGCTTCCTGGCTCAGAATATCAATCAACTGGTCCTGGCTGATTGCGGTTTGAGTGCCGGAGAGAAAAAAAAGCCAGGCAAATGAAATAAAGGTTTTGAAAATCAGTTTAGTTTTCATTGATTCTTTTTTAAAGGATTAAGTTGTATAAAAATACAAAATAATATCAATTATATTATTATATTTTAAGAATTTTCGATTTTATTTTTTTTCTATGAAAAAGGTTAAATACATTTTTTGGTGAGTCAGTTAATGTGTATTATTGATTATCGGATTTGAAATAAATTACAGATACCTGATCAATAAATGGGTGAATGCGCTTTACTCTACTCGAATAACGGATTTTTCATGTTCAATCAGTACCCCACCTGTCACAATCCACTGCTATAGGTGTTAAATAAATTTGATTGGTTGTATCAGAATTAATCCGGGAACTGTAATTCCTGAATTAATTGGATAAAGAAAGATTATATCGGAGAGATAGGGTTGGAGATCCGGAAGGCAAAAAACAGATAATTAAGAATTCCGATCGAAGTGAATTGGATTCCCTTATTGTTGTTAGGTAATCAGTTAGCAGATAATTTCCTGACCTAATAAAATATCACATTCCACCATATCCTTCCCCCTGGAAATCGTTTAGGAGATGAACAGCAAAATTTATCTTGGGAGAGAGAATAAAAATTCAAGTCCGCCGCCTTTTTTGTTTCGGACAGAAATCTCACCATTGAAACTAAGAATGGCATTTTTAACAATTGCCAGTCCAAGGCCTGTACCTCCGTTTTTTCTTGAACGACCTGAATCGACACGGTAAAATCTCTCAAATATACGTGCCAGGTGCGGTTCTTCTACTCCCGGGCCATTATCAGAAAATGAGAAATAATAAAACATATTGTCTTCGTGATATTTGGCAATCGTAATAGTAATATTCTCTCCTCCGTAATTTACTGAGTTTTCCATCAGGTTTCGAAATACCGAGAATACAAGAGAATAATTTGCATTGACAATCAGGTCATCTCCTATCGAACAATCCACATGAATATTTTTATGAATAATTTGGTCGCTGAAACTTTCAATTGCTTCATCAACTGCTTTTTTAACAGGAACTTTCTCGCGTTCGTATAAGTCAGAGTATTCCTCAATTTTATTGAGCAAGGCTATGTCATTGACAAGCTGGGTGAGACGCTCTGATTGAATAAATGCCTTTTCAATGAAGTATTGTTGTTTGGATTGTTCAATATTTGGGTTATTCAGTAAAGTTTCCAGATATCCCTTAACGGAGGCAATCGGAGTTTTTAGTTCATGCGATATGTTTGAAGTAATCTCCTGTTTCATTAAGCTTCGTTTCATCAGGGATGTTTTGTCTGATATCAGTATTTCAAAACTTCTGTCTGCAAATACAATACATTGGATCAAAAAATGATAACCTGCTTTCTTTACCATGCTTTCCATTCTTGGAAGTTCAAGGTTATGGAGGATGGTTTTATTTGAAATAGCTTTGTCAATGAAATCATTCAATTCACGGAATTCTTCAACCTCGAAGATATTTTCGACGGATACGGTTGTTTCTTCGGCAACGATATTGATGTAAAAGATGAAATGACTATTGTTCAGAATAACTTTCTTTTCAGGGGAAAAAAAAGCAATTCCTTCCTTCAGAACGAAGAGGTGACTGATGAGTTTATCTTTTTCCAACACCAGTTCAGATTTAGTTTTCCGCAACTTTTCGTATAACTCTACCAATTCATTGCTGATAAAACCCAGTTCATCATTTGAGAACTTTGTTTCCTGGTTGATAGGCTCGTCATTTCTGATTTTCAATGTAAAATCTTTCAGTTTTGAAATGGAATCACCGATACGTCCTGCAATTATGGCCAATAAAATACCGAAAACGACAAAGAGGAACAGGAAAAACGGGATATAGACCTTATCGGTATTTAAAAAATTTCTGATTTCATTATTATAAGGAGCTGCGGCTCTGATTATTAAATTATTATATGATTTGGCATAATAATAATAATCTTCTTTTGTAGTAGCAGAATGACGTAAATTTCCGCCGGAATTATCATATAAGGCTTTCTGAACTTCCGGCCGCTCTTTGTGGTTCTCCATATGAGCATAATCAGATACCGTATTATCATAAAGAACTTTGCCATCGAAGTTAATTACAGTCAACCTGACTTTTTCAGGAGGGATAATTTTTTTCAGTGAATCAAGCTTGGAGTATTCCTTATTCTGATAGAGATGGTAATTATCTATAAAACGATTGGTCATGTCAGTATATTCATTCAATGTCCCCGTTAACTGGGCTATTCTGAAATGATGTTCCCTGTTGTTCTGAAACAGGATCATGGAAAGGGTAAATACGGCAAAGAGGAGGAAATAATAGACAAATAATTTCCACTTTATAGTTTTTCTGTCGAACATAGACCTTGATTTATTTGATTAAAGGATTAACGTGATTAAGAAATGAATATATCATATTTCAAAGAAGTATCCAAAACCAGCCTTATTGTGGAGGTAACTTCCGTAATCTTCCATCTTTCTGCGCAGGCGGGTGATATTGACGTCAACTGTACGATCGTTGACAACAACATCACTTTCCCAGATCTTTCTCAGGATTTCCTCCCGGGAAAATATTCTCCCGGGGTATCTTGCCAGAAGCGAAATGATTTCAAATTCTTTCTTTGTAAGTTCAATTCTCTTATCCCGGATAATGAGCCGTTTTGTTTCAGAATCAATGGTTAAATCTCCAATGGTCAGAGAAGATGGCTCTTCGTTTGGCTGTATTATTTTTGAACGTTTGATAACTGCCTTGACCCTTGCCTGCAATTCCCTGATGGAGAATGGTTTTGTAATATAATCATCTGCCCCGAGATTGAATCCGGTTAATATGTCGGTCTCGGTACTTTTTGCGGTGAGGAAGATGATCGGTGTTTCAAGTCCTAAACTTTTTCTTATTCTCTGAGCTAAACTGAATCCGGAAATTTTACCCAGCATAACATCCAGAATTAAAAGATGATAAGAAGGCAAATCTTTTCGCAAGGCTTCCTCGGCAGAAAAAACGGAATCCACTCCGTAACCATCGCTCTCAAGGTTAAACTTCAGAATTTCATTCAGATCTTCCTCATCTTCAACAATGAGGATATGAAAATTTTCATTCATAGAGTTTACTATTTAGCACGAATTATTGACGAATTATGCGAATTATGAACAAGACTATAGTCTATAGACTAAAGGCATAAGAAAGTATTCAGTAATCAGTTTATCTAAAGTAAATAATTTTTAATTTCAAATTAAAGAATTAAAAAAGCAAAGAGCCAGAGGTCCCGGAATTTTCGGTATAAAACGCACTACTCATAATTTTTTTCGTTACCAATAGCCTGACAGACTTTAGCCTAAAGACTACTATCATTCTTCTTCGTGTTTATGACGGATGTCTTTACCTTCCAAAGCATAAATGGAAGCTTCAGCTATATTTGTCGCATGATCTGCAATTCGTTCAATATTTGAAATGAGACTATAAAAATGAACAATACTGACAAGAACATCCTCTGTTTCCACAAGTTTTTTGCCTTTTGAAATGATCTTGTTCACAAGTTTATAATTCATCTTGTCCACAATGTCATCATTTTTGATAGTCCAGACTGCATACTCTCTGTCATTATTGGTAAAAGAGAGGATAGATTTCTGAACCATTTCGATGCTGATTGACAACATTTTGGAAATGACATCGTTCAGGTGGTGATAAAGTTCCGGCTCCCTGATCCTTTTTAATGAATTCAGCATATTCATCACTGAATCCCCGATCCTTTCCAGGTTGATTACAATCCTGTAACTTGCCATTAGTTTTCTTAAATCAGAGGCCATAGGTTGTTGCAGAACAATTGCATTCGTTATTCTGTCGCTCAGCTTAACTTCAAAAAGATCGGATTTTTCTTCATTTGAATTTAGTTCTTTATTCAATTCGTCAGAAATTTCCAAAGTGCCGGAGCTGATTATCTTTTCCAATATAGAAAGCTGATGCAGAATTAAATTGGCATAATCGCTGAAACGGTCAGTAATGTTTTGTATGGCAGTTTCTTTCAATGTACTCATTTTATTAATTACGAATTAAGAATTATTAATTAAGAATTACGAATTATCCAAATTTTCCGGTTAGATAACCTTCTGTCCTTGAATCCTTTGGATTTGTAAACATTGTTTTTGTTTTATCATATTCAATCAGTTCCCCAAGATACATAAACATTGCATTATCTGAAATTCGGGCTGCCTGGGACATATTATGTGTAACGAGGACTATCGAATAATGTTCCTTTAATCCGACAAGTAAATCTTCAATCCTTGCCGTGGCTAAAGGATCGAGTGCGGAGGTCGGCTCGTCCATAAGGATCACATCCGGTTTAAAAGCAAGTGCACGGGCAACACAAAGCCTTTGCTGCTGTCCTCCGGACAGAAAATTCCCTTTTTTATTTAACGAATCTTTCACCTCGTCAAACAGACCGACATCCCTTAGTGAAGTTTCCACAATCTCATCTTTTTCTGAACGTTTTAAGGTATTTCCGTTCAATGTATATCCAGCAATGACATTTTCATAGATGCTCATTGTAGGGAAGGGATTGGGCCGCTGAAAGACCATTCCTATTTTTCGCCGCAAAGTTGTGGTAGACATGGCATATATGTTTTGATCGTTAAGCAGGATATTCCCTTTTGTTGAAATGTTGGGGTACAATTCATGCATCCGGTTTATTGCGCGTAAAAGTGTACTTTTACCACAACCTGAGGGGCCCATGATTGCGGTGATTGCCTTTCTTTTTACATCAGCTGATACTCCTTTTACAGCAACATTTTCATTATTATAGGTGACTGATAAATCACGAATGGACAGCACCGGATTCTGAATTTGTATTATATTATCATTCATTAATAATAATTTATCAATTAAGCCTGATTAAATTTTGCCGAAATCCGTTTGGCAGTAATGTTCAAGACCAGTACAAATCCCATTAAAAAAAGGGAAGCGCTCCAAACCATATCCACCATATTGGGATTATTGTAAAATTCCCATATCTGTAAAGGCACAGCGCTTGTCGGCCTGGTGATGTTAAAGTTTATCATACGGTTTCCAAGTGTCGTAATCATCAGGGGTGCCGTTTCTCCAAGTATTCTCGATATGGAAAGCAGGATTCCCGTCATCAGTCCGCTGAATCCTGTCGGGATCATCACTTTAAGAATGATTCTGTAGTAAGGCACTCCTAATGCTGCTCCTGCTTCTTTTATATTCACCGGGATCATTTTCATGGTTTCTTCTGTCGAACGGATGATAAGAGGGAGCATCATGATGGCCAGAGCAACACTTCCCGCCAGTGCTGAATACCCGTTTGTGATCCCCTTTACCACCCAGAGATAAGCGATTATCCCCAGCACAATAGAGGGAATGCCCTGTAAAATATCGGTCAGATTCCTGACGAGATCAGCATATTTGTTTCCCTGATACTCATAAAGGAATAATCCAACCATTATCCCGATTGGTATAGCTATAAAAGAGGCCACGGCCACAATAAGAAGAGAACCTGTGATTCCGTTTGCAATGCCCCCGGGGATGATTTCGTGATTGGCCACTGCCGTCATGGCCTGCAAAGTGTCAGGAGCAACTTTGATAAAAAAATCCAGGTTGATCTGTCGTATTCCTTTGATAACAAGCTTGTAAATGATCAGTACAACAGGTGAGATGGTGATGAAGGATAATAAAATGACTATTCCGTAGAACATTTTATTTTTAACATCCCTCCAACCCGTTGGCTGAAGCCAACGGTAAAGGATAGACGAATTTATCAGAGTTTTGTCATTATTTGCCATTTCATCCTTTCTTTATGATAATTTCCGGATAATCAGTTTTCCAATACCGTTTACAATAGCGGTGACAGCAAACAGCAATAATCCGATGGCAATCAGAGAACTGAATTTTAAACCTTCCGCCTCGCCAAACTGGTTCGCTATTACGCTTGCCATCGTATTTCCTAAACTAAATAATCCTTTGGGAATTATGTTGGCATTTCCTATAAGCATAGTGACAGCCATTGTTTCGCCAAGCGCTCTTCCGAGAGCGAGGATATAAGCTGCCACAAGACCTGAGCGGGCGTTTGGGATAATGACATTTAAAATCACCTCGAGACGTGTTGCTCCCAGTGAATAGGCAGCTTCTTTCAATTCATTGGGAACCATAGCGATGATTTCATTACTGATCGAGGTGGCATACGGTATGATCATAATCGCCAGGATCAAAGCCGAAGTGAAGATTCCGTATCCGCTTGCAGACCAGCCCAGTTGAATGATCATCGGACGCAGGGTATAAAATCCCCAGAATCCGAAAACTATCGAGGGAATTCCTGCAAGAAGGTCGACCATTGTGCTCAAAACTGCAGAAATTTTTGTTTTCCTGAAGTATTCGGCAATAAACAGTGAAGTGGAAAAGGCAAGAGGAATGCACATAATCAAAGCAAGAAGGGACGTAATAATCGTCCCGGTAATAAAAGGCAGAGCGCCATATTGTTCCCTTCCTTCAGTGGGATTCCATTGCGAAGAAAAAATAAAACGAAAAAATCCGAAAGTTTTAAATGCCGGAATGGCATCCTTTAACATGGAGAATGCCATTCCACAAATTATCAGTATTATAATTACCGATGAACTGCCTAATATGAGTTTTGTGATCTTTTCACTTTTCATGTTAGCTTCGCGTCATTCAGCTTCGATGTCATTCAGTCCCGAAGTTTCGGGATTGCGCATCGCGCATCATTAAACCATTGAATGACTATTTTAATATTGGTTTTCCATTGTAAGTAACTGTCTTCAGATTTGCCAGGGCCAATTCAACAGCCTTCTCCGGCAGGGGTGCATAATCTACCTTGGGGGCTACACTTTGAGCATCAGGACTCAGAATCCATTTAAGGAAATTCAGCGTTGCCTCAGCCTGTTGCAAACTCCTGCCATTATAATTCTGTTCCCTGTAAACAAGAAGCCAGGTAAAACCGCATATCGGATAAGCATTGGGATCAGATGAGTCGGTTAACATGACTTTTGTGCTGGCCGGAATGTCACCCTGAGCTGCAGCGCTCACCGATTCGACACTTGGTTCAATGTAATTTCCTGCTTTGTTTTTCAGCCGGACAAAAGGAATCTTCTGCGCAAAGGCATATTCTGATCCGATATAGCCAATCGCACCTACCGTTTCTTTAATAGTCCCTGCAACGCCCGGATTTCCTTTGGCGCCCATACCTACAGGCCAATTCAGCGCTTTGCCGGTGCCAACTTCCCTGGCCCATTTGTCACTGACTTTGGTCATGTAGTCGCTGAACATATTTGTTGTTCCGCTGCCGTCTGAACGGTGAATGACTGATATGTCCATATCGGGAAAGTTCTGGCCGGGATTTTGGGAAACTATCTGTTTATCATTCCATTTGGTAATTTCTCCCATAAAGATTTTTACCAGTGTTGTATTGTCGAGTTTTAGTGAAGTTACTCCCGGAACGTTGTAAGCAATAACTACAGCTCCAAGGCATGTCGGCATATGCACGACTGGCGCCGGCATTTCAGCTTCTTCCTTATCAGAAAGATAAGCATCTGATGCTCCAAAATCGACAACCTTATCCTTTAAACTTTTAATTCCGCCCCCCGAACCAATTCCACCGTAAGTAACCACTACTCCGGTTTTTGTGGTATAATCAGAGATGAGCTGATTGTAGAAGGGCAGGGGAAAGGTTGCTCCTGCGCCGCTAAGACTGATACTTTTTGCTTTTTTTAGTTCAGGTTTTTTCTGGTTGGTCTGGCATGACATAAAGAGTGTCAGTGTCAGGATTATTAAGAGATATCTTTGCATTTTCATATTGATTTATAAAGGATTAAACAAATTAAAGCAGAACTTGTTACAATATTGTTTCAAAAATGTTACGATTTAATTACGAATTACGAACGATGAAGAATTACGAATTACGAATTAGGAATTACGAGAGAAGATGAGGCAGTGTGAAGGTGAGAGTGTGGGAATGAGAGTATTGGATTTCTCATTATCTCATATTCCCAGCTTCTCATATTCTTTTTTAATTCGTAATTAATTCAGAGTTTTATCTCAACATTGAGAATCACGGTTGAAGAATTTGATATGGCATTATCCCTTGGATTCCAGAGCTGGTAATTCGGGGCGATACGGATTCCCTTCACAGGAATAAATTCCAGTCCGGCCAAAAACAATTGCCCGTCTTTTGAATAGTCCCATGCAGTTGCAGCATTTCCCACTTTCACTGAAGTCAGGTTGTCGTAACGTGCGAAAAGATCGAATTTCGGACTGAAGCGGTATGTTCCGTACGCCGATACGCCCGACCAATTCCGGCCACTCACGAATTTGTAGTCTATCTGGTCGTTATATTCCATGGCAAGACTGAATTTTGAATTGGCATAACCTGCCATAACTGCCACAGTCTGCTGTGCAGTGCTTCTTTTGGTCATGTTGTCATAATATCCGCGGAGTGTGACCTGCTTTACCGGGTGAACGGTTAATCCCACCCCCACTTTCAAAACAGAATCCACATCGTTGATCTTATAACCTTCGCCGTTCTCAAGTATAGCATCAGCGCTGATAAAATCGCTGAATTTGTAATCCACGCTTGCACCAAGGTCAGCGCTCGGGTTCATGCCATACTGGTCCTGGAAAGATTTTAAAATATAACGGTAACCCCAGAATTTCTCTTGTACGGCAAATGAGGTGGTACCTACCATACCGAATTTCACGGTGAGGTCTTTATTCAGGTATTGCAGGTAAGCATTCTTTACATAAACGGTGTATTGAAAACTTCCAACTCCCGGATTTCCTGCATCGAGAACAATCCGCCCCGACCACATCGGAGAAAAATTGTAACTGTATCCCAGGTAGGCGCGGGTAAGCTCAAATTTGTTATGACTGCTGCCTCCTGTCGAAACATTTGCAAAATCGGCAAAGATGAGTGCTTCGGGTTTTCCCGATGGTTTGAATTTTTCCTCATTCTGCGCCTTTGCATTGAAAACAGCAAGACTGAAGAGGGTTAATAAGATAAGCATTGTTTTTTTCATGTTTATTGCTTTTTTGGTTTCTAATACATTGCAAAATAGGGTTAGAGTTGTTATCAATTAATTACAAAGTTGTTACAATTGTGTTACATTTCAAGAGTTACAATAATATTTAAATTAAGAATTAAGATCAAAAAAAACCTGACAGGTTAAGAAAACCTGTCAGGTTTATGAGTTAACGAGCCTGATGCTTATAGTTTGCTGACTTTAACCTAAAGCCTGTTGCCTGCCTTTGTTGCTTTTTCCCATCGGCCCATCGGCCCACCATCATGTTGAATTTAATAATATCTTCAAATTCCTACCGTCCTGTTAACTCCCTGTTGCCCTTTTAAGCTTTTCAGATCATAATATCAATATTCCTGGACTACTGATTTAAGGGTATTTTTACCGTCCCGGATCTGATATTTTCACTTTTTAACCTGCGATTTTGAATATTATATTATTTTATGGGCATCTGATAAAATCTATTAATGATATATCGGTTTGATTGTTAATAACATGTGGTTATTTTTGTTGGATATTTTCATAATTTAGCCCAAAAAAGCACGGGATGAAAAATGTAAATGATTCAGGGCTTTTTGATGATCATTTTTATTGGAAACTCTGAAACAATTAAGTTACTCCTGCTTTGCTTTTACTGCAATTTCTTCGATGCCTGCATTCACTTCCTTCATCCTGTTGACAAGAAGAGTCCATGGAGTGCCGTCGATTTTTACAAGTCCGTAATTGCTGTTTTCGCCTCCCCATCCTCCGGGACTTCGGCTTCCTGCTCCCTGCTTCGGCTGATCGCGATACCTGAACCAGTAATATCCTACACAGGTAGGCAATTTGGCAAGGTCCTCAACATAGTTTGTAAAAAGATCGGCCCGGTCCTGCTGGGTGGCTACGGCATCGCCCGCACCTATTGTATTGTAAAGCCCGCTATCCATCGCCTTGAAACTGAACTCGGTGATCATGGTCGGTTTTCCCGAAATACGGCTGATTTCACCCAACTTGTAAGTAGGTGCCCTGTGATCATAATTGTTGAAGGAGAAAACATCGTAATATGGTGTCAGGGCTTTGGTGAGCTGTAAAGGTGCCCGGCTGTTGAAACGGCTTCCCAAAATGAGATGATTTTTGTCGTATTTGCGGATGGCTTCCCAGGCTATCTTCCCGTATTGACCGGCTGCCACTTCAAGGAAGTCAGCCATATCGTCGAAAGTGATAGTCTCAGGAGTATGTCCCCGCTCTTTGATAAATTCCATGGCTCTTTTATAGCCGGGAGAGATAGTATCCTTTTTCAGGAAGGCTTCGAGGACACTCTCTTTAGAACGGATGTCATCTACCCATCTGATTTCATTATCGGTAAAATAACCTATCAACCATGGATCGTTTGCCATTGTGGTACAGAGTTCTTTGGCCCTCTTATCAACCCCCTCGGCAAATTCGGGACTGAAATAATCCGGAGTAAGTCCAAGCAGCCAAAGATTCGGTGTGGTTGATGATGCAAGGCCCAGATTAACGGCATAAGCCATTCCGGGTAATCTGATCCGCTGGTTGCCGGCGGCATTAAAGTTCCACCCCTTAAGCTGCACAGCAAGGGCAGCTTCCGCCTTTTCCCTGTCTGCGGGAGGATTGTTTCTGTCGGGACCCAGATCAATGGACTCAACTCCTTTGGCAAAAAATGCGTTTCCTTCAGGAGTTACGAGCCACCAACGGTTGTTGATCTGCTCGGTATGGAAGAAGCCTGTTTTCTTTCCCTTCAGCTTAGTCCATCCGCCATAAGTATCATACTTTGCCGGTGATGAGCATGAATAAGCAAGGGTAAGTAATAAAATAAAACTGATTAGTCTGATCATGATATACCTCCTTTGATATTTGATGATGTATTTATACTCTCTTTTTAAGCGGTTTGGTAAACCAAATTTAAGTAAAATTATTTAATTGACGGCTTTTTGCCAAACAGATGCTTTATATCACCTCTTGAGTGCTTTCAATCTTATTTTCCTGCTTATTAAATTCAATTTTCAGGTAATAAATACTGAAAGAGAAAATAATTACCGAACCCACAATCAATAGTATTAAATTCCTTAGTCCTCCATAACTTTCCAAATAAGGCTTGTTCACCATTGAATCAAAATCGATAAATTGCCTCATTAAAAAGCCGGTAAAGTTGCCAGCTGCATGAATAATGATTGAGGGTGTTATACTTCGCGTTTTGTAATAAACCCAACCCGAGAAAATTCCCATTATTCCAGCACTCACAAATTGCCATGGGTTAAGATGAACTATTCCAAACAGCAGACTTGAAACCAGAATTGCTTTGGAAGGAGTATATCTTTTTAGCAGTCCCTCCAGAACTATCCCCCGAAAGATCAACTCCTCCAATATCGGAGCTGCAATTACCATAAGAAGGAATGCAAAAATACCGGTCTGACCTGCCAATTGTAATAATATCTTTTTAAAAGCTTCAGACATTGGTATCAAACCGGATATTGGACCAGCGATCCCAATAAGTAAAGCAACCGAAGCAAGGCTTATTAAAGGAATTATTCGATTATTCTCAATTGTGAAATTAAATGATCGTTCACTTATTTTATATTTTCTGACAGCATAAAAAATCAGTAAAGCCAATCCAAATGAAACAAGGTAACCAATGAGACTTGAGGCTTCTTCTCCAATGAATGGATCAAGCCATAATTTAAGTGGACTGGCTGACAGCATCATCAAAATAAGAGCTCCTGTTAATCCTATACTTTGAAGGATATTTGGATAACTTTTAACCTGATCTGTTTGATCCTGGTCTGAAGTTGCTCCATTGGATCGCACAGGAATCAAAACCCCGGCTAATAACATTATAATCCCTGAAATAATTATTCCAACACCATAATACCCCATATGACCATAAACTTTCAAAGGGGTCAACAGAATAATGATTAATCCCGCGGCTATTAAAACCTTTTTAAGTATAGACAGAATCATTTGTGAGTCAAGTTAGTGGTTACTTCTCTTTATTTTTTTGAAATATCCAATGGTTTAGTAAAAACAAATATATGTATAATTATTCAATCTGATATAATTTTCTCAATCTTGTAACTTTTCAACCGTCAGATAAATCTGACGGCAAAGGATAAATCTGACTGTAAAGGATAAATCTGACTGTAAAGGATAAATCTGACTGTAAAGGATAAATCTGACTGTAAAGGATAAATCTGACGGTAAAGGATAAATCTGACGGCAAAGGATAAATAACTAATTTCTGAAGATGTAAACTATTGTTTGCCTGCTTTTGCCGCTATCTCTTCGATTCCTGCATTCACTTTTGTCATTTGATCAACAAGAACCTTCCATGGAGTGCCATCATTTTTAACCAATCCGTAATTGCTGTTTTCGCCGTCCAATGCTCTTCCTTCCTTCGGTTCATCGCGGTACTGAAACCAGAAAAAACCAACGCAGGAAGGCAGGCGGGCAAGGTCTTCCACATAATCGGTAAACAGATCGGCACGGTCCTGCTGTGTTGCAACTGAATAGCCAGCGCCTTTGGAATTGTAAAGCCCGCTGTCCATGGCTTTAAAACTGAATTCCGTAAGCATTGTCGGTTTACCTGAAATTTTAGTTATCTCTTTTAATTTGTATAAAGGAGCCCTGTGGTCATAATTGTTGAAGGAGAAAACATCATAGTAAGGCGCCAGTCCGCGGGTTAACTCAATGGGGGCACGGGCATTGAACCGGCTTCCAAGGATCAGGTGATTTTTGTCGTAACGGCGGATGGCTGTATTGATGATTTTCCCATACTGTGCTGCCGCAATCTCAAGGAAGGCATCCATATCGTCGGGTGTCATGGTTTCGGGGGTATGACCCCGTTCTTTTAGAAGGGCGATTGCTCTTTGATATCCCGGTGAATCGGGAGCCTTTTTCAGGAAAACTTCAAGCAGAGTTTCCTTTGAACGACTGTCAGGGACCCAACGGATTTCGTTGTCAGTGAAGTAGCCTATCAACAGGGGATCATTTGCAAACCTGGGGATCATTTCTGATGCACGGCGTTCGACGGCTTCACGAAACTCAGGACTGAAATAATCAGGAATAAGGCCTTTTAACCATAAATCTTTTGTTGTGGATGAAGCCAAACCAAGAATGATGGTAAAAGGGGTATCCGGGAGCCTGGTTCTCTGCCAGCATCCGCCACAGTTGAAATTCCACGACTTGATCTGTTTTGCAACTTTTGCCGCTTCTTTTAGGGGATCGGCAGGAGGATTATTCCTGTCGCCACTTAATTCAATATTTTCCACTCCTTTGGCAAAAAATACATTTCCATCAGGGGTTACAAGCCACCACCTGTTATTGATCTGTTCTGTATGGAAGAAACCTGTCTTTTTACCTTTGATTTTAGTCCATCCACCATAGATATCATGCTGTGCGAAAAGCGAAACGGGGACAAACAATAAGATATAAAGAAGCCTGATTAGTCTGATCATAATAATCCTCCTGTTTTAATGATGAAAAATTGTCCTTTCTTTATTAGGTTAGATGAACAAATTTATTGATAATTATTTAATTGGAGAAACAGAGGAGTATTTTTAATTTATTATTCCGTACCATAAATGTGACGGCAAAGGATATTCTCAAATTATCCTTTGCCGTCTGTTTTTAGCTGATGGAGAAAACAGACAATTAATATTGATTCTGATGTTTGAAGTCAGTATTCCGGTAATAGACGCTTTCTTTCAAGGGAATTTTCATTCCGCCGGTTTTTTCCAGCCACTGGTATAATTCCTCAGCATGTTTTTTAATGGTCTCCTGTAATTCCGGTTTATAAATCAGATTATACATTTCATCGGGATCATTCTGAATGTCATAGAATTCATCTGTATCCCAAACGCCGTAATACCTGATATACTTGTACTTATCCGTGCGTATTCCAAATATGGTGGGGGTGAAAGGGAAGGGATATTCCCAGTAATATTCATAGAAGATACGGTCCCGCCAGTTTGATTCGTCTCCCCTGAGTAACTGAATGAATGAAAATCCCGGCATATAGTCCGGTTTTTTCAATCCTGCGGCTTCAAGACAAGTTGGGGCAATATCTGTATTCTGCACCATTTTGGTAACTGTACGGCCACCTTTCATAAAGTCGGGACAATAAACCAGGAAAGGAACTTTTACCGATTCTTCATAGAAGTGGCGTTTGTCGATCAGTCCGTGTTCTCCCCAGCTAAAGCCGTTATCACCCATATAGATAACAAGGGTTGACTTATCGAGCCCTTCCTTTTTAAGATAATCCATCACAGCGCCGATGCTTTCATCAATTCCCATCAGTGTTTCACAATAATCCTCAACCATCTTGTTTATGTCGTGATCGCCGTTGTACATATAATCCACACCATGCCAGCTGATCCGTTGATTGGCCACCCATTGCGGCCATTTCAGATCGCGCCATGCTCCTGTTTTGGTTTGATCGTAAGTGGGAGGCAGGGGATATTTCATATCCTTGTACATTCCTTTGTCCCTTTTTGAAGGTTCGAATTGTGCATGAACTGCCTTATGAGAGAGATAGACAAAAAAAGGCTTGCTCCTGTCGCGTTCCTTGAGCCATTTCAGGGTATGTTCGGTCAGGAGATCCGTAATGTAGGTTGAATCTTTGTAGGTCACCCTCTTTCCATCAATGTTCAGTGTGGGATTGTAATAAACTCCCTGCCCGCGGAAACTTTCCCAATGGGTAAATCCGGGACGTGGAGCATCGGTTGCATTTCCCATATGCCACTTGCCGAAAAATGCGGTCTGGTATCCTGCGGCCTGTAAATACTGAGGGAAAAAAATCAGGTTTCCCGGATTGGGAGCCTCATTATCGACGATTGTGTGTGTATGTGAGTAGAGGCCGGTAAGAATCGTAGCACGGCTTGGCGAAGAAAGCGAGGTTGTCACAAAGGCATTTTTAAACCATGCCCCTTCGGCCGCCATTTTATCCATATTAGGGGTTTTAAGCCAAGGTATCTTTCCTGTAAAACCCATAAAATCATACCTGTGATCATCACTTAAAATGAAGATGATGTTCATTGGTTTTGCGCCTTTGATCTTTTCGAGCGGTTTAAAATCTGCAGGCGCATTTTGTGAGAATAGGCTTAATGGAGAACAAACCATTGTTGCACCCATCACCAGCTTGTTGAATTGAATCATGATTAGGATTTATAGGATTATAAGATTAAAGGATTAATTGTCTGAATTAAGATTTACAGGATTAAAGGATTAATTGTCTGGATCAGAATTCAAAGGATTAAAGGATTTCTGTTATTTTTAGCGTAGTCACTCATCGCTTTAAGATTTTCAGGCGGTGTCCCGGGGGGAATTTCACAGCCAGCTCCTACAATATAACGTAAATTTGCCAAATGATGGCATTTTTTCAACGCATTTAATACTTCCCCAGATGAACAATTCTGAAGTTCCCTGACAGGATCAGTTCCACCAAGCAAACAAGGTACGGGACCTATTTTCGTCCTTGCCTCATCCATCGATACCATGGAATCGATATCTACAATCTCGCATCCGAGCCTGCCGACAAGCTCCAGAATTTTTGTGATATTTCCACATATATGAAGTCTGATCTTAGCTCCGGCTTCCTGCAAATTTCGTATGAGTTTCTTTTCCAGGGGCCATACAAAATCATTATATAATTCAGGTCCGATAAGAGAGGCTGCTGCATCGCCGACTCCGATAATATCGGCGCCTTCTTCAACCTGGGCTTTCCCGAATTCAATTGCCAAATCCGTGGTAAATTCAAACAATTCCTTTACAAACAAGGGATCGTCATAAAAATCCATCATAAGCGCCTGTAATCCCCTGAGATCGGCGGCGGCAGCACAGGGACCTTCGACCCAGCCTTCAATTATTTTTTCATTTCCGCAAGATTCCTTCAAAAGTTTTATTCCTTTTAATCTGTCAATCATCGATTTTCCGTTCCAGGGAGAAGGAGTCTTCAGATTCTTCAGGATTGATTTGTCGGACAGGAGGGCATATGTTTCATCTATAGTATAAGGCTGGTCTTCATACAATCTGACAATTGCCCCGCAATCCGGGGCTTCACGTGTTTCCGATATTACCGATACATGATCGAAACCATAATCCTCAGCTACCCGCATCTGTGCTTCTGTAAGCAGCCTGTAATCCAGCGCATATTTTCCATATTTTTCCCCGATATGATGCGCTGCAAACATCATAGTAATCGGCATACATAAGAGGTGATCGACCGATTTGCCTTCCAACAGGGCAAAGAATCTTTCGCGGCTGTTCATATTAATTGATGTGCTGATGTGCTACCCCCGACCCCTAAAGGGGAGATGGTGCTGATGTGCTGATATGTTGATTTCGCAGTCTTGGAACAAGTTGTTAAAATGACAGGGATTCCTGCAAGCGGCGGAAATTTTCATATATCTTTCCGTCTTTATCCTTTGCCATTATCTCTTTTTTAAGATCCTGTTTATCTTCAGGAGCCATTTTGGGACCAGTATATTTCATATTGCCTTTACCCATCTGGCTTGTATGCTGACATGCCGCCTGCCATTTCAGATCAGCAGTGCTTGTTATATCCACCTTATAATTGGGATCAAGAACAGGGCCGTCAGATTCGTAAAAAAACCAATCCCTTACAGTATGTTCTTTTAATCCTTCATAGATATATTGGTCCGGAAAAACAAGATGGTATGCTGCTGCCCGTGCCCCATCCACAGAAAGCAAAGCTGTCGCCCTGTGGTCGGTTTTGTGCCATACTGTAAATTTATTACCGGGATCCAGGGTAAATATTGCATCCGGTTTATATTTACGTATAATCCGGCAAACTTTTTCAACTATTTCCTTTGCGGGAACATATTCAAGCATTCCGTCGTCGTACCCGAGAAAGAAAATATTTTTTTCCGGTATGCCGACAATTCCATTTGCTGAAATATCTTCTTTTTTCCTTATCTGAGACAGTCTGTCCCGGGTCATATCATAATCGTGGGAGCCTGCATTTCCATTGCACATCACCACCACATAAACCGTGTTCCCATTTTTAGTCAGAATGGCCAGAGTGCCTGAAGATGCAAGCTCATCATCGGGGTGAGGAGCAAAATAGATCACTGTTTTTCCTCTCCATGTAGTGATATCTTCCGGATTGGCTGGATTCTGGACTTTATTCTGGCTTTTGGATATACCACAAATAAATACAAACATTAAAACCGTAAGCAAAACTTTCAATTTTTCCATGATACTTTATGAATTATGAATTAATGTTGTTTTGTAATCTGAAAATGATGAAACTATGGTTCACGCAAAGATCGCAAAGTAATATTAAGGTCGCAAAGTCTTGGCGTTCTTTAGGTCTTTTCATTGCGTTCTTTGCGAGAACTTTCATTTCAATTTTCTTAACTAAACGACATTGAATTATGAATTAATAGTTTCAGGGTTTCAATCTATAACTCTGAAATCCTGAAACACACTATAAATCGACAGGTCTAATTTCAACATTTGGCAAGAAGCTTATAGAGTATTTCTTTCCTTTTATTTCGAGAACCATAGATACCTCACCAGGGTTTTCAGTTAAATTACTGACTTTAACTTCCGGTTCAATGTCTTTTTTATAAGGAACAAGAAGAGTAATGTAATTTGTTTTTGTGCTTTTTACACTGGTAGTTGCAATGGCATGATAATGGTCGGGTTCACCATGTTCAGGCGGGGCATCTGGAAATCCTTTGATCTGGCTAAATTTGACTTTTTCAGTTTGCAGGAAGCTCACTTTAAGACGGGCGTCTCCCTGTGAAATGTTCATCACCTTATTATCTTTATCAAATTTAATTTCCGATAATGCATGGAGCCACCATTCAAAATTAACCGGTTTCAGGGCTTCAAGTTCATCAAAGAGAATAAAAATCCCCGGTTTTAGATGTACAACATGACGATTAAATTTTGTAAGAATGCCTTTGTATGCTTTTGAGGCATCACCGAGGGTATAATCATACAGATCATTGGATTCAAATTTTACGATCCTTCCCGGGGCTGTTGCATCCTGGAATGCCTGTCCCTTTCCACCGTCAATTGTTACACTGTTTGCTGATCGTGTGGTATAGCTCCATTTCTTGCAATGTTCAGAATTCCACCATGGATAATACCCGCTTGCAATGGCCAAAGCTTCCCCGTACGCTTCGAGGGTAAAAGCATTCTGGTCGGGCCTTGAGTGACTGATGCAGCCATATGGATCACTGTGAAAGAGGAAATGGATGTCATTTTTTGCGTTGCCCAATTCAGTATGAAGAGAAACGAGTCCAACTCCCGGAAAATATCTTGCCTGCGGCAGATCTGAAGGATATTTGGCAGTTATCCGGTCATTTTTAAGAACTATTCCCAGAATATTTCTTCCGGCACCTGATCCTGTTGCATCTGAATACCACCGTGCATAAGGATCATTCATCAGTGTGGACAGATCATAAAGCATTTCACCCCGGTTCTGCAATTCATATTCTGGTGAAATGTATGAGGCAGGAAGATGCTGGAGATCACCAAACGGAGACATCTTAGCATAGGGAGGATTGGTATAAATAAAATAGTAAGGTGTATTTTTAAAGAACTCTTTTTCAGTCAGGTCGAGGCCTGTTGCTTTTTTTATGGCTACGATCGAATGAAGGCCTACAATACCATACAGATCATAATAACCAGGCCCTTCATGCCAGCCGCCGTCATCTTTTCCCCAGGTCGGATAAAGATTCCAGAATACCGTCAGGGTGTATTTTAACCAATCCTTTGCTTCAGGCCATTTATCGGCGAAACAGATCGCTCCTTCAGCAAGGAAACTGCACATCCTTGCAGGATGACTCCAGAAATTATTGGAATGATATACGGTTTCAAATTTAAGAATGTTATAAAGTTCACCATATCTGAATTTCATTGCTTTTTCGACTTTTTCTCTTTCATCCGGGCGAAACAAATCATAAGTCCAGTCATAACTTGTAGCACCTTTGTAAAGCATCCACATGGCTGCTTCGTTGTTGCCGTAATAGGAAGTCGGTCCCTCGGGATCCCAACTGAAGAAGTGAATGATTCTTCTTTTGGCCTCTTCACCGTACTTTTCATCTCCGGTCACAAGGTAAAGAGCCCCGAATTTCTCCATCATATTCATGTAATATCTTGAATAAGCACATGTCTCGTCCTGATATTTTGCGCCAACATCCGCTCCCGGAGTTTTCAGAAACTTTAATATCGAATCAGTTGCAGGGACTTCAGCAACCAAGGCTTCACCAATGTGTTCATCACATGACTTCCTCATTTCTTCCACCAACCCTTTCAAATCACCATATTTAGCCCTGTAACGATATGATCCGATTTCGTCTTTCAGAATAAAAAGCCTTGGACGATCAGTGGGAATGGATTTCATGACAAAATCAATGCCGGGGAAATTCCATATTTTAGCACTGGCGGGTACTATAAACCGTCTGGCTTTGCTATAAAGAACTTTTCCCGGCAACATCGTCGGATATGTGTCATAGTCATTGATGCCTTTCTCGAGTCCGAATTTCCAGAACCATTCTCCTTTTCCTCCCTCAACTCCGTAACGCCAATACCATTCGCCCGGTTCCAAGGATTCTTCAAGTCCATAAGTGCTGATATCGATTCCTCTTCTTGTAATAACATTGGATTTAAATTCTTTATCCTTTGAGATTTGGAGAGTATAGATAAAATTCCCCTTTACGGGTTCCAAAGGTACCCAAACAAACGGAGGAGGATTAATATTGATGGTGGTTCCATCTTCAGGCGAATAGGACAACTGGCGAGGTCTTGCCGGTTTATCAATCTGATCCACTATTTCCCTGCTTCCAGGTTGGCTGTATAAGTCCGTTGTAAATAGGAAACTTAAAGCAGCAAGCAGTAGGATACGGAGACCGGAGACCGGAGAAGGGAGACCGGAGAAGGGAGACAGGAGAAAGGACAAAAACCCCCGGCCCCTAAAGGGGAGGGAGGAGAAAAAAGTCCGGAGACGGAAGGATTGCGAAGTTTTGGGACTTCCAAAAAGATTTAAAAAGAAGAATTGTTTTGTTTTCATAGTTGTTTTAATTTAAAGCATTCTTAAAACTCCTCTTGTGTATCCAACTGATTCAGCAAGTCCTGCGAGGGGATCGTTAAGGTCTTTCTCATATTCAAAAGCCACAATTTCTTTGAATTTAATATCAATCAGTGTCTGAAGTATTCCCGGGATATCCAATTTTCCTCTGCCTACTTCACAAACATCGGAAACTAACTGGATGGTTTTCAAATCTTTTATATGGATATCCATCAATCTGCCGGCACATTTTCTAATGCAATCGGAAGGATCAATACCTGACCGTCTTACATGACCGACATCGATGCATAATCCAAGACGAGGATCCCTGTTTTTAATCTTCTCAAGGGTTTCAATGGGAGAAGGGAAGTTGTGATCTTCGGGACCATGATTATGAATAGCCAGCTTAATGTTATATTCTTTAACCTTTTTTTCAAGCAGATCAAGTAATTCAGATACCGGCTGAGCTATGATCATGGACATCTGTGCTGTTTTCGCATATTCAAAAGCCTGATTGACTTCTTGTTCATTTTGAAGTACAACGACACTTGCTCCATATAAATCCAATCCTCCCGCCCTCACTTTTTCGGCAGCGGCGAGTATTTCCTCTTTAGTACTTTCCATCGGAAGATGGAAGCTTTTAAGGGCGATATATTTTAATCCAACCCTGTTTGTCATTGCAATGGCCTGGTCGAGACTGAATTCCCTGAATGTGTAAGAGGCAAGTCCAAGCTTTAATTTTTCAGTCCCGAGAGCATCGGGATCGGCAATGTTGTCACTTCCGGATGCATAACTCTTTAATAAACCGGGGAAAGAGCTGAGCATCAATCCAATGCCGGTTGATTTAATAAACTTTCTTCTGGATGCTTTCATAATTAAGTTAATCTTGTAGTTATAATTTTAAATTAATGATTGATGATTGTAATTATTTGGAATAAGCTTACTTTGAATAAACAAAAATAAGAAAAGTTTTTAGCTTAATCTTTTATACCTTTCAGTTAGAATTGATTTTATTAATCCTGTATTAGAAAATTATCCTGGTTTTGACTATGTAAGACGCATTTTGTTTATTTGTGTATTTAATAATTTTATTATAATAAAACATGGTTATGAAAAATCACTTGACACTATTTACATTGATTTTTTTACTTAATTCTCTAACTTTTTCAATAACATCTTCGGCTAAGAATACCGGAATTCCGGTTAATCCAAATGCCTCTGCAGAAGCACGGAATCTCCTGAATTTTATTTACAGACATGCCAATGGGCATAAAGTGATTTCAGGACATCATGAGTACAATTTTGATTCAATGAATTATATGGAAGTGGTTAATAAAATAACGGGCAAATATTCTGCAATTTATGGCTGTGATTTTGGGATGTCAACAGGAGAGGCACCTGAAAAGGCAGAACAGATAAGGCTTGGTGTGGTGAAAAAAGCTATTCAGTGGTGGAACGCCGGAGGAATCGTCACACTTTGCTGGCACGAGAGTTTGCCGGGATCGACAGTCCAGACTTTCAAAAACACTCAGAAAAAAATATCACAGGCAGAATTCAACGATTTGATTACTCCCGGAACAAAGGGATACGACCTGTTAATTGGTGAAATAGATCAGATTGCCGTTTATCTGAAGATGCTCCGTGATGCAAAGGTACCTGTATTATGGCGTCCTTATCATGAAATGAACGGGGGATGGTTCTGGTGGGGGAAGAAAGACAATTTCTCACAATTATGGGATATCCTGTACGACCGTCTTACCAACTATCACGGACTAAATAACCTCTTGTGGGTTTTCGGTCCAAATTGTCCGATAAACAAAAATATTGCGCCTTACAGGAACTTTTATCCGGGCGGCTCAAAAGTTGATATACTGGCGTTTGATGCTTATGTGAATAAAACCTCAGAATTCAAATCCGAATGGTATGATGATCTGGTAAAGTTGGCCGATGGAAAACCGGTTGCTTTGGGAGAATGCGGAATGCTGCCAACAGCATCTCAATTCAGGGGAATGTATCACAAATTATCCTGGTTTATGACCTGGCGGGAGAATCTTACCCGGAGAAACACCAATGAACAAATAAAGGATTTGTATAATGATAAACGAATCCTTACAAGAGATGAAATACCAGATTTGAAGGAATGATCAGAATTTATAAGACAGATAGCATTATTACTGTATATAAGTTTCATCAAACCTTCCGGTTATTCTGTTGTTTGATTCTTCCACCGCTTTATTGACTGCTTCGCTGAAATTGTCACAGATATATTCATTTCCGATGATTTCAACCAATCCTCTCTTCTTCAATTCTTCACACACTTCAGGACGAGCGCCTGAGAGAATTACCTTAACTTTTTTTGATTTAAAGTCCTTGAGCATTTCTTTGAAGATCTGTATCCCGGTGGAATCGATAAAAGGGACATAACGCATTCGTAATATAAGTACTTTCGAATTTCCTATTATTTCACGGAGAGTTTCTTTATACGACTGCGCTGCTCCAAAAAAGAAAGGTCCGCTTATTTCGTAAACATCGACTCCCTTGGGGAGGTTTGAATAATTCTCGAAAATGTCCATGTCAATATCAACAGATTCAATGTTGCTCATCTTAGAAATCCGCTGCATAAACAGAAGGGCTGCAAGCACCATTCCCACTTCGATGGCAACTGTGAGATTTGCCAATACGGTAAGGAAAAAAGCTGTCAAAAGGACTATGACATCATATTTCGATCCTTTCAATATAGCAACAAAGGATCTCCAGTCTGCCAAGTGCCATGCAAACACAACAATAATTCCGGCAAGACACGATAGGGGTATATAACTGATCCATTTTATACCGATAAACATAAAAATCAATACTATTAACGAATGAATGATTCCTGATAATGGCGTTCGTGCACCGTTTTTAATATTTGAAATAGTTCGATATACGGCACCGGAAACAGGAATACCTCCTATAAAAGGGACAATCAGATTAGCAGTTCCTTGGGCGATCAATTCTGTATTTGAACGGTGATTACTGCTGGTCATTCCGTCTGCAACTACTGAAGAGAGCAGTGATTTGACGGCGCAAAGGATAGCAATTGTAAATGCCGGAGTTATATATTCTTCTATTTTCTGCAGATCAAAATGCGGGAACCGAAAATTTAAAGAATCTGAAATATTTCCAAAAACTGACTGCAGGGTTAGGACAGGAATATTTAAAATGTGAACTGCCATAGTAACGATGATCAGTGCCAAAACATATCCCGGAAGCATCCTGATCCTTTTACTCCCGTAAATTGAAATAACAATAGTAATAATGGATATGATCAAAGCATTATAATTAATCCGTTTGTTGCCTGAAATGTAATCTGACCACATCTGAAGAAAAGAGTTTGTGGGATTTCTGCCGGGAAATCCGAATATATCCCTGATCATCATCGAAATGACTATCACGGCGATTCCACTGGTAAATCCGACTACCAGGGGAAGAGGTATCAGTTTTATTACGGAACCGAGGCGGAGCAGGCCGAATGCTATTAAAATAATCCCGGCCAAGATAGTTGATATCAGCAATCCATCGACGCCATATTTCTGAATTATAGCATAATTGATAACAATAAAGGCAGCTGTGGGTCCGCTGATTTGAAAACGGCCCCCTCCGAGAACAGAAACAATTGTGCTTCCCACAATTACTGTTATAAATCCTTTTTCAGGGTAAACACCACTTGCAAAAGTAAAAGCGATGGCAAGCGGTATGGCTATGATTCCTGTCATAATTCCGGAATAAAGATCCTTCCGGAGAAAATTCCATCTGTAACCCTGTTTAAGGACAACGTAAAGTTTTGGTTTAAAAATTGAATTCATTGTTACGAATTACAAGAATTATAACGAATTACACGATCCCGATAGCTATCGGGAAACGAACAATGTTGTCAGTTTAAATGAATGCGTAAAAATACATTAATAAGGTATAAAGCAAAATATCTGTCAAGTGAATCCAAAACTATTGTGCTGATGTGCTACCCCCGACCCCTAAAGGGGAGGATGTGCTGATGTGCTGATCCCGAAGGATCTGGACAAGTTATGTTGATGTGCTGATTGCAGATTACTGTTTTTTTGCGCTACATTTGCCCTAAATTCATTAGAAACAAATTACCTAGTTACGAATTATACACATTGAAACGAATTAGACGAATTCTTCCTCTTATGAAAAGAATATTCCTGTTTTTTGTACTGATACAGGCGATTATTATAGTGAATGGACAGAATCCCATTGTTCCGCCGGGGATGTATATGTCTGATCCTTCCGCGCATGTATGGAAAGACGGGAAAATATATGTTTATAGTACACGTGATGAAAGCCCGGTCTACTATTGTTCAAGGTATTACGACATTCTTTCCTCTTCCGATATGATTCATTGGAAGGTTACCAAAGATGCTTTTTCCTCTTCAGGTAATGAAGATAAGGTTCCTTACAGCGATCAGAGGCTTGCCGCTCCCGACTGTCAATACAAGAACGGCAAGTGGTATCTCTATTATTGTCTTTCAACCCCGGTAAGTACCGAGGGCGTTGCAACTGCAGACTCGCCGGCCGGACCTTTTTCTACCGGAAAGCAGATCGACCTGAAAGGAATAAATGAGATCGATCCCTGCGTGTTTATTGACGATGACGGCCAGGGGTATTTTATATGGAGGCAGTTCAGCGCTAAGATGGCAAAGCTTAAGCCCAACATGAGGGAAATAGATCCTTCCACTATCAGAGACAGTGTGCTTACCGAAAAGGAGCATTATTTCCATGAAGGCGGTTACATGGTTAAACGCAACGGTATATACTATTTTGTATACACCCAGATGAAAAGGGCCAACCGGGCCACCTGCATCGCTTATGCCACAAGTAAATCACCCATGGGTCCTTTTAAATATGGCGGCGTTATCATTGACAACGATCACTGCGATCCGGCTGTATGGAACAATCATGGCTCCATCGTGGAGATGAATCATCAATGGTATGTGTTCTATCACCGCTCGTCCCGCGGATGTGTCAGTTTCCGCAAAGCATGCGTCGAGCCGATTCATTTTAATCCTGACGGCAGCATCCCGGAAGTGGAAATGACGACCCAGGGAACAGGAAAACCGTTGAATTGTATGGAACGGATTGATGCAGAAAGAGCCTGTCTCCTGTTCGGAAATGTCAGGACGAATGTTTTTGAAGAAGGGAAGGAAGATCTCGAAGGAATCCGGAATGACGATAAAGCAGCCTATAAATACATCGATTTCAGTAGCGGAGCCGACCGGATTACTGTCATGGTAAAAGCAGGGAACGGTGGCGGACGTATTGATGTATTAATTGATCAACCATGGGGACCATCAATGGGAACGATACAAATTCCTGACGTCTCAGAGGGTGATAAATGGAACAGTTATACCGCAAAGTTAAAAGAGATCAAAGGAGTTCATGCTGTATGGCTCAGATTCCTGACCGGGAAGAATGAGAACGTTAAACTTGATTGGTTTGTTTTTGGGAAAGATTGAAAATGACCAATCAGATATGAGATGTGAGATGTGAGATACGAGTTTTGAATATGAAGTTTCAGGGTTTCAGGGTTTCAGGGTTTCAGGGTTTCAGGGTGCCGGATAAAGGAAAAAATTAATGCAGTAATTTAGGCAAAAATATGATTAAACCGCCTGCTAAAGCTGCCAGAGAACAGATTAAGACTGCACCGGCAGAAATATCTTTGGCAATACGGGCGGTCGGGTGATAATCCTGAAACAAATGATCGACCAGTTTCTCAATTACAGTATTGAAGGCTTCAGCAGCCCAAACAAAGGCTGTCAGTATCAGTATTATGCACCATTCGGTTCTTGAAATATGAAGTATAAAGCCTGCGGATAAGGCGATAATTGTAGCAACCAGATGTATCCGGGCATTTGGCTCGGATTTAATGAGTTCATAAATACCTTTAAATGCATATCCAAAGCTTTTTATGCGTTTATTTAAGCCACTTTTATCAGTATTTATGCTGTTTGGATCGATCTTTCCTGACATCCTACATTTCGTTTTTTAATCACCAATTTTCAGAAAATTATTTGCGTATGCCCGTGCAGTGGTTCCGGTAATCAATTTAAACTGCCGGTTGAAGTGTGAGATGTTGTTATACCCGATCTCATATCCAATTTCAGCGATATTCATATTTTTATTTAACAGCAGCTTGCAGGCATGTGCAATCCTTATTTCATTGAGAAACTGTGAACATGTTTTATGTGTCCTGCTTCTGAAATATCTGCAAAACGATGATTTGTTAAGATTGACAAGACCTGCAATTTCATCGAGCGAAATTTCCCGGTTGTAATGTTCCATTAAAAAATTCATTACCCGATTTATTCTTTCCGAATCAGCAACATTATACGTATTAGTGTAACCAGCGCTGGAAAGAAGGTCGTATTCCTTTGTATTCGCCAATTTATC
The DNA here is from genome assembly GCA_963810555.1 of uncultured Bacteroidia bacterium. Lineage (GTDB taxonomy): Bacteria > Bacteroidota > Bacteroidia > Bacteroidales > Prolixibacteraceae. Next base: position 173,133 of record CAWENX010000009.1, on the reverse strand, counting down.
AATTGTTTTTAAAAACATGATCAGTCTTTCAATACCGGAAGAGGAATAGACTTTTTTGATTAGTTCAGCTATTGCCGCGCGGTCACGGCCTTTGACAAACAAGCCTTGCTGCCCGAGAAGAAACAATTTTCGGATATGTGCAAATTCCGGCAGATCGAAAAACTCTTTGCCAAGGGCATCTTTACGGAACTGAATGACATAAACGTAGACAAAGAAGTCTTTATCACCTTTATAAAAGTCTCTGTCATTTCTCCATACATGAGGAAGATTTGGGCTGATAAACATAAGGTCCCCGTCTCTGAAATTTCCGATATGGCTGCCCATTACCCTGATTCCGTAACTTTTTTCCACAAAAATGATTTCAAATTCGGGATGGTAATGCAGAGGATAATCCATATAAGGCACAACCTCCCTCTTAACTGCAATTGATGACGACAGTCCCGGGAATATTTTTTCAAGTTTTGGCTGCATTTTCTCAGGATAATATTGAGGAGCAAATTACACACAAACTTCAATTTATGCAAATTGAGTGAATTTGAGAAAAAGTATGTGTTTTTAGATTTTTTTTGCTATTTTTGATGAGTAAACTGTACCGGAATCCTAATCTGGCATGACAATTTAGGACGAAGAACAGACTCGTAACCGATTATAAAGGAACCTAACCGAAATTCTTATTAAGATTATACAGACGCTTAAAGATTGTACAGACGCGGCATGCCACGTCTCTACTAAACCAAATGAAGGGAAAAGCCTGCAACGATTATTGCCCGGATATCTGGGAACGCTTTCAGGAAGGCGATATAGAAGCTTTTGCCATTATTTACAATTTTCATATCGACCGGCTTTATCATTACGGTTCAAAGCTTTGTAAAGATGATGAACTCGTAAAGGACTCCCTGCAGGAGATTTTTACAGAGCTTTTTTTAAGAAAAATCAAAATAAATATAACTTTTGACCATCTGAAATACTGGCTGATCCTTGCTTTGAAACGAGACCTGATCAAAAAGATGCAGAAGAGGAGAAAGTTCAGCGATGACTTTCACATGGCTGACGAGTTTACGACCGAATACAGCATCGAGCACAAAATAATCAAAGAAGAAGAAGAAGCTGAAGCTAATCGTAAAATAGTAAATGCATTAAACATGCTGTCCTCCGGGCAAAAGGAAGCTGTCTATCTGCGTTTCAATAAAGGGCTTGAGTACAGCGAGATTGCTGGGATAATGGATATTACTGTGGAATCGGTTCGCAAACAGGTTTACCGCGCATTAAAAGAGGTTCGTGAGATAATTGGTAATGAATCTGTTAAGATTTTTTTTACAATTTTTATAAAAAAAGGTAAAAATATTTGTCCATATTTTAAGGGTTAACTGCCTTTTAAGCAGATTGACAAGCCAGATATGGAACAAATAAGCAAATACATCGAAAATATCCATTTCGCCCATTGGGTATTTGAACCGGACGCGGAATCAGAAAGATGGTGGAAGAAATTCATCGAAGACAATCCTGAGGAAAAAAAGAATATCCTGCTTGCACGGAAAGTCCTTCAGAGATTCCATACAAAAGATAAGAATCTGACGGAAGAAGAGAAAATCTTGCTCTTTGCCGGAATATTACAAGATGTAGAAGAAAAAAGCAAAAGTAAATCCGTCAGGTTTATAAAACCTGACAGGTTATCTGGCATTCTGAAGTTTGCTGCAGTAGCCGTATTGTTTTTTGCAATTGGAGCGATTCTTTTTTATAAACAAAGCCGTTTTAATCATGAATTTAATAATCAGCAGTTTGCGGAACGAATTACCGGCAATTCCACCCGCTTGATAAGGACCAATGGGGAAAATATTTTACTGAAAGAGAAAAATTCCGTTTTAGAGTATCAGGCTGACGGAAAACTTGTAGTGGACAGGGATACGATCAAACCTGCCAGGTTAGCGAAATCTGACAGGTTTACGATGAATAAGCTGATCATTCCTTACGGCAAAACATCGGAAGTCTATTTATCAGACGGAACAAAGGTTTATCTCAATGCCGGCAGCCAATTGTCATATCCATCCGAATTTAGAGGAAATTTCCGTGAGGTATATCTTTCAGGAGAGGCATTTTTTAAGGTGAGTCCAAATCCCGATAAACCCTTTTATGTCAATACAAAAGATATAAAAATCAAAGTACTCGGAACCTCCTTTAACGTATCTTCCTATGCAGAAGATAAAACAGTACAGACTGTACTGGTCAAAGGGAAGATAACGGCCGGCAGGAACGAGCTGTTTGCAAAGACAATCGAACTTGTGCCCGGAGAACGGCTGACCTTCGACAAAAACGACAGTCGACTTCTAAAAGATAAGGTAGATGTTGAATTGTATTCGTCCTGGAAAAACGGCTACCTGGTATTTTCAAATGAGCCTATTTATGAAGTTATCATTAAACTGAAAAGATTTTATAACAAAGATATCGCTATTGAAGCGGGTCTTGATAAAATCTCTTTTTCAGGAAAGCTGGATTTTAAGGATAATTTAAAAGAAGTACTCGAAAATATTGCCTTTGCATCTTCAGTCAGGGTACAAGAAGAAAATGAATCATTTATTATAAAACACTAAAAGAAAATGCCTATGAGAAAGGACAAGCCTTAACTATGAAATAAAACCGGGGTGCGCGTGGAAACATACCCCGGGTTTATTGAAATAACGTGATACTAAGATCAATTATTAACAAAAACAGACAAATTTATGAAATTAAAATCAAATTGGCAAGACATTTTCCGATGTCTTGTGAAAGGTTTTCTAATTATGCGTATAACACTGACATTCATATTATTGAGTTCAGTTTTCGCCTTTAGCTCAAACACCTACTCCCAAAATACGAAGCTATCATTGAACCTAAACCAGGCGACGGTAGGGGATGTATTCAAAGCTATTGAGGCACAGAGTGAGTTTATATTTTTTTATCGGGACCAGCAAATCGATTTAAACCGGAGAGTTGACATCAATGTAAAAGGAGAGAGTGTTGAGGAAATACTCGATCAGATTTTTAAAGGAACAGATAATGTTTATAAAATCAATGACCGGCAAATCATTATCGGGAAAACGGAGAAACATCTGACGGCTACCACTGCACCGGTTAAAAGAATTTTTGAGGAAGCCCAACAACAGCAAAAAAGGACAGTGAGCGGAACGGTAAAAGATGAGAAAGGACAGCCTATGCCGGGAGTGTCGGTGGTTGTGAAAGGAACTACGATAGGAATTGTTACCGATGTCGAAGGCGCATTCACTCTATCTGTTCCGGCGGATGCCAAAACTTTGCAATTTTCATTTGTAGGAATGAAACCGCAGGAAGTTGATATCAGCGGAAAAACAAGTGTAAATGTAGTTCTTGAAGAACTGACCGTTGGTCTTAACGAAGTCGTTGCGGTTGGCTATGGAACCATGAAAAAAAGCGATTTGACAGGCGCTGTGGCCACTGTATCTGCTGCAGACTTCGATAAGGTTCCAGCCACAAACATGTTACAGGCTCTTCAGGGGAGGAGTTCAGGTATTCAGATTACTACAAGTTCTGGCTTACCCGGAGCCGGTTCTGATGTTATAATCAGGGGAATCCAGTCAATTAATGGGACCAATACTCCCATTTACGTAGTGGATGGGATGATTACTGATAATATCAATAATCTGAACCCAAACAGCATTGAATCATTATCTGTTCTCAAAGATGCCTCAGCCGCGGCGATTTACGGGGCCCGGGCCGCGAATGGGGTTATCTTGATTACAACGAAAAGGGGCGAAGGTAAAAAAATGCAGATATCCCTGAACTCGTATTATGGTTTTCAGAATGAAAGTAATCTTAAGCTTAAACTCCTGACAGGGGACCAGTTTCTTGAATTAATCACTGAAGCTTATGATAATGCGGGTGTAATTAAGCCGTGGACGGCTGCCGATCTTCCTCAATTTGCCGGTATAAATACCAATTGGAAAGATTTGATAAGCCGAACGGGTATTATCCAAAATTATGATTTGTCGGTCAGCGGGGGAAATGAAAAAACAAACTATTACATTTCGGCAGATTACCTGGATCAAAAAGGAAGAGTAATTGGAACAGGATACAAAAAGTATACATTAAATTTTAACTCCGATCATAAAATCAATGACTGGATAAAATTTGGTAATTCTTTGAATATTTACTCCGCAACAATCGATGGCGATGCAACACAATATGCTACTGCTTTGAGGCAATCGCCGTTAAGAAGAGCTTATGAAGACAATGGAGATTACGACATCATCAGAAATTCAAATCTTGAGCATATGAATCGAAACCCTATTTGGGCATCAAAAAATAATGAAATTAACGGAATAACTAAAGGGTTACAGGGCAATTTGTATCTCACGGTAAGTCCTTTAAAAGGACTTGACCTTACAGCAAGAGGGACCATGGATTATAGAACCGGTTATTCAACAAATTTTACTGCGGCAGTACCTTCCTATTATGGATGGGAAGGATCAAGTATCAATGCAATCAGTAAAGGATATAATGAGACGATCCACTGGACGAGTGAATTTACGGCGAATTATAAAAAAACATTTAATCAGGACCATGTTGTAGCGGCATTATTGGGTTATTCACTCGAAGAAAACCGTTATGAGTATTTAACTGGAAGTCGGACCGGTACGCCCAATGATGCGATCAGATTTCTTGATGCTGGTGATCCGACAAGTGAGCTAAATACGAATGGTTATAGCGACTGGGCCTTTATGTCAATTTTCGGAAGGTTAAATTATACCTATAAGAACAAGTATTTGCTGTCAGCAACACTCCGGCGCGACGGGACATCCCGTTTAAGCGAAGGGCACAGGTTTGGTGTATTTCCTTCGGCCGCGATCGCATGGAGGGCCAGTCAGGAAGAATTCCTTAAAGGTATTGGTTTTATTAATGATTTAAAGTTTCGGTTAAGCTACGGCACGTTAGGAAATGTATTAAGCATAAGTCAGTATGGAACTGTTTCAACCCTTTCTTCTCGCAATACCATTATTGATGAAAGTCCGGCCAACGGATACTCGCTTATTGATGCCGTAAACAAAAATCTGAATTGGGAATCAACGAGGAAAAAGAATTTGGGAATAGATTTTACAGGATTCAACTATAAGCTCTACTCAACCATAAATCTTTATATAGAAGATACGTACAACCTGCTTTTTAATGACCCAATTGCTTATTCAGCCGGTTTGTCAGGTTCCCCTTTCATTAATGCCGGGAAAGTCAGAAATACCGGTTATGAAGTAGAGCTTGGATATCGAACGAGTAAATCTGACTGGACCTACGATTTTAGTGTTAACTTATCCCATAACAGGAACAAGGTGATTGATCTCGGCGGGCGCGATCTGAGCACATCCGGAATCATTGAAGGCTATCCGGTCAGGTCTTTTTATGGTTATAAATCAAACGGGATTATTCGTGATGCAAGTGAATTGGCTATTTATCAGGGCGGTCCCTTCTCCAAAAAGGGGGTAGGCGATATAGCTTTGCTCGATATTAACGGGTACGATGAAAATGGAAAGCTAACCGGGGTCCCTGACGGGAAAATTGATGCGGCTGACCGGACCATTATAAGGCACAAATATTCGGACCTTACTTATGGGGCCCTCGCTACTGTAGGGTATAAAAACTGGATTCTCCAGGTACAACTTCAGGGAGTTCAGGGATTTGACTTAAGTTACCAACCATATGGATCTTATAGTTGGGTCGCGTTAATGACCGGCCTGGCACGAAATGAATCCGCCATGATTTTAAACAGGTACGATCCTGTGAAAAATCCTAATGGGACATGGCCGAGGCTGATGAAAGACGATAGGGGAAGCAACTTCGCAGCCGTTTCTGATTTCTGGATTGGTGATGCATCCTATCTACGGGTTAAAAATATAAACCTTAGCTATAATTTCCCTCAAAGTTTGTGCTCCAAACTGAAAATGAATCAACTTAGCTTGTTTACAAGCGTAGAGAATGTCTATACCTTTACCAAGTGGGTTTTTGGCGATGTCGACACAACTCAGGATCCGGAAGGAGTTCCTCAACCACGTACCTGGACATTCGGGTTTAAAGCAACATTTTAAATATTAAAAACATTAAGACAATGAGAAATATATTTAGAAATAATATTAATATTAAGCTGATAGCAATAGTGTTGTTCTCTCTGGGAGCTTGTGTTAAGGAAGATACTTTCCTTAATCGCTATCCAAAAGATGCCCCCAATCCGTCAAACTTCTTTGTCAATGAGATATCAGCCAGGCAGGCAGTTAATGCATGTTATACACCCTGGCAGCTTAATACCGATATGTATCAAAGATACTTGTCTGTTCTACTGGACGCCCTTACTGACGATAGTTACCCATCGCCAAACGTGGCAGATCAGGTTAAACTAAAGGCGTGGAATATAACGCCTACTATGGGATATCTTATAAGTTGGTGGCGTTATCCATACCAATGTATCAATGCGGCAAATTTTGCCATCGATAATATCCCCAACTCAACAGATCCGACTTTTACACCGGAAAAACAAGCTCCTTTTATTGCTGAAGCAAAATTCTTCAGAGCTTATTCCTATCTCTTTTTGACTACTTTCTACGGAGATATTCCATTATTGACCAGCGCTGCTTCTGATTTCAATGAGTTTAATACACCCCGTTCGCCAAGAGCTGATGTTATGGCGCAGGTTGTCGAAGATTTTACTTATGCAAAGGACAATCTGCCGGAAACACAAAAGCTATATGGGCCACCCCCAAAGGCTGCCGCGGCTGCCTTTCTGGCTAAAACCTATCTCTTTCTTAAGGACTGGCCGAAGGCAGAATCTGCCGCACGGGAAGCAATTCAGATAGCCGAAGGCAGCGGGCATAAATTACAGGATAATTATTTGTCCATTTGGACAGACGAAGAAAATCCTGAAGTATTATTTGCCTGGACTTATATCGAAAATGTTAATGGGTTCGGAGAGGGTATTACGATTTTGCGTTTGTGTCGGAATTTACCAACAACCTTAAAGAAAGGTATTTATGGTGATGGTTATGGTTCCGTTAATCCTCAAAGATCTCTCTATGATGCTTTTGAGTCAGATGATCCAAGACGGGGTTACACATTATTTTCTCCCGGAGACGACTTTGGAATATACAATGGCACCACTGTCTTTACAGATACATATGAAACATACAATGATGCCGGTCAGATAGTTGACTCGACTGTAACCTATCATCCCGGAGATATGGTGAAATACGATTACAGGTGGGGAGTTACAGGAATGAATCCCGTGAAAGGGTTGCGATCTATGAAACCATTGGTTAATGTTTATCAAAGCGGACAGGATTGGCCGGTCATGCGTATGGGTGAATTGTACCTGATCCTCTCTGAAGCTTTGGCTGAACAGGGAAAACCTGAAGCATTGGATTGGGTGAACAAGGTACGTGCACGGCCATCGGTAAATGTAGCGCCAAGATCACTTAACGATGGCAGGCCTGGCAGTGGAAGCCTGGTTGAAATTTTGCGTCATGAACGTCGGGTTGAGCTTGCTTTGGAAGGAGAGCGTATATTTGACCTTCTAAGGTGGGGGACATTAAGCCAGGTTTTTGGCGACGGGACAAAAGTTAAGAGACATTTTTTCTCTGATTTTTTACCAGTAGGCAATGCTTCAAAATTTGATGCCCCGATAGGTAACCTCAACCTGGATCCTGTATTCCCGATACCTCAATATGAACTTGACCATAATACCAGTATTAATACGAATAATCCCGGTTTTTAAGGGAGATATGTATTACAATGTATTTACATAGAATCAATGGGGCTGTCCAAAAAGCAACTTTTGGACAGCCCTCATTCATAATTTGGCAATATCCTGAATTTAGTTTAAGTTTAGGAACTCTTCTTACCTAAATTCCATAGAAAATGAAACTGATCATGGTTTTGGCAATGTTCTTTAGCCTGTCTTGTGATGTATTATTATAAATCATTTAAAAATGAGAAAAATTTTTTATTTGCTTGGCTTCTTTTTCATCCTTTTGGCAATGGGAAACCTTTCGGCACAACCGAAGACGAAGAGCATTGACCTGGAGGGTGCAAATGAGAAAGAAAACCTGAATGTTTTTCATCAATGGATCAGGTGGAATAATCCAGGAAGTTTATTGATGAACCATCTGATTAAACAGGCAGACGACTATTATGACTTAAGAGATAAAGAAATATCGAAGATAAAAACAAAGGAAGGCTGGGAGAAGAGGCAAGCCTTAGTAAAGCAGAAACTTTTGGAAATCGTGGGGCCATTTCCTGAAAGAACGGCTCTTAATCCAAAAGTAACCGGCATTTTAAAAAAAGATGGTTATCGGGTCGAGAAGGTTATTTATGAATCAATGCCCGGTTTTTATGTTACCGGATGTCTGTTTATACCTGATGGTATAAAGGGGAAAGCCCCTGCTATCCTGAATGTTATCGGTCACAGTCAACAAGCTTTCAGGGCTGATTTGTACCAGACAATTATACTTAACCTTGTAAAAAAAGGTATGATCGTGTTTGCGATTGATCCTCCGGGGCAGGGTGAGCGGGTTCAATATTTCGACCCGAAAATAAATCTTTCATCAATAGGATATTCTGTTATCGAACACTGTTATTTCGGGAACCAAACCTTATTATCAGGAGTTTCATGTGCAAGATACTTCATTTGGGATGGTATCAGGGCCATTGATTATCTTTTAACCCGAGAAGAGGTTGATGCTTCTAAAATTGGAGTGACAGGGCTCTCAGGAGGTGGTACAATAACTTCATATATATCCGCATTCGATGACAGGGTAAGTGTATCAGTCCCTTGCAGTTGGGCAACCGCCTGCAAAAGACAGCTTGAAACCAAGGGGGCTCAGGATGCTGAAACGGAATTTTACCGAGGGGTTGCTGAAGGGATTACTTTTGAAGACCTGATTGAGGTAAGGGCGCCAAAGCCTACTTTAATGACCTTTACTTCGAGAGACCAATATCTATCCTTACAGGGCGCACGTGAAGCTTTTTGGGAAGCCCAAAAGGAATATGAGGCGTTTGGCAAAAAAGATAATATTGAACTGGTTGAAGATGATTATATACATTGGCTGACCCCAAAATTAAGATTGGCTATTTATACCTTTTTCATGAAGCAGTTCGGCATTCAGGGGGATCCGTCCGAAGTAGATGTCAAGCTTTCAACTGCGGAGGAATTAAAAGTAACTTCAACCGGACAAGTCTCAACTTCCTTGAACAGCAAAACGATTTTCGATGAAAATAGAGAAGAGACGTTAAAATTGATCGAAAATCTCGATAAATCCAGGAAAAATATTGATAAGCACTTTAGCACAATCAAGGCGAAGGCAATGAAAATATCGGGGTATCAAGCTCTTGGAAATGACAGGCTTCAACCTTTTATTAATGGCAGGTATAAAAGGGATGGTTATGTGATCGAAAAATGGGCAATTCGTGGAGAGGGATATTATGCGATACCAATACTTTTGTTTATCCCTGATAATAACACTGTAAAACATCCGGCAATTGTGTATCTTAATCCTAAAGGGAAAGCTGACCAGGCAAATCCCGGAGGTGATATTGAAAAACTAGTAAAAGAAGGTTATGTGGTAGCGGCCGCGGATGTAATTGGTGTAGGGGAAACCAAAGACAAGTCCGCGAGAGGCTTGGCTGTCGGTTATACTGCCGTACTAATTGGCAGAAGTATTCCAGCCCTTCAGGCGGGTGATATTATGCGAGTTGTGAACTATTTGAAAACCCGTCCCGAAGTTAACGGTGATAAAATTGGAGCCATCGGTATTGATGAGATGTGTATCCCACTGATTCATTCAGCGGCATTTTGTCCCTCCATTGTCAACGTTACTCTTGTTGGTCCGCTTGTTTCATTCCGTTCAATTGCTATGAACCGGTTTTATAAAATTGGTGTGACCAAACTAAGAGAGGATCTGGGACATCCCAGTGAAGTTAATTTTTCATGGGGTATAGCGGGAATATTGACCGGATACGATTTGCCTGATTTAATTGGTTGTATTGCGCCACGAAAAGTGGTTCTGGCGGGCATAAAAGACCAAATGCTCGAACCTGCTTCCGACAGCTTAATTAAGGAGGAAACAGAATTCCCATCAAGAGTGTACAGAGCTAAGAAAGCCTTGCAAAATCTGAAGATTGTTAATTGTGAATCCTGGATGGATTATGTAGACTGGGGTTTTGAGTAAATCGTGATATTGAAACTTTTTCTTCTTTCTGAATAGAATTAAATCGAATATTAAAATACTGACAAATGAGTATAGGTAACATTACAAAGAGCCGTTTTCCAACTAAAACTAAATAAGGATAAAACGAGTCCAGAATCCTCAGGACGAGTTCCATGTATTGGATTGTTAATTGAAAAATAAAAGTTGACACACAAATTGCTCAAACTACTTTATAGAATAAATAAATGAAAAGAGAAAGATCATCCCGCAGGGAATTTATTGGCAAGGCAGCTTTTGGATTAGCTGGTGCTTCTATCCCGCTCAATCCGTCATTTTCGATGAAAGCTTCTTCTTATAATAGAATTATTGGATCGAATGATCGGATAAATATTGGGTTTTTGGGTTGCGGAGATCGGAGCAAGGGGCATCAAAACATGGTAAAAATGTCGGAAACGGATAAAAATCTTGGAGTGGTTGCCGTTTGTGACTTATGGAAACTGAATCGTGAAAGGGCTGCAGCCAGATGCAAAGATAAGTTCGGGGCAGATGTGAAGCAATTTCAATATTCGGAAGATATGCTGGAAATTCCGGAGTTGGATGCTGTTATGATTGCAACCGGGGATTTCCAACATGCAAAACTTTTGATAGAGGTTGTAAATGCCGGTAAGGATTGTTATGTCGAGAAACCCATGGCTGAAAGCCTGGAAGAAGCCAAAATGGCCCGGGAAGCAGTTTTGAATTCGAAACAGGTGGTCCAGCAGGGATCTGAATGGCTCAGTGATCCGGTTCAGCATAAAGTGCGTGATATAATACGGTCCGGCCATTTAGGACAGATTACGAAGATTGAACAAGTGTGGAACGACAACAACCATCGGTGGCACGACCCGAATGACCCTGACGTAGCATCCATTCGTGAAGAAGATACTGATTGGAAAAGATGGCTTTTAGGTAAACCGTATCGTCCTTTTGATCCCTGGGCATATTTTGAATTCAGGATTTTCCGCGATTTCTCAGGTGGCATTACTTCACAATGGATGAGCCATGCTATTGGCTTAGTGAGCTTTTACATGGATGTGGATGTACCTGATTCAATGGTGGCAAACGGTGGAATTTTTGGTTGGCCGGATATCCGCCAGAACCCGGATACCTTCCAGGCTTTGGCAACATATAATGATGCAAAGTTTCTTTATTCCTATACATCCAATTATGCTAATAAGTTTGGCGATTATTCATGTATCAGGGGAAAAGAAGCTACATTATTTGCACATGGCGGTGAAGGCAGCCCCCGGTGGTTTCTTATTCCGGAGCATCAGAAGTTGCGTGGTGGTTTCGATTTTTATGAAGGTTTTAAAGAAGCATTAAAAAACGGACAAGCAGAAATTGTCACAACCGATGACTATAACGGTAAGCTTCCCCCTGTAAGTCTGAGCGATGACAGCAAATATCATCTTGACAATTGGATTGACTGCATAAGGGACAGAAATCCAAACACGAACGGGAACATCCATACCGGATTCTGGCATTCAGTTGGGCAAATAATGGCAACAAGGGCATACCGCGAAAGTAAAAAGCTGTATTGGGACAGGATGAGGGAAGAAATAGTTGAAAGCCCGATTAATATTTGACAATAATAACATAGAATCGTCCAGGATTACCGTGACAGGTATCATTCAATTTATAAAATCAAATTAAAGCAGTAATAATTAAAATACACAATTAAAATTATATAATATATGAAAACAAAAAAATCATCCCGGAGAGAATTTATCGGGAAGACAAGCCTGGCAATGGCAGGGCTTGCTTCTGCTTCCTCTTTGTCAGGTGCTTCATCATACAAGCGTGTTATCGGTTCTAATGAAAAGATCAGAGTAGGTTTTATCGGAATAGGGAACAGGGGATCTCAGTTATTAAGTCTTTTTATGGAAAATCAGGATTGCGAGGTTGCGGCGCTATGTGATGTATATAAGCCTTATGCAAGCAGGGACAGAAATCAGGTTGATCCCCGGTATCTTGAGAGTGTGGGGGGATCGGTACCGAAAATGGGGGAGAAATTTCCGGTTCCGCCCACGATATATAAGGATTATCGTGAATTACTTAATGATAAAAGCATTGATGCAGTATGTATAGCCACTCCGGATCATTGGCATGCTTTACAGACTGTTCATGCCATTCAGGCAGGGAAAGATGTTTATGTGGAAAAGCCTTTAACCAAAACGATTTTTGAAGGAAGGAAAATGGTGGAAACACAGGCCGCCAGTAAACAGGTCGTAGCTGTAGGGCTGAATCGTCGCGGCGCGGAAGTTTATCAGAAGCTGGTTCCTGAGATTCGGGGGGGCAAAATTGGGAAAATTACAGTAGCCAGCGCTTTCCGTATTGCTAACATGTACCCGAATGGTATTGGAAAAATGAAACCAGAAGATCCCCCAAAAGATTTTGATTGGGATACGTGGCTGGGCCCTTGCTCCTTTAGGCCTTATCAATATAATATTGCTCCTTACAGGTTCCGGTGGTGGAGAGACTATTCATCGCAAATGGGCAACTGGGGAGTTCATTTTATGGATGCCATTCGTTGGATGATGGGTGAAGTAGCTCCTGTTTCTATTTCCGCCACTGGAGGTAAATATGCCATTGATGACGACAGAACAATACCTGATACGATGGAAGTGACTTTTGAATTTGCATCCGGTTCCATTGTGACCTTTAGTATTTTCGAGGCCAGCAGCGGTAAGATTTTTCCTTACGGAGAAATTGAACTTCGGGGCACAAAAGGGAATTTATATGTCAGTGAAGACGGGTATCAGGTGGTTCCTTCCGGGCGCCACGGCGGATCAGGAGAACTTCAGGCGGAAGAATACAAAGCTCAAATCCATATGTTGGCGGACGGCAGTAACGGGAGCAGCACCGGCACCCTGATCCGTAATTTCCTGGATTGCATAAAATCACGAAAAGAGCCGCTTTGTACCCTTGAAGAAGGGCACCGTTCGACAAGTTTTGCCCACCTTGCAAATATTGCATTGGCCACAGGGCAGAGATTATATTGGGATGCCCGGGCAGAGAGGTTCACTAACAACGAAGAAGCGAACAGTTATTTGCATTACGAATATCGCCAACCCTGGAAATTTTAAAAGTAAATTTTATGAAATCTGATAGACGTGGATTTATAACAAAGACGGCGGCCGCATGTGCTTCCATTTCTTTTGTGACAAACTCGTTTGGGATGGGCACTATTATTCCCCAAAGAAAGAAATACCCTATTGCTTTTTTCACCAAGCCCCTTGATGATTTTGAACTGGGGTTTATGGCAGAAAGCCTTGCAATGGCAGGACTTGATGGATTTGACCTGGCCGTCAGGCGAGGGGGAAGGGTAAGCCCTGATCGTGTTGCAGACGATCTTCCAAAGGTAATAGAAACAGGAAAGCAGTATAATCTTTTAACAGATATGATGGTTACGGGCATCACACGTGCCGATAATCCTGATACAAGGCGCGTATTGGAAACTGCGGCGAAACAAGGCGTAAAATATTACCGAATGGGATATTTCAGCTATGATTTTAAGGAGGGGATTTGGGAATCGCTTCAAAGAATTAAAGGCAGCCTGGGAGACCTGGTTCAGATGAATAAAGAGTTTGGCATACAGGGGGGGTACCAGAACCATTCAGGCGACCGGGTTGGCGCGCCTATGTGGGATGTATGGGAATTGGTCCGTGGTTTTCCTATGGAATACCTGAACAGTCAGTTTGACATCCGTCATGCAGTTACAGAAGGGGCTGCTTCATGGATACTGGCTTTGCGTTTATTGAGTAAAAACATTGGTTCTCTGGCTATTAAAGATTTTACATGGGACATAGCCAACGGGAAAGAGAGTGTCAAAAGTGTTCCGTTGGGAGAAGGAATAGTTGATTTTGACAGTTATTTTAAAACACTTAAAGAACTTAATATTGTTGCTCCGATCACATTACACATTGAATATCCATTCCTCAACAAGGAAGAGGAAGAGTTTTCCCTGATTAAAAAACAGAAAATAATTGTGTCCAAACTTAAACATGATGTAGATTTTATTCGAGGTCGTCTGGAAAAATTTCAATTGATATAATTATGGCAAGCTCAAGACGTATGTTTATAAAAAACAGTGTGTTAACAGCAGGTGTTGCATGTTCTGTCAGTCCTTTGTTTTCGGTTTCACCGGGTAGCGATAAAAAGGTTCAGAAGAACATCCGCATAAAAGAAGTTAATTCAAATTTTGAACGGGAACCCTTGATACGGCCATTCGGCTTTAAAGGTGGAGAAATGACTGAAATCTGGCAGACAGCCAATTATCTGAAAAGCGATTCCGGGATTCATGAAATCGGTTTATGCACACAAAATGTCCTGTGGTCGGATGCCGGTGTTTTTGCGGCACATTCCGAGAGCGGGGGGAACGCGTTAATGTACGCCCTTACCGAAAGGGCCCTCCAGATCATCAAGGGACAAAGTTTTACATCCCCTGTTGAATTGCTCGATGATATATTGCCCGAAGTATATTCGTTTGGACAACAAATAACATCCAATTCAAATCTTCGGAAGACCTTTGCCCTGAATGCATTGGTTGGTGTTGACAATGCCGCATGGCTGTTGTACGCAAAAGAAAATGAACTGACCACTTTTGATGATATGATTCCTGAAGACTATAGACCTTCATTTTCCCATAAACATGAAAAGGTTGCAGCTATCCCTTTAATGGCTTACAACATTCCCATCAAAGAAATTGAGGCAGCAATCCTGGAGGGATATTTTTTTATGAAAATAAAGATAGGCCAGCATGGGACGCAGGATGAAATGCTCGAGAAAGATAAAGCCCGTATTTCAGCCATTCACAAGGTACTTGGAAATGTTCGCACTCAGCATACCGTGAACGGGAAGCTGCCCTATTATTTCGATGCTAACGGGCGGTATGAGAAAAAGGAAACCTTACTGAAGCTGATTGATCATACCCAAAAGATCGGTGCTTTTGAACAAATAGCCATCATTGAAGAACCTTTCCCTGAAGATCTGGATATTGATGTTTTCGATATTCCTGTTCGTTTGGCAGCCGACGAAAGCGCCCATACGGTGGAAGATGCTGTCAAACGCATTCAAATGGGATATAAAGCCATGGCTTTGAAGGCAATTGCAAAAACGCTCAGCATGACCATGAAGATTGCCCAGGCAGCTTACGAACGTGATATCCCCTGTTTTTGTGCTGATCTGACAGTCAACCCAATACTGGTTGAATGGAATAAAAATGTAGCTGCAAGGCTGAAAGCATTTCCGGGTCTGGGAAAGCTTGGCTTGCTTGAAAGCAACGGGCGCCAAAACTATCGTAACTGGAATGCTATGATGAATTATCTCCCTCGCAAAAATGCGTCATGGGTTAAAGTTAATCAGGGATTGTACCATTTGGACGATAATTTCTATCGTTATAGCGGCGGGATATTTGATCCAATTCCTCACTATGAAGAGATTTTTATGAAAAATAATTGAAATTATTAAAGAAAAAATATAATTATCCATGAATACCAAGATGAAATTTTCAAAATTGCAATTGACAACACTGGTCGTTCTAAGGATTGTCATAGGATGGCACTGTCTTTATGAAGGGATTTCAAAGCTTTTTACACCCGGTTGGACTTCTGCCGGTTTTCTATCGGAATCAAAATGGATCCTTGCGGGTTTTTCAAACTGGATTATTTCGCATGCCGGAGTACTTCATGTTGTGGATTTTCTCAATGCCTGGGGCCTTGTCGCTATCGGAGTCGGTCTGATACTCGGATTGTTCAGCCGTCCGGCAGCCATCGCAGGAACAGTACTTTTACTGCTTTATTATTTGAGCACTCCACCGCTGATCGGGATTGATTATTCGGTTCCTTTCGAAGGGAATAACCTTATTGTAAGTAAGACACTTATCGAAACCATCGCCATGTTTGTGCTTGTGATCTTTCCCACGAGCAAGATCATCGGACTGGACATGTTGATATTAAAGGCTAAGCAATCAGATAAAAATTATATACAGAAATAAGATAATGGCAACAGAAGTAAACAAAAATCATTCTTCTGAAGAGAATAAGGAATCAAATTCCAACTCAAAACTAAAAAGAAGGACAATTTTAAAATCACTTGTAGGAATACCGGTGCTTGGATATTTTGCCTATGAAGCTGTCTCAAAAGGTGCTTATGACAGGGCGAAAATAGATAACAGCGTATTAAAAGAATTAGGGCTAAACGATCTTCCTGTACCAGAATCCATCTTCAATAAAGGCGAATTGTTACGCATCGGGGTCGTGGGATTTGGCAACCGTGCCGTGGCTCATGCCAATGGACTTGGATATATGCATCCTGAGGATGTTGAAAAAAGAAAGAAAAATAAGACACTTGATACATGGCTTGAACAGGAAGATTTAAATGTTGCAGTGACTGGAATCTGTGATGTTTTTGACCTTCATGCAGAAAGAGGATTAGAGACTTACCGTAATACACTTCGTCCGGGAGGCGCCGGAGTCCCTCTCCCTGTAAAGCGTTACCGCACATACCAGGAAATGATTGATGATAAGGATATTGATGCCATCATGATCACTACTCCCGATTTTCATCATGCCGAAATTACCATTGCCGCTGCTAAAGCGGGGAAACACGTGTATTGCGAAAAAGCGGCCACTCATACCATGGAAGAGCTGTATGAAGTTTATGATGTGGTTAAGAATAGTGGTATTAAATACCAACTTGGACATCAGATCACCCAGAGCGCTGTCTTTCAACAGGCCAGAGAAGTGATGAAGAAAAACGTTCTGGGCAAGATTACTCTGATCGAAACCACAACAAACCGGAATACTGCTGACGGTGCCTGGATCAGGAACCTTGATGCCAACGGGAATCCCAAACCGGGTGATGAAAAGACGATTGACTGGGAACAGTGGCTTGGAAAGAGTCCCAAAGTGCCCTTCAGCCTTGACCGTTACTATAACTGGACGAAATGGTTCGCATATGACATCGGTTTGATCGGACAGTTATTCACTCACGAATATGATGCTGTAAATCAGCTTTTGAATATCGGGATACCTAAAAGAGTTGTTTCTTCAGGAGGCATTTATTACTGGAAAGACAATCGTGAAATGGCCGATACGCTTCAAAGTGTTTTTGAATACCCGAACCACAACTTGACATTGTTATACACTGCAAGTCTCGGTAGCAGCCGCAATAGAGGCAGGGTATTCATGGGGCATGACGCATCGATGGAGCTGGGCGGCTCAATGATCATCAAAGCTGACAGAGATTCAGATAAATACAAGGATTATATCAACAAGGGCAGGATCAATCCTGAAGTTCCGCTTCTTTCCATAGGACCAGGAGCCAACAGCGTTGATGCTGTAACTTCGGCTACCGCCCAGTATTATATATCAAGAGGATTGGGATCCACTTCGATAAACGGGAAGGAAGTTGATACCACTCACCTGCATATCAAGGATTGGATCAACTGTATCCGAACGGGTAAAACGCCTACCTGTAATATTGACAGGGCCTGGGATGAAGGGGTTACCTGCCAGATGGCTCATCATTCCTATGTTGAAAAACGTCCGATTGAATGGGACCCAATTAATAAAAAAATAGATTAAAAATGAAAAAGACTTTGATTATCACCATTTTAATATTCGTTCATTGTAATTTCATCCCTTATAAATGTTTCTCGAAAGATTTATTCGTGAGAAAATCAGAGAACAAAAAGGATAAAATATCGTCATCCGATAATCCCCTCTATAAAGACCCTAATTACTCAATTGAACAAAGGGTGGAGGACCTTCTTTCCCGGATGACGCCGGAGGAAAAGATAGGACAGATTAATATGCCCTGTGTCTATGTAAATGAACTGGGGAAAAGCGCTGAAGAAAAAACCGGGAGCTGCAGAAAGCTCACTGAAGGCCGATTTATGGAAGGATTAGGTCCGATAGGCGGTTTTTTTACCCTTGCAAATACGATTCTGCACGAAGGGGCACACCAGCAGGCTACATTTTTTAATGAGCTTCAGAAGATCGCGGTAGAAAAGACGCGACTGGGTATCCCGTTGCTGCAAACCGAAGAAGGGACTCACGGGGTGATGTGCTCGGGGACTACCATTTTCCCTGAAGGCGCTGCCATAGGGAGCAGTTGGGACATGGGATTAGTGAAGGATATTTATACAGTTGCAGCCAGGGAAGCGAGGGCGTTAGGCATCCATCAGTTGTTCACATTGGTTATCGAGCCAAAGAGAGATCCGAGACTGGGACGAAACGAAGAGGGTTACAGTGAAGACCCTTATTTCTGTTCACGGATGGCGGAAACGATTGTCCATGCGGTCCAGGGAGATGATATTTCGGCAAAAGACAAGACTGTTGCCGGTCTGTGTCATTATCCCGGGCAAAGCGAGCCGGTAAGCGGCATGGAACGGGGAGCCATGGAAATATCCGAAAGGAAACTCAGGGAAGTTTTTCTCCCACCCTGGGTTGCAGGGATAAAGAAAGCGGGCGCTCTCGGTGTCATGGCTACTTATCCTTCTATTGATGGGGTACCAACCCATGCCTCGGAATTTTTGCTGACAGATATTTTAAGAAAGGAATTGGGATTTGAGGGTCTGGTCTTAAGCGAAGGAAGCGGCATCCAAACCATCGTTTACGAGCATCTGGCAAAGGATCAAAAAGAAGCGGGAGCAATGGCCCTTAAAGCCGGACTTGATGTGGGGATTTCATTTGAAGAGGGTTTTCTGCAGCCTATGCTTGAAAATGTAAAGGAGGAGAAGATACCAATGGAACTGATTGACCGGGCGGTCAGACGAATACTTAAGCTTAAATTCAGGCTGGGATTATTTGAAAATCCCTATGTTGATCCGGATTATGCATTTAAAACCGTTCATGCCAAAGAAAGCCGGGAACTGGCCCTGCAGGCAGCAAGGGAAGGAATCGTGCTGCTAAAAAATGATAACAATATACTGCCATTGAAAAAGAACATAAAGAAGATAGCCGTTATCGGGCCCAATGCCGATAACCGGTTAAACCAACTGGGCGATTATACGGCCCGGGTTGTAACACAGGATATCACAACTGTACTGGATGGTATTAAAGCAAAGGTTTCTCCAAATATCGAGGTCAAATATGTAAAGGGGTGTAAAGTTACCGGCGACAGTCTTAATGAAATCCCGGAAGCCGTAAAAGCTACTGAAAGATGCGGATGTGGCTGTTGTTGTACTTGGCGAGAACGAGTGGACTACGCCCAATAAGGAAGGTACTGACGGCGAGGGGTATGATGTTGCCAGCCTTGATCTGACCGGGCGCAGGAAGAATTATTAAAAGCCGTATACAAGACAGGTACGCCAACAATTTTGGTACTGATCAACGGCAGGCCCCTATCCATCCGATGGGCTGCAAAACATATTCCTGCTATCGTTGAAGCATGGATCCCTGGGGAAAAAGGGGGTCAGGCTGTAGCGGATGTTCTTTTCGGGGATTACAACCCATCGGGGAAGCTGCCTGTAACTATCCCGCGCCATGTAGGTCAACTCCCAGTTTACTACAACTATATACCTTCGAAACAGGAATGGATAGATAACCACTGGGGCGCTGCTTATGCCGATATGCCGGCATCCCCGCTTTGGGAATTCGGGTACGGGCTCAGCTACACCACGTTTGAATACAGTAACCTTAAAATTAATCCCAACAAAGCGGAAACCGGCGTTACAATAAAGGTGATATGTGATGTAAAGAACACGGGAACCGTTAAAGGAAGTGAGGTGGCGCAGTTATATGTGAGAGATGAGGTTGCAACGGTTACAAGACCGGTAAAGGAACTAAGAGGATTTCAAAGAATCACCATTGAACCCGGCGAAGTGAAAACAGTTGAATTTACCCTGAACAGGGAAGACCTGGCTTTTTACAACAGGAATCTGGATTTTGTTGTTGAACCCGGCACATTTGAAGTGATGGTTGGCAGCTCTTCTGAAAATATAAAGCTGAAAGGTGAATTTGAGATAAAAGATTGATAAGTAATAACGCATAAATCGTATTGGAACAAAAAATAAATATTAAAATTTAAATAAATGAAAATTCAACAAACATTCAGCGTTTTAAGCATTATGGTTGCACTAATTCCTGGTCCAATTTTTGCAGGCGGGAATAAAGACAAAGGTGTAAGTGGTGTCATGTTAGGCGTGAGCCAAGTCAATATCACGCCAGATAAACCTGCAATGATGAGTGGATATGATGCCCGGAAAACTCCCTCAACAGGTGTACATGACAGCCTTTATGCATCAGCCTTTTACTTTTCCGGAGTAAAGTCTCAATACATTTTGATAACTGCCGACCTGATTGGGTTCTCCTTCGGTCTTGTCGGCGAGATTAAGAGTATGATCTCCTCTGAAACGGGTATACTGCCTAAAAATATTATGCTTGTAGCCGTACATAATCACGGAGGCCCTTCGATCGGAGAACATGGGAAGGAAATGGTGAAGGAATACACGGCAAATCTTAAAATGAAACTGGTTGATCTTGCCGTAAATGCGACCAAACAAGTGGTTCCCTTCAAAATAGGAATAGGGAAAGGTTCCTGTGATCTTAATATCAACCGACGGGCTGAATTTGCAAAAGGCGATGTTTGGCTTGGGAGAAACCCTGACGGACCATGCGACCATGAATTGGATGTAATAAAATTTGAAACAATGGACAACAGACTTCTTGCAGTTTTTATCAATTGGCCGTGTCATGGAACGGCGACCGGGGATTCGAACTACCTGATCACGGGTGATTGGCCGGGATCGGCTGCACGGTATATCAGGAAGCAAGTTGGCGATGGGGTTGTGGTCGGAGTTACCGCAGGCGCTTCGGCCAATATTAATCCCATATATGGGCCGGGCAACGTATTTAAAGAAGTAGACGCTATTGGATACCATGTGGGGGATGAAGCAACCAACGTTTTAAAGAACATTGAAACCTATCCCGTTAAGATGATTTCAGAAGCAGATACCATTTTGACCTTTCCCGGTAAAAAACACTCATCAGACCATTTTGCCCATGCCGTTTACGAACGGGGAACGGATACGAAGATCGAACTTACTGCATTTAAAATAGGAAGCGTTGTTCTGGCTGGCATTTCAGGGGAATTATTCACTGAAATAGGGATGGAAATAAAAAAGCTATCGCCCTTTTCCAACACAGTAATTTTAACCCATTGCAACGGATCATGCGGATATATCCCCACAGACAAAGCCTATAGCGAAGGCGGATATGAGATACAAGTCACAGGATTAATGCCGGGTGTTGAAAAACCACTAATCAGGGATTTTGTAAAATTGATAAGTTCTTTTGAATAACAGCAGAAAAGCTCACTATATTCCGCTTCATAAAAATGTATAAGATTATTAAGATTTGAAGTAATTAGCACAAGTTTCGGAATAGACATAAAAAGAATGGTGACAGAGGGCAAATACCGGAAATTATATCCAGAAGAGATCAGACGGTTGACCGATCAGGGGTGTTATTGCAAGGATTGGGACCTTATTGAAGTAATTAACGACTTCACGCCAGAGTATTTAAAGAACGTTTATTTCTATGATTTTAACCGGATAGGTAGGTTTGACGAAGAGATTACCCTGTTCGGAGGAGCAAACTTAAAGACCGGGATTTACAATGTTCATCTCAAAAACTGTATTGTTGAGAACAATGCCCTGATAAAAAACATTCCCTATGTTGTATCCGATTGCCGGATCGGGGAAAGAGTTGTTTTGCATCAAATCAATTCGCAAGCAGTAAGAAATAAAAAAAATAAAGATTGTTGTCCTGTGATCTGGTTTATGTCGGCGGGAAAATGATGTGCTGATGTGCTAATGTGCTGATAAGCTGCAGAGTGCAGAGGGCAGAGAGAAAGGAAACGGGAAACAGGAGACAGGAGACAGGAAAGGCAGTAGCAGCGGCAGGAGCAGTAATCAGTAATCAATAATCAGTGAACAGATTGACAGACTGGAGATTATAGGTTTGATTTCAGAATTAAGAATGAATAATTAAAAATTAAAAATTAAAAATTAAAAATTAAAATAATAGTTTACAGACTCTTAACTAAAGGTTTTAAGAAAAGAGGAAGGCGGGAAACGTAGGAAGTGTAGGAAATGAGAGATGAGAGATAAATTACGAATTACGAGAAAATAAATTGCACGAATTGGGGGTGAACCCTGCCTCTACAATGCTGATCATTCTTTCACATTAAATTCCCCTTTCAGACGGATGTCATTCGAAGAACTGCCAATCATTACAAGGAATTTCCCCGGCTCGACGACTAATCGCATGTCACGGTTCCAGAGAGCAAGATCTTCGGGGCTAAGCTTCATTTTCACCGTTTTTAACTCTCCGGGTTCAAGTGAGATTTTTTCATATCCCCTCAGTTCCTTAACTGGTCTTGAGGTGCTTGAAATTTCGTCGTTGATGTAAAGCTGGACAACTTCGTCCCCTTTACGGTTTCCTGTATTTTTCACATCGCAGGATACCTCCACCTCACCGCCGCTTTTTATTTCCCCGGGCATCTGAAGGTTGCTGTATTCGAATGTTGTATAGCTCAGACCGTAACCGAATTCATATAACGGTGTGCCAGGCATATCGACGTATTTCTTGTTTTCCTTTGAAGGTGAATGGTAGTAATAAACAGGTAACTGTCCCGAATGGCGTGGAATGGTGATCGATAGCCTCCCACTGGGATTGTAATCACCGAAGAGGATATCTGCAACTGCATTGCCTCCCTGCTCTCCGCACATCCATGCTTCAAGGATAACAGGCAGATTGGCTGCTTCCCAGGGTATGGCCAAAGGCCTGCCGTTTATCATCACAGCGATGGTCGGGGTACCGGTGGAATATACGGCTTTCAGCAGTTCCTCCTGCAGTCCGGTGAGCTGAAGCATCGCGACATCCCTTCCTTCACCATTCGTTTTGTATCCGTCTTCGCCCACCACTACAATTGCAACATCAGCCTTCTTTGCTGCAGCTTTTGCTTTGTCAATCTCATTCAGCTTATCGCCGATCACATTGCAGCCTTTCACGAAAGTGACTTTGGTATTGGACGAAACTTTGTTTTTTATTCCTTTTAATACGGAGACGATCTCCTGGGGAACATTCTGCGGGATGTAATCGCCTATCTGTTCAATCCTTGCATCGGCAACGGGACCGATCACTGCTATGGAACGGATATTTTTACTGAGGGGAAGAAGGGGAGTGGCAGTAGCAGTGGCAGTGGCAGTGGCAGTAGCAGTTGCGGGTTTGGGAAAGAGTTCATTTTTCAGCAGAACCATACTTTGTCTTGCAACTTCCAAAGCAAGATCTCTGTGTGCGTTTGTATGAACTGTTTTAACAGCATGCTCTACGTCGACATAGGGATGTTCAAACAATCCAAGCTGAAATTTAATCCTCAGTAGTCTTGCAACGGCCTGATCGAGCTGTTGTACGGGAATTTTCCCTTCATTGATGTTATCGATCAGGTCTCCCATATAAGCATCTTCAATCGAAATGCCGATATCAATACCGGCCCTCATAGCCATGATGCCCGCTTCACTTTGGTTTGCTGCCTGTCTTTCGGTGACAATGGTTCCAAGACCTCCGCCTTCGCCAAGCACAATTCCCTTGAAGCCCAACTCCTCACGGAGCATTTTTGTGAAGAGTTTTTCTGAACTGTGAGCTTCTACACCATCGACAGAAGAATAAGATGCCATTACTCCCAATGCCCCACATTTTTTTATTGCCGTAACCCATGGAGGGAGCAAGACCTCGCGCAATTTGCGTTCAGACACCTCGACTGCACCCCTCTCAAGACCGCTTACGGGAGGATTCTGTCCGGGGAAATCAGTAAAAATGGTTATAGCTTTATCGGATGCAGAAATATCGTATCCCTGGACTGCCTGAACAATATTTTCGGCAATTTTTGAGATCATGTAAGGATCTTCGCTGAAACCTTCCTCATTGCGCCCCATACGTGGATCAACATTGGGCTCAAGCACAAGAGTACACAATCCATGGATTCCCTGTGATCTTGCTTCCTGTGCCGCAGCGGTGTAAATCTTTTTTACAAGATCCTTATTCCACGTAGCGCCTATAGCCAGTCCTTCGGGGAATACCGTTCCTCCGGCACACATCATGCCGTGTGTACCTTCCTCAATTTCCAGCAGCGGAATGCCCAGACGTGTTTTTTCGATCGCTATCTTCTGCAATTCATTAAGAATCTCAGCCTGACGGCGGGTTCCTTCCCAGATCAGCTGATCGGATAAGGTAAAGAACCCTCCTCCGGGGCCAAATATTTCATTATGAGTACCTTCAGCCCATTTGCGGCATCCTTCGATCTGCTTGTCCCTGTTTTCCCTGCTTGTGCTCGACCACAGAGAAGGGGCATGGCTGTGAAGTCCCCATCCGATCTGGGTTTCATAACAGCAGGGGATATTGATCTGCCCGACCTTTTCCTTAAGGGTCATCCGGGAAAGGAGATCCTGAACTCTTTCTTCAATGGGCTTTGAGGGATCTTTATAGATGGGCTGCTGACTGAAAGAAGGAAGAGTGAATAGTAAACAGAAAATAGTAATCAGTATAATTAATGTGCTGATGTGCCGATCCCGAAGGATCGTGACAAGTTGTGCTGATGTGCTGATGCAGTTATTATTTTCAGGCTTTTCAGGAATTCTGATATTGGTATTTTTCATATCTTTTTAATAATTTATTGTCGAGAATTATTATTGTTGGCAGATTACTGATTATTTTTTAGTTCCGTCAGCTAAAGCTGACGGCAAAGGATAAATCATTTTTCACTGTTTACTGTTTACTGTTCACTCTTTCACATCAAATTCCCCTTTTAAACGGATGTCTTTCGATGAGCTGCCCACCATAACAGAGAATTTGCCGGGTTCAACGACAAAATGCATGTCTCTGTTAAACAGACCCAGGTCTTCTGGAAGGAGTTTGAATTTCACTGATTTGGTCTCGCCTGGACTAAGAGAGATCCTTTCGTATCCTTTCAATTCCTTCGCCGGTCTGGATGTACTGCTGATGAGATCGCTAATATAAAGCTGAGCAATTTCATCACCGGGACGGCTGCCCGTATTTTTTACATCTGCTGTCACTTCGACCTCGCCGCCTTTACCTATCTCTTTCGGATTGATCTGCAGATTGCTGTATTCGAAAGTCGTATAACTTAATCCAAAACCGAATTCAAAGAGGGGAGTGGCAGGAAGATCGATATATCCTTTGCGCATAGCTCTTTCTTTCGTTATAGACCAGTTGTAATAATCCGGCAGTTGTCCGGAGTGGCGTGGGAAGGTGATGGGCAATTTACCTCCCGGATTATAATCGCCGAAAAGGATATCCGCAACTGCATTGCCCCCCTGTTCGCCGCACATCCAGGCTTCAAGGATTGCAGGGATTTTATCTGCCGTCCAGCGAATGGAAAGAGGCCTTCCGTTGATAAGTACGGCAACAGTTGGAGTACCTGTTTCATATACTGCTTTGATCAGGTCTTCCTGCATACCTGTGAGGTCGAGATTGGCCACATCGCGGCCTTCACCGTTGGTCACATAGCCACCCTCACCGATCACCACAATTGCGACATCAGCATTTTTGGCTGCTTTTTTGGCTTTGTCAATTTCATTAAGTTTATCACCGATCACTTCACAGCCTTTAACATAGGTAATTTTAGGCCCTCCAGCTGAAGCAGGAGGCAATTTATTTTTAATGCCTTGAAGAATTGTGATTATCTCCTGCGGGATATTATGCGGAAAATAATCGCCAAGCTGGTCAACACGGGCATCTGCATCGGGTCCGATTACGGCTATGGATTTAATGTCCTTTTTGAGAGGAAGGAGAGGAGTGGCAGTGGCAGCGGCAGCAGCAGTACCGGGTTTGCTGTAAGGTTCATTTTTCAACAGGACCATTCCTTCGCGGGCGGTTTGAAGAGCAAGCTGAATATGTTCGGGAGCATGAACAGTCTTAACTGCATATTCCGGATCGACCTGGTTATTTTCAAAGAGTCCCAACCTAAATTTTAATTTAAGGATGTGACGGACTGCATCGTCAATCGTTTTCATCGGAATCCTTCCTTCCTTTACACTGCTGACGAGATCGCCCAGATAGGAATCTTCCATCGAAATGCCAACGTCAACACCTGCCTTTGCTGCCATCTGACCGGCCTCTTTTTCGGTTGACGCTTCCCTTTCGGTAATAATGGTAGTGATACCGCCTCCCTCACTCAGAACGATACCATCAAATTCCAGTTCTTCCCTTAAAATCTTTTTCAGTATTCTTTCGGAACTGTGAACAGCGACTCCGTCAATAGCAGGATAAGTAGCCATAACTGCAAGAGCACCATTTTTTTTGATTCCTGTCACCCAGGGAGGAAGAAAATACTGATGCAGTTTTCTGTTGGATATTTCCATAGCGCCCCTTTCGAATCCGCTCACCGGTTCACTCTGACCGGGATAATGACACAAAGACGCGAAAACATGATCTTTTTCCGATACATCGTATCCCTGCATGGCTTTCACAATGGATTCAGCAATCTGAGAACACATGTACTGATCTTCGGAATATCCTTCCTCATTGCGGCCCATACGGGGATCACGGTTCGGTTCAATCACCAGTGTACACAATCCATGTATTCCGGTGGCTCTTGCTTCTTTTGCGGCAACGGAATAGATATCCTTCACAAGATCCTTATCCCATGTAGCGCCAATTGCCAATCCTTCAGGAAAAATGGTTCCACCTGGGCACATCATTCCGTGAGTGCCTTCCTCGATTTCAATGAGGGGAATTCCCAAACGTGATTCAGTAGTGGCTATTTTCTGGAGTTCGTTGAAGAATTGTGCCTGTTTCAACGTTCCTTCATAGATGAGACGGTCAGCAAGAGTAAAGAATCCTCCTCCTTGACCAATAAAACTATTGTGATCACCTCTTGCAAATTTTCTGCATCCTTCCATTTGCTTTTCTCTTTCTTCAAGGGATAGCTGGCGGTGGATGGAAGGATTGCCATCATTGGGCTGAATGCCCCAGCCTATTCTTTGCTTATAGGCGCAAGGAATATTCATCTGCCCGATCTTTTCTTCAATAGTCATTCTTGAAAGGAGATCTTCTACTCTTTCGTTAATTGGTTTTGTGGGATCTTTGTAAACAGGTTTCTGCCCGAAAGAAGGAACAGTGAACAGTAAACAGTAAATAATGAATAGTAACTGTAATGAGTTAGATTTTAATGTTTTAGCAAAGTTCATAGGTGAAATGTTTAGAATTTAGTATACAAATTTACAAAAAAGGTGTGATACTGACGAAAGGTTGGCAGAAGCTTCTTAAGGAATTTAGTCTACCCCATTTGCATTGCTGATCTTCGATACAATGCCCTGCCATTGCAGAGGATATTCAAAAAAGCAGAGACGCAATCCCGATATTTATCGGGAGCGTCTACGAAGACATTTTATAACCGTTCCTGCATGCCCAGGGTGAATCCAAATTATAATCCTGTAAAACATAATCCAGAAATAAAGAAACACTCAAATCATTTGCTTCCTGAAATATATTATGATTATAAGAGGGTTTAGGGTTAATACGGACTTAACACGGACTTAACACGGACTAATCCCGGAGTTGGAATTTTACTAATATTGTTAAATACACTCTTTAATAATCATCTAATAAATCTGAATAATTTAGCATAATGAATCGCATTAGAGGTTCTTTTATTAATAATATCTCGTTTTCAAGTTAATTATCATAAACAACAAACGGCAGACAGTGAATTCACTGCCTGCCGTTTACCGGAATATATTTTTATTTATTTTATTCTACTTCAAACTCATCTTTTAGCCTGATGTCTTTTGATGAACTGCCAACCATCACCGAGAATTTTCCTGGCTCGACGATGTAATTCATATCTCTGTCGAAAAGGGAGAGGTCATCGGGAGTAAGTTTCATAGTCACCGTTTTTGTCTGTCCCGGATCAAGGGTGATTCTTTCATACCCTTTCAACTCCTTGACAGGTTTGGAGGTGGTGGAAATCTCATCATTGATATAAAGCTGAACAACTTCATCTCCTTTGCGATCACCTACGTTTTTAACATCAACGCTGACATCAACATCACCGCCGTTGTGGATCTCCTTTGAACTGAGCTTAAGGTTGCTGTATTCAAATTTGGTATAGCTCAATCCGTAGCCGAACTCGTAAACCGGAGTTCCGGGCATATCAACATATTTGGCATGTGCTTTTGTTGGGGAGAAATTATAATAAAATGGGAATTGCCCTGAATGGCGCGGGAAGGTAACAGGGAGTTTGCCGCCGGGATTGTAATCCCCGAAGAGAACATCTGCAATTGCATTACCGCCTTGCTCACCGCACATCCATCCCTCAACAATAGCAGGAATATTTTCTGCCAGCCATGGAATGGCAAGTGCACGACCATTGATCAAGACAACAACAACCGGTTTTCCTGTTGATTGGACAGCTTTTACGAGATCCTGCTGCATACCGGTCAGTTCAAGATTAGCCATATCCCTGCCTTCACCATTGGTAACATAACCTTCTTCACCCACCACAACAACCGCTACATCTGACATTTTTGGCGGCAGCTTTGGCTTTTTCAATTTCATTAAGCTTGGTACCCATTACATTACAACCTCTCACGTAAGTGATTTTGGCTTTGGGGACTTTATTTTTAATGCCTTTAAGTACGGTTACGACTTCCTGGGGAACGAAATGGGGAAAGTAATCTCCCAGCTGATGTTCACCGTTTTCGGCAGCAGGACCTATAACAGCAATAGATCTGATATCTTTTTTAAGGGGTAAAAGGTTTTTGTCATTCTTCAGCAGTACAATGCTCTGTCTCGAAGTTTCAAGCGCCAGATCCCTGGCTGCATCAGTATGAACTGTTTTTACGGCATGATCAACATCAACATAAGGATGTTCGAATAATCCCAGCAGGAATTTTAATCTTAAAATTCTTGCCACAGCCCTGTCAACCAATGATATGGGAATTCTTCCTTCATTTACATTTTCAATCAAGTGCACCCATGTAAGCATCTTCAACCGAAATGCCAACATCGACACCAGCCTTCAGGTTAAGAATTCCTGCATCCTTTTGATTTGCTGCATGACGTTCTGTAATAACTGTACTAAGGCCGCCGCCTTCACTCAGGACGATACCTTTAAAACCTAATTCTTCACGAAGAATTTTTGTGAGAATTTTTTCCGAACTGTGAACGGCTTCTCCGTCAATTGCAGGATAGGTAGCCATTACGCCAAATGCTCCGTAGTTATTTTTTATACCGGCTTTGAAAGAGGGCAAAAATACTTCCCTGAATTTTCTTTCAGAAATTTCCATAGCACCCCGTTCGAATCCGCTAACTGGCTGGCTCTGGCCCGGATAATGACAAAGAACCGCCATCAGTTTTATCGGGAGCTGAAATATCGTATCCCTGGATTGCTCACACGATTGTTTTCCGCGATTCTTGGAACACATGTAAGGGTCTTCACTGTATCCTTCCTCATTGCGGCCCATGCGTGGATCACGGTTAGGTTCGATTACAAGTGTACATAATCCATGAACACCTATTGATCTTCCTTCTCTTGCTGCAGTAGTATAAATATCTTTTACAAGACTTTTATTCCATGTAGCACCTATTGCGAGACCTTCCGGGAATACTGTTCCCCCGGGACACATCAAGCCATGCGTCCCTTCTTCTACCTGCAACAGAGGTATCCCTAAACGTGTTTTTTCGATGGCAATTTTCTGAAGTTCGTTCATTAATTCGGCTTGTCTTTTAGGACCTTCATAAACGAGTCTGTCTGAAAAAGTGAAAAAACCTCCGCCGGGTCCGAATACATCATTATGGGTGCCTTCCGCCCATTTTCTGCACCCTTCAATCATCTTGTCCCTGATGCTTTTATCATTTGCATCCATATCCCAAAGAGGACGTGTTTTACTGTGGAGCCCCCATCCGATCTGCGTGATATAGCAGCAGGGAATATTCATCTGTCCCACCTTCTCTTTGAGAGTCATTCGTGAAAGAAGGTCGTCAACTCTTTTTTCGATCGGCTGTGTGGCGTCCTTGTAAACAGGAATTTGCCCAAAAGAGTTTATACTCATAATTAGTGACAAAATCACTGCAGCCGATGTAATTTTAAAATTTCTGTTTAAGATCATAGTTTAATAAATTAAAATGTTTATGATTAGGTTATTAATAGCCTGTTAGGCTGTAGGCTGTAGGAAAAAATTCATGACATTCTTCCTAAAGTCTACAGTCTTATGCCTAAAGCCCGATTTTATTAGTCTTTTACTTCAAGATCGCCTTTCAGCCTTATATCCTTTGAAGAACTTCCGACCATGATTTCAAATGTGCCGGGCTCGACCACAAATCTCATATCCCTGTTAAAAAGAGAAAAATCTTCAGGAGTAAGCCTGAATTTCACTGTTTTGGTTTCTCCGGGTTCAAGAACGACTTTCTCGTAACCTTTCAATTCCTTAACCGGTTTGATGTGCTGCTGATCAGATCATTGATGTACAATTGAACAACTTCGGCTCCTTTACGGTCACCGGTATTTTTAACATCTACACTGATATTTACGTCAGCTTCTTTTCCAATCTCTTTCGGCATTTGAAGATTGCTGTATTCGAACTTTGTATAGCTTAATCCATAGCCAAATTCCCAAATGGGAGTTCCCGGCATATCGATATAATTTGCACCTTCCTTTGTGATGGAGTGGTTATAATAGAAAGGATACTGACCTGAATGGCGCGGGAAAGTGATCGGGAGTTTTCCACAGGGATTGTAATCGCCGAAAAGAACATCTGCAATGGCATTTCCGCCCTGTTCTCCGGGCATCCATCCTTCCACAATTGCAGGAATATTTTCAGAAACCCAGCGAAGTGTTAACGGACGGCCATTGATCAGTACAACGATGGTAGGTTTACCTGTCGAGTAAACAGCTTTAATAAGATCTTCCTGCATACCGGTAAGATCAAGGTTGGCCATATCATGACCTTCCCCGTTTGTTGATCCACCATTTTCACCTACTAACAACAATAGCAATATCTGCACTTTTTGCAGCAGCTTTTGCCTTTTCAATTTCATTGGTTTTTGTACCCATTATATCACAACCCTTGACATAGTCGATTTTTGCTGCAGGAACTTTATTCCTGATTCCTTTCAGCACAGTTACAATTTCCTGTGGAATATGATGAGGAAAATAGTCACCGATCTGATTCATCGGGGCATCGGCATCTGGTCCTATTACAGCGATTGATTTTATATTCTTTATTAAGGGGCAAAAGATTTTTCTCATTCTTTAGCAATACAATGCCCTCTCTTGAAGCTTCCAGTGCAAGATCCCTGTTTGCGTCTGTATGGACAGTTTTTACTGCATGGTCAACATTTACATAAGGATTTTCAAAAAGGCCAAGCCTGAATTTAAGGCCCAGGATTCTTCCTACTGCACGGTCAACCAATTCCATGGGTATCTTTCCTTCATTGACATTTTCAATCAATCCGCCCATATAAGCATCTTCTATTGAAATTCCTACATCAACACCCGCTTTTATGGCAAGGATACCTGCATCTTTCTGATTTGCTGCATGACGTTCTGTAACAATTGTTCCAAGACCGCCCCCTTCACTTAGCACGATTCCTTTAAATCCCAGTTCATCCCGAAGAATCTCGGTTAGAATTTTTTCCGAGCTGTGAACAGCTACTCCGTTGATTGCAGGATATGTAGCCATTACCCCAAAAGCGCCATAGTTATTCTTAATACCTGCTTTAAAAGAGGGTAAAAATACTTCTCTTAATTTCCTTTCCGAGATTTCCATAGCTCCGCGTTCAAATCCGCTTACAGGCTGACTCTGTCCCGGATAATGGCAAAGGACTGCCATGAGCTTATCGGGAGCAGATATGTCATTTCCCTGTAAAGCTTCTACAATTGTTTTGGAGATCACAGAACACATATAGGGGTCTTCGCTGTAGCCTTCTTCATTACGGCCCATTCTTGGATCCCTGTTGGGTTCAACCACAAGTGTGCATAATCCGTGAATGCCTATGGATCTTCCTTCCCTTGCTGCAACTGTGTAAATTCTTTTTACGAGATCTTTGTTCCATGTTGCGCCGATTCCCAATCCTTCAGGGAATACCGTTCCTCCGGGACACATAAGACCATGAGTGCCCTCTTCGACCTCTAAAAGCGGGATACCTAACCTTGTCTTTTCAACAGCAACCTTCTGAAGCTCATTCATCACTTCAGCCTGGCGTTTGGGACCTTCGTAAATTAATCGGTCCGACAGAGTAAAGAATCCTCCTCCAGGC
Organism: uncultured Bacteroidia bacterium; assembly: GCA_963810555.1. Classification (GTDB taxonomy): domain Bacteria; phylum Bacteroidota; class Bacteroidia; order Bacteroidales; family Prolixibacteraceae. The sequence continues at coordinate 140,615 of CAWENX010000009.1, read as the reverse complement.
CCGAATACATTGTTATGTGTCCCTTCCGCCCATTTAAAGCAGCCTGCAAGTTGTTTATCCCTGTTGGCTTTGCTGGGATCATCCCATAAATAGACATCATGAGAACCCAATCCCAGGCTCAGTTGCATGTCATAGCAACAGGGTATATTCATTTGCCCGACCTTTTCTTTCAGCGTCATCCTGCCAAGCAGGTCCTGAACCCTTTGTTGAATGGGCAGAAAAGATTTTTTGTAGTCAGGTAATTTTCCTGTAAACGGCTCTTCTCCTCTCTGTTTTTTAATGTAGGAAGCTATATTATGAACATTGTCGATCCATATTTCATTTGCCGGATCCTTGGCATATTTACAGATGGCTTCAATTGTGGTTAATAAAGAAGTCTGATTTCCTCCGTCATTCATTTCATGTCCTGCAAGAATCAGCCATTTTCCGGTACTCTTTGCTGTTTCAATCAATTTTTTAACCTGTTCGAAAGATTTACCATCAAGTTCCATTCCCGTAAGCTGTGAAAGGTCACAAAACATAGGATCATTGGGACCTTCACTCAACCATAAACGTCCGGATTCAAACAGTGAAGCGACAACAGGAATGTAACTTTTAATATTTTCGCCTCTTCCTACAAAAGTTTGTCCACAGGGGAAAGCAAAAGAAGTAGGCTCTACACCAAGTTCCTGCTTGATTATTTTATTTGCCGAATCAAGTTCGCTGTACATGGATTGAAGAGTATAATCTTCCAATGCTTTGCCTCTTGACCAGTCAAAATTACCCGTGCATGGATGTGCAATGGAATGGTTGCCAATATCATGACCGTTTTTGACAGCCTTTTTCCATGCTTCAAGCCTTTGTTTCATCGAACCAGGTGAAACATAGAAAGTTCCTTTTACATCATATTTATCGAGAAGGGGTATCCCCTTATCAGGTTGAGATAACCGGGCATCATCAAAGGTCAGGCTTAAAGCCATTTTCTTCCCCTGAGGCCATTGAAATGTGGATTTTGCTGCAGTAGTATTTGCATCATATGCCTGGGCAAAACTTGTATTAAAGGCAAGAGTTAAAGTCAGGATTAGTAAAACTGTTGTAATCTGTCGATTGGTTTTCATTTAATTTATGAATTATGAATTACGAATAATAAGTCTAAAGGCTAAATACTATTATTGATTTTGAGCTGTTTCGGTCCACTTGAAAGTTGTAATTGAATGTGCTTTAAGTTTCTGGACTGCTGATTTATCCTTCCAACGAATATTGCAGCTTGTCTCATCGCCGTTATTGATAATATTAAGAACAATACTGCCATCAGGATTCTTAAATGCCGCAAAGTTCAATTGATCATTCCCACCTGTAGTACTGATATGATACGCTCCGGGTCTGATAAATTTGCTGAAATGAGCCAGGTAATAATATAAACCTGTATAAGTAACTTCTTTCGTATCACGGTTAATAATGACAACCGGATGTTGTCGGTTATTGTCAGGATCCCCGTGTTCCACAGAAACCAGCCATGGGCCGCCGCCGTTGTCAAGAATCATGTTCCAGTAAATCCATCCTGAAACCCAGTTCTTCATATCGTTCATGATCATATTGCCCCAGTATTCTCCGTCAGAAAACTCCTTAATGGGCACTTTAACCCAACATACTTCTGTCATCCAGATGGGAAGATCAGGATAACGGTTGTGAAGTTCTGTCAAAGCTTCATAATGTTTGATGGTATCGTAACCATGGACAGCCATGGAACTCACATATTTTCTTGCATCGGGATCATCCAGCATGGCCGGGAATTTTTCAAGAGCCTCGGGCCTGAAAGCTGTTTCGCCGCATTGTATCTTAGTTTTCAATCCGCTTGCCTGCAATTGAGGACCCAGGTATTTTTTAATTATTTCCCCCATTACTTTATAGGTGACATTAGAATACCATTTGTTTTCCCCTTCATTGAAGAGGTCCAGGTAATCAATAGTAACTCCGTTGTCAGCATAGGCTTTCAGATATTTCATATAATATTTAGACAAAGCAGGATAATATTCAGGTTTGATATTTTTCTGACCTGGTTTTATTGCAAAATACATCCAGTCAGGAGCAAAATCCATTGGAGATTCAATTTCAAATTTTCCGTATTTTTCGGCTGCCTTAATAAAAGTGATCAGTCCGTTTGGCCCTAAATCTCTTTGAATGCTGAAATGTTTCATTGCTGTATCGCCCGGAGTATCATCATAAGTATACCATGGGCCTGCTGAAGCAAAATCGCAGGCAGCAATCGGGGATTTCATCAATGTAAAACCTGCACCCGTCTCAGGATCGAAAAGCTGTTTTAAAACTCCCTGCTTAGCTGAATCAGGAAGAGAATTAAGGCATATCATTCCAGCTTCGTTAAAAGTAGCTCCAAAACCATCGATTTTTTGAAATCGGGTCCCTTCATCAACAGAAATCTCAGAAGTCGCTTGTGAGGTTTTCTCACTGAAGCTAATATCAGCTTTTTTGCTTAATCTGTCTCCGTCAAGGGATGATGACCAGACAGAAATGCTTTCCTTTTTTGGCTGTTGGCACTGAATAATTAAGAAAAGTGTACTGAAGCCAATAATGGCAAAAAGGCATTTTTGAAACAGACGTAGGATTGTATTGTTCCTCATACAGTGTATTTTGGTTTGATCAGCCGTAAAGATATTTAAATATTAAAAAAATGAAAGAATTATAAAGTTAAAGAATAAAAAAATCAGGAATCATCTATAAGATATTTCAGATTTTAGACTACAGGGAAGTGAATCCCTAAGCTTCGACAAAGTCCGCCACTTGTGAGAATAAACACCCCTAAAGCCTATAGCCTAAAGCCTTTAGCCTATCAAAGTTGCACCCAGGTCCGTTTTTCAGCCGACTGCTCAACAGCATCCAGTATTTCCTGGCATTTTACACCATCTTCAAAACTTGGGCTGAATGGTTTATCCTCAACAATTGAACGGATAAATTCTGCAACTTCGATGACAAATGAATCGGCATAGCCTATACCGTGTCCCTGGGGCCACCAGCCTCCGTTATATGGATGAACATCATGTGTGACATTAATCTTCCTGAAGCCGGCGTCTTTCGGCGGTAAGGTATTGTCATAGAATAACAAATAATTCTGATCTTCGAAGTTCCACAAAATACTTCCCTTTTCGCCGTTTACTTCAATAGTATTCCAGTTTTTACGGCCTGTTGCAAGACGGGTCGATTCATAAGTTCCGGTAGCACCTCCCTCAAAGTTGACAAGAAATTGCGCTACATCGTCTACAGTAACCTGACCTTTGGGACCGTTGGGATTTTTGCTGTCTAATGGTCTTTCCTTTATAAGAGTTTGAAGATTACCTGTTACTTCCTTGAATTTAAGACCTGTGACAAACCGGGTGGCATCGATGGAATGTGCGCTCAGATCTCCAAGCGGACCTGATCCCGCTATCTTTTTATCGAAACGCCAGACCATACCAAAATTCGGATCAGCAATCCAATCCTGGGCATATCTTACGAAAACATTGTAAATTCTTCCGATACGTCCTTCCTGTACCAGTTGACGTGCCAGAGCCAGTGAAGGGGTAAAACGGTAGGAGTATCCGCAGCAATTTTTTACACCCGCTTTTTCAACTGCATCCAGCATTTCCCGGGCTTCTGCCAGATTGTTTGCAAGAGGCTTTTCACACAAAATGTGTTTGCCGTGTTTGGCAGCTTCAACGGCAATCTGTTTATGCAGCACATTCGGAGCTGCAATGCTTACAAGGTCAATATCTTCGCGGGCAACAGCCTTACGCCAGTCCAGTTCAATACTTTCCCAACCGAATTTATTTGCGAATTCCTGTAAGTTTTCAACCGAGTCTTCTGCACAGAGGCATTTCATGGTTATTTTTGCAGGAAGATCAGTCCACATACCCGCATTGCGGAATGCATTTGAGTGAGCAACACCCATAAATTTGTGCCCGATAAGGGCTACACGAATCTCTTTCTTTTCCATATTAAATAGGATTTAAATAAACAGATTTTTCATTTGATTTTAGTACCAGTCAGCGTTTAAGACACCGATGTGCTGAAATGCCGCCATACAATTTATGCATGTCAACTAATCAGCACATCAGCACATTAGCTAATCAGCAAATTGACTAACCCTTGCAAACCTGGTTGAATTGTTTTGCGGCAGCTTCAATTTCAGCATCCGTTGAATTGATATTGATGCCCCAGCCGGCTCCAAGGCCTCCATCCACAACACCGACACTGATGTTCATGGCTCTGCTGAGAATATCGTCAGTCTTCGGGTAAGAACCCTTCGTATGAGGCTGGCCCACTTTCTTCAGGTGGTTTAACACATGCTCCATATTGGCGTAAACATGCCATCCGCTTTGATCAACAGTTTTTGAACCAAGAGCTTTTGAAACCCGTGCGGCTTCTTCCTTTGTATCGAAAATGACTGTGCAAAGTGTAGCGCAGTCACCGTCAGGATCGTTAAGAGTGCGGTATTTGAATCCTTTAGCTCCCGAAATCAGTCCTTTAAGTTTAGCTCTCTTTTCACGAAGAGTTGTAACAATCTTGTCCAGTTTTCCTAACTGTGCCAGACCAACTGCGGCTGTAAGCTCATTGACTCTGAAGTTCAATCCAAGGATGCTGCGTGCGCCGACTTCAACGCCAAGCCTGCTTGGCCTGTGTCCCTGATCATGAACGCCAAATGCTTTGGTGTATAAATCCTCATCATTGGTTACAACAAGGCCGCCGTCTCCGGTGTTGATGGTCTTGAATATATTGAGAGAGAAAGCGCCGATATTTCCTATTGTTCCGACTTTTTTCCCTTTATAGGATGCCCCTGCAGCCTGGCATGCATCTTCGATGACTAACAGATTGTGTTTTTTTGCTATGGCCATGATTTCGTCCATTTTACTTGGATTACCAAGCATATGAACCGGCATGATGGCTTTTGTTTTAGGAGTAATCCTCTTTTCAATATCATTGGGATCAAGTGTAAGACTGTCGTCTATTTCTGCCAAAACAGGAACAGCGCCTGAAAAAATCAGGGCAGAATAACTGGCCACAAATGTGTAAGCCGGTACAATGACCTCATCGCCGGGCTGAATACCTGATGCCATAATTGATGACACAAGCGATGCCGTACCGGATGAAGTAGCGAGTGCATATTTTGTCCCGCAATATTTTGCAAATTCCTTTTCAAGTGTTGCAACCTTATGAAGAAACTTTGGATCGGTTTCGCTGCCATACCTGAAGAGATAACCTGCGTTAATAACTTCCATTACTGCATCGATTTCTTCTTTTCCATACCAATAAGCTCCTGGACCTGCCATAATAACCTCCTTTTGATTTTTAAATTATTTATTAACAAACAGATAAACTGAACCTTTTATTATATAAAAGTGATTGGGGTTTTATAAAACCATTAGTCTACAAATTTACGAATAAATTATCAAATTTGCCAACCAATTGGACGAAACATCAGTAAATATTATCTTCAAAACGCCAGTTCTTAATTGGCTAAAGACTGTAAGCATTAAGCAGGATTACTATTCACTGTTTACTGTTTCCTTACCTTTAGCCTGCAGTCTACAGCCTGACACTATGAAAAATCGATCATAACTGCCTTTTCCTTAAAGCCTTTTGTACGAATTCCCAGGTAAATTATCCCTGCAATGAGCCAGCTTCCACCGATAATGAAGGTCTTCAGCGGAAGGTTAAGCCAGATGATCAGGCAGATCACAAATCCAATCAGCGGTGGAAGGAAATTCTTCAGAAAACTTTTGATTCCCTTATCTTCCGATTTAAAATAATATTCAATCATGGAAGCAATATTCACACCCATAAAGGCTATGAAAGCCCCGAAATTGATCAAACGGGCACATTCTTCATAATTGAGCATTAAAGCTCCTGCCAGTGCAAGGATTCCGACAATCATCACATTGTAACTCGGACCATGGTGTTTCTTATCCAGGTGAGCGAAGATTTTCTTCGGAATCACGCTGTCACGCCCCATTGCATAAAGAAGTCTTGAAGCTCCGATTTGTCCTGTAACTCCTGATCCAACACTTCCGATAAGCAAGGATAACGGTAAGTGACATATCAAGGACAACTCCGCCCACACGGTTCGATACTGCCATGATGGCCGTATCCAGATTGTTGTTGCGAACCGCTTCATTAGTTATTCCTCTTGTAAAAGATGCCCAATCGGGCCAGGAAAGCTGAGCAAGATACACTTGTGCACCGCTCCAGAGGCCTGTAATCAGACAGGTGATCACTGCAGCAAGGAGAACATTGCGACGGGGATTCTTTACTTCTTCCGATAAGGTTGTCAGCCCGTCAAATCCAATATAGGTAAGGGCTGCAAGGGCAGTGGCAGAACCGATTGCACCTACAGAGAATGACTTGGGATCATAAAATGGTTTAATTGAGAAGAGCCCTCCAAAACCGTTCTTCATCATGATATAACGAATAGCTGCAGCCATAAAATAAAAAACCACCACGCTCATGATGATCATCATGATCCAGTTCGCTTTCGCTGCAACTTTTATACCATTTAGATTCAAGGCAGTAAAACCGATAACGAAAAAGAACAGCCAGAACATATAAGGAATAAACGGCAACAGGTGGTTAGCTGTAATACTTGTATATATAACGCAAAGTATTGGGATAAACATATAATCCATAAACATCGACCATCCGGCTACAAATCCGAAGTACGGATGCACACCTTTTCCAACATAGGTATAAGCTGATCCGGCGGCAGGATATTTATTGGCCATGCGCCCGTAACTGATTGCCGTAAAGATCATTGCGATCATCGCGATGAGGATAGCTGTAACCGCATGTCCTTTGGAAATATTGTTGGCATGGCCGAAAAGGGGCAGCGCCGCGACAGGCTGGATTAAGATGATCCCGTAAATGATTAAATCGCTAAGTGAAAGAACTCTGCTTAATTTAACTTCTGAATTGTTTTGTCCGGTCATTTCGAATAGTTGATTAATTAATTTGAAAATATTGTTTAAAAAGATTTTGCCAAAAATATGGAAATTTTTGAATTAGCTGCTTTTAGTAAGGAAAATTGCGAAAAATAATCGCATAAGTGATCATATATTTCATGACATTGATTTATAATTTAAAATAAACTAATTTTACTAACAGTTATTAACCTAAAAATCTAAATTATGTGCTTACATCTTAGCAGTACAGTAATTTGTGGAGTTATGCCTTTTTCAGGACTGTTTATTCCACTTTTAATTCTCTTGATTTATCTTATAATACTTTTTGGAATTTTATATTTCTTTTTCAATTGGAAAAATCAATCCATCTCCTTAAAAAAGGAGCAGAATGATCTATTGCGCGAAATCATTAAAAAGCTGGAAAGCAAATAAAAACTTCATTTGCAGGAAGATGGATATAAAGAAATTTCTAAGTCGGGTGAAACACTAACAAATAAGTATTGATATGATATATAAGACTATATTTGCCACCATCCTGATTTTATCAGCCAATCAAATCTTTAGTCAGGACTCTATTAAAGGGAGGTTTATTGACTATGAAACAAATCATGCTTTACACGCTGTAATGATTAAAGACGGAAATAACCTTTCAAATGGAATGATTTCTGACCTGGATGGAAACTTTAAACTAAAAGTAGAAGGCAACAAAAGAAATCTTGAAATTTATTTTGCTCCTTACTATCCAATCAAATTTTTTAATATTCCTAAAGGGGATAATAATATTGATCTTAAAGAAATTAAACTGGTGTGGAATCATAATTGGGACAATGTAGTTATAGGAGCGCCTTCTAAACCTTTTTCCAACGAGCAAATTGAGAAAGATAAGAAATTGAGAACTGATGTACTCGAAAAATTATCGGATTAAAATCTTGGGCAAAAAATTGAAACCATATTTTGAAGGGCAATACATGGTATTTAATTTCGATAAACAAGAGGATGAATAAAAACCTCTGCTCCCCCGCGATTGCATTGCTTGAGTAATCATACAAAATTACATTTCAGACTTTAGCTCCGACAGCACCAGTGCTGACTTTTCCGGCGCGTTTATAATTGACTAAAATCACTCAAGCCAAACGGAATTTTAGACGAACACATTAAAAAACGCATACTCTGCACCGGTTTTTCATCGCAATAATATCCTTCAATTTATTTTTTAAGGAAAGGTAAACAACCTTTCATGGCGGGTTTAGGTCCGTACCATCTCCGATGTTTATTCGTAGATTATTCGTACTTTATTCGTAGATCATTCGTATATTATACGAATAATGTATGTATAATCTACCAATAATCTACGAATAAATACCGGACTTGGTATGGGCATAAATAGAAGAAATTTTGGCTATAATATATTATATTATGAAGATGGAAAGCAAAAAACCATCCGGATTACACCTTTTTGACTTTTGAAATATAAGATACATTCAATCAAATCTTCTTAATTATGCGTTCTGATTTACTCGTTTATAAAAATGAAAAACAGGTTTTCCGAATCTTGTTGAATTTGTTACACTTATATCATTTGAACAAAAATTAACATTATGTGTTTTAAATTTTAACAGTATTAATTTTACTGAAATAAAGGATTATAACCATTAAATGGAAAGTTATGAGAACAAAGAGAGTTATCATTGGAGGAATTGTAGGAGGAGTAGCCTTCTTCTTACTTGGATGGCTTATCTGGGGGCTTATTTTGTTAAACTATTTTCAATCCAACATCAACCAGTGTGCCATGCGTCCGATGCAAGAGATGATCTGGTGGTCGCTTCTTTTGGCCAACTTTGGCTGGGGTTTTGTATTAGCGGTAATTTATGACTGGTCAAAAACCCTGGGTTGGAAAATGGGCGCCTTGAGAGGTTTCATACTGGGAGCTTTGATTTGTATTTCAATCGATCTGGGACAGTATGCCATGAGTACAACTTTTTACAATTTTGGCGCCCTGATAGTAGATCTGATTGCCACTGCGGTAATGGTTACAATTGGAGGTGGAATCATCGGTTGGGTTTTGGGTTCAATCAAAAAGTAAATCCAGGGGCGAACATATGATTGCAGGGAATAATATTCAGATCAGCCAATTCTGACCATAATAAGGGAAATGGCTATCAATGCGACAGCAATCGAGTAATAAACAAATATTTTCCTGAATTTTTCCCTGCTTTCTTTTGCCTGATTTGAGAAGATCAGGCCGATGTTGGCAATAAATAAAGCAAAGAGCATAAGAATAATGTGTTCAATAGGCCAGAATCGACGTGAAACCATCTCCAGCGCTCCGTCGAGGTTAGAGTAATGCTCTGCCTTGTTGGGACTTACATAAAGTATAAGGCCAAAAATAAGCTGAAGGTAAAGGGCAATGATAAATCCGTAAGAGAGGAGCAGGTCGATTTTTTTAAAGGTAAGTTTTTCGTAGTATCCTCGAATTGTTCGCACTAAGAGCCAAACAGCTATCACCAGGAAGGTAATGCTTATTACCGTATGAAGATTCTTCAACAGACTGCTTACCGCCAATATATTCAATTCAGGTGACATGTCGGATATTTATAATCGCAAAATAACTTAAATTATTGAAATACTGAAGAAAAAATGTCTTTATTCTTTAGTGAATGTTTCCGCCATCTGTTGGATTCACCGTTAACTATTCACTATTTATTGATTACTGACTGTTATCTGTAGCCTGTTCTGCCAATATACGGGCCTGCTGAATGCGATCTGCCATTCCGATGCCGTTTTTTAGGTTTCCGCCAATTATAAGACCAGGCCATCGCTTTTCTATCTCCTCAACTGCTTTAAACCGGTCACCACTGTCGATTTCGTACTGAGGAATTGCATGATCGTGGTGTAGGATTTTGAATAAGTCAGGATTGAATTTATCCAATTTCATGACAGGAGGAAATTCTCTTCTGACAATTTCTTCAATTTTGTGGTCCGGAAAATCACAGATGCCAGAATTGCGCATACCTCCAAGAAATATCGAGAACAAAGCTCCGCCTTCCGGGGCCCTCCCCTCAAAAAGTGCAGACATAAATAAAACGCCCAGAAGATTTTTTTTCTCCTTATACGGAATGAGTCCTCCAAAAGCATCAATCTTCATACCGCTCCAGTGATTGAATCCAAGAACAACCTCAATTACTCTTGCATAACGGAGTGAAGTTATTTTTGAAAGCGTGGCAGGTTCAACAAATGAAAAGACTTTGTTTAACCTGTGTGCACCTATTGTTGAGATTACTTTCTTAGTTTCAATCCTGACAGGTACTCCTTTGTGATCATTGTATGAAACAATAAAATGTCCTTTATCAGGCTCAACTGATAAGTTTGAAATTTCTGTCCGGATATTCTGGTTGCCAATGCTGTATTTCAGAGCATTAATCAATGAGGAGAGTCCTCCTTTGGCTGAAAAAACACTGCGATTGACCTTCTTTTCCTCATCGGTCTTGGGCTCACGGGCTTTTTTTACAGATCCGCCAATAAAACTCCCGTAATTGTGTTCGAGATTATATAATTTAGGTAAGGCATATCTTGTGATCAACCGGTTCGGATCTCCGGCGTAGACACCGAGAATAAAAGGATCGACCGCATAATCGAGAAAGCTTTTGCCGAGACGTCTTACTACCATTTCAGCAAGTGTTTCGTCGGGATTTTTTCCAATGGGTCGAAATGGCTCTCCCAGAATCCTGAATTTATCTTTTAAGGTGAAAAGAGGGGTTTTTATTGCCGAAATGGGGCCCGAAGGCAGCGCTTCCCATTTATCGCGCTTATAGATATAGCGTTTCTTCATATTGTCATTTGCCACTTCCAACTCGCATAGCCCTTTGAGGTCTTCAAAAAGACGAATGACTTCCACATTTCCAATCACTCCGGAATTGGGTCCTTCTTCATAAACAAAACCGTTTTCGGCTACGGTATGAATTACTCCGCCTACTCCTGGCGCCTCTTCAAGAAGTAAAAAATTCAATCCGCTCTTTTTTAGATGATGGGCAGTGGCAAGGCCCGTGATACCAGCTCCGATAATTACAACTTCTTTCATTGGTCAGTTTTTTACGAGATCGGTGAGCAGCCAGATAAACAAATCATGAGCCTCAGGTATCTTTACTCTTGAAATAGTGCTAATTCCCAATTCGTTTTTTGCATATGGAATAATATCCCGGTCCAGATCATACAGGGTTTCAAGGTTTTCACTGACAAAACTGATTGGAACGATAATGATCTCGCTGATTCCCAACTCTGACAGTTCTTTTAACTTATGTTTTGTATCAGGAGTAAGCCATTTACCGGCCCGCATACCTGACTGATAAGAAATTTCAAATTCAATTCCAATATTCCGGGCAATCATTTCAGCGCTTTCTTTAATGCCCGAAGGGTAGGGATCTCCTTTTTTTACAAGATATTCAGGAATCGAATGGGCACTGAATAAGAAGAAACGGGTGGTGATATTGTTTCTCGAGTATGTGTTTAGATATTAATTCAGACCAGAACCTTATGAAGCCCTGGTGCTTGTAGAATTCTTTTACGATTTTCACTTTAAGTTCCTTTTCTCGCGAGATCACATTATTTACATCGGCTGAAACGCTGTAGGTGGTTGTATAGCTTTCATGCGGATACAAGGGAATGACAATAATATTCATTGCTCCTTCCTGTTTTAATTCCAGCAGTGTATCTTCAATAAAGGGCGGAGAATAGGAAAATGCCATTCTGACATCGTAGTATTTTTTCAGATTTTTACTTAGGCTTTGTGCCAACTTTTCAGTTGAAGTGATAATCGGAGTACCACCTATTGATTCATATTTTGCCCATGAATTTTTATACCGGAGGTTGCTGATAATATGTGAAAACAGATACCGTAAAGGTTTGTTGAAAGGAATAATAAAAGGGTCCATGAACATTTTAGAGAGGAAATGCTTCATCTCCTGAAGAGAACGCGGTCCACCCATATTTACAAGCAATACACCATTCATACTGTTTTAGAATAAACGTTTTCGGTTTGATGCAAAGCAGGGTCAAGCACCATGGCGATATTCCTTGCGAACATAAGCCCGTGTTCATGAAATTTTATGCTGGATTGTTCTACTTCCATTATACCATCTGTACGAAATTTTCGAATTTTGAATGGATCGAACTGAATAATTTTCTTAATTTCATCTTCACTAGTTTGAAACTGGGATGCTATTTCATTGAAGGAAAGAATGCCGTTGCACATAATGCTGTTGATAACAGAGCGGACGATTTGTTCATTCTTATTCAGTTTATAACCCCGATCTATTGCATAGCCAGCACGTTCAATCTCTTCAATATATTTTGGGAACTCCTTGTAATTCTGGGCATAAGCCCCCCAGAGCTGGCTAATTGAGGATGCTCCGAAGGCATAAACCTGCCCCGTGGTTTCTAACGTACAGTATCCCTGAAAATTACGGTGAAGCTTCTTATCACGGAAAGCGATGGCAAGATCGTCATCCGGAAGGACAAAATGATCAATACCGATGGATGTATAGCCGGCTTTTTCGAGTTGAGCGATACTATTGACAAGCATTTCCATCTTTTCCTCAGGAGCAGGCAATCCAATCTTTTCGAGCTGCTTTTGGGCTTGTTTTACCCAGGGAACATGAGCATATGAGAAGGTTACAATTCTGTCGGGTTTTGCCTCAACTGCTTTCTGAAGTGTTTCCTTAAATGATTCAGGAGTTTGTAATGGCAGTCCGTATATGAAGTCGAGATTGATTCCTCGAAAACCTTTATTCCGGAGATATTCAACCAGATTTTTAACAGGATGCCTTGATCCCTGGCGATTTACTGCCTTCAGCACATCTTCCCTGAAATCCTGTATGCCTAAACTTAATCGGTTAAAGCCCATTTCAGCAAGCTGATCGATGTGGCTGTATTCAAGGTAAGAAGGGCTGCATTCCATAGCAATTTCAGCATTCTCAGAAATTGTAAAAATCCCTCTTATTAAATCCATAATTTCGCGGATGAAGTTCATGGAAATAGAATTGGGTGTTCCGCCGCCCCAATGGATTTGTGTTACCTTACGGGTTAGGTCAAGATGAGAGGAAACATTGAGAATTTCCTGTTTCATAGCCTCGATGTACCTTTCAACAATCGATTTCTTTTGGGCTATTACTGTTGTGCAGCCACAAAAATGACATCTCTGAGGACAGAAGGGAATATGAATATATAGAGATATATTTTTAGGATTCTGATAATTCGATGCTTCGATCTCTTTCACATAATCAGAAGCAGTAAATCCGGAGTGAAAAAAAGTAGCGGGAGGGTAACTTGTATACCTGGGTCCCGAAACATTGTATTTACTGAGGAATTCGTTATTTATTATCATTATCTTATTCTCTTTGCCAGTTTGTTTTTTTAATCCAGTCAACAACTAATCTGGCATTGTCAAATGGAATTCCTGAAATTAATCCGTGTCCCAGATTGAAAATCCAGTTTTGATTTTGTGATCCGAAAGGGATATATTTTTCAAGCTTTTCAAGAATAGTTGCCTGGTCTGCAAGAAGTAACCTGGGATCAAGGTTTCCCTGAAGCCCAATGTCGGGATGAACCATTTTGCGGGCCTCTTCGATCGGAGTTTGCCAGTCAATGCTTAAAAAATTGGCATCTTCAGGTTTTATATGCGAAATTCCTGTTCCCAGGCCCTTTGGCAGGAAAATAACAGGACAACCTTCCTGCATCAACGCAGATGAAATCTTTCTTACATAAGGCATAATCATTTCAAAATACATTTCCGAGGGGATCAACCCGGCATGAGTTTCAAAGATCTGAAATGCTGAGATGCCGTGTTTTACCTGGTTCAGAGCGTATTCTACCGATAATTCTGTAATCAGACTTAACAATTTATGAGCTACTATCTTTTCTTTGTAAAGAAAAGCCACTGCATCGGCAAAAGTATGATTAGTACTCATTCCCTGGACCATATAACACAATGTTGTAAACGGTGCGCCACAGAACCCTATAAGGGGTGTATTTTCGGGTTTTGTATTTTGTATTTCATCGATGGTCTTATAAATGTATTCGAGTTTGGAGGAATCGGGGATTAGATAACCTACAGGATTCATAATATCTTTTAGCGGTTTATCGAATTTGGGCCCTGAATCTGTAAATTCGAGATGCATTCCCAGTGCAACAGGAATAACGAGTATATCACTGAAGAGAATGGCTGCATCTACCCCGAGATCATAAACGGGAAGAAGAGTCACCTGGGCAGCTAATTTTGGCGAGTTCATCAGTTCACTGAAACTATACTGCTTTCGTAATTCCAGATATGTCGGAAGAACCCTTCCTGCCTGCCGCATAAACCATACCGGAGGCCTTGGTGGTATTTCTTCCTTTTAATGTTTCTATAAATATCGATTCAGTCATAAACCTATAAATTCATTAATTCCTTCATAGCTCTCAGGCTTGCTTCGATTGTACGCTCAATATCTTCAGTGCTGTGGGCATAAGAGACGAATAAACATTCAAATTGGGATGGGGCAATATATATGCCACTTTCAAGAGATCGTTTAAAATATGCCGCATATTTCGCTGTATCCGAAGTCATTGCTTCAGCCAGTGAAGTTACTTGCGGCATGTCAGTAAAGAACATTGTCATCATCGATCCGACACGGTTGATTACTGCCTTTACACCTGTTTTTGAAAGATTGTCAAGAAATCCTTTTTCGAGCATGGCCGCTTTTCTTTCCAATTCAGTGTAAAAATCGGCTGTGTCTTTTAATAGTTTTAGCATTGCAATTCCTGCTGCCATTGCAAGCGGATTACCAGATAAGGTTCCGGCCTGGTAAACAGGGCCTGATGGAGCAAGCATTTCCATGATATCTTTGCGTCCGCCGTAAGCCCCGACTGGAAGTCCTCCTCCAATTATTTTTCCAAGTGTTGTGATGTCAGGAATCACATTGATAATATTCCTGTGCTCCTCCCTTTGCAAGCCTGAAGCCGGTTATTACTTCATCAAAGATCAATATTGCTCCATATTCCTTTGTAATTCTCCTTAATTCCTGAAGAAAATTGGCTTCAGGCAGGACAACACCCATATTACCTGCAACCGGCTCAACAATAATGGCAGCAATCTCATTTCCCTTTTCCCTGAATATAGCCCTGACAGACTCAATGTTATTATATTCGGCAATAAACGTATCTTTTGCTGTTCCGTTTGTGACTCCCGGGCTGTCGGGTAAGCCAAGCGTAATGGCGCCTGAACCGGCATGAATAAGGAAACTGTCGCCATGCCCATGATAATTGCCCGCAAACTTAACTATTCCATCTCTCTTGGTAAATCCCCTCGCAAGGCGTATTGCACTCATCGTTGCTTCAGTCCCCGAATTGACCATACGCACTTTTTCTACAGAAGGCACCATTTCGACGATCAGTTCGGCCATTTCGGTTTCGTATTCAGTTGGCGCCCCGTAACTTGTCCCTTTCCGTGCAGCTTCATTTATAGCTGAAAGAATTGCTTCATGGGCATGCCCGAAAATCAGCGGTCCCCATGAAGAGAGAAAATCAATGAATTGATTTCCATCAATATCGGTGATGACAGATCCTTTTCCTTTTTGGATGAAAACAGGATTGAGCTTAACACTTTTAAATGCCCTCACGGGGGAATTTACTCCTCCTGGAATTAATTCCTGAGCTTTTTTAAACGCGCTAATACTTTTAGTGAATTCCATAAAATCCTAATAGTTAATTAAAAAATGATGACCAATGACTAATGACCATTTAATATCGACCTTTTAAAATTTTTGCAGCTTCGACGGCATGATAGGTGATGATGATATCGGCTCCGGCACGTTTGATGGAAGTCAGTATTTCCATCATCACCCTCGGCCCATCGATCCATCCCTTCTGCTCTGCAGCTTTCAGCATCGAAAATTCACCACTGACATTATAAGCTGCGACCGGAAGTCTGAATTCATTCTTCACCCTGTAAATAATATCAAGATAACTGAGAGCCGGTTTAACCATAACGATATCAGCTCCTTCAGCAATATCCTGTTCCACTTCACGAACAGCTTCATTAGAATTGGCAGGATTCATCTGATAAGTAGCACGGTTTCCAAATTTTGGGGCACTCTCTGCTGCTTCCCTGAATGGTCCGTAAAATCCTGATGCGAATTTTGCTGAATAGGCCATGATGGGAATTTTTAAATATCCGTTTGCATCAAGTTCCTGTCGAATTTTTGCAACACGGCCATCCATCATATCACTTGGAGCTATCATATCGGCTCCTGCTTCTGCCAGTGAAACGGATTGTTTGGCTAATGTAATTAAAGTCAGGTCATTATCCACATCACCGTCGATAATTGTACCGCAGTGGCCATGCGTTGTATATTCACAGTTGCAGACATCTGCAATAATATAAAGGTCCTTTAATTCCTTCTTAATGGCTCTAATAGCCTCCTGAACAATACCATTGTGCTCGCATGCAACAGTTCCGTCTTCGTCTTTGTGATCGGGAATACCGAAAAGGAGTATTGCTTTTACACCTGCATCAACGATTTTCCTGCATTCTTCAACCAGCAGTTCAATAGACAATTGATAATTTCCTGGCATCGAACTAATAGGGTTTCTTACATTTTTGCCTGGGCACACAAATAGCGGCATGACAAAGTCATCGACTGATAGTTTTGTTTCAGTGACCATTTGTCTGAGAACACTGTTGTATCTTAATCTTCTTAGCCTTGTTACCGGAAAAGTCATATCTGTTAATTTTTTATTTGGTACGATTGATAATATTCTATAACTGCATCCCTCAGTCCTTCGGAACTTGATTTTATAGCTGTTACTACTGGTTCATAACCTGCATCCCGGATAGATTTTGTTGTTGTTGGTCCAATACTTGCCATTCTGATTTTTTCAATCCCTGCAGATCCATAGAATGAACAGAAATTAATAAATGTTGATGGACTTGTAAAAATGATAAGGTCGTAACGATCTTCTTTAATAAGATTCATAATTTTCGGATCAGCATGCATCGGTTTTACCACATCATAAACATTGATCCGTTGTACCTTGTTTTCAATTGACAGACGATCCGGTAGTGTGTTATCTGCAAGGTTCCCAAGGGATAGCAAGATATTCAGATTCAATGGTTTTACCTTTTCATAAAATAATGAAAGAAGGTCTGTTGATGTATTACCTTCGCTGATGAAATCAGGAGCGTATCCATAATAATCAAGTTCAAGTCCGGTTTTGTAACCAATTACTGCAATTTTAAGGTTTTTCGGTAATTCTGTACTTCCTTTTATATCAGTCAGAAGTTTAAAGAAACTGATCACCCCTTTCCTGCTTGTAAAGAACATCCAGTCAAAACTGTTAAGATTGTTCAAAGCATTCAATATTTTCTCATCAGGTTCAGAAGTAACCGTTTCAATCATAGGTAATGAAAGTACCTTAGCGCCTTGTTCCTGAAAAAGTTCAGCAAGGTTATCATTCGGATCAACCGGACGTGTTGAGATAATCACTTTGTTCTTTAATGGGAAAACGGATTCATTCTTTTGCTCATTTTCCACTCTGATTTTCCTGAGAATCTCATTACCACCCCTGTTATAAAGGTTTGTTGCCAGTTTTACCGATAAATAAACAGCCTGGCTGGCATCTCCTTCAACAGAATCCTTGATGAAGTGGGAGCCATCAATGCTGGATATAAATCCTGCAATCTTAAACCTGTTTCCTTCAGTTTTGCTGTAACTTCCCACCGGAATCTGGCATCCTCCTTCCAAAGTTCTTAAAAAAGCCCGTTCTGCTTCAGTGGCTCTCAATGATTCAATGTCATTGATTTTTGCAACAATTTTTTCAATATCAGGATCATTTTCACGAATTTCAACTGCTATTGCTCCCTGACTACATGCGGGAATAATTATATCAGGATCAATATATTCGGAAATAAATTCATTCATTTCAAGACGTTCCAAACCTGCGGCTGACATGATCATCACATTACAATATCCTTCCTGCATTTTGCGGATTCTTGTGTTAACGTTTCCTCGTATTTCAACAATCCTGAAATCTTTGTTGATTCTCAGCAACTGGGCTTTTCTTCTCAGGCTCGATGTGGCAATAATATCATTTATGGTAAGGTTTTCTACTTTTCTGGAATTAACACTTACCAATGCATCCCTGACTTCTCCACGTTTTAAAACCGCTCCCAATTTTGCTCCTTCGGGAAATCTGGTCGGCAAATCTTTCAGGCTGTGTACTGCAAGATCAATATCATGATTAAACAGAGCTTCCTCAATTTCTTTGGTAAAGAGTCCTTTGTCTCCGATCTTTGAAAGCGCTACATCAAGAATTTTATCTCCTTTGGTTTTGATAATTTCTATAGAGAATGTGATATTCGGGAAGTGCTTTTGAAGTTCATCCTTTACCCGGTATGCCTGATACAAAGCTAATTTACTGCCTCTTGTACCAATACGTATGGTATTTTTAATCATTAATTTAAATCAAACAGCTCGTTTACCACCGAAATGTATTCCTGTCTCTTCCCATTGTCGGTCACTGATTTGACATTTTCGATCATCAGACCGATAAATTTCTTGGTGATCAGATCCGCATATACTGCCGCTTTCTCACAATCAGTTGCTTTCTGGTTTTTCAGAAATCCATGAAGAAGGGTATTATTAACTTCCTGGAAACGTTTGGTGATATTCTGAAAAGTCGGCGCTAATACCTGGTTGGAGTGCCATATTGAAAATTCTGATACTGACTCTTCAATGATGGCTTCGGCATGAATAATCTGTTCTTTTCTTTTTTCAAGGTTCTCTTCAATCACCCCGTTGAGGGAGTCGATGTCATAAACGAAAACATGATCAAGATTGCCAACTTCCCTTGCAACATTGCGCGGCACCGATAGATCTATAAAAAAAAGAGGCCTCTGGTTTCTTTCTGTCATAGCATTTTTAACCATTTCAACGCTGATAAGGGGTTTTTTGGAAGCAGTTGAAGTAATCACAATATCATGCGATTCAAGTAGTTCATCCAACTCATTAATATCTCCAACTTTGCAATGATATTTATCGGCCAGTTCAATGGCTTTTTCCTGTGTCCTGTTTACAACAGTAAATTCAGTACACTCTTTTTTGATGAGATTTAAAAGAGTCAGTTCACCCGTCTGACCTGCGCCGATCAAAAGGACGGCGTGAGAGCTTAATTTCTTGAGTTTTTTACCTGCCAGTTCGACTCCTGCGTAACTGATTGAAACAGCCCCTTTATTGAGGGAAGTTTCGGTACGCACTTTTTTGCCGGTTCTTAAGGCATCGTGGAAAAGCTTATATAAAACGGAACTGCAATGCTCGTAATTTTTACAAATACCGAAAGCATCCTTTATCTGTGAGACTACCTGATATTCACCCAACGCCATAGAATCGAGCCCTGAAATTACACGAAAAAGGTGACGGACCGCATCATCGTTTTTCATCTGGTAGAAATGGGTCCTCACTTCAGGTGAAACTTTGCGGTATTCGATCAGGGTGTCACCAACAATATCAAAATCGGAAGCCCTGTTGGTTTCTTCAAGTTCAAAATAGATTTCAGTACGGTTACAGGTAGATAATACCAATGCTCCAAGCACTCCTTTGGCTTTTAACAGAGGAACAAATCTTTTGATGTCTTCTTCACAAAAAACAAATTTTTCCCTTATTTCGATTGGGGCTGATTTATGGTTTAAGCCAAATAGTCCTATCATTTGGTAATTTCAGTTTTGTTTTTCTGATGCAATACTAAAAATAGATTCTGAAGCAAATCTGAAGATGAATACAAATTTGACGATAGTGTGGATGACTATATCAGGTTTAGTTTTTGGTCAGAAATTATTGTGACGGTTCCGCAGCGTCTTTCATAAACCTGAATCAATTCTTGATGAGAACTTATAATGCATTTAATCAATTAGTAAACACAACGAAGGGAAGAATTATCAGATGGATTTTTCCGGTCAGAATGATTGTTAAAAGAGAATTTTAATATCAATATCGGTTTATTTAGATCAAGTATGAATTGCAAAAATTTTTGATTTTTCTATTAAAGAATCGAAAATGATGCCAAAGGATGAATCTGAATGTTTAACCCTATTTGTTTTATTCAATCATATTTTCTGTTAAGCTAACATAATTAATGAATAATCTCCTCCGTACCTTCCTCGTATTTGCCTCGTACCAACTCCTATATTGGCTCTATTCTTATTCTAACATAATAATAAAATTAATCCTTGTAAAATTAGTCCTTAATTCGTGATATTTCTAAAATTCCACTGTCATTGTATGGAGATCATTTTGATAGGTATAACTGATTTTGAAATTATACATTTCACAGATCTTCTGTACGATGGCAAGTCCTAACCCAAGTGATTCAGGTGTTGAAGACGATTTGTGAAACCGTTTAAAAAGAAGTTCAGGTTCCAATGTTAAGGGGGGGCCGGAATTGGCAATCAGCAATTTCGATTTTGTGAGTTCTATGATTAGTTCACCTCCCGGAATATTGTGCCTGACCGCATTTTTAATCAGGTTGATTTGCAGTATTTCGGCCAGATAGGGATTCATGTTGATTGTAAATTCCTCTTCGAGCTTCTTGATAAGCTTGATTTTCTTGGCGTGAATCAGTTCCTCAAGATTTTCAAGCTGAAGATTAATTATTTCAGCAAGCCTGACCGGAAGGGATTCGGGGAATTGCCTGTTTTCAATTTTTGCGAGCAGTATCAGAGTTTTATTGAGCCTTGACAGCCTGTTTGCCGCTTCGTAGGCATCCGCTACGGTTTTATAATGCTTTTGCTTCAGATCACTGTTTTGGAGCAATAATTCCATTTTGGAACTGATAACTGCAAGCGGAGTCTGAATCTCATGAGAGGCATTTTCAATATATTCCTTGAGGTTAATGTAATCATTCTGAATACGTTCTGTCATTTTTAACAATACCCGGTTCAGGTCGTCAAACTCTTTAATATCTGATTGATTCAGTGAGAATGATTCATGGGAATTCACATCATAGTCATTTATTTTTTCGATTGTATCATAAAAGACTTTCCATCCCCGGAGAGATGAAATGCGGTTGACAATCAGTAATGTTATAATGATCAGTAAGATCAGCCCTGTCATAGAAAAAACGATCTGTTTAATAAGCCGGTCCGTTTCTTCCAGTGATTTGAATATCTGAACATAATATACCTTGTTATTCACCGTTTTTACAAACCCAAGCTCACGGTATAGTGAATACCTGTTTTCATCCGGGTTAAACAGGATGGTATCCTTTAATTTAACCTGCGGCATAGGTTTGTCCAGAGGAGTGATGATTACTTTTTCATTCAGACTAACAGTCGGATTTGAAGAAGAATGAATGGAATCAAGCTCTTTACTGATACTCATCCTTCTTGTTTCAAGCTCCTGGTTAATGTTGCGATCAACTTGGTGACGCAGAATGTAGTAAAAGGCTGCCATCCCAAACATAAAGACAAAAATGGAGATAGCAAGTAAATTGAGAGTGATTTTATTTAAGAGTCTCAAGTCAGATCAAATTTATATCCTAATCCGTAAATTGTTTTAATATAATCGCCGCATCCTTTTTTTATCAATTTTCTCCGGAGATTCTTAATATGGGTATAAATAAAATCGTACGAATCCGCCATATCCATATAATCGCCCCATAAATATTCGGCCAATCCCGATTTGGTGATCACCTTGTTTTTGTTTGAAATGAAAAATAATAACAGATCGTATTCTTTTTTTGTTAATATAATTTCACTATCGTTGACAAATGCCCTGTGTTCATCCGGGATAAGCCTGATTTCATTCACAATGATCTGATTATTTCCGCCGTAACTGATCCTTCTGTTAACTGATTTTAAATGGGCATTCAGTTCCGAAAGATGAAAAGGTTTGGTAAGATAATTATCAGCTCCGATTTCAAGTCCCTCTATACGGTTTTCCAGTGAATTCAATGCTGATACAATGATGATCCCCATCGCGATGGATTTCCTTTTAATAAACCGTATCAGATCAAGGCCATTACCTCCCGGAAGATTGATATCCACAACAGCGCAATCATAAGGATAAAGCTGCACTTTTTCGATTGCATCGGGATAATTGTAAACCGCTTCGCAAAGATGGCCTTCTTCTCCGAGATATTCCACAATTGAATCCGAAAGCGCCTTCTCATCCTCAACAATCAGAATCTTCATTATTTAATCCTGTATCATAATAAAATGTGAAGATAGCAAAAATATATGATTATCAACATTCCGTTGGCGAAAGCCAACGGAAAAGGATAAGCAAGGAAACAGCAAAAGTCCGTCAGATTAAAAGCCGGTTACGGATTATTGTTTACCGATCACTGATCACTATTTTCTCTCCATCTCGTCTTTGAGGAATTTGGCTGCCGTTTCCACATCAATTCTTTTGGCGATGATGTGTTTGTCTTTATCAAGGATATAAATAATCGGCGTGCTGTAAACATCATAAAGATTTCTGAAATTCGATTCCTGCAACGGATCCCATACATTTGTCCACTCATGGATATTGTAATCATTGATCCCCTTCATCCAATCTTCTTTGTTTGTCTGCGTACAGACGGCATATATTTCGACGCCTTTATCTTTAAGCGGTTCATACAGATCTTTCTCCAGCAGGGGAGTGGCTTTCTTGCAATGACTGCAGTCCGGTTCCCAGAAATAAAGCACTGTATATTTACCGTTCATCTGTCTGAGGCTGAAATAATTCCCTTCTGAATCGGGCAATTTCAACTCCGGAGCAATATTGCCGATCAAATTAGGTTTGGTGACATAAACTTTTTCAGCTATTTTAGCTCTTGATGTTGAATCGAGCCAGTCAGTTTTATCGTTCAGGAAGTATCGCTCAGCAATAGCCACAAAAACTTTATCCATACCCATGATCTCAGAATTTAGGGCGCTGTTTAACCTGTTCAGCGCCAGATAATGAAACATATCCTTATCGGCTTTCGACTTATCGATGAAACGGATAGTCGGACCTAAGACTGAATCAGGTATCTGCAAAAGAACTTTCTTAAAATAGGTATCTATCCTGTTGTCAAGAATCGGTGTAAGGATTATCCCCGGCTGGGCGAAATTAAAATTGTCCCAGTAATGATCTCTGGTGTATGCATAGTTTTTTGCCCATTTGAATGAATCTGCATTGGCAACCCCAGGAGGAACTTCAACCGGCACGGATCTTACCGGAATCATGAAACGAAGGAAGTCGGCAAAGAAAGTCCCTTTGTATTCATTTGATTTATTGTTCCAGTAAGTCTCCATTTCAAGATTCAGGGCTTCCATCTCGTTTGCAAGAATTTTAACCGAATCCGGATTATTTTTGTGTTCAACCTCCTCACTCTGAATCTGTTGTTGCCTGGCTCTCTGTTTGGACAGATATTCCTGGTACTGCTGAAAAGCCTCGCTTTCCACAGCTCCGGTGAAAGTACGCTTTGCTCCAGGTTTGAAGGATGCCGATATCGTAAACACCTGATCTTTTCCCAGCAGAAAATCGAAATAATTCCTGTCGTTCAGATAAATCAGGTATATTCCTAATGGTAATTCCTTATTCCCTTCAAAAGTTCCGTTCCCGTGCTTATCGAGCCTGACTGAGTCGGTTTTCAACACCTTGCTGCCATAATAATGAGCAAGGTAGATGTTTGTATCCTTTAGTCCTTCAAGGTTTATTTTTAACTGGTGATATGGTTTCTGACCATTGGAAGGCAAAATACCAACGATAAACAATAAAGAGAAAATTAATTTATACATATCATTTATTCACTGTCAATTGTTTCAAAATTACTTATATAAACAAAAATGACAAATATTCCCCTGAACTAATCCTTAAGAACCAGATTAAATGTATGTTTTACAGGTTTATTGACAGCGTAAACCTTATCGCGTGCCATGTCTAAATGCTCCTTAAGCTCATTTTGTTTTGGTTTAAGAAACAGATATTTATCACATTGTCCTTTTATATAATCACGCTGGCTTTTATCCTTTATTTTTGCTGTTTCCTGATCGAAATAAGCTTTCAGAGCATTTAAATCATTTGGATTTCCCTTATAATCCGGAAGCCTTTTGTATTCGACAAAAGCAATTGCCCTAAGGTCCATATATACTTTACGGTAATCATCACAGGCTTTCATTACCTCCAGAGCCTGCTTATACTGAGGAGTTAACGTGTTCACTGCAAGATTGATACCTTTGCTCAAAGCAGCAGATGAATAGGTTCCGGCCGGAGTATCGTCAATGTAAAGATTATAATTACCCGTTCTCAAATGATTGACCTGAAGGATCTCCTGGTTAAGGTCCTGCGTAAAAGGAACCAATTCGAGGGCATAAGCAGCCTCTTTTTTAACGGGGCAGGGCAACGAGTTTTCAAGACACTCAAAATGAAGCCCCTTTCTTTTAAAAGAGACTGGCTTAACTTCACAATTCAGTGATTCAACAACACGTCTGCCCTTTGCATCGATAATAATCCGTGAAACAAATTCAGGGGCTCCGGTTGTTTTCAGAAACTGGTAAGCCATAACAAGATGCCCCACGGGGCCCGGGTGTACTCTGTCATTGCCGACGATTGTGAATTTTTTGTCCTTTTTTTGCTCCTGTTCGTTGATATCCCTCATAACCGACCAGTAATCCACCACAATGGCATTATACTTTGGCGCAATACCCTTTAAATATTCGGCACATTTGCCGAGCGCATCGTTTATCCCAACCGATTTAGACGCCGTTATTTCGGAAGTCTGATCATAGATGGAAGGGAGTTCCAGAATTAATTTACACCCATTGCTGGTTAGTTTATCGGCAAGCTCAGCAGTTAGTTTGTTGTAAGTCTCGTAAGTACTCTTGCTTACCGATCCTCCCTTGTAGCCTCTGAACATATCATTCATCCCTACCATCAACGCAGTGATATTCGGTTTGTGAACAAATACATCAGAATCGAGCCGGGCAAGTATTTCACCTGCAACATCACCCGAAACACCGCAATTGTAAAAAAATACCTTCTCTTCAGGGAACCGTGTTGCATAGTAAAGAAAAATATCCTGGTGAAACTCTCCGCCGTGAGTAATACTGTTTCCAATAAAAGCAACCCTGTCGCCATCTTTGAAAATCAGCTTGTTTTCCTGTGCTTTTACAGAGGCTATAAGGAAAAAGAAAAAAATAAAGGTCAGAATCTTCATACTGGTCTGTGTAAGGATTTTCAGTTTCATGGAAATGAGAATCCGGATAATTAAAAAAGAATTGCAAATATATTTATTGTGAAAGAAGCACGAAAGTTCTTCGGATACTATTCTTCATTTTTAATTACGGCTTTTTCAAACAATTATACCCGTGATTTGTTTGTTAACATATAAATCAATTAAAAGGGAAGGAGTAAATTATGAAATTTATTATGAAAGTCACAATTCCAAATAAGTACGGGAATGACCTTTTGAAAGATCCTAAGAAATTTGGAAATACTATGCAGGAACTTCTTAAAGGAGCAAAGGCTGAGGCATCATATTTCACCACTTTTTGCGGCAACAGGGGAGCCTATATTGTGGTAAATATGGACGATGCATCTCAATTACCTGCAATTGCTGAACCGTTCTTTTTTGCTCTTCACGCTGATATTGAATGGCTCCCGGTAATGACGCCTGAAGATCTCGGCAAAGCTGTTCCGGGAATTGAAGCGGCTGTAAAAAGATGGGGAAAATAACTTTCTCACATTTTATTCTATGAAAGTTAAAGGGGCTGCCGGCAATTCAGCAGCCCTTTTTTTTTACAACTTTAATATGAAAATCAGGATATTTAAAGCGCCGCATTATCAGGGCATAAGGTTAACACTTCCGTAGCTGCTTTCTATATTGACAGTTGATTTGGGATTTTCCGATTTGCCAATAACTCCGCTTACCTCATGGCTTGTATTCTCACGCATTCTGTTTATAAATCCTTCATAACTTTTATTCTCACTACTATTATTCGTAAACTTACCTTCAGGATTTTTAAGATCTCCGTATCTGACTTTTCCATCCAATTTGTATGAAGCATCTGAAGCTATTCTAAGTCTGATCCCTGCATATTTATTGATAATTCGAATACTTTCAAATCCGGCAGGTATTGCATCGACTGTAACATTTCCATACCCGTTTTCAAGATCCAGTATAGAGTTGAGTTTGTCTATCTTTATTGGTGTGTACATTGAGTTCATTTTTAGAGAGTTCACAGTTTCTATTCTGTAATGGCTATATCTTGAGTCAGCCGTTATGCCATTTAATTCTCCCAAATCAAGTTGTGAATACCTTGTTTCCATTTTAAGATTTGCTCCTTTTTCAAGGCTAAAGCTTGAAGAATAACGGAGGTTAAGGTTCATATCATTGGTCTGCTCGATATTTCCTTTGCTGTAAGCCAAATCCACGCTCAGATCAGGAGACAGAAGCTTTTGAGCATTCAGCTCACCGTATGCGATTTCCAGTTTTCCTTTCCCTGTAAGGTCCTTCATGGTGACCGTGCCATACCTCTGATCTACAGAGAGATCCCTGTCAGCAGGAACCGATATTTGGTAATCGATACCGAACTTTTGATTGTTGTTTGATATATTCTCCATGTTAGTGACTGCAACAACTGTACTTCCGCTTAGGTTGACCGAAGCATTGATCTTATTGAGCAGATTTTGGGCTCTCGCGCCGGTCCCTTCAACCCAAATTACCACATCCACCGTTACCGAATCTTTCCGGCTGTCGTCAATAGTAATATGACCGAATTTACTGGTCACATCGACTTTTTTTACCTGGCTCAGAGGATAACTTTTATAAATACGTTTGGTTATCCGTTCAGCCTGAACATTCAATCCTGAAAGCAGGATCACTGCAAGAAGCAAATTAACTTTTAAGGTTTTCATTGTATTTGATTTTTAGTTGGCTGGCATTCTTCCAGTCTTCTTTTATAGTATTCAGTATATCAAGTTTTGCCTGGTAATATTCAATCATTGCGCTTTGTACCCTTTCATCATTGGGATTCGATCTGTAATCCTGCCTGAGATTCTGAAATTGATTATCCATTTCTGATAAATCCTTTTTTACCCTGAGAATTTCACTTTCAGAACCGATCCCTTCTTTCGCCATCTTTTCGATATCTCCAAGTTCACTATTGATGCGATTGGTATAATAGATTCCCGCTTCTTTTAGTTCCTCATTCTGCGCTGATGCCAATCCAGTTTCGGTTTTCTGATCTTTTAAAAGGATAAACAGGCTTGTCGATAGCAGGATAAAAACAAAAACAGCCGCGATTTTAAGAACCTGCGAATAGGTATGAATTCTTCGGTTGCGGTTTCGCAGTTTCTCTTCAAACCGTTCAAAATGACCTTTTGACGGTTCTTCTTCATATTCTGCCAGACTTCCGACTATTTCATCAGTTCTGCTCATAAATCCCTTCCTTAAATTTCTCATTTCTTCGCCTGATCAGCAATTCCTTCAATCGCTGTCTTGCCCTCGAAAACTGGGTCCGCGATGTCACATTCCGGATTCCCATCATCCGGCTGGCCTCTTCATGGCTGTAACCTTCAATCAGTATCAGCGTCAGGACTACCCGGTAACCGTCAGCAAGAGAGGCAATTGCTGTCTTCACTTCTTCAATTGTAATATCCTGAGGCTCCTCTTCTTCATAATCCATAACGGGAAGATTCTCATCCAGTTCCTCGATAATTGCCTTTCTTTTCCTCAAATAATCCAATGAACGATTAATCACTATTTTTTTAAGCCACGCCCCGAAACTCACTTCGCCACTGTAAGTCCTTAACTTGCTGAACGCCGCGAGAAACGATTCCTGCATGATATCTTCAGCCGTTTCTGTCGTTCCCACGATCCTCAGGCTCGAATTATACATCGACCTGTAATAAAGCCTGTATATCTCGCTCTGCGCCCTGCTGTCGCCTTTCTCGCAGCGATGGATCAGTTCCTGGTGGATATTTGCAAATCTGGTTCTCAATCTGTTCCAATTCCGGTTTAATGACGAAGTTAACATTTAATTGTTGCATCGCCTCCTGAAATATTTTATTCATTTGATATCTCATTCAATGCACATAAATTCTTTAATTAGGGCTGATCCTGGTTTGTATTTTATCACTAAATCGATAATAATCATTGATTTATCTATTGCTCCCCATAAATATTATTTTCCTTCAGGTTATGACGACTTTGAAAATGCTTATAGAAGAGGGAGACAATTCAAGATCAGAATTCAGGAATAAAACGATTAAATTTGCGAACATTCTAATCAACCTGAAAATGAATAACAACCGTTTTACGTGTTACTTTTTAATCCTTTTCACAGGATTCACCGGATTGACAGCATTTGCTCAAAAGGCAGCCATCCATATTTACCCGGATGTAAAAAGACAAATTATCCAGTCTGTCGGCGGAAATTATTGTCAGGCAAATTATGCCGGCCATGCCTGGGATGCCATCGGCGGAGAAACGTTAAAAGAGTTCCGTCCTTCGCACGTCAGGGTAGCTTTGCCGCTAAGGTTGAACAAAATGAACTACGCCGATTATAAAGGGGCCAAATTCGTGGAGCAGCCTTTGATTATAGAAGTTTTCGAGTCATTAAAGCGGATGAAAGAGGAGTTTGGCGTAAGCAATTTTACGATTTCGGTGTGGAATGTACCAGATGAATTGATTATTGATCCGTCAAAAACATCCCAGCGAGTGATCAGGCCCGAAGCGTATGACGAGTTGATTCAAATGCTTACTGACTTTCTGCTGACAGCAAAAAACAAATACGGAGTTGAAGTTGATCAATTTTCCTTTAATGAATCTGACGGGGGTTATCAAATTTTATTCTCTCCTGAAGCAACTATTGCCTTTATTAAAAAAGCCGGAAAGAAATTTGAAGAAGCTGGATTGAAAACTAAATTCCTTTGGGGCGATACTGCTCAAACAAGAGGAACGGTAGAGTTTGCCACAAAAATCATAAACGATCCTGATATGCGGAAATATCTTGGTCCGTTGTGTTTTCACAGCTGGTGGTCTGAAAACATAAAAGATGATGAATTTGAGAAAATTGCTTCCCTGGCACATACCTGGAACAAGAAGGTATGGTGTAACGAACTTGGCTTCGATGCTATGGCTTATAAAATAAAAGACTTTAATAAAAGCTATGAATATGCTTTGCGGTTTGCCAGAATCAGCTATCGTACCTTTAAGTATGCCGAAGCGGAAGTTACACAATACTGGACCTGGCAAAATAATTTCGCAATTATGTCCCGAGATCTGAAGGAGAAATATCCAAGCTGGTATGTTACCCGTCATATGACCGAATTTCTGAACACGGGTACCCAAATTGTTCATTCGACTTGCACTGATCCTGAAATACTCACCATTTCCGGTATTCACCCTGATCACAGCAAGATATTACAAGTCATCAACTTAAAGAAGGAACCGGTCAGCCTTGAAGTCGATGGATTCGATTCCAAAAAAATTGACCAGTACTCCACAACCGAAACAAACAACTGGGAATCAATCCGGAACGCAGCTAAGACCCGTAAGGGAATAGTAACCTTACAGTTAAAACCTCAATCAATAAATTCTTTTATTTACAGGTAGCCCGGATAAATCCCTCTGCAAGTGCGGGTCTGTGATAAGTGCCTTAATGTAATATTATTAATTTATTGGTACACTGCCACAGCCACATCAGCACATCTCTAATGACAAATGACAGTAGAGACGCGATTAATCGCGTCTCTAAACAATGTCTAAATCCTGAAATACTGATCCGGCGAATAGAGCTTACGCTTTTCGGAGGCAAAAAACAACCAGATCGCATCTATTGTCCCGCTTACAGTCGGAAGCGTCACAACGGCAGATTGCTGTTTACGTTTGGCGCCTGTGGCAACAGGCCCGGAAAATTTTCCGTCATGCGACACCATCATCATCAATTCGTCATCTGACGCTGCAACAGGGATTTCCGAATCATCCTGCCAGTTTACATCCACCTTTTGCGGATCGCCCGGTTCTCTTTGAGCTGTAAGATGGTGAGGCAAAGGCAGCCTGCCCGCCGAAAAATGCAGCCTCTCCATATCCTCGATCACTCCTTCAATGCTGAAAGCCGGGGCATTGGCATTGATAAAAAGGTTATTGCCGCGCCGTCCTTCCTCTGCAACGTTCCATATCTGCTGAACAGGCGACCACTGGAACTGGCTCCAGAAAGATGATACCGCGCTGAACCTCTTCCAGTTCTGCTTTTGTTTATCGGAATATTTCCTGTCCCTTGGCCGGGTACGAAGAATAGTTCTCCCATCCTTGTATTTCACGACCACTACATTTCCCACTAACCCTGTAAGGGCTCCTCCTCCTTTAATTATAGCCATAATTTCTCATGTTTTAGTTAATACTAAGTCCGGTGTTTATTCGTAGATTATACGTACTTTATTCGTAGATAATTCGTACAATATACGAATAATCTATGTATAATCTACAAATAATCTACGAATAAACACCGGAGATAATACAGCAATAACTATGCCATACCCCATCTGCGGTAAGGATTTTTTATGAGCAGGAATCATTATTTTAAAAAAGGTCGGAGGGAGTGCCTTCTACGATCAAAATTAAGTTCTGCTTTGCTGTGACTTTTTAATCACCAGTGATTAATGACTCGTAGGGTATATTCAGTTTATCATGTAAGTTCCGAATCATTTTTAAAGTCAATTTCCTTTTATGATTGAAAATTTCCGAAACCCTGCTCTTGTAACCTATCACCTCAGCAAGTTCCTGATTGTTCATTCCCATCTGCTCCATCCGAAACTTGATTGCCTCAACAGGATCGGGGGCTTCGATAGGATAATGCTCATCCTCGTATTTTTCAATCAGAATTGATAAAAGTTCTGCTTCCTCGCCTTCCGGTGTTTCTGCGGGCGCGTCAAAGATAGTTTCAAGTCTTTTCAATGCCTCGTTATATTGATCTTCTGTTTTTAAAACTTTTATTTTCATGTCTGTTAAATATTATCTGCATTAATTTTATCGTATTCTCCATGTGTGCCAATGAATCTTATAAAAACCCATCCTTTCAGATAGTTGATTTTGACTATCAAACGGTACTTGTTGCCGCATATATTGAAGACCACCCTTCCATTTTTGAGAATACTTGCATTGGCATAGTCCGATTTAATATCATTCGGAGAAATCCATAATGCTTTGCTGTAATAACAAGAATTATGAAACTAAATTAGTTCAAATATTTTAACTTTCAGATTGTCTTCTTATCTTTGCTTTATCAGCGCAAAACTAATGAACCGAAAATATAAGTTTCATAATCAGGAGGGAGTGTATTTCGTATCTATTGTTGCTCAAGGGCTGCAGATATTAAATGATTTTAAATCGGTGTCCTATCCCCAAAAGCAAGAATCTTAAATCTTTTATGGAAAGTCAGGTTAACGGGAAAATTAATTTTGTGTAAATTGTTAAACAGAAAATGAGATATTTTTATTATAAAATTTATAACACCTTAACCAAGGTAAAAACAAATGATACACCGGCTTTTAATGCCATGCTCTTGATAATTCTTTTACAAGGATTTAATATTGCAACTCTTGATGGTATTATTCATTACTTTTTTAATTGGAAGATTATAAGAAAAGAAAATTATGTATTTATTGGAATATCATTATATCTCATTCTGGCAATTTTAAATTATTTCTATTTGTTTAGAAATCGTGATAAAATAGTGAAGCTATACCAGGATGAAGCAAAAGATGATAAAATATGGGGAACAATTTTGTTGATACTGTATATAGTGATTACTGTAACAGCTTTTTTTGGGATAAGGTAGGAGATATAATGTTATTTAAAACATCTTAACGTTTAAAATTTCAGACACCCTCTGCTCTCATGAGATTGGAGCACCTGATTTTTCTAAACAGTTTATTAAATTTATCAAATAGAGGAAGACTATTTGTTAAACGGTGCTGTTGATTATTTCGGAGAAAAAGGTATGCCTGATATTATATTGATTGAGTGATTATTTCCGATGAAGTACAGGTCAGAGGTTCGCGTCCGCGTGGGTTGTCCGAAATGGTCAAAACAATTTAACCGCAAAGGCCACCAAGTTTTTCACAAAGATCGCAAAGAGTTGGAATAAAGATATTTATCTTGGTGATCTTCGTGCCTTCTTTGTGTGCTTTGCGGTTAAAAAATCCTTTTTATTCACCCTCCGGCCCGGAATCTTCGATTTATTACTGATCACTGATTACTGATTACTGATTACTGATCACTCTTCTCTCAATTCTCATAATTACTTTCTATCTTTGTCTTATAACCATTGATCTTAAACGCAATCCGCATGCCTCTTGAGATTTATAAAGCTTCGGCAGGATCGGGAAAGACTTTCCTGATCGTCAGAGAATACCTGAAAATTGTGTTCAGGCGGCCGGGTGCGTATAAGAATATTCTGGCCGTTACTTTTACAAACAAGGCGACCGCCGAGATGAAGGACCGCATCCTGAATGACCTCTGGAAACTCTCGTCAGGGAAACCTTCGGCACATCTTGACTATCTTAAAGATGAATTCGGCAGGAGCGAAAATGATATCAGGCAGGAGGCCAAAAATATATTAAAACTCATCCTTCACGACTATTCGCGCTTTTCGATCAGCACCATTGACAGCCTGTTCCAGAGACTGATAAGGGCATTCCCAAGAGAGATGCGGCTCAATCCTTCCTACCGGGCTGAGATCGACAGCCGGCAGGTGCTGGAGGAGGCAGTGGAACGGCTTTTTACGGAGATCGATGATAATGAAACCCTGCGCAGATGGATGATCGATTATGCCGAAGGGAACCTCGAGGAGGGCAGGAGATGGAATATGACAGGCGAACTGGTGGCCCGCGGGTCGGAACTTTTCAGGGAAGAGTTTAAGCTTTTCAGCGGACCTCTTCTTGAGAAGCTGGCCGATAAGAATTATCTCAGCTCTTACATTCAAAAATTAAGGGAGATCGTTGACCGATATGAAGGTAGTTTAAAAGAGACTGGCAAAAAAGGGCTTGCACTGATGTCGCAGTACAATCTGACCCCTGATCAGTTTAAATACGGAAAGACCTCGTTTGCCAATCATTTCAGGAAGCTGGCGCAGGGTGATTTTGCTCCTCCGGGCAAGAGGACCCTTGAAGCCTGCGACAATCCTGATGCCTGGTCAGGCAATAACGCCGATGATGATCTGAAAAGAAGGATATCAGATGTTTATGATGCCGGATTGAATGATCTGCTGGTCAGCTCTGTTAATTTGATGAATTGGGAAGGGGTGACTTCCCGTTCCGCGTCATTGATTCTTTCCAACCTTTTCTCCTTTGGCCTGCTGACTGATATAGCGCTGAAGGTCAGTGAAATATCGAAGGAAAAGAACATCGTCCTGCTTAACGATTCGGCGCATCTGTTGTACAGCGTAATTTCAGGAAATGATTCTCCTTTTGTCTATGAAAAATTAGGCTCTGTTTACAGGAATTTCATGCTCGATGAGTTTCAGGATACTTCAGTTATGCAATGGCATAACCTTAAACCTTTGATTGAGAATTCGCTGGCTGAAGGGCATAAAAGTATTGTCGTCGGTGATGTTAAGCAGTCGATCTACCGCTGGCGCAACAGCGACTGGAACCTTCTGGCTTCCGGAATTGAAAATGATCTGACACGTTTCGGGGCATCCGTACTTTCAATGACCACCAACTGGCGAAGTTCAAAGAGGATCATCGATTTTAACAATATCCTGTTCAGGGAATCGTCAGGTCTTCTTAATGAAGATTTTAACGATGCTCTTGATTCATCGGGAAACACCTTGCCTTCTCTTGACGGAATGAGAGGTGTAATCGAAAAGGTATATGCCGATCATTACCAGGAACCTTCTGAGAAAGCCTTTGCGGGCGGTTATGTCAGGATTCAGTTTCTTGAACCGGAGTCCAATCGCAAGAGAGGCGAATTCCGTCAAATGGCGGTTGAGGAGCTGATCACTCAGATCGAGGCGCTTCAAGACAAGGGAGTGCAGGCCGGTGAAATGGCAGTGCTCGTAAGAGATAAAAAAGACGGGGCCCTTGTTGCGAAGGCACTGCTGGAAAGGAAATACTCTCAAAAAGATACTCATTATTGTTACGATGTCCTTTCAAACGATTCACTGATCATAGGACAATCTCCTGTGGTTCAGTTTATCCTGAATTTCTTCCATCTTTTTGTGAATCCGAAGAATGATATCGTAAAAGCTGATCTGGTTTACAGTTATTACAACTACCTGGCGCCTGATATTGAAGGTTACATCAGACCGGATCATGTTGAAGATCTGCATACTCTTTTTAACATCCATGATCAGGTGCCGGATCTCTTTAAACCATGGTTCGGAGAGGGTGAGTCAGGTAAAATCGGTGAAGGGTTGCTCAGCCTTCCGTTGTTTAACCTTGTTGCGAAGATTGTTAACAGTTTCGGCATCGATAAGATTGAGAGTCAACTGGTCTATCTCGGCGCTTTTCTTGATCTCATTTTAAAGTACAGCCGAAACGAATCAGGAGATATTCATGGTTTTCTGGACTGGTGGGAAATTTCAGGCAAAGAGGAAACGATCAATCTCCCCGAAGACCGTGATTCAATAACAATTCTGACGATTCATAAGGCAAAAGGGCTGGAATTTCATACCGTTTTTGTTCCTTTCTGCGATTGGGAAGTTACACCCGTTGGAAACAAAGCGCCTTATCTGTGGTGTCATCCGGAACAGGAGCCTTTTAATCTGCTCGATTTGGTTCTGGTGAGATACGGCAGGGACCTTCAGAACTCCATATTCTCGGAAGCTTATTTCAAAGAGATGCTTTACAGCATGGTCGATAATCTGAACCTGCTCTATGTGGCCTTTACCCGTGCAGTAAATTCACTGATCGTTTTCTGTCCATTATCCGGTGAATTGAAGAAACCATACAGAACCGTTTCGTCTATAATCCAGCATGGGGCAGAGAATCCATCACCTCTTGATTCCATTGACAGAGAGAAATATATCGATCTTCAGTCATGCTGGAAATCTGAGATAAAAGTATTTGAATACGGTGCACCGGAATTTCCTTTGAAGGAATCCGAAGAAACAGGACACCACGGCAGAGACGCGATTAATCGCGTCTCTACATTTAGGTTAAATGGCGGAAGTGAGAGGTTAAAACTGCGTATCCACAGCGAGGGTTATTTTGATCTGAATGAAAGCGATAAATTTGCAAGGGTAGGGTATGGGCGGCTTCTGCATGAATTATTTGAAAACATATCAGCCGGGCCGGATGTGGAAAGGGCATTGAAAAAAATAGTGTCGGAGGGCAAGATGGATTCAAAGACGGCTGAAGAGTACAAGGATATAATTGACAGGTTATTGAATGCTGCACCTTTCAACGACTGGTTTGGCGGAAGCTGGAGAGTCCTGAACGAAAGGGATATTCTGCGCGGGGATGAGAACCGTCACCGGCCAGACCGTATTATGATGAAAGAGAATGCAGTTGTCATTCTGGATTATAAAACGGGAGAGAAATCGGATCTTCATCATTCACAGGTAAAAGGATATCTGAACGATATGGCACAGATGGGCTATGCCAACGTGAAAGGGTATTTGTGGTATCTGAATGATAATGAATTGGTGGAAGTGGAGTAAGATTTCACGAATTTTTGACGAATTACACGAATATTCTATATTACTTCGCTGATTAATTTAAGAATAGATTCTATGCATATTCCTGATGGATATTTAAGTCCGCAGACCTGGATACCGTTATGGGGAGCTTTCGTTGCTTTCATGGGCATTGCCCTGAAGAAATTAAAGAAAGTTCTGACCATCAGGAATATCCCTTATCTCGGTATGGCTTCAGCCTTTTCTTTCCTGATCATGATGTTCAATATTCCCGTACCGGGCGGAACGACAGGTCATATCGTGGGGGCTTCCATCATAGCCTTGATTCTTGGCCCCTGGTCTGCAGTAGTCTCAGTTTCCATCGCTTTGATCATTCAGTCCCTTATTTTCGGTGACGGAGGAATAACAGCAATCGGGGCAAACTGCATCAATATGGCTGTGATTATGCCCTTCGCTTCATATTATATCTTCAAATGGGTAAACGGATCATCGCGAAACGGTAAAAGGATCTTCTGGTCAGCATTTTTGGCCGGTTATGCAGGAATCAATATGGCCGCCTTCGCTGCAGCCCTTATTTTGGGAATTCAGCCGCTTATTGCAGCCACACCTCAGGGTCAGCCTTTATATGCTCCTTACGGATTGGCGGTCACTATACCGGCCGTCATGCTTGAACATTTATTGCTCTTTGGATTTTTGGAAGGATTCGTAACGGCTCTTTTACTGAAGTATTTCATTAAAAATGAGCCTGATCTGATCTGGTCACTTAAAATGAAAAATGGGGGTGACTAAATTTCAAAAGAAAATATTATTCTGGCTTATTGTTCTGGCTGTAATTTCACCGGCAGGATTATTGCTTCCTGAATTGTTTCATTCAGAAGGCGCATGGGGAGAATGGGATGCCCAAACGATCAGGGAGAAAACCGGTTATGTGCCTGAAGGAATGGCTAAAGATACGGCTTTATGGAAAGCTCCGATTCCTGACTATCAGATGAAGAAAGAGTCGTCGTTAACAGAAAAGTCATTTCACTATATCCTGTCAGGAATCGCAGGGATTGGATCGATTCTCCTGATTATTTTCGGAATAACAAAATTGGTCGCGAAGAATGGAAAGAATCCCTGATTTTCTTTTACACAGTGAAAAGTACAGCGACAGATCTTCCTGGCGCAGGGCCAATACTGCGTTCATCGATAAAACGATCCAAAAACTGGCCTCCCTTATTCAGCTAAATCATCAGCAGGTTCAGCTTTTTCAGAAAAGTACATTCATTTCCGGAATTTCAGTCAGGACAAGACTGCTTGTTTTTCTTTATATCATTCTGCTGACCAGCTTTTTGAAAACTGTTGCAAGTGAGTTGATTATCGGAGGGGTAATTTTGCTGATGCACTTATCCGTCAATAATCATATCCTGAAAACTTACAAAAACATTCTGCTCCTTACTTTCTTTTTCGGGTTCCTGATTGCGGCGCCTTCAGCCTTAAACCTGATCAGCAAAGGGGAGGTTGTATTTCCCGTTCTCCGGTTGTCGAAGTCACACGATTTCTGGATTTATCATATCCCTCAGGTTATAGGATTTACAAAGGAGGGATTGATGAGTATGTCGCTGCTGACTTTGCGGGTATTCAATTCACTCAGTATTTCTTTCCTTCTTATAACAACCACTCCTTTTAATGATATTATCAAGGGATTAAAAATGTTCAGAATACCTGATTCACTATTGATGATCATTACCCTGACTTATCTTTATATCATTATTTTATCCAACCTTGTTGTTCAATCTTATCTTGCCCTCAAATCACGGATAATAGGTCGAATGGACAACAGGGAGATAAGGCAGCTGGTGGCAGGACGAATCACCGGGATTTTTAAGATGTCGAGGCGTCATTTCGAGAAAACATTTCAGGCGATGGTATCACGCGGATACACCGGCGAGGTTGTTCTTTACCAGGACGACAGGATGTCTTTGAGCGATTATTTTATATTGGGAGGAACTGTTCTTCTCGGGTTATTATTCTTAATCAAATGATGCTGTGAATCAGATAAACCTTAAAGATATATCATACAAGTACTTTGGACTCTTTCCGGCTCTGAATGAAATAAGCATGGAGATCAGGGAAGGGGAGTTGTGGGCTGTGCTGGGATCGAACGGAACAGGCAAATCATCCCTGCTGAATGTTCTGGCCGGACTTTTATTCCCTGATAATGGAATTTATTACCTTGACAATCAGGAAGTGTCTGAAAAGACTCTGAAGAACAATGATTTCAATATAAGATTCAGACGGTCGATTGGTTATATATTTCAGAACACGAATTTTCAGTTGTTCTGTCCCACTGTAATGGACGAGCTGATATTCGGCCCGATGCAGCTTGGAATGGAAAAGGATGAAGCTTACGGGAGAGCAGAAGAGATATTAAAAATGCTCGGAATACAGGATATCAGAAAACGTTCTGTTCATATGCTCTCGGGAGGAGAGCGGAAGAAAGTGGCTATAGGTTCAGTGTTAACGTACAATCCTGAAATCATACTTTTTGATGAACCGATGTCGGGACTTGATCCGAGGGCTCAGTCCTTTGTAATTGAACTTATTTTCCGTCTGAATGAAGCGGGGAAAACCATAATCATCACTACCCATGATCTGGAACTTGCCGCACATCTTCAGCCTAAAATTGCTGTTCTTTCCGAAGATCACCGTCTGATTAAAACGGGAGATGCCGATGAGGTGCTTTCTGATGTTGAATTCCTTGTTTCTGTCAACCTGATCCACGAAAGCCTGCACCGTCATAACAATAAACTGCACAGCCATCTGAGTCCCTTAAGCTGGGCACATAAACACAACAGAAAGAATGAAAGTTAGTTTTTGCTTATTTTCACGCTAAGAACACCAAGACTTTGCGTGCTTTGCGTCTTTCTTTGCGCACTTTGCGAGAAACAAAAAAGTCAGTTGTGTCTTGTATGGTCTGTAATCTGGCGGATTATTTCAAGCGGAGACAATCCTGTCTCTTTTGAGATCCTGAAGATTTCGCCACTTTCAGGTTTTATCCTTTTCTCACCATTTGATAAAGTAACCTCTTTAGCCCTTACCATTCCGAATTTGGTCTCAATATCAATGCTTTGCCGCTGAAGTTCCATTCTCTCTACAGGGTAATAGCGCAAACCGATTGAAGTCGTGTTTTCAAGAATAAAATCTCCGGTTTTCTTCAAATTGCTTTCAGGAACCAGTACAGTAAGAATAACTCCGGGCCGCCCTTTCTTCATAATGACCTGCTCCATATAAAAATCCAGGGCGCCGTTATCAAGCAGCTTTTGCTGAAATTCCAGTTCCAAGGTACTCACCCGGCAGGTCATCTATATTTGTCTGAATGACAACGATATTATCCTTCTTTTTAACCTCCTCGCAAAGGCTTAAACGAAGCGTATTGGGAATTTCAAGCTCTTTTTCTCCAGGGCCGTAACTTGTTTTAGTTTCTTTTAGAACAGGAATTTCAAAATCAGGCTGAAGATATTTTAATATCGCGGCTCCTGTCGGGGTAACCAGCTCTCCCTGCTGATCTCCCTGCTTTGTTGGAAATCCGTGAAGAAGCAATTGAGTGGCAGGAGTGGGAACAGGCAGTTTGCCATGCTGTGTTTTTGCAAATCCAAATCCTGTGGTAACGGGTGTGGAATATACTTTTTCAATCGACAATTGATCTATCAGAAAGGCGCTTCCGACAATATCCATGATGGAATCGATTGCCCCTACTTCATGAAAA
Source organism: uncultured Bacteroidia bacterium (assembly GCA_963810555.1). Classification (GTDB taxonomy): domain Bacteria; phylum Bacteroidota; class Bacteroidia; order Bacteroidales; family Prolixibacteraceae. Next base: position 101,305 of record CAWENX010000009.1, on the reverse strand, counting down.
TGAACCTTTTCCAATGGTATTCCGTGAACCTGCGATTCTGAAGTCCCAAGGAGCCGGAAGATTTCTTTGGCGATGCGTTTTGCATTATCGCTTATATGGGCATGATCGATCAATTCGTAAATATCATCAATATGGCGGTGATGATGTTTTCATGGCCGTGATGATGTGGTATCTTCTTCGTGGTGATGATGTTCATGATGGGTCTTTCTTTTCGATCACCTTGACATGTTTACAGGCAATACCTGTTTTAATGACATCAGTGACAGTTATCTCCGCCTCATTTTCGAGATGTAATAAAGCGGGAAGCTGTTTGAGCGATTCGTAAGCATCTGCCAGTCCGGCAAGGGCCCCCAGGAACATATCGCCGCTGGCTCCGGCAAACGCTTCAATCTTTAATATATTTCCCATGTTTTATTTAATTACGAATTACGAATGACGAATCAGCGCTTCAGCGGTTCAGACTTTGTGTTCTTTGTGATTGACTTTGTGTGCTTTGTGGTTAAAAAAGTTACACAGACTACCACAGAGTTATACCTCTTAAACCCTTTATTTCCCGTTATTAAGTATCCGATAAGCAGCCAGTGCGGCGCCGTACCCATTGTCGATATTAACCACCACGATACCGTTGGCACAGCTCGACAGCATGGCATTTAAAGCTGTCACTCCTCCCTGGGCCACACCATAGCCAATACTCGCCGGGACAGCAATAATCGGAAGAGGCGATAAACCTCCTACCACAGTAGGCAGCGCTCCCTCAAATCCTGCCACGACGATCAGCGCCCGGAAAGATTCCAGTTCATCCTTAATCTTCAGCAGACGGTGCAATCCTGCAATTCCGACATCCTGGAAACGTGCCGCCCCAATGCCCAGGTAACGCAGGGTATAATAGGCTTCATTGACGATAAATTCATCCGATGTGCCCCCCGAAAGGATAGCCACCTTTTTTTCAGCAGGCGCTTCAGGAACATTACCGATCAGGCAGGCTCCCGATGCCTTGTCGTACTCAATCTGCTCAAAATGGTGCGATAATTCAGCAAATTTCTCTTCCTGCAGGCGCGTGATCAGTGCATGACCATGTTCTTCAACCAAAGCGCGGGCAATATTCAAAAGGCTTTCAGCGCTCTTGTTGGCCCCGAATACCGTCTCAGGGAATCCCAGCCGTTCATTTCTGTCAAAATCGAGGTTGTAATTACTGCTCATGTGTCAATACCCTGTTTAGTTTGCCTGAAACAAATCCTTCCCTGTCGATTTCACAAAACTTAAACCCGGCGGCAAGAATTTTAGCCTGAATTTCTTCAAACAGTTGATCCAATGTTTCAATCTGATCATGAGGAACTTCAATTCTCGCTGTCTCTCCCAGATGGCGCACCCTGGCATTCTTAAATCCGTAACTGTACAGAATCTCTTCCGCATCCTCAACCATTCTCAGCTTATCAATGGTAATAGCTTCACCGTAAGGGAAACGGCTGCTCAGGCAGGGGCTCGCGGGTTTATCCCAGATAAAAAGACTGAAATGCTGCGACAGTTCACGGATATCCTCTTTGTTAAAACCGCATTCAGCAAGGGGGCTGTACACATGAAAATCGCTTGCCGCCTTCAGTCCCGGCCTGTAATCTCCGAAGTCGCTGTAATTGTTGCCGTTAAGCATGTCGTAACCGGGGTATTTATTCGTAATCAGATTCTCCAGCTCAGTGTAAAGGGCCGATTTGCAGAAAAAGCACCGGTCGATGGGATTGGAGGCATAATTGGGATCATCGATCTCCCTGGCATCAATAATATCGAGGCTGATATCGTAATCGGAACAAAACCTTTCGGCATCTTCCAGGTCGCGCTTTTTGAGGCTGGCTGAATTGGATATCACCGCCACGACATTCTCTTTTCCCAGGTATTTTCTTGCGGCAAAGGCAACAAGGCACGAGTCCACGCCGCCCGAAAGGGCAATGACGGCTCTTTGGTGTTGCTCAAACCACTCTTTTAGTTTCTGTTCTTTATCGTATATATTAATCATCACCGCCTTTGTTTCTATTTTAGCCACTCCAAAAATAGTAACCTTTTTAGAATAAAACGAATTGACACAAAAACAGACTTTAGTAAAGGGGGCTGCATCTTCTTTTCGGAGTATTATCGGGAAGACCATATGTAAATTAAGGAACCGCCATATACCGAACGGTATGTACGGTGGTGTGGAAGGATGAAAAAGGAAATAATCCCGTTTCTCCTATCCGATTAAATACATACATCCATTATTTAACAACAATTCTTATTCCAGGAGCCCTTCATCTCTGACTACCAAAAGTATCGCTGAATGAGGAATAATTATGTATTTTTCATTCTTAAATTCTATTTCAAAACCTGATTTGCTCAAATAGACAGCCAGATCGCCTGCTTGGGCCTGTAAAGGAATATATTTAACCTCGTTATGACGTTCTTTCCAGGGTTCATCTTCTTCATTCATTATCGGTATAGGAAATCCCGGACCTGTTTTAATAACATATCCAATCTGTATATTTTCTTTTTCCACTGCCGATTGAGGAAGATATAAACCCGATGATGTCTGATAGTTCGGATTCTTGGGTTTAATCAATACCCTGTCACCGACCATTTCAAGCTTTGATAAATCTTTCTCGTTAAGATTGAGCGCCATAATTAAAGTTTATTTTCTGTGATGTGAAAAGATCCACGGCAAAAGTTCAGGCGTGGCAAACGTACTTGTCCAACTGTCATGATTTGCCTCGGGAAATTCAGTATACTTAACCTCTGCACCCAATTCTTTTAATCTGGCATAAAGATCCCGCGAAAAATCAACCGGAACAACACTGTCTTTTGCTCCATGGAATAGCCAAACGGGTACTTGTTTAGCATATTTGGAAGCAAGATTTGTCAAGTGTCCTCCGCAAATGGGCACAGCAGCCGCAAATGTTTTTGGGTATAAATACAACATTTCAAGTGTCCCGAATCCACCCATAGACAATCCCATTATATAAATCCTTTTCTTATCAACCTTTTCTTTCTTACATATTTCTTTAATTAAACCATTCAGCAAACTGCCATCTCTCCCGGTTTAGTTCCGTCAGGGCGATTGTAAATTTTTCTTCCTCCTTCTCCAGTCCGAATATCTAAAGATGCCCAGCTTTTGCCTTCAGGACATTGCGGAAATAATACTATTGCAGGATACTTTTCCCTGTTTGACCGAATCAGAAAAAGATCGGAGCCATGCATAAACTTGTTTTTCATTATCATTGCCGCGTTCTCCGGCACCGTGCAGGAAAATAAAACGGGAATACTTCTTTCCCGGCATATAATTTTCCGGATAAAGTATACGATATTTCAATTCCTGCCCTGATTTTGAACGGTATACTTTTTTCTGATATAAAGATAAATCCTGTGCCATAGTAAATTGAAAACAACCTGCCAGCAGTACGAATAACAATTCTTTTGACCATATTTAATTTTTCTGAAATTTAAACGCAAACGTCATAGAAAGTTAAACAAATTTAACAAAAAATGCCTCCCTGATTATAAAAAAATCGGAATTAAAGTTTGGAAGAATAAAATTCAAAAGTTTCAGTGTTCCGGCGTTCCAATCTTTCAGCGTTTTAATTTAATTATTAAATCTTTCACCTTATCCTGAAACTGTGAAACTCTGAAACTTATTAATCAGCACATTAGCACATCAGTACATCATTTTATCAATTCCACGCTTCTTTTAACAAAATTGTTCAACGCTTCTCCCTTCAGCATATTATTTGCCAACAATGCCAGATCGACAAGTTCTTTTGCGAACGAATTCCCTGATCCGAAAGCTTCAAGTTTTTGGCGTTTAGATTCCTGCAGTTTTGCGATTTTATCCTCTGTCTCTTTTAAAAGATCTTTTTCCTCCTGTGGAATTTCCTCGTCTTTTTTGCCCTCTTTTAATTTTTTCAAAGACTCAAGCTCCTTTTTATATTTATCAATCTCCGGTTGGATAGCTTTCAATTCTTCCGATATTGCTCGTTCTTTTCATCAATTACGCGTTTGACCAAAGGATGAGCAATATTTACGACCAAATTATAGCTTGTCGGCAAATCCCCGTAAAAACTCATTCCGTTTTGAATTTTCGACATATCTTTCATCCGGCGCATAAACTCGTTTTGGGTGATGACCATTGGAGAGCCGTTTTCACCAAGATCCTGGAAGTCAACAATAAATTGACCGCTTTCTTTGGGAACGATGGCCTGAAAAATAGGGCTTAATTCATTTTTTTCTTCCAGGGAAAGTTAGTGCTTTCTGTTTCTTTTTCCTTTACAATCAGTTTGTCAACAACATCGGCATCAACACGTACAAAATGTTTGTTGGCAAATTTTTGTTCAAAATTATTCATTAGTGGGGTGCCAAAACATCATTCATCAGGAGAACATCATAACCTTTATCTTTTGCAGCTTCAATAAAACTAAACTGTTCCTCTTTATCTGTTGCGTACAGATAAATAAGGTTTTTATCCTTATCGGTTTGATCGGCGTCAATTAGATTTTCATATTCTTCCAAGGTAAAATATTTACCGTCGGTATTTTTGAAACAGGAAGAATTTAAGTGCCCGTTCATAAAATTTCTCTTCGGTCAGCATTCCGTATTCTATGAAAATCTTCAAATCATTCCACTTTTCCTCGAATTCCGTCGCGGTTTTCCTTGAAAATTCCTGGTCAGCCGGTCAGCAACTTTTTTGTTAATGTGACTGCTGATCTTCTTCACATTTGAATCGCTTTGAAGATACGAACGCGAAACATTTAAAGGAATATCAGGCGAATCGAGCACTCCATGCAGACAGCGTTAAAAATTCGGGAACGATTCCTTCCACTGAATCGGTTACAAAAACCTGGTTGCAATACAAGCTGGATTTTATTTTTCTGAACTTCAAAATTGTTTTTTAATTTTGGGGAAATAAAGAATTCCTGTCAGATTGAACGGATAATCGACATTCAGGTGAATATTGAAAAGAGGATCTTCAGCCATCGGATAAAGCTTATGATAGAAATTCCTGTAATCCTCATCCTTTAAATCCACAGGTTTTTTTGTCCACGCCGGAGCAGTATCATTTATCTGGTTATCTTCTTCAGTATCAACATATTTTCCATCCTTCCATTCTTTCTTCTTTCCAAAAACCACAGGAACAGGTAAAAACTTACAATATTTATTCAAGCATTTCCGAAATACTTGTTTTCTTCCAGAAACTCCTTTGAATCTGTATTGATATGCATCATAATATCGGTTCCGACATCCTCGTTTTTCAGTTTCTTCCAGAACGATAATCCAGGGAACCGTCACATTCCCATCTGACTGGTTTTGCATCCTCAAGATATGATCGGGTTATGATTTCAACTTTTTCGGAAACCATAAAAGACGAATAAAAACCAAGTCCAAAATGTCCTATAATTGCATTGGCATCATTTTTATACTTTTCCAGAAATTCATTAGCCCCTGAAAAAGCAATCTGGTTAATATAACTTCTCAACTTCTTCTGATGTCATCCCTATCCCGTTGTCAGAAACTGTAATAGTTTTTTCCTTTTTGTCAACTGAAACCCTACTTTAAGCCCCTCAACATCTCCCTTGTACTTTCCAGACTTATGCAACGGTTTTCAATTTTTGTGTTGCATCCACGGCATTGGAAATAATTTCACGAAGAAATATATCGTGATCCGAATAAAGAAATTTTTTAATAATGGGAAACAGGTTTTCGCTGGTTACGCCAATTGTTCCTTTCATAACTTGAATATTTATAATTAAAAGGTTCTATTTTACGAAGGGCTGAAATCAAAGGTTGTGCCACAATTGATTTACTGTCGATATGTCAGATTCAGACTGAAAAATCTGCAAGAACAAAGATAAAAATTGAAAAAATGGCAATCCTCTCTGTCATCGATATGATTTCCCTTATTTATTTCCATATTACAGCCATAGTTTATTCGTAGATTATTGGTTATATATTCGTACTTTATTCGTATAATATACGAATGATCTACGAATAAACTACGAATAATCTACGAATAAACACTGGAGATGAATCTGTTTTGATACGGATTTGATTTGGATTAAACAATTACAAGCTTCTTGATTGAAAATAATTAATTTACAGGTCGGCTCAGGAGAGAGGGGGAATTAAGAATTAACAGACCGGTTGTCAGAAGATGTCGGAATGGGTTCCGTTACCGATAAGGGTAATGGTTCGATTATCTTCAACTTTCAGCCAGATCAGGAGCTAATCTGATTTAATATGACATTCCCAATAGCCCTGCATGTTTCCGGATAATATATGTGGTTTATGTTTTGGCGGCACTGTTCCATAGTCTTTGAGATGATGAACCAATTTTTCAAACAAATCAAGGTCTAATCCTCTCTTCATACATTTGAAAATCTCCTGATCATATTTACTTGGTAACTTTAATCCTATACATTGAACCTTTTGCGGATAGTATCGAAATATTTGCCAATTTCTTTAATCTCTTTTGTTTTGCCTTCTCCAGCCTCTTCCATTGATTTTTTTGATGACAGTCCAGGTTCCCGGTCATCAATGATTATTGCGTAAGGCAGGGTTTCAACAAACTCAATCATCTTTTTAGCTCCTGCTGACTTATCGTCAATTATTATTGTTGTCATAGCTTTTTTTACAAATATTGGAATAATGATGAGGTGATGTGCTGATCCCGAAGGATCGGGACAAGTTATGTTGATGTACCGTCAGGAGTATTTGAAAATAAGTTTTTGAATATTTTGAGGATTCCCTTGTAAATACCTATTTTCGTACAAAAATATTTTATATTGTACTAATGAGGCTTGCGGGCTGTAAAGTGAATGATGATGGAATCTTACGAATTGGGAAAAAACGCTTCATTTGAGGAGACTGAATCTCTTAATAATATTGAGAGCAGTGATAATAATGAAGCTGCTGATTTAGGTGAATTTAAAGAAATATCTGATATATCTGATGATTCTGTTATTTCTGATTATGAATCTTTATCTGAAAATACTGCAGATCCAGAGGAGTTTGAGAATCTCAATTCGGATATTGATGAAGAAATTAAAATCCAATCCGTAAGCGAAGAATTAAAAGAATCAAAAGAAGAAGAAAGTCCCGAATCTGAGGAAGAATTGACCAAATCCAGTAATCAGAATTCAATTGAAAAGGATGAGGATCAGGTTTCAAAATCACCGATGGAACCTTCCTCAAAAAAGAAACCGGGGAGGACGAAGAAAACTGTATCAGATGAGAAAACGTCACCCGATACTGAAGGAATTTCCGATAATGATTCGATTGCTCAAACAGTCGCGATAAATCACGTCTCTACAATGGAATCTGCTGTTGAGGAGGAAAAACCTGATGCCGGAGATATAAAAGAGAGCAAATCTTCAGATGAAGGGATGGTTCTTTCAACTACAGAAGAATTATCAGGTGATGATGACGAAGTGTCAGAAGAAAGTGATACTGAATTTACAGACCTGGGTGATCACGATTATTCCACATATAGTAAGGTTCAGTTGATCAGTACTCTAAGAAAGATGATAAGCGAAATTCCGGCTGAAGAGATCAGGACGAAGGTTGAAGCTATTAAAGCATCTTATTATAAACTGAGAAATGCTGAAATACAGCAATTGAAACAGGCCTTTATCGCAGAAGGAAATGAAGATGAAGTATTTGAGCCTGAACCTGATCCATTGGAATTTGAGCTTAAAGAACTTCTGAAGGAATACAAAAACCTTAGGGCTGAGGTAAATAAAAAGCAGGATGTAGTCAAAGAAGAGAATTACCGGAAAAAGTCAGCCATAATTGATGAAATAAAATCACTGATTAACCGGGAAGAATCATTGAATGTCACTTTTCAGGAATTCAACGATTTACAGGAAAGATGGAGAAAAATTGGTCAGGTTCCCCAAAACAGAGTAAAAGACCTTTGGGAAAATTATCATTATCACGTCGAGCTTTTTTATGATTATGTAAAAATTAATCGTGAATTACGGGACCTTGACCTGAAAAGAAATATGGATCTTAAACAGGAACTTTGTAAAAAAGCTGAAGACTTATCTTTAAGTAATTCAGACGTAATATCCTTGTTCAGAGAACTTCAGAAATTACATGAATCGTGGAGAGAAATTGGTCCTGTACCGCGTGAAAACAAACAGGAATTATGGGATCGTTTTAAGACAGCCACTTCATCCATAAACAAGCGTTATCAACAATATTTTGAGCAGGAACGCGCTTTGCAAAAAGAGCTGTTGCAAAAGAAAATTGATCTTTGTGAAAAAGCTGAGGAATATACGGGATTTGAATCTGATAATCCACGTGATTGGAATGATGTTACAGATAAGATATTAGCTTTACAGGATGAATGGAAAAAATCCGGCTTTGGACCACGGAAAGAAAATGCAAAAATCTGGGAACGATTCAGGGTAGCCAATGATGCGTTTTTTCGAAATAAAAGGAATTTCTGGAATAAAAGCAAGGAACAACTTAATAAGAATCTGGCTTTAAAGATAGAAATCTGTGAGCAGGCTGAAATTCTTAAAGACAGCGATGATTGGAAAGCTACCACAGATAAATTAATCACCTTACAAAAGAAATGGAAAGAAGTCGGTCCGGTGCCAAGAAAACAATCAGAACTGATCTGGAAAAGATTTCGAACTTCCTGTGATGAATTTTTTAGCCGGAAGACCCAACATTTTTCCGGAGTTACAGGTGACCAGGATGAAAATTACAAGGCAAAAAAGGACCTTCTTACTGAAATTGAATCTTTTAAGCCTACCGGAGATACAAAAGAAAGTCTTGAAATGTTAAAAAGATTTCAGGATCGATGGTCTGAAATAGGATTTGTGCCTTTCCGCAAAAAAGAAGAGATTCAATCCCGTTATCATCGTTTAATTGAGGCTCAGTTTAACAAATTAAAATTAGATGATCAGGATGTAATGCTTTACAAGTTTAAAAGCAAGATTGAACATTGGGCCTCTCTGCCCGGCGGATGGGGTAAAATCAATTCAGAACGTGACCGCTGTTTGCAACATCTTAAACAATTGGAAGGCGATATGAATACCCTTGCCAATAATGTCGGATTTTTTGGTTCAAGCAAGGGAGCTCAATCTTTGATACAAGGAGTTAATGCACAGATTGATAAGATCAAATCTCAGATCGATTATTTAAAAGCGAAAATAAAAATAATCGATGAACAGGATGAAAATTAGTGATCAGTGATCAGTGATCAGTGATTCAAAAAGTTGGGAAGTATAAAGAGGGTTGTGGGCTCCTCGGTTAAATAAGTCTTTTTTTAACATCCTTATTTTAATTATTTTTGCCTGCTCAAAGGAATTATATAAGCGATCATTAATTTTTAATTAATCAGTTGACCTCAACGAAATATATATTTGTTACAGGAGGAGTTACTTCATCATTAGGGAAAGGGATCGTGGCTTCATCCCTGGCGAAATTGCTACAGTCGAGAGGTTATAAAGTGACCATTCAAAAACTGGATCCCTATATTAATGTTGATCCCGGAACTTTAAATCCCTACGAACATGGCGAATGTTATGTTACTGAGGATGGTGCTGAAACCGATCTGGATCTTGGACATTATGAAAGATTTCTTAATTCTCCCACCTCAAAAGCTAATAATGTAACCACCGGCAGGATATATCAATCTGTGATCAACAAAGAGCGACGAGGTGATTATCTTGGTAAAACAGTTCAGATAATTCCTCATATCACTGATGAAATCAAGCGTTATATCAAATATTTAGGTTCCAAGAAGAAATTTGATGTTGTAATTTCAGAAATAGGGGGAACTGTAGGAGATATAGAATCATTACCTTATATAGAAGCCGTAAGACAATTAAAATGGGAAATGGGTGGAGATGCATTATTTATACATCTGACACTTGTTCCGTTTCTTTGCTGCATCCGGAGAATTAAAAACCAAACCGACGCAACACTCCGTCAAGGCTCTTCTGGAAAATGGCGTTCAACCTGATGTTTTGGTTCTGAGGACAGAACATGTGCTTTCACCCGGACTGAAAGAAAAGGTTGCCTTGTTTTGTAACGTAAATAAGGAGGCGGTAATAGAATCCATCGATGTTTCGACAATATACGAGGTTCCAATCCGGATGAAAGAAGAAAAACTGGATGAGATTGTTTTGAAAAAGCTCGGATTACCTTTAGGTCAATCGCCTGAGTTGAAAAACTGGAATGAATTCCTGTACCGGTATAAAAATCCCAAAAGAGAAGTAACTATAGCCCTTATCGGCAAATATGTTGAATTGAAGGATGCCTATAAATCGATTGCAGAGGCTCTGATACATGCCGGGGCAGCGAACGAATGTCGTGTTAATGTGGAATGGATTCATTCAGAACGGATTACATTCTGAAAATATACAGAAAAAACTGAAGAACTGTTCCGGGATACTTATTGCTCCCGGTTTTGGGCTGCGCGGGATAGAAGGGAAAATTTTAGGAGCTAAATATGCAAGAGAGAATAAATTGCCATTCTTTGGAATTTGCCTTGGAATGCAGATTGCAGTTGTTGAATTTGCCAGGAATATACTTAAGATGTGCGGGGCCGATTCAACTGAAATGAATCCTGAAACAAATTATCCTGTTATTGATTTAATGGAAGAACAAAAACAGATTATTGACAAAGGAGGGACAATGCGTCTTGGCGCATATGCCTGTAATTTGAAGAAAGACAGTAAGGTATATGATGCATATGGAAAATTGAAAATTATGGAAAGGCACAGGCATCGATATGAATTTAATGACGTTTATCTTAAGAAATTCGAAGATGCCGGAATGAGAGCCGTAGGAATAAATCCGGATACAAAATTAGTCGAAGTCGTTGAACTTGCCGGTCATCCATGGTATATCGGTGTACAGTTTCATCCCGAGTACAGCAGTACTGTATTAAGACCCCATCCACTGTTTGTTGCATTTATAAAAGCGGTGCTTGAAAACAAATAATCAGTAATCAGTGAACAACGAACAGCGATAAGAGGACTCTGAAACAATAGAAAATTCGTGAAATTTAAAAAATGGACAGGAATACAATCACAGGTTTAGTCATTATATTTATTATTCTAATCACCTTTAATTATTTAAACAAGCCGTCCCAGCGAGAACTTGAGGCTGCTAAAAGAAGAGCCGATTCAATTGCGCAAGTTGAATCTCAAAAGGCAAAGGAGCTTGAGAAAACTGGGAAAGGAGAATCCCAAGGCCCCGGAAGTGAAAGTAATCCGGCATCCGTTCTCCCACCTGCCTCCTCCGTTAATAATGAAGCTGAAGAATTAAAGGGCCTGTATGGAGAATTTGCAGAAGCGGCTAAAGGAACACAGAAATTTATTACTCTCGAAAATAACCTGATGAAAGTAAGAATTTCAACCCTTGGCGGAAAGATTTACTCGGTTGACTTAAAGAATTATAAACGTTACAATGGAGAACCGTTGGTACTTTTTGACGGGAATCAAAACCACTTTGGTTTGAATTTTTTCTCACAAAATAAAAGTATTCAAACAGATAATCTTTATTTCACTCCTTCGGTGCAGGATACTTTGTTGGAAGTGACCGGAATGGCAGTGCCTAAAGGCATGAAAGGAAGGGAAAAATTTAATGAAGAAAATCCCGGGAAATCACAATCGCTGAGCTTAACTCTGAAAACCAAAGAAGGAGTATCAATAGAATATATTTATACTCTCAAATATAATTCGTACATGGTCGGTTTTGATATCCGTACCTCAGGCCTGAAAAAAGTAACAGGAGCTAATTCGGAGTTCGTTGATTTATCATGGTCTATACAGATGCCAAGGCAGGAGAAGATATCGAAATATGGCGAAGACAGGTATTCGACAGTCTATTATAAATATTTTGAAGATGATGTTAATAAACTTTCCGTTGGTAAGGCTGAATCAAAGACATTATCTACAAAGGTAAAATGGGTAAGTTTCAAAGATCTCTTTTTCTCATCTGTTCTTATAGCTGACCAATCATTTTTGAATGGAAACGTAAGTGCCAAACCATTTGGAGAGAGTGATACCTTGTTCGTTTCCGAAATGAAGACAGATTTGACTCTCCCCCTGGATCCCAAAGGGAATGAGAATTTTCCGGCAAGATTCTATTTCGGGCCAAACCAGTATAATATTTTGAAACAATATAATATCAGCCTTGATAAGGAAATTTACCTCGGATGGTCAGTTATAGGATATGTCAACAAATGGATCGTGATCCCTGCCTTTGATTTCCTGAGGAGATTTATAAATAATTTTGGACTGATAATATTATTGTTGACAATATACATTAAGATTATAATCACCCCGTTTACTTATAAATCTTATATATCCCAGGCGAAGATGAGGCTGTTGAAACCTGAAATAGATGAGATACAGAAGAAGTATGGGCCGGATAAAAAACTTGAATCTCAGCAGGCAGTAATGGCCTTGTATAAAAAAGCGGGTGTAAATCCGCTGGGCGGATGTCTGCCTATGTTGTTTCAAATGCCGATTCTTGTTGCCATGTTTTATTTCTTCCCGATATCTATCGAATTAAGACAACAAAGCTTTTTATGGGCCCATGACCTTTCGTCCTACGACTCGATAATGAAACTTCCTTTTACAATTCCCATGTATGGCAATCATGTGAGTTTGTTTTGCCTCTTAATGACTGTTGCCAACATTCTCTATGTTAAATATAATAATGAAATGACTTCTGCAGGTACTCAGCAGATGCCCGGAATGAAGACAATGATGTATCTGATGCCGCTCATGTTTCTTTTCATTTTCAACAGTTATGCTTCCGGCTTAAGTTTATATTATTTCCTCTCTTTGGTGCTTTCGTTTGTGCAGATGTACATTTTCAAGAAGATTGTAAATGAAGAACAAATCCATGCCCGATTAAAAGCAAAGCAAAAAATGCCGGTCAAAAAGTCAAAATTCCAGGAAAAGATGGATGAAATGGCTAAAAGACAACAACAGGGACAACGCAGGAGATAAAACGGAGAACGGAAACCGGAGAACGGAGAAAAGAACACGCAATACTTCCAACCGCTCTCCGTTTTCTATTATCCATACATCAGCGCGTCAGCGATTGCTTCACTTTAATTCGAGTTTTTTAATGTCGACGAATTTAGTGCCCCCGCAGATTTTTGTGTTTAATTCCCATTCAACCCTTACAAAAAGCGGGAATTTCGTGGTATTATCGATCACCGGAGCTGCAGGCAGATCATTGATAAGATAGAAAGTGCCTGAATAGGGTATGGTATCACTATTAAAATTGATCATCAATCCTCCGCAGCATATACAATCCCGAACATCAAAACCCGTTATGACTGCATTGGAGATATTAGGGGATTCTTCAGGTTTATGACAATTTGTAAGGATAGAAATGAAGAAAGTAATTCCTATAGAAACAACAGAAAGAGCTATGATTTTTTTCACCGTTTTGTTTATTGTACCACCCGCTGTAAAATAAATTAGTAGACAGGAGTTAATTAATACAATCGAAATTAATATATTTAGCTCGCATAATCAAGAATTACGATTTACGAATTACGAATTAATTAAATATTAGTAAATTGCAATGCCCCGACAGCTACCGGGTGAATAAAGGTTAGACAACTAAATTAAACTCTTATAAAATGAATTTAAATTCCACCTTTCGTTGTTATCAGATTCTGACTATCAGTCTGCTAATCTTTATTTTATCAGGTTGCAATAATGTAAAGACGCACGGCGTGCGTCTCAATGAATCAAATCTTCGCTCGAATGAACCGGACAGTTATAATCAATTAAAGGCTTTGTTTTCCGACCCTCCATCGGATTATCGCAGCGCGCCTTTATGGGACTGGAATGACAAAATAACAGAGGAAGGTATTGATTTCCAGATGGAAAAGTTCAAAGAAGGCGGGCTGGGAGGTGTTTTTATTCATCCTCGTCCCGGATTAATCACCGAATACCTGTCTGAAGACTGGAATCATTTGTATGATCATACCATTCAGAAAGCCAAAGAGCTAGGAATGAAAGTCTGGATTTACGACGAAAACTCCTATCCCAGCGGTTTTGCAGGCGGTCATGTTCCTGCCGAAATGCCCGATTCCTATTCTCACGGCACCGGTATGAGCTGTCAAATCCAGGATATATTTAAACCGGATACGTCTCATTACGAAGCAATTATAAAATTGGAAGGCAATGATTTAAAAGACATTACAGCCCATTATAAATCTGAAATCGGTGCAAGCGGAAAATATTATCTCTTCAAGAAAACATACAGTCAGAAATCATATTGGTACGGAAATTTTCCATATGTCGACCTGCTTTATAAAGGCGTGACCCAAAAATTCATCGAGATCACGATGGAAGGGTATGAAAAGTATAACAAAGCTGATTTTGGCAAAACCCTGATGGGGATATTTACAGATGAACCCAACCTGGAAGCCGCCATGGACAGAAGGTCCACTGCATTTAGATGGACTCCTGATTTATATAGTGAATTTCATAAACGCTGGGGTTACGATCTAAGAATAAATTTCCCTTCGCTTGTCGATGAAGTGGGTAACTGGAAAAAAGTCAGGCATGATTATTATGAAACGCTTCTTGAAATGTTTATTGACAGGTGGTCTAAACCGTGGAACAAATACTGCGAAGAAAATAACCTCAAATGGACAGGGCATTATTGGGAACACGGGTGGCCAAAACCAACGGAAGGGATCGACGAAGCTTCATTTTATCTCTGGCATCAGCAGCCTGGCATTGATATGCTTGGAAATGAAATGATTCCTGATGGCATGGGCAGTCAGTTTGGCAATACACGGGCCGTCCGCGAATTACTGAGTGCCGCCAATCAGGGCGGACATTCGCGCAGACTGAGTGAAACCTATGGCGGCGGAGGCTGGGAAATCAATTTTACCAACCTTAAAAGGCTTCTTGACTGGGAGGTTGTTTTGGGAGTTAATTTCGTTAATCAGCACCTCTCTTATTACACCATGAAGGGCGTCCGTAAATTCGATTATCCCCAGAGCTTTTCTTATCATGAGCCCTGGTGGAACGACTATAAGTTAATGGGCGATTATATCGGCCGAATCTGTCTTGCCACTGCCGCCGGCCAGCAGATAAACAGAGTATTGGTACTTCAGCCCAATACCACGGCCTGGATGTACTTCTCACGAAAAGTTAAGAATCCGGCGATTGATACAATCCAGGATCATTTCAAACACTTCGTTTACAGGCTCGAACGTAATCATTATGAATATGATCTCGGATCCGAAAATGTCCTCAGGACCATCGGATCGGTAAAAGGGGGAAATCTGGTGGTAGGCCAAAGATCTTATGACCTCGTTGTGATTCCAAAGACGATGGAAAACATCGATCATTCAACATACAAACTCCTGAAAGAATTTTTGGAGCAGGGAGGCAAAGTTCTTTCGTTTACCCGGAATGTGCCTTATGTTGACGGCGGTGAAAGCAACGCGGTGAAAGAACTGATGAATACCAGGCCCAAACAGTGGATTTTTGCCGGTGATCCCGACGATGATTCAGTTGCGAAACTGTTTGTTATCAAAGACTTCAGTATCAGCGAGCCTTCGTCGAAATCGGGTGAACTTTACTACCAGCGAAGGATCATGAAAGACGGGCAGTTAATTTTCTTTGTTAACAGCGATACGGTCCAAAATGTGACAGCTTCAATAAAAGCCGACGGTGCCAGCGTGATTCGGATGGATCTGATCTCCGGAAATTGTTACCAGGTCCCCGTCAAAGTCCTCAATTCTCAACCGAAAACAGACGAAAATCAATTGTCAATTGTCAATTGTCAATTCTCAATTGATCTCCCTCCCGTCGGCAGCGCCCTTTATTATATCTCGAATGAAAAATTATCCGAACCCATCGATTCGTGTAATTCGTCAACAATTCGTGAAATTAGTAACAATGGAAAAACAGAAGTTCATCCTGATAATGAAAATGTTCTTGTGCTGGATTATCTCGATTTTAAAACTAAAAATATCACAATGCCCGATGTTCATTTTATGAAAGCGATGTATAAGCTGTTTGAAGTGAATCATTTCCCGATGGGGAATCCCTGGCAGCATAAAATTCAGTACAAACAGGACTACCTCGCGCTCGATACTTTTAAGATTGGGTCAGGGTTTGAAGCATCGTATCACTTCAATGTGTCTCAGAATATCGACCTGAAATCTCCCGGAAATATCAGCGCTGTTGTTGAACATCCTGAGCTCTGGAAAGTTTACCTGAACGGCGAATTGATAGAAAAATCAAATGATTGGTTTGTTGACCGGGATTTTCATCGTTTTCCGATAGGGGAGAGGCTGAAAAAAGGTGTCAATACATTAACAATAAAGGCTGATAAAATGTCAGTCTTTGCCGAAATTATGCCGGTGTATATTGTCGGCAATTTTATATTAAAACCCCTGAAACAGGGATTTGAAATTGCTGAAGGCAAAATGACCGGACTTGGCTCATGGAAAAAAATGGGTTATCCTTTTTATTCGCAAAAGGTCGATTATACTCAAAAGTACCAGGTTCAAAACGAGGGGGCAGCCTATTTTGTAAAACTGGATAAATGGAACGGGACGGTTGCGGAAGTCTCTGTGAACGGCGCAAGAGCAGGGTTGATCTTTACTCCTCCGTATGAGTTAAATGTCACATCTCTTCTAAAACCGGGGGAAAATGAGATTAAGGTAACAGTAGTAGGCAGCAACAAAAACACGTTCGGATATTTTTACCGTCCGCTGATCAAAGGTATTGTCGGCCCGGGTGACTGGAACAGCGCCCCTGAAAAAACACCCTCCTTCAGTCAGTATTATCTGATGGATTACGGATTGTTTGAACCGTTTAGCCTGGTTGAAAAGAATTAAAACAAGGAACTTTAGGCAGTCGCAAGGTTTTAGTAAGGTGCAATTGAAGAAAAAGTCCCAATAATTTAAAATTAAGATTCAAATGAAGAGGAAATACTGAAATCTCATTTTTAATGATGTTAGTATGTCGATTGAGATTTTCATCATCGAACTACTATTCAGATTTTTGAATTAATAGAAATAATTTTTAAAAATTTGTTTTTACCAGCCTGAAATATATCTTTGTTTCGCCTAAAATGCTTATGAGAAAGGTGCTTTCGTAATGTGTTCAGTGAACAGTAAACAGTAATCAGTCCCGAAGCTTTGGGATTGAATATTATAAATGTAATTTAAAAGGAGATCAGACAACATGAAATTTAAATTAAACGGCATTTACTTTCCTTTGGCCTGTAGCCTTAAGTCTATAGCCTTATTATGCCTGTTCCTCATCCCTGTTTTTACTTCAGCCCAGGTGATCGATGTGGCGAAGCTAAAGGTGCTCCGCCCGGAAGACCCGGCCGCCCAGGTGAAATTAAGGGAATATCCCGTCGAGGGCCTGATGTGGAAGGGCGAAACAGCATTGAATACCAACTGGAACAAGATCACCGAAACCCCGGACGGCAAGATCTGGTATTGCGGCGGCGACCACTGGGGTACAGACCAGATCACCGGCCCCTGGCCAAAATCGGAAGTTTATGAAAGACCCTGGGGATTCGGAAATACCGTGATCTGTTCGTATGACCCTAAGACGGATAAAGTGACCGAGGAGGTCGAACTGGACAGGGCCAGCGAAATTTATTCCAATGCCGAGACACCCGGTTACGGAAAGATCCACGGTAATATCACCTCGGATTCGAAGGGCAATCTTTGGTTTATGGGGTATATGGGCTTATCCTATATGCATGAATTTACCGATGCATGGTATCCGAAAAGCTTCCAGGGCGGCGTGATTTGCAAATACGACCCTGCCACCAAACAGGTGACCAACCTTGGCATCCCCATTCCTTACGGGGCGTCGGTAGGTATCCATTATGACGAAAAGAGAAACAGCCTGTACGGGATAACACCTGACCGGGCCAAGTTCTGGAGGCTGAAAATCAGCACTATGGAACTTAACCGCTATGAGTCGCTGGCAAGGATGAGCCGCCTTGAAGACAGGGTCAGGGAATTTATTACAGACAACGACGGTTATACTTATTTTGCCAATGATGTTGGCGGATTAACCAAATATGATCCTGATACAGAAATATTTACTGATCTTGATGTGAAGCTTCCCGGCAAGTTAATGGATTTCCGTTCTACAGTCGTTTCTTCGAAAAATATCATCTATGCCATCACTACGGACGGCATCATATGGAGTTATGACCCCAAAACCAATAAACTGGATGATTACGGCCAGATATTCAATATGCCGGGACAAGGCTGCTATACACCCAATATTGCGCTGGACGAGGATTGGGGAAGGCTCTATTTTTTAGCCAATAATCACGGGGGCAAGGTACTGGAATCGGCGCTTTGCACGCTTACAATTATCGACCTGAAAACAAGAAAGCATTATTATGTCGGGAAGGTGGAAGGACTTGAAGGCTGCTTCGGTTCAATATGCGATGCCAAAAGTCATACGGTTTACTTCAGCAGTTTTGGCCATATGTACCAGAAAAATAAAGAGGTATTGGACATAAGAGGGAAAGAAGTGACCAGGCCTTTTTTGATCAGGTACGATCCGCCGAAAGATCTTTCGGAACTGGCGCAGTAAATATGTAGAGACGCACGGCGTGCGTCTTAAAGGTTATGAAATAATTCGTGAAATTCGTTAACAATTCGTGAAATATAAAAAATGAAAAGAAATAAAATAACGGTTTTAATTTTAACAGTGCTGTTACTTGCCGGTATGAGCGCTGTATCTTTTGCTCAGAGGGTTGGGAATCTGCCCAGGGGTTCTGTGGAAAAACATATTCTGATTTCCAACGGGCCGCAGGGGCCGATCCACGGCGGTGAAAGCGCTGTAACCGATATGATCCTGATGAACGACGGATGGGTTTACGGCAGCACCGAAGCTACATGGGGGGCAAAAAACTGCCATCTTTTCCGTACAGACGGAGATACTGTCGAACACGTTCTGAACATCACCTCCAAACTGAAGGGCCAGACTAAAGTGAGCGACCTGGCTGTCATGGACGATAAAATAGTTATCGGAGCCACTTCAACTTACAATGAAGTCTTTGATGAAAATCAAAAATCATATGAAGGGGGTCATCTTTTTTCCTATGATCCTGAATCAAAGGATTTTGAGGATCTTGGCATCATGGCTGCCAACGAGGGGATTAATTGCATTGCTTATGATGCAGTCCATAAATTGATTTACGGGGTAACCTATCCTGCCGGCCATTTGTTCTCATACAATTGTACATCCAAAGCTGTAAAGGATTTCGGTGAAGTCATGAAACCCTGGCGTGTAAAAGATCTTGGAAGGGTATCGTGGAGAGGCGTTCCGAAGGTGTTAATGATCGATGACGCAGGGTCGGTCTATTTCTCCTCTTATTTCAGAAGAGACCTGGAAATGGTGGCGCAGGAAAAGATGAAAGGTTCTTCTAACAGGGTTTCACAATATGCCGGAGGAAGAATTTACAGATTGGGCTACGGCGAAGACAAGGTGGTCAATACAGGCGCTGTTATCCCGACACAGACGGGAATGGATTCCGATCCTCTTTATGAAAATGGCATTGCTTCTGCCATCCGGGCCCGTGACGGAGGCTTCTGGTGCGGCACCATCAATGACGGATTTCTTTTTAAATTTTATCCCTCTACTTCAACAGTGATCAATAAGGGCAAAGCATTTCAATACTGGAACCTGAAGTCACTGACTTATGGCAGAGATGGTAAATTATATATGCTGGGAGGCCGGGATGAGGATAATTCATGGTTAATGAGTTATGATCCGTCCATGTCTTCGATTAACTGTCTTGGCTGGCCGGATAATACATCCCAGTGCAGTGTGATCTGCACTGACAAAACGGGAAGAATATTAATGGCTGAAAACCTGCGTCATTCATTTATCTGGGTGTATAAGGGTTCGAAATAGGCTGTAAACTTCGGAGACAGGAGAACGGAGAATGGAGACCGGAGACAGGAGAATGGAGAATGGAGACCGGAGACCGGAGACAGGAGAACGGAGACAGGAAAATGAATAGTATATTTATTCTCAATTGTCAATTGTCAATTGTTCTCAGTTCTCCGAAGCTTACAGTCTAAAGTTTATATTCATATCGCCGGAAGTGATTCATTCAATTCCGGCGATGCTGTTTAAAGCATGGGATTATCCGAAGAATTGCTTATATTTACTTTTGAGGAGGATAATCTGATTGTACAGACGCGATTCATCGCGTCTCTATCTTAAAAAACAGATGAAAAATACATTAAGCTGGTTTGTCTCTGTAATGGTTGCCCTGTCAGTAGCGCTTTTCCAGTTTATAATGGGTATAACAGACCCATTGCCAGTTAAAGTTAATACCGGGGAACAGAGTATCCGGTGTAATTTAATAAGAACTTACATCGGCAATAGTGATTGTCCTGTCATTTTACCAATGGGAGATATTACGGTCTCAGGTTACCTGTTGTACAGAGCTTATCCGTCAAACAATGAAATGTCCAAAGTTGTCTTTAATCGTGAGGGAGACAAACTGGTCACGGCGCTTCCTCATCAGCCTCCTTCTAAAAAACTGGAATATAAGATAGTACTTGAAAGAGAGGGTAAATCAATAAATGTTAAC
The DNA here is from genome assembly GCA_963810555.1 of uncultured Bacteroidia bacterium. Lineage (GTDB taxonomy): Bacteria > Bacteroidota > Bacteroidia > Bacteroidales > Prolixibacteraceae. The sequence continues at coordinate 80,689 of CAWENX010000009.1, read as the reverse complement.
GCAGGGAATCCGGTAATTATGACATTTCTTGGAAAAGTGCCTCTTTATCTGCTTGCTTTACAAAGCCTGCTGGTTCTATTTACTTTAATATTGGTTTCCTGGTCAGCGATTTTAGCTGTATCAGGCGATAAAACATACAGAGGGTTAATTTACCTTATTTTTCTTTTACTGGCCGGGATAGTATTGTTCGTGCAGCCGCTTATTCATAATTATTCATTAAACAAGTGGTGGACCTCTATGCCTGTCAGTTGGGAATTAGGAGACAATAAATTACTCATTGCATTGATAATCTGGCTAATAATTGCATACTATAATTTTAAAAGAGGCAGACCGGCATTGGTTATAATTTCTTCAATAATTACTGTAATATTGTTTTCAATTCCTCATGGTTTTCCGGGAGTTCAACGAGATCATGTTACACTTGAATTGTTTACCAGAAAATTGGTTCCATTGATACAACTATTTTAGATGGCCAATGTTTAATTAGAGAATAATGATATAAACTGTAAGCTGCAGGAAGAGAGATGAGATGTGAGATTTGAGAAATGAGCATAAAATCATGCTCATTGTTCAATATTCAACACAAAAGTTTAAAGTCTGCAGTCTAAAGCCTGATTCGTGTAATTCGTCTCCCGATAGTTATCGGGATCGTGTAATTCATTACAAAATGAGAAATATTTTTTTGATTTTCTTTTTTTTCCTCATCACCACCAGGTTATTTGGTCAGTCTGATCAGTGGTATTTTTCTTTTAATCTCGGAGGATCGTGGCCGGTGGGAGAGTTTGCAAATAAGACATCAACAGATCTAAAGTCAGGTTATGCCCAGAAAGGATTTTCCCTGTCACTTAATGCAGATTACGCGTTTAACAGCAAGTTTGCAGTAAAAGGAATGGCTTTCCTGAATAATAATCCCGTTAACAGGTTAGGGGTATATAATCAATTGGTTGACAGGTTGAAACAATATTTCCCGCTTACTAATGAAGACCTGCCATATTTATCAATGTCAGTAAACCCCTGGGTGTGGAATGGTATCTTAATCGGTCCTGTTTATACGATAAATTTCACAAAGTTATTCTGGGATTTTCAGGTGCTGGGAGGATTGAATATCACTTATTTACCGCAACAAAAGTTATTGTATGAAAATCCGGCAAATAATTGGCTTTATCTTCACCATAACCTTAACAGAATTAATACCTCTTATGGATTGCTTGCCGGTACAGCTTTTCGGTTCCCGGTTTCAGACAAAATCTATTTAAGGTTAGGGATAGATTATTATAATTCAAGGGCTTCGGTTAAATACGAAGAAATAAAACTGACAAAAGAGGGAAGTGTCATTCAAACTGATCAACTTACAAAGGGTACTGCTATAGTCCCGATTGAAAATATTTCCGGCACTTTAGGATTCGTTTATTATTTAGATTGATTATCTTTCAGTCAATTTTTAAGGATCAATGCACAATGATCAACTTACTGAATAGTGACCATTGAACATTGAACACTGAATATTGAATATTGCATTATGACATATGAGAATTTAAATGAATTATATTGGAAGCTTAAAGAATCTTATTCGGAATCGAATCTGCATAAAATTGCACACAATCTGATCCGGCTGTATCGGGAGAAAGAATATGAAAAACTGCAAATAATTGCAGAAATTGTTTACGGATCCGAACAGATGGATTCTGTAACAAACAAACAGGGGTTTTCAAAACTTATATCGGTCTACCATCCGGACAGAATTCAATATTATCATAATGAATTAGAGAAATATGTTGCCAGCAGGGACCCTGAAATTCTTCACCGGCTTGAACATTTATTGCTTATCCTGAATATCGAGGAAATAGTTGACAATATCGAATGCTTCGAAGATATTGATTACTGTCCTGAATTCAAATGGGATGTCAATGAGGAAAGCTTTACCTATTTTACAGTATCGCCCGGAAGATCAGAATACAAAAGGAAAACCAAATCTTCAAAAGTCGGCTATTCATTCTTCAATGCCATAAAAATAAGAATGTACGGGGATTCTCATATCGAACTCCCTTCCTGTTGGTTTGAGAATAGGAATGAAATAGAAATGGCTGAATCGCAGATAAATGATCTCGACGGAATTGAATACTGTATTCATACCGAAACATTGGATTTATCAGGTAACCGGATTTCAGATCTGTCTCCGTTATGGGGACTTACTTCTTTAAAGGATTTGAATCTTGCAGATAACCGGATTTATGATATCGGAGCTCTCGGCAGTCTGACACGTTTGCGAAGTATTGATCTTTCCAACAATCCTGTCGCTGATCTTTCGCCTCTTTTCAATTTGGGGAAGTTGCAATACATAGACCTGACAGGAAATAAAAAATTACTTGAACAGGTTGGAATTCTGGTGGGTAAAGGTGTTATTGTAAACAGGTCGGGAATCTGATGTGCTGATGTGTCCCGATAGCTGTCGGATTAATTTTCAATTTATTAATAATTTGTCCTTTAACCCGCAGCCTTATTCTTTAATTCTTTATCTGTCTGTTAATTACTTGCTTTAATAAGCCGAATACCAGGGGAATAAGGGTTAATACGATTAAGAAAAGAAAAATCAGCCCGAAATTATTCTTCACCCATTCAAATTCACCGACAAAGAATCCGGTCAGCGTAAAAAAGGGTACCCACAGCACTGATCCGATCACTGTGAAAAAAGCAAACCTTTTATAATGGACACCGGCAACTCCGGCAAAAAAAGGGATAAAGGTTCTGATGACCGGAATAAAACGTGCCAGAATTATTGATTTTCCTCCATGCTGAAGATAAAATTTCTGAGTTGGGGTAATGTACTTTTTAAAATAGCCTTGAATAAAAATGTTATGACTGCTTTCCAGTTTTATTCCGAAATATCTTCCAAAGAAATAATTAAAAAGATTGCCCGTGATTGCAGCAATAATAAGCAAAACGATTAAATAAGTCACTTTCATCTCTGTTGATGCAGCAATAACGCCTGCTGAGAAAAGCAGTCCGTCTCCCGGCAGAAATGGAAAAACCAATAAACCGACTTCGCAAAATATAATCGCAAAGAGAATGACATAGGCTTCATTGATATTATCTTCTACAATTGTCAGAAGCGCATTATCGGTATTGATTATTATCTCAATTAACTGATCCATTTTTATTCAGGGATATAAAATTAATGACTTATTTATGATAATAACTTAAATTCGAAAACGAAATACTTATTCCCGTACATAGTTTTTAGTCAATGTATTATACATCGCCAACAGAAAAAGGTTTCAAAAAGGAAAAGAATAATCACCCTTTCTCCGGTCTCCCTTCTCCGGTCTCCCTTCCTGAATAAAAATAATCTTTACATCAATCCTTATTTACGTTATATTTGTTATTGAATCTGATCTATGTACAGACAAAGCATGCGTTGACTCTAATGTTTACTTTTATTTATTTGCCCCTATGAATACAATTCAGGATATACAACTTGCTATCAATGTACTTCTCGTTGAGGATAATCCGGGGGATGTCATCATATTAAAAGAACATTTGAAGGATTCAGGTATTTTTCATGATTTGACCCATTCGTCCACACTGAAGGATGCTTTGAAAAAAATCAGGGAAAATAATTTCGATGTAATTCTTCTTGATCTGGGGCTCCCTGAAAGCAAAGGACTGGATACCATAAAGAAATTTCCTTTAGCAGACATCAAAGCTCCTGTGATTGTTATGACGGGTCTGGATGATGAAGAAACAGCCTTGCTTGCTTTAAAGGAAGGGGCCCAGGACTATATGGTTAAAAATACCCTGGATGCAGAAAAGATTGCAAAATCAATTAGGTACAGCATTGAACGTAAGAAAATACAGGATTATCAAAAGAAAATCGCCCGGCAATTCTCGATTCTCTCTTCGACTACTGCCTCAATTAACGAATCGGAAGATATTTCTTCGATTTACCGGATTTGCTGCGACAATATAAAATCTCTGCTGGACGAGCAAAATGTTTTTTGGGTGGAATATCTTGACGATCAAAATCCTTATTCTTCTTTTTATGAAGGAATAGATTCTTATATCAGTCAGGCAGGTGAAATACCTGGTATTGATTTTAATCAGGCTAATTCAATGATAATTCAACGGATCAGCGATTTACTGGTAATGAATAAGGATAAAAACTTTATCGAAATAAATGGCGGAATCAATGAATTATTAAATGACGTTTACAGTAAGGAGATAAATGATAAGATTCAGGAATTGCTTGATATACAAAAAATCTTGTTACTTCAATTTTCAAGGGAAAACAAGCAATACGGCGGAATTTTCATTTTTTCAAAAAGAACTATTGAACCTGATGAGATCAATCTGCTTGAAGTAATGGCCAATCAGGCTTCCTTAAGCATACACAGAAGAACTATTGAAAATGAACTGGTGCTCAGCGAGCAGCGCTACCGTTTGCTTAATAAGAAATTGGAACAGAGGGTTTTGGAACGTACAAAAGACCTTGCCAGTACAAATGCCCTTTTGGAAGAAGAACTTGCTACAAGAATCAGGTTGGAGCAGGCGCTCATGGAGTCAAAGGATCAACTGGAAGTCAGAGTGCAGGAACGCACTGAAGAACTTGCAAAGTCAGAAGCTCGCTTTCACAATATGTTCTCTGATCATGAGGCAATTATGTGGCTTGTGAAACCAGATACCGGTATCATTGTTGAAGCCAATAAATCTGCAGAAGAGTTTTACGGTTATTCTTTTAATACCTCAAAACACGTTAAAATTCATGATCTTAATATAGATGCCAAAGATGAGATAGTTAAAGCCTTAAATCAAGCTGTGAACAAAAAAAATAACTATTTCGTCGCGCCTCATCAGTTAAGGTCAGGTGAGATCAGGACAGTGGAAGTTTATACTTCACCTATCGAAATAAACAATGAAACGTTGTTATTCTCCATTATTCATGACATAACGGAACGAAATCAAATAGAGAAGGCATTGATAGAAAGTGAGGCCCTTTATAAGGCCTTGGTCGACAACTCATTGAATATTATTCTCATTAGTATTGACAATAAAATTGAATTTGCCAATGAAGCGGCTTCTGAATTCAGTTCAATGCCTGTCAGTAAATTAATCGGAAAGGAAATTGATAAAATATTTAGGACAACTACGGATGACCTGCAAGATAAAAAAGGTCTTGCACATATGATGTCCGAAGCTGTCTTAAACAATCATTCAGTTGAAATTCAGGTGCAAAATCTCAAAGGAGTAACCTGGTATTTTTTAGTCAGGGGAAGCAAAATCCTGTATAAAGGCAAAGATGCTGTCATGTACATTCTTACGGATATTACCGAAAATAAAAATGTTGAACAGTACATTTTGAAAAAGATTATCGAAACCGAAGAAAACGAAAGAAGGCGTTTTGCTTCTGATTTGCACGATGATCTCGGTCCCTTGTTATCCGCAGTGAAATTAAGACTGGGATTAATGGAGAATCTGATTAATTCTCCGGAGTTGGGAGAAAATGTCGCAATCAGCAATGAATTAATGGGTCTGATAGTTGAGAAAATCAGGACCCTTAGTCAGAATATTGCCCCTAACATATTGGAAAACCTCGGGCTTGAAGCGGCTGTACGTGAATTGACCAGGCGTCTTCTGATGCAAAACGGGATTGCCCTTGAATTCAGTTCTGATCTTGAAAAGATTCGTTTCCCGCAGCCTGTTGAGCTTCACTATTACAGGATTATAAGCGAATTGATCAACAATAGTCTCAAACACTCAGATGCTGATTTAATCCATATCGATCTGCATTCTGCCAATAACTCATTGGAATTGGTTTATTTTGATAACGGGAAAGGATACAATCCTCAGGAACTATTGAAAAAACAATCAGGAATCGGACTCCATAACATATTTAATAGGGTAAACCTTATAAAAGGATCTCTTCATTTTCAGCAGGTTAATGGCAGAACGGTGGTGAAAGTGAGCAAAAAGCTCGATCCTGTCTCAACCAAATTAATCTAAGGTTAAATCCCAAATCCTCATCAGACCGAAAGAGATATTACTTTCTCTCTTTCTGATTTCTCATCTGTACAGAGATATCTTCAGAGCCGTACCTTCCCCAATGATTATTCGTAGATTATTTGTAGTTTATTCATACTTTATTCGTATATTATACGAATGATCTACGAATAAACTACGAATAATCTACGAATAAACACCGGAGAAAGTATAAGGAAATCAGGGATAAATTGTATGCCTGATCTGGCTTTGGATTTAAAGAAAAAATGAAGTAACAGGGTATATAAAATTGAAAAGGACAGATTCGGGCGAATCCATCCTTTTACTAAAACAACCTAACTAACCTAACTAAACCTATGAAAAAAAACTATTACAAAGTTACGATCATAATACATTTATTCCAAACAATAAATGTTAATATAATGTAAAATTTTGAATTATTCCCGGGAAGCCAGTTAAATGGAGGGTTTCCCTTTGGAAATCGGATTCAGCCTCCCTTGAGCCAAAAATGAGTATTGATCATTTTGTTAATGTCACTGCCGCCGATTTTCCTGAATCCAGATCATTATTATTTACCGCACGAACCTGGTACTTATGCCTGCCATTTACAGCATCCTCATAAGAAGCTGAAGCAGATAAATCAATACAAACTCCGTCACGGTATATTTTATAACAATCTACTCCTGATTCATTATCTTCGGAGGGATTCCAGGATAATTTCCCTTTATCGCCCTCCCTGACTGCTTTAAGCCCAGTTGGAACAGACGGCGGAGTATGGTCCTCAGAATATCCTTTGACCATTTTATCATAGTCCCTGAAATGGGTGAATGTTACTCCTTTAGCTTTAAGATCGTCTATTACCCTGAGAAATTCATTTTTCAGTGAATCAGTCCTGTAGCCCCACGGATGTCCCTGCAATACGACAAAACGAAGTGTATCGGCATGTACCCTGTTCCATCCTCTTATAAAGGTATTAAATTGCACTACAGCAGTTGCAGGCTCCATGTTAACTTTGCGCTGCGGCATTACCTGCTTATCCGGAAGAGTGGTTACACCATTTATTTTAGGCTGTTGAAATATCCACCCTTTTATAAAAGGATCTTCATTTATAATTTTAATTGTATTCTCATTACCTCCGTAATAATGAGGGCCGAAATTCCGCAATATATAATCAAATTTATTAAGCATTACTGTTCTGGCAAGCCGGAAATGTTCGAGCTGTGTGGCATAATCAGTATCAAAAAATTCCTTGGCATCGCCTGTATAGCCGTGAAGCCAGATTCCGAAGTGCTTCGGATCATCCAACAGGCTTTTAACATATTTCATGTATTTCTTATCTCCCGAATTCAATGAATTGACGAAAATCCCGCAGTCGGCTGTAACATCTTTGGCTATAATCAGATCAGTTATGGGTTTCCAGTTTTCCCAGTTTTTATTGTTCAGGTCATCAAACTTTATAACCACCCAGGGTTCTTTTTGGGCTTTCTGACTGTAGGAAGATGATGCAGACAGAAGACTAAGACAAATTAATAAAAAGTATACTTTTCTCATTATCATTCTATTTATTAAGATTTTATTTCACTGATACGATTTTTGATTTATCTGAAATCAGATCATTGTTATTCACAGCTCTGACCTGGTATTGATGAGAACCGCCGATTTCATCGGTATAGGTGGGCGAAGCGGAAAGGTTAATACACATTCCGTCACGGTAAATTTTATAGCAATCCACACCGCTTTCTTTATCTGAAGAAGCTTTCCATGAGAGTCTTACATGAGAATCATCCGTTTTTTCAGCACGAAGACCAGCAGGAACAGAAGGAGGAGTATGATCGGTTGAATGCCCTTTTATCATCCGGTCATAAGCGCGGAAATGGGTAAAAGTCACTCCTTTTGATTTCAGGTCATCCACGATCCTTGAGAACTCATTTCTCAGTGAATCAGTGCGGTATCCCCATGCATGACCCTGCAATACAACATAGGCGAGTGTGTCGGCATCGAATTTGGCCCAGTCTGATTTATATTTGTTAAAAGATACCGTTCCGACTTTAGGTTCCATATAAACGTTCAGGATCGGCATAACCTGCTTTTCAGGTTTAATTCCATGTACATTCTTAAAAATACTGTTCTGATAATACACCCATCCTTTAATGAAGGGTTCTTCATTGATAATTTTGACTGTTGTCTGATTTCCCCCGTTGTAATGATCCTGGAAGTCCCTGAGGATATAATCGAATTTATTAAGCATCACAATCCTTGATTTCACTATATGATCCAATTGCGTGTTGTAATCTGCATAAAGGAATTCGTCGGCATCGCCGGTATAACCGTGAAGCCATATCTCAAAATGCTTTGGATCGTTTACAATGCTCTGTACATATTTATTGTATTCCTCATCTCCTTCGGTAAGTGATTTGGCAAATATGCCAAGATCAGCAGTGACATCCTTTTTAATAATGATATCGGTTACTGTTTTCCAGGTTTTCCAGTTCTGATTGTTCAGATCATCGAATTTGAAGACAACATACTGTTTTTTGGGGGTATGATTCTGAGCCGATACGATCTGAATACCATTGCTTAATACAAGCAAAGGTATCAATGCAGTGAGAGCTTTCAGCAAAAATCTCTTCATGGTCAATGCTATTAAATGATTTATTGATTGCAAAGATAGAAGTATGTTTTAATTTCCATTAAAATTCCCTGATTTATTGACGTTCGGCTTAAATTGTCGGACTTTTAACAGAAATTTTATTTATTGTAGCGCAATCTTTGTAAATTTGTCTGAAGTGTTGAAGTAAAATTTAAAGTATGAATTTTAACGAATTGGCCGCAAAAAGATATTCTGTCCGCAAGTACGAAAACAGGCCTGTTGAAAAAGAGAAGCTGAACTACATACTCGAAGCTGCCCGGCTGGCTCCATCGGCAGTCAATTTTCAGCCCTGGCATTTTGTCGTGATTACCGAGCCCGAGAAATTGAAACAGATAAGGGAAATATATCCCCGCGAATGGATCAGTTCAGCACCGGTGATTATTATGGCGCTTGGCGATCATAAGTTCGGCTGGCACAGGAAATCAGACGGAAAGGATTATACGGATGTCGATGTAGCCATCGCAATCGATCATTTGATGCTTGCGGCAACAGAACAATCTCTTGGAACCTGCTGGATATGTAATTTTGATCTTGAGAAATGTTATGAGATATTCAATCTGCCTGAACATCTTGAACCGATTGCCTTTGTGTCAGTTGGTTATCCGCAGGGTGAATTAAAATCAGAGAAAAAACGTAAACCGATTGAACAGGTAGTTCATTGGGAGAAACTGGATCAATGATTATTGAAATTCAAATTTATCGGCATCATCAGCTACGGAAAACTTCTTTCTTAAATCCGCCAATTCATTGAGAGCAATTTCTCCGGTAAACAAATTTTCAACCGGCGCTTCGGAACTAAGAATATAATTTCCGACAGGATCGATAAGAGCGCTTTCCCCTATATAGTTTATCCCGTTTCCGTCATTTCCAATCCGATTGACTCCTGCCACATAAGCCTGGTTTTCGATGGCTCTTGCCCTGAGAAGAGTTTTCCATGCAATATTTCTGGATTCAGGCCAGTTGGCTGTGAATAACATCAGATCAGTATCATTCCGGTTGCGGGACCAAACAGGGAATCTTAAATCGTAACAAATATAAAGACCTATCCTCCAGCCGAGATAATTGATTATCTTACGTTGAGAGCCTGAATTGAATGATTTTTTTTCACCGCCCATTGAAAAGAGATGCCTTTTATCATAGTGAAATAAATCCCCCCCGGGAGTTATAAAAATAAAACGGTTATAATAGTTGTTGTTTTCTTTAATAATAAGGCTGCCACAAATAGCTGAACCGGTATTTTGTGCAGTCCGCCTCATCCAGTTGACACCCGGTCCGTCCATAGTTTCAGCAAGTTGTTTTGCTTTCATCGAAAATCCTGTTGCAAAAGTTTCGGGAAGGATAATAATATCACCTGATTCATTTAATCCTTCAATTAATCCGGTCAGATGTTCAATATTGCGGCCCGGATCTTCCCAAAAGAGATCAACCTGTGCTAATGTAATCTTTAATTTATCTTTTGTTGTCATACAATTCTTCTACTTAATTAAGGTCATCCCCGCATGTGAAATTCTCAGGATATTTAGCAACAACACCTTTATTTTTATACCATTGCCTCACTCTTCTCAGGTCATTGGTTAAATCATCGGTAAGTTCAATTTTATCTTTAAAACCCACTTCTTTTTTGCCCCAATCGAAAAATCCCATGTAAACGGGTACATTTGCAGCACGGGCGATGGTATGGAAACCACCTTTCCATCTTACATTGCGTTTTCTGGTAGCCTCGGGAGCAATGGCAAGATGGAGTTGTTTACGTTTGCCGAATTCATTGACCATTTGTTTTATAAGGCTTGCCCCTTTAGAATCATCAACAGGAATGGCACCCATATAATTAAGAAGGTAGCAGGCCGGCCAAAAGAAAAATTTCTTTTTTACCATGATATTAGCCTGCCCCCCTAAAGATTTATAATAAATCCATGAAATGAAAAAATCCCACAATGAAGTATGAGGAACACCTAAGATAATGCATTTTTTTTCAGGAGCGATGCCTCCAATGGCTTTCCAGCCCAGCAGCCACAATATGAATTTTGAGATATATTTCATTTCAAATTTTTGATGGTACAAAAGTAATCCATTTGTTATGCCTGACCAGTTATTGAATTAAAATTGTTTCAATATGAGTCGCATGGGCATATCTTTTTAAAAGATTTAAGGAAAATTCCATCGCTTCCTTTGTAGGTTCAATTCCGGGAAAACCGAATATGATCATCAAATATTTTGTCGTTTGATTTGTTACACTTGTCCGGACAGAGTCGCTTGTGGGGCTCCCGAATGCTGAAATTCTGTCACGAAAAACAGGCAGGGATTCAATATTCAGCTGACCTCTTCCGATTCCTTCATAGGGTTCGTCTTTTAAACCCAAATCAAGAATGATATCTCCATCGATCTTATCCGCGTCATATCCTCCTATCGACATTCCTGTTTTGATCGAAACAAGGTTCAGTAAATCCACGACATTATTGATCCGGTAAAGGTCATTTCCCTTAACAATCCTGCGCATCAGCGCTTCCGAAGAAAGCCTGTACCTTGCCGGGTCTTTTCCACAGCGTTTATAGGCATTCCTTGAGGCTTTTATTGCCGGATGGTTACTTACTCCAGCAAAATCCTTTGTCTGTGCAATTGATTTACAAGCCACTCTTATCTCTTCCCCTAATTCGGGATTATGCTCCGCAACCTTTACATCACATTCTATACATCCCAGCGCCATATCAGGGATATTTTTTTTAATTCTATTGCCAATTGCAATTTTCAGCATACTAAAAACTGAGGTTTTCTGAATTATTTTGGATTCAAAAATATCATTACTTTTGGTTAAAAGCTAAATAGAATGTCTGTTCCTTTTATTGATATTCATACACATCATCCTGTTCGTTCCGAAGAAATAATTTCGGTTCCGAGTTTCTTTTTACAGGATATCCATACCTCTAAAGCAATCAATTATCCATTCACAGCAGGGATTCATCCCTGGCATGCCGATAAATTTAATCCCGATGAAATTAAAAATATGCTCAAATATCTGGCAAGTCAAAAAGAGTTAATCGCGATTGGTGAAACAGGACTGGATAAAAAATGCCAGGTTGATATTAGTATTCAAAAGACTGTTTTTGAACTGCATATTGAATTCGCTGAGCTGATTAAAAAACCGTTGATCATTCATTGTGTAAAATGCCTGGATGATATAATTGCTTACAAGAAAAAGTCGACAATGCAATTTATTTTACATGGTTTTAATGGAAATCCTGAGTTAACCAGGCAACTGATCCGGCAAGGATTTTATTTCTCAACAGGCAGGGCTGTTCTGAGGCAAAATGTGAAATTAAGGGATTCGATTAAAATTATTCCTCCGGATTCACTGTTTTTAGAAACAGATGATGAAATCATGAATATTTCAGAAATTTATGATGCAGTCGCTTTAATACTTAATTGTTCGCCGGATGATTTGAAACATCAAATCTTTACAAATTATAACCGCATATTCCGGAAAATCTGAGCCTTTAACTTGGAGATGCTAAATTTTAGCCTGAAAATCCTGACTCATTTTTCCATCTGAATTATTTATTTATCATTCAATAGGATACTAAGATTCTTTTTGTTCACATTTGTTTAAATTTTTCTGATATTTTTTTTCAAATCCTTTATTGAATTTCAATAAAAAAGATTTTACTTTACCCCGAACCAATGATTTAAACTAATATGAATAAACAGAAACGATTTGCCGTGATTTTGGCTGGATGCGGCGTTTTTGACGGAGCTGAAATTCATGAAGCCACGCTGACTTTACTTGCTATTGCGAAAGCAGGTGCAAGTTATCAGTGTTTTGCTCCTGATAAAGAACAGACACATGTTATTAATCATATAACGGGTTCTCAGGTAAATGAATCCCGAAATGTTTTAATTGAATCGGCACGAATAGCGCGGGGAAAGATAAAGCCTTTAAACCTGTATGATCCTGAATCATTTGATGCTGTTATTCTTCCCGGAGGATTTGGAGTGGCAAAGAATTTATGTTCGTTTGCATTCGAGGGAAGTGATTGTACAGTTGACCCCGAGGTTGAGTTGTCTGTTATTGCATCCATTGAAGCAGGGATCCCGGTAGGCGCTTTATGTATTACACCGGTTCTGATGGCTAAAATACTTCCGGGAGCTAAAGTAACCATCGGGAACGATGCAGAAACGGCTGAGGCAATTATCAAAATGGGGGCTGAACATCATAATGCAGATCATGCAGAAGTGGTGATTGATAAGAAATATAAATTGGTTACATCTCCCTGTTATATGCTGGATGCCGATATAGTACAAATTGCAGTAGGCACAGAAAATGTGGTGAAGGAGATGATTGAACTTATGTAATAATTTAATTTCTTTTCAGCTATACTTAACGTTTGAAAAGAAGATCAAAAAATAAAGCCGCAAATATATTTGCGGCTTTATTTTTTGAATCTGTTATTATCAGAACTGATAACGTATCCCCAATGCAATATTATTGTTGTAAGAATCTCCCGAATTAATGAGATTTATGGCAGGCCTGAAATCAAGCGAAAGCTGTATCCCGATCGGGAAGGCGTATTCGATACCAATTTGTCCGGCCGCTGCAAGAAAAGTGCCTCCTCCGTTATCACCATAACCGGTATCCCAGTTCCATGAACCGATTCTCCCGCCGACTCCTGCGTACCAGTTAAATCCGTCATCAATGTTCCAGACCCATTGATACAATCCGCTCAATCCCCAGGTGCTGTAATGCCTGCCTGACGAAATTCCCAGATCAAATTCCAGCCTGTTCAGATCGCTCAATCCATGCTGATAAGATATTTCAGTTCCAAATCCGTTTCCGCCGCCAAGCCTTAATCCTAAAGCATTCTTTGCAATCTGAGCTTTACCCACACTGACGGAAGCAATTAATATAAAAGCAATTAACAGTTTTTTCATAACATTATAATTTTTAAAGTAACATCCATCCCAAAAATACACTAATAATCTTAAAAAATATTACTTATTTCACTGATAGATATTAACAAACTTGCAGCCCAATTGTTTTTTCCGAATTTTAGTGAATGAAATAAATTTTGTTCAATGAAATTATTTTTCCGTTCCAATATTATTTTTCCTGTTAAAATTTTGATGATGAATAATTCAGAAATAAAAGTCAATCAGGAAAATTCAATAATTTGAATAATTGTCCGGTTGAATTGCAATATCATAGGGATTTTAATAGGCAAAAGAGTATTTTTGTTTAAAAAATTACAGAATATTCTATGAATACATGGTTTGAAAGTACGGCAAAATATACAAAGATTGATGAAACCGGACAAGAGAAAAAAGTCAGTGAAACGTATTTGCTTGATGCAATATCATTTACGGAGGCGGAAAACAGGATTTATGATGAACTGAAATCGATGATCCGGGGCGAGTTTGTAATTGCCAAAATTACAAGGACAAAAATTTCGGAAATAATCCCGTCGGATAATGGTGATCGATGGTATAAGGCAAGAGTGGCCTTTATAACTGTAGATGAAGAGAATGGGAAAGAAAAGAAGGTCATTCAGAATTTGCTTGTATTTTCAGATAATATTAAAAATGCATTTGATCAGATAATTAATGCCATGCAGGGAATGATGGCCGATTTTGAGATAATTGGTATTTCTGAGAGTACAATACTGGAAGTATTTCCATACAAAGAAAGCGATCTAACGGAAAATCTGAAGCCTTTTAATTTGGCCGGGGAATTACCTGAAAATGATGAAAATCCTTAATGTTAAAACCTTGCTTATAGTTTTAAGAATTAATCATTCCCTGATTCAGATAATCTGAAGATTTGAAAACACAAAAGTGAACAGGAAAAACCTTGGTTCAGGCGTCAATCTTTTCATTACAGAAAGAACATACACCTTTCAGTGAATATTGGAATTCATCGATTTTAAAACCATTTAACAGGGGCTTGGGAAGATCCTCTTTATTAATTCCAAAATTAAATACCCCTCCGCATATTTTGCATTTAAAATGACCGTGTGTCGAAGTGTCTGCATCATATCTGAGTTCATTATTTTCTATATGAAGGGGAGTTACCAATCCCTCCTGAATAAAAAGATTCAGTACGTTGTAAACAGTAGTTTTAGACAGACTGTTAATTTTCTGTACAAGGTCATTGTATATTACATCTACGGTTGGGTGATTTCGGTGAGAAATTAAGTAGTGCATGATCTTCACCCTTTTTTGTAAAGGCCGCACTCCATTTTTTGATAAATAAGATTTAACGTGTAGTTCTTCCATGACAGGTTATTAGATTAAATACAAATTTAAAATTTAATTTTCTTCTAAACAATATTATGGATATATTTTTGAAAATAAAGTCATGGACAGCAAACAAAAAGGGCACTTTAGTGAAAAATTCATTTCAATATTGATTGTTTTATTAAGTTTCTGGTTAATAAATATCAGGAAGTTATTTTTAATTTTTAAAATCATTAAAAATAATATTATCATAAGTTGGTTGAAATTGAAAGGAACACTTAATTTTAATGATATTATTTTTACTAATGATTGAAAGCCGGTGCAATTTTCCCCTCTATAGATTTCTTGATGGAAGGCGCTTTGATTCAATATTTTAAAGGGAGAAAAGTGAAATTAATACAAATATTTAACGTAAATTAACCTTGATTAAGTGAAGTTAATGGTTAATGATATTATATTTGATGTGTTGCTGAAGAGCAAGTTTTTTCATAGGATTTAGGTTAGTTAGGTTAGGTAAAAAGGGGGTATCGTCAGATGCCCTCTTTTGTTTTTAGGGCACCGTGCATGGCGAATAACTTGAAGGTGAAAGTCCGTTATGGGGGTATGTAGTATACCAACCATTAGCCAAGGGCAAGGGTGTCCATCGTGAGGTGGAATCTGAAGGAAGCCGGCGGCAAAGTTTCCCGGCCCGAGGAACACGAACATTATCAGGCATATCCGGTGGGATGAGTTTGCAATACAAAACGAAGTCCAAAAGCTACACGGACATCGGAGTGTAAATGATGCGGGTGTATGGGATGAAGGTTATTCGTCTTACCACGGGAGGTCTCACGGACATGCTGAAACGAAAGTATGAAGCATGCGGTTGAAAAAGATTTATTGTGAGAAGTCAGCCGAGGTCATAGTATCCGGGATACTCGACTAAGACCGGGAAGGACCGAACCTTAAGAAGTGAAAGTAAATGAATGTTACCGGATGAAGGGAAGAAAGCAGAAAATCCCGATATATAATGAGACCTACCTGCAAAGAGATAGGGCGGAACCCGAAGGACTATGCAGGAGGGCAGACTTTCATGCGGATAACTGAAAACAACTTCACTAACATCGACAAACCGAGTTATGGATTGTTGAGCAAATTCTGTCCCCTCCAATTTGAACAAGGCCTATAAACGGGTCAAGAGTAATAAAGGGAGCGGGGGCATTGACAAGATGGAAGTCGAATCCCTTAAGGGATTATCTTGTACAAGAACAAGGATGAGCTGTATACAATCCATATTGGACGGGACTTACCGTCCGAATCCGGTCAGGCAGGTAGAAATACCCAAAGAGCACGGGGAAGAAAAGAAAGCTTGGCATCCCCACGGTAGTAGACCGGGTAGTCCAACAGGCTATCACTCAGATTCTCTCACCTATTTACGAGAAACAGTTTTCGGAGCACAGCTACGGCTTTAGGCCAAAACGCAGTGCACACCAGGCATTGAACAGATGCAAAGACCATATTACAGATGGCTATATATATGCCGTGGATATGGATTTGGAGAAGTTCTTTGATACGGTCAATCAGAGTAAACTGATTGAGATCTATCAAGGACGATAAAAGATAGGCGGGTAATCTCTCTCATCCATAAATATCTCAATGCGGGAGCTGTAGTGCGGAATAAGTCTGAAGCGACAGAAGTAGGAGTCCCGCAAGGAGGTCCTTTGAGTCCATTATTGAGTAATATCATGCTCAATGAACCGGACGAGGAACTGACAAGGTCGCGGACACCGTTTGTGCGCTATGCAGATGATCTTGTTGATCTTTTGCAAAAGCAAACGCAGTGCTGAACGGACATTAACGAACATATAATTCCGTTCATCGAAGAGAAGCTGTTTCTTAAAGTAAACAGGGAAAAGACGGTTAGGCTTACATCTCAGAGATTAAGTTTTTGGGTATTCTTTCTATGTATACAAGATAAGGAGGGTTGATTACGGCTACATCCTAAGAGCATTACCAAGATGAAAGCACGGATTAAAGAGCTTACATCAAGGAGCAATGGGTGGGGAAATGCAAGACGGAAAGAAGCACTCAGACAGTATATTACCGGCTGGGTGAATTATTTTAAGTTGGCAGATATGAAGAGTCTACTTCTAAAAGTAGATGAATGGTACCGCAGACGTTTACGGATGGTTATCTGGAAACAATGGAAACGGATAAAAACCCGTTTACGGAATCTTATTAAACTTGGTATTGAAAACTACAAGGCGTGGGAATTTGCGAATACCAGGAAAAGCTATTGGCGTACATGCCAAAAGCCCTTTCTTAACTACTGATCTATCTCCAATGACCGTCTTAAACAAAGCGGTTTTATTTTCTTTTCGGATTATTATCGGAAAGTTCATGGGTATATTAAGGAACCGCCGTATACCGAACGGTACGTACGGTGGTGTGGAAGGACGAAACGGGAAATACTCCCGTTCTCCTATCCGATTTCAAAGGGCAGAGGGCAAATTTCGTGAAACCAATTATAAGGTCGTAAATTAAAATCTTGTTTCCTGGATAGTTGAATACTTTTTATTTTTATCTCAGGCTAACTACAAAAAAGAAGACCGGTCTTTGCCGGTCTTCTTTCAAATTGAGGCTTTTTGCCTGTCTGTTTTATCTACTGATGAATACAATTCCTGATTTAACTGAACTCTTATCTCCAGGTACAAGCTGCAGGATATAAATGTATGATCCTGCATTGAGCTGGCTGCCATTGATGCTATTGCGGCCATCCCACCATGCTTCAGATTTACTTCCCCAGAAATCGAGGTTACCGTAGTGACGTTTTTCGTAAACCAGTGATCCACTGCGTGAATATATTTGCAATACCGCTTCGGGATAATTATCCATGCAGGTGATCATTAAGTAATCATTGATACCGTCGCCGTTCGGTGAGAATCCGTTCGGGATAGTAACCGTACAAGTGCTCGTTTCAATTTGTGATGTTGGCAATTCTGCAGACCTTAGTCGGGCAGTAATTGTCCCGATATTCGCACTGATGGTTGTACTGCTTAAGGTGTATTTATCGGCATCGGTACCGAGCAGAGCCAATCCTGTTACGGTGACCGGTTTATTTGTACCGACGCTTCTGTTGTTATAAGTACCTGTTGCAGGATTGTTCAGCGTTACATCATCCCCGTTAATTACTCCTGTAAGGGTATAATTATCAGGTGTTAAGGTAGCTGTTGCATTTCCATCATACACTTTGGTCACTGTTCCGGTTAAGCCGGCTGTTACAGTTCTTCGTGTAATCGTGAAGGCATCATTGTCGCTGCTGCTCCTGTAGAGGGCATCACCTGCAAAGGCACTTATTACGCGGTAACTGCCCGGAGCCTGGGTGATTGTCATTGTCACAGATGCTACTCCGGTACTATTTGTAGTTGCCGATGCAGATTGATTGCTAATCGTAAAGGTAATGGTTCTTCCACTCACATTACTGCTTCCCCATCTCAGCCTTGCTGACAGTGTTACCGTCGATCCATACTGAGCTGATGTTGCACCCGAGTAGGTGAGCGTTGTTGTACGGGTACCTGTCGGAGCTGTGATAGTTACTGAAGTAGTCGTAGTGAATGTCGAGCATCCTCCGGAAGCTTCAACAGTATAGGTTATTGTATACGTTCCGGGAGTACTGGTGCTTGGCGTAATTGCCCCGGTTGAAGGATTGATTGTCAATCCTGCCGGTGAAGCGGAATAGGTTCCTCCGTCCGTTCCTACACGATTTACAGGTACGGGTTGAGTGATCGTCGTACTGAACGGAGAACCCGGATAGCTTATTGAAGCAGAAGGTATCGGATTCACTGTCACAGTATAGACAATCCAGTCATCGGCAGCTTCATTGGCATCGAGAATGTTGTTATCGTTCGAGTCAAAGAATGCACGGCTCTTCATTACCAATGTTCCCGGCATAGCAGGATTTACCAATGCTACTTTCTCGGTAAATACCGGAGGAAGCCAAACCAGCGGGAATGTCTGGTCGTCTGCAGTGAAAGTGACATTCGTCCGTGTGAACTGCTCGGTTATCTTTACCAATCCGGCAGGCGCTATATCATTCAGATCAGCCATCTCCGTAAAGGTCAGGTTCCCAGTTGCTGAATTGCACACTGCCAATGCTCCGGCATCATCGATCCCGTCATTATTGGAAGTTACAGTCACTCCATTTATTGTGATCCGCATTCGAGGAATTGCAGAGGATATGACCGTCACTGAAGTAGTCGTAGTAAATCCCGAACATTCACCGGAAGCCGCTATGGTATAGGTAACCGTATACGTTCCGGGAGCACTGGTGCTTGGCGTAATTGCCCCTGTTGAAGGATTGATTGTCAATCCTGCCGGTGAAGCAGAATATGTTCCTCCGCCCGTTCCTACACGATTTACAGGTACAGGTTGAGTAACAGTGGTACTGAACGGAGAACCTTCGTAAGAAATGGTTGCTGAAGGAGCTTCAGTTAATGTCACCTGGGTTGTTGTTGAGAAGACAGAACATCCGCCGGCTGCAGCAACAGTGTAAGTAACGGTGTAAGTTCCTCCGGAGCTGGTTTCCGGAGTAATTGCTCCGGTTGCAGCATCAATTGTCAGGCCTTCAGGAGCCGAGAAGGTTCCTCCTGCCGTACCGGTTAAGTTTACACCGATGGTTCCGGGAACAGAGATACAGAACGGAGAACCCGGATAGCTTATTGAAGCAGAAGGTATCGGATTCACTGTTACAGTACAGACAATCCAGTCATCGGCAGCTTCATTGGCATCGAGAATGTTGTTATCGTTCGAGTCAAGGAATGCACGACTCTTCATTACCAATGTTCCCGGCATAGCAGGATTTATCAATGCTACTTTCTCGGTAAATACCGAAGGAAGCCAAACCAGCGGGAATGTCTGGTCGTCTGCAGTGAAAGTGACATTCGTCCGTGTGAACTGCTCGGTTATCTTTACCAATCCGGCAGGCGCTATATCATTCAGATCGGCCATCTCCGTAAAGGTCAGGTTGCCTGTGGCTGAATTGCATACTGCCAATGCCCCGGTATCATCGATCCCGTCATTATTGGATGTTATTGTCACTCCGTTTAACGTGATCTGCATTCGCGGAGTTGATGTGGAAATGACGTTAATTGTGATTGAAGCGTTGCCGGAGCAACCATTTGCACCTATATAAGTATAGGTTATCAGATGATTGCCCAATGTGGATGGCGTGAACAAACCGCTTTGGCTTACTCCCGGTCCGCTGTAAGTACCACCGGCGGGCTGACCTGCCAGTTGTACCGGAGCGCTGTTAAGATTCAAAGGACCTACTGCAGGTAAAGTTACAACAGGTACATCTGCATTCTGTGTAATCGTGATACCGGCCGTATTGGTACAGCCATTGGCACCGGTTGCAGTAACTGTGTATGTACCGGGAGCCGTGATTGTAGCTGCTGCGTTATTGCCAAGACCATTATCCCATGCATAAGAAACACCGCCGGTAGCTGTGACGCTGATCGACTGTTGTGAGCATGTGAGAACTGTCGTGTTCGAATTGTTGGTAATAGCGACCTGAGGCACAACGGTATTCTGTGTAATCGTGATACCGGCCGTATTGGTACAGCCGTTAGCTCCGGTTGCAGTAACTGTGTATGTACCGGGAGCCGTGATCGTAGCTGCTGCGTTATTGCCAAGACCATTATCCCATGCATAAGAAACACCGCCGGTAGCTGTGACGCTGATCGACTGTTGTGAGCATGTAAGAACTGTCGTGTTCGAATTGTTGGTAATAGCGACCTGAGGCACAACGGTATTCTGTGTAATCGTGATACCGGCCGTATTGGTACAGCCATTGGCACCGGTTGCAGTAACTGTGTATGTACCGGGAGCCGTGATCGTAGCTGCTGCGTTATTGCCAAGACCATTATCCCATGCATAAGAAACACCGCCGGTAGCTGTGACGCTGATCGACTGTTGCGAGCATGTGAGAACTGTCGTGTTCGAATTGTTGGTAATAGCGACAGCCGGCTTTTCGATATCCTGGGTAATCACGATACCGGCCGTATTGGTACAGCCATTGGCACCGGTTGCAGTAACTGTGTATGTACCGGGAGCCGTGATTGTAGCTGCTGCGTTATTGCCAAGACCATTATCCCATGCATAAGAAACACCGCCGGTAGCTGTGACGCTGATCGACTGTTGCGAGCATGTGAGAACTGTCGTGTTCGAATTGTTGGTAATAGCGACAGCCGGCTTTTCGATATCCTGGGTAATCACGATACCGGCCGTATTGGTACAGCCATTGGCACCGGTTGCAGTAACTGTGTATGTACCGGGAGCCGTGATCGTAGCTGCTGCGTTATTGCCAAGACCATTATCCCATGCATAAGAAACACCGCCGGTAGCTGTGACGCTGATTGACTGTTGTGAGCATGTGAGAACTGTTGTGTTCGAATTGTTGGTAATAGCGACAGCCGGCTTTTCGATATCCTGTGTAATAATAATACTTTCTGTATCGGTACAGCCATTGGCGCCGGTTACGGTTACTGTATATGTGCCGGGTGCAGTGACAACCAGAGTTGCATCTGTACCAACGACATCCGTACCGTCAGACCATGAGTATGTCCCGTCACCTGATGCGGTGAGCCTGATAGAGGTTACACTACAGGTGAGCATAGTTGTAGCCGGGGTATTGATACCGGCAACGGGTGCGCTGTTATCCCGGGTAATTACGATACTTTCCGTGTCGGCACATCCATTGGCACTGGTCACGGTTACAGTATAAGTAGCGGGTTCCGAGACAATCAGAGTTGCACTCGTACCAACAACATTCGTACCGTCAGACCAAGAGTAGGCGCTGCCGCCAGTTGCAGTCAGACTGATTGAGGTCAAACTGCATGTCAACTCGGTTGTAACCGGAGGTTCAATAACAGCTATTGGTAATGCATTCACTGTTACTCTCTGTGTACAGCTATTCGGGTTCCCATGAATATCTGTGACCGTCCAGGTCACTGTGGTAGTACCAATCGGGAAAGATGCCGGTGCATTGTTTGTAACCGATTGAATTCCACAATTATCACTTGTTTCAGGCGTACCGAGGTTAATAGGTTCACCCTCACAAACGGTGATGTCAGCCGGACAGATAATAGTGGGCGGGTCATTGTCCATTACTATCACGCTGAAGGAACAGGTACTGCTGTTTCCGTGAGTATCTGTAAAAATATATTCAACCGGCGTGGTACCCACTCCAAATTTTGAAGGCATTGTCTCAACCTGTGCATTGTTGACTTTAACAGTTGTTGTTACACCGCCACAATTATCCGTTGCTGATGGCGGAGTGAAGCTAACCATACGGTCACAAGTCGGGCTTCCATCCGTAAAGACCTGGATATTATTGAGACAATTACTTATTACCGGTGCCTGGTTATCCACAACATTGACATTGAAACTGCATGTTGTCTGGTTACCGGCTGCATCTGTTGCAGTATAGGTGACCAAGGTGGATCCCACACTAAATCTTTCACCGGGCAGATGATTTGTCGATAATCCGACGCCCACACAGTTATCACTTGCTGTCGGCGGATTCCATGAAACCAGCTTATCGCATAGGCCGGGATCAGCGGAAACTGTAATATCGCCGGGACAGTTCATAATCACAGGATGGATGTCATCGAGCACTGTGATGGTAAAGCTTGCCTGGCTTGAATTCCCGTTGACATCTGTGGCTGTGTATGTAATGGTGTGCACACCTGCTGACAGTTGAGTTGATCCGGTATGATCGAATGTCGGATCGTTGCTGACCAAACTTGACAATTCGCAATTGTCGGTTGCAGCAGGAGCGGTCCAGTATGCCAGAACAGTACAACTGTAAGCCCCCAGTTCAAGGATCTGATTGGCCGGCATATTATTGATAACCGGAGGAATCAAATCTTCCACTTTAACTGTCGCACTGCAGGAAGCCTGATTACCGCCTGCATCGGTTACGGTTAAGGTTACAGTATTGTCACCAACATTGGCGCAATTGAAACTGGTTTTGCTTGCAGAAAGCGTTACAGCACCTCCGCAGCCATCGTAACTGCCATTATTAATGTCATCAGCGGTTATTGCTGCTGTACCCTGAGCGTTAAGGCTGATCGTGATATTTTTACACTTAGCGACCGGAGGCGTCACATCTTTCACAGTAACTGTAGCATAGCAGGAAGAAGGATTGCCGCTTGCATCGGTAACGGTTAAGGTAACTGTATTGTCACCAATATTGCTGCAGTCGAAAGTTGTTGTGCCTGCGGCAAGTGTTACAATACCTCCACAGCCATCGTAACTGCCATCGTTAATGTCAGCAGCACTTATTGTTGCTGTGCCCTGATCGTTCAGAACAGCCGTGAAATTCTTACATTGAGCAACGGGAGGCGTAACATCTTTCACAGTAACTGTTGCATCACAGGTTGAAGAGTTGCCAGCCTGATCGGTAACGGTTAAAGTCACCGGGTTGTCGCCAATATTGCTACAATCGAAGCTGGTCATGCTTGCAGACAGTGTTACCGGACCGGCATTATCCGTGCTTCCTCCATCAATATCAGAAGCATTTATTGAGGCATGTCCGGATGCATCCAATTCAACAGTAAAGTCTTTGCAGACTGCTGTCGGTGGATCCGCATCATTTACTTTTACTGTATAGACGATCCAGTCGCCTGCACACTCGTTGTTGTCCAGTATGTTGTTGTTATTGGCATCAAAGAATGTGCGCAGCTTCATGACCAGTGTTCCGGGCTGGGCAAGATCGACAAGCGATACACTTCGGCTGAATGCCCCACTGTAAGCGCTTATCGGATAGACTCCATCAGCGGGAGCAAATGTAACATTCGTCCTAATGAATTCCTGTATGACTTTCACTGAAGCAGCAGGAGTTACGCTGTTCAGATCAGCAACCTGAGTAAAGGACAGATTATTGCCGGCTGAATTGGCTACTGAGAATGTGCCTGTATCATCAGTACCGTCATGGTTGTCCGTCACCTGGACACCATTGACAGTGACCTGGAGCTCGGGCAGCGGATTAACCGTAATGGTAGTCTGAGCGGAGTTAGCACAAGAATTGGCATCTGTAAAGGTGTAAGTGAGGGTCTGAGTGCCCACAGATGGGTCAAACAGGTTACCGTTTACACCGGTGCCGCTCCATACGCCACCTTCAGGCGAGCCTGCCAGAGTAATATCAGGAGCATCGACACAGACTGGTCCGTATGTGCCGGCTGATACTTCGGGCAGCGGATTAACCGTAATGGTAGTCTGAGCGGAGTTAGCACAAGAATTGGCATCTGTAAAGGTGTAAGTGAGGGTCTGAGTGCCCACAGATGGGTCAAACAGGTTACCGTTTACACCGGTGCCGCTCCATACGCCACCTTCAGGCGAGCCTGCCAGAGTAATATCAGGAGCATCGACACAGACTGGTCCGTATGTGCCGGCTGATACTTCGGGCAGCGGATTAACCGTAATGGTAGTCTGAGCGGAGTTAGTACAAGAATTGGCATCTGTATAGGTGTAAGTGAGGGTCTGAGTGCCCACAGATGGGTCAAACAGGTTACCGTTTACACCGGTGCCGCTCCATACGCCACCTTCAGGCGAGCCTGCCAGAGTAATATCAGGAGCATCGACACAGACTGGTCCGTATGTGCCGGCTGATACTTCGGGCAGCGGATTAACCGTAATGGTAGTCTGAGCGGAGTTAGCACAAGAATTGGCATCTGTATAGGTGTAAGTGAGGGTCTGAGTGCCCACAGATGGGTCAAACAGGTTACCGTTTACACCGGTGCCGCTCCATACGCCACCTTCAGGCGAGCCTGCCAGAGTAATATCAGGAGCATCGACACAGACTGGTCCGTATGTGCCGGCTGATACTTCGGGCAGCGGATTAACCGTAATGGTAGTCTGAGCGGAGTTAGTACAAGAATTGGCATCTGTATAGGTGTAAGTGAGGGTCTGAGTGCCCACAGATGGGTCAAACAGGTTACCGTTTACACCGGAGCCGCTCCATACGCCACCTTCAGGCGAGCCTGCCAGAGTAATATCAGGAGCATCGACACAGACTCGGTCCGTATGTGCCGGCTGATACTTCGGGCAGCGGATTAACCGTAATGGTAGTCTGAGCGGAGTTAGTACAAGAATTGGCATCTGTATAGGTGTAAGTGAGGGTCTGAGTGC
This sequence comes from uncultured Bacteroidia bacterium, assembly GCA_963810555.1. GTDB lineage: Bacteria > Bacteroidota > Bacteroidia > Bacteroidales > Prolixibacteraceae. Next base: position 55,653 of record CAWENX010000009.1, on the reverse strand, counting down.
CCACAGATGGGTCAAACAGGTTACCGTTTACACCGGTGCCGCTCCATACGCCACCTTCAGGCGAGCCTGCCAGAGTAATATCAGGAGCATCGACACAGACTGATCCGTATGTGCCGGCTAATACTTCGGGCAGCGGATTAACCGTAATGGTAGTCTGAGCGGAGTTAGCACAAGAATTGGCATCTGTATAGGTGTAAGTGAGGGTCTGAGTGCCCACAGATGGGTCAAACAGGTTACCGTTTACACCGGTGCCGCTCCATACGCCACCTTCAGGCGAGCCTGCCAGAGTAATATCAGGAGCATCGACACAGACTGGTCCGTATGTGCCGGCTGATACTTCGGGCAGCGGATTAACCGTAATGGTAGTCTGAGCGGAGTTAGCACAAGAATTGGCATCTGTATAGGTGTAAGTGAGGGTCTGAGTGCCCACAGATGGGTCAAACAGGTTACCGTTTACACCGGTGCCGCTCCATACGCCACCTTCAGGCGAGCCTGCCAGAGTAATATCAGGAGCATCGACACAGACTGGTCCGTATGTGCCGGCTGATACTTCGGGCAGCGGATTAACCGTAATGGTAGTCTGAGCGGAGTTAGCACAAGAATTGGCATCTGTAAAGGTGTAAGTGAGGGTCTGAGTGCCCACAGATGGGTCAAACAGGTTATCGTTTACACCGGTGCCGCTCCATACGCCACCTTCAGGCGAGCCTGCCAGAGTAATATCAGGAGCATCGACACAGACTGGTCCGTATGTGCCGGCTGATACTTCGGGCAATGCGTTGACCGTTACTACCCTGTCGGCTGATGTTGTTCCACAGAGGCCTGTTGCAGTAGCCGTGATGGTGGCTTGTCCGCTGAATGCGGCATCCCATTTCATCACACCTGTGCCTGCATCAATTACACCTGCTTCTGCCGGCAATACTGAATAGGTTATTGAAGTACTGTTAGCGGCCGATGCCATATAAGTTTCATCCGGCGCATTCTGACAGACTGTTTCAGCACCTGATGTAAAGCTTACAGGTCCTGTGAGCGGATTGACCGTTACAGTGTAAATGATCGGGTCGCCCGTACATTCATTGCCGTCCGGTATATTGTTGTTGTTGGTGTCAACAAAAGCCTGGAATTTCATTACGAGCGTGCCGGGTTTTGTATTATCCACGAGAGCTACAGTTCCGTAAGCATTTCTGAAAGCAGTGCCGATCAGCGTTGCTGCACAGTTATTGCAGAACGGGGCCGTGACATTTGTCTTAACGATCTGCTGATAGGCTTTAACATTTACAGCAGGACTGACTCCGTTCAGATCATTGAAGACAATGAAATGAACATTATTTGCTGTGTTGCAAACTGAGAATTCACCTGCATCATCCGTTCCGTCATTATTGGCGGTTACTATAACTCCATTGATATTGGTCTCCAGTAACGCGCGCGGATTAACGGTTATCGTGGTTGAAGCGCTGTTGGTGCAGCCATTTTCATCCGTGTAAGTATATGTGATTACATGATCGCCTGTTGCCGAAGGTGTAAATATTCCGGTTTCGCTGACGCCTGATCCGCTGTAAGTTCCACCTGAGGGTGAACCGTTCAACTGAACCGGCGCTGCATCGATACAGAACGGACCTGCCGGATCAAGGCTTACCACCGGCAACGGATTCACCGTTACAGTTACACTGTTGGTGTTGCTACAACCGGTAGCCGAAATGGTTTCCGTCAGAATATACTTTGTGGTCTCTGTCGGAGATACTGTCGGATTGGCCTCGGTTGAGGTAAATCCCGCAGGATCTGAAGTCCAGCTATAGGTGTTGCCATCGAGAGGATCTGCACCAATCTGCGTGCTGCTGTTCAGGCATATAGCCCTATCAGCGCCTGCTGTTGCTTCCGGCAGCGGATTGACCGTCACCGTTACACTGTTCGAGTTGGTACAACCAGTACTTGAATTGGTTTCCGTCAAAATGTACTTTGTATTCACCTCCGGAGAAACCATAGGATTGGCTTCCGTCGAAGTAAATCCTGCAGGTTCGGATGTCCAGCTATAGGTGTTTCCTTCGACAGCTTCCGCGCCAATCCGGGTGCTGCCGTTCAGGCATATCGCCCTGTCAGCGCCCGCAACTGCCTCCGGCAGCGGATTAACGGATACCTTCACAGTATTGCTGTTGGCTGAACATGCATTGCTGTTCAGTGTCGAAGTGGCAACTCTGCGGTACCAGGTGTCAGCAGATAATGTGCCTGTTTCCTGGTACGTTTCACCGTTTGCTAAAGTTATATCTGTAAACGGTTCATCACCCGTCGCGCTTGATTGCCACTTATAGCTAATGTTTCCATCGCCTGAAGCGGCTGTGCCGATGAGTGCTGATAATGGGGCGGTACCCGAACATATTGTCTGGTCACCCTCTATTGTACCCGGATTTACCGGAGACTGAACAGTGATCTTGACTACATTATTGCTTATTATCGGATTCGTACATGTATTGGTAGCCACCGCACGGTAATACGTGGTTGCTGTTAATGGTGCAGAAGGAGTAAATGATTCACCTGAGCCTGCAGCAGACCAGCCTGTATTGCCAATACCGGTAGCGCTTTTTTGCCAAGCATAGTTAAAGACTCCATCTCCGCCTGTAGCCGGAACCGTTATGGTAAGGGCTAGCAGGAGAGGTGTTGTAACAAATGGTTTGATCTGCGCCGATTGAAGGCTGTGTGCCCGGCAGACCTACTGCTATCTCCACCTTGTTGCTGGTGACAGGTCCGCAGGAAGGATCAGTGGCGATCAGGCGGTAGTAAGCAGTCTCCATTAATGACCCGGTATTGAAGGATAAACCGGTAGCTAAATCTATATCTGCCCAATCGGTGAGACCATCCGGGCTGCTCTGCCACTGATAGGTGAAAATGCCTGATCCGCCGGTTGCCGGTGCAGCATTTATCTGAGCTGCTGTCAGGTAACATATTGTCTGGTCAGGTCCCGGATCTGGCGCTGTTAAGGCCTGATCTACAGTTATAACAGATGTTTCGCCTATTGCCTGTGAACAACCGTTTGCATCGGCAACTTCAATAAGCTTATAGGTATACGTACCTGCCACATCGGTGGCCTGAGCAATTGTTGCGGAATTGCCGGTGCTGGTTATCTGCTGACTGTTTCCGTCATTGATGGAATAGGTGAAGGTGTATGGCTCTGTGCCCTGACCTCCTGCCAGGAATACGACAGGGGGAGGCGTTGAATTCAGGCATACCTGTGCCGTTCCGCTGATAGTCGCGACCGGCAATGGATTAACGGTAACCGTTGTGGTACAGGTACTGCTGTTGTTGTGAGCATCAATTACTTCCCACAAAATGGTTGAAACGCCAACCCCAAATTGTCCGCTGGCATCGAGCGAGCTGACATTTTTGACGAGTTTGTTCCTGCTGATCGGGCCGGTTATCGTATAAGCTATGGATTTTATGCCGCAGTTATCGGTAGCTGTCAATGCAGGGATAGTATAGTTATCATCTCCTGATTTACAGAAAGGTTCGACAGACGGGCATAGCGTGATGACTGGAAGCTCGTTATCCTGTACGATCACATTGAACGAGGCGGTTCCCACATTTCCGTGAGTATCGGTAGCCGTAAAGGTTACAGCCGTTGTTCCAACCGGGAAGGTTTCGCCTGATGTGTGGTCGCAAACGAGGTCAATAGCGCCGCCGCAGTTATCCGTCACGGTGGGCGTATTCCATGTTGCAGCAGCGCTGCAGGTCCCTTCCTCATTTGAAATTCTTACATTAGGCGTACGGCCGAATACAGGAGCTTCAGTATCGTTCACGGTTACCGTGAATGAAGCCGTATTTTCATTATTGTGAATATCTGTGGCCGTGTAAGTAACTGTTGTCTCTCCTACCGGGAAGACAGCTCCCGGTTCGTAATTGCTGGTGAATGATGCAATACCGCAGTTGTCGGATGGCACAGGCGGAGTCCATGTTGCAATTCCGCTGCAATTACCGGTGGTATTGCTGATGTTGATATCACCAGGCATACCGGTGATTGCAGGCAGTTCAAAATCTGAGATGGTAACCGTCTGTTCGCAGGAAGCCAATGTCTCAAAGTTTTCATCCAGGGCCTCCCAAGTAATTATAGTGGTTCCAACAGGGTAGGCTGCTGTCAAGGATGCGTTGTCGTCTCTTGATTTATAGAACCCTTTTACTCCGCAACCCTGAAGGATTGTTGGCGTACCTAATTCAGCCACCGGAATAACCTTCGAACATGTACCCGGAGTTGCCGTTGTATTTATATCAGCCGGGCAGGCAATGTTGACGATGTATGTTCCTGAAACGGTTATTTTCTGGTCGCAGGATTGTGAAACGTTACCGTTTACATCCGTTGCGGTCCAGGTAATGTATGTATCGCCGAGCGGATAAGGATCAGTAAGATCCAGACCGCCCTGTCTTGTACCGTTTATGGTGGCAATGCCGCAGTTATCCAATCCGGTAGCTGTGCCAATTGCTTCTATGCTGAGATTGGCAACACAGTTTGCATCGCCGGTAGCTGCTACATCAGGCGGACAGGTAACAACAGGTTTTGTATTATCTACTATAGTTACAGTAAACGAACAACTCGATGAATTGCCCAGACAATCTGCAAATGTGTAAATAACAGTAGTTGTGCCAACGGGGAATGCTTCGCCGGGATTATGAGTTGATGAAACGTTGGCTGCACCTCCACAACTATTTATTGCTGTTGGTGGCGTCCATGTTACTGTTTGTAAACAGGTAGATGGATCACCACTATTGCTGTTCAATATAATATTGGACGGACAGCCGCTTATTGATGGTGGTGTATTACCACGTTCGATGGTATAGGTGTATACCCAGTCGATGTGTATTGATTAGCACAATCAGTGTAGGTATAGGTGTATGTCATATCACCGTTGCAGGCAGGTGCGGTACTGATTACCGGATCAGCCGGGGTAAGGATATTACCGCAGTTGTCTTTAACCTCCGGTAAAGCAGGAGCCACAGCGTCGGCTACACAAGCGACAGTTGAGCCGTCATTGTCAGGCATGTTGAAGTCAGCACGTTCGATTGTGTAGGTGTAAACCCAATCGTGGGTATGGCCGATACAATCGGTGTAGGTATAGGTATATGTCATAACGCCGTTGCAAGAAGGTGCTTGACTGATAACCGGACCTGCAGGTGTGAGTGTGTTACCGGAGTTGTCAGTAACCGTCGGTAATGTCGGAGTCACTGCATCAGCTACACAAGCGACTGTTGAGCCGTCATTGTCAGGCATCGTGAAGTCAGCACGTTCGATTGTGTATGTGTATACCCAATCGTGCGTATTACCGATACAATCGGTGTAGGTATAGGTATATGTCATAACGCCGTTGCAGGCGGGGGCGGTACTGATAACCGGACCAGTAGGTGTTAGCGTGTTACCGCAGTTGTCAGTAACTGTCGGTAATATCGGCGCTACGGCGTCAGCCACGGTGGCGACAGTTGAGCCTTCATCGACAGGCATATTGAAGTCAGCACGTTCGATGGTATAGGTATATACCCAGTCGTGTGTATGATTAGCACAATCGGTGTAGGTATAGGTATATGTCATATCACCGTTGCATGCAGGTGCTTCGCTGATTACCGGATCAGCCGGGGTAAGGATATTACCGCAGTTGTCTTTAACCTCTGGTAAAGCAGGAGCCACAGCGTCAGCTACACAAGTGACGGTTGAGCCGTCATTGCCGGGCATCCTGAAGTCAACACGAGCGATGGTATAAGTGTATACCCAGTCGTGTGTATGATTAGCACAATCGGTGTAGGTATAGGTATATGTCATATCACCGTTGCAGTGCAGGTGCCTGGCTGATTACCGGATCAGCCGGGGTAAGGATATTACCGCAGTTGTCTTTAACCACCGGTAAAGCAGGAGCCACAGCGTCAGCTACACAAGCGACAGTTGAGCCGTCATTGTCAGGCATGTTGAAGTCAGCACGTTCGATTGTGTAAGTGTAAACCCAATCGTGGGTATGACCGATACAATCGGTGTAGGTATAGGTATATGTCATATCACCGTTGCAGGCAGGTGCCTGGCTGATTACCGGATCAGCCGGGGTAAGGATATTACCGCAGTTGTCATTAACCTCTGGTAAAGAAGGAGCCACAGCGTCAGCTACACAAGCGACAGTTGAGCCTTCATTGTCAGGCATGTAAGGAAAATTGAGCACGTTCGATTGTGTAGGTATATATCCGATCGTGGGTATGGCCGATACGATCGGTGTAAGTATAGGTATATGTCATATCACCGTTGCAGGCAGGTGCCTGGCTGATAACCGGACCTGCAGGTGTAAGCGTGTTACCGGAGTTATCAGTAACCGTCGGTAATGTCGGAGTCACTGCATCGGCTACACAAGCGACTGTTGAGCCGTCATTGTCAGGCATCGTGAAGTCAGCACGTTCGATTGTGTATGTGTATACCCAATCGTGCGTATTACCAATACAATCGGTGTAGGTATAGGTATATGTCATAACGCCGTTGCAGGCAGGTGCCTGGCTGATAACCGGACCAGTAGGTGTTAGCGTGTTACCGCAGTTGTCAGTAACTGTCGGTAATATCGGCGCTACGGCGTCAGCCACGGTGGCGACAGTTGAGCCTTCATCGACAGGCATATTGAAGTCAGCACGTTCGATGGTATAGGTATATACCCAGTCGTGTGTATGATTAGCACAATCGGTGTAGGTATAGGTATATGTCATATCACCGTTGCATGCAGGTGCTTCGCTGATTACCGGATCAGCCGGGGTAAGGATATTACCGCAGTTGTCTTTAACCTCTGGTAAAGCAGGAGCCACAGCGTCAGCTACACAAGCGACGGTTGAGCCGTCATTGTCAGGCATCGTGAAGTCAAGACGAGCGATGGTATAAGTGTAAACCCAGTCGTGTGTATGATTAGCACAATCGGTGTAGGTATAGGTATATGTCATATCACCGTTGCATGCAGGTGCCTGGCTGATTACCGGATCAGCCGGGGTAAGGATATTACCGCAGTTGTCTTTAACCTCTGGTAAAGCAGGAGCCACAGCGTCAGCTACACAAGCGACGGTTGAGCCGTCATTGTCAGGCATCGTGAAGTCAAGACGAGCGATGGTATAAGTGTAAACCCAGTCGTGTGTATGATTAGCACAATCGGTGTAGGTATAGGTATATGTCATATCACCGTTGCAGGCAGGTGCCTGGCTGATTACCGGATCAGCCGGGGTAAGGATATTACCGCAGTTGTCTTTAACCTCTGGTAAAGCAGGAGCCACAGCGTCGGCTACACAAGCGACAGTTGAGCCTTCATTGTCAGGCATAGAAAAGTCAGCTGGTTTATTGACAATAAATGTCTTGCCGATACTCTTTGATTCGCATTGGTCAGAAATGGTAAATGAAATGGTAACTTCTCCTCCATCGCATAAGATAGGAGGGATGTATGAGCTAAGGTCAGGTAGTGTTGCGGTACAACCTCCTGAAACTTTGAAGTCACCTTTCCATGCTGAAAATGCTGCGTCTAAAGCATTCTGGTTAGCATAATCACAAGCGTTGACAGTGAGATCATCCGGGCCGGTGACTAACACAGTAGGAGCAGCGGTCACTGTAAACGTTTTAGTGCAGATCTGATCTTCATAGCAGTCACTCTTATAAGTCCATGTAACCGTTGTGCTGCCTCCGCAGGCTGATGGCGCTGTTGGTGAAACAGGATCGGTAGTTAATACACCATTACATCCGCCGTTGGCAGTTGTTGAAGCAAGCCATGAAACAAATTTAGCATCTATAGCTGCCTGAGTCTGACATGATGCTTCAGTCTGATCATCAGCGCAGTTAAAATTAATTGTCGGGTCAGATGCAACATTTACATCTTTACTGCATGTTGAATGGCATCCTTTACCATCGGTGACATTCAGCGAAATGGTGTATGCTGTATTACAAGAAGTTCCGGCTGTTACTGAAACGTTCTGGTCTGAAACGCTTCCATCAATGGTTCCGTTTCCGGAAATAGACCATGCATAAGTGGTCATTCCGGCAGGCGCTGAATAAGTATTGCCTGTTGAAGAAGGACAAACCGGACCATCCGGACCTGAAATTGAGCATTCCGGCAGAGAATTGACTATTAATGTTCCGTTTTGATAGGTTATCGGAGCATAATTATTAACGCCACTTCCCTGAGGATCGGACGGAACAATATCATAATTTCCGGCTGCAGCTGTGGTGCCTAAGCCGTCGCTGGAGAGGGTTACACTTGTTATATCAAAAGGATTAATAAGTGCAGGATCGGTGGTAAACTCTGTTCCGTTCAAACTCAATTTTTCTTCGTAGCATTTTGATTGGTCGTTTGCAATAATTTTAAGAGGTAACGGCGTTATTGTGAATTTAAGATCCCTCTGATTAACATCCTGACCAATACAGAATTTATAATTGGAAGGATTGTCATTCCATGTTCCGCCTGTTATGATAAAGTCATATTCTCCGGCCGGAGAGTCGGCGGTTGCGTCTACGCCGATCATCGGGGGTGTTGTCAATCATGCCTATACCATCCAGCGCGTACCATCCGTTATAGGATTGGATATCAAATGCAGGAATTGGAGCGCCGTAGGCTTTTGACAGCGGTACAGGCGTTATCCGTATGCAGCTTTGATTATATTCAGGGTCACCGGGGTGCGTGTTGCGCTTTCACATCCGGTGGCATTGTCTGCCGAGGCAGCGTAAACAGTGGTTGCGGTTTTCGGCCACATTTGTTATCGAAGGAAGATTGGTCGGAGGAATTATATTTCCGCCTGTGTTCATCGTACCATACCACATGGGAACCTGCCGGAGCTTGGCCGCCGGGAAGTGAGGTATGACCGTCATAGGTAATGTCGACCACCGGCCGTCGGGGCTTCAGGCAGGGATTTACAAATATTAAAATTCAATAGGATCTGTTGTTCCCGCACATGTCCCCCACTGTATAGGGAGTAATTAAATATACGGTATAATATCCCATTACCTTCATCGTCAAGTTACATACTGCTGATCCGGTTATTCCACAGGACCTTGAAGTTAAGGTTGGTGCGCTAAAGTGATGAGTTACCATCAGGCGTATTTATATCATAATGGCCGATGCTATTTCCGTATACATCAGTTGACGGAAGGGTTATCTGGGTTGATACTCCCGAACAGACATCGCCGTAATACACCCTGTGTAAGATTTATAGAAGGTGTCGGGTTCACTGTGATGGTGAAGATCTTCGGTGTTCCGGCACAGTCAATTTCATTATAGTAATGAGGGGTTACGGTTATTGTTGCTGTGAGCGGAACGACCAGTATTGTTTGTCGCTGTGAAGGGGCTGATATTGTCACTTCCGCTTGCGTCCAGATCCGATTCCAGTTTCACTGTTTACCCAGCTGTAATAAGTTACGCCAGTTCCGCTGAAGGTAATGCCAGCAACCTTGCCGCCAAGGCATACGGCCTGGTCATCCGGTTTAATGACAATCGGTGCCGGATTGATGGTGACCACGACAGTTGCCCTTGCCGAACTTTCGCATCCGTTCACTGTCTGGCTGGCATGATAAGAGTCCATTAGCCAGTACATCGGTGGTTTCATACTCGGTTCCACCTGACAATGAATTATACCATTTAATACCGGTGCCTGTTGCAGCCAGATTGACAACAGTAGAACCCTCGCAGAAAAATTGCGAGGCAGCGGCTGACGGGGCGCCGGGGGTTGGATTGACTGTTGCGGTGACGTCCAGCCTGTCCACACTCTCGCATCCGTCAACCGTCTGGCTGGCAAAATAATGTGTGCCGTTTACCAAAGGTGTTGAAGGATCAAGGGCTGAACCTCCTGTTGAAGCGGCATACCACTGAATGCCGGTTCCTGTTGCCGATAAGATTGACTACTGTAGGTGAATCTCCTGAACAAAATGTTTGTGATGCATTCCCTGATGGAGCATTTACCATATCCGGCTGGGTGATAACCAAAGCTGAATTCAGTGTGATTACGCAACCGGTATGTGCCGCATCCCTTATCAGCACATTGTAGGTGTTTGGCGTAAGGCCGGAGAATGAACCGGCGAGTTGCCAGTTTGTTCCGCCGTTAATGCTGTATTCATATGTTCCATAGCCGCCTGACGGATTGTTGATGGAAATAGTTCCGTCACCCGCACCGTTACAGCTTACATTAGTGCTAGCTACTGTTGCTGAAAGCACGACAGGATATGTTAATGTCTTGAAGCCAGGACTGACTATACAGGATGGATGAGCTGCATCACGAATCTGTACTTCACGGGTTTCCGGGAAAATACCGGTGAATGAACCGCTGCTCTGCCATGGTTCTCCTTCTATCCTGTATTCGTATGTACCGTAACCACCTGTTAGGTTTGTGAAGGTAATAGTTCCATCATGTGCCGTAGCAGGTAGGCTGCGTCATGATCACATCTGCAGAAAGAGCAGAAGGCTGGGTAATCTGCAAAGCGCCATTAAGTGTGATCACACACACGGTTTGTGCTGCATCCCTTATCTGCACATTATATGTGTTTGGCGCAAGGCCGGAGAATGGAACCGGTTGTCATCCAGCCACCGCCTATGCTGTATTCATAAGTACCTGAACCGCCTGACGGGCTGGTGATGGTAATCGGATTCCATCGTTTGAAGCGTTGCAGGTTATATTGGTTGAAGCTACAGAAGCTGAAAGAATTTCAGGCTGTGTTACATTAACTGATCCTGTGATCGGGCCGCAGCTATTGTCATCTGTGATACTGAATGCCTGTCCTGGTCCGGCTAAAACACCTGAAAAAATTCCTGTGGTGTTGGTTTCACCATTGAATGTATAACTGATCTGGCCAGTTCCTCCGGTAGCAATAATAGTAACTGTTCCGGTTCCACCGTAACAGGTGATCGGTGAGGTCACGTCAGCGCTGGTCAAACAAGTTGTGAAGGCTGTGTGACATCTATCGATCCTGTGACAGGTCCACAGTTATGTGCATCATCAACGCTGAAGGCCAAATCTGTCCCGGCGTTTACATCTGTAAAGTACCCCGGTAGAATTGGTCTCACCATTAAAAGTATAACTATATGGCAGAGTTCCTCCGGCCGCAACAATTGTAACGGTTCCGGTTCCCTGGTAACAAGAGATCGGTGCGGTGACCGTGGCACTGCTAACGGTAGGGATCCGGCTGATGTAGGATCACTGTCTGCCCTTGTCCCTGCAAGGCGGATCCTGCCAACATGGCGAGGAACAATGTCAGGAACATTAGAGTCTGTTTGACTTTTTTCAGCATAAGGCTGTTTGTCAGGTGAGCGCCTGCCGGGGCGGCTCCGTTAAGGTTCTGACCGCGGGCTATATCAAGTCCGTTGGCTGCAGAAGGCAAGGATACAGTTTTCATATGATTTGTTTTTTGATTTTCCGTGTCGTGATTTACGGGCAGAGACGCGGCACGTCGCGTCTGTTCAGCGATGGAAACCGTGTTAACAGCATTGCTGTTATCCATCATTTCTGTTGTTGAAATTCTATGTGTTTTCATAGTCTTTGTTTCTTTGTTTTCAGGATTTGATTCCATCACTTTGAAAATATTTTGTTAGTTTATTTATGGTTAAGGATTTATAGTTGATTGACATTGATTGCTGTCTTTAACTCTTATTTTATAGGTACCTGCCGGCAGTAAGCCGGTAAGTACGAAGTCGGGATAATCTCCCGTAAAGGCCCGGGTATAATCATCCCCGTTATTTGTTGAAAAAGTATAGGGATTTGTATCCGCACTTGTTATATGAACATTTATTTTTCCGTCTGATCCGCCGAAACAGGAGATATCGCTGTTGGCAGACGAATTAAACGTGGGAAGCGGATTTACTTTTATGGTATTTGTAACCGCGCTTTGGCAGGATGTTCCATCCGCGTAATTAAATGTATAAGTATAATTTATCGTTTTCGTTCCGATGCCTGCCGTTGAAGCATCAAAATTGGTTCCCGTAACGCCGGGTCCGCTGTAAGTTCCGCCTGCAGGCGATCCCCCCGTTAATGTGTAGGAGGTATTGTCAATACACTGGTCAGTAAGGCTTCCGGTAAAGGTAACTTCGGACGATGAAACAACCGTTACAGTCTGTTCACAGGAATTTGAATTGGAAAGTGCGTCCGAAGCAGTCCATGTTATTGTGTGGTCTCCAGGTGAAAGCGGGTAAACAGCGTCATTTGTTACTGTCACTGTTCCACACCCTCCGTTAATAACCGGAGCTTCCCAATCCTGTTCCGTAATCGGCCGACATGGCGCAGGCTGATGCTGCATATAATGCTGCAACCTGTGGGCCTGTTAAAGCAATATTGTAAATTCTGAATTCATCAACGTGTCCGTCAAGTGAAGGGTCATTGGTAAATTGAGAATCTCCGATATAATTTTGATTAGTGTTCCCAAGAGACGATGGATGAAAAGTCATCGAAGTGTTAGTTCCTACGCTTGCACCGTCGACATAAAGAGTGCCGGTATTACCGGTTCGTAATTACGACATGGTGCCATCCTGCTGCGGGTAGAACATCAGTTCCATCAATAGTTTGTTCGCTGCCTGTAGTTGTTTTGATAGCAAACCTGATTAAACCGTTAGCTTGATTTCTCGGGGTTAGAAACATATAATTAGTAGTCCCGGTTCCAAAATCAAAAATTCTTGACCAGTAATCAGTTTGATTATTAAGGTAAACCCATGTGGATATTGAATAATTGCCTGACAGAGAACTAACTATGCCTGTCGGGAGGCTCACGAAATCATTCGTGCCGTCAAGATAAACAGCATTGCCGTACTTCCCGGTATTTAATGTAGGACCGTTGACAAACGTCCCGTCCTTGCCTCCGATCACATCGTGGGCAACAGTAGTTCCGTTTGTTTCGTTAAAAGGGTATGCAGCAAACAATCCTGTTACCGGATTAACGAACGCTGAAACATCTGCAGGACAGGTGATCGTTGGCCCTGAGCAGGGTGTTCCGGTTACTACAATATTATCAACATTATATATCTTTCACTTGCTGCACAAAACATTGTAATTCTTAATCATAATGAATTCCTGAAAGCCCGGTTTGAGAAGCAATTGATGGATTAAAATCATTAGTTATATATCCATTTGTCGCAAATGTATTCCAACCACCTCCATCTACATTATATTCAATCCTTATATAATCAGATGAGCGGAGGTTACCCGCCGGATCTGAAATATTAATGGAAATAGAAACGTTTGTGTAACCACTGATTTCAATTGGATCAGTGGAATTAATTTGCCATGTTGTTCTATCGGAATTAGGCGATGTGGTAAAAATACCAAGAGTAGGTTAGATTGACTGAAACTCCATAACCACCGACAGTTCCATCTGCAGTCCAAGTAGCTATTGAAGGGCTACCTTGTCCAGTAGTAGTACATTAGTATAGGTAAAATTCTCGCTCAAATGTTCGTCTGCCCCCACACAACATTCCCACCTCCCAGCGTGAATGCCAGGATCAGCCCCATTTTAAGGGTTCAGTCAGTTGTATGTCGAAGCAGTTCTTTTCATTTATTTCTGATCTTTTTCGTTGACTGTTTATTGCTGCGATTCACATTCGTTATTGTCTATGACTTTTATCTCGTAATCGCCGGCCTCCAGGTTTTCAAAGGTGTAACTGTTTTCATTTGATTTTTCCGGTGTTTCGCCTTGTCTTCGAAATGGAATAGGAGTAAGGCGCTTCGCCGCCTTCGACGCTGATGGTTATTTCGCCGTCATTTCCGCCAAAGCAGGAAATATTTTTTTGATCTATTGTTGAGACAGGATTTTCATTGACGGTGAGAGTGATATCGTTTGATGCGATTGAAGCGCCGCAGCCGTTGGTAACCAGTACATTATAATCCGTAGCAGCATCGTCTGCCGATACTGAGCTGATGGTGTAGGCAGAACCTGTCGCTATTTCTGTTGTTCCCCTTCGCCACTGGTAGGTAAGGTCTTCGCCTTCCGCGGTGACCGTGAAGGTAACCGGCGCTCCTTCGCAGACTTCTGTCTATGGCGGTTGTATTATTGTGGGATTTGTACAGGCAGGCTGAATATTAACCGTGTAATCTTCAGCTTCACCGTATTGAGCATTACGGCACGGGTTTGGATTTGCATTATCATAATCCACCATTATTCTCATTCTGGCGGCTCCGATAGTTGCACCAGAAGGCACAGTAATGTTTAAAGTATGCGGACCTGTTTACTTGAGGTATATGAGGCGATTGTATATACTTCGCCGGCATCATTTAAAGTGCCGTTTTGGTTCCAGTCAATAAATCCATAAACATAATCTCGACTATCAGCATCTATTGTGACTGAAATTGTATAAGTGCTGCCTTGCACCACTTGTGCGACAAGATTTGTATAGTTTACAGGGCCTCCAGTAGTACCCACTGAATTATTATTTATACCAGCAAAGTTTACATTAGAAACAAATTCATATGAAACGTTGGTGAAATTGGAATAACAATAACTCAAAATCGAAGTTCCCGTAACCGCTACATCCTTTTGAGTAGCACTGCCACCGGTATTGCTGATATTAGCACTGTAATCAGCCGGTGAGCCCGTTGGCAAAAAACGTGTATAAATTGTAGTATTGCCCAATGTAGCGCTGGTATAAGGTACATTTACCGAGGAAGCAAACCCTGAACCGCTTGTTTTTGATACTTCAAAACCGGCAGGTGCAGTAACTGCAATGTTACCCAATGCCGGGCTTAATAATGTACCCAATAAAACATAGCTTTGCTCATTTGAAGTACTTCCGCTTGCAACATAACCAAAATCCAGGCTGGATGGGTTGACTGAAAGGGTTGGGCCAGTTGGTGTTCCTGAAATAACAACATCATCAAAAGCATGATCTTCACTATTATCATTATCAACTTGGACTCTAATCTCCAATTTATTTCCATTTAAATTAGAAATTGTAGCAGTAGCTGAACCAAAATCATCGGATGCATCGTAAAACAATTGAAACGCCCCGTTTTCATTTAATCTGTAATAACATCTTATATAATCAGATGATTCCAAAGAACCACTTTCATAAAGATCCATTTTAACAGAAACATTTGAATATGATGATATATCAAAAACTGCTGAATTCCATGTACCAGGGTTATGTCCCATTCGTTTATCTCCCGACCAATCTTCCACACTCATTCCAGTTCCATTGACTACTGACCAGTCCCAGCTACCGGGAGTTTGATCCGGATACCCATTTTGATAACTTCCATCTCCCTGTGTATCCCCAATTGATTCTCCTTCGAAATCTTCACTCCAAATTGTTGTCTGCCCCCACGCAACTCCTCCTCCCAGCGTAAACGCCAGGAGTAACCCCATCTTCAGGGTCAATTCAGTTGTATGTCTAAGCAATTTATTCATTATACTACTTTTGCTACTATTACTACTTTACTACTATTGCTACTTTGCTATTGCTGCGATTCGCATTCGTTATTGTCTATGACTTTTATCTCGTAATCGCCGGCCTCCAGGTTCTCGAAAGTGTAACTGTTTTCTTCCGATTCTTCACTGTTTTCGCCGTTCTCAATTGAATAGGAGTAAGGCGCTTCACCGCCTTCGACGCCGATGGTTATTTCGCCGTCGCTTCCGCCGAAACAGGTTATATCTGAATAATCGACAATCGTTGCGACAGGATTTTCGTCTACGGTCAGGGTAACGTTGACTGAGGCAATGGATGCGCCGCATCCGTTGGTGATCAGCACGTTGTAATCATCCGCCGCGTCATCTGCCGATACTGAGCCGATAGTGTAGGCAGAACCTGTCGCTATTTCTGTTGTTCCCCTTCGCCACTGGTAGGTAAGGTCTTCGCCCTCCGCGGTGACCGTGAAAGTGACCGGCGCTCCTTCGCAGACTTCATCGCCCGCGGGCTGTTGTGTGATTAGACTGCTGTCGCGCAGGGTGTCCAGGTAATAATCGACCTGGCCATCGGCGCCATTGCCGCCTGATGATTGTCCTCCATAAGTGCTGGTGTCAAGACACCTCCACCACCGCCGCCTGGTTTTGTGCCATTTGTCCATTTCCTGAGCCACTGTTTCGGCCATCACCACCATCACCTCCGCCGGAAGGTGCAGTTGCTCCGTTTACCGAAGTTGTTGAACTTGTATAATTACCGTCCGAACTCGTTCCGGCAGATGAACCTCCGCCACCGCCAAAATCGAGTGCCGCTTCCGTAATATCCATTTGCGCCACTTCCGCCGCTATTTTTCGCTATCACCATGACCGCTCGCCGAGGTGTCCTCCGGACGCACCGTTTGTAGTATTATCTGCAACGCTGTTTCCTCCTTGCGCCATAACAGTAGTGCTGTTCCAAACCAAGAATCGCCACCGTCAGAAGTATTAGTACTTCCTGCACCTACGTTTACTGTAAACTTATCTCCCGCATGTACTGAAAGAACACTACTGGAATAAGCGCCTCCGCCACCGCCACCGCTGCCGCCGGTCCCGCTCCGGGAAGTTCTGTTGCCGCCTTTACCTCCTCCGCCCCAGCACTCAACAGTGATCTGGTTGACATTGGCAGGTACGGTGAATTGATAGTTACCGTGCGAGGTATATATTCCCGGTGCAGTATAGTAAACTGTAACCTGCATTAGTCAATATAAGCTGTGGCATCTACATCACCCGAGTTTAGGATTTCTTGACCGAAAGTAGCAACACCAAAATTTGAATTGTTGATATCATCCGCAGTCCAAGTATGTCCCCATAAATCATTTGGCGCCTCCATAGGTAGTGATTGCTTAAGTGTACCCTGATCTCTTGTCCATCCGGTCGCTGTAATCATGGTTTGACCCTGCCAGACTTCCATTTTTCAACAGTCTTACATCTACTCGTAAATTGGTATTTCCTGGTCCTGATTCGCGATGTTTGGCGATCGCAACTTCAATTCCCTTAACTGTTGCGTCAGCAGGAATTTAAAGCCATAATTGGGCCTTCGAGGTAATTGGAAGTGTCGCCGTAGTTTAGCGTTGGCAAGTGCAGCGTTGCTGTCCCCCGTTATATTGGCAGTATTATCCAGGGTACCGTTCCGATACCTGTTGAATTGTTTTCATCGCTGTTCCTGCGTTGTCAGGACCTGCCGTCTGTCCCCACGCCGCACCCTGCATCATCAGCAGGAGCATAGCCGGCAGCAAAAGCAGCCGTTTTGCCCTCCTGTTCAGAAGCGAGGCCAAAACAAATTCGATGTGATCTGAAACTGCGGTTAATATTTGTTTTAAGTTGTTGATTGGTTTTATTTTTATTGGTGGCAGGGATGCGTTTTTTATATATTTAATTGTTTTATCATGCCCTTCTGAAAATAAGACATAGTTCTTCATCTGACCCGCGTTTTTAACGGACCCTCTTTTTCTCTGCATGCTCATTAGAATTTCTTCTTTTTTCATTGTCGATTTTCTTTTGATGCCAGGAATCAGATCCCACCACCGTTAAACATTGGTATTAGGGTTGTTTCGATATACAACCGATACCGTCTTTTACTTTTACTGTGTATAGTATATTTGCTTTTAATCATCTAAATGTGTGTTTATTGCTGAGACCCGCTGCGAGTCCCAACCTCTTTCTTACCTGTTCAATCTTCGAATTTTCTTCTTTGTTCATCATCAATTTTCTTTCGATATCGGGAAGCTGATCCCATCATCGTGAAACATTTATTTTATTGTTGCAATATTGATACACAACCATGTTTGTCTTGTACTCTTATCGGGTACGTTCCCGGCCCCAGACCTGTTATTTGTTTGGGTGAATTTCCGCTGTAAGGGAATATTGTTGCACTGCCATCTATGGAGTAATCGTAGCTCCCTGATGCATTATCTACCGTGATGGTAATTGTGCCGTCACCAGCATTGAAGCATGTAATATCTGTTTTAGTGACAGCCGCTGTTGGCAGAGCATATTCAGCAACTGTTACTGATGTTTCAACAGGGCCGCCACAATCGCCCGTCACCTGGGCATAATATGTACCTGGACTAACTATTATTGAATTGTTGTGGCCTAAATTAGTACCTGTGCCGTTAGCGCCTGTATACCAGGTGAGTACAGCATTGGTGCCAACTACACCATTAGCGGTGATTGTTGTAGTTTTATCCGCACAGATAGGGCTGGCTGCTGCTGTTGCATCGGTTATACCTACATTCGTACAGGGATTGGTTCCTATTGCAAAATAACCCGGCAATGTTATACCTGTATTTGAAGATATTGTAGCCCCGATGCTATTCCCACCTACACTTGCATAATTACCTGATTGTGCGGTAGATTTGCCAATAAGATTTGATGATGTTAAGCCGCTTTCGGTAATTCTTACAGTACCATTTGTAAAAGTACCACTGACTGCCCTTGCATACCAGTTCCTTGGCGCAATTGAGCCTAATGTTGAATTTACTGTGCTTGCGCCCGTGCTTGACATGGTAACCTCGATAACAGGGTTACCGGTACATGTAATATTACTTAATTCAAACGGCCGGTAATTGGAAACATCACCTACAGGGAAAAAATAAGAAAGACCATTTGCAAAAGACCTCCTCAGAGGACCATTGACATAGCTTGAAGCGGAATATCCGGTAACCGCCGCCGCAGCTGTATTGGTTACTGCCAGAATAATTGGCTGACGTTGAAGTTAAAATGCCGCTTGTTAAAGTAAGGATTCCCGAAACAGTGGTTGGCGCGCTTAATGATACGCCTGAGCTGTTATTGATTACAAGATTGACATAAGAAGGAGCTGATGCTATAGTTTGGGGAGTTGAGCCGTTATATTCTACGGTTCCACCGGTCATTGTTAACGTAGTAAAGTTATTCGGAAAATTACTGCCTGTTATTCCGCCGGTATTTCCTGCTAACCTTAAGGTTCCATTAACAATCATTGTGCCGGTAGTGCCGGTAAGTACTGTGTAATTACAAGTGTATCCCGAAAGGTCGAAAACATCATTTGTTGATATTGTAAGGGTTGGATTAGTTGCGCCAGTGGCATTTGCCCCTGCCAAAGCTATATTTCTACCCAATACAACACCAGCGCTGCTGTTATTGCTTAAGGTAAGATTAAAAAAAGTGCAGGTAGTACCCGCCCCGCCGATGGTTTGTTGTGTCGTTCCATCAAAAACCACTGAAGCATAATCATCATTAGTAGTATGCATGTCAAATGTACCATTAACAGTAAGATTGCCCCCAATATTAAGTGCACTGATGTAACAACCACCCCCCACATTTGAAATCACGAATGAAGAGCTATTAGCTATACTAATATCACCTGATACATCTAATAATATGGCAGAAGAAGTGCTGTTGCCTTGTAATCGTAATGTTCCCGATGAAGTGGTACCTATCGTTATCGAAGCACATGCGGCATTTGCAGTAATGTAACAGTGTATCCACGTTCAATTATTACAGCATCACCTGCCACAGGAACACTTGCCCCGGCGGTACCATTTGATGTTGCAGACCAGGTATTTGTTGAATTCCAGTTACCGTTATTTCGCGAGTAACGCGTGGCAGCATAACTATATTGTTGTGCTAAATAACACAACGATCAGCAATATTAACCGCATATTGATTGTTCGATCCTTCTGAGCCTGGATGAAATAAATTTGGAGCGACCGCTTTTTCAGCTCCGTGATAGCTCCGCTTTAACTCCATATTAAGACCGGTATTTGCAGAATACAAGATTATGCTATTCATAGCCTTTATATTTTCTTGAAACGCTGAATGTACTCCACAACAAGTGACAGGAACCGAAGTACCTCCGATCCTCTTTTTTATTTCTCCCGTCATGTTAACTTCTTCTGCGTTCATAGCCGTTATTCATTTTATCTCAAGAATTGATCCCATCACCGTTAAACATTGGTATTAGGGTTGTTTCGATTCACAACCGATACCGTCTTTTACTTTTACTGTATATTCTATATTTGCTTTTAATCCTGTATATGTGTGCTGATTGGTTGTACCTTGGTCTGGTGAAGTCCATGCGCCGGTCAAACCTTCGCCTTCAATCCAGAATTGATAGCCCGATCCGCTGCCTCCGCTGGCGGTGACTTTTACTGTTCCGTCAGCCCCGCCGTAACAGCTTACATTGGTTGTACCGTTAGCCGGCATTGTTGCTGTAGGTAATGTATTTACCGTGAATGTTGATCCGCTGGTGACAGTGAACAGGTAGTGACCGCGATATTACCGGTGCCGCTTGCTCCTGCAGGCAGTGGAACAGTTATCCGGCCGCTGTTTACAAAAGTGACCGGTGTTGCAGTAGCCCCGTTAATGGTGACGCTCGTACCGCCATCCACATAATTGGCGCCGTTAATGGTTATAGTGCTTGCGCTTCCTGAACAGGCGTTTGCAGTGAAACTTGTGATTGCAGGCGCGGCGCATGCCAATTCGCCTGCTTCAAACTCACTAAAGCTTGTAAGTCCTGTTGCAGTTATTGTATTACCGGCAGGTGCACCGTTAGTAGACACCCACGACGTGCTGAACTGCCTTAAAATATAGTTTGCAGGTGTACCTGTTTTCGTTACACTGGCATCATTGTAATTGAAAGTTACATTGTAATTGGTCAATGAACCGGAGCCTTTGGTTAAGGTCCAATAGTTACCAACTTTCTTTGTTTGATCTATGCCTGAAGCATTTGTAGTCGGATTGTTTTCATTCATTGGCGCACCAACAGCAGTACTTCCGGTGATGGCCAGGGAACTGGCCGCACCCGTTATTGTGAGGGTAGCAGGCGCATAGGTTGAGCCTGTTCCAAGGGGATATACTAAGCCGGTTGTAGTGCCGTTAGGAAATACAAATTGCAGATTGCCATTGATATGTTTTGCTGTTCCCAATGCCGCCCCGCTGTTTGTAATTGCAGTCAGAGGTGTTGATTTGGTAAAGATCAGTGTGTAAACTCCTGTCGTTATTTTGCCATTAGATGTCGAATTTAAGGCAAGCGTATTAGCTACCGTAGTATTTATGCCAATTGATAAACCGGCAGCATTTGTATTTGTATTGGTCAGGTTATAAAATGTTGTACTTGCCGAACCACCAATGTTTTGGACTGCAGTAGTACTATTAAATGTTACCGTACTTGTTCCTTGTGTAAACGTTCCATTATTCGTCCAGTCTCCTCCTAAGTTATGCGTCAGGCTCGTGCCCCCGTTTAATGTGGCTGTATTATTTATAGTAAGATTTCCCCTGATATCTAACCCACTATTGGTATATTTTGAGCTGTTATTTGAGATTATGAGATGCCCGTAACCCGGCGAGGCTACATCATATATGGTTTGTGCCGATGTTCCGTCATATTCAACCGTGCTGTTTGCACCCAGTGCAGGAGTAAAGTTAGTAGGAAAATTGCCGCCAACTTTTAGCGTGGCTCCGTCGGAAACCGTCAAAGTTCCTGAACTGAAGCCGACCTATTAAAAGTGAATGTACTTAAATCGAAAATTCCGGGAATGAAACTGTTAAATTTCCGTCAGGAGTTCTGTTTGTATTAGGGGTAAGTGTTTGTCCTGAGCTTAGATTGACTGTGAAATTGTTCAAGCCCTGAGTAGTTGAACCTGAAATTAAGAGTTCGGGCCCGTAGTCTTTGTATTACCGGTATAAATAACATCATAGCGACCAGTACCTTGTAACGTCCCGGTCATGCTTCCCTCACTACGATTTATCGTCGAAGTGGTGCCCATCGTGAGCCTTGTACCTGCAGAAAAAGTTCCCGCTTGGAGATAGATATTACCTCCATTGGCAACGGCCTCTGCGTTACTGAGCGCAACCCCAGCTGAATTATTTATTGTCAAAGAACCGGTAGATTTGTCGGGAAGTCCGTTCCCCGTGCTTTGTGCTGCTATGCCATTGTATACATAATTTGCTCCAGTCGAATAAGTTCTTGTACCCGGAATCTGAACTGCACCCGTGGATCCTGTTGTTGTTATACCGGAAGTATTGGCGATTCGTAATGTTGCTCCTGAACTAAGAACGAATAATGAAGTATTTTGACCGGTTAATAATCCGGAACCCGATATTGTCAAATCTCCGCTGTTTGTGAAATTCCGGTCATAACCACTTCTGTTATAGGAATTCATATAAACTGTACCATCAATCGTTCCTGTTGCGGTCGAGGCAAGTGTAAAATTTAACCTGCCAATATCCATCATTCCGACAGTAAATGTTTTTCCAGATGCAACTGTAAAAGTTCCTGTAATGTTTAGTGTACATGAATGTTGGGAACCTGCATCGAATTGAAAATTGACATTTCCATTGATTGTCAGGCTGTTCAAATTAATTGTTTCTCCATCTGAAGAAGATCTTGTTATTGCAGCTGACTGATTAGCAGGTATTACTACATCGTCGGAGGCCCCAGGTACTCCGGAAGGACTCCAATTGCCTGGTGTTTTCCAATCTCCGCCGTTTGTGGGAACCCAAGTTTTGGTTCCAGCTTGCGCAAATGATGCCATAAAGATTATCAGTACTGCCAGCCCCGCCCCTTTATGCATGGCCCAGCGCAAGTGCTTTGAGATAATTTTGCTTACCAGTGGATCCAAAGCCATATGACACGCCGCACGGGTGTGACCTTCGATGAGGCCTCCGAACGGGTGAACCCGCGAAGAAGCGCTCTGCGCATTCCCGGGTTGTGAGGTTCGTATGTTGATGACTTCGTTTCCATTGTAAACTTCTCTTTTCTCAATAATTGTTTTTTAAGGCATTACAGGCGTTACATCTGTACCGGTGGCCTGAACACAATTGGCGTCTTTCACTTTTATAATGTAAGGATTGCCAGTAACCGTCAGAGTGCCGAATGTATATTCGGTAGCGCTGGTGGGTGTCGCGGGCTCATAGTTTGTCCGTCGTCTTTAGAGAACTGGTAATCGGGTGTTCCTGATGTAACAGTTATTTTTATACTGCCATCGTTGCCGCCATAGCAAGAAACATCAGTCTGAAGAAATTCGTAGGTTGGCAATGCTTTAACTGTTACAGTTGCCGATTGCGTTATTGGATTGCTGCAACCCGGCGCTCCGTCAGTGTAAGCCACGCTGACCAAGTTATAATCATAGATATCGGCGGTACCCGTCGAAACCGATACTGTATTGTTTGAATTGGCAGGAACATCAATTGTTGTTGTCCCCGAGCCGTTAACGTCATAGGTAACCGTTACTGCAATTGACTGTGGATTGGTAAAGGTTATCATTGGTGCAGGATCATTCTGGCAAACAATCGTTGTGCCTGAAATTCCTGCCGTGGGCGTCGGACGAACATTTACTGTAAAGCTGCATTCGGCATAAATGCCAGAAGCATTTGTATATTGATAAGTATTGGTCGTTACACCAACGGGGAAGGTTGCTCCGCTTGGTAAGCCTGCAGTTTGTACAAGCGAATATCCAAATTCAAGAATGTAACGATGAGATGTAGTTGAGTTAATATCATTCCAACCACCACTTGCATTGAATTCAGTGTAATCTTCATTATTCGAGTTGTTCGGTTCACCGGCGTTCCAATTGGTATAAGTAACACTTTCGCCTGAAGACCACACAAACGTGCCTTCCACAGCCTGATCTGTAAATCCTATAAAAACAGTATTTCCTCCGGAGATGGACACCACGAAACTATTTTCCGCTGCATTGGCAATCGACACAAGGTGTCCGCCGGCGGCAACACATGCTGCTTCGGCATTGACCCAAGTAGCTGAACTATTTGATAAAGCATAATAATGTCCGTTGGCAGGGTTATACTGAACAGCCCCAAAGCCTGACGGTGCAGTTTGTGCGCAATCATCGGTCCATGTTGGAAGGCTGTAATTTACAGTCGTTGCGCCGCACGAATTTGCCGTTATGTTGGCAGGACATGTAATTGACGGAGGAGAAGAGACTACAGTTACTAATTGTGTTCCTGTTGATAGTGTGGAATTAAATCCGCAGTTAGGGCTGCTGGGATTAGATAGTACAGCGAAGTAGTATCTGTTACCGGTTGCTGCTGTTGAAGGATTATATGTTAATGTTAACGTACCTGAAGTTCCGGTACTTACATTTGTAGTTTGTGAAACCTGAGTTGCCCCGCTTGTTGATGTTGAATTTGTTGTGTTGTAATACCAAGTAATAGTAAAATATGTTGAATAAGTACTACAACAACTACCGGTGAGACATGTATTAAAAGTTACTGATAAATCAGAAGCAGCACCATTTAAACAATATAAATTCGCCCCTGTGAAAGAAGAAACATCATGTATCTCATAATAATACCTTGCATATAGGGGAGTTGAAGAAACGCCTATAAGCAATATTATCACAAATACTACCATAATAACATTTCTACTCTTCAGATGTGTTGTTTTTAAACCATTTTCCTTTCCATTTATAATTAAAGCAGATACATACCTCTTCCAGAAACAATCCCTCTCAACGGATACCTGTATTGGTTTACCGCTGCCGAAGGCTAAAAGCTCCCTCGTGCTGTTCTGTGTATATGTCTCTGACTTCTTTTCCATTGTTAAGTATTGTTTCGTCAAATATCAGTTTTAAGGTATTACAGGTGTTACATCTGTACCGGTGGCCTGAACACAATTGGCGTCTTTAACTTTTATTATGTAAGGATTGCCAGTAACCGTCAGCGTGCCGAATGTATATTCGGTAGCGCTGGTAGGTGTTGCCGGTTCCCAATTTGTCCCGTCTTTTGAAAACTGGTAATTTGGCGTACCCGAAGTAACGTCTACTTTTATGCTGCCACTGTTGCCGCCGTAGCATGAAACATCGGTACGTACAAATGTGTAGGTTGGCAATACTTTTACTGTTAAAGCTACTGAAGCTGCGCTAACGCATTTTCCAGGCGCCTGTGCGGTAGCGGTAATGTTTGCACCGGCTGTTAATGCGTTTACTGTTGCTGTCCATGCACCACTACCATTGGATGTGGTAGTCCCTATTTGTGTAGTTTCTCCTGAATAAACAACTATGTCAGCATTGGCTTCACTTGTCCCGCTTACAGATGTGGATCCTGCACAAACAGGAGAAGTAATTGCAGGTGCAGATGAATTACCCTTAACTGTTATCGTCCCTGTTACAACCGCATTATTATCACATCCTGTAGGTTTGGTTAATGTAATTGTATATGTTCCTGAAGTAGTAGGTGAACCGCTAATTGTAAGAGTATTTCCAACAATATTGGATGTAACTCCTGTTGGCAGGCCGGTTACATTTGCTGCTACATAATTATCTCCCAGGGTATAAGTAATGCTGGTAAATGCATCATTGATGGAAATAGATTGATTATCCGTACCGACAGCGGATGATAGGGAGATCTGAAGGGCATGTCCAGGTAATTAATACTTTACCATGGCTCCATTCCCACCATATTGGGTGCCAGTATTTCTCCAGGCACCACCGCCTCCTCCACCTGGAGAGATCTGATCTGATCCTGAGTTATCAATAGTACTTGCTCCATTGCCACCATTACCACCACCAAAAGGAGCTATTCCTCCCGCTGGCTCGGGCTGCTTCCTCCATCAGTTCCTGCAGCTCCAGTTCCACTGGTGGCCCGGGCCAGCTGATGATCTCACCACCACCTCCTCCGGCAGTGCTTGTGCTTGAAGAACCATTACCACCATCTCCACCCGAAAATCTGATGGTGCCAAAACCTGCAGAAGCTTGGCCACCGCTTGCTCCAGCTCTATTACTGCTATTATCAGTTGCAGAAGAACCACCTTTTGCAACATATCCACTGCTCATTGCAACGAAATATGAATCCCCACCTGGATTAGAAGTAGTTGCTCCACTACCAACGACGACATTATAATTATTAGTAGGTGTAACTGTGATATCTCCTTTTGAATAAGCACCACCGCCGCCGCCGCCGCCACCGCCGTCGTGCGAAGAACCACGGGTTTACCTTTACCGCCGCCGCCCCATGCTTCAACAGTAACTTTTCTGACGCCTGCAGGGGCTGTGAATGTACCCGATGAGGTAAATTCTCCGGGAGGCAATGTGTAAGTAATCCTTACCTGGCCGTCATAACCATTTCCTCCATTTCCAGGAACATTATTATACCAATATTCTCCACCACCACCACCACCACCTAGGACCTGAAGAGGGTGCTGATCCATTACCATTTAATCACCATTTCCACCTGCAGACCTCCTTCGGTTACTGCCGTATGCTCCAGTTGAACTCGAGCAGTATTACCAACTTGCTGTTCCAGCCGAACACCGCCACCGCCTCCGCAGCTATTTCCATAGCTATTATACCCTTGGCTACCAGAACCGCCGGTATATTTTACATCACCGGTTGAAGCTGTCGTTGTACCGCCAGCGCCACCTGTGCCGGTATTTCCTCCATAACCAAAAGATCCACCTGCTCATATGCAGGTTGAAGTATTGAAAGACGAAGCGCCCGCCATTTCCTCCGTTCCCGCTTGTACCACCTGAACCACCTGCACCCACTGTGTATGAATAAGAATTGCCAGGAGTGACACGAATGTATTTACTTTTGCATAAGCGCCGCCACCGCCACCTCCGCGCACCATTGTAGAGGAGCTTCCATCTCTTCCACCACCACCGCCACGCCCCAGCACTCGATGGTAACTGAGGTGACTCCGGTTGGAGCAACCCAGTTATAAGTACCTGCCGTAGTAAAGGTTTCTGATACTTGAGTTTGTGCGAGGGCACTTCCTGAAAGGCCTAACAGGAACATTGCCATCAGCATTGAAAATTGCCATAGCGATCGTTTTGCCCTTTTAAAATTAAGGGTTAAAAACTGGGGAGAGCCGGTTCTGGTCTCTCCGTGATTGCTCCGCTTTCCCTCCGCTTTTGGTCTAATAGTGACTGAAGGCAATGTTGCAGTTTTCATATGCTTGTTTTTTTCTTTTCCTGTTTTTTTCCAAGAGCATGCATGATTATCAGGACTATTGACAGGGCGATAAGGTTTTCCGTGTTGGCAGGGTTGGGAAATACCTGTGTTCCCGCTGGAATTGTTAATTTATACTGCAGGTCCGGTTTCATCAATTTATATTTTTCATTAGTCATTAGTCATTAGCTTCGCGTCATTCAATTGTCATTAAATAGTCATTTGCTTCGCGTCATTCGATTGTCATTTTAACCACAGAGGCCACAAAGTTTTTTCACAAAGGACACAAAAGATTGAAATAAAGGCTTTTATCTTAGCGTGCTTTGTGCCGGCTTTGTGTCTTTGTGGTTTAAAAGGTCTAAACGGCTATAAACAGCTGATCCAGACGGGATTATTCCTGCCTGGCAGAGCGTCGAAGGGTTCGAAAAGGGCAAAAACCTACCCCTGACCCCGAAATTTACTTCAGCATCCAACTTCATTCAGAAGTCATTTAGTTACAAATTCAATTGTTGTTTAGGTTTTTCGGACTGTCTCATTCCGGGGAGAAAATCCCCCCGGAAGAGAACAGACCTTAGTCACCTTTTACCTTTACCGCGGGGCAACATTTAGTTCAATCACTGAATTAAAGATGTCCCCGATTCGTTGATCCCTTCTGTATCCCTTTTCTTTACAGGGAAAGCGATACTTGCCGGGATGATCATAATCCCATTACAGGATTAATTAAAAAAGTAATCTACACTTTTTTTTTAATATTTTAAAGTTTTTTTTAACATTCTTTGTTAATTTTTAAAAAATCCCCTTTTTCGGGGAGGGAAATAAGGGAGACGGGAGACGGGAGACACGGAGACCGGAGACAGGGAGACAGGAGACGGGAGACCGGAGAAGGGAGACGGGAGACGGGAGAGGAGAACGGAGACCGGAGAACGGAGAAGTTTGACCCCCGCCCCTAAAGGGGAGAAAGCGGAGAACGGAGACCGGAGACCGGAGAACCGCAGAGATGGAGCATGGTACGTCTGTACAACGAGTGAACAGTAATTATCACATCACCGCGTCATCACATCATTACATCACCGCGTCATCACATCAGGATACCCTTGTTCCCTTAATAGCAACATGTCAACTGATTAATATTATCCCTTATTCTCTTATTAAAATGGAGATGTTTTTTTCAAAGATTATTTGTCAGTTATGTAAAAGAACGATGTTAGTATCCAAAATTTACAAAAAATATTTTACATTTTAAACCCTTTTTAATCATTTTTTAGATTTGCTGGACTAATTGTATGCCCGGAGTTTCAAGGCGGGAAAGGTGTCCGGAAGGCGTTGATTTCAGTGTTTACAGGGGTTACGGGATAACCCGGCATTTTTCATGCGGCCTTATATATATGTGAAATTTATAATGAATCCAGATAAGGAGACGGGAGACCGGGAGACGCGGAGAATAGTGAACAGAGAAGAAGTCTGAACCGGGATTAAGCGGATTAAAGGATGAAGGAATGGTTCACGCTAAGTTCGCAGAGAAAGGAGAACGCGAAGACCGCGAACAGGACGTCTGCGATACTTGGAGAGACTTTACGGGAGACGGGAGACCGGAGACGGGAGAAGGGAGACAGGAGACAGGAGACGGGAGACGGGAGACGGAGACAGGAGACGGGAGACGGGAGAGACGGGAGACGGGAGACGGGAGAGACGCAGCATGCTACGTCTGTACAACAGTCAACAGTAAACAGGGAACAGTAATCATTAATCAGTAATCAGTATGTTCATGCGTAAATAACGCTGACCTTTTTTAATTTAATCAATACAGTTGATTGCAGAGAATCAGCATACCTGTCCGAACGGGTTATCCGGCGGATCAGCACATTTTCAAATTTTCAAATCTTTTCATCATTTTCTTTCGGCACATCAGTACATCACAGAGATTAACAGATTTTCTGTTGCTTTTTCATTCAGCATCGCTTACCTTTGTTTATGTAAGTTATATAAAAAACGGGGATTCCCTTATTCCCTCAGTAAAACAGAATTGCGATCAAACATTTTACCTTATTCGATTATTAATAAGGGAATAAGGAAAGGAAGAGGGGAAACTCCAGGCTACTAAGGGAATAAGGGTCCGTTACTCTGTTTTGGACTTTTTTTACTGATATTGAAGGACTTATTAATTTTTAAACACTGAAACATTTATTCATATGAAACGACGCAGCTTTATCAGAACCACCGCGGCGGCTGTTCCGCTGGTAAGCCTTTTCCCTGCCGGACTGGAGGGGATGGTCCGCGAGCTTGTACCCGGACAGATTGAGAAACGTTCGCTGGGAAAGACAGGGGAAAAACTTTCGATGATCGGCTTCGGGGGGATCGTGGTGATGAATGCCACTCCTGAAGAGTCCGTAAACCGTGTGAGCATGGCCATTGACTGGGGTGTCAACTATTTCGACGTGGCGCCCAGCTACGGCAATGCCCAGGATATGCTTGGCCCTGCACTGGAGCCTTACCGTAAGAATGTCTTCCTGGCCTGCAAGACGACCGAACGCGGGAAGGAGGGATCAAGGAAAGAACTGGAAGGATCGCTCAGAGCGCTCCGCACCGATCATGTCGATCTGTACCAGTTGCACGCGATGACCACGCCTGAGGATGTGGAAAAGGTGTTTGCCCCCGACGGCGCGATGGAGACCTTCGTGGCGGCACAGAAAGAGGGCAAGGTACGGTTTATCGGCTTTTCGGCGCATTCTGTGGAAGCGGCAATGGCCCTGATGGATCGCTTCAGCTTCGACACCATCCTCTATCCTGTGAACTATACAATCTGGTATGCGGGTCATTTCGGGGCTCAGGTGCTGGATAAGGCGAAACAGAAGGGGATGGGTATACTGGCTTTGAAAGCCATGGCCAAAGGCCCCTGGCCACAGGGTGCAAAAAGAGTTCCTTCGAAGTGCTGGTACGAACCGCTTGCCCGGCCTGAAGATGCGCTTCTGGGACTTCGTTTCACGCTGTCGCATCCGGTGACGGCGGCCATTCCTCCCGGCGATGAGAACCTTTTCAAGATGGCGCTGGAGCTGTCGCCGAAGATCACGCCCCTGTCGGCTGCGGAGGTGAATCATATCAAGCAGATGGGGCTGGAAGGGAAGCCGCTGTTTAACTATCCGAGGACGGCGTAGGAGGGAGACGGGAGAAGGGAGAATGGAGACGGGAAACGGGAGACGGGAGACGGGAGAAGGGAGACGGGAGAACGGGAGACGGGAGAAGGGAGAAGGGAGACGGGAGACGGGAGAACGGAGACGGGAGACCGGAAACCGGAAACGGGAGACGGGAGAACGGAGACCGGAGACGGGAGAACGGAGAATGGAGACCGGAGACGGGAGACGGAGAACGGAGAATGGAGACAGGAGACGGGAGAACGGAGACCGGAGACGGGAGGTACAGTGATCAAATCTATGCGATTTAAAAATTCGCGAAGGGGAAATAACTTTTTTGTTTCACGCAATGGTCGCAAAGAAAGACGCGAAGTACGCAAAGACTCAGCGAACCTGGCGTCTTTTTTTGCGGTCTTTGCATGAAATCTTAAACAGGGGAAGGGATTGCGGATATATGCCATTTTCTGTATCTTTGATACCTGCGGGACCGGGGGTCCCGTGAATGAAAAATGAATATCTTACCTTAAAATCTTTATCTATGAAAAATACACTCCTTGCTTTTCTTTTATTCTTTCCTTTCTTCTCTATGGGACAGGAAGATGCATTCGGCCCCTCGAAGAAGGACAATCTTATTGTCGTTACAACGGATACTGTCGACGAACGGGCGCTGGATAAGGCGGTGAAGAACCTTATTGAAATGGGTTTCACCATCAAACAACAGGATCCGGGTGCTGGGACTGTTATCACCAATCCCTATGAATATAAGAAGGGAAGACTTGTGCTGAACCTGCTGATTGCCTTAAACGAGATCAAAATTTACGGAGACTATGAATCCAATCTTTCCCTTCTTTCGGGCGACAATCAGCCCAAGCCGCTGAAAAATCCGATTGCCTATGAGGGGAACAAGGGAACCGCGGTGAAGGATGCCTGGAATATCATGGATGCGTTCGCCAGCCAGTTGAGCCAGGTGCTCCAGGGATCGGTGAGCTATGCGAAAGAGGTGAAGATCAGGCAACAGACAACAGGCAAAAGGGAATTAAGAATTAAAGAAGAATTGACAATTGACAGTTGACAATTGACAATTAAAAGAGATCAGAAATGAGTGAACAATGAACAGTAAAGAATAGGCTGGAGGCTTCAGGCTAAAGGCAAAAGGGAATTAAGAATTAAAGAAGAATTGACAATTGACAGTTGACAATTGACAATTAAAAGAGATCAGAAATGAGTGAACAATGAACAGTAAAGAATAGGCTGGAGGCTTCAGGCTAAAGGCAAAAGGGAATTAAGAATTAAAGAAGAATTGACAATTGACAGTTGACAATTGACAATTAAAAGAGATCAGAAATGAGTGAACAATGAACAGTAAAGAATAGGCTGGAGGCTTCAGGCTAAAGGCAAAAGGGAATTAAGAATTAAAGAAGAATTGACAATTGACAGTTGACAATTGACAATTAAAAGAGATCAGAAATGAGTGAACAATGAACAGTAAAGAATAGGCTGGAGGCTTCAGGCTAAAGGCAAAAGGGAATTAAGAATTAAAGAAGAATTGACAATTGACAGTTGACAATTGACAATTAAAAGAGATCAGAAATGAGTGAACAATGAACAGTAAAGAATAGGCTGGAGGCTTCAGGCTAAAGGCAAAAGGGAATTAAGAATTAAGAATTAAGAATTAAGGATTAAGGTTAGTAGTCATTGGGCAACAGGAAATAGAGTCATTCCAAAATTATTACACAGAGTAACACAAAGTAAAATCGAGAGTAGCACAGAGTAAGTACAATGTTGACAAGCTGATTTTTTACGAGTTATTTGATGACATTAACTTTGCGATTAAAAGAGAAAAGCAGATCAAAGGATATTCCAGAGAAAAGAAGGACCTGTTAATTAAGAAATTAAATCCAGACCGGGATGATTTATATAATAATGGACAAATAATAAAGATTCCTCATTCCGAACGGCTACCCCAATAAAAATGGGGCATGATGCAATGATGACAGGAAGTACTTCAAGGGATAAATATCTGAGATTCCTCACTCCGCTTCGTTTTATTAGGAATGATGGATTTTATAGGAAGTGCTTGTTGAGGTTGCTGCAAGAGATTCCTCACTCCGCTTCGCTTTATTAGGAATGAGGGATTTTATTGGAAGTACTTGTTGAGGTTGCTGCAAGAGATTCCTCACTCCGCTTCGCTTTATTAAGAATGACGGATTTTATAGGAAGTGCTTGTTGAGGTTGCTGCAAGAGATTCCTCACTCCGCTTCGCTACGTATCGGAATGACACCCGGGCGTAACAAAGGGGGGTGATAAGGGGCGGCTCCGCCGCCCCTTATCACCCCCCAGCCCTCAGAACAAAAGTGTCATGCCGACACGAAGTGAGGCATCTCATGAAGCGAGATCAACAGATATTTCTAAAGAATCTGTCAGTGGTAACTAAGTGAGGAATCTAATACATCAAAATAGAGGTCTGTTAAATGTGGTTTAACTTTGATACGAAACTTAATCGATTGATAATCTGAACAGAATTATGAGAAGCATTTTGATTATTGCTATTGTCCTATTGATTGGAACCGGACTGCAGGGACAGCCGGTATATCCTCCGAGGCTGGACAGGGCTCACAGTTTTTTCGGGGTGCATTTTGATTTTCATGCAGATACGGATTGCAGGGAAATCGGCAAGAATGTCAGCGACGAGATGGTGGAATATGTGGTTGATCAGATAAAGCCTGATTTTCTCCAGATCGACTGCAAGGGCCATCCGGGTTATTCGAGCTATCCGACAAAGGTTGGCAATCCGGCGCCGGGATTTGTCAGGGATCCGCTGAAAATATGGCGTGAAGTGACGGCCCGCAAAGGTGTGGCGCTGTATATGCATTACTCCGGAGTTTATGATATGAGGGCGGTAGAGCTTCATCCTTCCTGGGCGGCTGTCAATGCTGACGGCAAGCCATCAGACCGTAATACTTCAGTTTTCAGTCCGTATGCCGACAGCCTGATGATCCCCCAGTTTAAGGAGCTTTCTTCGGTGTATGGTGTTGACGGGATATGGGTCGACGGGGATTGCTGGGCGCAACAGGTTGATTTCTCCCCCAAGGCCCGGAAACTTTTTACCCAAAAGACAGGTATCACAGAGATTCCTTTGAAGCCGGGCGATCCCCACTGGAACGAGTATCTTGATTATAACCGGCAGGGATTCAGGGATTATCTGGCTCATTATATCGATGTGATGCACCGCTATAATCCCAGGTTCCAGATAGCCAGCAACTGGGCTTATTCCTCCTTTATGCCGGAACCGGTAACTGTTCCTGTTGATTTTATTTCCGGTGATTTTTCAGCTACCAACAGTGTGAACAGCGCAAGGTTTGAAGGGCGCTTTATCCGCAACCAGGGGAAACCGTGGGATTTGATGGACTGGGGTTTTTCGTGGATATGGAACCAGGAGGGAACGATGTCGCCCAAGAGTGTTCCACAGATCGAACGGGATTTGTCAGAAGTTTTGTCATTGGGCGGCGGAGTACAGATTTACATGAAACAACAAAGGGATGCGTCGGTTTACCGATGGACAATTCCTTTGCTGGCCGAAGCGGCAAAATTCGTGCGGCCGGCAGCCCTGGTGCCAGTACGCGGAGAGTGTTCCCCAGATCGGACTGATCCTTTCAACCGGCGTCCTGTACGCCAGAACCAACAGGCCTTTCAGCTCCAATGACCCTCACCTTGCCCCCACAAAGGGAATCCTGAATAATCTTCTTTCCTCTCAGCAGGTGGTCGATGTGGTGGCTGAACACCAGCTTACCCATATAAATCAATATCCTTTACTGATCTATCCCGAATGGGATTCGATCACCCCTGTATTTAAAAAGAAACTGCTTGATTATGTGTCGGCGGGAGGAAAGCTTTTGCTGGCAGGCCCTAAAGCCGCGGCCTTATTTGAAGATGTTTTGAATGTGACCTTTAAGGATACTGCCGGACTGAAGACCAATTGCCTGGAATTTGGCGGCCGGCTGGCCGAAGTATATTCTGTTTCGCGGGGAGCAGATCCTGGTCCGGGGGTTCGTTCAGTGGGAAAATATTATATGAGCTGGGATAAGAACGGCCCTTCGGAAACGGCGGCAACGATCACACGGTACGGCAAAGGAGAGATAGGGGCTTTGTATCTTAATACGGGAGAGATATATTTATCGAGGTCGGTGACGGTTCTGCGGGATTATCTGAACTCTCTTGTGCGTGAAATGTTTCCCGATCCCGTGGTGGAAGTGACGGGTTCGCATTACGTGGATGTGACGGTGAATAAGGTCAGCGGGAAGACGGTTGTCCATCTTGTCAATACAGCCGGGCCTCATGACAATGATAATGTGCTGGTATATGATGAAATTCCGGTTGTGGGACCGCTGAATATTTCGGTGCGATATCCCTCGAAGCCCGTTAAGGTGATGCTTCAACCGGAGAATAAGCCGCTGAATTACACCTATGAGAAGGGGAGGGTCTCCTGTAAAATTGAAAGAGCTGGGGATACATGAGATGGTTGTGATTGAGTGAAAAGATTACCCCCGGCCCGATGAAGGGGAGACCGGAGACGGGAGACGGGAGACCGGAGACGGGAGACGGGAGAACGGAGAAGGGAGAAGGGAGACGGGAGAACGGAGACGGGAGAAGGGAGAACGGAGAAGGGAGACGGGAGACGGGAGAACGGAGAAGGGAGAGGGAGACGGGAGAAGGGAGACGGGAGACGGGAGAACGGAGAACGGAGAAGGGAGAAGGGAGACGGGAGAGGGGGAGGGAGACGGGAGACGGGAGAAGGGAGACGGGAGAAGGGTAGACGGGAGAAGGGTTACGAGATTACGAATTACGAATTACGAATTAAGAATTAAGAGATTATTTTCAGACCTCAGTAGAAAATCAAGGAATTGGAGAGACGGCATTACGTCTGTATTCATGAACAGTTAGGCTGTAGGGAGTTGAGAAACCTTATTCATTTTTTTAATCTTAAAACAGAAATCACCTTTCCAACTTATTGACCAATTATTTTTTAATTAGAATGATTTCACAGAGACAACAGTCGACTGGGAATAGGGAACAGGCAATGAGAAATTACGAATTACGAATTAAGGGCGAAGGGCAGAGGGTAAAGAGAATTGTTTCGTATTTGACAGTTAATTGTTAATTTAGGCAACAGGAAATTAAACGGATATTATGAAAAAAACGATATTAATCTTTGCGTTCTTAGCACTTGTCGCAGGAGATAAATGCTTGGCCCAAAAGGTTTATCAACCGACATGGGAATCGATTGACAGCCGGCCCACCCCGGCATGGTTTGAGGATGCCAAATTCGGAATATTTATTCACTGGGGAGTGTTTTCTGTACCATCATGGGGACCGACCGAAGGACCGGTGTACCAAAAATATGCCGAGTGGTACTGGTACCGGCAAAATCCCAGGGAGGTCCGCTAAAATCATTTGTGGATTTTCATAACAAAATGTATGGTGAGAATTTTCATTACCAGGATTTTGTGAAGAATTTTAAGGCGGAGATGTTCAATCCTGATCAGTGGGCTGAAATTTTTAAAGATGCCGGAGCAAAATATGTCGTGCTTACTTCAAAACACCATGAAGGATTTACCCTGTGGCCCAGTGAGCAAAGCTGGAACTGGAACAGCGTGGATGTCGGGCCGCACAGGGATCTTTGCGGTGATCTCACGAAATCGGTAAAGGCTGCCGGACTTCATATGGGTTTTTATTATTCGTTGTACGAGTGGTTCAATCCGCTGTACAAGTCTGATGTTAACAAATATGTGGATGAACATATGCTGCCTCAGATGAAAGACCTGGTTACGCGTTATAAGCCTGATGTTGTCTGGACTGACGGAGAGTGGGAGCACCCCAGTGACGTGTGGAAAAGTACTCAGTTCCTGGCATGGTTGTTCAATGAATCGCCGGTAAAAAATAGTGTGGCGGTGAACGACCGCTGGGGGAAGGAGACGAGATCAAAGCACGGCGGATATT
This sequence comes from uncultured Bacteroidia bacterium, assembly GCA_963810555.1. Classification (GTDB taxonomy): domain Bacteria; phylum Bacteroidota; class Bacteroidia; order Bacteroidales; family Prolixibacteraceae. Next base: position 19,768 of record CAWENX010000009.1, on the reverse strand, counting down.
ATACTACCGAATACGATCTGGTGGGGCAGGAGGATACAAAAGGAACCAAATTTGAACATCCGTGGGAAGAGTGCCGCGGCATAGGAGGGTCGTTCGGATATAACCGGAATGAGAACCTGAAAGATTATGAGACTTCGGAATCGCTGGTCCATATTCTTATCAATAAAGTCGCACGAGGGGGAAACCTTTTGCTGAACATCGGGCCGACGGCTGACGGCAGAATTCCCGTTATCATGCAGCAGAGGCTTGCCGATATGGGCGCCTGGCTTAAGGTGAACGGGGAAGCCATATACGGTAGCCGCAAATGGGCCCACGCCCCTGCCATCACTAAGGAAACTAACGTATTTTATACCACGAAAGGGAAAGATCTTTACATGATCATCACCAAGTGGCCGGAGAAGCCGGTTGTGATTGAGGGTGCGGGTAAACCGGAATCCGTCACAATGCTGGGATTTGACGGCAAAGTGAAATATTCTGTTTCGGGGAATAAGGTGACTATTGTGCCGCCGGCCCTAACACCGGCCAATAATCCATGTCAGTATGCGTGGTGCTTTAAAATTACGAATTACGAATTACGAATTACGAATTAAGAATCATTGGTGATACGTTAATATATTAAGAAATTGATTAAGATGCTTTTTTTGAACATCGGAGATTCCTCATTCCGCTTCGCTTTATTAGGAATGAGGGATTTTATAGGAAGTGCTTGTTGAGGTTGCTACAAGAGATTCCTCACTCCGCTTCGCTTTATTAGGAATGACGGATTTTATAGGAAGTGCTTGTTGAGGTTGCTGCAAGAGATTCCTCACTCCGCTTCGCTTTATTAGGAATGAGGGATTTTATTGGAAGTGCTTGTTGAGGTTGCTGCAAGAGATTCCTCACTCCGCTTCGCTTTATTAGGAATGAGGGATTTTATAGGAAGTGCTTGTTGAGGTTGCTGCAAGAGATTCCTCACTCCGCTTCGCTACGTATCGGAATGACGGATTTTATAGGAAGTGTTTGTTGAGGTTGCTGCAAGAGATTCCTTACTCCGCTTCGCTTTATTAGGAATGAGGGATTTTATAGGAAGTGCTTGTTGAGGTTGCTACAAGAGATTCCTCACTCCGCTTCGCTTTATTAGGAATGACGGATTTTATAGGAAGTGCTTGTTGAGGTTGCTACAAGAGATTCCTCACTCCGCTTCGCTTTATTAGGAATGAGGGATTTTAATAGGAAGTGCTTGTTGAGGTTGCTGCAAGAGATTCCTCACTCCGCTTCGCTACGTATCGGAATGACACCCGGGCGTAACAGTGGGGAGATAAGGGGCGGCTCCGCCGCCCCTTATCTCCCCCAGCCTCCAGAACGAAAGTGTCATGCTGACACGAAGTGAGGATTTTCTATAAGGTTAAATTCAAATTAAAAAATAAGAAACGTCTATATATAAGATATTTACTGACACTTGCATTATAAATTCTAAACTTAACGCACTACTAATGATATTTATCAATTAGGAATTAGGAATCAATGTCGTTTGGTTAAGAAAATTAAGTTGAAAGTTCACGCAAAGGACGCAATGAAAAGACGCAAAGAACGCCAAGATTTTGGGACTTTACAGGGTGCAGGGGATGAGGGGGATCAGTGAACAGTAATCTGTGATCAGTGTGAGCGGAGAGAGGGGGATTCGAACCCCCGGTACCCTTTAGAGGTACACACGCTTTCCAGGCGTGCCAATTAAACCACTCTTGCATCTCTCCTTTATCTGATCCTTTTTAGGAAGGTTTTCTCAGTGAGGCACAAAAGTAGGTGATTTTTTCAATCTTTTAAAATTTCATCGCTATAGGATAACAATAAAGGTTATGTGATTCCGCAGCTATAGTGACCCTGAGATAAAACATTTTCCCTTATTCGCTCATTAATAAGGGAATAAGGAATGGAGGAGGGGGAATTCCGAGCTACTAAGGGAATAAGGGTCCGTTGCTCTGTTTGGACTGTATCCCGGGATATGGCGGGACTTATTCCCTTATTTAATTTGGATTTAAAATAAGGGAATAAGGATAAATACCTTGATTAAATCTGTTTTTTGGCTAATGGAATAAGGTTGTTGCAACTGTCTTGCAAATAATCGTCTTACCTGCGCTTAACATATTTTCTGTCTTTTGTACGGAAACGTGCACCTGATTTTCATTTTCGTTCATAATGGATCAGGTGCAATATGTGTAATGGTTTGTTATACTGAATGGTGGTGAATTTGGAACGGAGTTTGATCTTTAATAGTTGCAAATCGAGGAAATCAAATAGTATAATTTAAAACTTTATTTTTATGAAACGCAACTTTTTCTACACCCTATCGATTGTGATTGATGTCACTTCTGTTTTCAACAACTTCCAAAGGAACGGACAATCCGGTCAATGCAATCAGTCTAAGCGGCAACTCCAACACAAGATTTGGCAATTACGAGATCAAGGAAATTGCCCCGGTGACGACCAACGGCATTACATTACGCACTTTTGAACTGACTTACAAGAATGCGGCATATCCTGTGATGATCTATCTGAATGAACGTGACAAATGCAGTGATTATATCGTTCGTTCAAAGAATCTCGAAGTAAGATATGTATGCGATAAATCGGCTTTTGGCGTCAAATTGGTGAATGGTAAATTCAGAGAATATGACCCGATCTTAAATGACCGGTTTTTATCCGGTGAAAATTTTGCAAAACAGGCAACAATATCGGGAGGCAACCTGGAAATCGGATCAGCGCTGGGTTTGATAGCGAGCTATTATCCAGCCCTTTTTGAAAGGCCTGACCTTCTTGATTAAACATGTATTGATTTATTCTTTTGGTTGAAACAGTTGCAGTAATACCTGTAAGTTTGTGAATCCCGCCTGATTGCGTAAAGGCGGGATTTTTTTGACAATTAAATATGATTTGTGAGGGTGTCCTAAAAGCGGACGTAAAATTTTTGGTTTCTGCAATCCTATTTTATATCCGTTCCCGCATGCCCGGGACAATTCCGGATTAAAATCACAAATATTACAAATATTATGATACGAAATCCTCAGAAAGCCTGCCTAATAATTTTCTAAATTATGATTACAAGGGCGCTTTTGGCAAATACGGACTTAACACGGACTTAACACGGAGCAAACACGGCGATAGAATTTGTAATATATTGTTAAGTAAATGTTTGGAACATATTTTTTAAACCTGACGGGTTTTCAAAACCTGTCAGGTTTAAAAAGAGGAATCCGGGTAAAAAGAAATTGCAATACCTCAGGATGTTTTTCTGTACCTGAAGACAGCCAGTCCAAACATTATCAATGCATAACACGACATAGCTGTAAATTCCCTGAATATTCCTGATATTCCTGAGCCTTTTAGAATCACGCTGCGCATGATTTTTACAAAATAATAGAGGGGATTTACGTAATCCAGTTTTTGTGCCCAGCCGGGCATACTTTCGACCGGAGTGAAGAGTCCGCTCATAAGGATGAAGACTACCAATATAAAGAATACAGTGAATGTGGCCTGCTGTTGTGTATCGCTGATGGTAGAAATAAACAGTCCGATTGAGAGCACCAGAAACAGATAAATAGCTGCCATTGAGAACAAAAGAACCAAGCTTCCCCGGATGGGTATACTGAATGCCAGTTTAGCTACCAATAATCCGAAGGCCAGGTCGAAGAGGCCGATCAGAAGAAAAGGAAGAAGTTTACCGGCAATGAACTGCCATTTTTGGATGGGAGTGACGTTTATCTGCTCAACGGTTCCCAATTCCTTTTCCCTCACAAGGTTCATTCCTCCGAGCATTATCCCGATCACCGTTATAAGAATGACAAGAATGCCCGGAGCCATATAATATTTGTATATAAGCTGCGGATTGAACCAGTAAGAATACCTGATCCCAATATCATTTTGGGGTTGCTGGCCGGGATTTGACATTTTGACCAGAACTCCTTTGGTATAAGTTCCGATTACATTTGAGAGGTATCCGAAAGAAAGCTGCGCGGCACTGCCATTGACCGCATCGACCAGTACCTGGACCTGGCTTTTGTTTTGGGTTCCCAGATCCTTGTCAAAATCATGCGGAATAACAAGAGCAAGGTCGACCTTATCGCGTATGAGCATATCTTCCGCTTCCTGAGTGCCATTGGGGGTCAATCTGACTTTAAAGAAAGGATTACCGGAAATCTCAGAAATGAGTTTGCGGGAAGAAGGAGAATGATCATAATCAACAACTGCAAGATCCACACGGGTAAGCTCATTAGTGGCCGCAAAAACGAGTATCAGCATCTGGAAAAGAGGCATCACAAAAATGACCGGAAGCATTGACCTGTTGCGGAAAATCTGGATAAACTCTTTTTGAAGTATGTAAAGCAGCGTGCGCATGATAGTTATTCAATTGTCATTCAATAGTCATTCAATAGTCATTCGATAGTCATTAGTTATCAGTCATTGGTAATTAGTCATTAGTCATTAGTCATTGGTCAGATGTCATTCGAGGCGGATTTTAAATTTACGGATACTTATGAGTATGCAAAGGACTGACATTGCTATCAGAATCAGCGTGTTTGGCAGAACTGTGTCCAATCCTCCTCCTTTGAGCATGACTATCCGGTTTATTTCGATGAACCACCGCGGGGGCATGAAATTGGCAAGAATCTGCAAGGGAACAGGCATGTTTTTGATGGGAAAAATAAAACCGGACAGCAATATACTCGGCATCATCAGGGCAAAACCTGAAATAGCAAGGGCGGATAACTGATTGTCAACAAAAGTTGAAATCATTATTCCCAGGGTGAGAGCAAGAAAGATATATAGAAGAATTTCGCCAAAGAGTAAAACAAAGCTTCCCACTATAGGAACCTTAAAGACAAATACTCCCAATCCCACCACCATCAAAGCATTAACAATGGAAAGAATCATATAGGGTACAACCTTGCCGATCACGATCTGAAAGGGGCGGAGAGGGGAGGCCAGAAGAATTTCCATCGTGCCGCTTTCTTTTTCGCGCGCTATGGTAATAGCAGTCATCATGGCTGAGATAAGCATGAGTATGACAGCTATCAGACCGGGAATAAAATTGAAAGCATCGAGCATATCTTCATTGAACATCATCCGGACCTTAATATTGATGCCGGGAGGAGACTGAGTCTGTACGAACTCTGACCGGACAAAATCATTTGTGATGGCGGTTGTATAATTGACAATCAACTGAGCAGTGTTGGGATCTGAAGCATCCGCGATGAGCTGAATATCTGCTTTGCCTTCCTTTATGAGATTTTTGGCGAAATCAGGTCCAAATACAATAACTTCATTTATTTTATTGGCCCGGAAGAGGTGTACATATTCATTTTCGTTTGATGGTTCAGCTGCCAGCTGAAAAAATCCGGAGGACAATATTTTCTGGCTCAGGCGTAAGCTCAGGTCGTCTTTTGAATAATCCGTAATTGCGATCTTAACATTACGGACTTCGTTTGTCATCACGTATCCGAACAACATTAACTGGGCAATGGGTATACCGAAGAGAATGATCAGCGTACGCGGATCACGGAAAATGTGATAAAATTCTTTCCTGAGGAATGCAAAGAATCTGTTCATCGGGCAATTTTTAAAAATACTTCATCCATATTTGCGGCATTATATCGGATTTTCAGATTTTCCGGAGTATCCAGGGCTTCGATCCGTCCTTCTGCCATAATTGAAACCCGGTCGCAGTATTCGGCTTCATCCATGTAATGGGTTGTAACAAAAACGGTTATTCCTCTTTCAACTGCTTCATAAATAAGGTTCCAAAACTGCCTGCGGGTGACTGGATCGACTCCGCCTGTCGGTTCATCGAGAAAGACGATTTTAGGTTTGTGCAGTACTGCGACTGAAAAGGCAAGCCTTTGTTTCCATCCAAGCGGCAGGTTACCGATTTTGCGGTTCCTGTAAGCTGTCAGTCCAAGGCGGTCAAGCATCTCCTCGGTTCTTGCCTTGCGTTCGTCTACTTTCATAGAGTAAACGCTGCCATAAAAACGGATGTTTTCATATACAGTAAGATCTTCATAAAGAGAAAATTTCTGGCTCATGTACCCGATATTTTTCTTGATCAATTCCGTTTGAGTATATACATCGTATCCAGCCACTTTCATTTCACCTGCAGTAGGAACAGAAAGGCCGCAAAGAATGCGGATGGCTGTCGTTTTACCTGCTCCGTTTGCACCAAGAAAACCAAATATTTCTCCTTTATAAACTTCAAAGGTGAGATTATCGTTAGCAGTAAAAGTTCCGAACTTCTTCACCATGTTCTTTACAGTAATAATCGGCTCTCCGGTCATAATGATTCAGTTTTCTGTTTTTTCATTAAAAGAATAAAAACATCTTCAACAGTTGCCTCTGCCTTCCCGACAGATACATCTTTGCTATCGTGCAGGGAAAGAAATTGTTGTATTGAATCCGATGTGTGTGTTCCTTTCTTAGTGACAAGATGGAGCACCTGTCCGAAACTGTTTACAGATATTAATGATGGAAGATTGTCAAGAACTGTTGAGGTGCGGTAAATTTTCGGGGAGCGGATGATCCAAATGTCTTCAGGAAAAGACGAAGACATTTGCTCCGGCGTTTCCACTGATAATATATTCCCTTCCTGAATCAGGGCTATTCTGTCGCACAGTGTCGCTTCATCCATGTACGAAGTTGAAACGAGTATGGTTATCCCCATGCTTTTCAGGCGCTTCAGCATTTCCCAGAACTCTTTTCGCGATACTGCATCGACTCCGGTGGTCGGTTCATCGAGTATCAGTATTTCAGGTTTATGTATCAATGCACATGAAAGAGCAAGCTTCTGTTTCATGCCTCCGGAAAGTTTGCCAGCACGTCGGTTTTTAAAGGGTTCCAGCAAGCGGTATATATCTTTGATCAGATAATAGTTTTCTTCGATTGTAGTACCAAAGACGGCGGCGAAGAATTTCAGATTTTCTTCCACGGTAAGGTCCTGATAGAGAGAAAAACGGCCAGGCATATATCCTGTAATAAGCCTTATTTTCTTATAATCCTTTACAGCATCTAATCCGTTGATTGTCGCTGAACCGCTGTCCGGAAGAAGAAGAGACATCAATATGCGCATGATAGTGGATTTTCCTGCACCGTCCGGCCCTATCAAACCAAACAGTTCACCTTCATCTACAGAAAAGCTGACCTTTTTCAGGGCTACAGTTTCAACGAATTTCTTATGAATGTCTTTAACAATGATCATAAATCAGTAATCAGTAGAGACGCGGCACGCCACGTCTGAACAGTGAGTTATTCAAATTTTACATCTCCGGGCATTCCTATTTTCAGGGATCCGTCATTCGGGACTCTTACTTTTACGGCATATACGAGTTTTACCCTTTCCTCACGCGTCTGAATAATTTTGGGTGTAAATTCCGCCTCTGATGATACCCACTCGACTATTCCCGGAAATTCTCTGACTCCTCCGGGTACATCAATCATCACTCTGACCTTGTTGCCAAGTTTAACCTGGGAGAGTTGAGGTTCACTGATATATATTCTGAGAATAAGGCTATCGATATTTGCCATTTTGTATAATGGTTTTCCGGGTACAGCCAACTCGCCGGTCTGGGCGTACTTTTCAAGTATAATACCCGATAAAGGAGCTTTGACAATTGCTTTTTTCAACTCCTCATTGATTACGGCAATCTGGGCTTCCACAGCGGATGCATTTTTATCAATAGCCTCTATCTGAGCGATATAAGTTTTCTTCTGTTTTTCAAAAAGGTCTATTTGTCCATTAATATCATCCATTTGTTGAGGAGTGGATGCCCCTTCAGCAAGCATATTTTTTATTCTTACCTGATTCTTTCGGGTATTGATAATCTGTTGTTCAGAAACTGCAATTTGTGCCGTCATCTGTGCTCTTTGCGACAAAACAGCTTTCCTTTGGGCAGCAAGCTGATTTATCTGAAGAACAGGATTTATCGTATCGATTACAGCCATGACTTCGCCTTCCCTGACTTTGTCTCCTTCGTGAAATGAAGTTTCAAGTATTTGCCCGTTATTTTCCGATGAGATAATTACCTCATCTGTTTCAAAATTACCGTATGCATCTGGTTCGTTATTCCTGTTTGAACAAGAGGCAAGAACTATTATAAATGCTGAAATAAAAAGTGTTCTCATTTCCGGAGTCGTTATTATTTAATTAAGAATTAAGAATTAAGAAATATGATTTTACGGAGCCGTTTTGCCTTTGATTGTCTGGTAATTTACTGATGATTGTGAAAGCAGTATTTTTCTTGTTTCCATATTTGCCTGAGCCTGAAGAGAAGCATTCAAATCACGTAAGTAATCGGCCGAGGTAATCGTGCCGGATTTAAGGGCAGCTTCAGACCTTCCTGCAATTTGTTCTTTTATTTTGACCAACTGTTCATCACTGCTGATTAATGTTTTAAGTTTTACGAAATTGTCCTGTTCGCGGGTTAATGACATATTCACTGAGCGATTGAAATTGTCAAGATTTGTATTGATTATCTCTTTCTGCAAATTCAAAGCTGCCCTGTCGTGTTGTGATTTGTGCCAATCAAAAACATTCCATGATAATCCTGCACCAACCATATACCAATCTGCCAGATTGTTGTTCAGCATATTTAAGCCCGGACGGCCATATCCGGCCTGACCGAATGCATAAACGTAGGGTATTCTTGATGCCTTAAGGATTTCGCGGTTTTTGTCCAGTTGTGATTTCTGTAAGGCAAAGAGTTCGATTTCGGGTCTGTTGATTTTCTGCTCCGGCTCAGGATTCCCTGTAGCTGTCAGGACAGCAGGAAGGGAGAAAATTGTCTCTTCGGATATATTTTTGCCGGTCACAATTTCAAGCAATCCCGTATTAGTTTTTAAAGATGATTTTAATTCGGTTTTCTGCTGTTCAGTTAATAGTTTTTCAGCTTTCAACTGATCGAGTTGATTTGGAAGAACAACACCGTTATTAACTGCAGAGCTTACATTCTTAATATCGGCATCAAGTGTTTCATTTTTCAGATTCACTATCTTCAGATTTTCCTGTACCAGCAAAGCGTTAAAATAGAGAGTATTGACAGTTTCTTTTATCTTATATAATTCTGTTTCTGTTTCCTGTCTTGAAACCTGGCGCCTGGCTTCCTCCAGTTCTTCCTGCTTCTTAACCATCCCTCCGTCATAAAGTTTTTGTTTTATATCGAGATAAGCCCTGTACTGATCTTTGGCAAGAGGTTCAGGGCCGGCAAATCCGGGAATTGCAAGAGTGACCTTTGTAACATCTGATTGCCATGATCCCTTTACTGTCAGATCAAATTGGGGTAGGTTTAACGACTGAATATTTTGCTGGTGCAGTTGGGATATTTCGTCAATTATACCTTCCTGCCTTAATAGAGGGTGATTTTTTCTGGCCCATGACTGACAACTGTCCAGACTCAGCTCCTGGCCGGAAGCCCAAAGAAAGGCAAAGGTGAAAAGTAGTAATGAAGTCAGTTTTCTCATAGATCTAATATTTTTAATATGATATTCTTAACTATTTCTTTCCTTTCTGCCAGAAAGTGATCATATTCTTCGGAGTCATCGTTAAAATAAATAATTTGCAACAGAGGCCGGGCGGCAAATGGAAAGATTAAAATCCCGATAATACTTACTACAATATGCCGTGGATCGTATTTTGTGGATTTGTTATCATGTTGCAGATTTACAAACAATTCAAGCAACTTCTCCGGTTCTACGCCTGATTCAAACATAAGAGTTTTCAGAACCATGGGATCGCGGTTGATCTCATTGATGATAAACAGCGGAACATAGGGATTAGCCTGAATCATGTCTATATAATTGTCGGTAAAAACAATCAGTTTTTCTTTTGCCGGTGCATCTGAGAATAAGGAATATCTCACTTTATCGAAGAACTTTGTGAATATGTCTCTAAATACAGCTTTGAAGAGATTGTCCTTACTGCGGAAATAATAATGAAGCAATGCCTTATTCATACCAGCTTCGTCGGCAATCTCCTGCATTCTGGCCCCTTCCATACCTTTTGAAATGAATACTTTACGGGCTGCTTCATAAATTTTTTCTTCTGTTGTACTTGTCATTTTGTTTTAACCATTTAGTTAAACCTTTTGGCAAATATAGAATATTTATTTTAATTTAACCAAATGATTTAACCAAAAAGTTAAAATTCTTTCCTTAAATTCACTTCAGACAAAAAGTAAATCAGGAAAACCATCAGATGAGATATATAACAACTTATTGGGATGAATTGTTAAGGTTGGAATAAAATTTAAATAGGTTGGGGAGAGCTAGCCTGAAGTTAACTAAAAATTATTTGAGTTGATACTAGAAAATACCCCAAAATTTTATCTGTGGATTTATTGTAATTCTTAATGTAGAGTTTCCTGTGTATAGACTGGTTTTTTAGAGAACAAGTCAAATATTGAATATCTCCCATTGCTTTTCTTTTTATAGGTTAAAGATTGCGGGAGTCGGGAAAATTTTTGTTACAAGGTTCTCATTTGCATCTTTATACTGGGTACTTACAGAATCTACTTTTGGTGTCCAGAACGATGCCACTTCCAATATCCTTTCATAAGCTTTTTTCTGATGGCTCAGCAGCCATTCATAAATAGTCTGGTCTGAATATACTTTTTGTATTCCATGACCCTGACCTTTCAGAATAGAGAACTTAGGATCTGATCCGGCCTTTTTCATGGCTTTTACCATCTCCTCAGATCTTTGAAGTTTTACCTTTTTATCCATTTCTCCATGAAATACCCAGGTTGGGATATCTTTTAAAGTTTCGACCATCGATGTCTTACCTCCTCCGCAAAGGGGTATAATGGCAGCAAAATAATCCGGGTATCGGGAAGCCAGATCCCATGTTCCAAATCCGCCAAGACTCATTCCGGTGAGATAAACGCGTGAAGGATCAATATGAAATTTTTCCTTTATTTCATTATAAAATGATTCAAACCATGAACCTACAGTCCAGTTTTTATTTGAAGGGCATTGAGGTGAAACAACAATTGCATCAACCTGCATCCCTCTTTCAAGATAATATGGAGGACCATATTTTTTTAATTTATCCAGGTTGTTTCCTTTACAGGAACTGCCATGAAGATAGATAATCAAGGGCCATTCTTTGGCGTTGTCTTTATTATATCCTGAAGGAAGATAGGCAAGATAGGGATATGTTTTTGATTTTAAAGGGATAAGAGGGGAGCTGGTTCCTTCTGTTTTTGCTATAAAAGGCACAGCAAAACACAAAATAACTGTTAGAATGATTAACCTCATAAGCATGTCCAGTCAAAGATTTCAGAGCGAATATCGGACTTTTTATTTAGAAAAAAAAATAATTAAGATATTTTCACCACATGGTAGATTCAAGGCATGCCTTGTCTCTTCAGTTTTTTGGATTTTCAAATTAAAGCTCTTTCATTAAGAAGATCAAACATTTCATTTCTGGTTACCTCTGCTTTTTCTCCAGCCACAGTGGCAAAATCATGTCCATTGGATGCATAAATGATTGCTCTTGAGGAATTGACAATTAATCCGCATTTGTTGTTAAATCCATATTTGGCTACTTCCTGCAAATTTCCTCCCTGGGCTCCTATTCCCGGAACAAGAAGAAAGTGTTCAGGAACAATTTTACGAATGCCGGTTAATTCTTCAGCTTTGGTAGCACCCACAACATACATGATGTTCTGCTCATTTCCCCAATTCTTCGATTTTATTAAGACTTCTTCAAATAATTTATTACCTGTTTCGTGGTTTATCATGTACTGAAAATCAAATGCCCCTTTATTTGAGGTAAGCGAAAGAAGAATAACCCACTTATCATGATAGGTTAAAAAAGGTTTTACAGAATCTTCACCCATATAGGGTGCCACTGTAACCGCATCAAAATTCAACTGCTCAAAAAATGCTTTTGCATACATTGCAGAAGTATTTCCAATATCTCCACGCTTGGCATCGGCAATAAGAAATATATCGGGATAAGTTTCATGTATATAATCCACGGTTTTAACAAGACTTTCCCATCCTGTTATTCCGTTTGATTCGTAAAATGCAAGATTTAGTTTATAAGCTATTGCAAATGTACAGGTCGAATCAATTATTTCCTTATTAAATGAGAAGACAGGATCAGGTAGTCTATGGAGAAAATGCGGCAGCTTTTCAATATCTGTGTCAAGCCCCACACAAAGAAAGGAACCTTTCTTTTTGATCTGACCTATTAATTGCTGAATATTCATAAAAGGGAAATTAAGTCAGAAGTTATGTATATTATATTACAATAAATTCCGGATTTTAGTTACAGTTCTGCTTCTTTTAAGCGTTCTGAATTTTCTTCCAGTCTAAGTTTATCGATAATCTCCTCTAAGTCACCATCCAACACGGCAGGTAAATTATAAAGGGTCAAACCTATCCGGTGATCGGTGATTCTCGCCTGAGGATAATTATATGTTCTTATCTTGGCTGAGCGGTCGCCGGTAGAAACCATTGTTTTTCTCCTTGAAGAAATTTCATCAATGTATTTTTGATACTCCATATTGTAAATACGTGAACGCAGTTCCGACATAGCCTTTGCCAAATTCTTAATCTGGGATTTTTCATCCTGGCAGGTCACCACAATTCCGGTCGGGATGTGTGTGAGCCTTATTGCCGAATAGGTCGTATTGACGCTTTGACCACCGGGACCAGATGAACAATAAGTATCTTTTCGGATATCACTTTCCTTAAGTTCTATGTCAAATTCTTCTGCTTCCTGTAAAACTGCAACAGTGGCGGCAGATGTATGAACCCTCCCCTGTGTTTCGGTTTGAGGTACGCGTTGTACTCGATGGACACCTGATTCAAATTTTAAAGTACCATAAACATTTTCACCTGTAACTTTTGCCACGATCTCTTTAAATCCGCCGGAAGTACCTTCTGTATAACTTGTAACCTCCATTTTCCAGCCTTTTCGGTCGCAAAACCTGGAATACATTCGGAAAAGATCACCTGCAAATATAGCGGCTTCATCGCCTCCTGTTCCGCCGCGTATTTCAAGAATTGCATTCTTTCTGTCTTCAGGATCAGCGGGAACAAGCAACAGTTTAATTTCTTCCTCGAATTTCTGAACCATCTTTTCATCTTTTTCCAGTTCTTCCCGGGCCATTTCACGTAAGTCTTCATCTGACTCGTTATCAAGCATCTCCTGTGCATCTGAAATGTTCTTCATCAGCTTCTTATATCTTGTAAATGATTTTACAAGCGAATCAAGCTGTTTATAATCCTGGTTCAACTTCACATATCGCTTCATATCCTTCATTACATCCGGATCAGAGATTTGCTGGGAAACCTCCTCGAAACGTATTTTTATACCTTCAAATTTATCTAACAGTGAATTATCTGACATACAATGATTAAATGCATTAATATAATAAAAAATGATAAAATGTTCAAATACAGGGAAGCTAATATTCAAAAGTGCCAAACGGTGATCTTATCGTTACCTTTTTACCGGTATACGACTTAACTTCACCAATAACCCGGGCATCAACATCAAATGATTGGGAAATTGCAATTATATCCTGAACTTTTTCAGGTTTTACATATATTTCGAAACGATGCCCCATATTAAAAACCTTATACATTTCTTCCCAGGGAGTTTTGCTTTGCGCCTGGATCAGTTTAAATAAAGGGGGTGTATCAAAAAGATTATCTTTAATAACATGCAGATTTTCAATAAAATTAAGAACTTTGGTCTGTGCACCTCCTGAACAATGGATCATTCCTGAAACAGCGTCCCTGTAATGTTCAAGTACTTTTTTAATTACAGGTGCATAAGTCCTTGTTGGCGATAAAACCAATTTTCCTGCATCTGTACCTAATTTATCAATTTTATCTGTCAGGTTATAATTTCCGGAATAAACTAATTCCCGGGGAACTGAAGGATCAAAGCTCTCAGGGTAATTTGATACAAGATATTTCCCAAAGATATCATGACGGGCTGAAGTCAGTCCATTACTCCCTATTCCACTGTTATAACTTCTTTCGTAAGTTGCCTGACCGGATGAGGACAAACCGACAATTACATCTCCTGCTGATATATTACCGGCTGAAATAACATCAGACCTTTTCATTCTGCATGTTACGGTAGAATCAACAATAATTGTTCTTACAAGATCACCTACATCGGCAGTCTCACCGCCAGTGGGATAGATATTAATTCCAAACCCCCTGAGTTCAGAACAAAATTCTTCCGTTCCGTTTATAATAGCAGATATAACTTCTCCCGGAATATTATTCTTATTTCTTCCGATTGTTGAAGAGAGAAGAATGTTATCGACAGCTCCCACACACAATAAATCATCAAGATTCATCACCACTGCATCCTGTGCAATACCTTTCCAGACTGATATATCCCCCGTTTCTTTCCAGTAAATATAGGCCAGCGATGATTTTGTTCCTGCACCATCAGCATGCATAACATTACAATATTCAGGATCACCGCCGAGAATATCAGGAATAATCTTACAAAAGGCTTTTGGATAAAGTCCCTTATCTGAATTTTTTATTGCCTCGTGCACTTCCTCCTTTGAAGAGGAAACCCCTCTCAGATTATATCTGCTGTCAATTTTCATGCTGATACTCCATATCTGTATTCAATCTTTTCTGATAATAAAGAATTTAGCCTTTATCAGAATCTGCAAAATTAATACAAATTCGAGATTTCCTTCTTATATTTTTGTCCGGAACCCCTATTTCAATTGCAGCCAGTTAATTAAATATTCTCTTATTGAATTAATGATAGCGATTTTTTTATACATTTAGAAACTTCAAAACCTTAATTAACTACTGATATGGTCAATGATTCTGTACTACTTTCTTCTATGACCTTTTGTTTGGTCATAAGCGGCTTTAATGGTTACGGAAAAAATAAAGCTGATTCCAAAGAAATTCAAAAGCCGAATATCATTTATATTCTTGCTGATGATCTTGGCTATGGTGATCTGGAATGTTATGGTCAAAAGCACTTTCAGACCCCTAATATAGATCGGATGGCAAAAGAAGGAATCCTGTTTACCCAACACTATGCCGGTTGCACGGTTTGTGCTCCCTCACGTTCTTCTCTGATGACGGGATTAACTACTGGTCATACTCCTATCAGGGGTAATAAAGAATGGCAGCCTGAAGGGCAATGGCCAATGCCTGCCGGGACAAAGACTATTGCCAAAATGCTTAAACAGGCCGGTTATGTTACAGGTTGTTTTGGAAAGTGGGGTCTTGGGTATCCGGGTTCTGAGGGAGATCCCAATAGGCAGGGTTTTGATGAGTTTTACGGTTTTAATTGTCAGCGCCAGGCTCATAATTATTTCCCCTCTCATTTGTGGGATAATCAGAAGAAGGTTGAACTCGAGGGAAATAAGGGTGATCAGTATAACGAATATGCACCTGAACTTATTCATGACAGAGCATTGAAATTTATAGAGAGAAATAAAATGAGACCCTTCTTTATGTACTATTCTACAACCATACCTCATGCGGAGTTATTACTCCCTGAAAAATACCTTAAAGAGTATCGCGGAAAATTTCTGCCTGAAAAGATTTACAATGGAACGGTTCCCGGAGATAAAAATTTCCGTAACGGAGGCTATGGGAGTCAGTCTGAATCTCATGCTGCATTTGCTGCTATGGTTACTTTGCTCGATAAGCAGGTAGGTGAAA
Source organism: uncultured Bacteroidia bacterium (assembly GCA_963810555.1). Classification (GTDB taxonomy): domain Bacteria; phylum Bacteroidota; class Bacteroidia; order Bacteroidales; family Prolixibacteraceae. The sequence goes on along the minus strand of CAWENX010000009.1, from coordinate 4,078 downwards.
TCTTTGCTAAATTGAAGGAGTTAGGATTAGACAAAAATACGATTGTCTTTTTTACTTCGGATAACGGGCCTCACAAAGAAGGAGGAGCAGATCCTGATTACTTTGACAGTAATGGACCATTAAGAGGATATAAAAGGGATTTGTATGAAGGAGGTGTCAGGGTTCCTATGATTGTCCGTTGGCCCGAAAAGATTAAATCAGGATCAGTCACAGATCATCTTTCTGCTTTCTGGGACGTAATGCCTACTTTAGCTGATCTCTCCGGTATTAAAACACCTGAAAATATGGACGGATTATCTTTCCTGCCTGTTTTACTGGGACTCCCGAACCAAAAAGAACATGATTATCTTTATTGGGAATTTCATGAGATGGGTGGAAAACTTGCGATCAGAGAAGGCAACTGGAAACTGGTCAGAAATCAGTTAAATGATCCGGCGAAAACAACTACCGAATTGTATGATCTGAAAACAGATTTGGGTGAATCAAAAAATATCGCGGCCCTGCATCCTGAAATTGTAAAAAGACTCTTGAAAATAATGGCAAAAGCATCAGTTCCGTCGACTGTCTTCTGAGTTATTCCTACTTTGCAAACTTTTCCTTATAGTCCGAAGAAACCACTTTGAATTCTGTCCGTCGGTTGATCTGGTGACAAATTTCCTTTTGATTTTCATCTTTAAGAGAATCAATAAAGCTGCATGTCAAAACCTGGCCCTGTTTCAGGAAGGGATATTGTTGGGCGAGTCTTTTAGTGACGGTTTTAGGTGATGTTTCTCCATATCCTTTGGCTATCAGCCTTCCGGGTTGAATGCCTTTGGAAATTAAATAAGCAACAACTGATTGGGCCCTTTTTTGAGACAATTCGAAATTAGTAGCATCATCACCCCGGCAGTCTGTATGGGACATGAGTTCAATGACTGTAGTCGGATTAAGGGTAAGTAATTCGCTGAGACTGTCCAGGGCACTTATTGATTCCGGTAAAAGATCCCACTTCCCAAATTCATAGTAAATGTTGTCAATTCTTATCGGTGTCTCCACTGGTGTAAGGTCAAACCTGATTTTGAAATCCTTGCCATCTTTAAGTCCGATTGTGGATGCAACAGCTTTATCGTTGAGAAAACCCTTTTTGTAAGCTGCCACGATGTATTCCACCTCAGGTTTGAGTTTAAACTGGAATTTACCGTTCTCTGCAGTTAATCTGAGCATAGTACCGTCGGTTCCGATCAACCTTACCGAAGCATCATCGATTCTGGCATTTGTTTCTTTGTTGAAAATATCTCCTTCAATCTGGTAAATCTTTGGCGGAAGTACAAAACTGTAAATATCATCACCTCTGCTCCCTTCACGGTTGCTTGTAAACAATCCTCGGTTCTCATCCGCATAAAAAGATATTGCAAAATCATCCCCTGTTGAATTGATAGGGGCCTTCATATTTTCCACAAACCATTTTCCATCCTTATCTTTTACTGCTTTGAAAATATCAAAGCCGCCAAGACCGGGATGCGCATTTGAGGCAAAATAAAGCTCTCCGTTTCCGCGAATGAACGGAAACATTTCGTCTCCTGGAGTATTGATTTCAGGCCCAAGATTTACAGGCTTTCCCCAGGAATCTTCCCCGGTTTTCTCAGCCATCCAGATATCCTTATTCCCCATTCCTCCCGGTCTGTCAGAAACGAAATACATTGTTTTACCATCTGATGAAACTGTCGGATGGGCAACCATCAGGCTGTCTTTTCCTATCTCAACCCGGATTGGATTACCCCATACTCCTGATAATTCTGTTGCAGAATATATTTCAGCCCCTCTTTCCTGATCTTTAGTGTACCTGCAGCGGGTAAAATACATTGTCGATCCCTGTGAATCAAAACCGGCAGCCCCGTCTTCATCAAAAGTATTGATCTGAAGAGATTCATCCACAAGTTGAGGCTTATCCCATTTGTCCTTTTGAAGATTATAGCTCACCCGAAAGATATCAGCGTAATACTCACCGGTAATTGGATTTTTTTGCTTGCCGGAAACCCCTTTGCGTGTTGAGGTAAAATAGATTTCATTATCTCTGACTCCGGCATATGCAGGAGAATAATCGCTTGCAGAAGAATTGATCTCCTTTAGGTTAACCACCTGGTAACGTGTTGGATTTTTGACCCACTCCTGAATCTGTTTACAGGATTCTATCCCGTTTAAAGCTCTCTCATCTTTTGGGAAGGAATCCAGATAAGTTTTATAATTCGAGATGGCCTCAACATATTTTCCATCTGCCCTTAATACTTCAGCATAATGAAGATGAGCCAAAGCATTTCCGGCATTTCGAAGAAATGCGCTTTTAAAATAACTCTCAGCATAACGATACTTGCCTATATTGTAATAGGCCTCCGCAATCACAAGCTGCAAATGGGCCTTTTGTTCCCGGTCTTTTGTCTCCCTGTATACTTTACGGCAGGCATCAATACTTTTATAATATTCCCCGTAATCATATGAATCCAGTGCTGAACGGTATCTCCGTGAAACAGAGCAGGAACATAATATCCCTGTCGTCAAAATTATAAACAGAATAGCGGATTTGCTGTAATTCATATATTTAGATCCGTTAATAGAATTCCCTGTAATAAACAGAGTGCTTATTTTCAAGTCTGATTCAGTACCCAAAGATAAAATTAAGAATAAAACAATTTAGTCTTTATAATTAAAAGTTGGAAACATTTGTCGCAAATTATTGCAGCTAAGTCATACTATTGACAATTTAATGTAATGTACTCAATTTTTTATAATTGATATTGAAGGTCAATTCTTAATTTTATTTTTCCATTTTGGGCAAAAGATTGTACATTTGTCACGCAAATTAAAAAACAGATATGGTACAAGCTGAAATTCATACAGTTAAAGGAGTTATGAAAGTTAATTTCTATGAAAAGGATGCTCCGAATACGGTGGCAAACTTTGTTAAACTTTCAAAAGAAGGATTTTATGACGGACTTACTTTCCATCGCGTCATTCCGAATTTTGTAATACAGGGTGGTTGTCCCAATGGCAATGGAATGGGAGGCCCGGGCTATACCATCAAATGTGAAACAAGCGGAGGGAATCAATATCACGATCGTGGTGTACTATCTATGGCTCATGCCGGAAAAGATACAGGCGGTTCACAATTTTTTATTTGCCATAGTCGCGCAAATACAAGCCATCTGGATAGGAAACATACTTGTTTCGGCAAAGTTTACGAAGGCACTTGAAGTGATTGACGCCATCCGCCAGGGCGACAGAATCGAAAAGATCATGATCATCGAAAACGGGACAATAATTTGCTCTCAATTCTCTTGGCTCTTAGTTCTCATCTCTTTGCTTACAGCAAATCGCTTGCCAGCTCTGCCAGATAACTTCTTTCCCCTTTCACAAGGTTTACATGGGCAAAGAGATTCTGTCCTTTCATCTTTTCAGTTAAGTGGGCCAATCCGTTTGACTGCATATCAAGATAAGGAGAATCAATTTGCTGAATATCACCGGTAAATACCATTTTTGTTCCTTCTCCGGCACGGGTAATGATCGTCTTTACTTCATGCGGGGTGAGATTTTGCGCCTCATCGATAATAAAATAACAATTCGATAAACTCCGTCCCCGGATAAATGCCAAAGGACTGATCACCAAGCGTTCCTCCTTTTGCAGCTCTTCAATCTGGCTCTGCTCCACGCTATGGGGGTTAAAGCAGCGTTTAATGACTGACAGATTATCGAATAGCGGCTGCATGTAAGGAGTTATTTTTTCATCTACATCGCCGGGGAGAAAACCTATGTCGCGGTTGCTGAGTGACACAATAGGCCGTGCCAGTAATATCTGGTCGTAGGTCTGTTTTGTGCAATGGCGCTTGCCAGTGCTAACAATGTTTTTCCAGTCCCTGCTTTTCCTGTCAGGCTGACAAGTTTAATATCGGGATCAAGAAGTGCATGGACGGAAAAAGTCTGTTCTGCATTTCTGGGTTTAATTCCGTAAGCAACTTTTTATCAACACGTTCCAACGCTGGTGAAAAGGATTATAATGAGCAAGAATACTGGCTCTTGGGCTTTTAAGAATGAAAAATTCATTGGC